>NZ_JAGINO010000018.1 GCF_017876115.1 Azospirillum picis
GCGCGCGTCGTGGTGTCCGGCGGCCGCGGCATGCAGTCGGGCGAGAACTTCCCGCTGCTGGAGGCGCTGGCCGACAAGCTGGGCGCCGCGGTGGGTGCCAGCCGCGCCGCGGTCGACGCCGGCTTCGTGCCGAACGACTGCCAGGTCGGTCAGACCGGCAAGATCGTGGCGCCGGAGCTGTACATCGCCGTCGGCATCTCCGGTGCGATCCAGCACCTCGCCGGCATGAAGGACAGCAAGGTGATCGTCGCGATCAACAAGGACGAGGAGGCGCCGATCTTCCAGGTCGCCGACTACGGCCTCGTCGCCGACCTGTTCAAGGCCGTGCCCGAGCTGCGGCAGGCGTTGTAAGGCCGTCTTTTCCCCTACCGTCGATGTCCAGAGAGGTCCCCCATGACCGCCGCCACGATCCCCTACACCCCGCCGTTGAAGGAAATCCGCTTTGTCCTCGACCATCTGGCCGGCATGGCCGAGGTCGCGGCGCTGCCCGGCTTCGAGGACGCCAGTCCCGACATGGTCGACAGCATCCTGGACGAGGCGGCGAAGATCGCCGGGAATGTCCTGGCGCCGCTGAACCGGATCGGCGACATCCAGGGCGCCAGGCTCGGCGCCGACGGCGTCGCCCGCACCGCCGAAGGCTGGGGGGCCACTTGGCAGGCGCTGGTGGAGGGTGGCTGGAACGGGCTGCCCTTCGACCCGGCGCGCGGCGGCATGGGGTTGCCCAACCTGCTGAACACCGCGGTGCAGGAGATGTGGCACTCCGCCAACATGGCGTTCGCGCTGTGCCCGATGCTGACGCAGGGGGCGGTGAACGCGGTGCAGCTCTACGGCTCCGAGGCGTTGAAGGACCTCTATCTGCCGAAGATGATCTCCGGCGAATGGACCGGCACCATGAACATCACCGAGCCGCAGGCCGGCTCGGACCTCGCCGCCACCCGCTCGCGCGCGGTGCCGGACGGCGACCATCACCTCGTCACCGGCCAGAAGATCTTCATCACCTACGGCGATCATGACCTGACGGAGAACATCGTCCATCTGGTGCTGGCCCGCCTGCCCGACGCCCCTCCCGGCGTCAAGGGCATCAGCCTGTTCGTCGTGCCGAAGGTGCTGGTCAACCCGGACGGCAGCCTGGGCGCCCGCAACCAGGTGAAGTGCGTGTCGCTGGAGCACAAGCTGGGGATCCACGGCAGCCCGACCGCCGTGCTGTCCTTCGGCGACGAGGGTGGCGCGACCGGCTTCCTGGTGGGCGAGCCGAACCGCGGCCTGGAATACA
This sequence comes from Azospirillum picis, assembly GCF_017876115.1. Classification (GTDB taxonomy): domain Bacteria; phylum Pseudomonadota; class Alphaproteobacteria; order Azospirillales; family Azospirillaceae; genus Azospirillum; species Azospirillum picis. Next base: position 1,274 of record NZ_JAGINO010000018.1, read on the forward strand.
TGTTCACCATGATGAACCATGCCCGGCTGGCGGTGGCGATGCAGGGCCTGTCGATCGCCGAGCGCGCCTACCAGCAGGCGCTGGCCTATGCCCGCGACCGCGTGCAGGGCAAGCCGGCCGGATGGAGCGAGGGCCTGTCGAAGGGCATCGTCAACCATCCCGACGTCCGCCGCCTGCTGATGGGCATGAAGGCGAAGACCGAGGCGATGCGGGGCCTCCTCTACAGCGCGGCGGCCGCGGTCGACATCGCCCATCGCCATCCAGACGGGGAGACGCGCGCCCGTGCCGCGCTGCTGGTCGACCTGCTGACCCCGATCGCCAAGGGCTGGTGCACCGAGACGGGTCAGGCGCTGGCCTCCGACGGGGTGCAGGTGCATGGGGGCATGGGCTTCGTCGAAGAGACGGGGGCCGCCCAGCATCTGCGCGATGCCCGCATCACCACGATCTACGAGGGCACCACCGCCATCCAGGCCAACGACTTGGTCAACCGCAAGATCCTGCGCGACGGCGGCGGCACGGCGACCACCCTGCTCGACGAGATCGCCGCGCTCGGGCGCGAACTGGCCGGCCATGGCGACGAGCCGCTACGCGTTACCGGTGCCGCCCTGGCGGACGCGGCGGAGCAAGCGAAAGCGGCGGTGGCCTGGCTGGTGGTGGCGGCCCGCGAGGACGTGCGGTTGCCGGCCGCCGCGTCCGTGCCGCTGCTGGAGCTGATGGGGCTGGTGGCCGGCGGCTGGCAGCTCGCCCGTGCCGCCAGACTGGCGGCGGAGAGGCTGGCCGCGGGGGATGCGGACGCCGCCTTCCTGTCGGCCAAGCCGCTGACCGCCCGCTTCTTCGCCACCCATGTCCTGCCGCGGGCGGCGGCGCTGCGGGAGACGGTGGTCAGCGGCTCCGCGAGCGTGATGGCGCTGAGCGAGGAGCAGTTGTTCGGCGGGGCGTGACGGAGCGGTGCCGGCCAGCCGGAGCCGCGGCATCCGGCCGGGTGGCCGGTGTGGCGGGGGGAAGGGGGACCTCCCGCCACTGCCCCGGCGCCAGCCCGTCCAGCGTCCAGTCGCCGATCGACCAGCGGATCAGCCGCAGGGTCGGGAAGCCGACCGCCGCCGTCATGCGGCGAACCTGCCGGTTGCGCCCCTCCCGCAGGGTCAGCGCGATCCAGCCCGTCGGAATGGCGGCACGGTAGCGCACCGGCGGGTCGCGTGGCCACAGCGCCTCGGGCTCCTCCATCCGCCGCACCTCGGCGGGCAGGGTGGGGCCGTCCTTCAGCGGGACGCCGCGGCGGAGCTGTTCCAGCGCCGCGTCGGTCGGCACACCCTCCACCTGCACCCAGTAGGTCTTGGGCATCTTGTTGGCCGGGGCGGCGATGCGGGCGATCAGCCGGCCGTCGTCGCTGAGCGCCAGCAAGCCCTCGCTGTCGCGGTCGAGCCGGCCGGCGGCATAGACGCCCTTCACCGGCACCAGTTCCGCCAGGGTCCGGCGGCCCTGGTCGTCGGTGAATTGCGGCAGGACGCCGTAGGGCTTGTTCAGCAGGATCAGGCGCGGCACGGGCTCGCTCCCTTGCGGAGATCGGGAAAGGCGCTATCGTTCGCACCCCATACCGATCTAGATAGCAAGGGTTCGGCCGTGACGCTCCTGTTCTGCTCGTCCAGCGACAATGCCGATGAATGGCGTCGCCAGATCTCCAGCCGCATCCCCGACCTGGAGATGCGCGTCTGGCCGGATGTCGGCGACCCTGCCGACATCGAGATGGCGATGGTCTGGAAGCCGCCGGCCGGCATGCTGGCGACCCTGCCCAACCTGCGCCTGATCGTCTCGCTCGGCGCCGGGGTGGAGCCGCTGCTGGAGGATCCGACGCTGCCCGACGTGCCGCTGGTGCGCATGGTGTCGGACGGGCTGGCGGTGGACATGGCCGGCTATGTCGCCTTCCAGGTGCTGCGCTGGCATCGGCTGATGGACGAGTATGGCGCGCTCCAGGCCGAAGGCCGCTGGGAACCGATGGACCATCGCTCGGCGTCGGACGTCACCGTCGGTTTCCTCGGTCTCGGCGAGATGGCCATGGCCGCCATCCGCACGCTGCGGACCATGGATTATCGCCTGATGGGGTGGAGCCGCAGTCCCAAGGCCATCGACGGGGTGGAGTGCTTCAGCGGCGCCGACGGGCTGGCGGCGATGCTGAAGCACTGCCGGATGCTGGTCTGTCTGCTGCCGCTGACCGCCGAGACGCGCGGCATCATGGACGCGGCGCTGTTCGCCGCCCTGCCGCAGGGGGCGGTGGTCGTCAACGCCGCCCGCGGCGGCCATCTGGTGGAGGAGGACCTGCTGGCGGCGCTCGACTCCGGGCATCTGCGCGGCGCCAGCCTGGACGTCTTCGCCACCGAACCGCTGCCGGAAGGCCATCCCCTCTGGCGCCACCCGCAGGTTCGCATCACGCCGCATGTCGCGGCCGTCACCCACCCCTCGCGCTCGGCCGTCCAGGTGGCCGAGGCGATCGAGGCCCACCGCGCCGGCCGGCCGCTCGCCAACCTGGTGGACCGCCGCAGGGGGTACTGAGGCCCGAAGCGGGCGGGGCGTCAGAACCCCACCCGCTCCACCGTGAAGTCGCGGTCGTGGGTGAGGGCAGGGACCATGCCGCGGGCCTCGGCCACCCGGTCGAGGTCGAGGTCGGCGGCGATGAAGCCGACCTCGGTGCCGGCATCGGCCAGCACCTCGCCCCAGGGGGCGACCAGCAGGGAATGGCCATAGGTCTGGCGTCCCGCGTCATGGCTGCCGGTCTGGGCCGGGGCGACGACGAAGCAGCCGGTCTCGATGGCGCGGGCGCGCAGCAGCGTGTGCCAGTGGGCACGGCCGGTCGGCACCGTGAAGGCGGCCGGCGAGGTCAGGATCGACGCCCCCGCCTTGGCCAGCGCCCGGTGCAGGTAGGGGAAGCGCACGTCGTAGCAGATGGTCATGCCGACGCCGCCCCAGGGGGTGTTGGCCACCACCGCCCGCTCGCCCGGCCGGAAGGTTGCCGATTCGCGGTAGCTCTCGCCGTCCTTCAGCGTGACGTCGAACATGTGGATCTTGTCGTACTGGGCGACGATCCGGCCCGACCCGTCGAACAGGTAACTGCGGTTGGCGACGCGGTTCCCGTCCAGCAGGACATGCAGGGTGCCGCCGAGGATCCAGGCTCCGGTCTCCCGCGCCAGGTCGGCGAAGAAGGGGATACCGGGATGCTCGTCGGCGTTTTTCACCCGCGCCATCGTCTTGTCGCGGCCCTGGACGATCCAGCCGACATTCTCGGGCAGGGCGATGAACTCCGCCCCGGCATCGCGGGCGCGGCGGACGAGATCGCCCGCCGCGCGCAGATTGGCGTCCAGCTCCGTGCCGGCATTCACCTGGATGCAGGCAGCCTTGACGATGCCGGCCCCGGCGCTGCTCATGCCGCGATGCCGAGCAGCGGGTCGAGCTTGCCCTCGCGGTCGAGCGCGTGGATGTCGTCGCTGCCGCCGTAGGGCTTGCCGTCGATGAAGACCTGCGGAACGGTGGTGCGGCCCTCGGCTCGCTCGATCATCTCGCTGCGGCGGCCCGGCTGGGCGTAGAGGTCGATTTCCTCGTACGTGACGCCCTTGCGGTCCAAGAGGGATTTCGCCCGCATGCAGTAGGGGCAGAAGGGCGTGGTGTAGATGACGACGTCGGCCATGCCTGTACGCTCCTGATCGGTTTGTAGACAACTATATGGTCAACCCCCGGGGCCTTCCAGACGTTGCGCCCTGCATTGCAAGCCGGTCAGCGTTTCACCACCCGCGCCAGCGTCAGCACGTCGACCCGCGCCGCACCGGCGCGCAGCAGCACACGCGCGCATTCCGCCAGCGTCGCGCCGGTGGTCAGCACGTCGTCGACCACCACCAGCCGCTGCCCCTCCACCGAGCGGCCCGGACGCAGGCGGAAGGCGCCCTTGACGTTGCGGTGGCGGCCCTGGCGGTCGAGCCCGCCCTGGGTCGGGGTGGCGCGCCGGCGCTCAAGCAGGTCGGGCACCGTCGGCACGCCGCACCGCTTCGACAGCGCCTGCGCCATCAGGGCCGCCTGGTTGTAGCGGCGGCGGAACAGGCGGGCACGGTGCAGCGGCACCGGAACCAGCCGGTCGGCGTCGGCCAGCAGCTCCCGCCCGGCCCTTGCCAGCCAGAGGCCATAGGCGCCGGCGGCATGGATGCGGTCGCCGTGCTTGAAGCCCAGCACCAGGGGACGGCTGGCGTCGTCATAGACCAGGACCGAGCGCGCCCGCGCGAAGGGCGGCGGATCGGCCAGGCAGGCGGCGCACAGGCTTCCTTCCTGCGCCTCGTATTCGAACGGCATGCCGCAGCAGGCGCACAGCGGCGGGGCGATGAGGCTCAGGCCGGTCCAGCAGCGCGCGCACAGGCCGCCCTGCCGGTCGACCGCCGTGCCGCAGGACAGGCAGCGCGGCGGAAGCAGCGCGTCCAGCAGGAAGGCCGCGGTTCCGGCGGCGATCCGGCCCAGTCCGGCGAAGGGGACGGGCATGGCGGCCGGCTATTGCAGCATGGCGATGCGTTCGAAGATCAGGCCGGTGTAGTCGCGCAGCGCCAGGTAGATCGCCGGGCCGGTGACGAACAGGATCAGCAGCGTGGCGAAGAACTTGGCGTCCTGCTGCAGCGTCGACTCGTTGATGTTGGTGGCGGTCTGGAACAGCATCAGCGCGGCCGACAGCAGGGCGGTGATGCCCAGCGGCGGCAGCACGATCTTCAGGATGACCATCAGCGCTTCATGGGTGATGGCGATGGCGGCGTCGATGCCCATGCTCTTGTTCCGTGTGACGGCGTTCCGGCCGGGGGCACCCGATCGGTGGTGGTGGGGCGGATCAGGTGGCTGGGCTGCGAGTGTAGCACGGTTGGCTGCGGGCGGGCTGGGGTATAGTGCGGCCATGACGAGCCCCGACAGCATGACCGTTTTCGACCGCGCCCTGGTCCGCCGCCGCCGCGACCGCGCCGTCGCCGAATTCTCCGATCACTCCTTCCTGTTCGACGAGATCGCCGAGCGGCTGGCCGACCGGTTGGAGGACGTGATCCGTCCCTTCCCGCTGGCGCTCGACCTCGGCTGCCACGACGGGGCGCTGGCGCGGGCGCTGGCGGCGCCCGGCGGGGCAGTCGGCCGCGAGTTCGGCGGCGGATGGCGCAAGGGGATCGAGCATCTGGTCGCCTGCGACCTGTCCCCGGACTTCGCCCGTGCCGCCTTCGGCAACGGCGCCACCGTGCTCGCCGCCGACGAGGAGTTCCTGCCCTTCGCTCCCGGCAGCTTCGACCTGGTGGTCAGCAACCTCAGTCTGCACTGGGTCAACGACCTTCCGGGGGCGCTGGTGCAGATCCGGCAGGCGCTGAAGCCCGACGGCTTCTTCTGTGCGGCGATGCTGGGCGGCGACACGCTGGTCGAGCTGCGCCGCTGCCTGTACGAGGCGGAGATGGAGGTCGCGGGCGGCGTCTCCCCGCGGGTGTCGCCCTTCGCCGAGATCAAGGATGCCGGCGGGCTGTTGCAGCGTGCCGGCTTCGCCCTGCCGGTGGTCGACAGCGACACGCTGACGGTCACCTATTCCGACGCCTTCGCCCTGATGCGGGAGCTGCGCGGGATGGGCGAGACCAATGCCGTGCTGGCGCGGCGCAAGGTGCCGGCCACCCGCCGCCTGCTGTTCGAGGCGGCGCAGCGCTACGCCCAGCTCTATGCCGAGCCCGACGGCCGCATTCCCGTGACCTTCCAGGTGCTCTATCTCGCCGGCTGGTCGCCGCACGAAAGCCAGCAGCAGCCGCTGAAGCCCGGCAGCGGTCAGGTTCCCCTGGGCGATGCGCTGAAGGGCGGCGCCCGCCACTGAGCCTGCCACTGAGCCTGCCACTGAGCCTGCCACTGAGCCCGCCGCGGACGGATCAGGCGGCCAGCTTCCAGGCCATCCAGCCCAGTACCCCGGCGTTCACCAGCATGATCGCCGGGGCGACACGGGCGACGGCGGTCCGCCAGGTGCGGCCGGCGATGTGGCCGGCCAGCCCGACCGCCAGCAGGCTCGGCAGGGTGCCGAGTGCGAAGGCCGCCATGCCGAGCGCCCCGGTCAGGGCGCTGCCGCTGGCCGCCGCCACCGCGACCGCGCCGTAGAGCAGCCCGCAGGGAATGAAGCCCAGCGCCACCCCCAGCCCGTAGCCGCGCCAGCCGGTCGGGTTGCCGAACAGCGGCCGGGCGAGGCGGGCTACCCGTTCGCCCCACCAGCGCTGGAAACCGGAATTCCCGGACGGCCGCACCGGCAGCCGAAGCGGCACCCAGGACAGAAGGCTGCGGGCGGCATAGCCGACGAAGAACAGGGCCGCCAGCGCAAGCAGCGCCACCGACAGCCAGCGCAGGCCCGGCAGCGCCCCGACATGGCCGGCGACCGACGCCGACAGCGCGCCGATCAGGGCATAGCTGCTGGCCCGCCCGGCGTGGTACGGCAGCACGGCGGCCCCGGTGAGCCGCCGGAACTCCGACATGGCGGACAGCGGCACCCGCTCCAGCCGCGCCGACACCTGGGCCAGCACGAAAGGGCCGCACATGCCGGCGCAATGGGTGGTGCCGCCGACCAGCCCGGCGGTCAGCAGGGCCAGCAGCAGCCCGCCGTCGCGGTCGATGACCACGGCACACTGGTTCAGGCCGGCATCCAGCAGGGTCAGGGCGTCCAAGGAAAGGCCTCCCGCTTCACGAAGGCCGCGATCCTAGCGCGGGACGGGCCTGGCGCCCATGACGTGCGTCAATGGAGGGGAGGGGCCGGGAAGGGCGTGGGGTTAAGCGACCGGGCGGAGCCTCCTGTTCGCTTGCCCCCTCCCTAACCCTCCCCCGCCTTTGGCGGTGGAGGGGACTGCCGCCGTGTCGGGGCGTGCCCCCTCTCCCGCGAAGCGGGGGAGGGTTGGGGAGGGGGCCGCGGGCGGACCACCCAGCCCGGTCGCCTAACCCCACACCCCGCCATCCTGCCGCAGGCCCGCCGTCCCTTCAGGCCAGCAGGCGGGCGATCGGCGGGCGGCTGGGGTGGAGGACGACGCCGTCGTCGGCCGGCTCGACCTTCGCGTCGGGATAGGCGGCCATCGCGTATTGCAGGGCCTGCACGAAGCGCGGCTTGAAGTGCTTCATCTGGTCGTAGCCGGCGCCGAACTGGGCGTAGAGCGACGGCCAGGAGATCGGCTGCGGACGGCTCAGCGAATGCAGGCGGTAGGCCAGCCAGACATAGAGGTCGAGGCTGAGCGACCGGTCCTTCAATTGCCGCACGGCCTCCTCGAGCAGTGGGACCGGATGGTCGCGCAGCGCCTGGAAGAAGGTCTCGTCCAACTGGACCACGTCGTTCCACAGCGTCCCCTGGCGGTCGTCGCCGAGCGAATCGTGGAAGATCAGCCCGCGCTTGACGATGCCGCCCTTCTCGAAGACGTCGGAATTCTCCCCGTCCCAGAAGAACTTCAGCGAGCAGGCGGAGATGCGGAGCGACTGCTCGCGGAAGCCGCGGAAGGTCTCGCCGCCGACGCTGATGCCCATGCGGGTCAGCCAGTCGCGCATGGAACGGCCGAGTTCGACCTCGCGGCGGCCGGTGCGCACCGCCTGGGTCTGCAGATAGATCAGGATCATCCGCGCCCGCGCACCATAGGGCACGCCGAACAGCTTCATCTTGCCGTTCACCTTCAGCCGTCCCGGTTCGACCAGCAACGTCACCTGATGGCCGCGCTTTTCCCAAGGAGCATCGTCGGCGAGCTTCTTGTGCGGCAGGCTGGTCAGGCAGAACCCGCTGTAGGTGATGCCGAGATGCTGGTTCTCGTCGGCCAGGATGTCGGCGGCGATGTCGACGAGCGGCCTCTCCTCGGGCCGGACCAGGGCGCGCGCCTTGTCCCGCCCGTGTTCGATCACCAGCCTGTGTATGTCGCCCATCGCCGCCTCACCCAGATGTTGTGGCATCCTGGTAAGCGGCGTGGCGTGGAGTCAATGTGGGGTTAGGCGACCGTGCTAGTGGCGGTTAGTTGTTAGACTTATTAGTTGAGTCGCCGCTTATCCCCAAGGGGAAAGCCCGAGTCGTGCCGCTTGTCCCCACGGTCCCGCCGCTTTGCCCCACGGGGCCGCGCCGGATAAAGGAGGTGGGTCGCTTTTCCCCACGGGCATGGAAGGCCGACTCGGGGGACCTGCCGAAGGCCGGCGGTCGCTTAACCCCAAGGCCGCCGGTATCCCCCGGCCGGCGGCTTCAATGGCTCATCAGCACCGGGACAGTCATGTGCTGCAGCATGAAGCGGGTCATGCCGCCCAGCACCAGCTCCCGGAAGCGGGAGCGGCCATAGGCACCCATCACCAGAAGGTCGCAGCTCTCGTCGGCCGCCGCGTTCAGCAGCGTGTCGCCCGGCTCGACGACGTTGGTGGCGACATGGGTCGCCTCGACCCGGCAGCCATGGCGGGACAGGTGGCGGGCGATGTCGGCGCAGGGCTCGTCGCCAAGGCCGTTGGGACCCGGCTTCGGATTCGCGGCCATCACCACCACGCGCTTGGCGGTCTCCAGCAGCGGCATGGCGTCGCCGATGGCGCGCGCGGCTTCGCGGCTGCCGTTCCAGCCGACCAGGATGCGCTCGCCGACCGTGGCGAAGCGGCCGGCATAGGGGACGACCAGCAGCGGCCGGCCTGATTCGAACAGCAGGTCAGCCGGCTGGGCCACGGGCTGGTCGCGATCGCGGTCGGGATCGAGCTGGCCGACGACGATCAGGTCGGCATAGCGGCCGCGGACGGCGGCGGCGAGGGTGGGGTCCCCTTCGACCGCCAGCCATTCGGAACGGTCGGTCATGCCGTTGCGGCGCATGGCGTCCTCGAAGGCCGCGGCCATCCGCCCCGTCTGCTCCTGGCGGACATGCCGGCGTCCTTCGCGCATCTCCTGCGGGATCTCGGCCTCGATGTAGCCGGGAAGGATCATGTCGTTGGTGGCGTACAGGGCGGTCAGATGCGCATCGCAGCGTGCCGCGAGACGGGCCGCGAGGTCGAGGCGGGCGGCGCAGGCCGGAGTGTCGTCGAGGACGACCAGGAAGTCCTTGAGTGCCATGGCGAGTTTCCTGCCCAGAGTTGTTTTCGACATTGTTGGTCGGCAAACGGCCGGGGCGGCGCCGGGCGGGGCGACATCCCCACTTGCCTTGGCAGTATAAATCCGAAAACGGCAACCGCCGTCTCACGAATTCGGAGCGCAGGCATGCCCGGCTCGCGCTGCTGTTTCATGGATCGCCGACTCTTTCGGCGTCATGGATGGCGGCGCAATCGCGGCAGGCGGACATCACGGTGCGCGGTGGATGATTTCGACTCTTCCACCCCCGCGCAAAGGAGAATCCGGGTTTTCTTCCATAGCCATACGCAACCCGCGCTTGTATGAATACTATGATATGCTGTGACGTTCTCGTTGAGGCGGCTGTAGAAAACGCCAAGCTTTGCTGCCGAGGGGCGGCTTTGGTTTTGACGGACAGGCGACACTTCGCGTAATTGTTGGCTATCGATTTCCTGCTGAGTACCCCGATCTTTCCCCGCCATGAGCCCTGATCCCCGAATCTCCGCGTTGGCTGAAGCTTTGTCTGGTGCGGCTTCCGGTGCTCCGGGGCTTGATGCCCTGCGTCAGATTCTCGACGCCATGACGGTGAAAGTCGCGCTGATGGCTCCGGATCGGCAGCACATCTATGCGAACCGCGCCTATCTGGCGATGATCGGCACGACGCTCGACAAGGCGGTCGGCACCACCATCGGCGACATGCTGGGGCCGGACCTGCTGCGCAACACGGCGTCCGCCGCCGACCGTGCGCTGGCGGGCGAAACGGTGCAGACCGAGGGCTGGATCACCCAGGCCGACGGCCAGCAGCGCTACGTCACGCGGATGCACGCGCCGCACCGGGACGAGGCCGGGGCCGTCACCGGCTATTTCGTCATCCTGCAGGACATGACCGAACGCCGGCAGGTGCAGGACGACCTGTTCCGCCTCGCCTACTACGACCCGGTCACCGGGCTGGCCAACCGCCTGATGCTGCTGAAGCACATGGCGGACTACCGCAACATGGGCGAGCCGTTCACGCTCGTCATCCTCGACATCGACCGCTTCGCAGAGATCCGCAGCAGCATGGGCCAGGGCTTCGCCAACGAGCTGCTGGACGATCTGGCGCAGCGGATGGCGGCGCAGGCGGCCGCCTTCGATCTGATCGCCCGCGTCAGCGACCACGCCTTCGCCTTGCTGGGGAGCAGCGCCTGCGATCGCCCGCTGATCGAGGGCGCGGTCGAGACGCTGGCCGCGGCTGTCCGGTCCGTGCGGTCGAGCTCCGGCGGCACCGTCTTCCTGTCGGCCAGCGTCGGCATCGCCGAGGCGATGCCGGGCCACGAGCGCCCCGAGGACGTCCTGCGCGACGCCGAGATCGCCACTGCCCGTGCCCGCGAGATGGGGGGCGGGCGGATGGCCTGGTTCGACCCGACCATGCACGCCCATATGGTCGAGCAGGTGCGGCTGGAGCATGACCTGCGCGGCGCGCTGGCAAGCGGCAACGACATCTGGGTCGCCTACCAGCCCATCGTCGAGATGGTGACGGGCGGGCTCGCCGGCTTCGAGGCACTGATGCGCTGGAGCCATCCCAAGCGCGGCAACATCCCGCCCGGCGTCTTCATTCCCATCGCCGAGAGCACCGGCCTCGTCGTGTCGCTCGGCACCTGGGTGCTGCGGGAAGCCTGCCGGCAGATCGCCGAATGGCAGGACCGGCGCGAGCCCGGCTCGGCGCCGCTGTTCATGAGCGTCAACCTGTCCAGCCACCAGCTTTCCGATCCCAACTTCGTCCAGGTCGTGCGCGAGGTGCTGCGCGAAACCGGGGTGGAGCCGTCCTGGATCAAGCTGGAGCTGACGGAGAGCGCCGTCATGGACAAGGCGGAACAGTCGATCCGCCTGCTGCGCGACCTGCGGGCATTGGGCATCAAGCTGTCGATCGACGATTTCGGCACCGGCTACTCGTCGCTGTCCTACCTGCACAAGCTGCCGATCGACAGCCTGAAGGTCGACCGGTCCTTCGTCTCGGCCATGCACCAGTCGGAGGAGAACCGCGCCATCGTCCGCATCATCATGGACTTGGCGCGCCTGCTAGGGTTCGACGTCATCGCCGAGGGGATCGAGACCAGCGCCGACGCCAACCTGCTGCGCGCGCTCGCCTGCGACTACGGCCAGGGCTACCACTTCGCGCGGCCGCTGCCGCCGGCCGACGCCGGCCGGCTGGTCGGCGGCGACCTGCCCTGGCAGATGCCGCGATGACGTTGCCGCGCCTCGCCGGACGGTGACGGACGCGGCGGCCGGCCGGCCCTACTTTCCTCGGACGAATTTGGGCGTTCCCGCCACGGCCGGCAGCAGCCGGATGGCGTAGGGACTGGTGCGGCTCTGCGCGACCGCCTGTGCCGGGCCGGGCACGGCCTCGTGGTACCCGACCACCAAATCGCCACCGGCCTGCCGGGCGTCGTCGATGGCGACGCCGTAGCCGGCGGTGTCGCGCGGTCCCAGGAAGACGGCGACCGCCATCCGGCCGCGGGGCAGCGCCGCCGGCGCCGGCTGGCCCACCCGGGCCCACAGGGCCGTCCATTCCTCGGCGTCGCGGGCGACGACGTAGGCACGTTCCGCGGCGCTGCTGTAATCGCCGCGCCAGCCTTCGCCGGCCGCCTCGGCCGGCAGCAGGTTGCCTTCGGTGCGCCCGTCGTTCTGGCAGGCGCCGAGCGGCAGGATCGCGGATGCCAGCATCAGGGCGCCCAGCAATGGACGGAGACGCGGCGGACGGCGGCGGGGGGGCGGCTGTACGGGCATGGGAGGCTCAGGCGCTTCGCGGCAGGATGGTCTCGACCAGCGAGGCCCAATAGCTGGCACCGGTGGCGAGGATGTCGTCGTTGAAGTCGTAATGCGGGTTGTGCAGGCGGCAGGATGGACCGGTGTGGCCGCCATGGCCGAGCCAGATGTAGGCGCCCGGCCGCTCCTTCAGCATGTAGCCGAAATCCTCCGCCGCCATGGTCGGGGCGGGCGCCCAGACCACATTCTCTTCGCCGACCACCCTGGCGGCGGCGGCAGCGGCGGTCCGCGCCTCCGCCTCGCTGTTCACCGTGGCCGGGTAGCCGGGGCGGAAGTGAAGTTCCGCCTTGGCGCCCAGGGCCTCCGCGACGCTCGATACCAGCCGGGCGAATTGCTCCTGGATGCGCCGGTGGTTCTCTTCGGAGAAGGTGCGCATGGTGCCGCGCATCCGCGCGCGGTCGGGGATGACGTTGGCGACGGTACCGGCCTCGACCACGGTGATCGACAGCACCGCGCTGTCGGCCGGATCGGTGCCGCGGCTCACCAGGCTCTGCGCCGCGGTGATGATGTGGGCGGACACCAGCACCGGGTCGATGCCGCGGTGCGGCATGGCGGCATGGGCGCCATGGCCGGTCACCTCGATCTCGAACTGGTTGGCGGCGGCCATCACCGCTCCCGGATGGACGGCGATCTTGCCGGCGGGCAGTTCGGGCCAGTTGTGCAGTCCATAGACCTGCTCGCAGTCGAACTGCTCGAACAGCCCTTCTTCGATCATCCGCCTGGCGCCGCCCAGCCCCTCTTCCGCCGGCTGGAAGATGAAATGGACCGTGCCGTCGAAATTGCGGGTTTCCGCCAGATAGCGGGCCGCCCCCAGCAGCATCGCCGTATGCCCGTCATGGCCGCAGGCATGCATCCGGCCGGCGTGGCGCGAGGCGTGCTCGAAATCGTTGGCCTCCGGCATCGGCAGCGCGTCCATGTCGGCGCGCAGGCCGATGGTCCGCCCGCCGCCGTTGCCCAGCCCCCTCAGCGTGCCGACCACGCCGGTCCCGCCCAGCCCGCGATGCACGGCGATGCCGAACTCCTCCAGCTTCGCGGCGACGATGGCGGAGGTGCGCTCCTCCTCGAAGCCAAGTTCCGGATGGGCATGGATGTCGCGCCGCCACAGGGTCATGTCGTCCTGGAAAGCGGCGATGCGGTTGTTGATCGGCATGTCTCTGACGCTGGTTGGGGCGGCACGGGAGGACCGGCGGGGGCCGTCCGGTCGGGATCGGCCGTTGTGTGCCGACGGCGGCCCCACTCTGGCCGATTTGCGTTGCGAACGCCAGCGGCAGCGGCGGGACCGCACCGTCAGAACAGGGCGGCGCAGCCGTCGGGCTTGAGGATGCGGACGGCCGAAGGCGGGTTGGCGGCCAGCATCGAAGCCGGGCGGACCGGCCGCCGCACCAGCTCGCCGCCGCAGTTGGGGCAGCGCTCTTCCGGCAACCGGGCACGGCAATCGCCGCAGAAGGTGCACTCGAAGGAGCAGATGTAGGCGTCCGGCGAGTCCGGCGGCAGGTCGCGGTCGCAGCATTCGCAGTTGGGGCGCAGGTCGAGCATCGCAGGGGGCCTTTCGTGGGGACGGGATGTCCAAGCCTACCCGATGCGGCCGGCCGATCGACACAGCCGCGGTTGCCGGCGGCCGTGAACATCCTGCCAAACCGGGACGGCGTCTCGTCGGGAGCGCGCTGTCGTTTGTCGGACGGGCCGCCGGGTCCGGCGGGGGTCCCCGCTCCGCCGCCGGCTCGCCGGGGTGGCGTGCGTGGGCGCTGTGAGAAAGAGACTTTTTTGGTCTGCCGGCCTTGGAATGGGCTGTTCCTTTGGGGTAGTGTCCGCCCGCACCCCACGGACCAACAACGAGCAGACGCACGACCGATGTTGCAACACACCGCCGTCCGCCGAATTGCCGGGGCCGCCTTTGCCGGTTCTGTCCTCTCCGCCGTCCTTCTGGTTTCCGGCCTGTCGGCCGCGCCGGCCGCCGCGGCCGACCCGCGCCATCTCGGCACCTTCAAGGACTGGAACGCCTTCGCTTTCGACGAGAACGGACGCAAGGTTTGCTATATGTCCAGCCAGCCCAAGAAGACCGAGCCGGCGAAGGCCAAGCGCGGCGACATCTATGCGCTGGTCACCCACCGGCCGTCCGAGAAGTCCTTCGATGTGGTCAGCGTCATCGTCGGCTATCCCTTCAAGAAGGGCAGCGACGGCGAGGTCTCCATCGACGGCAAGAGCTTCAAGCTGTTCACCGACGGCGAAACCGCCTGGGCCCGTGATGCGGAGACCGACCGTGCGGTGTCGGCCGCGATGCGCGGCGGGCGCACCATGGTGGTGAAGGGGGAATCCGGCCGCGGCACCAAGACCACCGACACCTACAGCCTGGACGGCGTCAGCCAGGCCTATGATGCGATCAACGAGGCCTGCGGCGTGAAGCGCTGATCCGGCGCCTTCCGACGCCCCGGAACAGTCGCCCAGCGCTTTTCTCGGTCTTTTTCGACGAGCGCTTTTGACTCCGTGCGCTCATGGCCCTATGTAGTGGAGCCATGAGCGCCTCCAACCATGCCTCCGCCTTCGTGCTGCCGGCCACCGATGCCGACGGCAGGAAAAACCTTGTCGGCCTGTCCCGCGAAGAGCTGGAAGCCGAAATGCTGTCCATCGGCCTGGAAAAGTTCCGGGCGCGCCAGCTCTGGCACTGGATCTACCACCGCGGCTCAACCGATTTCGCCGAGATGACCACCCTGGCCAAGCCGGTGCGGGAGAAGCTGGCGGAGTCCTACGCCGTGGCGCGGCCAACGGTGGTGAAGGACCTCAAGTCGGCGGACGGCACCCGCAAGTGGCTGCTGCGCATGCCCGACGGCCAGGAGGTGGAGAGCGTCCACATCCCCGAGGAGGACCGCGGCACGCTCTGCGTCTCCTCCCAGGTCGGCTGCACCCTGACCTGCCGCTTCTGCCACACCGGCACCCAGCGGCTGGTGCGGAATCTCGACGCGGCGGAGATCGTGGCCCAGGTGATGCTGGCGCGCGACTGCCTGGGCGAATGGCCGGCGCCGCCCGACGGGCGCATGCTGTCGAACATCGTCATGATGGGCATGGGCGAGCCGCTGTTCAATTACGAGAACGTCGCCAAGGCGCTGAAGATCGTGATGGACGGCGACGGCATCTCGATCTCCAAGCGGCGCATCACGCTGTCGACCTCCGGCGTCGTGCCGATGATGGAGCGTTGCGGCCAGGAGCTGAACGTCAACCTCGCGGTCAGCCTGCATGCCGTCACCGACGAGCTGCGCGACATCATCATGCCGATCAACCGCAAATACCCGCTGCGGCAGTTGATGGACGCCTGCCGCAATTATCCCGGCCTTTCGAACGCCCGGCGCATCACCTTCGAATACGTGATGCTGAAGGGGGTGAACGACAGCCCGGCCGATGCGCGCGCGTTGGTGAAGCTGCTGGAGGGCGTCCCGGCCAAGATCAACCTGATCCCCTTCAATCCCTGGCCGGGTGCCCCGTACGAGCGTTCCACCGACCGGGCGATCCAGGTGTTCGGCGACATCGTCAACAATGCCGGCTACGCCAGCCCCGTCCGCACCCCGCGCGGCGAGGACATCATGGCCGCCTGCGGCCAGTTGAAGAGCGCCAGCCTGCGCCTGACCGCCGCCGAACGCGCCGCCATCGCCAACGTCATCGCGGAGAAGGACGCGGCGCTGGCGTCGTGAGGGCGGCTTCCCCGCAGCGCACCGCCCCCGGCAATTGCGGAGGGCGTTGCGCTGTGACAGGGTGTCGGCGCTTCCGCCAACCAGATCCGGTTCCAGCATCGGCATGCCCGCTCCCATCGAGGACATCATCGCCAAGGCGATCAAGGACGCGGACAAGTCCTTCTTCAACGAGGATTATGCCAAGCAGGCCCGTGCGGTGACGGCGGCGCTGAAGAAGGCGGGGTACGAGGTGGCGCCGGTGAAGCCGCCGCCGGGGCTGGTCGAATGGGCCAAGGACAACATTCCGTTCGGCCGTCTTCGTCCGGCGGAACTGATTACGCAAATGTACTCGATGATGGTGGAGAACGTGCGCCGCTTCGACAAGTAGCGATGAGCCAAGCGCGACGGTCCCTGACTGGCCTCGGTCGCTGGTAATACCACAGAACCGGAAGGCCGTTTCTTTTCAGCGACTTCCCGCGCTGCGCCAAAATCGTCACACCAGCACTTCCGGCCACCCCCCGCCGTTGACTCGGCTGCTGCGGGAGCGTAATTCATTGCGCCAACCAATAGGACGGGACAGCCGTCCCAAAAGGGCACGCACCACCCAGCCGCCGCGGCAATCGTCATGTTGCGCCGCGTCCGGCCGCGAACAGAGGACGACGCAATGGCAAACGGCAGCGGTCGGCCGCTCTCCCCGCACCTTCAAGTCTACAAACTCCCGTTGACCGCAGTCATGTCCATCACGCACCGCATCACGGGCGTCGGGCTGACCGTGGGTACGCTTCTGCTGGTCTGGTGGCTGGTCGCCGCCGCCGCCGGTCCGGAGGCGTTCGCGCGCGCGCAGGGCTTCATCGGTTCCTTCTTCGGCCTGCTGCTGATGTTCGGCTGGTCGGCGGCGCTGTACTACCACCTGTGCAACGGCATCCGCCATCTGGTGTGGGACGCCGGCAAGGCGATCGAACTGCCCGATGCCGAACGCAACAACAAGGTCGTCCTCGGCGCGACGGCAGTGTTGACCGTGCTGACCTGGATCGTCGGCTTGGCCGTGTGGTGAGGAGAGAAAGACATGGCGTCCAATAGCAAGACCCTCCGCTCGCCGTTGCAGGTCGCACGCGGCCTGGGTTCCGCCAAGCACGGCACCGAACACTGGTGGTCGCAGCGCCTGACGTCGATCGCCCTGGTCCCGCTGACCGTCTGGTTCGTCTTCGGCGTCATCGGCCATCTGGGTGCCGGCCATGCCGAATTCATCGCCTGGATGAGGTCGCCCTTCTCGGCCGTGATGATGATCCTTACCGCCGTGGTCACCTTCCACCATGCCCAGTCCGGGCTCCAGGTGGTCATCGAGGACTATGTGCATGCCGAATGGCAGAAGATGGCGCTGATCATCGGCGTCAAGTTCCTGTCCTTCGCCCTGGCGGCCGCCTGCGTGCTGGCCGTCGTGAAGATCTTCATCGGAGCCTGACGAGCATGGCGACCGCCTACAACATCATCGACCACACCTATGACGTCGTCGTCGTCGGCGCCGGCGGCGCCGGTCTGCGTGCCACCTTCGGCATGGCCGAGAAGGGCCTGAAGACCGCCTGCATCACCAAGGTGTTCCCGACCCGCAGCCACACCGTGGCGGCGCAGGGCGGCATCTCGGCCGCGCTCGGCAACATGGGCGAGGACGACTGGCGCTACCACATGTACGACACCGTCAAGGGGTCGGACTGGCTGGGCGACCAGGACGCCATCGAGTACATGTGCCGCGAGGCCATCCCGGCGATCATCGAGCTGGAGCATTACGGCGTGCCCTTCTCGCGCACGCCGGAAGGCAAGATCTACCAGCGCGCCTTCGGCGGCATGACCGCGCAGTACGGCAAGAGCCAGGCCTACCGCACCTGCGCCGCCGCCGACCGCACCGGCCACGCCATCCTGCACACCCTCTACCAGCAGTCGCTGAAGCACGAAGCGGAGTTCTTCGTCGAATACTTCGCGCTCGACCTCATCATGGAGGACGGCGTCTGCAAGGGCGTCCTGGCCTGGAACCTGGACGACGGCACGCTGCACCGCTTCCGCGGCCAGATGGTGGTGCTGGCGACCGGCGGCTACGGCCGCGCCTACTTCTCGGCGACCTCGGCCCACACCTGCACCGGCGACGGCGGCGGCATGGTCCTGCGCGCCGGCCTGCCGCTGCAGGACATGGAGTTCGTGCAGTTCCACCCGACCGGCATCTACGGCTCGGGCTGCCTCATCACCGAGGGCGTGCGCGGCGAGGGCGGCTACCTGACCAACTCCAACGGCGAGCGCTTCATGGAGCGCTATGCCCCGTCGGCCAAGGATCTGGCGTCGCGCGACGTCGTGTCCCGCTCGATGACCATCGAGATCCGCGAGGGCCGCGGCGTGGGTGAGCACAAGGACCACATCCACCTGCACCTGGAGCACCTGCCGCCGGAGATCATCCACCAGCGCCTGCCCGGCATCGCCGAGACGGCCAAGATCTTCGCCGGCGTGGACGTGACCAAGGAGCCGATCCCGGTCCTGCCGACCGTCCACTACAACATGGGCGGCATCCCGACCAAC
Source organism: Azospirillum picis (assembly GCF_017876115.1). Taxonomy (GTDB): domain Bacteria; phylum Pseudomonadota; class Alphaproteobacteria; order Azospirillales; family Azospirillaceae; genus Azospirillum; species Azospirillum picis. The sequence continues at coordinate 19,355 of NZ_JAGINO010000018.1, forward strand.
GTTCACTGCGAGGTGCTGTCGCCGACGCCGGGCAATCCGGACCAGGTGGTCCCGGGCCTGATGGCCATCGGCGAGGCGGCCTGCGTGTCGGTGCACGGCGCCAACCGCCTCGGCTCCAACTCGCTGCTCGATCTGGTGGTGTTCGGCCGCGCGGCCGCCATTCGCGCCGCCGAGATCGTCCAGCCGGGCAAGGCCCCGTCGGTCAAGCCGGACGCTTGCGACAAGGCGCTGGAGCGGTTCGACCGCATCCGCAACGCCAAGGGCACGATCAAGTCGGCCGACCTGCGGCTGGAGATGCAGCGGACGATGCAGAACAACTGCGCCGTCTTCCGCACCGGCGAGGTCCTGGACGAGGGCGTGAAGAAGATCGACGCGGTCTATGCCAAGAAGGGCGAGATGGCGATCTCCGACCGCTCGCTGGTCTGGAACTCCGACCTCGTCGAGGCGCTGGAACTGGACAACCTGCTGGGCCAGGCGGTCGCCACCCTGCATTCCGCCCAGAACCGGCCGGAAAGCCGCGGCGCGCACGCCCGCGAGGATTATCCGAACCGCGACGACGAAGGCTGGATGAAGCACACCGTCATCTGGGTCGCGGACAATGGCGAGACGAAGATCGATTACCGCCCGGTCCATATGTACACCCTGACCGATGAGGTCGAGGTCTTCCCGCCCAAGGCCCGCGTGTACTAAGGCCCGCCGGATAAAGGAAATCAGCCATGGTTGAATTCAACCTGCCAGCCAACTCCAAGGTCGGCGTCGGCAAGACCGTCAACGTCGCGAACGGCGCCAAGCGGGCCAAGACCTTCAAGATCTACCGCTGGAACCCGGACGACGGCCAGAACCCGCGCGTCGACAGCTATGTCGTCGACCTCGACAAGTTCGGGCCGATGATCCTCGACGCCATCATCTACATCAAGAACCAGGTCGACAGCACCCTGACCTTCCGGCGCTCCTGCCGCGAGGGCATCTGCGGGTCGTGCGCGATGAACATCGACGGCACGAACACGCTGGCCTGCCTGAAGGCGATCGAGGACGTGCCGGGCGACGTCAAGATCTACCCGCTGCCGCACATGCCGGTGGTGAAGGATCTCGTCCCCGACCTGAAGCACATCTACGCCCAGCTCGCCTCGATCAAGCCGTGGCTGCAGACCCAGTCGCCGGCCCCGAGCCGCGAGCGGCTGCAGTCGCCGGAGGACCGCGCCAAGCTGGACGGCCTCTACGAGTGCATCCTGTGCTTCTGCTGCTCGACCTCCTGCCCCAGCTATTGGTGGAACGGCGACCGCTACCTCGGCCCGTCGATCCTGCTCCAGGCCTACCGCTGGATCGCCGACAGCCGCGACGAGATGACGGGCGAGCGCCTCGACAACCTCGAGGACCCGTTCCGCCTCTACCGCTGCCACACCATCATGAACTGCACCAAGGCGTGCCCGAAGGGGCTGAACCCCGCCAAGGCCATTGCCGAGATCAAGAAGCTGATGGTCGTGCGCCGCTGATCGCGGACGGCGTCTGCGACAAGGAAAAGGCGCTCCCCCGGGAGCGCCTTTTTTGTTGGCGGGCCTCAGACGAAGTCCGGGTCGGTCGGCCGCGACGGCGGCAGGTCGTTGCCGGGGACCGGACTGTCGGTGGTGCCGGGACCGCCGGGATCGGGCAGGTCCGGGTTGTCGGTGCCCGGCAGGTCGACGACCGGAACATCCTCGTGCGGGCCGGGGAACGGGCCAGAGGACAGGGCGGGCGGGGCGGCGCTGAGACCGGGGGCGGTGATCGGCATGGGATGCTGTCCCTCTGTTGGTTGGCCGTGGTCGTATGCTCCCCTGTAACAACGGCCGAGTCCGCAATCCGCTCCATCGCACGGGACGATTGCATGCGGACCGGTTGACCGGCGGCGGGGAGGGGGTATGCTCTTCGGGAGATCACCAACGACGACGAACCACGAATGGGCGGTGCCGGCCGGCGGCGCCCAGCGTATGGACACATTTTCTTTCTAGGGAAGGACCAATCATGGGCGGCATGGCAGGCCAGGCGTGGAGTTGGATCCAGGGCGAATGGGTGGAGGGCAATCCCCCGATCGTCGGACCGCTGTCCCACACGCTGTGGCTCTCTTCGACGATCTTCGACGGCGCCCGTGCCTTTCAGGGTGTCGCCCCCGATCTCGACCTCCATTGCGCCCGCGCCATCCGGTCCGCCCAGGTCATGGGGCTGGAGCCGATGGTCACCGCCGGCGAGATCGAGGAGCTGTGCTGGGACGGCATCCGCCGCTTCCCCAAGGAAGCCGAGCTTTACATCCGCCCGATGTTCTATGCGGAGGACGGCTTCGTCTCGCCGGCGCCCGAGAGCACCCGCTTCGTGCTGTCGATCTACGAGGATCCGCTGCCGCCGCCGAGCGGCTTCGCCGCCTGCCTCTCCTCGCGCCGCCGCCCCATCCCGAGCATGGCGCCGACCGAGGCCAAGGCCGCCTGCCTCTATCCGAATGCGGGGCTGGCGCTGGTCGAGGCGCGCAAGCGCGGTTTCCAGAACGCCATCATGCTGGACGCCATCGGCAACGTGGCGGAGTTCGCGACCTCCAACATCTTCATCGCCAAGGACGGCGTGGTGCGCACGCCGGTGCCGAACGGCTGCTTCCTGAACGGCATCACCCGCCAGCGCATTATCGCTCTGCTGCGCAACGACGGCGCCACCGTCGAGGAATGCACGCTCACCCCGCAGGACCTGCTGGATGCGGACGAGGTCTTCTCCACCGGCAACCACGCCAAATGCGTTCCGGTCACCAGGGTGGAGGATCGCAGCTTCGCGCCCGGCCCCGTCTTCCAGCGGGCGCGGGCGCTCTATTGGGAATACGCGTTCCGCTGATCGCGGCAGGCGACCGCCGCCGAACGGTGGTGGGCCAGCGTGGCTGCCAGACGGGCCAGCCACGCGTCGGTCCGGCAGGCGGCGGCGGTCAGGCTGTTCCGCCGCCTGGCTGCGGCAAGACGGGCCTGGGCGGCCAGCGTCCCGTGCAGGTCTAGCGCCGCGGCCTGCCGCTGTGCGTTGGCACGTCCTGTCCCACCGAGCAGCGCGGCACGCAGCGCCGGAGCCGGCGGAGGGCCGTCATGGTCACGGTAGAGGATGTCGAGACAGGTGCCTGCGTCCATGGCTGGATGCTAGCGCCTGCCTGGATGGCATGTAAAGGTAAATTTTCCTAGGACGGCGCGCCCGAAAGGGAGGAGAAAGCACCTTCGGCCAGGAGCGGGACGGGCGCCGGAGGCCGGCGGGACGGTCCCGTCTTTTCGGCTGGCCGGGGCGCCTCGGTCAGCCCCGTTTACTGGCTTGCCCAGATGATCCGCGCCATCCAGGCGACGTCCGCCAGCGGGATGCTGCGGTCGGGGTGGGAGCGGTTGATCGACAGCAGCTCGATCTTGGTGGCCGTCTCGCGGATCAACTGCTTGGCCATCACCTCGCCGCCGCGGGTACGGACGACGACGCGGTCGTTGCGGCGGATCTGCGCGGCGGGAGAGACGATGATGGTATCACCGTCACGATAGACCGGCTCCATGCTGTCGCCGGAGATTTCCAGGGCGTAGGCGTGCGGGTCGCCCAGGCTGGGAAACAGCAGTTCGTCCCAGCCGCTGCCGGCCGGAAAGCCGGCATCGTCGAAATAGCCGGCGGCGCCGGCCTGGGCGTAGCCGATCACCGGCACCCGCTGGAGCGGCGAGGTGCCCGCCCCGTCGCCGACAAGGCTGACGAATTCCGACAGGGAGGCGCCGGTCGCGTCGAGCACCTTGGAGATGCTTTCCGTCGACGGCCAGCGCAGTTTGCCGTCGCTGGTCGTGCGCTTGCTCTTGTTGAAGGTGGTCGGATCCAGCCCGGCGCGCCGCGCCAGCCCGGAGGCGGAGAGCCCGTGCTGCGCCGCGAGGCGGTCGATGGCACGCCAGATGTCCGTGTGTTTCAGCATGGGACGATAATCTCATAATCCGGACATCCGGTCCCTAGGAACTTTTTCATAAACTTGTTGACGGGCCAGGCGCAAGAAGAACATAACGCAAACGCGACGCGGGTGCCGCCCTGCTTCCGCTTTCAAAAAATTCCTGTTCCGCGAGGAGACCAGCATGCTGAGTCCGGCCCCTGCCGCACGCCCGTCCGCCGGGCAATCCCACCGCGCTCCGCCGTCCGTCGACGGCCCCTTCGCGGCGGAAGGCCGGCCCTTCGACGGGGCGGAGGAGGCCTGGGTGTGGGCGGTGCAGGCGCAGGATGCCAAGGCGGCCGGCGCGCGCGTTTCCGCCGGCCGGGGACTGGTCGAGCGGCCCTGCGAACCGCAGGACATCCTGCGCGTGGTCGACCGCCTGTACCGCATGCGCCGGCTGCTGCGCGACCATCTCCATGTCCTCGTGCATTACGGGCGGCGCCAAGCCGCTCCCGATGCCGACCGGTTCCGTGAGCAGCGCGCGCATGTCCTGTGGCGCGAGGCCTTCGACCTGATCGGTCCCGCTTTGCGCGAGAAGGGGATCGTCCGGTGACGGCCGCCCCGCCGGCCGTCTGGGTCGTCTACCGCGGCGAGGCGCCGCTGTGGTGGCTGCGCCTGCTGAAACCCGGCTTCCGCCACTGCCTGGCGCTGCTCAACGACGGGCGGCGGTGGGTGGCGGTCGACCCGTTGGCGGGCTTCACCGAGGTGACGGTGCTCGACCTGCCGGCGGATTTCGACCTGCCGGGCTGGTACCGCGCCCGCGGCCTGACGGTGGACGCCGCACCGCCGCGCCGCCCGGCCGGTTCCGCGCCCTGGGGACCCTTCACCTGCGTCGAGGCGGTAAAGCGCCTGATCGGCCTGCGGGCGCCCCGGGTCCTGACGCCGTGGCAGCTTCACCGTCATCTTGCCCGGCTCGGTGCGGCACCGTCCCCCTTGCCCGACCCCCGGCCCGTTCCCCCGCCTGGAGCCTGAAGATGCCCGCCTCGACGCGCATAGTGCCACCCGTGGAGCCGCCGAGCGGCGATCCGGATCCTCGCCGGAGGCCGGATCGCCGGACGCCGGACATGGCGGAACCCGAAGCCCTGCTGGAGCGCTACCGCGCCGCCCGCGCCCGCCGCGCCGTGTGGGAAGGCCATTGGCAGGACTGCTACGATCACGCGCTGCCCAATGGACTGCCGTTTCGCGGCGGCGGCACCCCCGGCGAGCGCCGTGTCGACCGGCTGTTCGACGGCACCGCCCCCGACGCGGTGGAGCAACTCGCCGCCAGCCTGCTGTCAGAGCTGACGCCGCCCTGGTCGCGCTGGTTCGGCTTCCAGCCCGGCCCGGCCCTGGCGGGGACCGAGCGCGACCGCATCGCTCCGATGCTCGACCGTGCCGCCGGCGTCGTCCAGTCGCATTTCGACCGGTCCAACTTCGCGGTGGAGATCCATCAGGCATTCCTCGACCTCGTCACCGTCGGCACCGCCAGCCTGCTGATGGAGGAGGCGTCCCCCGGTTCACCGTCGAGCCTGCGCTTCACCGCGGTGCCGCTGGCCGAGGCGGTGCTTGAGGAGGGGCCGGACGGCCGCCTCGACGGCACCTTCCGCCGCAGCGACGCCACCCTGGCCCAGATCCTCCGGCGCTTTCCCGGCGCCGAGCTGCCGGAGGAGGTGCGCGCCCGGACCGGCGAGGAGCCCGACCGCCGCTTCACCCTCGTCGAGGCGGTGCTCCCCGACGATGCCGCCTACCGCTGGGGCGTGGTGCTGGACAGCGGGCTGGCCGCGCCGTCCTGGCTGGCGCAGGGGCGCTTCGCCCAGTCGCCCTTCGTCAATTTCCGCTGGCTGAAGGCTCCCGGCGAGACTTACGGGCGCTCCCCGGTGATGAAGGCGCTCCCCGACATCAAGACCGCCAACAAGGTGGTGGAGCTGGTGCTGAAGAACGCCTCCATCGCCGTGACCGGCATCTGGCAGGCGGAAGACGACGGGGTTCTGAACCCGGCGACCATCCGGCTGGTGCCGGGCACCATCATCCCCAAGGCGATGGGATCGGCCGGACTGACGCCGTTGGCCAACCCCGGCCGGTTCGACGTGTCGCAACTGGTGCTGGACGACCTGCGCGGGCGCATCCGCCATGCCCTGATGGTCGACCGCCTGGGGCCGGTGGACTCCGCCCGGATGACCGCGACCGAGGTGCTGGAGCGCTCGGTCGAGATGGCGCGGCTGCTCGGCGCCACCTACGGCCGCCTGCAGGCGGAGCTGATGACGCCGCTGCTGTTGCGGGCCGTCTCCATCCTGCGCAGGCGCGGCGAGATCCCGGACATCACCGTGGATGGACGGCTGGTCGAGCTGCAGCACCGGTCCCCGCTCGCCCAGGCGCAGGCGCAGCGCGACGTCCAGGCGACCCTGCGCTGGCTCGACGGCGTCAGGGCGCTGGGGACCGAGGCCACTGCCGCGGTGGATGCCGCCGCCACCGCCCGCTGGCTCGGCGAGGCTTTCAACGTGCCCGCCAAGCTGATGCGCGCCGGGGCGGCGATGCCGCCTCGGGCGCCGGACCTCGCCACCACCTCCGATCCCGTAGCCGTGCCCGCGGCGGTGCCGCATGGCTGACCGTGATCATTCTGACAGCGATCATCCGGGCCATGATCATCCGGGCCGCGACCGTCCGGATGGCGGTGGCCGGGAGCGGGCGGGTTGGGAATGGCTGGAGGCGGAGGCCGCCGGTTCGCGCGCCGCAATCGCGGGCGGCAACGACCCCGCCCCCAGCTTTGCCCGCTGTTTCGCCGGGCCGGATGGCGGCCGGGTGCTGGCGGTGCTGCGGACGATGACGCTCGACCGCGCCCTCGGCCCGGACGCTCCGGACGCCACGTTGCGCCACCTCGAAGGCCAGCGCCAATTGGTCGCCACCATCCTGGCGCTGGTCGCGCGGGGACGCGCGGGGTGACCGCCGGCCTCTTCCCTTTCCTTACCTGCAGGAGGTCATGATGCCTGATGTTCTTCCGACCGCAGCCGTCCAACCCCGCCTTGCCCAAACCCGTCCCGTCCAGTCCCTGACCGTGCCGCCCCCCGGCGACGGCGTCCCGTCCGACCCGGTGCGGCTGCCGGTGCCGGAGAAGTTCCGCGATCCCAGGACCGGCGCCCTGCGCGTCGAGGCGCTGCTGAAATCCTATCTGGAACTGGAGCGGCGCCTGTCGTCCCAAGCCCCGGCCTCCGCCGGACCGGAGCCCGCAGGCCAAAACCGGTCCGACCCGACGCTGCCCGGCCCGGCCGTGCCCGAAGCGGCCATGCCCGACCCGGCCGTCCACGACCCGGCCGCCCACGATTTGGACCGGTCCGATCCGGCCGGGCTTCGTCAGGTGGCGGGGGTGCCGGAGTTGCCGGACGGCTATCTCATCGCCTGCGACCATGGCCTGTTCGACCCCGATCCCGAGATCAACCGCCGCCTGTTCGAGGCCGGCTATACCCCGCCGCAGGCGCAGCTTTTGTACGACCTCGCGGCCGAGCGGATGGTTCCGCTGGTCCAGCGCTTCGCCGCGGAGGTCCAGGCGGACCTCCAGGCCGAGATGCGGGCGGAACGCGAGGTCGAGCGGCTGGTCTCCCGCTTCGGCGGCGAGGAGCGCTGGCGGGAGGTGTCGCGGCAGATCCTGGCCTGGGCCGGCAATCGCCTTCCGGCGGCCGTGGTGGAAGGACTGGCCACCACCTATGATGGTGTGATGGCGCTCCATGCGATGATGGCAGGCAGCGAACCCCTGGCTCTTTCGACGGTCGGGGATCGCGCCGGCTCCGCCGACGGGGAGGCCGAGCTGCGCACGCTGATGCGCGACCCGCGCTACTGGAGGGAGCGGGATCCCGCCGTGATCGCCCGGGTGACCCAGGGCTTCCAGCGCCTCTATCCCGGCCAGGGCTGATCCCGGCCGGCGGCCCGTCTTCCGCTCCGGGCGGACGGGCCGCCGCAGGCGGGAGCGCCTGAGGCAACGCGCCACAGCTTGTCGCGATCGTGCTTCGTATAGGTTGAACGACCCTCCGCTGTACGTGTATATAAAAAATCCATTGCACATTTGAAACAAAGACCCCAGTTTCCTGCCGTACCACGAGCCGTCCGTTAAGCGAACGGGCAGAAAAGCGACGCCAGGCCCTGATGACGCTGCGCCGCAAGATACGCTGGCTGACCTGGATCGGCCTGATCGGCTGCCTGATGGCGGCGATCCCCGCGCTCTACCTGCTGCGGCAGGGCATGATCGCCGAGCGGACGCAAATGGCGGCTGCCCTGGTGGACGGCGCCCTGGGCATCCTGGCGGACCTCGACCGCTCGGTGGCATCGGGCGAGATCACGGGCGAGGAGGCGCGCGACCGGGCAAGACTGGCATTGCGGGCGCTGTCCGGCGGTCCCATCCGCCTCGCGGTCCATGCCGAGGGCGGCATTCCTCCCGCCTGGCCGGGACCCGACCGCGCGGTGACCGTGCAGGGGCGGTTCGAGCCCTGGGGCTGGATGATCGGCGCGGCCGGCGGCATCGGCGACCTCGACCGCGAATTCCTGGTGGAGGCGTCGGGGTTCCTGCTGTTCCTGGGCGTGCTCCTGGTGCTGAGCTGGCCGGTGTCCCGCTTCCTGTCGCAGCATGTCGTCGGCCCGTTGGAAGGGCTGGCGGCACGGGTGCGCCTGCTGACGGAGGGCGGAACCGACATCGACATTCCCGGCTGCGAGCGACGCGACGAATTCGGTGCGATGGCTCGCGCCATGGAGCTCTTCCGCCGCGCCGCCATCGCGCTGATCGAGCGGGACGAGCGGCTTGCCGGCATCATGAACAATGTCAGCGAGGCAATTCTCCTGGTCGATCCCCACGGCCGGATCGAGGAGCACAATCCGGCGGCCGAGGCGCTGTTCGGCGTGCCCGCCGGGGCGCTCGACCGCCAGGCGCTGTCGGGCCTGTTCATCGTTTCCGACCGCCCGCGGGTCGACGCGCTGCTGGCCGGCCTCGCCGGGCAGGCGGCATCCGAGGCGGAGGATGGGCGGCAGCCGGTCCGGATCGCCGCACTGGGGATTGAGCGCCAGGGGGACGGCGCGCCCGAGCGCATCGACGCCTCGCTCACCATTTCACCGCTGGTCGTGCAGGGAAGACGGGGCTTCGTCTGCGCGCTCGCCGACGTCACCGAACGGCTGCGGCATGAGCGGGAACTGACGCGGCTGGCCACCCGCGACCGGCTGACCGGCCTGCCCAACCGGGCGATGGTCGAATCGATGCTGGAAGCGGCGGTCGACGGCAGCCGCCGCCACGGGCGGCGCTTTGCCGTCCTCTGCCTGGACCTGTCGCGCTTCAAGCTGATCACCGATACGCTGGGCCATCAGGCCGGCGACGCGCTGCTGCAGGAGGTGGCGCGGCGGATCGTTGCCGCGGTTGGCGCCGCAGTCGGCGACGCGGCCGGGGTGGCCGGGGCGGCCGGGAAGGATGCCGGCGCCGCCGATCTGGTGGGCCGCATCGGTGCCGACGATTTCGCCGTCGTCCTGGAGGAGATCGCCGACGCCGCCGACGCCGCGGCGGTCGCCGTCCGCATCCTGGATGCGTTCGATGCGCCGGTGACCCTTTCGGGCTGCGAGCACTATGTGCGTCCGGCCGTCGGGATTGCCGTTTATCCGGACCATCTGGCCGCCTCGGACGCCGCGGCGGATGCCGCAGGCGATGCGGGCAGCCCGCTGGTGCTGCTGCGCGCCGCCGAAACGGCGCTCTATGCCGCCAAGCGGATGGGAGGGCGTCGGCACGCCTTCTTCCGGCCCGAACTTGCCGAGCAGGCGCGGCGCCATCTGGCGCTCGACGGCGATTTGCGCGCGGCGCTGGCGCTGAAGCAGTTCCGCCTGCACTACCAGCCCAAGGTGTCGCTGATCGACTTCTCCCTGGAAGGGTTCGAGGCGCTGCTGCGCTGGGAAGCCGTCGGCAAGGGCATGATCCCGCCCGGCGAATTCATCCCGGTGGCGGAGGAGACCGGCTTCATCGTGCCGCTCGGCGACTGGGTGCTCGACGAGGCGTGCCGCCAGATGCGCGAATGGCTCGATGCCGGGATGGCGCCGGTGCCGGTCGCCGTCAACATCTCGCCCAAGCACCTGCGCAACCGCAGCGCCGAGGATTTCCGCCGCATCATCGACCGTCACGACCTGCCTCCCGGCCTGATCGAGCTGGAGATCACCGAGGGCGCGGTGATGCAGGATCTCGACCATGCGCTGACCGTGCTGGCGGCCCTGAAGGCAATGGGGATCCGGGTGGCGGTGGACGATTTCGGCACCGGACATTCGTCCCTCAGCTACCTGAAGCGTCTGCCGGTCACCACGCTGAAGATCGACCGCTCCTTCATCAACGGCGTCCCTCAGGAACGGGAGGATGCCGGCATCGTCTCCACCATCATCGCGATGGCGGACATGCTGGGACTGCACGTCGTGGCGGAGGGTGTTGAGAAGACCGAGCAGGCCAATTTCCTGCGGCACCACAACTGCAACCAGGTCCAAGGCTGGCTGACCGGCCGGCCGATGCCGGCCGATGCCGCCAGCGGCCTGCTGAAGGAGCGGCTCAGGGAGCCGGCTTGAAGGGCGCGACGGCGGGATCGGCCGGCTTGCGCCGCATCCGTTGTGCCGTCAGGTCCGCCAGCGTGACGGGGCGGAAGTTCCAGACATCGACGCCGACATCGACCTGCCGCGGTTGCGGCTTCAACTGGCCGTGGCTGTGGCCATGCAGGTTCAGCGCCTTGCGGTGCATGCCGTTCCACGTCCGGAAGGCGTAGTGGCACAGCACCAGGTCGGTGCCGTCCAGCGACAGCTCCGCGTAATGCTGCACGCTCGCCCAGCCGGGCAGGGCGAGCGTCGCCGGACCGTCGTTGTTGCCGGCGACCAGATGCTTGGTGCCGTTCAGCCGGCCGAGCAGGGCGGCCATGGCGTCGGGTTTCATGTGGAGCGCGAAGTCGCCGAGGTGCCAGACCTCGTCGCCGGGGGCGACGGTGGCGTTCCAGTTCGCCTCCATCGCCTCATCCATGGCGGCCGTCGATTCGAAGGGGCGGCGGAAGCGCCCGCGGGCGCCGCCATGGCCGAAATGGGTGTCGCTGGTGAAGTAGACGGTCATCGCCCGGACAACGCCGGCGTGCCGGCCGGTGTTCCCGCCGGCACGCCGCCCGTCAAGGCCGGGAGCCCCGTGCTCAGTGCTTGTGGTCGCCGGCCGCCGGGTCGAGGAACCGGTGCAGGTGCACGATGTAGTAGCGGGTATGGGCGTCGTCGATCGTCTGGCCGGTCGCGCCGCGCCATGCCTTGTAGGCTTCCTCGTAGTTCGGGAAGATGCCGACGATGTGCAGCTTCGACGGATCGACGAACTGGTCGCTGTCCGGACGCACGAGTTCGCCGCCGAACACGAGGTGGAGGAGCTGTTTGTCGGGCATGAGGCTGGGTCCTTGTTGGCCGGATATGGTGAAGCCGGGATGATGGAGATGTGAGGGTTGCCGTTGCGCCGGACAACCGGCTGATGCTTCGCATTCTCATATCCGTGGCCCACCTGCCGCATCAAGCCTGTTGACTCTCACCTCGGCCTTTGCCACCACCAGCCCCGGTATTTTCAGGATCGCAGCAAAGAATCCGGCCGCTTTGTTGCAGACGACATGTGACCCAACCAGGGCCGAACACTGCGAGGATCGAGCGATGGCAAGTGGTCATACCGCGACTCGGGAGAAACACGCACGCGAGCTGCGGGTATGGGACCTGCCGACCCGCCTCTTTCATTGGGCATTGGTCGCCGCGGTGGCTGTCGCGATTCTATCGGCCGAGCTGGATATGCTTTCCATCCATATGTTGGCCGGAGAAACAGTTCTCGTGCTCGTGCTGTTCCGGCTCGTGTGGGGGGTGGTGGGCAGCCAGACCGCCCGCTTCGCCGACTTCGTGCGCGGGCCGCGGACCGTCCTCGACTATCTGAGGCGCTCCTCCGTCGGCGGCGAGGCTGCCTTCACCCTCGGCCACAACCCGCTGGGCGCCATGATGGTGGTCGTCCTGCTGCTGGTATTGCTGGTCCAGGCAGGCAGCGGCCTGTTCACCAGCGACGATATCCTGGTCGACGGCCCGCTGGTGCCGCTGGTCTCCGGAGCGGTGGTGTCGACGCTCAGCACGCTGCACCGGACGCTCGCCAACGGCATCTTCGTGCTGGTCGGGCTGCATGTCGCCGCCGTGTTCTTCTATCTGCTGGTCAAGAGGGACAACCTCATCCGGCCGATGGTGACCGGCCGCAAGAGGGTGCCGTCCCGGTTCGCAGCACCGGAGCCCCGCCGGGCCCCGGCGATGCTGGCGCTGGCCATCCTGGCGGCGTCCGCCGGTCTGGTGTTCCTGGTGCTGCGCGCCGCCGCCTGATCCGATCCGCCGGCGTCGGCGCAAGGCCGCCGCCAGCATATGCTATTGGTTGTGTGCGACAACGCGTCGTCTGGGCACCGATGCCGGCTTGTCTAGAATGACTCCAGATTGATCCGCAGCAAACCGCGACAAACCGCAACAACCAATGATGCCGGCCCGATTTCCGGGATCGATCGGCCATGCCCTGTCGAAACGACAGGTTGTGGAAGACATCGGCCGCGCCGGAGGATCGCCATCCATGCACGCGCAAACCAGACACCGCCCGGCCGCAGCGCTGAAAAGCCTGCTGGCCGCCACCGCCACCGCCCTCGGGCTCCTTGCCGCGACGGCCGGAACGTCGGTCGCGGCCGATCCGCCCGCCGCTGCCGGCGACGCCCTGATGACCCGCGCGCGTGAACTGTTCAAGCCGCTGCCGGTCACCCTGCCGGTGGTCCGCAACAATGCCGTCACGCGCGAGAAGATCGATCTCGGCAAGATGCTGTTCTTCGATCCGCGGCTCTCGGCCAGCGGCATCTTCTCATGCAACAGTTGCCACAATCTCGGGCTCGGCGGCGTCGACGGGCTGGAAACGTCCGTCGGCCACGGCTGGCAGAAGGGGCCGCGCAACGCGCCGACCGTGCTGAACGCGGTCCTGAACGTCGCGCAGTTCTGGGACGGCCGGGCCGAAGACCTGAAGGCACAGGCGAAGGGGCCGATCCAGGCCGGGGTGGAGATGAACAGCACGCCCGACCGGGTGATGGCGGTGCTGAACAGCATTCCCGACTACAAGGCCAAGTTCGCCACGGCCTTCCCCAATGAAAAGAACCCCGTCACCTTCGATAACGTCGCCATGGCGATCGAGGCGTTCGAGGCGACGCTGACCACCCCCGCCTCCCCCTTCGACCAGTTCCTGGAAGGCAATGCCGAGGCGATGTCCGCCCCGCAGAAGGCCGGGCTGGAGCTGTTCATCGACAAGGGCTGCTCCGGCTGCCACAACGGCGTCAATGTCGGTGGCCATGATTACTTCCCCTTCGGCGTGGTGACCAAGCCGGGGGCCGAGATCCTGCCGCCGGGCGACAAGGGTCGCTTCGCCGTCACCAAGACCGCCGACGATGAATATGTCTTCCGCGCACCCACCCTGCGCAACGTCACGCTGACGGCTCCCTACTTCCATTCGGGCAAGGTGTGGGATCTGCGCCAGGCGGTGGCGGTGATGGGGTCGAGCCAGCTTGGCGCCACCCTGACCGACGAGGAGATCGACAAGATCACCGCGTTCCTGACGGCACTGACCGGTCAGCAGCCGCGCGTCGACTATCCGCTGCTGCCAGCCAGCACGCCGGCCACGCCGCAGCCCGTGTTCAAGTAGGACCCGGCCCGGCTTGCGGGCCACACAAGAAAAAAGGCCCGTCCCCACAGTGGGGGGACGGGCCTTTCTTTCGGCGGCGCCGCCGCTTATTCGGAACGGTAGCGCTGGTGGCAGGCCTTGCAACTGTCGGCCATGGCACCGAACGCCTTGGCCGTCGCGGCCTTGTCACCCGACGCCGCGGCGACCTTCAAGGCCTGTGCGGATGCCTGAAGCCCCTCGGCCTTGGCGGTGAAGTCCGGGAAATTGGCCCAGATCACCTCCTTGGCCGCCGTCTTGCCCTTGTCCGAGCCCGGCGGGAACAGGCTGGGGATTTTGGCGGCGAAGGCGTCGATGCGGTCGGCCACCGGACCGACGGCGGCCAGATCGCCCGCGCCGATGGCGTCCTTGATCTCGCCCATCGCCTTCTTGTAGTCCTCGAACCCGGCCTTGCGGGTCTGGATGACGTCCTGGGCCAGGGCGGCACCGCCGGTCAACATCAGCGCGGCCGAGGCCGCCAGCACGATACGGGAAAACAAGGTTCTCATCCCTTCCTGAATTTGATCCCCCGCCGGACCTTACACACTCCCGCGCTCAAGCTGTCAAGCGAAGCGGCCCCATGGGAGCCGCCATGCCATGGCGTTGATTCCCAAGCCAAACGAAGGTCCTGCGGCGGATCCGCCTGCGGGCGCCGACGGCCTTTTCGCGGCATGTCCCGCAGCGCTGCCGCGCCGGCGGCGTATGGGGCGCCGCGAGGCCGCCACAGGGCGGAAAATCCGTGGAAGCGGACGGTTTCGCCGGGCCGACCGGCCTTGCAACCATGGTGGAGCGGAAGTAAGGTCCGGCCTCGCGCCTTCCACCCGGAGGAGCAGGCGTCGCACGACGTCTCCGCCACACCGTCACCACAGCCCTGAGGGGGCCCGCCGCCATGTCGATTATCGCGTCCCGTCTCTCGCGCATCAAGCCGTCGCCGACCATCGCCGTGACCAACAAAGCCCGCGAACTGAAGGCGGCCGGTCGCGACGTCATCGGCCTGGGTGCCGGCGAGCCGGACTTCGACACCCCCGACAACATCAAGGCCGCCGCCATCAAGGCGATCGAGTCCGGTGACACCAAATACACCGCGGTGGACGGCACGCCCGCGCTGAAGAAGGCGATCTGCGCCAAGTTCGAGCGTGAGAACGGCCTGAAATACACCCCCGACCAGATCACCGTCGGCGTCGGTGGCAAGCAGGTGCTGTACAACGCCCTGATGGCGACGCTGAATCCGGGCGACGAGGTCATCATCCCGGCCCCCTACTGGGTCAGCTATCCGGACATGGTGGAACTGGCGGAAGGCACGCCGGTCGCCGTGTCCTGCCCGGCCGAGCAGGGGTTCAAGCTGCAGCCCGCCGACCTGGAAAAGGCGATCACGCCGAAGACCAAGTGGCTGATCCTGAACTCGCCGTCGAACCCGTCGGGCGCCGCCTACACCCGCGCCGAGATGAAGGCGCTGACCGATGTGCTGGTCAAGCACCCGCATGTCTGGGTGATGACCGACGACATGTACGAGCACCTGCTGTATGACGGCCTGGAGTTCGTCACCCCGGCCCAGGTCGAGCCGTCGCTGTACGACCGCACCCTAACCGTCAACGGCGTGTCGAAGTCCTACGCGATGACCGGCTGGCGCATCGGCTATGCCGGCGGCCCAAAGGATCTGATCAAGGCCATCGGCGTGATCCAGAGCCAGTCGACCTCCAACCCGACCTCCATCGCCCAGGCCGCCGCCGTCGAAGCCCTGAACGGCCCGCAGGACTTCATCAAGGAGCGTGCGGAGGTGTTCCGCGAGCGCCGCGACCTGGTGGTGTCGATGCTGAACCAGGCCACCGGCCTGAGCTGCCCGAAGCCGGAAGGCGCCTTCTACGTCTATCCGTCCTGCGCCGGCACCATCGGCAAGAAGACCCCGGACGGCAAGGTGATCGGGACCGACGAGGATTTCGTCACCTACCTGCTGGAGTCGGAGGGCGTCGCCGTCGTCCAGGGGTCGGCATTCGGCCTCGCCCCGCATTTCCGCATCTCCTACGCGACCTCGACGGAAGCGCTGGAAGAGGCGTGCAAGCGCATCCAGCGCGCCTGCGGCAACCTGCGCGACTGATCCTCGCGCCGGGTTCGGAACAGGGAAGGGGCCGGCACCGCGGGGTGCCGGCCCCTTTTCCTTTCCGGGCGCCTCGTCGGGGCGCCCGCCTGCTTCCCGGTCCTCGCCTCGGCCCAACTGGCCCGTTTCCCACGGCGTTGCCCTTCAACCGGCCGCACGCCGGGCTTCATGGATATCGTTCCGCCGCGCCAACGCCCGCTGGACGGGCGATGGGCTTCGCTCGGCGGTCACTGGGCGGCCAGCATCTCCCGGCGGATTTCCACCGCGCGGTCGGCGGCCTTGCCGACCACCTCCTGCAGGCGGTCAAACTCGGCGCTGTAGCTGCCGACGCCGAAGGTCAGCGACCGCAGTTCGACGATCAGGTCATGCATGTCCGCCTGCGGCATGCATGCCTTCACCTCGTCCCAGCCCAGCCAGCCCGGCCGGGCATCGAACCCGAGCAACTGGCCGCGCCGGCCGCTGACCAGCCGCTGCACCTTCGGCGTGAAGATGCTGGGGACGGCGATGGTGACGGTCAGGATCGGCTCCAGCAGCACCGGCTCGCAGGCCGGCAGCGCCTCGGCCATCGCCTGCCGCGCCACGGTCTTGAAGGCCATGTCGGAGCTGTCGACGGCGTGGAACTGGCCGCCGGTGAGCCTGACGGCGAAGTCCACCACCGGGAAGCCCAGCGGGCCGCGGACCGCCGCCTCGCGCACGCCGGCCTCGACCGCCGGGATGTACTGGCGCGGCACGGCGCCGCCGACCACCGCATCCTCGAACCGGATGCCGGACCCCCGCGGCAGTGGACGGATCTCCACATGGATGTCGGCGAATTGGCCATGGCCGCCGGTCTGGCGTTTGAAACGGGCGTGATGGCTGCTGCCCTTGCGGATCGTTTCCTTGTAGGGCACCTGCGGCGGCTGGCCCTTCACCGGAACGTTGAAGCGGTTGCGAAGCCGGTCCATGGCCAGTTTCAGATGCACGTCGCCCTGGCCCCACAGGACCAGCTCGCCGGTTTCCCCGGACTGGTCGAGCGTCAGCGAGGGATCCTCCTCCCGCAGCTTCTGGAGGGCGGCGGACAGTTTCACCTCGTCGCTGCGGTTCTCGGCGCGCAGCGCCAGACCATGGACGGGCGCGGCGGCGGCCGGCCAGTCGGCGGGCGCCCCCAGGTTCGCCCGGTCGGTCAGCCGGTCGCCGGTCGTCGCCTTCTCCAGCCGGCCGAGGGCCACGAGGTCGCCGGCGACCGCCTGGGGCACCTTGGTCTGGTCGCGTCCGAACGGCTGGAAAATCCCTGACACCCGTTCGCCCGCCAGGGCCATGCCGTCGCTGACGGTGCCGCGCCAGACGCGCGCCAGGCTCAGCTTGCCGGCGTGGGACCCCATCATCGTCCTGACCACCTGGGCCGCCACCGCCGCATCCGCCGGGATGTTGGCGCGGGCCGCGGCGACGCCACACTCCGGCCCCTCGTGCCGCAGGGCCTTGAGCAGGCGCCGGATGCCGTTGTCGTTCTCGGCCGATCCGAAGAAGACCGGGACGATCAGGTCGTCGGCCAGCCCGTGCGCCAGCGTCTCGTAAAGCTCGGCGCTGTCGGGAGCCATTTCATCCAGCAGCTTTTCCAGGAGGGCATCGTCGAAATCGGCAGCCGACTCCATCATGGACTGCCGTGCTTGCGCCTCCCATTCCCTCGCCGCTTCCGGGACCGCGACGCGGTCGGAGGGCTGATGGGGCTTGAAGCGCCACGCCCGTTCGCTGACCAGGTCGATCAGCCCGGTGATCTGGCCGTTCTCGCGCATGGGCACCTCGCGCAGCACCAGCTTGCGGGTCGAGACCTCCTGGTAGGCGGTGACGACGTCGCGCACGCGCAGGTCGCCCAGAGTGTCGATCTTGTTGATGAACAGCAGGTGCGGGATGCGGTGGTCGTCCAGCATCTTGAAGAGGGGAGCCAGCAGCACCGCCTTCTCCGGCGCGGCCTCCGCGACCACCACGGCGATGTCGGCCGCCATGAGGGCCGCCTGTGCTTCGCCCGCCAGCTCGACAGAGCCGGGACAGTCCAGGATCGACCAGCGCTCCCCGAGATAGTCGAGGGAGGCGACGTTCAGTTCGGTGCTCATCGAGCGGGCCTTGGCCTCCGGCGAGGAGTCGCCCACGGCATTGCCGTCGCGCACGCTGCCCTTGCGGGTGATGGCACCGGCGGCGAACAGCAGGCTCTCCAGCAGCGTCGTCTTGCCGGAGAGATAGGGGCCGACCAGCGCCGCGCAGCGCGCCGTCCGGATTTGCGTATGCGGCATCAACACCTCCCGTGGAAGCTTGGGGCTGTCGTGGCTGGGCACGTGAGCCGGACGGCCGGGACCGGGTGGCTCCATGAGGGAGGCCGCGGGTCCGGACCGGTTGCCGGCTGCCCATGGCGGCCCGCTGGCATGTGGCGTCAGGCACTCGTTATGGCGTCAGGCGATCCGCGGGGGAGCCCTGGCCGGCCTTCCCCCTCTGCGCGCGTCATCAGCGCAAGTCATCAACGCACGTCGTCGGCATCCCCGTACTGCTGCCGCGCGGCGGAGGGAGTCCGGTTCGGGCGGAACACCCGCATCGGACCTTCGATGCTCCACCCGAAAAGCACGCCTGTCGACGGAAAAAAGGGGCGGCAAACCGTCACGCGCCGGTGCAAGGACGGAGCCGGCCTCCGCCCGCGAAGGCCGGCTTGCGGTGCGAAGGCGCGTGTTTCCATCGGGACGAAAGCGGAGAGACAACAGGCTGGGGTTGTGGTGGCCGGGCGGACTGTGACCGTAAGGAAATTCTTCTGACAAACTCCTGAAACCTTCAGGTAGCATATCGTTTAGGATTTTCTGCGCACCGGATGCTGCCGGTGCCCATCAACAATCAACAGGGCGCTCCTTGCGTTGGGGGGCAGTCCGGCTCATGGGGGACGTGCACATGCGCTCGTGGTTTCGCCTGCTGGCGGCTGGTCTGGTCACCGTCGGCATTGCCGTCTCGATTCCAGCCGTCTCGACTTCCAGCGTCGCCCAGGATGCCAAGCCGACCCGGGAGGAGGCCAAATCGGTGACCCTGAAGGCTGCCGACCTGATCACCCAAAAGGGGCTGGAGGAGGCGGCCAAGGCCTTCAATGCCGAGGGGCCGTTCAAGCACGGTGAACTCTACGTCAACGTCATCGATTTCGCGGGAGTCTGGAAGGTCTATCCGCCCCGGCCGGCCGGGGTCGGGCAGAGCGTCATCAACGTCAAGGATCCCGACGGGCGCTTTGTCGTGCAGGACGTCCTGGCGGTTGCCAAGGACAAAGGGGAGGGCTGGGTCGAATACCGCTGGCTGAATCCGGCCAGCAACAAGATCGAGCCGAAGGTCAGCTACGTGAAGCGCATTCCCGGCCAGGATCTGGTCGCCTACGTCGGCATCTACAGGTGACCGCAGCCATTCAAGCGGTGGAGGGTGAGGATGAGCAGCGGTGTCCTTGCGCGCCGGCCTGAATTCCGGGCCGGGTTTTCGCAGCCCGGGTTCTCGCAGGCCGGGTTTTCACTGGCTGGACTGTCGGTGGCCGGCCGGGTGTTTGCGGCTCCCCTGCTGGGGGTGCTGCTGATGGTGGCGGCGCTGGTGCTGGCCGACCGGGAGGCGGAGCGGTCGCTGGCCGCGGTCGACGCCATCCATCGCGAGGCAGCCGAGCGGCTCGGTCGCGTCGACCGCCTGGTCGCCATCGCCCAGTCCATCCACGGCGACGTGGCGCGCCACCTCGCCCTGTCCGGGTCCGGCATCGAGGAGTCGAGGCTCCAGGGGATGCGCGATGCGATCGCCGGCAAGCTGGGAGAGACAAGGGCGGGAACCGCCGAGTTGCGGGCGATGCCGCTGCCGGAGGCCGAGCGCACCATGCTCGACGAGCTGTCGGAACGGCTCGGCGCCTATGCGGCCGCGGTGGACGAGATGAACCAGATGGCGGCCATCGACCGCCTGATCGGCATCCCGATGATGGCTCACACCGACGACCGCTTCTCGGCCCTCATCGGCAAGATCGTGCAGACGCAGGAGGCGATCGGCCGCTCCACCGCGACGGCCATCCAGGCGACGCGCGATGCCGCGGCCGCGGCGCGGCTGCGGTTCGCCCTGGCGATGGGCGGGTTTCTGCTGGCGATGATGGCCGGCGGGCTGCTGCTTGCGCGCTCCATCACCCGTCCCTTGCGGCGGCTGTCGGACAACACCGCCGCATTGGCCGCGGGCCGGCTCGACACCGTGGTGGAAGGCGGCTGGATGCGCAACGAGATCGGCGCCATGGCCCGCGCGCTGGAGGTCTTCCAGGCCAATTCCCACGAGGTGCGGCGGCTGACCGCCGAGCAGGAGCGGCAGAAGGCGCAGGCGGAGGCGGAGAAACGGCGTGCCATCGACGAACTGGCCGACCTGCTCGAGGCGCAGGTCGCCGAGGTGGTGCAGCAGGTCGGCGCCGGCTCCCACCAGGTGCGCGGCAATGCGGCCGGCATGCTGGAGCGCGCCGTCGGCGCCGAACGCCAGGCTGCCGCGGTCGCGTCGGCCAGCGCCTTGGCAGGGGCCAGCGTGCAGACCGCCGCCGCCGCGACCGAGGAGATGTCGGCCTCCATCGCCGGGATCGGTGACCAGGTTCGCCGCTCCTTCGAGATCGTGCGCGGGGCGGTCACGGCGGTCGAGCAGGCGAACGGCCATGTCCTCGGGCTGTCGGACGCAGCGGCGCGAATCGGCGAGATCGTCGGCCTCATCAACTCCATCGCAGCGCAGACCAACCTGCTGGCGCTCAACGCCACCATCGAGGCGGCACGTGCCGGCGAGGCGGGCAGGGGCTTCGCCGTCGTGGCGACCGAAGTGAAGAACCTCGCCACCCAGACCGCCAAGGCGACCGAGGATATCGGAACGCAGATCGCTGCGATGCAGCAGGTGACCGGCGCCGCCGTCACCGCCGTCCGGGCGGTGGGGGAGACGGTCGTGTGCATCGACGAGATCGTCGGCTCCATCGCCGGGGCCATGGAGCAGCAGTCGGCCGCGACCCGGGAGATCACCCGCAACGTGCAGGAGGCAGCCGCCGGCACCCGCGAGGTTTCGCAGACCATCGCCGAGGTCTCGGCCAGCGCCGGAGAGACGGGAACCGCCGCCGGGGAGGTGCTGCGTGCGGCGGAACTGCTCGACGGTCAGGCGGCGACGCTGAACCGCGAGGTCAAGGGCTTCATCGGCCGCCTTCGCCGGGGATGACGGGGCGCAAGGTGGCATGTGCGACCTTTTGCATCCGGTGCTGCCCGGAAGTTTGCCTCAAGCGGGCTTGAAACCATGCGCCTGCGCCCAAGCTGATGTCCCGGGACCGCGGGGCGGCAGCCGGAGACGGCTGCGCCGACGCAGGCGTATGATGCAAGACCCAACAAGAAGGATCGAAGCATGAAGATCGACATCGGGATCTCGGACGCAGACCGCAAATCCATCGCCGACGGATTGAGCAAGGTTCTGGCCGACACCTTCGCCCTGTACGTCAAGACCCATTCGTTCCACTGGAACGTCACCGGGCCGATGTTCAACACGCTCCACACCATGTTCATGGACCAGTACACGGAGCTGTGGAACGCCCTCGACGAGATCGCCGAGCGCATCCGCGCGCTGGGCTATCCGGCGCCGGGCAGCTTCTCGCAGTTCGCCGAGCTGGCGACGATCAAGGAAGAAGCGGGCGTGCCCAAGGCCAACGACATGATCCGCCAGCTCGTCGAGGGTCATGAGGCCGCCGCCCGCACGATCCGCGGCGTCTTCCCGCTGGCCGAGGAAGGCAGCGACGAGCCGACCGCCGATCTGCTGACCCAGCGCCTGCAGATCCACGACAAGACGGCCTGGATGCTGCGCAGCCTGCTGGAGTAGTCCGGCCTCAAGCCTCACCCTTGATTCTTGCGTTTCTTGCGCGCCCCCGCCCGCCGGCTCGACCGTGGGCGGGGGCGTTCGCGTTCAGACGGCAGCCTGCTTGGCGTGCTGGCGAACCGGCTGGTCGGGGATCGTCAGGGTGAAGATGGTGCCGCCGTCGCGCTCGATCTTCAGCGTGGCGCCCGCCTGATGCGACAGGGCCTGCACCAGGTTCAGCCCGAGTCCGCTGCTGGCGCCGCCATGTCCGGGACGCTTGTGCTGGCTCGGCATGCCGGCCGGAAGGCCGACGCCGTCGTCGCGGACGATCAGCCGCATCCCACCCTCGTCGCGCTTCAACTGGACGCGGACGATCCCGGGGTGGCCATAGGGAAAGGCATGCAGCAGGGCGTTCGACACCAGCTCGCTGGTCGCGATGGCCAGCGGGGTGGCGCGGTCGGCGTCGACGATCCAGTCCTGCACCTCCAGCTCCAGCCGGGCCGCGGTCGGGTTGTCGGACCTGACGAGCCCGTCGCACATCTGGCGCAGGGCGTCGGCGAAGTTGATGTGCGCCGGCTCGTCCGAGCGATGGAGCAGTTCATGCAGCAGGCTCATGGTCTGGATGCGGCGCAGGCTTTCGTCGAAGCCGCGCCGGGCCTGCTCGTCGATGCGGGCCGCCTGCAGGCGCAGCAGGCTGCAGATGACCTGCAGGTTGTTCTTCACGCGGTGCTGCACCTCCTTCAGCAGCACCTCCTTGTCGGTCACCGCCGCTTCGAGCTGGGCATTGGCGCGCTCGAGCTGCGCGGTGCGGTGATGCACGTGTTCCTCAAGCGTGTCGTAGGCATGCTGGAGCGCATCCTCGGCCTCGCGCTCCCGCCGGGCGCGCTGGATGGCCAGCGCGCCGATCACCGCCACCGTGGCGCAGGCGGCGGCGGCGAAGGCGGCATAGATCCAGATCCGCTCGCTCCAGCGCCGCAGCACGCTGTCGGTCGCGATCGTGACCTCCGCCGACAGGCCGGTATCGCCGATCGGGCGGGACACCGTAATGTCGTCGGCATGGCCGATTTTGCCCTCGCCAGGGGTCCCGCCAATCGTGCCTCCCCCCTCCGGCTCGCGCAGGAGCGGCGTGCCGTCGGGCTGCCGCAGGGTGATGCTGTGGCCGTAGCCGACATCGAGCGAACGGTAGACGTCGCGGAAGGCACGCTCGTCCAGCCCGGCCACCGCCCAGCCGCGCAGGGCTCCCTCGCCGGTCAGCGGACGCGACAGCGTGACCACCGGGCGATCCCCCATCCGGCCCGCGCCGATCGCCCGTCCAGCCGGGGAGAGCGGCGGCCTTGCCGGCGAATCGGACCGGCTGCCGGCCGGCAGGCTCGACAGGCGCAGCGCGCCGGCGGCGTCGCGGATTTCCAGCCCGACCACGATGGGGGCGCTGTCCACCAGCCGGACCATGCGGTCCTGCACGGCGGCATCGTCGGGCAGCGGCGTGCCGTCGGCACCGCCGAGGCCGGCGATCTGGGTCAGCAGAAGGTCACCGGATTCGATCGACCGCACCGCATGCTCGGCCGCCAGCAGGGCGATGTTGCCGGCAACGCCGGTCGCCTGCCGCACCGCCTCGTCGCGGTCGCGCCAGGCAAAGACCGCCGACAGCCCGATCGTCAGCAGCACCGCTGCCGTACAGGCGATCAGGACCAGCGCTGAACCGGGGAGCCGGTAGAGCGGTGAGGGGTGGGAACGCAAGGTACGCAACGGCATCGTGTCGGAGACCATGTGGGATACGGCCAGTTCGGGCTTCGCCAGAAACGGTAACATCGCTTGGCGGGTGACGGTTCCGCCGCACGCTACCCGCGTTGCGGCCGCTCCGGCCACCACCTATTCTGGAGTGCCGACAACGGCATGCGGCAAGCGGAGGATGGATTTATGCGGATCGACGGTACGGCCTATCGCACCATCTGGCCGGAGGAGGACGGCAGCATCGCCATCATAGACCAGACCCGCCTGCCGCATGACTTTTCGGTGGTCCGGCTCACCACACTGGACGAGGCGGCGCATGCCATCCGCGCCATGCTGGTGCGCGGCGCGCCACTGATCGGTGCGGCGGCGGCCTATGGGGTGGCCCTGGCGCTTCGCACCGATTCCGGCGATGCCGGGCTGGAGGGGGCCTGCGCCACCTTGCTGGCGACCCGGCCGACCGCGGTTAACCTGCGCTGGGCGCTGGAACGGATGCGCGCCCGCCTGCTGCCGCTGCCCGAGTCGCAGCGCGTCGCCGCCGCCGAGGCCGAGGCCGCCGCCATCGCCGACGAGGACGTCGAGATCAACCGCGCCATCGGCGGCCATGGCGCCGCGTTGATCCGGGCCATCGCCGGCCGCAAGGCGCCGGGAGAGCCGGTCAACGTGCTCACCCACTGCAATGCCGGCTGGCTCGCTACGGTCGATTGGGGAACGGCCCTGGCGCCGGTCTATGCGGCCTTTGAACAGGGGATCCGGCTGCACGTCTGGGTGGACGAGACACGGCCGCGCAACCAGGGCGCCAGCCTGACCGCCTGGGAGCTGCGTCATCACGGCGTGCCGCACACCGTCATCGCCGACAATGCCGGCGGGCACCTGATGCAGCACGGCAAGGTGGACCTCTGCATCGTCGGCACCGACCGCACCACCGCGTCCGGCGACGTCTGCAACAAGATCGGCACCTACCTCAAGGCGCTGGCGGCGCACGACAACGGGATTCCCTTCTATGTCGGGCTGCCGTCGCCGACCATCGACTGGCGTATCGAGGACGGTCTCCGCCAGATCCCCATCGAGGAGCGCGACGGGCGTGAGGTGAGCGAACTGACCGGCCGGACCGCCGACGGCCGGATCGAGACGGTCCGGGTGACGCCTGACGGCAGTCCGGTCTCCAACTATGCCTTCGACGTCACGCCGGCACGGCTGGTCACGGGCCTGATCACCGAACGCGGCGTGTGCGCGGCGACGCGGGAAGGGCTGCTGGGACTGTTCCCGGAACAGGCGTGACGACGCCGGCGTCAGCCCCGTGAGGCCGCGGCACCGCGGCGCTCAGACAGCAGCCGTCGCCACAACGGCCTCGGCTGCTCCTCCGCCTGTTTGGCGTCCAGCCACTGGTCGGCCAGTTCGCGGACCTGCCAATCGCCGAGATAGCGCTCGCAGTCGATGGCGGTGTAGAGACGGACGCGGTCCCTCCCCAGCCGCTCGAAATATGCCAGCGTTCTTTGGCGGTCGATGTCTTCCATAGGCTCCGGTCGAAACGGTGTTTGCGGATCGGATACAGGCGATACCCGTTGCAGACCGGATATTGGGTGAGCCCAGCCACCTGTTCAATCGCCCCTTCGAGGCGGCCTCCTCACCGGAAGGGCTGGAAAAGCCGATCGGAAGAGGACGGGACACCCCTGGCGGCAGGCCGGGGCAGGAGCTGCCTCGCCATCCCACAGGATGCTGTATCCGCCATCGCGCGCGCCAATCCGGAGATGAATTCTTCTTGAGGATGGATGCGTTACCCCGAAATCGTCACAGCCGTGGGTCGGCAGGCTCACCAAACATAGGCGTGGCCGTTGCCGTGTCCTGCCGGACGCCCGCGGCCACGCCTATGTTCGAAGGAAGAGACACGATGAAGACGACCAAGCGGAAAACCGCGGTAGGGACCCTGGCTACCGGAATGCTGGCGCTGCTGGTCGGCGCAACGGCGCTCGGCGGTTGCTCCAACCTGAATCATCGGGAAAACCGCGCTCTCGCCGGCGGCGCCATCGGTGCGGCAGGCGGCGCGGCGGTCGGCGCCGTCACTGGTGGCAGCGCGGTCTATGGTGGACTGCTCGGCGGTGCCGCCGGTGCCGCGGTGGGCGCCCTGACCGCGGACGACGGGCACCGCCACCGCCGATAGGGAAGGCGCGGGCGCCCTTCAGTTGGCGCCCTTCAGTTCAAGGGGGCCGTGACCACGTCGACCGAGGTTTCCACCACGGTTCCGGCCACGTCGACGGCGGCGCCGGCGATGCTGGCGGCGCCGCTCGCGACACCGGTGACGGCGCCGCAGCCGGCCAGGGAAAGAAGGACCGGCACAGCGGCGGCCAGCCGGACAAGGCGGTGGCGGCAGCGCCGGACGGTCCCGGACCGTGCGGGCATCTTGGGCCAGTGGAACATCGACGCCTCCGAGAAAGAAAAACGGTGGCGATTGCATCACGCAATTGCCACCGTTTCGTTAATGCCGGCTTTTGGCGAAAAGGCCGGCGATGGTCCTGCTCAGAACTCCTTCCAGTCGTCGTCGTCGCTGACGCTGTGCTTCAGGACGGCAGCCGGGGCTGCGGCGGGAGCAGCCTGCGCCGGGGCGCGGACCGCCGGCTTGGCTGCCGCGCCGTTCCCGCGGGCGGCGGGCCTGGATGCCGCCTTCGTCGCGCCATGCGCCGCCACCGGCGCGCGGCGGCCGGCCGTCTGCACCGCGGCCGTCTGCACCGCGGCCGACGAGACGGCGGACGGCATGCCGGAGACGGCCGCGGCGCGCAGCGGGGCGGCGTAGCCGGCCGTCTGGTCGAGCCTGAAGAAGCCGATCAACCCCTTCAGGTCGCCGGCCTGGCCGCTCATCGCATGGGCGGCGGCGGTCGTCTCCTCGACCAGGGCCGCATTCTTCTGCGTCATCTCGTCCATGTTGGCGACCGTGGCATTGATCTCGTCAAGCGCGGTCGCCTGCTCGGCCGAGGCGGACGCCATCTCCGCGATCAGGGTCGCGACCTGCTGCACGCCCGACACGATGCCGTTCAGGGCGTCGCCGGCCTTGCTGACCAGATCCACGCCGTCCTTCACCTGGGCGTCGCTGTCCAGGATCAGGCCCTTGATCTCCTTCGACGCCTGGGCCGAGCGCTGGGCGAGCTGCCGAACCTCCTGGGCCACCACGGCGAAGCCGCGTCCGGCATCGCCGGCCCGTGCGGCCTCGACCGCGGCGTTCAAGGCCAGCAGGTTGGTCTGGAAGGCGATCTCGTCGATCACGCCGATGATGTCGGTGATCTTGCGGCTCGATTCCTCGATCCGGCGCATCGCCTCGATGGCGGAGCCGGCGACGCCGCCGCCGGACTCGGCGGAGCTGCGCGCCTGGGTCGCCATCACGTTGGCCCGCTGCGCATTGTCGGCGTTGGACCGCACGGTCGCCCCCAACTCCTCCATGCTCGCCGCGGTCTCCTCCAGCGAGGAGGCCTGCTGCTCGGTGCGGTCGGCAAGGTCGGAGGACCCCAGCGAAACCTCGGCCGCCGCATTGGCGATGGTTTCCGCCGCCTGGGTGATCTGCCCGACGATGTCGGCCAGCCGGCTGGAGGTGGCGTTGACGTCGGTCTTCACCTTCTCGAAGGCGCCCTGGTAGTCGCGGGTGACACGGCGGTTGAGATCGCCCTGGGCCAGCGCGCTCAGCACTTCGCCGAGGTCGGCGATCACCGCCTCGACCGTGTTGGTCAGGCGGTTGATGCCTTCCGACATGGTCTTGTAGAATCCGTCCTTGCCGGCGAGGTCGATGCGGCGGTTGAGGTCGCCCTTGGACACGGCGTCGATCAGGCCGGCGATCTCCTCGCCGATGGCCTGCTCGCGGGCGCGCTGGGCTTCGGCGGCGCTGCGCTCCGCCTCCAGCCGTTCGCGCTCGGCCTCGTCCATCCGCCTCTTCTCGATGGCGCTCTCCTTGAACACCAGCACCGCCTTGGCCATGCGGCCGATCTCGTCCCGGTTCTCCAGCGCCGGAACCGCGACGGTCAGGTTGCCGGCGGCCAGTTCGGTCATTGTGCTGGTCATGCCGACCACCGGACGCACGATGGAGCGCGCGGTGATCAGGGCGACCAGGATCCCCAGGACGAAGGCGCCCACCGCCATGCCGATCAGCAGGGTGGTGGTGCCTTCAATGTCGTTGCGCGCGGTGGTCAGCACCATGCCGCGCGTCTCGGCCTGCGAGGCGATGGTCTTGTCGACCAGGCCGGCGAACTCCTCCGCCTCCTTGGTCATCGTGCCGAAGGCCAGGGTCTGGGCCTCGTTGATGGCGGCCACGACGCGGGTGAAGCCGTCGAGATAGCGGGCGGCGACCTGCGACGCCTCCTCGACCTGGCGCTTGCGCACCGGATCGGTCATCTGGCCGGCCAGCGAGGCCGCCGTCCTGATGAAGCCGTCCATGCGGTCGCGCACCTCCTCGGCGGCCTTGGGCGTCTGTTCGTTCAGGAAGCGCTGGGCGCTCAGCCGCGCCATCATCAGCCCTTCCATCGCCTGGCCGGCCCGGGCGGCACCCTCGAAGTCACCGGCGGCGATGGCGCCTTCCATCACCGCGCTCATGCCCTCGCGCGCCTTCACGCCCAGCGGCGACACCTCCTCCGCCACCGTCCGGTCGCGCCGCTCGCGCGCCGTCACCAGCTTGGCGAAGTTCGCGATATAGGCGTCGAACTGCTGGATCATGCGGTCGAGGTTGGCGCGGCGGCCGGGATCCTGCGTGGCGTCGCGGACGACGCGCAGCGCATCCATCACCTTCTTCTGCTGGCCCTGGACCGTCTCGATCAGGGCGTTGCTGCCCGAGAAGGAATAGGTCACCACGTTGCGACGCATGTCCGCGACCGCGGAGTCCAGATCAGCGATCTGCAGGGAATTGTCGGAAATCGCGGCGTAGCGGCTGAAGCCGGCCTCCACCGTCGACATCGACCTGATCCCCAGCCCCGCCACCAGGGCAAGGAGCACGAGGATCAGCAGGAAGCCCACCTGGATGCGGGTGCCTACCTTGAAGCGGCCGGCGAAACTGGCGTTCTGCATGGGTAAAAGCCTTGGTCTGCGGAGCGGGGTCGAACGCGGTTACGCGCGGCAGAGTAGTGGAAAGTGGTTTCCAGTCCGTTTCCACCGGGGTAGGAAATGCGTGCGGCGCCGGCCAGACGCGCTGCAAAATCGTGTCAAAGCTGCGACATGCCCCTTTGACGGCGGCGGCCCGATCC
This sequence comes from Azospirillum picis, assembly GCF_017876115.1. Taxonomy (GTDB): domain Bacteria; phylum Pseudomonadota; class Alphaproteobacteria; order Azospirillales; family Azospirillaceae; genus Azospirillum; species Azospirillum picis. The sequence continues at coordinate 47,848 of NZ_JAGINO010000018.1, forward strand.
CTAGTTTAGGTCGCCTGACCGGCATGTCCGGCGATCAGCCGCCCAGAAGGCCGGTTCCCTGTGGCGAACGGCCCGCCCGAGCGCAGGCCCCTCCCCGGATGCCGGCCCGATGTCCGCCGACCGCCCCCGCGAACCGAAGAGACCGATGCGCCGCAGCCTCCCGCCTTCCTCCGAAGACCGCGCCTCCTCCCGCCCGGCCGGCGACCTGCGCGCGGCCTTCCGCTCACTGGGTCCATATATCTGGCCGCGTGACAGCGTCGAGACGCGGATCCGGGTCGTCGTGGCGATGCTGCTGCTGGTGGGGGCGAAAGTCGCCAACGTCTATGTGCCGATCTTCTACAAGCATGCGGTCGACGCGCTGACGCCGGGCAGCACCCCCGGCGCCGCGGTCGCGATTCCGCTGGGGCTGATCGTCGCCTACGGCCTCGCCCGCGTCACGTCGCTGGTCTTCGCCGAACTGCGCGACGCCGTCTTCGCCACGGTGGCGCAACGGACGATCCGCAAGGTCGCGCTGTCGGTGTTCCAGCACCTGCACGCGCTGTCGCTGCGCTTCCACCTCGAACGCCAGACCGGCGGCCTGACCCGCTCGCTGGAACGCGGCACCCGCGCCATCGAATCGCTGCTGCGCTACACCCTGTTCTCCATCGCGCCGACGCTGGTCGAGATCGCGCTGGTCTGCGCCATCCTGTGGAAGCTGTTCAGCATCTGGTTCGCGCTGGCGACCTTCGTCACCGTGGTCGGCTACATCCTCTATACCTTCTTCGTCTCGGAATGGCGCATCAAGTTCCGCCGCGAGATGAACGAGACGGACAGCAAGGCCAACACCAAGGCGATCGACAGCCTGCTGAACTACGAGACGGTCAAGTATTTCGGCAACGAGGAGCATGAGGCGCGGCGCTACGACGGCGCGCTGCAGAGCTACGAGAAGGCGGCGGTGCGCAGCCAGCAGAGCCTGTCGCTGCTGAACGTCGGCCAGTCCGCGATCATCTCGCTGGGGCTGGCGGTGGTGATGGGCATGGCCGCCAGGGGCATCGTCGACGGCAGCATGTCGCTCGGCGACTTCGTGCTGGTGAACACCTACCTGCTGCAGCTCTACCAGCCGCTGAACTTCTTCGGCGTCGTCTATCGCGAGATCAAGCAGTCGCTGATCGACATCGAATCGATGGTGACGCTGCTGGCGGTCGACCGCGAGGTCGCCGACGCGCCCCATGCCAGGCCGTTGGCGGCCGGGGGAGCGGAACTGCGCTTCGAGAATGTCGAGTTCGGCTACGATCCGCGCCGGCCGATCCTGAAGGGCGTCAGCTTCACCGTGCCGGCCGGCCGGACGGTCGCCATCGTCGGCCCGTCGGGAGCCGGCAAGTCGACCATCAGCCGGCTGCTGTTCCGCTTCTACGACGTGAATGGCGGCCGGGTGCTGATAGACGGCCAGGACATCCGCGACGTCACCCAGGCGTCGCTGCGCGGCGCCATCGGCATCGTCCCGCAGGACACCGTGCTGTTCAACGACACGGTCTTCTACAACATCGCCTACGGCCGGCCGGGCGCCAGCCCGGCGGAGGTGGAGCGGGCGGCGCGGCTGGCCCACATCCACGACTTCATCATGGCGTTGCCCGACGGCTACCAGACCACGGTGGGCGAACGAGGGCTGAAGCTGTCCGGCGGCGAGAAGCAGCGTGTCGCCATCGCCCGCACCATCCTGAAGGATCCGGCCATCCTGCTGTTCGACGAGGCGACCAGCGCGCTCGACACCCATACCGAACGGGAAATCCAGGCCAATCTGCGCGAGGTCAGCCGTGGCCGCACCACGCTGGTGATCGCGCACCGGCTGTCCACGGTGATCGACGCCGACGAGATCCTGGTGCTGGAGGCCGGCCGGGTGATCGAGCGTGGATGCCACGCCGACCTGCTGGCGGCCCGCGGCGCCTACGCGGCCTTGTGGTCGCGGCAGCAGGAATCGAGCCAGGGACCCACGCCCCTGCCGGGCGTGCTGGCCCCGACCTGACGCGACCAGACCGACGAAAAGGACATCATGGGACCGGCAAGACAGGCGCTGCGCACGGCCACACGGGCGATCCACGAGCGGCTGGACCGGGCGGCGGTCCTGCAGCCGTTGGTCCGGTCCGACATCACGCCGCAGCAATATGTCCGGGCGCTGGCCGTGCTCTACGGCTTCAACGCGCCGGTTGAGCGGGCGCTCGACCGGGGCGGCGAGGGCGCAGGCGCGGCCGCAAGGCTGGAGCTGCTGCGCGACGACCTGCGGGTGCTGGGCGCCGACCCCGGCGCGCTGCCCGAGATGACCGGACTGCCGCCGCTGGACAGCCCGGCGGCACGGCTGGCCGCGCGCTACGTGCTGGACGGCTCCGCCCACGGCGGCCGGGCGATGCTGCCGGGGATCAAGCGCGCCCTCGGCTTCGACGGCGGCCACGGGGCCTGCTTCCTGGCATCGGACGGGCTCGACATGGTCGGGGCCTGGAAGGCGCTGATGGCCCGGCTTGAGGTGGAGCTGGCGGATCCGGCGGCGCTCGCCGACGCGTGCGACACCGCCGTCGCGCTGTTTGCGGCATTGGAGCGCTGGACGGAGGAGCAGCGGGCCGCGGTGTGACCTCCTCCCGCGCGCTGGCATGGCGCCGCGTCCCTTGCTAGGGTGCCGCACCTTCCGCTTCCTGGTTCGGAGACGCTCTCCCATGACCGCGCCCGCCTCGCGCATCTATTGCTCCGTCGACACCACAGAGATCGACGCCGCCCGCCGCATCGCCGGGCAGGTGGCCGGGACGGTCGGCGGCATCAAGCTGGGACTGGAATTCTTCATCGCCCAGGGGCCGGCCGGAGTCCGCGCGGTGGTGGGGGAGGACGGTCCGCCGCTGTTCCTGGATCTCAAGCTGCACGACATCCCGAACACGGTGGCCGGCGGCGTGCGCGCGGCGCTGCCGCTGAAGCCGGCCTTCATGACCATCCACAGTTCCGGCGGGCCGGCGATGATGCGCGCGGCGGCCGAGGCTGCGGCCGCGGCCGGCGGCGAGCGGCCGAAGATCCTCGCCGTCACCGTCCTGACCAGCCTGGACGAGGGGGACCTCGGCGCCGTCGGCCAGTCGGTACCGGTGGCCGAGCAGGTGGTGCGGCTGGCCCGGCTGGCCCGGGACTCCGGCGTGGACGGCATCGTCTGCTCGCCGGCCGAGGTGGCGCTGGTGCGTGCGGCCTGCGGGCCGGACTTCATCCTGATGGTCCCCGGCATCCGCCCGGCCTGGGCCGCCACCAACGACCAGAAGCGCTTCATGACGCCGGCGGAGGCGCTGGCCGCCGGCGCCGACCATCTCGTCATCGGCCGCCCGATCACCGCGGCCCCCGACCCGGCCGCCGCCGCCCGCCGCATCGTCGGTGAAATCGAGGAGGCCGCATGAACGTCGCCGCCAAGATCTGCGGGCTGAGCGAACCCGCGAGCCTGCGCGCCGCCGTCGCCGGGGGCGCACGCTATGTCGGTTTCGTCTTCTTCCCGCGCAGCCCCCGCGCCGTCGCTCCGCCGCTCGCGGCGGAACTCGCCCGGCTGGTGCCCACCGGCGTGCGCTCCGTCGGCCTGTTCGTCGATCCGGATGACGAGTTCCTGGAGCATGTGACCGGGCAGGTGCCGCTCGACCTCATCCAGCTCCACGGCGGCGAGACCCCGCGCCGCATCGCCGAGATCAAGGGCCGCTACGCGCTTCCGGTGATGAAGGCGGTCAAGATCGGCGGGCCGGAGGATCTGGCCGCCGCGATGGAGGCGGCCGAGGTCGCGGACCGGCTGCTGTTCGACGCCAAGCCGCCGGCCAAGGTGTCGGCGCTGCCCGGCGGAAACGGCATTGCCTTCGACTGGACCATCCTGGCCGGCCGTGACTGGCCGCGTCCCTGGATGCTGTCGGGCGGCCTGACCGCAGAGAACGTCGCCGAGGCGGTGCGCGTCACCGGCGCCACCGAGGTCGACGTGTCGTCGGGGGTGGAGGATCGGCCCGGCCACAAGGATCCGGCATTGATCCAGGCCTTCCTTTCGGCGGTGGCCGGGCTCTGAGCCCGCTGCGGGCGGCCTGCGGAAAGCCGCCCATGCGCCAACCTGTGCCGGAAGAGGATCTGTTCCGAGTGACGCCTCGGCCTATCTTGGTCGCATGGCGAGACCCCGCGGCATCGGGTAGGATGCGGCCATGAGCGGTTCGACCAGCGATCCCAACGTTCCCTCCACGACCGAGACGCTCGGCGCCGTGCTCGACGAGCATCTGCGCTGGGTCGGGCAATGGCAGCGCGCGGTCTTCTACCGAAACGGCATCGGCGGCGAACGGGCGTCCGCTCCCGCGTCCTTCATCGCCTGGTGCCAGGCCGCCCAGCGCGACGACCTGCTGCAGCAGCCGGCGGTGCAGAAGCTGGCCACGCTGCACGAACAGATGCACCGTCAGGCGCGGCTGGTCCTGCTGAAGGCCCAGGGCGGCGACCTGCCGACCGAAGCCGAGTACCAGGGGGTGATCGGCCGGTTCGAGGAGTTCATGCTGCATCTGCGCCGGATGGAGCGCGCCTTCGCCGCAGCGGCGTCCGGTCTCGATCCGCTGACCGGCCTGCGCACCCGCCGCGGCATGGCCGAGGCGCTGGAGCGCGAGCACAACCGCTTCCGCCGCGCCGGCCAGCCCTTCTGCGTCGCGCTGTGCGACATCGACAAGTTCAAGGGCATCAACGACACCTACGGCCACGACATCGGCGACCGGGTTCTTGCCGCCACCGCCGCCGTCATCAGCCGGGGCGTGCGCAGCTTCGACGAAGCCTTCCGCATGGGCGGGGAGGAATTCCTGGTCTGCCTCAAGGAGACCGGCATCGACGAGGGCTATGCCGTGATCGAACGGCTGCGCATCGACCTCATGCGGTCGCCGGTGACGCTGCCCGACGGCCGGGTGATCCCGGTCACCGCCTCCTTCGGCCTTGTCGAGGCGGCGGCCGACCTGACGGTCGACGACCTGGTGGTCTGTGCCGACCGTGCCCTCTACCAGGCAAAGCACTCCGGCCGGAACCGCGTCATCCGCTATGGTCTCGACCGGCCGGAGCACAAGCCGGTGCCCGCCAAGGCCGGGCGGGGATAGCGAGGACCGCCGGCGCAAGGTGCCGGCCGTGCAAACTGCCGGCTACGCCGCCGCCGCCGTGGGCGTCGTCACCGACGCCGCCAGGGGCGCCGCCAGGGGCGCCGCCACGGGGGGCGCCGGGATGGTGGCCGTGGAAGCGGTGGCCGCCGCGCGCCGGCTGCCGCGCAGGCGCAGCAGATTGCCGGCGGCGGAGAAGGCGTCGGATGCCATGGCGAAGGGCGACATCACCAGGGCGTTGTGGCTGATCCAGAAGACGCCGGCCGCCAGCAGCAGCATGCGCATGCGCACCGCGTCGGACTGCCAGCGGGCCAGGGTGGAAAAGGTGATGCCGAGGCTGGACAGCGCCGACGGAAGCCCGGACCAGGTCGCTCCGGCGATCACCGCGATGCCCGGCACCGTGGCGATGAAAACCGCCGTCTGCCAGCGGCTGCGCCCTTCCGGGATCGCCGCCAGCGCTTGCGCCACCACCAGCAGGCATAGCGCTGCCGCGGTGTGGGCGCCGAGCAGCACATAGTGGGTGATGAACATCAGGTTGGTCAGGGCCTGCCCCGCCAGCAGGGAGCGGCGCCCCTTCATCAGCGGCCACAGGCACGAACCGGCGAATGCGGCAGCGCCGAAGGCATCGGCGATCGAGAAGGACGGCAGGTGGGACAGCATGATGAGGGCTGGTCGCGGAGGTTGGGGCTGCGGGCAGGCGTCACCGTCCGGCCGCCCGCCTGGGTGCCGGGTTCGGATCTTCCGGAAAGGGAGTGTTGCCGCCCGGCCACGTTGGCACTGGTCTGCAACAGAGGCAGATCTACGCTTGGCAGTGCTCCCGCACCAACGGCCTTCATGGTGACCAGGGCTGCGCCGCCGGCATGGAAGAAAAAAGCGATCGGAACGGACGGGGTGGCTTGGGCGGACGCCGGGCTTGGCCACGCCGTGAGGTGCCGGGGTCAGGCGTATCGGGGTCAAGGCGTATCGGGACCAGGTGACGGGCTTACGGTTCGGGCTGCGCCCCGCCAGCGTCGCTGCTCCCGGCGTCGCCCTCGCCGTCCTCCTTCAGCGCCTGGTCCAGCCAGCGCAAGTGCGGTTCCGCCGCCCGGCGGGCCTCTTCCTGCACCTGACGGTACCGGGCGACGACTTCCTGGCCGAGCGCGGTCAATCCGGCGCCGCCGCCCTCCCGCCCGCCGACGCTGGTGCGGATCACCGGCTCGCGGAAAGCGGTGTTCATCGTCTCCACCAGGAACCAGGCGCGCCTGAAGGTCATGTCCAGCGACCGCGCCGCAGCCGAGATCGATCCGGTGCGGTCGATGGCTTCGAGAAGCGCGATCTTGCCGGGGCCGATCGCGCCCGACGGGTGCAGGAAACGGACGCGAAGATCGGTCGACATGATGCTCCGTTGCGGTCGTCGGTTTCGGCCTGGAGCGTGATCGCTTCAAGCGGCACCGCTTGAAACGATCACACGGAAAACCAAAAGCCTAGAGTCTGTCCCGTGCCGCTGGCTCCCGTCCCCGGGGCCTCGTCCGTACCCGTACGGCGCAGGAGGGCTCAGTCGGTCTCGGCCGCCTCGGCCAGGCCGAGGAAGGCCGGCAGGTCATGGGTGATGACATAGGTCGGGATCGGCGCCAGGAAGTCGCGCATCCGTCCTTTCTCGACGAAGCGCTTGCGGAAGCGGGAGTGGGTGAACAGGTTGCCCAGCTTCGGCACGATGCCGCCCGCGATGTAGATGCCGCCGCGCGCGCCGAGCGTCAGCGCCAGGTTGCCGGCCACGGTGCCGAGCATGGCGCAGAACATCTCCACCGCTTCCGTGCAATGGGGTTCGGTGCCGGCCAGCGCATGGTCGGTGATCTCGGCCGGGGTGAGGGAGGCCGGCTCGCGGCCGTCGATGATCGACAGCGCCTGGTAGAGGTTGATCAGTCCCGGTCCCGACAGCACCCGTTCGGCCGAGACATGATCGAAGCTTTTGCGCAACTGCGCGAGCACGCTGCTCTCGCGGTCGCTGACCGGCGCCATGGTTGTATGGCCGCCCTCGCCCGACAGCGCGGTCCAGCGTCCTCCGGCCGCGGGAACGAGGCCCGACACGCCGAGGCCGCTGCCCGGCCCCAGGACGCCGACGACCATTCCAGCCAGGGGGGTGCCGTCGCCGACCTGCCGCAGGTCCTCCGGCGCCAGCCGCGGAACCGACAGGGCGACCGCCGTGAAGTCGTTGATGACCTTCAGCCCCTCCAGGCCCAGCGCGTTGCGCACCTGGCCGACGGAGAACTCCCAGACGAGGTTGGTCATGGCGATGCGGTCGCCGGTCACCGGCCCGGCGACGGCGAAGGCGCCGCGCCGCGGCCGGCCCGGGGTGCCGTGCGCCGCCAGCCCGGCCGCCGTGAGATAGGCGGTCGCCGCATCCTCGATCGACGCGTAGTTGGCGCAGCGCAGCACGCGGACCTCGCGGACCACGCGCCCGTCGATCAGGCCGAAGCGCGCGTTGGTGCCGCCGATGTCGGCGACGAGAATGGGGGAGCCGGCGGCGGGAACGATGGGGGTGTGATCGGCGGTCATGGCTGCGGGTCTGTCGCTGGTGGGCCGGACGGAGCGTCAGGTGGCCGGAAAGTCATACGGTGCGCGCGTCAGCGCGTCCACATAGCTTTCACGCCACCAGCCGATGTGGTGCGACCGCAGCGTCCGCATCATCGCGGCGTGACGTTCCTTGCGCTCGCCGAGCGGCATGGTCAGCGCCCGCTGCAGCGCATCGCCGACGCCCTCGATGTCGAAGGGGTTGACGATCAGCGCCTCACCCAGTTCCTGCGCCGCGCCGGCGAACTGCGACAGGACCAGCACGCCCGGGTCTTCGGCATCCTGGCAGGCGACATATTCCTTGGCGACCAGGTTCATGCCGTCGCGCAGCGGCGTCACCAGCCCGACATTCGCCAGACGGTAGAAGCCGGCCAGCACGCGCTGGCCGAAACTGCGGTTCAGGTAGCGGATCGGCTGCCAGTCGAATTCCGCGAAGCGGCCGTTGATGCGGCCGGCCATCTCCGACAGCTCGCGGCGGATGGCGATGTATTCCGGCACATCCTCGCGGCTCGGCGGGGCGACCTGCAGGAAGGTGACGCGGTTGCAATGCTCCGGATAGCTTTCCAGCAGCTGCTCGAAGGCGGCGAAGCGCTGCGGCAGCCCCTTGGAATAGTCCAGCCGGTCGACGCCGATGATCAGGCGGCGGCCGACCAGGCTTTCGCGCAGCCGCTCGGCCTGGCGCGAGCGGCCGGCGGTGCGGGCCAGGCTTTCCAGCGCCTCGGTGTCGATGCTGATCGGGAAGACCTTCGCCAGCAGGGTGCGGCCGAAGGCGCGGATGATCGCGCTGCCGTAGGCGCCGCGCTGCTCGACCTGCCCGTCGGTCTCGCGGCGGATGTAGTCGCAGAAGCCGCGCAGGTCGGTGGCGGTGTGGAAGCCGACCAGATCGTAGGCGCACAGCTCGCGCACCAGGTCGCGGTGGTTGGGCAGGGCGGTCAGAAGTTCCGGTGGCGGGAAGGGCGTGTGCAGGAAGAAGCCCATGCGCTGCGAGCAGCCGCGGCGGCGCAGCTCGTCGCCGAAGGGGATCAGGTGGTAGTCGTGCACCCAGATCATGTCGTCGGCGCGCAGCAGCGGCTCCAGCTTGTCGGCGAAGTAGGCGTTGACCCGCTCGTACCCCTCGCGCGTGCGCCGGTTCACCGAGATCAGCCCGAGCCGGTAATGGAACAGCGGCCATAAGGTCTGGTTGGCGAAGCCGTTGTAGTATTCCTCGTGGTCGCGGCGGCCGAGATCCAGGGTGGCGTAGGTCAGCTTGCCCGCCTCCGTCCGGGTCGGTTCCGCCTGCGACTCCCCGTCGACGACCTTTCCGCTCCACCCGAACCAAATTCCCCCGGTCTTCTTCAGCGCGGCCAGGATGGCGACGGCAAGACCGCCGGCGGCCTGCTTGCCCTCTTCCACAAGGGCCACCCGGTTGGAAACGACGACGAGCCTGCTCACGATGTTCTTCTCCTTATTGGCCGCCGGCAGGGCGTTCCGCAGCCCTCGGATCGGCAGGGCGGCGGGGGGTGCCCCGGTATCGCTCCAGCCTGCGGGCCAAGTGCGAAACGAGCGTCGGCGAGCTTGGTTCCGAAGACCGGCCATACAGTCCAAAGCACCATGCCCTCATGACCATTGGGTCAGGGTTCTCCATGAAAGGTAATGGTGCGGCGCAGCATGATTCCCGAGCGAACTATCCGGTTGGCGATAGGTGGGTTCGCCTTAACTCAATGAAACCTTTGAGAAATCCTTTTTTCCTTGAAGCCCGGCGGCGGCACATTCATATTGTGCAGTGCGGCAACGGTCATGCTGTCGGCATGGTCGTTGGCGTAACGCACTTCTTGGGCGTTTCCTCCCTAGACTGAGGCCGCGGGTTCGCCCGCGGCCCTTTTTTTGTCCAAACCGCGGCGTGCGGACAGCCAAGGCACAGGTTCCGGCGACGGCGACCCGTGGCAATCCTCGGGCGGGGGCGCAAGTCCGCCATGGGGCCCGGCGGCTCCACCCGGTCAGCGCGGACCCAGCCCGTCGGAGGGGAGCAGGCCCAGGGTATCGACCAGGGCGGTCATGTGGCGTGACAGCACGTCGAGGTATGGCAGCCGGGTCAACGTCGCCTCGTCCATGTAGAGGTCGCGGGCGATCTCGATCTGCAGCGCGTGGATGCCCTGGCGTGGCCGGCCGTAGTGGCGCGTGGTGTAGCCGCCGGCATAGGGATTGTTGCGGCTGACGGCGTAGCCGAGCCCGCGCAGGAAATCCTCCGCGGCGTCGATGATCGCCGGGGCGCAGGCGTTGCCGAAGCAGTCGCCGAGCACGATCTCCGGCTGGTTGCCGCGGCTGCCGCCGCGCCCGCCTTTGGTGCCGGCGGCGGTGTTCGGCGCCGACGACGGCATGGAATGGCAGTCGACCAGCAGGGCGTGGCCGAAGGCGTCGCGCGTCTCGTCGACCAGCCGGCGCAGGGCGGCATGGTAGGGCAGGTAGCAACGGTTGATGCGGTCGAGCGCCTCGGCGAAACGCAGCCTGCCCTTGTAGATGTCCTCGCCGTTGGCGACGACCCGGGCGATGGTGCCGAGCCCTGCCGCCACGCGCGGGGAGCGGCTGTTGACGTAGGCCGGGAGCGGATCGGCGAACATTTCCGGATCCAGTTCGTAGGCCTCGCGGTTGACGTCCAGATAGGCGCGCGGGAACAGGGCGCGGATCAGCGGGGCGCCCAGCCCGGGGGAAAAGGCGAAGATTTGGTCGACGAAGCAATCCTCGGACTTGCGCAGTGCCTGCGCATCGAGCCGCGAGGAGGCCAGGAAGCCGGCGGAATAGGCGTTTCCGCTGTGCGGCGAGGCCAGCACGAGCGGAAGCCTCCGGCACGGCGGGGCCAGAATCTCGAAGGCCGGGGCGTCGATTGCCGGATCGGACCCGGCGCCGGCGTCGCGTTGCGCGTCGAAGGAGGCATCCATAGGCCAATGATGTAATGGACGCAGGCCCCGCTGTCACTGGACTGGCCGCCCAACCGCCGCTGGCGGCCGGAAAAAAGCAGGGGCGGCGAAGATTCCTCAACAAAGGGCTTGCGCGCCGGCCCGGGGGTGGGTATACACCCGCCCACGCCGGACGGAACGACGCCAAGCGCTCCTCCACCGGCCGATACAGTGGGCGGTTAGCTCAGCGGGAGAGCACTACGTTGACATCGTAGGGGTCACTGGTTCAATCCCAGTACCGCCCACCATTCTGAAGGCCGCGAACCTCAACGGGTTCGCGGCCTTCTCCCGTTCTGGGGATGAGGCTTCGCCCGGCGGCGTCCCTTGCCAAGCCGCCCCGGTGCCCGGCGCGGCCATCCTATTGCCTGATCAGCCAGGGATGCGGCACCTCGCTGGGGGCGATTTCCGTGCCGTCGGGCCGAAGCCCCTGGCCGACGCGGACCATGCCGCCGGCCGGGCTGGCGGCCCTACCTTGAGCCGCAGTGCCGCCCTGCCGTGTGTCGAGCGCCACCGTATCCTTTTCCGGATCGACGGCGCGTGGCGCCCCGGCCGGCATCGCCGCGTTTGGCAGTGCTGCGGTCTGCGGAGCCGCCATGCTTCCCGTCACCGTCTCTCCCGCCGCCGGTCCCGCGTTCCACAGCATCACCGCCAACGGCGCCGTGATCGACACCGCCAGCCGCCGGAACTCCGCGCCATTCCAGTTCATACCCGCCTCCATGGTCAATGCCGGCCCGTGGCCGCTCCCGTCTCCCTCGGCCTCCCGCCGGGGAGCAGCCGGGGGCACCGCTGTGGTCCAGGGTCGCGGGGCAATGGCGGCCCGACATCGTGCGAACGCAGGAGACATGGCCTTCCGGAGGATGCCCTACCTCCATCGCGCCGTCCGGTATGCCGGGCGCGGTTGCGCGGGCCTGCACCGTCAGGGCAGGCGAACGGCCAGCAGCAGGCGCACCAGTTCGGCTTGGCGCTTCGTGCCGGTCTTCTCGAACACATGCCCCAGATGGGTGCGCGCCGTCGTCTGCGAGATGCCGAGCCGCCCGGCGACGGCCCTCAGCCCGTCACCGGCCAGGATTTCCAGCGCCAACGCCGACTCGGCGAGCGTCAAGCCGAAGGAAGCCTGCAACTGCGCCACCGAAGGCCGTTCCGTACGCGCGGGATCGGCGATGAACAGCGATGCAACCGGCCCTCCGTGACCGGTTCCGCGCAGGGCGGACGGCAAGGGCACCACGCAGACCGACAGCAGGGGGGACGGCTCGGCCGATCCTGCCCGGCCGCAGACGAGCGGCAGGCCGTGATCGGGAGCCTTGCGGACGGCGTCCGCGGCGCAGGATGCCACCGCTTGGTGCAGAAGCCGCGTTTCCGCCAGGCTGGTCGCCTCGACGATCCCGTTTCGCAGCCGCAGCCCGTGGCCGGCATGCAGGATGTCCACGGCGACCCGGTTGGCGAAATGCAGGCAGGCACCGGCATCGACCAGCAGCACCGCCTGTCCGATCCGATCCAGCAGCCAGGCCAGCGCCGTGGCCGTTCCGGGAGCGCCCGGGTCGGTCGGCTGATGGGGCCGGGACGCGGCCGTAAGGGCGGCAGGACCGGTCATGCTGCACCTCCCCTCCCTTCCGCTGCGGTCGCGGAGCAGGACAATTGGAATGTTTATGGTAGGTCCAAAAACAGTCCAAAGCCAAATGGGCGAGGGTGGTAGCGGAGCAGTGCCGTGTTGGGCCGTTCCGCTCTGCTTGCCCTGCTGCGATCCATCCGCCGCCCTCAGTCTGCGGGACGGAGATACCGGTCCAGTTGGTCGGCGGAAGGGAGCGCATCGAACACGCCGAGCCTGCCGGCAACGATCGCCCCGCAGGCGGCCGCACGCTCCAGGCAGACCGTGAGCGGACGGCCCTGGACGAGGCCGGCGGCCAGGGCCGCGGTGAACGCGTCGCCGGCGCCAAGGCTGTCGACGGCCGTCACGGGAAAAGCCGGCTGGTGAAGGGGAGCGGTGCCGCGCCGGCAGGCCACGGCCCCCCGGGGGCCGAGCGTGATGACCACCAGATCGGGGCCGCGCGCCAGCAGCGAGGCGCCGAGCGCCGCCGCGTCCTCCGGGGAGCTGGCTTGGCCGGCACGGGACGAGCCGGCCATTTGGGCGGCCTCGACGGCGTTCAGCACCAGGATGTCGGTAGTCGACAGCAGGCCGGCAGCCGGCTCGCGGTAAGGGGAGGGGGTCAGCAGGGTGCGGACGCCGGCGGCTCGGGCCAGCATGAAGGCTTCGGCGATCGGCGCGTCGTCGATCTCGAATTGGGCCGCCACCAGGGCCGCGCGCGTCAGGCCGGGGGCGGTGCGGACATCGGCTGCCGACAGCAGGCGGTTGGCACCGGGAAACACCGCGAGGCAGTTCTCGCCATGCGCATCGGTGAAGCCGATTCCGGCGCCGGTTCCGCCGGCGCGGCGGCGGATCATCGAGAGGGGGAGGCCGGCACGGTCGAGCGTGGGTTCGGCCAGACCGCCGAACAGGTCGTCGCCGACGGCGAGCAGCCCGTCGACCGCGACGCCCAGCCGCCGGGCACCGACGGCGACATTCAGGCCCTTGCCGCCTGCCTCGACCGTGAATGCCCCGGCGCGCAGCGATTCGCCGGGCAGGGGGAAGCGGTCGACCTTGGCGGAGCAGGCGATCACGAAGCTCCCCAGGACGAAGAGAAACATGTTCTCATTCATGCCGGCCGCCATCATTCTGGCCTCCAGTCAGGATTTTCCGCCGTGTTGAACCGGACCATGCCTCCACGGGACGTCATAGCCCCAGAACCGGGAGCGGGCCTGCCCGTCCGCCCGCCCTTGCGCTCGCTCCTGCGGCTGAGCGGCGACACCGCGCAGCCCCTGTACCAGCAACTCGAGGACCAGCTTGCGGCGCTGATCGAGAGCGGGGGCGTCCCTGCTGGTACGACTCTGCCGGCGGAGCGTCAACTGGCCGAAAGTCTCGGCGTCAGCCGGGCGACGGTGCAGCGGGCCTACCGGAGCCTGAGCCACCGCAAGCTCGTCAGCGCCCAGGGGCGGCTGGGCTTCATCGTTCGCAGCGACGGCCCGCGCATCCATCCGGGCATGGACCGGCTGAAGGGCTTCACCGAGGAAATGCGCGAACTGGGTCGGGTGCCGTCCTCCGACATCCTGGAACAGCGCGTCGTCTGCGACCGTTCCATCGCGTCGATCTTCGGGTTGCCGTCGACCGCGCAGTTCCTGAAGCTGGTGCGGGTGCGCCGTGGCGACGGCGTGCCGATGTCGCGGGAGACCGCCTGGTACAACCTGGCCGCTGCGCCGGCTCTGGCCACCGCCGACCTGTCGCGGTCGGTCTATGCCTGTCTCGGCGAACTCTGCGGGGTGCCGCTGACCCATTGCGACCAGACCATCGAGGCGACCCTGCCGCTGCCGCAGGAGGCGGCGATCTTCGACTTCTCGGAGCCGGTGGCCTGCCTGCTGATCAAGCGGCGCAGCTACAGCGCCGACGATCGGATGATCGAATATGTGGAGGGGCTGTTCCGTGGCGACGCCTACACCTACCGCCTCAAGCTGACGGTGTGAGGACGGAGCCTCTCGCCAGGAAAGGCCGGCGGCTATACTGTTCGCGCGATGAACAATAAATCGGGAGAAAGCTGATGTCCCTCCGTACCCGGCACCGCAGCCGCCGGAGCCTTTCCTCCATCCTCGGCGCCGCCTTCCTGGGGACGGTCCTCTTCGGCGCCGTTCCATGCGGAGCCGCCACGCCGTCCGCAGCAACCTCTTCCGAAGCGGCCCCTTCCGCAGCCGCCTCCTCCGGGACCACCGGGGCGTCGCGGCTGGATGCCGTGCTGTCCGCCGGCACGTTGCGCGTCGGCACCACCGGCGACTACAAGCCCTTCACCTACCTGAACCCGCAGACGCAGGCTTTCGAGGGCATCGACATCGACCTGGCCCAGGCGATGGGCAAGGCGCTGGGCGTGAAGGTGGAGTTCGTGAAGACGACGTGGGGCACCCTGCTGCCCGACCTGCTCGCCGGCAAGTACGACATCGCGGTGGGTGGCGTGTCCGTGACGCTGGAACGGCAGAAGGCGGCGCTGTTCTCCGATCCGTTGATGCGCGACGGCAAGACGCCGATCACGCTCTGCCAGAACAAGGACCGCTTCCAGACCGTCGCCGACATCGACAAGGCCGGTGTCCGGCTGATCGTCAATCCCGGCGGCACCAACGAGAAGTTCGCCCGCGCCAACATCCACGCGGCGCAGATCGAGGTGCATCCCGACAACGTGACCATCTTCGACCAGATCATCGCCGGGAAGGCCGACCTGATGATCACGGATGCGGTGGAGACGCGGCTCCAGCAGAAGCTCCACCCGGAACTGTGCGCCGTCCATCCGGACCAGCCCTTCGATTTCTCCGAGAAGGCGTTCCTGCTGCCGCGCGACATCGTGCTGAAGCTCTGGGTCGACCAGTGGCTGCACCGCGCCGTTGCCACCGGCGAGTATCAGGCGGTGGTCGACCGCTGGCTGAAGTAGGGGATCGATGCGGCCTCCCCCGCGGCGGCGGGGGAGCGGCCGGACACGAGACGGCCGGACACGAGACGACCGCGCCGGAAAAGGCCGTGTTGGAAACGCCGAAGGCCCGGCGAACGATCGCCGGGCCTTCGGTTTTTTGGTGGAGCCAAGGAGGATCGAACTCCTGACCTCTACAATGCCATTGTAGCGCTCTCCCAGCTGAGCTATGGCCCCTTTTGTCCCTGGGTGGCCGTCCGTTTCCGTCCGGCCTCGGTGGAGCGGGATAATAGTCAGGTGGCGGAGCGTTGCAAGCGGAAAATCACCTGTTTTGCGCTTTTTCTGCTCCGCCCGAGCCTGCCGCCGGCTGCTCCTCCGGCCCGCTCCTCCGGCCTGAGGGTCAGCGCTCCTCCTCGTCCTCGCCCTCGACGTCGACGACCTCGTCCATATCGTCCTCGCCCAGCTCGGACGTGTCCTCGATCAGCACATCGTCCTCGTCGTCGCCGGCGTCATCGGTCTCCTCGATGTCCTCGACGGCCATGTCCTCGTCGGCGTCCTCCAGTTCCGGAGTCTCGCTTTCCTCGGCCTCGTTCTCCTGATCCTCGTCCCCGGTCACGACGGCCTTCTTGGTGTCGTCGGCCGGGGCCGGGCGGGCCTTGCGCGACTTCAGCAGGGCCTCGGGATCGAACTGTGCGCCGCAGCTCGGGCAGACCGGCGGGTCCTTGCGCATGTCGTAATAACGAGCGCCACAATTCGGGCAGATGCGCTTGACGCCCCATTCGGGTTTGGCCACGCCACGTCCTCCGTCACAAAACTCTAAGGGTTCCCAAGAGGCGCCCTTTGCCATGCCCCGAGGCGCTTGTCAAAAAAAACATGCGAAGCGGCGGAGGAGATTGCGGAGGGGGAGCTCCGGCAGTCCCGCAAGGAAGGGGTATCCCATCCGAAGAGGGGTTGTCTTCACCGCGCATTAACCATAATTGGCTAGAACGGGCATGCACATCGTGCAACTCCTCCATTTGGTTTCCTCCTTGAACTCAGGCCGCCCTTGGGCGGCCTTTTTCATGCCTAGGCGGAGGCTGGCCTCGCGCGGCCTTTTCCATGTCCGCGCTTGCGTCCGGACGATGCGGCACGGGCGGGCGGGCACCCCGGCCCGGGCCTCTCGCGTCGCGGCGGGGGCTGTGGTAGGAACGCGGCCACAACCGCTTCACGCCCTGATCCGAGGACCCGTCCCATGCCGCAGGCCAAGCCGCTGCGCTCCTCCACCACCGGTGCGCTTTCCGGCGCCATCCGCGTGCCCGGCGACAAGTCGATCTCACACCGGTCGCTGATGCTGGGTGCCGTCGCCATCGGCGAGACGGTGATCCACGGCCTGCTAGAAGGCGAGGACGTGCTGCACACCGCCGCCGCGATGCGCCTGCTGGGCGCGCAGGCGACGCGCGACGAGGCCGGCGTCTGGCATGTGCGCGGCGTCGGGCTCGGCGCCCTCGCCGAGCCGGCCCAGGTGCTGGACATGGGCAACAGCGGCACCGCGGCGCGGCTGCTGATCGGGCTGGTCGCCGGTCATCCAATCACTTGCGTCTTCACCGGCGACGCCTCGCTGAACAAGCGGCCGATGGCGCGGGTGACCAAGCCGCTGGAGGAGATGGGCGCCCGCTTCGTCGGCCGGTCCGGCGGCCGGCTGCCGCTGACCGTGGTCGGCAGCGACGGGCTGGTTCCGGTCACCTATCGCCTGCCGGTGGCCTCGGCCCAGGTGAAGTCGGCGATCCTGCTGGCCGGCCTCAACACCGCCGGTGCCACCACCGTGATCGAGGCGGAGCCGACGCGCGACCACACCGAACTGATGCTGCGCCACTTCGGCGCCGAAGTGCGTACCGAGCGGCTGGAGGACGGCGCGCTGGCCGTCACCGTCATCGGCCAGCCGGAGCTGACCGGCCGGACCATCCATGTGCCGGCCGATCCCAGCAGCGCCGCCTTCCCGGCGGTCGCCGCCCTGCTGCGTCCGGGATCCGAGGTGCTGCTGAACGACGTCGGCATGAACCCGCGCCGCACCGGTCTCTACGACACGCTGGTGGAAATGGGGGCCGACATCGCCTTCGAGAACCGCCGCGACCAGGCGGGCGAGCCGGTGGCCGACCTGCGGGTGAAGCATGGGCCGCTGAAGGGCGTGGTGGTCCCGGCCGACCGCGCCCCCAGCATGATCGACGAATATCCGGTGCTGGCCGCCGCCGCCGCCTGCGCCGAGGGCGACACCGTGATGCTGGGCCTGAAGGAACTGCGGGTGAAGGAGAGCGACCGCCTCGCCATGGTGGCGGAGGGACTGACCCGCTGCGGCGTGTCCGTGCAGGTCGGCGCCGACGACAGCCTGACCGTGCACGGCACCGGCAGGCCGCCGAAGGGCGGCGCCACCGTCGCCACCGCCATGGACCACCGCATCGCCATGAGCTTCCTGGTGCTGGGCATGGCGTCGGAGGAGCCGGTGTCGGTCGACGACGGCGCCTTCATCGAAACCAGCTTCCCCGGCTTCGCCGGGTTGATGAACGGGCTGGGCGCCAAGATCGCCGATGCGTAAGGAAACCGCCATGTCGAACTCCGTTCCGGTCGTCGTCGCCATCGACGGCCCCGCCGCCAGCGGTAAGGGCACGCTCGCCCAGCGCATCGCCGACGCCTTCGGCTTCGCCCACCTCGACACCGGCGTGCTGTACCGCGCGGTCGGCGTCGCGGTGCTGCGGGCGGGCGGCGATCCCGCCGACAACGCGGCGGCGGCGCGGGCCGCCTACGAGCTGCATCCCGAGCACCCGATCCTGCGCGAGGTGGCGCTGCGCACCGACGAGGCGGCGCAGGCGGCCAGCAAGGTCGCGGCGGTCCCGGAGGTGCGGGCGGCGCTGCTCGATTTCCAGCGGCGCTTCGCCGCGCACCCGCCCGAGGGGGCGCCGGGCGCCGTGCTGGACGGGCGCGACATCGGCACCGTGGTGTGCCCCGACGCCGTCGCCAAGCTGTTCGTTACCGCTTCGGTGGAGGTGCGGGCCGAACGGCGACTCAAGGAGTTGCAGAGACGGGGGATTCCGGCTATATCCTCCGATGTCCTGGAGGACATGAAGGCTCGTGATGCGCGCGACAGCCAGAGAGCGGTAGCCCCGCTCCGTCCGGCTGCCGACGCTTTTGTGCTTGATACGTCCGCTCTCGATGCCGACCAGGTGTTTGCGATGGCGGTCGACCACATCGGTGCGAAGACCGGTCTCAAGCCCGGGGCCTGACACCCTCCACGGAAAACCATCAACCAAGTCGCCGGGCGTGGTGCCCGGCGCGGCGGTTCGGTCGAGGCCCCTGCCGTTTTGCCGCGGCGGGGTCCGGAACGGGGCCGCTTTCGCGCCACCTTTAGGAGTTTCAATGGCACAGTCAATGGCCCGCACGGTCGAAAAGGAAAGCTTTGCGGCTCTGCTCGAAGAGTCGCTGGGCGCGGCCGAGTCGCTCGAAGGCACCGTCGTCAAGGGACGCGTCGTCGCCGTCGAGAACGACATGGTCACCATCGACGTCGGTCTGAAGTCGGAAGGCCGCGTCGCGCTGAAGGAATTCGCCGTTGCCGGCCAGCCGCCCGAGCTGAAGGCGGGCGACACCGTCGAGGTCTACCTCGAGCGGATGGAAGACAAGAACGGCGAGGCGATGCTGAGCCGTGAGAAGGCGAAGCGCGAAGAGGCCTGGGCCCTGCTGGAGAAGTCCTTCCAGGACCAGACCCGCGTCACCGGCGTCATCTTCGGCCGCGTCAAGGGCGGCTTCACGGTCGACCTGTCGGGCGCCGTGGCCTTCCTGCCCGGCTCGCAGGTCGACATCCGTCCGGTCCGCGACATCTCCCCGCTGCTGGGCACCCCGCAGCCGTTCCAGATCCTGAAGATGGACCGCTCGCGCGGCAACATCGTCGTGTCGCGCCGCGCCGTGCTCGAAGAGAGCCGTGCGGAGGCCCGTTCGGAGCTGGTGGCCAACCTCAAGGAAGGCCAGATCCTCCAGGGCGTCGTCAAGAACATCACCGACTACGGTGCGTTCGTCGACCTGGGCGGCGTGGACGGCCTGCTGCACGTCACCGACATCGCGTGGCGCCGCATCAACCATCCGTCGGAAGCGCTGCAGATCGGCCAGACCGTCACGGTCCAGGTCATCCGCTTCAACCCGGAAACCCAGCGCATCAGCCTGGGCATGAAGCAGCTCGAGGCCGACCCGTGGGAAGGCGTCGAGGCGAAGTATCCGGTGGGCGCCAAGTTCAAGGGCCGCGTCACCAACATCACCGACTACGGCGCCTTCGTGGAGCTGGAGCCGGGGATCGAGGGCCTGGTCCACGTCTCGGAAATGTCCTGGACCAAGAAGAACGTCCATCCGGGCAAGATCGTGTCGACTTCGCAGGAAGTCGAGGTCATGGTCCTGGACGTCGATCCGCAGAAGCGCCGCATCAGCCTCGGCCTGAAGCAGTGCCTGGACAACCCGTGGGAGACCTTCACGGAGAAGTTCGGCCCGGGCACCGAGCTGGAAGGCGAGGTCAAGAACATCACCGAGTTCGGTCTGTTCGTCGGCCTGCCGGGCGACATCGACGGCATGGTCCACATGTCCGACCTCGACTGGAACAAGTCGGGTGAAGAGGCGATCGCCGAGTACAAGAAGGGCGACCGCGTCAAGGTCAAGGTCCTCGACGTCGACGTCGAGAAGGAGCGCATCAGCCTCGGCATCAAGCAGCTCGCGAACGATCCGTTCGAAGCCGCCACTGCCGGCCTGAAGAAGAACGAGGTCGTGACCTGCACCGTGACGCAGGTGACGGACGGCGGCATCGAGGTGTCCGTCGGCGAGGGCTACACCGGCTTCATCCGCAAGTCGGACCTGTCCCGCGACCGTTCGGAGCAGCGTCCGGACCGCTTCGCCGTCGGCGAGAAGGTCGACGCCAAGGTCACCCAGATCGACCGCGCTTCCCGCCGCATCTCGCTGTCCATCAAGGCTCGCGAGATGGAGGAAGAGAAGCAGGCGATGGCCGAGTTCGGCTCGTCCGACTCGGGTGCGTCGCTGGGCGACATCCTGGGCGCCGCTCTGAAGCGCAAGCAGCAGAACGACGAGTGATCGTCTGACGGCTCTCCCCCCGCCCCGGACGGACTTCGGTCCGCCGCGCGTGGGGGTGGAGCCGGCGATCTCCCGGAAGGGTAAGAGAAAGGCCGCGTCCCGCTTGGGATGCGGCCTTTCTCTTTTCGGGGCTTTCTCTTTCCGGGCCTTTCTATTTTCGGCTGGACGGCCGCATGGCGATCCCGCGCATGCGCGGCTTGGCCCCGGCCCCCCGGGCGGGGTAGGATCGGGCATCTTTACCGTCAGCCTCGACCCGGATTCCATGCGCACCCAGCCCGAATTTCCCAACCTGTTCATCCTCGACCACCCGCTGATCCAGCACAAGCTGACCCACATGCGGAACAAGGAGCGGTCGACCGGCGGGTTCCGCACCCTGCTGCGCGAGATCTCGCTGCTGATGGGGTATGAGCTGACGCGGGACATCCCGCTGACCACCGAGCGGATCGAGACGCCGCTGCAGCCGATGGACGCGCCGGTGATCCTGGGCAAGAAGCTGGCGGTGGTGCCGGTGCTGCGCGCCGGTCTCGGCATGTCCGCCGGCCTGCTGGAGCTCGTTCCGTCCGCCCGCGAAGGGCACATCGGGCTTTACCGCGACCACGAGACCAAGCAGCCCCACGAATATCTGGTCAAGCTGCCGCCGGCCGACGGGCGGCTGTTCATCGTCGTCGACCCGATGCTGGCGACCGGCAACTCCGCGTCCCATGCCTGCGACGTGCTGAACCGCCATGGCGTCGACGACCAGAACATCCGGTTCATGGCGCTGGTCGCGGCACCCGAAGGCGTCCGCCGCTTCCACCAGACCCACCCCGATGTGAAGGTCTTCACCGCAGCGCTCGACAGCCATCTGGACGAACATGCCTACATCGTCCCGGGGCTGGGAGATGCCGGCGACCGCATGTTCGGCACCAAGTAAGGACGGCCGCAGGACAGCCGGGCGCGGGAAGAACCGCCCCGGCATGCGACCGTCCGGAAATCGAGAAAGCAGTCTTGCAGGCAGCCGCATGTCGGCCATGCGTCCTCTTCCTGTATTTCCCTGCCGAGATCATGGTTTTGCCGGCAACAATGGCATTGTCATTCCGGAAACCGGCAAATCCTCGCTTCCCGGCATTCGGCGTCATGGGATGCCGACCTGCCGGATGCGCATGGGCCGGATTTCGCCTCTTGTGCAAAAGTCCGGGAGAAGGCCGCTTGATTTCGATCAATGGCGGCTGGAATGCCGATAAGTATCATGCCATCCTCACGTTGCGCCGCCCATTGGCCTACTGCTTATGTCCTTAGACTGGCGCAACCGACCGTCTGGATGACCGCGAACGGAACTGCGCGATGGATTACGAAACCTTCTTCCGCAACCAGATCGCCACCCTCAAGCAGGATGGCCGTTACCGGGTTTTCGCCAATCTGGAACGGCACGCGGGCAATTTCCCGACGGCGACCTTCCGCGATGCCTCCGGGCGCGAACGGCCGGTCACGGTCTGGTGCTCCAACGACTATCTGGGCATGGGCCAGCATCCGAGCGTGCTGAAGGCCATGCACGACGCGCTCGACCAGGTCGGCGCCGGCGCCGGCGGCACCCGGAACATCTCCGGCACGAACCACTACCATGTGCTGCTGGAGCGCGAGCTGTCGGACCTGCACCGCAAGGAAGCGGCGCTGCTCTTCACGTCGGGCTACGTCTCGAACGACGCGACGCTGACCACGCTCGGCAAGATCCTGCCGAACTGCGTGATCCTGTCGGACGCGCTGAACCACAATTCGATGATCACCGGCATCCGCAATTCGGGTGCGGAAAAGCATATCTTCCGTCACAACGACCCCAAGCATCTGGACGAACTGCTGTCCGGCATCGCGCCGGGCCGGCCGAAGGTGGTGGCCTTCGAGAGCGTCTACTCGATGGACGGCGACATCGCCCCCATCCACGACCTCTGCGATGTCGCCGAGAAGCACGGCGCCATGACCTACCTCGACGAGGTGCATGCGGTCGGCATGTATGGCGACCGTGGCGCCGGCGTGGCCGAGCGTGACGGCGCCCAGGACCGCCTGACCATCGTCGAAGGCACCCTCGGCAAGGCCTTTGGCGTACAGGGCGGCTACATCACCGGATCGACGGCGCTGGTCGACTGCGTCCGCAGCTTCGCCGCCGGCTTCATCTTCTCCACGTCCTTGTCGCCCGTGCTGGCGGCGGGGGCACTGGCCTCGATACGCCATCTGAAGCACAGCCAGAGCGAACGCGCGCACCACCAGGAGCGGGCGGCGACGCTGAAGCGCCTGTTCGCCGAGGCGGGGCTGCCGGTGATGCCGTCGATGAGCCACATCGTGCCGTTGATGGTCGGCGATGCCCACCGTTGCAAGCGTGCGTCGGACGAGCTGATGGAGCGTCACAACATCTACGTCCAGCCCATCAACTATCCCACCGTCCCGCGGGGGACGGAGCGGCTGCGCTTCACGCCCACCCCTCTGCACACCGACGCGCAGATGGCCATGCTGGTCGAGGCGCTGCTGGACGTGTGGGGACGCCTCGACCTGCGGCTCGCGGCCTGACGGCGGACGGCGTCACCGCCCGGTCCCTTGCGGATCCCCGAGGAACCCTTTTGGCGATGGGGGCTTTTTGCCCTCTGGACAGATGGGGTGCGGCCCCCTACGTTGAGTGCAGGGTTGCGACCGGTTCGCAGCGTCATCGCTGTGGACCGGGCCCGACCGCACCGTCCGTCCCGTCCTGTCCAGGGAATCGCTCGGGGGTTCACCAGGGGGTTCGCCAAGGGGTCCGCCATGTACCGTGACAACTCGCTGATGCCGAAAGAGGCGGTGCGCCTCGTCGTTCTGGGGACGCTGATCCAGGGCGGTCCCCTGCGCTATGCCGATCTGGCGGGCACCGTGCGCCATTTCCTCGACCGCATCATGGGTCCGTCGCTGGACCTGATGGGCACGTCGCTGGAGATGCTGCGCTACGAGGGGCTGATCGAGGCGCTCGACGGCAGCGGCATGGAGGACAACGCCCTGCTCGGGCCGACTGCCGCCGGCCGGACCGAATTCGAGACGCTGATGCGCGCCAATGTCCGCGCACCTTCGGCCGACGGGCTGAACAAGCTGGTCATCGCACTGAAGCTGCGCTTCCTGCACCTGCTGGACGTCGACTCGCAGCGTGAGCAGATCGACAATCTCGTGGCGCTCTGCGAGACCGAACTGGCCCGCCTGGGCGACCTGAAGCGCACCAGCGCGGGCAGCACCGGCCATTTCGACGCCTGGCTCGACCAGGACATCGCCCAGGCCGAGGAGCGGCTCGACTGGTTCCAGGCGCTGCTGTCGCGGCTCTGAACATCGATCTCCACGTGGCGTCCACGCGGCGTCACGCGTCCGGCGGTTCCTTTTTCCCAATGCGGCGCGCTCCTGACCCAGGGTGCGCCGCATTTGTCTTGATGACCGGATCTGGTGTACTTTCGTGGTACCCCTTCACCATCCGGATGCCGCTCCATGGCCTCGCACCTGTCGACCGACGACCTCGAAGACCGCCTGCGCATGGAGTTCGTGGACGAT
The DNA here is from genome assembly GCF_017876115.1 of Azospirillum picis. Lineage (GTDB taxonomy): Bacteria > Pseudomonadota > Alphaproteobacteria > Azospirillales > Azospirillaceae > Azospirillum > Azospirillum picis. The sequence continues at coordinate 71,521 of NZ_JAGINO010000018.1, forward strand.
GCGCGCGACCGGCTCGACCTGATGAACGTGACCCTGGCCGACCGGGTCAAAGGCCTGCGCACCGATGCCGACGCCATCGGCGTGCTGCGCCTGGAAGCCCACAACTTCAAGGGCATGGGCACCAGCTTCGGCTATCCAACCGTCAGCCTCGTCGCGCACCGCCTGGAGGATTATCTCAGCGGGCTGAAGCGGCTGGACGAGAGGCAGATCACCGACGCACAGATTTTCATCGACCGCATCTCCGAACTGGTCGACCGTGCCGAGCAGCCGCTGCTGGCCGAAACCAACCGGATCATCCGGGCGCTGCCGGTCCGTTACGAGTTCCAGGTCACCGACGTCGAGGTCCGCAACGTCGAGATCATGCTGGTGACCCCGTCCAAGGTCGTCGCCAAGAAGCTGGGCACGGAGCTGGCGGCCTGCGGCTTCCGCACCATGACGGTGACCGATCCGATCGAATCGATCAGCCTTGCCGTGCGCGTGCCGCCGGACATGGTCATCGCGTCGATGGTGATGGACGGGTTGTCCGGGCTCGACCTGATCCGCGGCCTGCGCGCCATGAGCGTCACCCACCATGTGCCGATGGCCCTGCTGACCTCGCTCGACCTCGACCATCCGTCGCTGAAGGAAATTCCGCACGGCGTCTCCGTCATCCGCGTCGGCGGGCATTTCGGCGACGACTTCGCGGCCGTGGTGGCCAGGCATAATCTCGGCTGAGACGGGCTCGGCTGAGAAGGGTGCGGCCGGACAAGGCTTGGCTGAACGTCATCGTCACATAGCCGCGCTTGCGCTGCCGGGAAGCGCCATGTTAGGCGTCGGGCCGGTCAACAGGCTGGAGCAGCGCCCGCATGACGGAAGTCCTTCGCCGCTACGGCCCGGTGCTGACCGGGCTGATCCTGCTGGCGGTCGCGGTGTGGCTGGCCCTGCTGGTGGTCCTGCCGCAGGTGATGATGATCGGCTTTTCCTTCCGGCCGTCGCTGCCGCCATCGAGGATCGGCGGGCCGGAGGACGTGTTCACGATCAGGAACTACCTGACGCTTTGGACCAACCAGATCCATCTGACGATCTTCCTGAAGACGATCTGGGCCAGCGCGCTGGTCACCCTGGCGACGTTGGCGGTGTGCTATCCGGTGGCCTTCTACCTGGCGCAGGTGGCGTCGAAGCGGCGGTTGCCGATCCTGGTCCTGATGCTGGTGATCCCCTTCTGGATCAACGAACTGCTGCGGACCTTCGCCTGGTACATCATCCTCGCCTTCAACGGGCCGCTGAACGCGCTGCTGCTGGGGCTGGGGATCATCGACGAACCGCAGCGCTTCCTAGGCGGCGACGGCGGTGTGATCGTCGGCATGGTCTACGTCTACATCCTGTTCATGGTGTTCCCGCTCTACAATGCCATCGAATCGCTCGACCGCAACCAGATCGAGGCGGCGCGGGACCTCGGGGCCGGCTGGCTGCGCATCCACCGCCGCATCGTGCTGCCCCATGCCAAGCCCGGCATCGCGGTGGGCTGCATCATGACCTTCATGCTGGCGGCCGGCAGCTACGCCGTGCCGGCGCTCCTGGGCGGGCCGAACAGCCGCTGGTTCACCGAGATCATCTACAACTGGTTCTTCGAGGGCGGGAACTGGAACCAGGGCGCGGCCTATGCCTTCATCCTGCTGGTGCTGTGCATCGCCTTCATCCTGGCCGCGATGAAGCTGTTCCGGGTCGGGCTGGCCGATATCGCGAAGTGAGAGGGCGAAATGAGGATTGCCGCATGACGGACCGCGAACCATGAGCGCCGACCGCTTCCGCCGTGCCGTGACCGGCGCCTATCTGGTGCTGTTCTTCGCCTATCTGTTCCTGCCGCTGGCCGTGATGGCGGCGGCGACCTTCAACAGCAGCCGCTTCCCGACGGTGACCCCGTGGATGGGCTTCACGCTCGGCTGGTTCCAGGCCTTGTGGCAGGACGACCGCATGTGGTCGGCGCTCGGCACCAGCCTGCTGGTCGGGGCGGGGGTGATCCTGGTGGCAGTGCCGCTGGGGTTGGCGGCGGCGTTGCTGCTCGACCGGCTGCACAGCCGGGCCAAGACCTTCCTCTACGCCCTGATGGTATCGCCGCTGCTGACGCCGGGGGTGATCGTCGGCATTTCCACGCTGGTGTTCTGGCGGGAATGGTTCGGGGTGACCGGCGGGCTGTTCCTGACGGTCGTCGCCCAGTCCAGCTTCATCGCCGCCTATGCCATGCTGATGTTCGCGGCGCGGCTGGAGCGCTTCGATCCCGCCCTGGAAGAGGCGGCGCTCGACCTCGGCGCCACGCATGGGCAGGTCTTCCGGCGCATCACGCTGCCCTACCTGAGCCCGGCCATCCTGTCGGCGGCCCTGCTGGCCTTCCTGCAGAGCTTCGAGAACTACAACACCACGCTGTTCGTGCGCGGGCTGGACACCACCTTGACCATCTACATCGCGACCAAGGTCCGTACCGGCCTGACCCCGGCGGTCAATGCGCTGTCGCTGGTGCTGATCGTGCTGACCGTGCTCGGCGCGGTCGTCTACGAGATCCTGCGCCGGCGCGACGAGCGCCGGCAGGCAGGATCCGCAGCGGCGACCGTTTAGTCCTCGTCGGACTCGTCGGCATCCGCCTCGATCTGGGCGGCAAGATCACGCAGCATGTCGATGACGTCCTCGTGGCTGGTCTCGTCCACGGCGGCGTTCACGGCAGCCTCGATCATGGCGACGGCGATGTAGGGGCCGAGCGGGCCGCCTTCCTTGATCGCCTCGTCCAGGTGCTTCTCGGCGACCGACAGCGCCTTCTCGAACAGCGCTTCGGCCGTCTGGTTGGTGTCCTTGCTCATCGTCCGGTCCGTTGCGGAGGGTTGGTCCGACTCCAATAACACGCTCCATCGGCGGTTGGCGCGGGAATTCGCGAGGAAGGCAGCAATTTGGGGCGGACTTGCGCCCCCGGTTTCCGTACGCCACAGTACGGGCCCCAGACGACCCACACGGCAGGTGATCGACATGACCGGAACGCCCGATCCGCACCAACCCGATCTCGCCAATCCCGAGGGCTATCGCATCTGGTGGGAGGAGCGCGTGCGCTTCGCCGATCTCGACGCGGTGGGGCACGTCAACAACAACGCCATCGGCGTCTATTTCGAACAGGCGCGGGTCGCCATGCTGCATGATTGCGGCGGCTTCCGCGACGACAGCGCATGGACGGCCGTGCTTGCCCGCAGCGTGATCGACTACAAGGCGGAACTGCTCTATCCCAACACCGTGCGCATCGGTACGCGCGTCCTGCGGCTGGGCACCAGTTCACTGACGCTCGGCTGCGCCATCTTCCTGGGCAATCGCTGCATCGCCACGCAGGAGGCGGTGGTGGTGATCGTCGACAAGGTCGCCCACCGGCCGACCCCGATCCCGGAACCGTTGCGCGCCAGGCTCGCGGCGGCGTAAAGGGAGCGCGGATTTCGCCACGCACCAACCGGACCCCTGCCATGACGCGCCCCGCCAAGCGCTCCGTCCCGAACCGGCGCCAGCCGTCCCGAGCATCCGCCGAGGCGCGGGAGGTCGATGTCGTCGTCACCGATGTCGGCGCCCGCGGCGACGGCATCGCCCAGGCGGACGGGCTGCGTCTGTTCGTTCCCTACACCGTCACCGGCGACCATGTCCGTGTACGCGTGGCCGCCGGCGCGGAGAAGGGGGAGGGGGGCGTACGGGCCGACGTGGTCGAAATCCTGGCGCCGGGTCCCGGACGCCGGACCCCGCCCTGCCGTCATTTCGGGCGGTGCGGCGGCTGTACGCTCCAGCACATGGACGAGGCGACGTACGCCGCCTGGAATGTCGGGCTGGTGCGCGGTGTGCTTGAGCGGGCCGGGTTGAGCGGCGTGCCGTTGGAACCGCTGTCGCGGACGCCGCCGGGGGCACGGCGCCGTGCCCGCTTCGCCGCCCTCAAGCGTGGCGGGCGGGTCTGGTTCGGCTTCAATGAACGGCAGAGCCACCGGCTGGTCGACCTGGAGGAATGCCCGGTCCTGTCGCCGCGGCTCTTCGCCCTGGTGGACCCTTTGCGCCGCCTGCTGACGGCGCTGCTGCCCGACGGCGGTGGCGCCGATCTGGTGCTGACGGACCTGGAGGGAGGCGCCGACCTGCTGCTGGTCGGGCCGCGCAGCCTCGACCTGGCGGCGCGCGAGGCCCTGGTCAGCTTCGAGCCGGAGCGTGTCGCCCGCATCGCGTGGCAGCCCACCGACCGCGCGACGGCCGAACCGGTTGCCAACCGACGGCCCGCCTTTGTTCGTTTCGCAGGCGTTCCGATCCAGCCGCCGTCCGGTGCCTTCCTTCAGGCCAGTGCCGACGGCGAGGCGGCCCTGGTCGCTGCGGTGCGCGAGGGGGTGGGGGAGGCCGGCCGCATCGCCGACCTGTTCGCAGGCATCGGCACCTTTTCCGTTCCGCTTGCGCAACGGGCCGCCGTCCATGCCGTGGAAGGTGACGACGCCGCGGTGACGGCGCTGGCGCGCGCGGTGCAGGGCTTGCGGCTGACGGTGGAACGGCGCGACCTGTTCGAGAACCCGCTGACGGTCAAGGAACTCAACCGGTACGACGCCGTGGTCTTCGACCCGCCGCGGGCCGGTGCGGCCGCCCAGGCCGCCGCGCTGGCAGGCAGCAGGGTGCCGCGGGTGGTCGGCGTCTCCTGCAACCCGGCCAGCTTCGCCCGCGACGCGCGGGTGTTGGCCGACGGCGGCTTCCGCCTCGTGAAGGTCTGGCCGGTCGACCAGTTCCTATGGTCGGCCCATGTGGAACTGGTCGGCCTGTTCGAGCGGTGAGGCGAGCTGGATGAGGCCGGGTGGATGAGGTTGGCCGGCGCTCAGTCGAGCTGCAGGACGATGGCCTTCAGGTAGGCGGACTCCGGCAGGTGCGGGTGGACCGGGTGGTCGGGGCCGGCGCCGGCGCTGCGCAGGATGCGCCCGCTGCGGCCGGCGTCCGTCAGGCCGCGGGCGACCTGCTCGGCGAAGGTCGGCGGGTCGACGTTGTGGCTGCAGGAGCCGCAGAGCAGATAGCCGCCGGGGGCGGTGATCTTCGCCGCCAGACGCGCCATCTTGCGGTACGCGCGGCAGCCGACGGCGAGATCCTTCTTCGACTTCACGAAGGCCGGCGGGTCGGCGACCACCACCTGGAAGGTTTCGCCGGCGGCGTTCAGCCGCTCCAGCTCCTGGAAGGCGTCGGCCTTGCGGGCCTCGAAGCGGTCGGCGACGCCGTTCGCCTCGGCGGCGCGGGTGGCGTTCTCCAGGGCCAGGGCGGAACGGTCGACGGCGATCACCTGGGTGGCGCCGGCCACCGCGCACTGGATGCCGAAGCCGCCATTGTAGCTGAAGAAGTCGATGGCCCGGCCACCCTTGGCGAGCGAGGCGATGAAGGCGCGGTTGTCGCGCTGGTCGTAGAACCAGCCGGTCTTCTGGCCGTCCAGCGGGTTGGCGAAGAAGGTCACGCCGTTCTCTTCCAGCCGGATCGGGCCGTCGATCTCACCCTTGGCCAGCCGGGTTTCCTCCGTCAGCCCTTCCAGCGCGCGCTGGGTGCTGTCGTTGCGCAGGATGACCGCGCGCGGCGCCATCACCTCGTCGATGGCCGCCAGGATGTCGTCGATCCGGCGGTCCATGAAGACGGAGTTGGCCTGCACCGTCACCACGTCGTCGAAGCGGTCGACGATCAGGCCGGGCAGCCCGTCGGCCTCGGCATGGACGACGCGGTAGAAGGGACGGGAGAACAGGCGGTCGCGCAGCTCCACCGCGCGGCGAAGCCGGCCGGCGATGAAGGCATGGTCCACCACGGTCGCCGGATCGCCCGACAGGTGCCGGGCGGCGATCAGCGTGTGCGGATTGAAGGTGTAGATGCCCAGCGGCGTCCCGCCGGGGTCCAGCAACCGCACCGGGCTGCCGGGCGGCACCGCCTTGGCGGTGTTGTCCATCTGGACTTCGTTGGAATAGACCCAGGGATGCCCATGCATGACGCGCCGCTGGCGGCCGGCCTGCAGGTGGATCGCCGGGTATTTCTTGACGGGTTTGGTGCCGGTGTCGCTCATGGACCCGCATCCTAGCGGCAAATCGCCGCCGCGCAATGGGAGAGCGGGCGGCTATTCCGCCTCGCGCCGTCCGGCCGGCTCCGCCGGGTGGTTGTCGTTCACCACGGGAAGATGCTTGCAGAACCGGATTGTTTCCTGGCGATGCCCTTCGACGCGGAAGCAGTCGGGAATCGGGTTCCGGCGGGAGTCCGCCGGGATGTATCGTTCCGGCAGCGTGGTGTGGATGGCGGCGCAGCCGAGCCCGCGCGCCAGCCCCTCCATCGCCTGCAGCAGGGTGCCCGCGACCCCGGCCACGTCGAACAGGTCGAGCACCACGAAGTTGTCCACGCTGAGCACGCGGCCGTGTTGCAGTTGCGGTTCGACCGCATAGGTGAACAGCCCGTGCAGGTACCCGTGCGCGGTCTGCACGGTCATGATGCCGGTGCGGGACGCCGCGGCGTTCGTGTCGTCGAGCAGCACTGCGGCAAAAGCGCGCCATTGATCCACAGCCAATCCGGGCAGGATGGCGCAGACCAGCGGATAGGCCTGGTCGATCTGGCGTCGACCAAGGGGTTTTACGATAAAATCGTCGTCCATTTCAGTCCGGCCGATTGCAAGGACGCTGAACGATGGCAGCGGGCGCGGGAAAGGGTCGTTGACGTAGATCAATGTTGCTGCGGCCACCCGTACACATAGTGGCCGCATTGGAGACAGGCGCGCCCGGCGTCCGTTTTGGCATTCCCCCCATCCCGGTGCTTCCGGGTGCAACCTGTCCCGCTCCTTAACAGCAAGTACCCAGTGGTGGTGCGACCCAGAAGGCGCGGCCGGTGGCCGCCCGGGGCAAACGGGAGAGATTGTATGACATCAGCGACTCTGACTTCAGGGGCCACCCTGGGCAGCCAGCGGGTGTCGGAAGAAGTGCGTTACAATGAAGACGCCATCCGACTCTTCGTGATCGCTGCAGTGTTCTGGGGCGTTGTCGGTTTCCTTGCCGGCACCTTCATCGCTCTGCAGTTGGCTTTTCCGGCGCTGAATCTCGGGCTGGAGTGGACGAGCTTCGGGCGCCTGCGCCCCGTCCACACCTCGGCCGTGATCTTCGCGTTCGGCGGCAACGTGCTGTTCGCCACCTCGCTGTACACCGTGCAGCGGACCTGCCGCCAGTTCCTCTTCGGGGGTGAAGGACTGGCGAAGTTCATCTTCTGGAACTACAACGTCTTCATCGTGCTCGCGGCGCTGAGCTATGTCCTGGGCTACACCCAGGGCAAGGAATACGCCGAGCCCGAATGGATCCTCGATCTCTACCTGACCGTCATCTGGGTGCTGTACGCCGTCCAGTTCATCGGCACGGTGATGACGCGGCGCGAGTCGCACATCTACGTGGCGAACTGGTTCTTCATGGCGTTCATCCTGACCGTCGCCATCCTGCACATCGGCAACAACGTCAACCTGCCGGTTTCGCTGACCGGCATGAAGTCCTACAGCTTCGTGGCGGGCGTGCAGAGCGCGATGGTGCAGTGGTGGTACGGGCACAACGCGGTGGGCTTCTTCCTGACCGCCGGCTTCCTGGGCATCATGTATTACTTCGTGCCCAAGCGCGCCGAGCGGCCGGTCTATTCCTACCGCCTGTCGATCGTCCACTTCTGGACCCTGATCTTCCTCTACATCTGGGCCGGCCCGCACCACCTGCACTACACCTCCCTGCCGGACTGGGCGCAGACGCTGGGCATGACCTTCTCGGTCATGCTGTGGATGCCCTCCTGGGGCGGCATGATCAACGGCATCATGACCCTGTCCGGGGCCTGGGATAAGCTGCGCACCGACCCCGTGCTCCGCTTCCTGGTCACCTCGGTCGCCTTCTACGGCATGTCGACCTTCGAAGGGCCGCTGATGTCGGTCAAGCCGGTCAACGCCCTGTCGCACTACACCGACTGGACCGTCGGCCACGTGCACTCCGGCGCGCTCGGCTGGGTCGCCTTCATCTCCTTCGGCGCGATCTACTTCCTGGTCCCGGTGCTGTGGAAGCGCTCGCAGCTCTACAGCCTGCGTCTGGTCAGCTACCACTTCTGGACCGCCACCATCGGCATCGTGCTCTACATCACCGCCATGTGGGTGTCGGGCATCATGCAGGGCCTGATGTGGCGCGCCTACGACAACCTGGGCTTCCTCCAGTACTCCTTCGTCGAGACGGTGGCGGCGATGCACCCGTTCTACGTGATCCGTGCGATGGGTGGCGTCCTGTTCGTCGCCGGTGCCCTCATCATGGTCTACAACCTGTGGCGCACGGCGCGGGGCGATGTCCGCATCGAGAAGCCCTATGTCACCACCCCGCATAAAGCGGCGGTCGGCGCGGCCTGACGCTAGGGAAGGATGCGAGAAATGGCTCAGGAAAAGAAAGGCTTCAGCCACGACCTGATCGAGCGGAACACGCTTCTGCTCATCGTGCTCGTGCTGATCACCGTGTCGATCGGCGGTCTGGTTCAGATCGTTCCGCTCTTCACCATCGAGTCGACCATCGAGAAGGTGGAGGGGGTGCGTCCCTACTCCCCGCTCGAACTGGCCGGCCAGAACATCTACTACCGCGAAGGCTGCTACAACTGCCACAGCCAGCAGATCCGTCCGTTCCGTGACGAGGTCGAGCGCTACGGCCATTATTCGCTGGCCGCGGAGTCGATGTACGACCATCCGTTCCAGTGGGGCTCCAAGCGCACCGGCCCGGATCTGGCCCGCGTCGGCGGCAAGTACTCCAACGACTGGCAGGTCGCCCACCTGGTGAACCCGCGCGCGGTCGTTCCGGAATCGATCATGCCGACCTACGGCTGGATGAAGGACCGTCCGCTGAGCTATGGCGACATCGCCGACCATCTGAAGACCCTGCGGGTCGTCGGCGTTCCCTACACCGACGAGCAGATCGCCAACGCCAAGGCCGACCTGGAAGCGCAGAAGAACCCGGACGGCGACACCGCCGGCCTGGCGAAGCGCTACCCGAAGGCCGTCGTCGCGAACTTCACCGGCAACAAGACCGTCACCGAAATGGACGCTCTCGTGGCCTACCTGCAGGTGCTGGGCACCATGGTGGACTTCACCAAGTACCAGTCGCCGAAGCAGCTCCAGCAGTAATCGGGGGAGGAATCCATGGACTTGGATTCGATCACGGTGATGCTTCGGTCGTTCTGGACGGTTTGGTTGATGCTGCTGCTGACGGGCATCCTGGTTTACGCCATGTGGCCCGGCAACCGCCGCACCTTCGACGACGCCGCCCAGATCCCGCTCAAGGATGATGGTCAGGAGCTTTAGACCATGGCACAGAATTACAAGGACGAGCTGTCCGGCGTCGAGACCACCGGCCACGAGTGGGATGGGCTGCGCGAGCTGAACAACCCGCTGCCCAAATGGTGGCTCTATCTCTTCTACGTCTGCATCGCTTGGTCGCTGGTGTACTACGTGCTCTACCCGGCCTGGCCGCTGGGCAAGACCTACACGAAGGGCATCCTCGGCTATTCGCAGCGCGAGGAGCTGGACACCAAGATGGCGGCGGCCAAGGCCGGCCAGGCCAAGTACCTGACCGCCATCGCCGCCAAGTCGGTCGACGAGATCCAGAAGGACAAGGACCTGCTGGGCTTCGCGATGGCCGGCGGGCGTTCCTACTTCAACGAGAACTGCGCGGCCTGCCACGGCGCCGGCGGCCAGGGGGCCAAGGGCTTCCCGACGCTGGCCGACGACGTGTGGCTGTGGGGCGGCTCGGCCTCCGACATCTACCGGACGATCCAGCACGGCATCCGGTCGGACGACGGGGATACCCGCGGCACGCCCAACGTCGGCATGACCGCCTTCGGCAAGGACGGCATCCTCACCCGCGAGCAGATCGACCAGGTGACCGACTACGTCCTGTCGCTGAACGGCAAGTCGACCGACGCCACCAAGGTCGCGGCCGGCAAGACCGTCTATGACGAGAACTGCGCCGCCTGCCACGGCGACCAGGCACAGGGTGCGGTTGCCGCCGGCGTCGACGGCGTTGGCGCACCGCCGCTGAAGCAGGCCAACTGGCTGTATGGCGGCGACAAGGCCGCGCTGGTCGAAACGGTGACCAACGGCCGCGCCGGCGTCATGCCGGCCTGGTCGAAGCGCCTGGACGACGCGACGATGAAGTCGCTGGCCGTCTACGTCCACAATCTGGGCGGCGGCAAGTAAGCCGGCCGGATTCGGACGCTTGGTAAGGGGCGCCGGGGACCATCCCCGGCGCCCTTCTTTTTTGCGCGGCCGGCCCCCCGGCCGGCGTGGATCGTGAAGTTTCTGTCATTTGATCCATCGCAATGTGCCTGCGGCAATCGGTCGCCATGATCGGCGCCGCTGACAGACCGGCGGATGCTCCCGCCAGCGCTCCCGCCAGCGCTTGGCAGGCCACCCCGCATCCGCTTGCCGTTCCCCCGTCCCGGTGCCGGGGCGCACGACCGGGCCGCGGTCGTTCCGGTGCCGACCAGCCAAAGGGCAGACGCAGACCATGACCACGAGCAGCGTTACCGGAAACACCACCATCCCGCCCCGCTCGTCCGGAGCCAAGACGGCCCGGCAGAAGGGCTGGTACATTCCCTGGATCTTCGTCGGCTTGTTCATGGTCGTCCTGGCGGTCAACATGGTCATGGTCCATTTCGCGATGTCGACCTGGACCGGGGTGGAAACCCAGGACCACTTCGTCAAGGGAATCAGCTACAACCGGGATCTCGCCGGCGCCCGTGCGCAGGCCGAGCGCGGCTGGAAGGTGCAGACCGACTTCACCAGCACCGAGCCGCGCAAGGCGGTGGTGGCGATCACCGTCCACGACAAGGACGGCGGGGTCCTGAAGGACGCCGCCGTCAGCGTCACCCTGATCCGGCCGACGAGCGAGGGGCACGACAAGACGCTGTCGCTGCCCTATCTCGGAGAAGGCCGCTATGCCGCCCCGGTCGAACTGGACCTCGAAGGGCAGTGGGACCTGCGGCTGGTCGTGACCCACGCCAGCGGCGACTACCAGGACCAGAAGCGCGTCTGGGTGCAGTGACGGGCAGGGCGGGTTGGTTCGAGACTTTCCGGGTGATGTGACATGACCGTCTGCCTCCATTGCGGGCAGGAGCTGGGCGCGGGCATCGGCGGCGAGGCCGCACATGCCCTGGCCTCGACCGACGGGGCAGACCCCTTCTGCTGCACCGGCTGCGCCGCCGCCTACGACCTCGTGCGCGGGCTTGGGCTGGAGCGCTATTACGAGCGGCGCAGCGTCGATCCCACCGCCCGTCCGCTGCGCCCCGACGACGGGCCGGCCGTCGATTACGAGCCGCACGCGCGCGCGGAGGCGGACGGCTCGCGCTGCCTGCACCTGATGGTGGACGGCATGCAGTGCGCCGCCTGCGTCTGGCTGATCGAATCCGCCCTCAACCGCCAGGCCGGCGTGGCGCAGGCCCGGATGAACATGACCACCCGCCGGCTGACCGTGCGCTGGGACCCGCAGGCGACCGATGCCAACGCGGTGGCCGGCACCATCGCCCAGCTCGGCTACCGCGCCGTGCCCTTCGACCCGGAGCGGCTGGGCGGCGCCCAGGCTAAGGGCGAGAAGGAGCTGCTGCGCGCCATGGCGGTGGCCGGCTTCGCCATGGGCAACGTCATGCTGCTGTCGGTGTCGGTCTGGGCCGGCCACAGCCAGGGCATGGGGGTGGCCACCCGCGACCTGATGCACTGGGTCTCGGCCCTGATCTGCATGCCGGCCGTCGCCTATGCGCTGCGTCCCTTCGCGCGTTCGGCGATCGGCGCGCTCCGGCACGGCCGCACCAACATGGACGTGCCGATCACCATCGGCGTCCTGCTCGCCACCGGGATGAGCCTGTTCGAGACGATCCACAGCGGCGAGCACGCCTATTTCGACGGCGCGGTGATGCTGCTGTTCTTCCTGCTGGTCGGGCGCTACCTCGACCAGCGGGCGCGCGGCCGGGCACGCTCGGCGGCCGAACAGCTTCTGGGCCTGCGCGCCAACGCCGTCACCATCCTGCGCGACGACGGCACCAGCGCGGTCCTGGCACCGGAGCAGGTGGTGCCGGGCCAGACCGTGCTGGTCGCGGCCGGCGAGCGCATCCCGGTCGACGGCCGGGTGTCCGACGGCGTGTCCGACCTCGACACCGGCCTGATCACCGGCGAGACGGTGCCGGGCACCGCGCGGCCCGGCGACCAGGTCTTCGCCGGCATGCTCAACCTGACCGCCCCGCTGCGGCTGACCGTCGGCGCCGTGGGAGAGGGAACGCTGCTGGCCGAGATCGTCCGGCTGATGGAGGTGGCGGAACAGGGCCGCGCCCGGTACGTCGCCGTCGCCGACCGGGTGTCGCGGCTGTACGCCCCGGTCGTGCATCTGGCCGCGCTGTCCACCTTCGCCGCCTGGATGCTTCTCGGCGGGGCGGTGTGGCAGGACGCGCTGATGAACGCCATCGCCGTGCTGATCATCACCTGCCCCTGCGCGCTGGCGCTGGCGGTGCCGGTGGTGCAGGTCATCGCCAGCGGCCGCCTGATGCGCCAGGGCACCCTGTTGAAGAGCCCGACCGCACTGGAGCGCCTGGCCGAGATCGACACGGTGGTGTTCGACAAGACCGGCACCCTGACCGAAGGCCGCCCGGTGCCGCAGCTCGACGGGCTTGCCGGGGAGGATCTGGTGCTCGCCGCCTCGCTGGCCGGCGCCAGCCGCCACCCGCTGGCCCGGGCGCTGGCCGCGGCGGCGCCGGGCGTGCCGGTGGCCGCCGGCGTGCGCGAGGTTCCCGGCGCAGGCCTGCTGCTGGAGACGCCGGACGGCGAGGTGCGGCTGGGCAGCCGGCGCTTCACCGGCGCTCCGGCCGATGCCGCCGATGCCGCCGGGCCGGAACTGTGGCTCGCCCGTCCCGGAGAGGAGCCGTGCCGCATCCTGTTCCTCGACGCGCCGCGTCCCGACGCCGCCGCCGTGGTGGCGGCCCTGACGGCGCGGGGGTTGCAGGTCAGGCTGCTGTCGGGCGACCGGCGCGGCGCGGTGGCGGCGGTGGCCGAGCGTCTGGGCATCGCCGACTGGCGCGCCGAGCAGACGCCGGCCGACAAGACCGCGGCCCTGGCGGACCTGGCGGCGCAGGGCCGGAGGGTCCTGATGGTCGGCGACGGGCTGAACGATGCGCCCGCCCTGGCCGCCGCCGCGGTGTCGATGTCGCCGTCGACCGCCGTGGACGTCAGCCAGACGGTGGCCGACGTGGTGTTCCAGGGCCGGCTGCTGCGTCCGATCGTCGAGGCGATCGAGGTCGCCCGCCGCTCCGGCCGGCTGGTGAGGCAGAATTTCGCCATTGCGCTGGTCTACAATCTCTGCGCGGTCCCGTTGGCGATGGGCGGCATGCTGACGCCGCTGCTGGCCGCGCTCGCCATGTCGTCGTCGTCGCTGGTAGTCATTCTGAATGCGTTGCGGCTTGCCCGCGGCGCGCTGGTCATGGATCTGCCGCTTAAGGAAACAGGTGATGGACGAGCTTCTCTATCTGATCGCGATCGCCCTCAGCCTGGGCGGGTTGGGGCTGGGAGCCTTTCTGTGGGCGCTGAAATCCGGCCAGTTTGACGATCTGGACGGCGCGGCCCACCGCGTGCTGTTCGACGACGACCTGCCGCCCCCGTCCCCTGCGTCCGCACGGCGCTCCGCCGCGCCCAAGGAGGGCGTGCAGCAAGAATAGTGCCAATCGGAATATGGACAAAGGAAAGGTTGTACGCGTGTGTGGTTGCGATTCTCTGCGATTGCCACCAATATGGTCCTATGCGGAATGAACGGCTGGGATCATCCATGCCACCTTTTGATATGGCCCGGACTCGTGAGAAGAGCGCTTCGGCGGAGATGAATCCCTGCGGAGCCTGTCCCGTGCGCAGCCTGACGGTGTGTGCGGCGCTGGATCCGGAGGAGCTTCGCCGCTTGGCCGACATTCTCCAGAATGTCAGGGTCGATTCCGGGCATACCTTGTTCGCGGAGGGCGATTCGGCCGACGCGCTGTACAACGTCACGTCCGGCACCGTGAAGCTCTACAAGCTTCTGCCCGACGGGCGCCGCCAGATCACGGGCTTCCTCGTGACCGGGGACTTCCTTGGGCTGGCGGTGAACGACAGCTACGCCTATACGGCGGAAACCGTCACCAGCTCGTCGCTCTGCCGATTCCCGCGCAAGAAGATCGATGCGCTGCTGGAAGAGTTTCCCAAGATGCAGCGGCGCCTCTTCTCGATGGCGTCGAACGAGCTGGCCGCCGCGCAGGACCAGATGCTTCTGCTCGGCCGCAAGACGGCGAAGGAGAAGATCTGTTCCTTCCTGCTGATGCTGTCGCAGCGCGCGGCGCGGCGCGGCCACAAGGAGAATCCGGTCTTCGTGCCGATGAGCCGCGCCGACATCGCGGATTATCTCGGCCTGACCACCGAAACCGTCAGCCGCACCTTTACCCAATTGAAGACGGCGGGCGTGATCTCGCTCCAGGAAGGCAACAAGGTGCTGATCGCCGACCTGGACGCCATGTACGATCTGGCCGAGGGGGCCTGAGCCGCTAAGCGGCACCCGTTTCCGGCCCCGCATCGGACACGCGCGGTCCGGTCCGGCATCGACCACAGTCTTCGCGAAGCCCCGGCCGATGACGGCCGGGGCTTCCGGCATTTCTACGCCCGCTCGACCGGCCGCAGCTCGAACAGCAGCCAGACCAGCATCGACACCACCAGGATGGCGCCCGCCTGATGGGCGGCGGCGACCGGGATCCAGACGACCGTCAGCAGCGTCGTGATGCCGAGCGCGATCTGCAGGAGCACCATCGCGCCGGCGGCGACGGCCGCGCGCCCGGCCCGGCCCGGCAGGCGCGCTTGCAGGACGCGCGCCGACAGGATCATCACGACGAGACCGGACAGGATCGCCAGCACCCGGTGGATCAGCTGGATCGCCGCGGTGTTCTCGAACGGGTTCAGCCACCACGGCGTCAGGGTGGCGACCTCCGGCGGGACCCAATGGCCGGCCATCAGCGGGAAGGTGTTGTAGGCGAAGCCGGCATCCGATCCGGCGACGAAGGCCCCCCAGACGATGGTGGCACCGACCAGCGCCAGCGCCCAGCGTCCATGCCGCCGCAGCGATGCCGCCTCGGCGCGCCAGCCCGCCTGCGGGATGGGGTCGAGCAGCCCCAGCGCCGTGCGCAGCAGAAGACCGTAGATCAGGATGGCGGTGCAGAGATGCAGGGCCAGCCGGTAATGGCTGACACTGGGGCGGTCAACCAGCCCGCTCTTCACCATGAACCAGCCGATGCCGCCTTGAAGCCCGCCGAGCAGGAACAGCCCGGCCAGCTTCGGCCACAGATCGGGAGCGATGCGTCCCTGCATCCAGAAGCGCAGGAAGGGGATCAGGAAGACGAAGCCGATCAGCTGGCCCCACAGCCGGTGGAACCACTCCCACCAGAAGATCGACTGGAAGCCGGCCAGATCCATGTGGCTGTTATAGATGCGGAACTCCGGCGTGCCCTTGTAGAGGTCGAACACCCGGATCCACTCCGCCTCCGACAGGGGCGGCAGGATGCCGATCAGCGGTTTCCATTCCACCATCGACAGGCCGGACTCGGTCAACCGGGTGATGGCGCCGATCACGGCCATGGCCAGCACCATCGCGGCGCAGACCAGCAGCCAGGCGGCAATGGCCCGGTTCGGGGTGGAACGGGGGTGGATGGCGGGACGGTCGGTCGCGTAGGCGGTCACGGCGGCATTCCGGAGGTACGGCGGCCGGGGTACGGCGGCGGGATGTCCGCCAATGTGGGGCGGACATCCTGTCGCGTCAAACATCGCCGGCGACGGCAGCCGGTGGCGGCGGGCGGACTGGCGCGCCGGGGTCAGGTGCTGCCGTCCTCGGTGGTCACGCCGCCATGGGCCTGGGCGGTCTGTCCGGCGAACAGGGCGGCCTCCGCCGCCCGCCGGGCGACCAGGCCCGGCAGTTGCGTCTTCCTGCCATCGACGACGGCATAGACCCAGCGCCCGAACTGGCCGGCGGCCCCCGTGGCGTCGCCGGCGTTCAGCATCCGAAGCAGGGTCGAGCTTGCCAAGCTGCCGGCACCGAGATTGAAGACGAAGGAGGCCAGCGCTCCCCGCTGGTCGTCGTTCATCGGCACCTTGACCAGTCCGTCGACATGGGCGGCGGCATCGGTCAGATCGTCGGCCAGGAAGGCGTCGGCCTGTTGCAGGATGATGGATTGCCCCATCTCCACGCCCGTTGTGTGGCCGTAGCCGATGGTCGCCACCCCGGCGGGGCAGCGGTAGGCTTGCAGGTACAAGCCTTCGAAATGCTTCACGAGATCGACCGCGGCTTGGCAGACCGGCTTTGTGGTCATCGAAGAAGGCTCCCGTCGTGCGATCGCAGCGTCAGAGTTTTCTGCTTTCTCAGCCAGAGCTTACACGAAAGACCCGCATTGCGGGAATTTTTGGCATGGATCAACCGCTGGCGGCTTCGCCGTCGCGACGGTGGCCGGAGCCATGTGACGCCCGCCGCTCCGCTGCCGCCTTGGCGGTCGGGCGGCGGATGCCGGCGAAGGCCGGAGGCCCCGGGGGGCGGATGGGCAATGATCACGTACAGCCTGCCGCGCGGCTGCCATCGAACCGTCTGGCCTTCGTGACCGTTTGAAGAAATCTCGCCGGGGAGTTCCATCCGCTCCAGGTGAAAAGTCATAAATGTTCCAATGGCTTGTCCGGCACTCCCACCGATTGCCGCGGACATTTTCGACAAATTCCGAAACGAGGCTCTTGAATCCCAAAATGGCTTGGATTAGCTGTCTGGCACTCGCCGGGGGGGAGTGCTAGTAGCAGCCGACCCGTGCCAACCTCATCTGTCAGAACCAAGCCTTGATCCAAGGAGGCATTCCCATGAAGTTCCGTCCGCTGCACGACCGCGTCGTCGTCAAGCGTCTGGAGTCCGACACCAAGACCAAGGGCGGGATCATCATCCCCGACACGGCCAAGGAAAAGCCGCAGGAAGGCGAAGTCATCGCCGTCGGCCCGGGCGCCCGTGACGAGTCGGGCAAGATCGTGGCGCTGGATGTCAAGGCCGGCGACCGCATCCTGTTCGGCAAGTGGTCGGGCACCGAAGTGAAGATCGAAGGCCAGGATTTCCTGATCATGAAGGAATCCGACATTATGGGCGTGATCGAGGCCTAAGTCCTCCGCCCGGCTTTTCCTTCTACATTTCGCTATTACAAGGAATCGAGACATGGCTGCCAAAGACGTCAAGTTCGGCCCCACCGCGCGCGAGAAGCTGCTGCGTGGCGTCGACATCCTGGCCGACGCCGTCAAGGTCACGCTGGGCCCGAAGGGCCGCAACGTCGTGATCGAGAAGTCCTTCGGCGCTCCGCGCATCACCAAGGACGGCGTGTCGGTCGCCAAGGAAATCGAACTGTCGGACAAGTTCGAGAACATGGGCGCCCAGATGGTCCGCGAGGTCGCCTCGAAGACCAACGATCTGGCCGGTGACGGCACCACCACCGCCACCGTCCTGGCCCAGGCCATCGTCCGCGAAGGCGTGACCAAGGTCGCCGCCGGCCTGAACCCGATGGATCTGAAGCGCGGCATCGACGTGGCCGTCGAGGCCGTCGTCGCCGACATCCAGAGCCGCGCCAAGAAGGTCACCACCAACGACGAGATCGCCCAGGTCGGCACCATCTCCGCCAACGGCGAAGCCGAGATCGGCAAGATGATCGCCCAGGCGATGGAGAAGGTCGGCAACGAAGGCGTCATCACGGTGGAAGAGGCCAAGAGCCTGGACACCGAGCTGGACGTCGTCGAGGGCATGCAGTTCGACCGCGGCTACCTGTCGCCGTACTTCATCACCAATGCCGACAAGATGATCGCGGATCTCGAGAATCCGTACATCCTGCTGCATGAGAAGAAGCTGTCGGGCCTGCAGTCGCTGCTGCCGGTTCTGGAGGCCGTCGTCCAGTCCTCCCGTCCGCTGCTGATCGTCGCCGAGGACGTCGAGGGCGAGGCCCTGGCCACGCTCGTCGTCAACAAGCTGCGCGGCGGCCTGAAGATCGCCGCCGTCAAGGCCCCGGGCTTCGGCGACCGCCGCAAGGCGATGCTGGAGGACATGGCCATCCTGACCGGCGGCCAGGTCATCTCCGAAGACCTCGGCATCAAGCTCGAGAACGTCACCATCGACATGCTGGGCACCGCCAAGAAGGTCGTGATCTCCAAGGAGACCACCACGATCGTCGACGGCGCCGGCGAGAAGGCCGACATCGAGGCCCGTTGCGGCCAGATCCGCGCGCAGGTCGAGGAGACCACCTCGGACTACGACCGCGAGAAGCTGCAGGAGCGTCTGGCGAAGCTGGCTGGCGGCGTTGCCGTCATCCGCGTCGGCGGCGCCACCGAGGTCGAGGTGAAGGAGCGCAAGGACCGCGTTGACGACGCCATGCACGCCACCCGCGCCGCGGTGGAAGAGGGCATCGTCGCCGGCGGCGGCACCGCCCTGCTGTATGCCGCCAAGGCTCTCGACAAGCTGACCCCGGTCAACGACGAGCAGCGCGTCGGCATCGACATCATCCGCCGCGCCCTGCAGGCCCCGGTCCGTCAGATCGCCTTCAACGCGGGCACCGACGGTTCCATCGTCGTCGGCAAGCTGCTGGAGCAGGACGACGCCAACTACGGCTACGATGCCCAGAAGGGCGAGTTCACCAACCTGGTGGCCGCCGGCATCATCGATCCGGTGAAGGTGGTCCGCACCGCCCTGCAGGATGCGGCCTCGATCGCCGGCCTGCTGATCACCACCGAGGCGATGATCGCCGAGAAGCCGGAGAAGAAGGCTGCTCCGGCCGGCATGCCGGGCGGCATGGGCGGCATGGACGACATGGGCTTCTGATAAGCCCGTCCGTTCCGTCGGTTCACGGTTCGGAAAGGGGGGCGCTCCCGCAAGGGGGCGCCCCCCTTTTTTTGGCCTCCATCCCGGAGGCGGTGCGGGTGCCGGAGCGCGCGCCATCCCGAAATGTCAAGCCGAACTCCGCCTTGCTTTGCAGCGGACGCCTCCCAATAATCCGCCCCTCTTGCCGGGCGCTCCAGCGCGGAGCGCCGGCTGCATCTTCCGTGTTTTCAGACGAGGGCCTGTTCCATGCGCTCCTTCGAGGGCCAGCATTCCGACAACGTCGCCATCAAGCGCACCCGCGAGCAGAAGCAGCGCCAGTTGGTGCAGCTCAAGGAGCAACTGGCGATGCTGAAGTCCCACGCGGCCCCCGCCATCCGTGAGGCTCTGGTCAAGCGCATCGCCGAGCTCGATGCCGAACTGCGCCAGCCGGCCAAGCCGCCTCGCGAGAACCGTGAGGACTCCCCGCGTCCGCCGCGCCGCGAATCCCGCCCCAGCGTCTTCCGCGCCGACGATGGCGAGCGCAGCGCCAGTGCGGCCGCTGCCGGTATCTTCTCCTCGCCGCGCCGACGTAGCTGAGGAAAAAGCGCGACATGGTCGACCGCGTCGTTTCCGCCAAGGGCTACCGCCTCGCCGATCAGGCATGGCTGCTGATGATGCTGCCGCCTTTGTTCTGGGCGGGCAACGCCGTCATGGGGCGCGCGGTCGCCGGTGCCGTGCCTCCCATCGGCCTTGCCTTCTGGCGCTGGTGCCTGGGGGTGCTGGTCGTTCTGCCCTTCGCATGGCCGCACCTGCGTCATGACCTGATGCCGATCCTGGGCCGCTGGAAGTCGGTGCTGCTGCTCGGCACGCTGGGAATCGGCATCTACAACACCTTCCAGTACATCGCGCTCAACACCACGACCGCCTTGAACTGCGTGATGCTGCAGTCGTCGATGCCGGTGATGATCGTCCTGATGAGCGTCATCCTGTTCCGCGACAGGGTCGGCGTGCTGCAGGGGGTGGGCATCGTCGTATCGCTGGCCGGCGCGGTGACGCTGATCTCGCATGGCGATCCGGAATCGCTGCTGGGGCTCGAACTGAACGCCGGCGACGTGTGGATGCTGGCCGCGGTGGCGATCTACGCCGCCTACACCACGCTGCTGCGTCGCCGTCCGGCGATCCATGGACTGAGCTTCGTGGTGGTCACCTTCGCCATCGGCGCGGTGGAACTGCTGCCCTTCTATGTTTGGGAAACGCTGAGCGGCCAGCCGGTCCACGCCACCGGGATCACCGTCCTGGCGGTCGGCTACACCGTGCTGTTCCCGTCCATCGCCGCCTATCTCTGCTTCAACCGGGCCGTTGAGCTGCTCGGCCCCAACACCGCCGGCCTCGCCATCCATCTGGTGCCGGTGTTCGGCAGCTTGCTGGCCATCCTGTTCCTGGGCGAGCAGCCGCACCTGTATCATGGGGCCGGCATCGCCCTGATCGCCGCCGGCATCGTGCTCGCGACCCGGCGTCGGATGCCGCCGGCGGAATGATGAAGCCATCCGGAAACAAGATTTCGGCGGCCAAGTGTTTTCATGCTGCCCGATCGCATGGGATTGTCCTGAGCCGAACCCATCGCGGAATGAACGGCCAAGACCGCCTTGTGTCTTCGGCTCGATTGGACCGACCGGCGCCAACTATGCGTATTTACTTCTCCGGCTCGCCGTTTGGTCCGGAGAGGTGTCCGGATGTACCCTGTGGATTAGAAAATCCGCGCAGCCGTTCGCGTGGATACTATCCCCGATATCCTTTTAGACATGGCCACTATCCTTCGCGCAAGCGGCGGTCAATAGGGGTAAGCCGCTAAAATGAGGGTCATGAGGCGGATCGATCTCGAAGCGGATCGGGCGCCGCCGGAAGCCGGCGCTGTTCGCCGGTCCGTTGTGGTGGAGGTTCTCTGATGGCCCAACAAATGTCCGTGTCGCTGCAATCCGCCTGCCTCGTCCATGTCGTCGATGGTGACCTCCTGTCGCGCAGCACCCTGGCCCGCGCGCTCGGCGCGGTCGGGATCGCCTGCCGCGTCCACAGCTCCGGTGCCGACGCGCTCAGCGTCCTCGGCACGGCGTCCTCCTGCATCGTCCTGCGCAGCGACCTGCCGGACATGACCGCCTGCGACTTCATGGCCGAGGCCTCGCTTCAGGGGCATGACCTGCCGGTGCTGGTCGTCACCGAGGAAGGCGACGTCGACGCCGCGGTGGCGGCGATGAAGGCCGGCGCGGCCGACTGCATCGCCCGCACCTTCGGAATTCCGGCTTTCCTGGAGCGGCTGCGCGCCTGCATGGCGACCGGCAACCCCCATGCCGAACAGCGCGACCGCGGTCGCGACGCGATCCGCCGGCTCGGCCTGCTGAGCCGCCGCGAAACCGAGGTGCTGGAGCTGATCGTCGACGGCAAGCAGAGCAAGACCATCGCCTGGGAGCTCGGGATCAGCATCAAGACGGTCGAGGTCCACCGCGCCCGCATCATGGAGAAGACCGGCAGCCGGTCGATCGTCGGTCTCGGCCGCCTGTGGGAATCGGCCGAGATGCTGCGGGCTCGCGAACTGCCCCGGCCGCTGCCGCTGCCCCATGCCGCCATGATGGGGATTGCTGCCCCCTGATCCGCGCCCGGCGGCGGCTCGCGACCGCCGGTTCGGGGTTCCCGGCGGGCTCGCCGACTTCCGGCGGTTCCTGCCTCTTTCTTGAGACTTCCGCTGGTCAGGGGTGCAGATCTCCTGGAAGATGCAACCAGAGCACCAACAGGAGTGGTCAGATGTTCCCCGACCATGGTCACCGCCGCATCGCCGTGGCGTCCGCCGGCGATATCGCCGCGGCGCGGCGGATCGCGGCGGAGCGCGCAGACGGTCTGCTCGGGGCGGACGAGGCCGCAAGGTTGGACGGTCTGGTCGCGGCGCTGGGCGCGCGATTGTGCGGCAGGCCCGGCGGTACGCTGCTGATCGGGCGCATGTCTCATGGCACCGGCATCGACTGCTTGGCTTACGACCGCGATCCCGCAACGCCGGACAGGCCCGTTCCGGACCTCGATGAGGTGGCGGCATGGGCGGACCGCGTGCATACCCACGTCACCCCGGGCATCGGCATGGCGCTGCTCGCCCGCGTGATGCGGTCCGGTTCGACGGAGCAGCCGCCGGCCGGCGCGGTGGCACAGGCCGGCGGGGTGATGGTCGCACGGGACGAACGGGGCGGTGAGGAGACCTTCATCGATCACTGGTTCGTGCGCTGCGATCCGCAAACCGGTCCGGAGCCGCCTTGCGGACTTGCCGTGGTGATCGACGGCGATACCGCGACCACGCAGGAGGCCGGCCAGCATGGCAGGACAGCCGGCGGGGAGCGGAAGGCCGCCTGCCGGGTGACGCCGGCGGTGGTCCGGCAGATCGAACGGGTGGCCGCAGCCACGGTTCCAGGCTTGCCCGCCCCCATGGTCGTCAATGCCATCCGCCGTGACCTCGCCGGCCGGGCCGGGTTCGGGCTGGCACCGGACCGGGAGCTCGTCGGGCGCGGCCGCAGCGCGGTGGCGGTGCTGCGCTTCGATGCCGGGTCGGTGGATTACACGGCGCTCGGCACCGTTGCCGGGGCCGTGGTGCGCCGACAGGAGATCATCTCTCTCAGCGCCCGCTGGAACATGGTGGGCTTCAATCCGCTGGCGCCCGCCTCGGTCCACCTGCTGTGGGGGCCGGGCGACCATGTCGTCCTCCATACGGGATGCTGCGCCCGCCTGCCGGCGCTGTTCCTCCGGCGCGACCTGCATGGGGTCGAGCCGACGCTGGCGGCGCTGGTCCTGCTGCGCGACGGCGTGGTCTGCGACGACGACCATGCCGTTCTGGTGCTGCGCAACCTGTCGCCGGCACCGGCGGCGGACGCCTGACCGCACCCCTCCGGCTGCGGCCCGTCCTTCCGAGCCGTCAGCGCCAGCCGCCCGGCCGTCCCCAGCCACCCGGCCGTCCCCAGCCGTGCGGGCCGCCATAATGACGGGGATACCCGCCCCAGCCGCCGGGACCGCCCCAACCGGGCCGGTGCCAATAGCCGGGCTGGACCACCACCGGCGGTGGGACGGCGTAGACCGGTGGCGGCGAAGGAACCACCACGGTTTCCCCATAGGCGGGATAATAGGGATCATAGGCGACGCAGCCCGAGGCCAGGGCGCCGACCGCTGCCAGCAGCAGCGCGGAAAGACACGTGGAACCCGACTTGCTCATGGCCTGATGATCCCTGGAGGATGGCAGCGGACTGCCGAAGCGGTCATCTGGATGAACAACCCAGCCCACCCGGCTATTCCATAGCCCTTTGGCGCCCATGGCCAGGGCCATCCCCGGGATTCCGGATGGATGAAACAACCACGATGAATTCCAAAATCCGGCCAGGCATCGTCCTCCTGCGGCACCACCTCACCACCGCTTGAAGGCGCTCCGGCCATGAAAGCCATCGGATACCGCAAGAGCCTGTCCGTCACCGGCCCCGAGTCGCTGCTCGACGTCGAACCCGGCCGCATCGACGCCGCGACCCTGCGCAAGGCCCGCGGAGTGATCGAAGCGGGCACGGCGCGCGGCCGGATCGCGCTGGAAGGCTTCTGATCCGCCTCAGGCGGCGTCCCGGCTCGCCAGCGCCAATTGCGGACGGGCCGGGCGCAGCGCCGCCAGGCTGTCCAGGATGAAGCCGACCAGCGGTTCGGCGAGACGCCGGTTGCGCGGGGTCTCGCCGAAGATCGCCATCTCGACTTCGCCCAGCTCGGGCAGCCCGTCCTCCGGCCCCAGCCGCCGCACGCCGTCGGGGATTGACGATTCGCTGAGCACCGCCACCCCCAGCCCGGCGCGCACCGCCGCCTGCACCCCCATGACGCTGCCGCTGGTGTAGACCACCCGCCAAGCCCGTCCGGCAGCGCCCAGCGCCGCCAGCCCGCGGTTGCGGAAGACGCACGGGGCCGGCAGGGCGCAGAAGGGCAACGGGCCGTCCTGCGGAATTTCCAGCCCGGGGGCGGCGACCCAGCGCATCGGCTCGGTCCAGATGCCACGGCCGCGACTGTCGCCGACGTCGCGGCGCGAGATGACGAGGTCGAGGTCCCCGGTGTCCAGCGCCGTCACCAGGTCGCTGCACATGCCGACACGGACGTCGATGTGCAGGCGCGGATGCAGCTTGGCGAAGCGGCCGAGCACATGGGGAAGATGGTCGGAGAGGAAATATTCGGCGACGCCGAGCCGCAGTTCGCCCTCCGCGGCCGGCTCCGCGAAGCGGCGCACCGTCTCGTCGTTCAGGTCGAGCAGGCGCCGGGCATAGCCCAGCAGCAGTTCGCCGTCATGGGTCAGCGCCAGCGAGCGGCTGGTCCGCTCGAACACGCGGCGTCCCAGCACCTCCTCCAGCTTCTTGATCTTGACGCTGACCGCCGACTGGGTACGGCCCAGCCGGTCGGCCGCCGCGGTGAAGCCGCCGGCTTCCGCCACGGTGACGAAGGCCCGCAGCGCGTCGATCTCCAGGTCGGGTAGGGACATGGCAACCCATTCAAGACGATGATCGGTGTGCTTCATCCTATCTTGCTCCGTCATGGATGGCGAGCGTGGGCGCGGTATGAGCGTCGGCCGGGCAATTGAATGGGAGCGGTGGCGTTCTCATTGTCAGCCTTCCGGGACCTGTAGCCCGGACACTGGATGATTTTCTGGAGAGAGACGCCCGATGATCCGTTTCCACGCGCCGGCCCGCAGTCTGGCCATCGCGATTTCCGCCGCGGCTCTCCTTGCCGGCTGCCAGATGCCGGGCTTCGAAGCGCCGCCGAGCCAGACCGCTTCGCTCCCGCCGCCGGCCGTGCCCAAGCCGCCGCCCGCAGCCCGCGGCATCTGGATCGTCGGCAGCCCGGCCCTGCGCGGCCCGATCGAGCAGGCCGCCGCCAAGTTCGACGGCGGTCCCGACGCCAGGCCGCATCTGGAGGCCGGCGGCACCGCACCGGGCTTCCGCGCCTTCTGCGCCGGGGTGGGGCTGGAGCATCCCGACATGGTCGCCGCCGACCGCGCGATCACCGCCACCGAGTACAAGCGCTGCCGGGACAAGGGGATCACGCTGACCGAATATGCCCTCGGTCCCAAGCGCTTCGTCTACGTCAAGGACTCCCACATGATGGCGGTCCCCGGCGTGCGCGACTTCGTGGCGAGTTGGGGACAGTCCGGCAAGCCGGTCAGCGCGCCGACGGCCGGGAGCTGAACGGCGGAAAGGGGTGCAGGGAGGCGCATGCCGCGCCGGGGAGCCGCCGGACAGGCGGCCCTTCGCACGACGTGCGGAACAGCGCGCGCTGTGCCAGGGTAATTTCCTGGACTTGTTTCCATGATGGTGGATTCATGGGCGGCCGGCGATGCTGACCGGCGGCGCCAGAGCAGGAGCAATCCTCCATGACCCTCCACATCCGGGCGGCAACCGACGTCGATCTTCCAGACATCGTCGCCATCCTCAACGAGGCCATCCTCAACACCACGGCGGTTTGGAGCCTTGAGCCGACGACGCTCGACGCACGCCGGGCCTGGATGATGGAGAGGCAGGCGAAAGGCATGCCGGTTCTGGTCGCCGACCTTGGCGGCTGCGTCCGCGGCTTTGCCTCCTACGGCGAGTTTCGGCCGTGGGAAGGGTATAAGCACAGTGTCGAGCATTCGATCTATGTCGATGCCGGCATGCGTGGGCGGGGAATCGGCCGCGCGTTGCTGGCCGCCCTCCTGGAGGACGCCGGGCGCAACGGCAAGCACGTGATGGTGGCCGGGATCGATGCCGAAAACACCGCGTCGATCCGCCTGCACGCCGCCTTCGGATTCGAGGAGGCCGGCCGCCTGCGTCAGGTCGGCCGCAAGTTCGGCCGCTGGCTCGACCTGCTTTTCCTGCAGAAGATGCTGGCGGCTTGACCGGTTACCCCGCCGCGAACAGCCCGCCGTCCTCCGGTGCGTCACCCGCGTCGTCCGCGTTCGGGTCGCCCAGCGCGGTTTCCCACCCCAGCGCCGGCAAGCCGATCGCGCGGGTGTTGCCGAGGCCGCTGCGGCTGGTGATGAAGCCGCGCTGTTCCATGTAGGTCAGCAGCCGGCGGCCGCGTCCCCGCGAGCGGCTGCCGCAGGCCCGCGCCACGTCGGCGTCCGATGGGCAGGGGGCGTGGTCGAGCGCCGCGCGGGCCAGCAGCAGGAAGACCGGCTGGATGTCCTCGGCCAGCGTCGCGGCGACCTCGGTGGCGCGCTGCCAGGCGGGGTCGTCGCCGCTTCCCGCGCCGGCGCGGGCAGTGGCCAGGCGGCGGCGGAAGGCGGGCAGGGCCAGCTTGTCGCCGTCCACCCCGCGGCCGCGGCAGCGCACCAGGAAATCCTGGTACAGCACCGCCAGCGAACGGTAGGGCGCCTCCGGGTCCGCCAGCACCTCGTCCAGGACCTGGGCGTACTGCGCCTCGCGCTCGGCCGCCTGCTCCGGCGTCTCCTCCGGTTCGGCCGGCGGCAGCGCCGGCGCGTCCGCCGGCTCCTGGTCCGATGGCGGCGCGACGGCAGGCCGGCCACGGGCGAGCTGCGCCATCAGGTCGGCGCTGGCCGAGGTGGAGGGGCGGCGCACCGGATAGCGCGGCGGCTCCGGCCCGGTGGTGGTGAAGATCAGGTCGCGGGCGTCCTCCACCGGGGTGGCGGGCGGCGGCATCAGCGTCGGGCTGCCGGTGCGGCCCTGGGTTTCGACGGCGCCGATGCGCAAGGGCAGGGGCCGGCGTGAAAGGGCGGGGCCGAGCGCGATGAAATGCCCGCGCTCCAGGTCGCGGAACATCTCCGCCTGGCGGCGCTCCATGCCCAGCAGGTCGGCGGCGCGCGCCATGTCGATGTCGAGGAAGGTGCGGCCCATCAGGAAGTTGGAGGCTTCGGCGGCAACGTTCTTCGCCAGCTTGGCCAGGCGCTGGGTGGCGATCACCCCGGCCAGCCCGCGCTTGCGCCCGCGGCACATCAGGTTGGTCATCGCCCCCAGCGAGACCTTGCGCGCCTCGTCCGACACCTCGCCGGCGGCCGACGGCGCGAAGAGCTGCGCCTCGTCGACCACCACCAGCATCGGGTACCAGAAGTCGCGGTCGGCGTCGAACAGCCCGCCGAGGAAGGCGGCGGCGTGGCGCATCTGCATCTCGGCGTCCAGCCCCTCCAGGTTCAGGACGACCGAGACGCGGTGCTGGCGCACGCGGGCGGCGACCGACTGGAGGGCCGCCTCGCTGTGCTCGTCGGCCTCGACCACCACATGGCCGTAGCGTTCGGCCAGGGTTACGAAATCGCCCTCCGGGTCGATCACCGCCTGCTGCACCCATTGGGCGCTCTGCTCGATCAGCCGGCGCAACAGGTGCGACTTGCCGGAACCGGAATTGCCCTGCACCAGGAGGCGGGTCGCCAGCAGCTCCTCCAGGTCCAGCGTCGCGGAGCCGCCCGCGTTCGTCGCCCCCATGTCGATGCCGACCTTCATCCCGCTCGCCTCCCGCTCCGCCCCGAAAATCGGGGCCTTCCTATAGCGCAGGCGGGCAGGGCGATACGAGGATTCGATTCGCGACACGGCCAAGCGACAGGGTCACGCGGCGACGGCACCGCCCGCGCTCGAACCGCCGGGGAGGTCGGCGGGCTTTCCGCGAAGCTGTGGCGGGGCGGTCATGAAACCGCAAACAAGCTCTGTTACAAGCAAGGACTGATCCCTTGCGGGATCTGTGACTGATCCCCTGCGGGACCGGTGCGTGGCGGGCTGACCGATGACTGTGCTGACGACGACCATGGCCGGGCGGCCGGAACGTGATGCCACGGCCTTCGACTGGGCGTCGGTGGTGGCCGCCCTGTCTTACGCCTTCCAGCCCATTGTGCAGTTGCGGACCGGCCGCTGCCATGGGTACGAGGCGCTGCTGCGCGGGTTCGAGCGCACCGGCTTCGCCAATGCCGGCGCCCTGCTCGACGCGGCCGAGTCGGCCGGCGAGCTGGCGACGGTGGAGAACGCTCTGCATGCCAAGGCGGTGGCCGCCTACCGTGCCCTGTCCGGCTGGACCGAGGCCAAGCTGTTCCTGAACATGGACGCCCGGCTGGTCGGCCGGCCGGACTCGCCCTGGCTCTCCCGAGGCCCGGCGGGTCCGAGCAAGACCGGCATCGTGCTGGAGCTGTCGGAAAGCCGTCCGGTCGGCGACGGGGTGGCGCTGGATGCGGCCGTCGACCGCTACCGCCAGAGCGGGGCCGGGATCGCCATCGACGATTTCGGCGTCGGCTATTCCGGCCTGCGGACGCTGTACGAGGCCCGCCCGGACTATGTGAAGATCGACCGCTTCTTCATCGCCGGCATCGACGGCGACGCCCGCAAGCGGGCCCTGGTGGCGGCTTTCGCCGGGCATGCCCATGCGCTGGGCATCCAGATCGTCGCCGAGGGGATCGAGACCGCGACCGAGTTCTACACCTGCCGCGACCTCGGCTGCGACCTGGCCCAGGGCTTCCTGATCGCCCGGCCACGCCTGGACCTGATGGCGCTGCCCGGCCGCTATCCGGTCATCGAGGAGCTGAACCGCCGCGACCGCCGCCAGCCGACCGAGGCGCACCGCCGTCTGTCGGAGGTGATCGAACGGCTGCCGCCGCTGCGGGTCGACTCGCGCAAGACCGACCTGCTCGACTATTTCCGCCGCGACGGCAGCGCTCCCGTCGCCCCCATCGTCGACGAGCATGACCGGCCGCTCGGGCTGATCCGCGAGCGCGACCTCAAGCGCTACGTCTATTCGCGCTTCGGCGGGGAACTGCTGCGCAACCGTGGCCTGGGCGACCGCCTGGACGACCTGGTCATCCGCTCGCCGGTCTGCGACATCTCCACCCCGCTCGACCGGGTGATCGAAGCCTTCTCCGCCGACAGCGCCGCCGACGGCATCGTGATCGTGGAGGGCGGCTGCTATGCCGGCCTGCTGTCGGGCGGCGGCCTGCTGCGGCTGGTCCATGAGCGCAACCTCGCCATGGCGGCCGACCAGAACCCGCTGACCCGGCTGCCGGGCAACGCCGCCATCCTCCGCCATATCGAGGGGGCGCTGGCCGAGCCGTCGCGTGGCCATGTGCTGGCCTATCTGGACTTCGACAACTTCAAGCCCTTCAACGACAATTTCGGCTTCCGCCAGGGCGACCGCGCCATCCTGATGTTCAGCGAGCGGCTGAAGGCCTGGACCGGCAGCGCCGGCGCGG
Source organism: Azospirillum picis (assembly GCF_017876115.1). GTDB lineage: Bacteria > Pseudomonadota > Alphaproteobacteria > Azospirillales > Azospirillaceae > Azospirillum > Azospirillum picis. Next base: position 100,591 of record NZ_JAGINO010000018.1, read on the forward strand.
CCATCGACGCGGAAGCCTTCGCCGGCCATATCGGTGGCGACGACTTCTTCCTGGGCGTCAGCGGCGGCGAGGAGGGCGATGTGCTGGCGCGGCTTGCCGACCTGCTGGCGCGCTTCCGGTCCGATGCCGAAAGCCTCTATGACGCCGAGACGCGGGTGTCCGGCGGCTTCCTGGCCAAGGACCGCTATGGCGCGATGCGGCGCTTCCCCCTGCTGGCGGCCAGCGGCGTCGCCGTGGTGATCCCGCCCGGCAGCCATGGCTTGACGCCCGACGCCATCAACGCAGCCATCGCCGACCACAAGGCCGCTGCCAAGGGGGCGGAAGACAAGTTGTGCGTGGTGCGGCTGGGGTGAGGGTGGGCACTTGAGACCGGGAGCCTCTCAGGCATAGTCCCGGAAACTCTCCGCCACCGCGCGGTCGTAGCCCTGGCTGGCGCGCAGGAGCTGGCGGGTATAGGGCTCGCGCGCCGTTTCCCGGCGCAGTTCCTCCACCGTCATCTCCTCCACCAACCGGCCGCGGTTCATCACCGCCAGCCGGTCGCACAGGTTGGCGACGACCGCGAGGTTGTGGGTGACCAGCACCAGGGTCAGCCCATGCTCGGCCCGCAGGCGGCGCAGCAGGTTCAGGATTTCCGCCTGGACGGAGACGTCGAGCGCCGAGGTCGGCTCGTCCAGCAGCAGGACCCGCGGCTCCAGCACCAGGGCGCGGGCGATGGCGACGCGCTGGCGCTGGCCGCCGGAGAGCTGGTGCGGGTAACGGAAGCGGAAGGCCGGTCCGAGCCCGACGTCGCGCAGCACGCGGTCGATCCGCGCGTCGGCGTCGCCCATGGCGTGGATGGCGATGGGTTCGGCGAGGATGCGGTCCACGGTGTGGCGCGGGTGCAGCGAGCCATAGGGGTCCTGGAACACCATCTGGCACTGCTTGAAGAAGCCTTTCGGCCGCTTGGTGCCCTGTTCCGCGCCGGCGACCTCGATGCGGCCGGTCCACTCGTCGTTCAGCCCGCTGACCGCCCGCAGCACGGTGGATTTGCCGGATCCCGACTCGCCGACCAGACCGAAGCTCTCGCCGCCGCGCACCGAGAGGGTGACGCCGTCCACGGCCGCCACCGCGTCGGCGCCCCGGCCGAAGGTGACGCGCAGGTCGCGGATGTCGATCATCGCGGTCATCCGTCCACCCCATCCATCGGCCCGCTCGCCGCCCAGGCGGGATCGCGGGACAGGACCGGCAGGTCGCCCCCCGTCCCGTCGAGCCGCGGCAAGCTGGCGAGCAGGCCGCGGGTATAGGGATGCCTTGCCGCGTGCAGCTCCGAGGCGCGGCAGCTCTCCACCACCCGCCCGGCATACATGATCAGGATGCGGTCACAGAAGGAGGCGACGAGGTTGAGGTCGTGGCTGACGAAGATCATGCCCATGCCGCGCCGGCTGCAGAGGTCGTCGAGGATCGCCAGCACCTGCATCTGCACCGTGACGTCGAGCGCCGAGGTCGGCTCGTCCGCGATCAGCAGGTCCGGGTCGGGGATCAGCATCATCGCGATCATGATGCGCTGGCCCATGCCGCCCGACACCTCGTGCGGGTAGCGGTCGTAGACCCGCTCCGGATCGCGGATGCGCACGGCGGCCAGCATCTCCAGCGCCCGGCGCCTCGCTTCCGCCGCACCGGCCCTGCTGTGGACGCGGTAGGCCTCGGCGATCTGGCGGCCGACGGTCATCACCGGGTTGAGCGAGTATTTCGGGTCCTGCATCACCATGGCGATGCGGCGGCCGCGGATGTCGCGCATCCGCCGCTCGGACGCCGCCAGCAGATCCTCGCCATTGAAGGCCAGCCGGTCGGCGGCGACCCGGCCCGGCGGCGGGACGAGGCGCAGGATCGACCGGCCGGTCATCGACTTGCCGGAGCCCGATTCGCCGACGATGCCCAGCTTCTCCCGGCCCAGCGTGAAGGAGACGCCGCGCACCGCCTCGGTCATGCCGGTGCGGGTGGGAAAGCCGACGCGGAGGTTGGCGACCTCGAGCAGGGGAGCGCCGTCCGTCATGGTTCAATCCCCCTTCGGGTCGAGCACGTCGCGCAGCCCGTCGCCCAGCAGGTTGAAGCCCAGGCTGACGATGAAGATGGCGAGGCCGGGCATGGCGGCGACCCACCATTGCTCCAGCACATACTGCCGGCCGCTGGCGATCATCGCCCCCCATTCCGGCAAGGGCGGCTGGGCGCCCAGCCCGAGGAAGCCGAGGCCGGCGGCGGTCAGGATCACCCCGGCCATGTCCAGCGTCGTCCGCACGATCAGCGAGGCGACGCACAGCGGCATGATGTGGCCGAGGATGATGCGCAGGCTGGAGGCGCCCTGCAGGCGGGCGGCGCTGATGAAGTCGGCGCGGCGCACGGTCAGCGTCTCCGCCCGGGCGATGCGGGCGTAGGGCGGCCAGGAGGTCACGGCGATGGCGATCACCGCGTTCTCGATGCCGGGACCGAGTGCGGCGACGAAGGCCAGCGCCAGGATCAGCTTGGGGAAGGCGAGCGCGATGTCGGTGAGGCGCATCAGCACGGTGTCGACCCAGCCGCCGAAATAGCCGGCGACCGTGCCGATCACCAGCCCGGCCAGCGGCGCCGTCGCGGCCACCAGCACCACGATCATCAGGGTGAGCCGCGTGCCGAAGATCAGGCGCGAGAGGATGTCGCGCCCGAAGGCGTCGGTGCCCAGCCAGTGGGCGGCGCCCGGCGCCTCCAGCCGGCTGCCGAGATCCTGGGCGTAGGGGTGGTAGGGCGCCAGCAGCGGGGCGAACGCCGCCACCGCGACCAGCGCCGCGACGATCAGCAGCCCGGCCACGGCCAGCCGGTTGCGGCGGAAGGTGGTCCATCCGGCCCAGGCCCGCCCCAGCCGGGCCTGGGTCCGCGACCGCGGCGTGTCGGTGGTCAGCCAGCCGCGCCAGCCGGGAGAGGGAAGGTCTGTTCGCACGCTCATCGGGCCCGCGGATCCAGCAGTCGGTAGAGCAGGTCGGACAGCAGGTTCAGCGCGATGAAGACCGTGCCGACCACCAGCGTCCCGCCCAGCACGGCGTTCATGTCGGCGCTGAGCAGCGAATTGGTGATGTAGAGGCCGAGGCCGGGCCAGGCGAACACCGTCTCGGTCAGCACCGATCCCTCCAGCAGCCCGGCATAGGACAGGGCGATGACGGTGACCAGCGGCACCGTGATGTTGCCCAGCGCATGGCGCCAGACGACGCGGGTCTCCGACATCCCCTTCACCCGGGCGGTGGTGATGTATTCCTGGCGGAGCTGGTCGAGCATGAAGCCGCGCGTCATCCGCGCGATGTAGGCGACGCTGTAGAGGCCGAGGATGGCGGCCGGCAGAACGAGATGGTGCAGGGCGTTCCAGAAGATGTCGGTTTCGCCGGCGAGCAGCGCGTCGATGCTGGCGACGCCGGTCACCGCGTCGACCATCCCCTCGTAGAAGACGTCGACGCGGCCAGGCCCCGGCACCCAGTCCAGCCGGGCATAGAACAGCAGCAGCGCCATCAGCCCGAGCCAGAAGATCGGCACCGAATGGCCCACCAGCCCGAGCAGGCGGATGGCATGGTCGGGCCAGCGTCCGCGATGGGTGGCGGCGATGACCCCGGCCGGCACGCCGAGAATGGTGCCGATGACGACGGCGACGGTGGCGAGTTCCAGCGTCGCCGGGAAGACGCGGAGCACATCCTCCAGCACCGGGCGGGAAGTGAGCACCGACGTGCCGAGGTCGCCCTGAAGGACGTCGCCGACATAGCGCAGGAACTGCTGCCACAGCGGCAGGTCGAGGCCGAGCTGGCTGCGCATCTGCGCATAGCTTTCGGCGCTGGCGCGGTCGCCCAGCGCCGAGAGCACCGGATCGACCGGCACGACGCGCCCGATCAGGAAGGTGACCAGCAGCAGGCCCAGCAGGGTGGCGGCCACCGTGGCCGCCAGCGTCAGGCCGCGTTTCAGCGTAGGCAAGGCTGCTCCCTCGTGGTCGGACCCGGATCGGCCCCGGACGAGGGAATCACAGTCGGGGCATCATGCAAAGCCCGCCAAGGGCATAGCCCTTGCGGGAAAGGCCGCGGCACGGAAGCGCAGGCGTCAGCCCAGCCCCTTCTGCCCCATCTCCAGGAACTTCTCGCGGCGCTTGGCGCGCAGCGTGGTGCCGTCAAGGCCGTCCATCTCGCCCAGCGATTCCTCGATGCAGTCGCCGAGCTGCCTGATCGTCTCGGCCGGATCGCGATGGGCGCCGCCGATCGGCTCGCTCACCACGCGGTCGATGACGCCCAGCTCCTTCAGGTCCTGGCTGATCAGCCGCAGCGCGATCGCCGCCTCGCCGGCCATGTCCGAGCTGCGCCACAGGATCGAGGCGCAGCCTTCCGGCGAGATCACCGAATAGATCGCGTGTTCCAGCATCAGGACGCGGTCGGCGGTGGCGATGGCGATGGCGCCGCCGGACCCGCCTTCGCCGATCACCGAGGCGACCATCGGCACGTTCAGCCGCAGGCAGCGCTCGATGCTCTTGGCGATGGCCTCGGCCTGGCCGCGCTCCTCCGCCTGGACGCCGGGGAAGGCGCCGGCGGTGTCGACCAGCGAGACGACGGGCAGGCTGAAGCGGTCGGCCAGATCCATCAGGCGCTGGGCCTTGCGGTAGCCTTCCGGCTTCGCCATGCCGAAATTGTGGCGGACGCGCGATTCGGTGTCGTTGCCCTTCTCCTGGCCGATGACCACCACCGAGCGGCCGCGGAACCGCCCCAACCCGCCGATGACCGCACGGTCCTCCGCGAAATGGCGGTCGCCGGCCAGCGGCGTGAAGTCCTCGATCAGGCCGTTCACATAGTCCAGGCAGTGCGGACGATTGGGGTGGCGGGCCACCTGAACCTTCTGCGCGGGCGTGAGCTTGGCGTAGGTCTGCCGCAGGAGCTTGTCGACCTTGGCCTGCAGCTTTGCGACCTCGTCGGCGATGTTGATGTCGCCGGCGTTGGTCAGGTGCCGCAATTCCTCGATCTTGCCTTCAAGCTCGGCGATCGGCTTTTCGAATTCCAGGAAGGTCTGCATGCCGGACACGGGTGGTTGGCGAGGCGCACGGATTTGGGCGCGGGCTTGGTTAGCACGCCCGGCGCGCTCACGCCACAGCGGAAGAATGCGGGATACCCCCGGACGGGGCCGGGGGTTCCGCGACGAACTCGAAGGGTTTATCCTCAACCGTCCCCGGATTCCAGAACCAATCGCGCCCGATGCATCCCTTCAAGGACCATTTCTCCGGCCATGCCGGCGACTATCGCGCCTTCCGGCCTAGCTATCCCGAGGGACTGGCCGACCTGCTGGCCGGGGCATCCCCGGCGACGGAGCTGGCCTGGGACGCCGGTTGCGGCAACGGCCAGCTCTCCACCATGCTGGCCGGCCGGTTCGCCGCCGTCCATGCCACCGACGCCAGCGCCGAGCAGATCGCGCGGGCGGAACCGCACCCCCGAGTCCGCTACGCCGCCGCTTCCGCCGAGGACAGCGGCCTGCCCGACGGTTGCTGCGACCTGGTCGTCGCGGCGCAGGCGGCCCACTGGTTCGACCTCGCCCGCTTCTATGCCGAGGTGCGGCGGGTGGCGAGGCCGGGGGCGGCCGCAGCACTGGTCTGCTACGGGTTGCAGCAACTGGGCGAGCCCGCCCTGGACGCGGCGGTGGAGCGTTTCCACAACGGCACGATCGGTCCCTACTGGCCGGCCGACCGCTGGAAGGTGGTCGACGGCTACCGCGGCCTGGATTTCCCTTTCCCGGCGCTGCCGGTGCCGCCGCTGGCGATGGAGGCGGTGTGGCCGCTGCCGCGCCTTCTCGGCTACATGAGCACCTGGTCGGGGGTGAAGGCGGCGACAGAGGCGCTGGGCCGCAATCCGCTGGAGGCGTTCGCCGCGGAAATCGCGCCGCTGTGGGGGGCGCCCGAACGCGAACGCACCATTCGCTGGCCGCTGACGGTCAGGCTCGGGCGGGTGGGGTAGGAGGGGCGGACGGTGCAGGCCTTTCCCCCACCCTGACCCTCCCCCGCTGGGCGGGGGAGGGAAATGGCGCCTTGGGGTGGGTGGGGCGATTGGCTTGCCTACGCCCCCTCCGCCACCAGCCGCTCATAGGCGGGAAGCGTCAGGAAGTCGGTGAACTCCTCGCGCGCCACGAGGTCGCGGAACAGGGCGGCAGCGTCGGGGTAGCGGCCGGCGGCATAGGCATCGGCGCCGACGCGCTCCTTCCAGGCCGCCAGCTCCTCGGCGATCACCCGGTCGACGAGTTCCATCGTCACCGGGCGGCCGTCGTCGAGCGCGGTGCCGGTGTGAAGCCACTGCCAGACCTGGGTGCGGCTGATCTCCGCGGTGGCGGCGTCCTCCATCAGGTTGAACAGCGGCACGCAGCCGATCCCGCGCAGCCATGCCTCGATGTAGCCGATGCCGACGGCGGTGTTGTTGCGCAACCCCGCCTCGGTCCTGGGGCCGGGCGGCACCGCCAGCAGGTCGGCGGCGGTGACGGCAACCTCGGCGCGCTTGCGGGCGATCTGGTTGGCGGCGGGCATGTAGGCGTCGAACACCTCGCGTGCCACCGGCACCAGCCCGGGGTGGGCGACCCAGGTGCCGTCATGGCCGTTGGACGCCTCGCGCTCCTTGTCGGCGCGCACGCGGGAGAAGACCGCTTCGTTGGCCGCCGGGTCGTCCTTGACCGGGATGAAGGCGGCCATGCCGCCGATGGCCGGCGCGCCGCGGCGGTGGCAGGTCCTGACGGCAAGCTGGCTGTAGGCCGACAGGAAGGGCGTGGCCATCGTCACCTCCGCCCGATCGGGCATGACGGCGGCCGGATCCTTGCGGAACTTCTTGATGAAGCTGAAGATATAGTCCCAGCGCCCGCAGTTCAGGCCGGCGGAGTGCTCGCGCAGCTCATAGAGGATCTCGTCCATCTCGAAGGCGGCGGGGATCGTCTCGATCAGCACCGTCGCCTTGATCGAGCCGTGGGGCAGGTGCAGGTACTCCTCCGCCACCAGGAAGACCTCGCGCCACAGCCGGGCCTCGAAATGGCTTTCCAGCTTCGGCAGGTAGAAATAGGGCCCGCTGCCGCGCGCCAGCAGTTCCTTGGCGTTGTGGAAGGCATGCAGCCCGAAGTCGAACAGGGCGCCGGAGATCGGCTCGCCGTCCAGCAGCACATGGCGCTCGTCCAGGTGCCAGCCGCGGGGGCGGACCTTCAGCACGGCGGTCCGGTCGCTCAGGCGGTATTTGCGGCCGCTGGCCGGGTCCTCATGGGAGATCGTCCGGCGCACGGCGTCGCGGATGTTGATCTGCCCCTCGATCAGGTTGGTCCAGGTCGGGCAGGTCGCGTCCTCGTAGTCGGCCATGAAGACCTTGGCGCCGCTGTTCATCGCGTTGATGACCATCTTGCGGTCCACCGGCCCGGTGATCTCCACCCGGCGGTCCATCAGGTCGACGGGCAGCGGCGCGATGGTCCAGTCCGCCTCGCGGATGGCGCGGGTTTCCGGCAGGAAATCGGGCCTGTGCCCCTGGTCCAGCAGGGCCTGGCGCTTGGCCCGCACGTCCAGCAGCCGCAACCGCTCGCCGCCGAACCGCCCCTCCAGTTCCGCCAGGAAGGCGAGTGCCTCGGGCGTCAGGATCTCCTCGAAGCCCGGCTTGAGCGGACCAAGGACCTGAAGGCCGGATAGCTCGGTGGCCATTGCGCTGCTCCCCTTCCCATATTGGCGCGAACCGCTCTTCGGCGGTTGATCTGCGGCGGTTGATCTGCGGCAGTGAATGGACCGGTATAGCACGGTCCGCCCCGGCTCCGGGGACGGCCGAACGTCGCAGCGGGCCGCAGGGCTGGACATCGTCGCGGCAGTCCGTCCTATCCCTCTTCCCGGGCCGATGAGGGGAGCAGCCTGTGCTTCTTCAGCATGCCGCGGAGCTGATGATAGCCGAGACCGAGGGCTTCGGCGGTCTGGCGCTGGTTGAAGCGGTTCTGCTCCAGCGCCTCGCGCAGCCTTGCCGCTTCGAAGGCGCGCACCGCGTCGATGAGGCTGCCGTCGGGGGCGGGCGGGGCAGAGGACGGGGTCACCGCTTTGAATGGCGGGGACATCGCGGAAGGCATCCCCATGGCTGCCGGGCGCCAGGGCGACGCGAAGGGGTCGAGGATGATGCGGTCGAGCGGATCCTCCGGGTCGGCGGCGGCGACCGAACGCTCGACCGCGTTGCGCAGCTCGCGCACGTTGCCGGGCCAGTCGTGGGTGCGCAGGCGTTCCAGCGCCGCTGCGGTGAAGCCTGGAAACAGCGGTCGGTCCAGTTCCCGCACCATGCCGAGCGCGAAATGTTCGGCCAGCGGCGGGATGTCCTCCGGCCGGGCGCGCAGGGGAGGCAGCGTCACCACGTCGAAGGCGAGCCGGTCCAGCAGGTCGGCACGGAAACGCCCGGCGGCGGCCAGCGCCGGCAGGTCGGCGTTGGTGGCGCCGACCACCCGCACGTCCACCGTGGCCGTTCGCCCGCCGACCCGCTCGATCTCGCCATATTCGACCGCGCGCAGCAGCTTCTCCTGCACGGCGGGCGAGGCGGTGGCGATCTCGTCCAGGAACAGCGTGCCGCCGTCGGCCTGTTCGATCCGGCCGATCTGTCGGCGGGTGGCGCCGGTGAAGGCGCCCGCCTCATGGCCGAACAGCTCCGAATCCAGCAGCGATTCCGGCAGGGCGGCGCAGTTCACCTTGACGAAGGGGCGATCCCAGCGGCGCGACAGGTAGTGCAGCCGGGCGGCGATCAACTCCTTGCCGGTTCCACGCTCGCCGATCACCAGCACCGGCCGTTCCAGGGGCGCCACCCGCGACACATGCGCAAGGGCCGTCAGGAAGGCCGGCGATTCGCCGAGCAGGGAGGGCGGTGCGGCCGACATCGCGCTTTTCACCACTTCATCGTTATAGAGAAGAACTTATGGCGTGAATGCCGATGCCGCAAGAGCGGGCCGGCCCAGCCCCGACTGGCGGGAAAGCCAGCAGAACCAAGGCGTCCAGGCTGCGCCACAGCGATTGGCACGGAGGTTGCGATAGGGAGTGCATGGCAAGGAGATCAACCATGAGCGATTTCAGCGATTTCCGCCGCCGCTACGGCGGTCACCGCTTCGACACCGCGCAGGGCCGCCCGCTGGCGCGCCGCGTGCGTAGCTATCTCGCCACCCGGCCGGCCGAAAGCTGGCTGTTCTTCTTCGCCGGCATCATCGCCGGCGCCATCCTCGGCTGATCGACGGAACACCGACCATGAGCATCTTTTCGCGCCTCACCGACATCGTGCAGTCCAACCTGAACTCCCTGCTCGACCGCGCCGAGGATCCGGAGAAGCTGATCCGCCTCATCATCCAGGAGATGGAGGACACGCTGGTCGAGGTGCGGTCCTCGACCGTCAAGATCATCGCGGAGAAGAAGGAGATCGAGCGCCGGGTCGCCGATCTCCACCGCGAGCGCGACGAGTGGGACCGCAAGGCCGAGGTGGCGCTGACCCGCGACCGCGAGGATCTCGCCAAGGGCGCCCTGCTGGCCAAGTCCAAGGTCGCCGAGCAGGCCGACGCGCTGACCGAGCAACTCGTCCAGGTCGAAGCGGCGCTGGCCAAGGCCAACGATGACATCGCCCGGCTGCAGGCCAAGCTGACCGACGCCAAGACCCGCGAGAAGGCGCTTGTCGTCCGCGGCCAGACGGCGACCAACCGGGTCAAGCTGCGCAGCGCCCTGCATGACGAGCGCATCAACGACGCCCTGTCCCGCTTCGAGCAGGTGGAGCGCAACCTCGACGAGCTGGAAGGCCGGGTGGAGGCCTACGACGTCGGCCGGACCAAGAGCCTGACCGAGGAGATCGCCGAGCTTGAGGCGTCCCACAAGGTCGAGGAGGATCTGGCCGCCTTGAAGGCCCGCATCGCCGCCCGCCGCAACGGCTGACGGCCGCTGACGGCGGCAGGCGGCGGGATCGACCCGGTGCCGGGATGGGGCGGCGACGCCCCATCCGTTTTCCTCACGACAATAAGAGGACCCGACGACCATGGGGTTCCTGGGTTTCGTCCTCGCGGTGCTGTTCATGGTGGTGGTGGCGCCGGTCTGGATCGTCTTCCACTACATCACCAAATGGCGGTCCCAACGCGGGCTGACCGCACAGGACGAACGGCTTCTCGCCGAGCTTTGGGAGATTTCCAACCGGCTTGAGGCCCGCGTCCACACGCTGGAACGGGTGCTCGACGCCGAGGCGCCGCACTGGCGCGACAAGGTCTGAGGCCTTGCGCCGGCCTGCATGGGCGGCCCCCTCCCGGGCCATGTGCCTCTCCCGCGAGAGCGGGGGAGGGCCCGGGGCAGGCGACGCCTTCCGCCGAACATCCGACCTGAGACTCAAACGAAAGGAACGAGGCCGCCATGGACCGCGCGTCCCGCTTCGACTCGCCCAATCCGCACCGGCTCTATCGTGATCCGCAGCGCGGCGTGCTGGGCGGAGTGTGTGCCGGCATCGCCGACTATTTCGGCGTCCAGCCGGGGATGGTCCGGCTGGCGATGCTGTTCGCCCTGTTCTTCTTCTCGCTGCCGCTGGTGATCGGCTATGTGATCGCGTTGCTGGTGCTGCCGGTGCGCCCGGCCGAGCTCTACCGCGATGCCGACGAAGAGGCGTTCTGGCGCACGGTGTCGACCAAGCCGGACCGCACGCTCGCCGGCCTGACCCAGCGTTTCCGCGACATGGAGAGGCGGATCGTCGGGATGGAGGCCTATGTCGCCTCCAAGGAATTCGAGCTGAACCGTGCCATCCGCGACCTGGATCGCTGACGGATCGCCGATGGGCAACTGAACAGGCCACCGGCGGGCTCCCGCCCGGTCCGCCGCCATCCGGAGGCACCAGACGATGGAATCGCCCTTATCGGTTGCGCTGGCCCTGTCCGCCGCGCTGTGCGGCCTCGGGATGGCCGCGGCCCGCGCGGAAAGCCTGGTCGGCTTCCAAAGGCTGTCCTTTCCGGAAGCCGGCGACTGCCGGGCCGTAGAAGGCGGCCTCTGGTATCCGACCACGGACGTGGCGCGGGAAAGCGCACTTGTCGGGGACGACCCGATCCTTGCCGGCGAGGTCGTGCGGCCCGGCGCCGAGCCGCAGCCGGGACGTCACGCGCTGGTGGTTCTTTCTCACGGTTACGGCGGCAACTGGACCAGCCAGCAATGGCTGGCGGTCGATCTCGCACGCCACGGCTACGTCGTGGCCGCTCCCAACCATCCCGGATCGACCAGCCGCGACATTGCGCATCCGGCGGGGGCGCATCCGGCGGGGGCGCATCCGGCGGCGGCGCATCCGCAGGCGGCCAAGCCATGGACGCGCCCCCGCGAGATCGGTTGCGTGATCGACGGGCTGAACGGCGGGTTGAACGGCGACGGGCGCTGGTCCGGCCTGCTCATTTCCGGCGATGCCGCCGTGATCGGCCACTCGCTCGGGGGATGGACCGCGATGGTCCTTGCCGGCGGCCGGTTCGATCCGGAGCGGCTGGCCGGCGCCTGCAAGGCTCATCCGGCGATGGCCGCATGCCGGCCGCAAATCGGCGGGCTCCGCCGCGATCCCGACGCGCTGGCGGCATGGGCACGGCCGATGGCCGACCGTCGCATCAGGGCGGCCGTGACGCTCGATCTCGGTCTGTCGCAGGGCTTCGATCCGGCAAGCTTGGCGGCGGTCGATGTCCCGGTCCTGGTGGTGGCCGCCGGTCCTGGCGATGCAGATATGCCCGCCGACCTCGAATCAGGCCACCTTGCCGATCACCTGCCGGCCGGCAGGTCCGAACGTGCCACCATTGCCGATGCCGGCCATTTCAGTTTTCTTGGTGTGTGCAAGGCCGGCGCCGTTCCCTTGCTGGAGGCGCAGCAGCCTGGTGGCGGCATGATATGCCGTGACGGCGGCGGTCGCGACCGTCCAGCCATCCATCGGCAGACATCCGACATCGTCGTTCACTTCATGAACGAGGTCATGCCACCGTTCCGGCCACCCTTCTGATGGCCTTCGTTCCAATCCCCAACCGCCAGCCAGCCGCTGCCCGCCCTTTTCCGGCGTGCCGGTCATGGCGTGGCCATGGACTCGGGGCCATGAATCCGGGGCCGTGAACCCGGGGATGCGAACCCAGGCCCGCGAACTCTGGCGCAAGCGGGCGCCGGGACCCGTCAGCGGCGCTGGCGCCGCCCGTCACGCGTGCGGATCGGGATCGGTTTCGGCGTGGGCATCGTGGCGATCAGGCCGGCCAAAGCCGCCGCTGCCGCTGCCACACCGCCAAGCAGAACGAGATCCATCATAGACCCTCCACCATCGCTCTCCGCCTCACCCCTTATGGTGAAGCAAGATGGTTAGAACATGGTAGCGAAAAGATAGGCTGACAACAGTTCTCCCAACGGGACACCTCGTCATGGGACACCCGCCGGCGCATCGCAGCCTTGATCCAAATCATGAGCGGGGCCGTTATTGATCGTCGGGACGGGTGCCGCCTTGCCGGCCGCCGCCGTCCCACGCCCAGCCTTCGACGGAGTCCGCCCACATGCCCGACACCCTGCCCCGTCCCGATTCCGCAACGAGCCGGCGTCCGTCCCTCGTCTTCCGCGCCCTGCTGCTCAACGGCGCCGTGGTGGTGCTGACGGCGCTGCTCTTCGCCCTTCTGCTGTCCCTGGTGCTGCCGCCCGCCGGCCTCAACGCCCCGGGGGCGCGCATGGCCTACTGGGCGCGGCAGGTCCTGTGGCCGGCGCTGGTGCTCTTCGCGATGGTGCTGGGCGTCATGGCGATGCGCGGCCGTACCGCCGCCCTCAACCCCATAGACGACCCGGAATCGCGGACCCAGCGCGTCTGCCAGCGGGTCCTGGCGAACAGCGTGGAACAGACCGCCATCTTCGTGCCGGCGCTGGCGGCGCTGGTCGCCACCCTGCCGGTCCCCTCGCTGGGGGTGGCGGCGGTGGCGACCTGGCTGTTCGTGCTGGGGCGGCTGCTGTTCTGGGCCGGCTATCTCATCCATCCCTTCGCCCGCGCCCCCGGCATGGCGATGACCCTGACCGTCAATCTGATCGTGCTGGGCTGGGCCGTTCTGTTGCAAGTGGGCGGGATGCAGCCGGGCGGCTGACCGGTGCAGCCCTGCCGTCCGCGGGTGGGGCGCTGGCGGGTGCCGCGGTCTGCGCCAGATGCAGCCAGCGGCGGTACGCCTCGACGCTGACCGGGGCGCGGTGCTTCAGCCCGATGCGCAGGATCTGCGGCAGAGCCGCCAGCACCTTCAGGTCGGTCGCCCGCGGGCCGTGGCGCAGGTTCTTCCAGCTATTGCCGGCCCAGCTTCGCGCCAGCCGCCACGCCATCAGCGGGGCCGGGCAGCGCGCCACCTCGCGGATCAGGTCGTTGCGGTGGTTGTAGAAGCGCTCCAGCCCCGGCTTTCGCCCCTTCTCGCTCTTGTCGTGGTAGACCATGACGTCGGGCAGGGCCACCACCCGGTAGCCGGCGCCGACCAGCCGCAGGCAGCGGTCCTTCTCCTCCCCCTGCCGGTAGAGCTCGGGCATGTAGAGCCCGACCGCCTCGATGGCGCTCCGGCGCAGCAGGTGGCCGCAGCCGACGTACCAGGGCACGTCGAAGGGAGCGGCGCCTTTCGGAAAATAGACGAGCCCGTCGCGTGTCTCGATGTTGCAGGCGACGGCGGCCACCTCGGGATGCTCCGCGAGGTAGGAGACGCAGCGGGCCAGCCCGTCGGGGTCGACGAACCAACTGTCGTCGTCCACCGACAGGATCAGGTCGCCGGTCGTGTTCACGAAGCCGAAGTTGCGCGCCAGGATCAGTCCGGCGTTGTGCGGCTGCCGGACATAGCGGACTGCCGGGAACTCGGCCCGCATCATGGCGCCGGTGCCGTCGGTGGAGCCGTCGTCGATGACGATGATCTCCATCGGCGGCATGGTCTGCGCCATCAGCCGGGTCAGCGCGATGCGCAGTTCCGGCCCGCGGTTGTAGGTGGCGATCACGGCGCTGACGGTCATCGGGCCGCCGGGCCGCCCGGTGTCGGCTGGCTTGGTCACGGAGCCTCCCTCCCGTCGATGCCGCGGGCGAAATCGGCCTTGGCGAAATGGGTCCGGGCGAAGTCCGTCCGGGCGAATTTCGGGGCGAATTTCGGCGGCGCCACGATCGCTCCCAGCGGATCGTCCTCAAGGATGCCCCAGGCGCGCAGGGCGCGGGTCAGGCCGATCCACAGCAGGATCGGCAGCAGCGAGAAGAAGCCGAACTTCACGATGGTGATGTTGCCGTCGCGGAACCACTGCAGGCACAGCGGCAGGAAGGCGCAATAGAACAGCACGGCGTAGCGGTTGCTGAAACCGCTGGTCCAGAACCAGCGGTGCAGCCGGCCGAGGATCAGCCCGACCACCACCATGGTGACGATCATCCCGATCCAGCCGGCGCTCATCCAGCCGTCGCCCGGCAGCGAGGTTGTCAGGTTGTAGAAGACACCGTAGTCGTTCAGGTCAACCCATTTCACCGGCGCGCCAACCGGCTTGCTCGGCCACAGCAGGCGCGGGATCGGTTCGGTGAAAAGCTGCAGGTACTGGGTGAACCAGGTGTAGGTCGCCGACTGCTTGGGCACCACCCACAGTATGTAGGCGAGGAAGTCGAAGTTCGCCAGATCCTGGCCGGCCAGCGCGTCCAGCGCCCGGCCGCTGCCGCTGCCGCCGTTGAACTTCAGCAGGACGGAGGCCGGGGCGTCGCCGGCCAGCACGTCGCGGAAGGCGTCGCGGTTGTTGCCCAGCACGGTGAACAGCCCCATCACCGGAATGGCGGCGAGCACATGCCACAGCCGGAACCACTTGGTGCGGCTGCGGTACAGCATCAGCAGCACCAGCCCCAGGATGCCCATGATGATGGCCCAGCGCCCCCAGCCGAGATAGGCGCGGTAGGCGACGAAGCCGGCGAAGGGGATGAAGGACAGCGGGTGGAAGCGGCACACCCAGATCAGCCCCAGCGTCAGCGGCAGGCCCATCGAATGGGCTTCCGCGATGTAGCCGGTGGTGTTGGTGTAGATCGGCTGGCCGGTCAGCGGGTCGCGTTCCATCTGCACGTCGCCGGTGCCGTCGAAGCTGGCGCCGGCCTGGCGCTGGACCGCCGAATAGATGGCGAGCGGACCCAGCAGCGCCGCGGTGGTCAGGAAGGCGACGACGTCGACGCGGTCGAAGGTGAAGGCCGGGGCCGGCTCGCCGTTCGGGGTCCAGTCCGGCCTGACCAGCCCGGCCCAGATGCAAGCGGCGGCGAAGGCCACCAGCCCGACGGAACTGACCACCAGCGTCATGACGAACTGCTGTTCGTCCGGCCAGAAGCCCATGAACAGCCAGACGTCGTCGAAGTGCTGCGTGTAGACCAGGATCGGCCGCATCACGAAGACCAGGGTGTGGAAGATCAGATAGAGCGTCAGCGGATGGAACATCGATGCGCTGCCGGTGCTGAGGAACACCGCGGTCACCAGTACCAGGACCAGGACCTGCGCGATCAGCGCCATTTCGATCATCGGCACCCCGTCGCCAGTTGCATGCACGGCGGATCGCGGTCGGCCCGGAACGCGGACAGGCGCGTAGGACCAGCCGGTCCGGCTAGGAAGAGTAGCCAGCCTATACGTCCCGAACCGGTCGGGCAGGGGTGCAGAGGGTGTGCGCCCTTCGTAGCCCCGCACCCCCTTCGCGCTTTTGCCGGTGCGGTCGCCGTGGGTCAGTCTGCCCCCTTCGGCGGATCCTCGGTCGAATGGACCGCCTGCCACGGGAGAGGAGGTTATCCATGCCGCATATCCGGGCGGGAGCGGCCCTTATCCTGTCGCTGATCCTCCTGGTGCCGCCGTGGGCGGCATCGGCCGCCGAGCGGACTGTCGCCGAGCGGACCTTCTATGTCTCGCCGCTCGGCAACGACCGCTGGTCCGGACGGCTGGCGGAGCCGGCGGCGGACGGCGGCGACGGCCCCTTCGCCACCCCCGCCCGCGCGCTGGTGGCGGCGGAGAAGGGAAGCGGGGCCGTGACGGTCCGCCTGCGTGGCGGGACCTATCGCCTGACCGGGCCGCTGGTCGTCGGGGCCGGCCTCGCCGGCCTGCGCCTGACCGGCATGGAGGGCGAGGAGGCGATCCTGTCAGGCGGCGAGGCGGTCGGCGGCGCCAGCCTGGCCAAGGGCGTCCTGTCGGCGCCGTTGCCGCGCGAGCCCGGCCTGGACGTCGCCTTCGGCGGCCAGCGCCTGGATGCGGCGCGCAGCGGCGACGCCGATCCGGGCGATCCGCGCAGCGGCTGGTTCCCGGGGCGGGCCGTGACGTCGGGCTCCAAGGGCGCCGGCTCCAAGGACGGCGGTTCCAAGGATCCCGGCAGCAAGCGCCGGATGCAGTTGCCGGCCGGAACCCTGAAGGCGGGATGGGCCGGGCCGGGCGTGCGGGCACAGGCGCTCGACCGCGAGCGGCTGTCGGACGACCTGCTCGGGGTCGTCTCCAGCGATCCCGGCGGGCTGCTGACCTTCGACGGGGACGGACAGTATCCCTACCGCGACGGATCCACCGTCCGTCTGCTCGGCCATCCCGATTTCCTGACGCGGCCGGGCGAGTTCGCCTGGGACGCCAAGGCCAAGCGGCTGCTGGTGCGCCCGCCGACCGGACTCGATCCGGGGCGTGCCGAACTGGTGGTGGCGCGGACCGCGACCCTGCTGCGGCTGGACAACGCGCGGGACGTGACGGTCGAAGGGCTGTCCTTCGCCGACGTCCCGTGGGACGGCAGCGCCGTTCTCGCCAAGGGCGGCAGCGGCCTGCGCATCTCTGGCAACCGCTTCGCCCTGGTCGGCACCGCGGTGACGCTGGACGGCGCGGCGCGCAGCGAGGTGTCCGGCAACCGGATGGAGCATCTCGGCCGCAGCGGCGTGATGCTGGCTCCGGGCAGCACCGACAACCGCATCCTCGGCAACCGGATCAGCGACATCGGCGAGGTGCGCTTCTTCGGCGCCGGGGTGATGGGGGCCGGGATCCACGGCACCCTGATCGCCCACAACGACATCCGCCGCGCGGCGCGTTACGGCATCTCGATCAAGAACTGGAACGCCGAGACGCAGAACAGCGACAACGTCGTCGAATACAACCGCATCCGCGACGTCGCCCGCCAGACCGCGGACGCCGGGGCGATCGAGATGCTGGGACGCAGCGGCAACGACACCCGCAGCGCCATCCGTTTCAACGACATCCGCGACACCGGCGGCCTCGCCACCGACGCGCAGGGGCGCTGGCTGGTCCGCTACAAGGGGTTCGGCATCTATCTGGACGACATGACCAGCGGCGTGGCGGTGGAGGGCAACCTGCTGGAGAACACCGGCATGGCCGCCATCTTCCTGCATGGCGGCGACGACAACCGCGTGCAGGACAACGTTGCGCTGCTGACCGATCCCAAGGACCGCTTCCTGCGGCTGGAATGGGTGCCGAGCGCCGGCAAGGCCGGGCTGATGCATGGCAACGTCGCAAGCGGAAACCTGGTCGCCGGCGCGTCCGGCACCAGGTCGCAGGTCGAGGCGCAGGTCGTCCAGAGCCTGAGCGGCGGCGAGTTCCGCATCGAGGGGACCCGGACCGAGAATGCGGCGCCCCGTGCCGGGGCCGCGGCGCTGGACGGCATCCGCGGCCTGAAGGAGCTTCCCCTCGACCGCGTCGGGCCGGAGGGAATGAGGTGACGGGAGGATGAGATGATGAAGCCGGCCGGGCCGCCACCGGAGAGGCGCCGCCGCTGAAAGGGAAAGCGCTGAAAAGGAAACGCCCCCTCCCGATGGGAGGGGGCGTTTCCATTCGCGTCCTTTGTCGCCGGCCTCAGGCCGTCGCCGGCCGGGCGAGCGCCGGCGGGATGTCCGTCGGCTCCATCAGCGGCGGCGCGGTGACTGCGGCCTTCCAGGTCAGGCTGTCGAAGGCCCCGCAATTGCCGCACAGCCCGCCCCAGGCGTGGCTGACCGCACCGCAGGAGCGACAGGTCCAGGACGGGTCGGCCGGAGCCGCCGCGGCCTTGGCCAGCCAGGCGGCGGCGGCGTCCTCGTCGTGACGCTCCGTCCGGTCCAGCTCGGCCATCAGGCGGTAGAGGCGGCGCGACGGGGCGATCTCCAGCGCGCGCTCCAGGTGCTGCCGGGCGTCGCCCCAGAGCTGGGCGTCCATCGCCGCGCGGCCGACCGCCATGTGCGATTCGGCCGAATCGGGCGACTGGCGCACCAGCTTCTGGAACAGCCGGACACGGGTCAGCGGGTCGTAGCTGTCGACGATGCTGCGGTAGACCTCGGCCAGTTCCGGATGCGGCGACTGGCGCCAGGCCCGCTCCACCACCTTGGCCGCCGGCTTCAGGCGGTCGGCGTCGATGTGCAGGCGGGCCAGCCGCACCGCGGCCGGGACGAAGCCGGGCATCGTGTCGTAGGCCGCCTGGGCATGCGACAGGGCGGCGTCGGCACGTCCGCGCCGCTCGGCCTCGAAGCTGCGCTCCAGCAGCAGGACCGAGCGGTGGCGGCGTCCCTCGTCGGTCGGGATGGCGCCGGCCTGGATCGCCTGCTGCAGCGTGCCCTCGGCGGCAGCCCAGTCGCCCGCCTGCGCCTCCAGGTCATAGAGCGTGCCGAGCAGCCAGGGCGTGTTCGGCTGCAGCGTGCGGGCCTTGCGGGCGAGGGTCAGCGCCTCGACCCGGTCGCCGGACTTGATCGCCTGGGTCAGCAGGCCGCGCATGCCGAGGAAGGCCGTTTCCGGCCGCTCCAGCATGGCGGTGAAATACTCCTTGGCGGCGCGCTCGTCGCCCTGAAGCTGGGCGGCCTGGGCCGACAGCAGCATGGTCAGCGGCGGCTCGTTCAGCAGCACGTCGGCCTTGCGCGCCATCTTGCGCGCGGTCTGGGCGTCGCCGGCGGCGATGGCCACCATGCCCTGGGTCAGGGCGCGATAGCCGCGCTCGCGGCGGCGGGTGCGGCTGCGGATGCGCATCCGCCGCGGTGCGCCGATGACGGCACGGAGCAGGCGGTAGCCCAGCGCCGCGATGCCCAGCGCCACCAGGGCGGCCAGCAGCGCCAGCCAGAAGGGCGCCTCGATCGCGTAGCCCAGCCAGTGCAGGCTGACCGTTCCCGGCCGGTCTGCCAGCCAGATGGCGATCGCGATGACGACCGCGACCTTCAGAATGAACCAGAGGGCGCGGATCATTGGGCGGCCCCTTTCCCGCCGGCGGCGGCGGACATCAGGGCGATGGCGCGGTCGTTGAGCTGACGCGCGGCCTGGTCGGCGGCGAGCCGTGCCTTGGCGTCGGCCAGCCAGGGTGCGGCGGTCTGCGCGGCCGGTCCCTGCAGGGTCCCGAGTTCATCGACCGCCTTGGCGAGGTTGCCCTCCTTCAGCGCCGCTTCGGCGCGGGCGACCACGGCATCGGCGCCGGTGCCGACCACCCCGCCGCCCTCGCGGCGGACGGTCACCAGGGTCGACAACTTGCCCGTCACCTTGTCGAGCCAGCCGCTGCCGTCGCCGCGCGCCTCCGCCCGGACGATCTCGCCGGCCAGCGGCTCGAAACGATCGTTCAACTGGGCGCGGGTCGGGACGCCCTTGGAGGCATAAGGCGCCACCGCGTCGAGCGGCTGGGTCACGCCGGCGTCGGCGATGTTGAGCGAGCGGACCGCCTGGAGATCCTGCTGGAACGGCTGGCCCCCGGCGAGCGAGGCGCGGAGCTGGCCGGCCGCGAGCACCAGCGCCTGGGCGGCGGTGGAGGCATCCTGCCGCTGCTCCACCGACTGGCTGACGCTGGAAACCTGCTGCTTCAGTGAGTCGACCTCGCCGCGCAGGGCCTGGGCCGCCTGGCTGCCGCCGGCCGCGGCGGAGACCGCCTGCTCGACGGCGGCGACGCGGTTGGCAAGCGCCTTGGCAGCGTCGGCGGCCCCGGTATCGCCGGAACGGCTCTTCTCCAGGGCGTCGAGCCGCTGGGACAACTGGGCGACGGCGGCACCCGCATCGGAACCGCCTGCCTCGCCGGTGGTCGCCGGCCGCTGCTCCAGCTTGCCGAGGCGGTCGGCGAGCTGCTGGATCTGCGCACGCAGGGCGGGGTCGGCCGGTGCCGGCGCCGGTGCAGCGGCCGAGGACGCGGCCGGTGTCGCGGGCCAGCCGGGCAGCGCAGGGCCCCACCAGGGTTCGGACAGGGCGGCGGCGCCGACCAGCAGCGCGACGACCGATAGGGCGGTGGCGAACCCGCCGCCGGAGCGCGGCTCGTCGATGTAGGACGGCGCCGGGGTGATGGTCGGCCGGACCGGTTCGGGATCCGCGACGGTGGAGGCGGTCCAGGGGGCGGCGGCCTCGGCCGGCTTGGCGTCCTGCACCGTCCACGGCTCCGTCTTCGGGGTGCCGGCCTTCGAGGTGTCCGTCGCCGCGGCGTCGATCCCGGGGGCGTCGATCCTGGGGGCGTTCGGGTCGACGGCCGGCGATTCGTCCTTCGGCCCGATCGGCGCGGCGGGCGGAATCAGCGCGTCGTCCTGCGTGACCGGCGTGACTGCCGGCGTGTCCGTGCCCGGAATGGTATCGGCGGGCGCGGCGGTCGGCACCGGCTCGGCCGGGAGGATCGGATCGGCCGGGATGACGGTGACGGCGGCCGCGTCGGCGGCGGGCCGGTCCTCGCTGGGAGTGGCGGCGTCGAGGTCGGCGTCGTCCAGCTTGATGCGGTGCTTGGCCGCCGCGGCGCGCAGGTCGGCATGGCGGGCCAGCGGGATGGCGCCCCGCTTCTTCCAGCCCTGCACCGTCGTCACCGGCGTATCCAGCTTGTTGGCCATCGGGCGGATGCCGCCGAAACGTTCGACGATGCGGTCGACGGCCGCATTGCCGCTGGTGGCGCCGTCGCCGTCACGGTCGGTACCGGGGCGTTCGGAGCCTGGACGAGAGCTCATGGGCTGTACCTTCGGTTCGCTGTTGTTCGTCTAACGCCACAGCCCCCGAACCGCTCCCCTCTCCCTGTCCGTCCGGTCCACTCCTTGGGGGCACCCCCTCGGCACGACGGCGGCAACCGGTAGCCGCCGGGTCAACCGGCGTCCGGCAACAGTTCGAGCAAGGCGTCCTGCTCCGGCCGGGATGCCACCCGTACGCTTCGCCACGGCGTCACTCCCCCGTCGCCGTACGTGCGGGCAGCCTCCGCGACCGCGGGGCTGAGGCAGAACGCGTCGACCGTACGACAACAGTCGACCAGTCCGGCCTCGGCCAGCAGCCTAACAAAGGATCGAGCGGTACGGGGAGAGAAAAACAGCACGCCCCCGATCGAGGACGTACGCAAAAATGTCGCGGTCGCCTCGGACAGCCGTCGGGACGGTACGGCGTCGTACATCACGCTGCGCTGCACAGTGAACCCGGACGCTCCCAGCAGTCCGGCAAGGTCGCCCGCGACCTTGCTGCCGGCCACGTGGAGGAGCGTACCGCCTGCCGGATCGCGCTGGAGACGCACCCGTTCCGCCAGTGCGTACACGTCGCCGGATGCGCTGTCGATCTCGGGAAAGCCGGCGTCACGCGCCGCCCGCGCCGTGGCGTCTCCGACGGCGTGCACCGGACGGTCGCGCCGGCTCGTACGTTTGGCGTAGGCCCGTACGCCGTTTGCGCTGGTGAACAGCAGGGCCTGTACGTTGGAGAGGTCGGGCTCCGGACCCTCAACCGGGACGATGGACAGCATCGGCTCGATCACGCTGTCGTGGCCGAGCGCGCGCAGCCGCCGGACAAGCGGCGCCGCATCCTCCAGCGGGCGGGTCACGAGAAGGCGTGCGGGAGGGGAGCCGACCTGTTTTTCCGTCATCCGGAAAATCCGCCAAGCCGACGGTTCAATGGGGGGGTGCGGTGAAGAAACCCGGCGGCAGCAGGGCACGGATCTCCTCGCCGGCGTCGGTGCCGAGCGACTCGGCTTCCGCCGCGGTGCCGCGGCGCTCCGTGCGGAAGATGCTGCGTCCGTCGTGGGACAGGACCTTGGCGCGCAGGTGGAGGGCGTCGCCGTCCAGCGTGGCGAGTGCGGCGATCGGGGTGCGGCAGGAACCGTCCAGGGCCGCCAGCAGCGCCCGTTCGGCGGTGACGCGCACCATGGTTTCGTCGCAGTTCAGCGGTGCCAGCAGGGCGCGGGTCGCGTCGTCGGCGCTGCGGATCTCGATGCCGATGGCGCCCTGGGCGACCGCCGGCAGCATGGTCTCCGGCTCCAGCACCGCGGTGATGCGGTCGGTCAGGCCGAGGCGCCGCAGGCCGGCCAGCGCCAGCAGCGTGGCGTCGACCTCGCCGGCGTCGAGCTTCGACAGCCGCGTCTGCACGTTGCCGCGCAGCGGGACGACGGTCAGGTCGGGGCGGAGTTCGAGCACCTGGGCCTGGCGGCGCAGGCCGGCGGTCCCGACGACCGCGCCGGGCGGCAGGTCGGCAAGGCCGCTGCCGGTGCGGGCGAAGAAGGCGTCGCGCGGATCCTCGCGCGGCAGCAGGGTGGCGATCTCCAGCCCGTCGGGCAGTGCGGTCGGGACGTCCTTCATGGAATGGACCGCGAGGTCGGCGCGGCCGTCGAACAACGCCTCCTCGAGTTCCTTGGTGAACAGGCCCTTGCCGCCCGCTTCCGCCAGGGTGCGGTCGAGGATGCGGTCGCCGGTGGTCTTGAAGACGACGATCTCGATGGCGCCGGGAGCGGCCAGATGAGGATGGGCAGCGATCAGGCGGTCGCGGGTTTCATGGGCCTGCGCCAGCGCCAGCGGGCTGCCGCGCGTCCCGATACGGAGCGGGTGGGTCGTCATAGGGCGAGTTCTAGGGGATCCGCGCAGCTTTGCAAGGACTCCTCGCCCGCTCATCCCGAAGATTGAGGCGGATCAACCCGGGCCGAGGAGTGGGCCGGGAGTGGGCTTGGGCGGGGAGCGGGGCGGGGGTGGCGGCGGGAATGGCGGCGAGGCGACCCCACTCGGCGCTATACCCGGACGGCCAAGGCGGCTAGTTTGGCGTCATGATCGTTCTTGGAATCGAAACGAGCTGCGACGAGACGGCCGCGGCCGTCGTCACGGACGCGCGCGAGATCCGCGCCGATGTCGTGCTGTCGCAGCTTGACGACCACACCCCCTATGGCGGCGTGGTCCCGGAAATCGCCGCCCGCGCCCATCTGCAGCATCTGGACGGGTTGATCCGCCGGGCGATGGCGGAGGCCGGGATCGGTTTCGGCGACCTCGACGCGGTGGCGGCCACCGGCGGCCCCGGCCTGATCGGCGGCGTCATCGTCGGTGTGATGACCGCCAAGGCCATCGCCGCGGCGCGCGGGCTGCCCTTCGTCGCGGTGAACCATCTGGAAGGCCACGCCCTCACCGCGCGCCTGACCGACGACGTCGCCTTTCCCTACCTGCTCCTGCTGGTGTCGGGCGGCCATTGCCAGCTCCTGGCGGTCGAGGGGGTTGGGCGCTACCGGCGGTTCGGCACCACCATCGACGATGCGGTCGGCGAGGCTTTCGACAAGACGGCCAAGCTGCTGGGTCTGGGCTATCCCGGCGGCCCGCTGGTCGAGAAGGCGGCGGCGCGCGCCATCAACCCCGGTCGTTTCGAGCTGCCGCGGCCGATGCTGGGGCGGCCGGGCTGCGATTTCTCCTTTTCCGGACTGAAGACCGCGGTGCGCCGCCATGCCGAGGAGCTTGGGGGCAGCCTGTCGGAGGCCGACCGCGACGACCTTGCCGCCGCCTTCCAGTCGACGGTGGCCGAGGTGCTGGCCGACCGCTGCGCCCGTGCCATCCGCCGCTTCAAGGAGGACCATCCGCAAGGCGGCGCCCTGGTCGTCTCCGGCGGCGTGGCCGCCAACAAGGCGATCCGGGCGCGCCTGTCGACGCTGGCGGACAAGCACCGGATGCCGTTCGTGGCGCCGCCGCTGCGCCTGTGCACCGACAACGCGGCGATGATCGCTTGGGCCGGGATCGAGCGTTTCCGGCTGGGCCAGAGCGATCCGCTGAACTTCGCCCCGCGTCCCCGCTGGCCGCTGGACCCCGATGCGGCCCCTGCGATCGGCAAGGCGGGGGTCGGCTCGGGCGTGAAGGCGTGAGTGGCGTATCCGGCGCCCGTCACCCCGAACCCGCACCGCGGGGGAGGGGGCTCCGCAATTCTCCGCTCCCTGCCCCCCGTGAGTGATCCCCGATGACCGTCCCGCTCTCTTCCTCCCTTCACCGCATCGGCGTCGTCGGCGGCGGCGCGTGGGGTACGGCGCTTGCGCTGGCCGCCTTGCGCGCGGGACGCGATACCCTGCTCTGGGCACGCGAGCCGGCGGTGGTGGAGGCCATGGGGATGCGGCGGGAGAACCGCGACTATCTGCCGGGGGTGCCGTTGCCCGACGCGCTGCGGGTCACCGGCGATCTCGCCGATCTCGGCGGCTGCGATGCGGTGCTGCTGGTCTCGCCGGCGCAGCATGCCCGGACGGTCGCCGCGCAGATGGCCCCCCACCTGGCGGCCGGAGCCCCGGTCGTCGTCTGTGCCAAGGGCATCGAGCTGGACAGCCACGCGCTGATGAGCGAGGCGGTCGCCGCCGCGCTGCCGGCCGGGACGCCGGTGGCGATCCTGTCCGGTCCGACCTTCGCGGCGGAGGTGGCCCGCGGCCTGCCGACGGCGGTGACGCTCGCCTGCGGCGACGAGGCCCTGGGAGCGGCGCTGGTGGCGGCGCTGGGCAGCCGCACCTTCCGCCCCTACCGCTCGGACGACGTCATCGGGTCGCAGGTCGGCGGGGCGGTGAAGAATGTGCTGGCCATCGCCTGCGGCGTGGTCGAAGGGCGGCGGCTGGGCGACAACGCGCGGGCTGCGCTGATCACCCGTGGCCTGGCGGAGATCACCCGGCTGGCGCTGGCGCTCGGCGGCCGGCCGGAGACGCTGATGGGGCTGTCGGGACTGGGCGACCTCACCCTGACCTGCTCCAGCCTGCAGTCGCGCAACATGTCGCTGGGCGCCGCACTGGGCGAGGGGCGGGCGCTGGCCGACATCCTGGCCGCCCGGCGGTCGGTGGCGGAGGGCGTCTACACCGCCGCTGCGGTGGTCGGGCTGGCGGCGAGGCTGGGTGTCGACATGCCGATCTGCGCCGCGGTCGACGCCATCCTGAACCGGGGGGCCGGGCTGGACGAAACCATCGACGGGCTGCTCTCCCGCCCCTTCCGCGGCGAAGGCGTTTAGCGTCTGTGTGAGTCACGTTTCAAGCGATACCGCTTGAAACGTGACTCACACTCCAGGGGGGAGCATCCGCAGGATCCTGCCGTCGCCCGGAGGCGGGCGACGGAGCCGTCACGGAGGGGGGAAAGCATGAGGGCTCGCCGAGGGTTCGCAGGATTGACCGTCTCCATGGCGGCGATGGCAGCGGTGGTCGTGGGGGTGGCGGCCGGGGTTGCCGCGGGACCCGTCCCCGCTGCCGCCGGGGAGCTTCGCGCCACCGTCCGCAACATCAAGCCCAACCAGGGCAGGGTGATGGTGGCGCTGTTCGACAGCGACGAGGCCCGCAGGGCCGAGCGCCCGTGGGCCGGATATTTCGTCGCCGCCGCGGCACCGAACATGGTGGTGGTCTTCGCCGACCTGCCCCCCGGCCGCTACGGGTTGGTGGCCTTCCAGGATCTGGATGGTGACGGCAAGCTGGAGAAGAACCTGCTCGGCATTCCGCGCGAGCCCTACGGCTTCAGCCGCAACGCTCCGGCAAGGTTCGGCCCACCCTCCTTCGAGGACTCCGCCGTAACGGTGGGGGCGTCGGGTACCGCGGCGACGGAGATCCTGCTGGTGGAATGACGCGGAGCCCCGCCGGGGCGGTTCCCGGCCTCATATCGTCCGGCCGCGTCGCAAGGGACCTCCCGCCACAGCGCCAGGTAATCCTCCAGCCGGCGGCCGGGCACCTCGTCGAATCGGCGCTCCAGCGCCTGGAGCGCGTCCATGCGGTCGATGCGGAAGCTGCGGAACGCCTCGCGCAGTTCGCACCAGGCCCCGAGCGTCCACACCCGCCCCCAGAAGAACAGGCCGAGCGGCCGGACGGCGCGGGCGGAATGGATGCCATCCTCGCGCCGGTAGTCGAACAGCACGACGCGCCGTCCGTTGATGGCGCAGCGCAGGACGTCCATCCGCTCGCGCAGCGCCGACGGGAAGGAGAAATCGGGGACGAAGACCCGGCTGTCGGCCAGTTCGCGGCGGCGGGCCTCGGGGACCACCGCCTCCACCTTGTCCAGCGCGCGGGCGGCGGCATCGGCCAGCGCCCCGCCGATCCAGGCACGCGCCAGACGGGCGCCGACCACCAGGGCCTCCACCTCGTCCTGCGTGAACATCAGCGGCGGCAGGTCGTAGCCGTCACGCAGCAGGTAGCCGACGCCGGCCTCGCCCTCCACCGGCACCCCGGAGGCGGCGAGGTCGCGCATGTCCCGGTAGACGGTGCGCTCCGACACCTCCAGGCAACGCGCCAACTCGGCCGCCGTCACCAGCCGCCCCTTCCGGAGCTGCTGCACGATCTGGAACAGGCGGTCGGCGCGGCGCATGGCGGGTGTCTCCGCTCGGGACGGTCAGCGCATCGAATAGAGGCCGACGCGGTTGCCCTCGCTGTCGATGAACTGGGCGAAATAGCCGATCTCCGGGGTGATCAGCGTCTTCGGCACGACGATCCGTGCCCCGGCCTCCTCGGCGCGGGCCAGCGGCGCGGACAGGTCGTCGCCGCCGTTCAGGTAGACGACGGTGCCGTCGGCGCCGGGCTTGTAGGCCTCGTGCTGGATCAGGCAGCCCCTCACGGCCTCGCCGTCGGCGGGAAAGACGGCCATCGTCATGCCGCTGGGGCAGGGTTCCTGGATCAGGCGGATGGCGAAGACGGTCTCGTAGAAGCGCACGGCACGGGCGAGGTCGACGGCAGGGATTTCGAACCAGGTGGCGACGTTGGACGTGTTCATGGAACGGGCTCCTGACAGAGAGTGTGGGTGTTCGTGGTTCGTGCCGGCACGCCCCCTTGATAGCACACCCCCTCCTGACAGCGTGATGTCAGGAGCAATCGGCACCCTCAATGAAAATCGCCTCAATGGAAATTGCGGCCCTTCGGAAAGGGGCCGGCCGGGGCGGAGGCATCCGCCGTCCGCCACTCCCCCGTCAGGTCGGACAGCCGGTGGGTGAGGTCGATCAGCGACTCCACTCGCAGGTGCACCACGCCCTCATGGTTCTGCACCCGGCCGGTGGCCGCCAGCAGCCGCGCCGTCATGATCGGCCGGCGGAAGGTGGCGAAGGCGTCGGGCATGACGACGAGGTTGGCGACCCCCGTCTCGTCCTCCAGCGTAATGAAGACGACGCCTTCGGCGCTGCCCGGCCGCTGCCGGACCAGGACCAGCCCGGCCGTGGTCAGCCGCCGGCCGTCGCGCGTGCTTGCCAGCCGCTCCGCCGGCGTGACGCCCGGCAGCCCGTCGCGCAGAAGCGACAGCGGGTGCGCCTTCAAGGAGAGGGACAGGCTGCCGTAATCCATGACCACATGCTCGCCCAGCGCCATCTCCGGCAGGGGGGCGGCCGGCTCCTCCACCGCCGGTGCTTCTCCCGCGTCGTCGAGCCGGGCGAACAGCGGCAGCGGCGAGTCGCCCAATGCCCGCACGGCCCACATGGCTGCCCGGCGGTCGAGCCCGACCGAGCGGAAGGCGTCTGCCCTGGCGAGCCTCTCCAGCGCCGCCACCGGCAGCCGGGCCCGGCGCCACAGGTCGTAGGGGTCGCGGTAGCCGCCGGCGCGGGAGAGGGCGATGGCATCGGCATGGGGTTCCGTGAAGCCCTTGATCAGCCGGAAACCGAGGCGCAGCACCAGGTCCACCCCATCCTTGCCGCCGTCCCCTCCCGCCGCCGGGGATTGGGGTTCCACCGCGCAGTCCCAGCCGGACAGGTTCACGTCCGGCGGCAGCACGGCCACGCCATGCTCCTTGGCATCCCGGACGATCTGGGCCGGCGCATAGAAGCCCATCGGCTGGCTGTTCAGGAGGGCGGCGGCGAAGACGGCCGGATGGTGGCGTTTGATCCAGGCCGACACATAGACCAGCAGGGCGAAGCTGATCGCATGGCTTTCGGGAAAGCCGTATTCGCCGAACCCCTCGATCTGCCGGAAGCAGCGTTCGGCGAAGTCGGGCGGGCAGCCGTTGGCCGTCATGCCGGCGACGAACTTGTCATGGAACCGGTGGACTTGCCCGGCCTTGCGGAAGGCGGCCATGGCACGGCGCAACTGGTCGGCTTCCCCGGCGCTGAAGCCGGCACCGACCATGGCGATCTTCATCGCCTGCTCCTGGAACAGCGGCACGCCCATCGTCTCTTTCAGGACCGGCTTCAGCGCCGGCATCGGGTAGGTCACCAGCTCCGCCCCGCTGCGGCGGCGCAGGTAGGGATGGACCATGCCGCCCTGGATCGGGCCGGGCCGGACGATGGCGACCTCGATCACCAGATCGTAGAATACCCGCGGCTTCAGCCGGGGCAGCATGCTCATCTGCGCCCGGCTCTCGACCTGGAAGACGCCCAGGCTGTCCGCCCGGCACAGCATGTCGTAGACGGCCGGATCCTCCTTGGGCAGCGTGTCGAGCGTCCAACCCGTCCCGTGCAGCCGCTCGATCATGTCGAACGCCTTGCGCACGCAGGTCAGCATGCCGAGCGCCAGGATATCGACCTTCAGGATGCCGAGCGCGTCGATGTCGTCCTTGTCCCACTCGATGGTGGTGCGGTCCTCCATGGCGGCGTTGGCGACGGGGCAGAGGTCGGAGAGCGGCCCGCGCGTGATGACGAAGCCGCCGACATGCTGTGACAGGTGGCGGGGGAAGCCCATCAGCTCCTGCGCCAAGACCAGCGTCCGGCCCAGCCGGGGATCGTCCGGATCGACGCCGAGCGTCCGCGCCCGCTCCTCGTCCACGCCCTCGCGGCTCCAGCCCCAGATCGATCCGGTCAGCCGCGCCACCAGGTCGGCCGACAGCCCCATCGCCTTGCCGACGTCGCGCAAGGCGCCGCGGGCACGATAGCGGATCACGGTGGCGGTCAGGCCGGCGCGCCCGCGGCCGTATTTCCGGTAGATGTACTGGATCACCTCCTCGCGCCGCTCATGCTCGAAATCGACGTCGATGTCCGGCGGCTCGTTGCGAGCGCTGGAGATGAAGCGCTCGAACAGCAGGTCGAAACGTCCGGGATCGGCCGCGGTGACGCCCAGGCAATAGCAGACGGCGGAGTTGGCGGCGCTTCCCCGCCCCTGGCAGAGGATACCCTCTTGTCTCGCGAAGCGGACGATGTCGTGGACGGTCAGGAAATAAGGGGCGTAGCGCAGCTCGGCGATCAGCGCCAACTCGTGCTCCACCGCCTCGCGGACCTTGTCGGGAATGCCGTCCGGGTATTTCCCGGCGGCCCCCTCCCAGGTCAGGCGCGCCAACGTGTCCTGCGGGTCGCCGCCCTCCGCCACCTCGTCGGGATATTCGTAGCGCAGTTCCTCCAAGGAGAAGCGGCAGGCGTCGGCGATCTCCAGCGTTCGGGCGACCGCATCGGGATGGTCGCGGAACAGGCGGGCCATCTCCACCGGCGGCTTCAGGTGGCGTTCGGCGTTGGCCGCCAGGCGCCAGCCGGCCTCGTCGATGGTGGTGTGGTGGCGGATGCAGGTCAGCACGTCGGCGAGTTGCCGCCGCCCGGCGCCGTGATAGAGCACGTCGTTGGTGGCGACCAGCGGCACCCGCTCGGCCTCGGCCAGTCCGGCCAGCCAGCGCAGCCGGCGGGCGTCGTCGCCCTGGTAGCGGTGGCTCGCCGCCAGATAAAGCTGCCCGCGCGCCAGCCCGCTGCGCCATGCCCGCAACTCCCGGACGAGCGATCCATCCCGCCGCTCCGCCGGTTGCGGCAGCAGCAGGAACAGCAGGCCCTCCGCATGGGCCAGCACGTCGGCGCGGGCGAGGAAGCATTCGCCTTTGGGTGCCCGCCGCTTGCCCAGGGTGAGCAGCCGCGACAGCCGCGCATAGGCGGCGCGGTCTGTGGGGTAGGCGAGGAGGCTTTCTGCGTCGGTCAGGTCGAGCCGGCAGCCGACCAGCGTGCGGATGCCCGCCTTCCGGGCCGCCGCATGCATCTGCACCACCCCGGCCAACGAGTTGCGGTCGGTCACCCCGATCGCCGACAGCCCCAGGGCCGCCGCGGTCATCGCCAGTTCGTCGGGGTACGATGCGCCTTCAAGGAAGGTGAAGTTGGTGGCGACCTGCAGCTCGGCGTAGCGGATCATGGCGGCTGTCCCCGGTGCGCGCGGATGGGTGCGTCCGGGAACGGTAGTCTAGGAATGGGATTTCTGTCATCCCTGCGATGCAAATTTCAGGATAAAGGTTTGAATTTATCCTGAATAGGACTGGGAGCCCATGACGGCGAAGCCCTTGTTCTCCGGAAAGCGGGCATGGATCTTCTCGCGCGCCTTCTTCTCGTCGAGCGCCCAGACCAGGAAGCGGCGGCCGCGTTTCCAACTGTCCAGCGCCGGGCGGGAAAGGCCGGCGTTGACGCGGGAGGCATAGTCGATGTTGACCACCCGCAGCAGCCAGCCATGGTCGTTCTGGGTGCGCCGGTCGTCCAGCACATAGACCCGGCGGTCGGCGGAGCCGGAGGCCTTCAGGCGCTGCTCCAGATCCTCGCAGGCCATCTCCGCCATCGCCTTGCGCCGGCGGGCGTTGCGCAGGTCGCTGCCCTGCTGCAGCGTCGCGCGGGCAATCCTCTTGATCCGCTCGACCTGCGCCTGCTTGCGGGAAACCGAACTGGTGATCCGCTCCTCCGACGTC
The DNA here is from genome assembly GCF_017876115.1 of Azospirillum picis. Classification (GTDB taxonomy): domain Bacteria; phylum Pseudomonadota; class Alphaproteobacteria; order Azospirillales; family Azospirillaceae; genus Azospirillum; species Azospirillum picis. The sequence continues at coordinate 131,271 of NZ_JAGINO010000018.1, forward strand.
TTCAGCCGGCGCATGGCCAGCAGCAGCGACAGGGCGAAGGAGGCGACGCCGACCAGGGCGGCGAAGACATAGGGCATGCTGTTCACGGCGCTCCCCCTCAGCTTGCCTTTGCCACGGGAGTGTCCGCGGAGAGGATTTCCTGCATCCGGGTCACCGCGTAGCCGAAGGCCGGCGGATAGCGCCGCTCGATCTCGGCCCGGGCTTCCGCCATCGAGCGAGCCCAGACTTCGACGGTCTGCGGCTGCGACCAGCTCGCGTCGATCAGTGCGTGCTGGCTCTGCTGGAAGGTGCCGTTGCCGACATACCTGTTCACGACCATGACGATGTAGCAGGGGCTGCCTTGGACCTCCTCTCCGATCAGGCGGACCAGCCGCTCGCCCGACTGGCGCGAGTCCTCGATCTGCTTTTCCAGCATCTTGCGGCGGCGCAGGACGTCCTCGACCGCGCCGTCCAGCTCCTTCAGCTCCGCGATCCGCTCCGATCGGCGGGACTCGAACCGGGTCTCCATCTTGGCGCGGCGGACGATGGTGTTGCGCACCCCTTCGGCCCCGTGACGGCGTTCGATGGCGCGCTCGCCAAGCACGACGGCGATCTTGCCGATGCCGAACGCCAGGCCTGACAGTCCAAAAGCGGTGATGAGGGCGTTGGTGTAATCCTGCCACATGAGCAAACCCCCGCAACATGGGGCCGACCGCGCGCCGCATACCCCTGTAATAAGGAGTAACCCTGATACCGGAAAGGTTCAATCACCGCCCTGTAACGAGTTTTCACATGAAACGTCAGGATTGGAGGGGTGAACCGTAGGGCGGACCGGCCCAGCCGGTGTCCTGCACCACCCGGTTGCGGCCGGCCTGCTTGGCGGTGTAGAGCGCGCGGTCGGCACGGCCCAGCGTGTCGTCGATGGTCGGTTCTTCCGGCCGCCAGGCGGCGATCCCAAGACTGCCCGTGACCGCGATGGCCGTCTCGCCGACCATCACCGGGCTGTCGGCAAGGGCGGCGCGCACCCGCTCCGCCACCACGGCGGTGCCGTCGCCATCGGTTTCCGGCAGCAGCACGACGAACTCCTCGCCGCCGAAGCGGGCGATGTGGTCGGAGGAGCGCAGTGCGGCCCGCGTCCGCTTGACCACGGTGCGCAGGACCGCATCCCCGGCGGCATGCCCGTGGGTGTCGTTGATCGCCTTGAAACCGTCGAGGTCGAGCAGGAACAGCCCGAGATGCCGGCCGTACCGCTTGGCCCGCGTGAGTTCGGCCGCCGCCAGCTCCAGGAAGCGGCGGCGGTTCCAGATGCCGGTCAGAGGATCCAGCGTGGCCAGCCGGTTCAGCCGCGCATTGGCCTCCTCCAGGGCACGGGTGCGCTCGGCGATCCGCGCCTCCAGCGTTTCCGCCGCCTCGCGCAGCCGTTCGGTCAGGCGCAACGTGGCATAGGCCGTGCCGATCTTGGAGGCGTAGAGCTCCGCCAGCCCAAGGTCGGCGGCATCCGGGCGGCGCCCGGTCTCGATCCAGGCGGACATCTCCTCGCCGTCGGGGCTGCGGATGGGCAGGGCGATGCCATGGCGCTCCCTGTGCCCGTGCGTGCCGTCCCCCTCCGTGCCGGCCACGCAGCCGCCGCGCTGCCGTGCCGCGGCAAGCGTCGGCGCAGGCGGTGCGGTTCCGGCGGCGTAGCGTCCGGATGCCGCCACCACCTCCGCGCCGCGGCAGAGGACGGCGTGGGGCGTGGCGTCCAGCACGTCGGGCATCTGGGCAAGCAACTCGGCGGCGAAGGTGGCGGAGTCCCGTGGCGCGAACAGCCGGTCGGCGGCATGGAGCACGCGCTCCAGCCCGCGCCGCCCGTTTTCCAGCGCCCGGATGGCGGCATGAGACCGCAGCGCTGCCACCACGCAGGTCAGAAGCTTGCGTGCGGTCAACTCGGTCTTGGTCTTGTAGTCGTCGATGTCGCAGGAAAGGACGACATCCTCTTCCGGGACCTCGCCGGGCTGGCCGGTCCGCAGGATGATGCGGACGGCGCTGTTGCCCATCTCCTCGCGGATGATGCGGACCAGCCTCAGTCCGGCATCGTTGGTCTCCATCACCACATCCAGCAGGATGACGGCGATGTCCGGGACCTCGTGCAGGATCCGCTTCGCCTCGGCCGCGCTGCCGCAGCCGAGAACCCGGACCATCCGGCCGCGGAAGCACAGCCGCGACAGGGCGAGGCGGGTGACGGCCAGCACCTCCGGCTCGTCGTCGGCGACCAGCACCAGCCAGGGAGCGGGCGCGGCATGACCGTGCGACTCGGGAGCGTCCGGTTCCCGGCCGTCGCCCTCTGGGTCCCGGGGATCGTCCGCGGCGAACAGGAAGTCGTTGGGCATGGTTCGCGGCTCGGGACGCTGGACGGTGCACGCGGGAATGGAAGCATGCGGCCGCAGGGGATGCAATGGTTCCGATTCCCGTCCGGAAAGGCGAGGGTGGCGAACGCGGGAGCCCCGTTCCACGACATGGCGCCCCATATCCACGTCCAGCGGGGCTGCAGATGATCGGCTGCGGACGATCGGCCGCGGATCGGTCGGGCTGATTGCGTGTTTCGCCATTCGGTGCTTGCGCGGTCACCGCAAGCCACCTTAGGCATGGCCTTAGCCGGTCCCCGGCCGGGGGTGTGGCCGGTTCCCGGGGGAAAGCCCCGGGAATGGGTGCGGACGGTGGAACGGGACAGGAGCGGACCAGGGTGATGGAAGCAAGCATGGACGGGCGGGAGCAGGCGTCGAAGCTGCGGGCGCTCGCGCTGGGGGCGCTGGGGGTCGTCTATGGCGACATCGGCACCAGCCCGCTCTACACGCTGCGTGAATGCCTGACCGAGGGAGGCGGCTTTCCGCTGACGCCGGAAGTCATTCTGGGCGTGCTGTCGCTGATCTTCTGGGCATTGATCATCACGGTGACGGTCAAGTACGTGGTCTTCATCATGCGCGCCGACAACCAGGGCGAGGGCGGCATCCTGGCGCTCACCGCGCTGGCGCTGCGCGGCATGCGTCCCGGGCACCGGCGCACCGGCATCGTCATGGCGATCGGCGTGATGGGCGCCTCCCTGTTCTACGGAGACAGCCTGATCACCCCCGCCATCTCGGTGCTGAGCGCGGTGGAAGGGCTGCATGTCGTGGCACCGGCGCTCGACGACTACGTCATTCCCATCACGCTGGCCATCCTGATCGGCCTGTTCGTCCTGCAGCGCTTCGGCACCGAGAAGGTCGGCCGGCTGTTCGGGCCGGTGATGCTGGTCTGGTTCGTCACGCTGGCGGCACTGGGGATCGGGCAGATTGTGCAATATCCCGGCGTGCTGGGTGCGCTGTGGCCGGGCCATGCGGTGGAGATGCTGTTCGAGCACGGCTGGCACGGCTTCCTGCTGCTGGGCGCCGTGGTCCTGGCGGTGACCGGGGCCGAGGCGCTCTACGCCGACATGGGCCATTTCGGGCGCAAGCCGATCCGCATCGCCTGGTACGGGCTGGTGCTGCCGTCGCTCCTGCTCTGCTACTTCGGCCAGGGCGCCCTGCTGCTGCACGAGCCCGAGGCGATCGAGAACCCCTTCTTCCATCTCGCGCCCGAATGGGCGCAGGTGCCGTTGCTGCTGCTGGCCACCGCCGCCACCATCATCGCCGGGCAGGCGGTGATCTCCGGCGCCTATTCGGTGACGCTGCAGGCGATGCATCTGCGCTACCTGCCGCGCATGGAGGTGATGCACACCTCCGAGGAGGCGAAGGGGCAGATCTACATGCCGCAGCTCAACTGGCTGCTGCTTGCCGGCGTCCTCGCACTGGTGCTGAGCTTCCAAAGCTCCAGCAACCTCGCCGCCGCCTACGGCATCGCGGTCACCGGAACCATGGTCGCCACCACGCTGCTGGCCTACAAGGTGGCGCGCTCGCTCGGCCGCTGGAAGCTGTGGCAGGCGATCCTGGCGCTGGCGGTGTTCCTGACCGTCGACATGGCGCTGTTCCTGGCCAACCTGGTCAAGGTCGAGGAGGGCGGCTGGTTCCCGCTGGTGATCGGCGGGCTGGTGTTCCTGCTGATGGCGACCTGGCGGCGCGGGCGCGAACTGGTCCGCCGCCGGCTGGCCGAGGACGCCCTGCCCTTCGACCTGCTGCTGGAACGGCTGAAGGGGGGATCGGTGCAGCGCGTGCCGGGCACCGCGGTGTTCCTGACCGGCAACCCGCGCGGCCTGCCGCCGGGGCTGCTGCACAGCATCAAGCACTACAAGGTGCTGCACCAGCGCGTCGTGCTGCTGACCGTCGACATCGAGGACGTGCCGCACGTCCCCGACGAGCATCGCTTCGAGCTGAAACCGCTGTCGGCGGGATTCTTCCGCCTGATCGTCCATTTCGGCTTCAAGGACGAGCCCGACATCCCCCAGGCGCTGGAGATCAAGCGAATCCCGGGCCTGCCCTTCGAGCCGATGGAAACCACCTATTTCGTCAGCCGCGAGACGCTGATCCGCAGCCACGGCAAGGTCGGCCTGCCGCGCTGGCAGGAGCCGCTGTTCATCTTCCTCTCGAAGATGTCGAGCAGCGCATCGGAGTATTTCTGCATCCCGCCCAACCGGGTGGTCGAGCTGGGCATGCAACTGGAGATCTAGGGGGCGGGCAGGCCGGAAAGGGGGCGATCCGGGCAGGACCGCCGCCGGGGCGGCGGTCCTGCCCGGTTACCGGATCAGCGCCGGACCATCGGCGCCAGGTCCTTGCGGATGCCGGCATCGAGCCGGGCGTTCAGGTCTTCCGTCATCCGGCGGGTGATGTCCAGGAAGGTCGCCTCGCGGTCGGCCAGCGAGATGTTCTCCGGCACCGTGGTGGAGTGGGTGACGGTCGCACGCGTCATGCCGCGGAAGCCGCCGCTGCCGGTATCGGGCACCTCGCCGGTGATCTCGACCTCGATGCGCCCGTCGTAGCGCTGGGCCTGGTCGTTGGTGAAATAGCCGGTGACGCCCTTCTTGGTGGGCAGCGCCACCTCGACGATGCTGGCGTCGCGGATGGTGACGCGGACGCGGCCCGGACCGCCAGCGGCCTGCAGCCGCTCCGTCGCCCAGCGCCGCACGGCTTCGGCCGGCGGCACCGCCGACCGGTTTTCCACATGCGTGCCGCCGACCGGGCGATAGGCGTCGACCACGTCGACCGTCCCGGCATTCAGCACGATCGGCCCGAAGTTCGAGAAGTCGATCTGCCGGGGGGAGGGACGCGGCGGCGCGCTCTGGCAAGCGGCGAGCAGCAGGGTGGCCATTCCGGCGGCAAGGGCGAGGCGGCGGGACAGCATGGAGGCTCCGGTTGGGGATGGACAAGGAAAGGGGGCGCGGCGCGGACGCCGCGCCCCCCGATGAACGCGCTGGGACCGGCCCCTATTCCTCCGTCAGGAGGCGGGACCATACACGCGGTCGAGATCCGCGTCGGTGAAATAGTATCCGGTCGAGCAGAACTGGCAGGTGACCTCGACCCGGCCATCGTCGATCTTCAACTCCTGCACCTCTTCGCGGGGCAGGCTGCGCAGCATGTTCTCCACCCGCTCGCGCGAGCAGCGGCAGCCGAAGCGCAGGGCGTGGCCGTCATAGACCCGCACGCCGTCCTCGTGGAACAGGCGATAGAGCAGATCGGCGGCCGGCAGGTCGGTCGACAGCAACTCGTCGCCGGAGACGCTGGCCATTAGCGCCATGGCCCGGCGCCAGTCGTCCTCGTTGTCCGACGCGACCAGCCCCTGTTCCTGGGGCAGGCGCTGGACCATGATGCCGCCGGTCCGCCAGGGACCGAAGGAGCCGTCCGGCATCACGGCGCGGTCGACCGACACGGTCAGGCCGGTGTCGATCTGCTCCGATTGGCGGAAGTAATGCTGGACGCAGTCGGTCAGCGTCTTGCCGTACAGCTCGACGATGCCCTGGTAACGGTCGGTGTCGGAGCCCTGGTCCACGGTGAAGGCGATGTAGCCCTTGCCGAGCAGCGCCGCGGCCGGGGCAATGTCCACGTCCCGCTCGGCCTTGGCCAGCGCCTCGGGATCGAACTGGGCATAGGCGCGCACGTCGCCGACCGAGGTGACGTCGGCCACCATCAGGCGGATCGGCCCGTCGCCCTTGGTCTGGAGCGTGAAGATGCCTTCGTATTTCAGCATGCTGGCGAGCAGCACGGCCAGCGTCGCCGTCTCCGCCAGGAAGCGGGCGACGGTGGGCGGATAATCGTGGCGGGTCAGGATCTCGTCGATGGCCGGTCCCAGCTTGACGACGCGGCCGCGCAGGCGCGACGCCTCGATCTGGAACGGCAGGACGAAATCATCGGTGAGCGGGCGGACGGACGGATCGTCCATAGGGCGGATTCCTTAAGACAGAGACCGGCGATGCAGGCGTAGGCCGCAAGATCGGGGCTGGCGAGAGCCGAATCAAGGCAGGCAGGGCACCCATGCGCGGTGTCGCCTGTCGTGTCGCGGGCGTTTTGCCCCCACCTGACCGTCCCCGCGGGGCGGGGGAGGGACTGCCGCCGCCCCTCCAAACAAGCCCTTGTCCCCTCCCCCGCCCCGCGGGGGAGGGTTGGGGAGGGGGCAAAACCTCAGTCCAGCACGCCCATGCACCAGCCGAGGATGGCCTTCTGGGCATGCAGGCGGTTCTCCGCCTCGTCCCAGACCACCGAGTGGCGGCCGTCGATCACGCCGTCGGTCACCTCCTCGTTGCGGTGGGCCGGCAGGCAATGCATGAACAGCGCCTCGGAATGGGCATGCGCCATCAGCGCCTCGTTCACCTGATAGGGGGCGAGGATGGCGGTGCGCTCGTCCACGTCGGTGTTGTGCATCGAGGCCCAGGCGTCGGTGATGACGCATTCCGCCCCGCGCACCGCCTCTTCCGGCGATTCGGTGAGGACCAGACGGCCGCTGCCCTCGCGCTCCGCCCAGGCCAGCAGCTCCGGCGACGGGCCATAGACGCCGGGGCAGGCCAGGCGCAGCTCGAAGCCGAAGCGGACGGCGGCATGGGCCCAACTGACCGCGACGTTGTTGCAGTCGCCGATCCAGGCGATGGTCCGGCCGTTGATCGGACCACGATGCTCCTCGAAGGTCATCAGGTCGGCCATGATCTGGCAGGGGTGGGTCTGGTCGGTCAGGCCGTTGATGATGGGAACGCTGGCATGGGCGGCCAGTTCGTGCACGCGCTCCTCGCCGGTGGTGCGGACCATCACCGCGTCGACGAAGCGCGACAGCACGCGGGCGGTGTCGCCGATGGTCTCGCCGCGGCCGAGCTGCATGTCGTCGGGCTTGAGCACCACGACGTTGCCGCCGAACTGCTGCATGCCGACCTCGAACGACACGCGGGTGCGGGTCGAGGGCTTCTCGAAGATCAGGGCCAGCGCGCGGCCGGCCAGCAGGGTCGAATGGGCCAGCCGGTCCTTCTTCAGGTCGGCCTTGATGCGGACGGCATGGTCGAGCAGGCGGCGCAGGGTGGCGCCGTCCATCCGGTCGATGTCGAGGAAATGCCGAACAGTGTTATCGCCGCCGCTCATCCCACGCACTCCTGCGCCGTCCGGTCGAGAATCCCGACGGCCTCATCCACTTCGGCGTCGCCGATGTTCAGGGGCGGCAGCAGCCGCACCACATTGTCGCCGGCCGGGACCGACAGCAGGCCGTTGGCGCGCAGCTTCGCCACCACCTCGCCCACCGGCTGGCCGAGCTTCAGGCCCAGCATCAGGCCCTGGCCGCGCAGCTCCAGGAACATCGACGGATTCTTGGCGATCAGCGCCTCAAGGCGGCCGCGCAGGGTGTTCGAGGTCTTCTGGACCGTGTCCAGGAAGCCCGGCGCCAGCATGACGTCCAGCACCGCGTTGCCGACGGCGGTGGCCAGCGGGTTGCCGCCATAGGTCGAGCCGTGGGTGCCGACGGTCATGCCCGACGCCGCACGCTCGGTCGCGAGGCAGGCGCCGAGCGGGAAGCCGCCGCCGATGCCCTTGGCGACGCACATGACGTCGGGGGTGATGCCGGCCCATTCATGGGCGAACAGCTTGCCGGTGCGGCCCATGCCGCACTGGATCTCGTCCAGGAACAGCAGCAGGCCATGCTCGTCGCACAGCGCGCGCAGGCCGCGCAGGAACTCCACCGAGCCGGCGCGGATGCCGCCCTCGCCCTGGATCGGCTCGACGCAGATGCCGCCGGTGGCAGGCGTGATGGCGGCGCGCACGGCGTCCAGATCGCCGAAGGGCACCTGGTCGAAGCCGTCGAGCAGCGGGTCGAAGCCGTGGATCAGCTTCTCCTGCTTGGCGGCCGAGATGGCGCCCAGCGTGCGGCCGTGGAAGGCCTGCTCGAAGGTGATGATGCGGTTCTTCTGCGGGTTGCCGGATTCATAATGGTACTTGCGGATCGCCTTGGCGCCGCATTCCCACGCTTCCGCACCGGAGTTGGTGAAGAAGACGGTGTCGGCGAAGGTCACCTCGGTCAGGCGCTTGCCCAGGCTCTCCTGCCCGGCGACCCGGAACAGATTGGAGGTATGCCACAGCTTCCTCGCCTGCTCGGCCAGCTTCTCGACCAGATAGGGATGCGCGTGACCCAGGGCGTTCACCGCGACGCCGGCGGCGAAATCGAGGAATCGTCGCCCGTCGGTCGCGTACAGATACGGACCTTCACCGCGCTCGAACACGACGTCGGCGCGGGCGTATGTGGGCATAACGACGGGGATCACGGCTTTGGTCTCCCAAAAAAGGAAAAGCCGGCGGCCAAGGCTGGCCGCCGGGAAGGGCAAATATCCGGAGATTGAAGGGTTCTGTCAACGGACAGGTCGGAAAAGTCCCTGCTTCGGCGGCTCTTTTACGCCTTCAGCTTGTACCCGGTCTTGAACATGCGCCAGGCCAGCCACCAAAGACCGGCATTCACGCCCAGCATCACCGCCACGCCCAGCCAGCGCGACCCGTCCGACGTGCCGACGAAGCCGTAGCGGAAGCCGTCGATCATGTAGAAGAAGGGATCGAAGTGGGCGACCCACCAGAAGATCTCCGGCAGGGTGTCGACCGAATAGAAGGTGCCGGACAGGAAGGACAGCGGCGTCACCACGAAATTCGTCACCGCGGCGATGTTGTCGAACTTCTCCGACCAGACGCCGCCGACCAGCCCCAGCAGCGACAGCAGCATCGAGGCCATGACGGCGTGGAACAGCACGAATCCCGGATGCGGCATATGCAGCGGGATCACCGCCCAGATGGCGAGCCCGGTGACCAGCCCGACGACGATGCCGCGGGTGACGCCGCCGAAGACGAAGCCGCTGACCAGCTCCATCGGCGACAGCGGCGGCATCAGGATGTCGACGATGTTGCCCTGCACCTTGGCGATCACCACCGACGAGGAGGTGTTGGCGAAGGCGTTCTGCACCATCGCCATCATGATCAGGCCGGGAGCGAGGAATTCCAGGTAGGGCACAGATCCGACCATCCGCACCGCCGAGCCCAGCGACAGGGCGAACACCGCGTAGTAGAGCAGCGTCGTCACCACCGGCGCCCAGACCGTCTGCTGGTGCACCTTGATGAAGCGCCGCACCTCGCGTGCATAGAGCGTCCACAGGCCGATCCAGTTGACGGAACCGACGTTGCGCGGCATGGGAGGAAGGGGGAGGGTCATCGCGTCACGATCTGCCTTTGAAGCTCGCAGTGCTGCGGGGCCGGGCGGGCCGGCGGCGCGCCACCGGAAGAGTGCCGGACTGTACGTGTCCCCTGCCCGTCCGACAACAGCCGCCACCGAAGGGACTGCCATGAACGCCGCCGATAAGCGTACGCCGGACCCGGCGCGCAAGCCGCCGAAGCGCGTGACGCCGCAGTATCTGGAGAACGCGGCGCTGCACTATCTGGAGCGCTTCGCCAGTTCCACCGCCAACCTGCGCCGGGTGCTGATGCGCAAGGTCGCCCGCTCGGCCGAGGCGCACGGCACCGACCGGGAGGAGGGCGCGCGCTGGGTCGAGGAGTTGCTGGCGCGCTATGTCCGCAGCGGGCTGCTGAACGACGAGACCTATGCCCGCATGCGCACGGAGAGCCTGCACCGCCGCGGCGCCTCGACCCGGCTGATCGCCCAGAAGCTGGCCGGGAAGGGGATCGGCCGCGACGAGGCGGCACGGGCGCTGGACAGCCTGCGCGAGGATGTCGGGCCCGACCTCGACCTGTCAGCGGCGCTTGCCCTGGCGAAACGGCGCCGGCTGGGACCCTACCGCCGGCCCGACCAGCGCGCGGCGCAGCGGGAGAAGGACATGGCGGCTCTGGGGCGGGCTGGCTTCGGCTACGAGATCGCCCGGCGGGTGGTGGATGCCGACGATCCGGACGAACTGCTGGGCGGGGACGGCTGAGCCTCCGCCGCGATTCCCGCAAGGACGGGGCCGTCGGGCGGGAAGAGGGCGTTGTCCGGCCGCAAAAACGACGAAACGCGCGGCCTCCTTTCGGATGCCGCGCGCCGCTCTCTACCGGGAGTCGGATTCGTCCTGTACGCGTCTTATCTTCTCATCGGCGGAACGGCTGGCCGTCCCGCCTCAGCACACCAAACGCGCCCCAGATCGGGGAAGCGGTCAGGCTGCGGCCTGCTGCTTCTCCTGCGCCTTCGCAATGCGGCGCTTCAGGCGGCGGACCTCAAGGCTCAGCACCGCGTCCTTCGCATCGAGCAGGAAGGCGTCGAGGCCGCCCTTGTGCTCGATCGAACGGATGGCGTTGACCGAGAGGCGCAGACGCACCAACTGGCCCAGGGAGTCGCTCAGCAGCGAAGTCTCCTGCAGGTTCGGCTGGAAGCGGCGGCGATTCTTGTTGTTGGCGTGGCTGACGTTGTTGCCAAACTGCGTGCCCTTGCCGGTCACGGAGCACCGACGTGCCATCGGACTGATCCTTTATTTTAGCAAATGAAACCCGGTAACGGACGGCCTGCCGCCCGAAGGAGGCCGCTATATAGTCGAACAAAACCGTCGTCGTCAAGCCGGGATCCGCGAGGAAACCATCAAAAGCCCGAGTCGTCGCGGCGGGCCGCGAGTCGAAGCGCGGCGGCCTCTTCGAACTGGTGAAGAGACGCGCCTTGCCTTCGTCTTGTCCGGCCGCCGCTCAGTTCACGGAAGGGGGTCAGTTCAGGCTGGTGGGGGCCTTCGCCGGCTTGGCGCTGCGCCGCGGCGCCGGCTTGGCGTCGGCCTTGGCGGCCGGGACCTTGACGGCGGCCGCGAGCGCGGCGGGGATGGGCGCGGCGGCGGGGGAGGCGGCAGGGGCGATGGCGGCGGGAGCGGTGGCCTTCTCGGCCTCGATCGCCTCCACCAGCTTGCTCACCGGCACTTCGACCGGCTCGGCCGCAACGGCGGTGGCGACCGGAGCGATGTCGGCAACCGTCGCCGGCACCGCCGGTTCGGCGGCAGCGGCATTGACCATGGCATCGGCTGCCGGAGCTTCAGGGGCCTCGGCCTTCGGGGCAGCGGCTTGCGAAACGGCGGCTTGCGAAACGGGGGCTTCCGAAACAGGCGCGGCAGGCGGAACGGGCTTGGCCGGCAGCGGCAGCGCGGTGATCTCCGCGGCGATCTTGGCGGAGACGTCCAGGAAATCCTGCACGCCCTCGGTCACCCGCGCCTGGGTGGTGGAGAGCCAGTCGCGCTGCAGGGCCGCGAGGTCGGCGGCGTTGCGCGCCTTGCCCAGGCCGGCGGCGAGGCGGCTCGCGTCGTTCACCGAGGCGGTCACGCTCTCGAACCAGCGCCGGTAGCCGTCCTGCATCAGGCTGACGACGCGGGCGGACTTGGCCGTCGTGGTCTCGGTGTTGGTCTTGGCGAGCGAACCGGCCTGCGCGAACATGGAAAGGACGCTGGCGGGGGTCGGCTGAGCGGTCATGGCGTTGTCTCCCGTGGATCAAGGCGGTTGGCGGAAACGGAAAGGCCGCTCCGGCTTAACCCCAGGAGACTGCGGGCACCCCGGCCCAAGCGTCGTTACCGGCATCGGTTGCAAGACGCCCCTTTCCCGCCCGATTCAAAATATCCCCAATGGCCGGTGCGGCGCAACGGTTTTGTTGCGGTGCAGCATAAGCTGTTCGGATTATGCGCCGCCGCTGCCCCGGGCCGGCCCGAGAAAGCGCGCCAGCAGGGCGTGGGCGGCGACGGCCGGAAGGACGGTTCCGGCGGTCACCTCCGCCTCGAGTCGCGCCAGATCGGCGCGCACGGCCGGATGGGCACGGAACCGGTCGATCAGCGTCTCGCGGATCTCGCTCCACAGCCAGGCGCGCGCCTGCTCGGCCCGGCGGGCGTCGCGCTGGCCGTTGCCGGTGGTCAGGGCCCGGTGCTCGCCGATCGTCTGCCAGATGGCGTCGATGCCGGCCTTGCGCACCGCGGAGCAGCTCAGCACCGGGACGAGCCAGTCGCCATGGCGCAGCAGGGCCAGGGCATGGCGGTAATCGGCGACGGTGTGGCGGGCGGTGGCGGTCAGGTCGCCGTCGGCCTTGTTGACGACGACGAGGTCGGCCAACTCGACGATGCCCTTCTTGATGCCCTGCAGTTCGTCGCCGCCGGCCGGCAGCAGCAGCAGCATGAAGAGGTCGACCATGTCGGCGACCGCGGTCTCCGACTGGCCGACTCCGACCGTCTCCACCAGGATCACATCGAAGCCGGCGGCCTCGCAGACCAGCATCGCCTCGCGGGTGCGCCGCGCCACCCCGCCCAGCGTGGCGCCGGCGGGGGAGGGGCGGATGAAGGCGGCCGGGTCGCGCGACAGCTCGACCATACGGGTCTTGTCGCCGAGGATGGAGCCGCCGGTGCGCTGCGAGGAGGGATCGACCGCCAGCACCGCGACCTTGTGTCCCAGCCCGATGACGTGGAGCCCGAAGGCTTCGATGAAGGTCGACTTGCCCACCCCGGGAACGCCGGAGATGCCGAGGCGGACCGAGTCGCCGGTATGGGGCAGCAGGGCGGCCAGCAGCGCGTCGGCGACGGCGCGGTGGTCGGCGCGGGTCGATTCGATCAGCGTGATCGCCCGCGCCAGCGCCCGCCGGTCCCCGGACCGGACGGCATCGGCGAGTCGGGCGGCCTCGGGGGGAAGGCTGTCGGGAGTGGCGGTCTCGGTCATGGCCTCGGTCATCGCGGCGCGTGCGTGCAGGGTCGGCGGGACAGCCACCCTACCCGCGGACGCGCGGCCGATAAAGCGCCGGGCGGGCGCTGCGGCCGCCGCTGCCGCTAGCGCTGCGGTTCCGGGCTGCGGGTCTCCGGGCTGCGGGTCAGCGAGGTGATGCTGTCGTCATAGCGGAATTCCGGCATCTCGCGGACGCTGGCGGCCGTCACCTCGCGCAGGGTGATCGAGTCGCCGCCGGGGCGGATGTCGGCCAGCTTCAGGTCGGCGGCGATGTCCTTGCCGCCGAAACCGAACAGCCCGCCGGAGTGGATGACGATATATTGTGCCTGTCCCTTCTCGTCGAGGATGACGTCGGTGACGGTGCCGATTCGCTTGCCGTCGGCGCCGACGACACCGCGGTTCATCAACTGGTCGACGCTGGGACCGGTGCGGCGCTCCGTCGCCGCGCCGACGGTGGCGGTCCCGAGCGTCTGGGCGGCCGCATCGGCGGCGGTGCCCAGTCCGCCCCCCGCCCCGGCCCCCGCCAGCAGGGTCAGCGCGGGCAGCATGAACCACATCTTGTGCATGAGGCAGTCCTCCTCCTCGGCTCCGCCGACTCCAACCGGGGGCATCGGAAAAGATTGCGGCGGGCCGGTGGCAGGCCGGCGGTGGGGGACCCACGGGGGCGCCCGCCGGAGCGTCCGGACGCTCCGCCGGTCCCCTCGCGGAAACCGACTCGACGCGCGAAAACACGGCGGCGCCGAGTCGGTCCAGGATTGGCAACGAGTCGGCCCCGAGTCGCCGTCCATGCGAATCGGTGGTGTGTCCGGCCGGTCATAGGTAACAAGATATTGATTTTCGCCGTGAGGAAGCGCTGGCGAAACGGCGTGATTTGCGTTCTAATCATCGGGCGCCGCGGCCTGCCTTTTCCGGCCGCGCCTCGCCTCCTCCCCCGGTGTCCGGGGATGGTCCCGGGACCGCGTCCCGGATGCGCCGGGGACAGCCGCCAAAAAAAACGCTTGATGGCGGGAACAGGATCCCCGGTCGCGGGTTGAACAGCAAGATCCCAAGGTTTTGTGGAGTTCTCCGATGTCAACCACAATATATGGAAGACGGGGCTTGCCTGCCCCGGTCACGCTGGCTAGGATGCCCGCCTCGTGACCCGGCCGGCGAAACGGCGGCCCCGGTCCCGGCAAGGATAGCGGCGACGGCGCGCAGTCGGGCTTCGGCCCCTGCCGTACGGCGCCTTGTCCTTTGGCGGAACCAAGGGCGGTTCACCGGACAGGGTCGCACACCATTTCCATTCGAGCCCGCCGCGGCGGGCTCCAAGCAGGGGACAGTCTCATCATGCGGATCGAGCGTCGTTTCACGAACGAAGGTCAGGACGCCTACGCCAGCCTCGGCTTCCGCCAGGCGACCAGCGAGATCCGCAACCCGGACGGGACGATCGTCTTCCAGCAGACCGGCATCGAGGTGCCGGAGAACTTCTCGCAGGTCGCCAGCGACATCCTGGCCCAGAAGTATTTCCGCAAGGCCGGCGTCCCCGCCGCCCTGAAGGCGGTGGAGGAGAACACCGTCCCGTCCTGGCTGTGGCGCAAGGAAGCCGACCAGGAGAAGCTGGCGGCCCTGCCGAAGGAAAAGCGCTTCGTCGGTGAGCAGTCGGCCCGCCAGGTCTTCGACCGTCTGGCCGGCACCTGGACCTACTGGGGCTGGAAGGGCGGCTATTTCGACGGCGAGGCCGACGCCCGCGCCTTCTTCGACGAGATGCGCTTCATGCTGGCCGCCCAGATGGCGGCCCCGAACAGCCCGCAGTGGTTCAACACCGGCCTGCACTGGGCCTACGGCATCGACGGCCCGAGCCAGGGCCACTTCTACGTCGACTTCAAGACCGGCCTGCTGACCTCGTCCGCCTCGGCCTACGAGCACCCGCAGCCGCACGCCTGCTTCATCCAGTCGGTCGCCGACGACCTCGTCAACGAGGGCGGCATCATGGATCTGTGGGTGCGCGAGGCGCGCCTGTTCAAGTATGGCTCGGGCACCGGCTCCAACTTCTCCAAGCTGCGCGGCGAGGGCGAGCGCCTGGCCGGCGGCGGCAAGTCGTCGGGCCTGATGAGCTTCCTGAAGATCGGCGACCGCGCGGCCGGCGCCATCAAGTCGGGCGGCACCACCCGGCGCGCCGCCAAGATGGTCACGGTGGACATGGACCATCCGGACATCGAGGCCTACATCGACTGGAAGGTGAACGAGGAGCAGAAGGTCGCCGCCCTGGTGACCGGCTCCAAGATCTGCCAGAAGCACCTGACGGCGGTGATGGCCGCCGCCCAGTCGGGCCTCGACCCGAAGGAGAACAAGGAGCTCAAGAAGGCGATCCTCGCAGCCCGCAAGGACCAGGTGTCGGAGAACTACATCCAGCGCGTGATCCAGTTCGCCGGCCAGGGCTTCACCTCGATCGAGTTCAAGACCTACAACACCGACTGGGATTCGGAAGCCTACCTGACCGTCTCGGGCCAGAACTCCAACAACTCCGTGCGCATCTCCAACGAGTTCGTGCAGGCGGTGCTGGACGATTCCGACTGGAACCTGGTCGGCCGCACCAACAACAAGGTGGTGAAGACCGTCCGCGCCCGCGACCTGTGGGACAAGGTCGGCTATGCCGCCTGGGCCTGCGCCGATCCGGGCGTGCAGTTCGACAGCACCATCAACGAGTGGCACACCTGCCCGGCCTCGGGGCGCATCAACGCCTCGAACCCGTGCTCGGAGTACATGTTCCTCGACGATACCGCCTGCAACTTGGCGTCGCTGAACCTGATGTCGTTCCGTCTGAAGGACGGTTCCTTCGACGTCGAGGCGTTCGAGCACGCCTGCCGGCTGTGGACCATCGTGCTGGAAATCTCGGTGCTGATGGCGCAGTTCCCGTCGAAGGAAATCGCCCAGCTCTCCTACGAGTTCCGCACGCTCGGCCTCGGCTTCGCCAACCTCGGCGGCCTGCTGATGGCGTCGGGCCTGTCCTACGACAGTGACGAGGGCCGCGCCTACTGCGCCGGCATCTCCGCCGTGATGACCGGCGTCGCCTACGCCACCTCGGCCGAGATGGCGCAGGAGCTGGGCGCCTTCCCGGCCTTCGACGCCAACCGCGACCACATGCTGCGGGTCATCCGCAACCACCGCCGCGCCGCCAACGGCGAGATGAACGGCTATGAGGGGCTGGCGGTCGAGCCGGTGCCCTTCGTCGCCGACCTCTGCCCCGACCAGGATCTGGCGCTGGCCGCCGTCCGCGTGTGGGACGAGGCGCTGGAACTGGGTGAGGCCCACGGCTATCGCAACGCCCAGGCCACCGTGGTCGCCCCGACCGGCACCATCGGCTTGGTGATGGACTGCGACACCACCGGCATCGAGCCCGACTTCGCCCTGGTGAAGTTCAAGAAGCTGGCCGGCGGCGGCTACTTCAAGATCGTCAACCGGCTGGTGCCGGAGGCGCTGAAGACGCTCGGCTACACCCCGGACCAGATCGAGCAGATCGCCCTCTACGCGGTCGGCCACGGCACGCTGAAGAACGCGCCGGGCGTCAACCACGAGGCGCTGAAGGCCAAGGGCTTCACCGACGAGCTGCTGGAGCGGCTGGAGGGCAACCTCGCCACCGCCTTCGACATCAAGTTCGTCTTCAACCGCTGGACCGTCGGCGCCGACTTCTGCACCCAGACGCTGGGCATCCCGGCCGAGACGCTGGACGCCCCCGGCTTCGACCTGCTGAGCCACGTCGGCTTCACCAAGGCGCAGATCGAGCAGGCCAACACCTTCTGCTGCGGCGCGATGACGCTGGAAGGCGCTCCCTTCCTCCGCGAAGAGCACCTGCCGGTGTTCGACTGCGCCAACCCCTGCGGCCGCATCGGCAAGCGCTTCCTGTCGTGGGAATCGCACATCACGATGATGGCGGCATCGCAGCCCTTCATCTCCGGCGCGATCTCCAAGACCATCAACATGCCGAACACGGCGACGGTCGAGGAGTGCAAGGACGCCTACCTGATGTCCTGGCGCCTGGGCCTGAAGGCGAACGCGCTGTACCGCGACGGCTCCAAGCTGAGCCAGCCGCTGCAGGCCGCCCTGCTCGACGACGAGGAGGACGGCGAGGCGGTCGAGGCGGTGATCGAGGCGCCGGCCGCCGCCCGCGCCCAGATGATCACCGAGCGGATCGTCGAGAAGGTGATCGAGCGGGTGGTGGAGCGGAAGAGCTCCTCGCGCGAGCGCCTGCCGCACCGCCGCAAGGGTTACACCCAGAAGGCCAATGTCGGCGGCCACAAGGTCTACCTGCGCACCGGCGAGTATGAGGACGGCCGTCTCGGCGAGATCTTCATCGACATGCACAAGGAGGGTGCTGCCTTCCGGTCGCTGATGAACAACTTCGCCATCGCGGTGTCGATCGGCCTGCAGTACGGCGTGCCGCTTGAGGAGTTCGTGGAGGCCTTCACCTTCACCCGCTTCGAGCCGTCGGGCATGGTGACCGGCAACGACACCATCAAGATGGCGACCTCGGTCATCGACTACATCTTCCGCGAGATCGCCATCTCCTACCTGAACCGCACCGATCTGGCGCACGCCACGCCGGAGGATCTGGTTCCCTTCACGGTGGGCAGCGGCGACAAGCAGGGCGACCTGCCGGAGAGCCCGGTGCAGCCGGCCGACATCGTCCGCCGCATCGCCTCGACCGGCTATGTCCGCAACAACCTGCGCGTCCTGCATGGCGGCCAGACCGGCGGCCAGATGGGTGGCCAGGTCCAGCGCGCCAGCGCCGCGGCGGCCTTCGCCGCCACCGGCACCGAGACCGCGGCGGTCAGCGCCAGCGTCTCAGTCGGCACCCAGGGCGCGGCGCAGGCGGCACTGGGCGCCAGCCCGGCGGTCGGCGCCGCCACCGCCAAGGGCCATGTCGCGGCGACCGCCGCCACCGGCACCGCCTATGGCGGCAGCACCAGCGACCAGCGCTTCGACCGCATCCGCGAGGCGCGGGCCCGCGGCTACGAGGGCGACCCCTGCGGCGAGTGCGGGAACATGACCCTGGTGCGCAACGGCACCTGCCTGAAGTGCGATAGCTGCGGCTCGACCACCGGTTGTAGCTGAAGTCACGGGCAGCGGTGCCGGACGGCACCGCATGGTGATCCGGAATGAAGGGGAGAGAGCGGGAGGCCGCTCTCTCCCCTTTTTTTCATGACGTTTTTCTTGAAGTTCATGGCGTGACTCCTTCTTGGGCCGCTGCAACGTCCTCTGCGGCATGCGAGGAGCCTTGACCGCCTCGCGTGTATTCATGTTAGCTCTTTCCCCAGGTCGTGCCGAACCGGCGCGCCGCCTGCTCATGTCGGGAGAAGAGCGTTCATGGATTCGGCCGGGGCTGCGCTGGACGACCATCTGCCGTCCGACCGCCTGCTGCGGGCGACCGCCGCGCAATGGAACGCCGCGCTGGTCTGGGCGTCCGCCAGCGGCGCCATCGTCGGCGCCAACCCCGGCTTCGCCCGGCTGGCCGGCCAGCCGCTCGACGCGCTGGTCGGCCGCCCGCTGCCGGCCCTTCTCGATTTCGGCGGGCGCGTCTGGAGCGCGGTGTGGCAGGCGGCCTGCGACGGCCGCCAGTTGCCCGGCACCGGCTCGCTGTGCGTGCCGCGGGCCGATCCGGTGCCGGTCGGCCTTCACTGGCAGAGCCTGACAGACGGCGGCGAGCGGCTGCTGATGTGCGAGATGCGCGGCTTCGACGAGCGCGAGCACGCCGGGGCGGTGGCCCGCCTGCAGCAGGACGTGCTGGAACTGGTGGCGACCGGCCGCTCGCTGAAGCTGGTGCTGGACTTCCTCTGCCGCCAGGTGGAGGCCAGCGCGCCAGACGTCATCTGCTCGGTGATGCTGCTGGACGGCAGCCGGCACCTGCGCGTCGCCGCCGCCCCGTCGCTGTCGGCTGGCTACTGCGCCGAGATCGACGGCATGGAGGTCGGGCCGGACAACGGGTGCTGCGGCGCCGCCGTGTGGCGCGGGGAGCCGGTCGTCTGCACCGACATCGCCAGCGATCCGCGCTGGACCGCCGACGGGCGGTGCCACCGGGCGCTCGCCAACGGGATCGCCGCCTGCTGGTCCAACCCGATCAAGGGCCGCAACGCCCAGGTGCTGGGCACCTTCGCCCTGTTCTACCGCGAGCCGCGCGGGTCCGCCGCCTTCCACCGGCGGCTGGTCGACGCCTGCGTCCATCTGTGCGCGCTGGCGATCGAGCATGACCGGGCGCGGGCCGAGATCAACCGCCTCGCCTTTTTCGACACGCTGACCGGGCTGCCCAACCGCCAGCTCCTGGCCGACCGCGCCACCGCGGCGCTGGCGCTGGCCGGGCGCACGCGCCAGCCGGTGGCGCTGATGTTCCTCGACATCGACCGCTTCAAGACGGTCAACGACTCGCTCGGCCATGCGGTCGGCGACCGCCTGCTGACCGAGGTCGCGGAGCGGCTGGGGCGGCTGGTCCTGGACGGCGACACGCTGGCCAGGCTCGGCGGCGACGAGTTCGTGCTGCTGCTGCCGGGCTGCGAGGCCGCCCAGGCGGCGCTGCTGGCCGAGCGCATCCTGGCCGCCCTGTCGGCACCGCTGACCGTCGCCGACCTGGTGCTGACCCCGACCGCCAGCATCGGCATCGCCGTGCATCCGGACGATGGGCTGGACTTCGACACGCTGATGCGCCAGGCCGACGCCGCCATGTACCGGGCCAAGGAGGCCGGCCGCAACCGCTGCCACTTCTTCCGCCAGGACATCAACGACCAGGCGGTCCGCCGGCTGGAGATGGAAGCGGCGCTGCGCGAGGCGCTGGTGCTGCAGGAAAGCGGCGGCGGCGCCCCGTTCGAGCTGCACTACCAGCCGCAGGTCAGCCTCGACCCGCGCCGCCTGTACCGGGTGGAGGCGCTGGTCCGCTGGACCCACCCGCGCTGGGGGGCGGTGTCGCCGGCGGAGTTCGTGCCGCTGGCCGAGGAATGCGGCCTGATCGACCGGCTGGATTCCTGGGTGCTGGAGACGGCGGTGGCGCAGCTCGCCCGCTGGCGCGAGGCGGGGGTGCCGGTGCCGGGGGTGGCGGTCAACGTCTCGGCCGCCCGCTTCGCCCGCGGCGACCTGCCCGACCATGTCCGCGCCGTCCTGGCGACCAACGGCATCCCCGCCAACGACCTGACGCTGGAGATCACCGAGCGTCTGATGATGAGCGAGGAGATCGACGTCCATGACGGCCTGGACGCCCTGCACGCCCTGGGCGTGACGCTGTCGATCGACGATTTCGGCACCGGCTATTCCAGCCTGGGCTACCTGAAGCGCTTCCCGGTGACCGAACTGAAGATCGACCGCAGCTTCGTCAAGGAGCTCGACATCGACGCCGCCAACCGGCCGCTGGTGCGGGCGATCATCCAGATCGGCGAGGCGCTGGGCCTGACCGTGGTGGCCGAGGGGGTGGAGCGCGAGACGCAGCACCGCATGCTGGAGGCGGAGGGTTGCGCCGTCGGCCAGGGGTACCGCTTCGCCCGGCCGATGGCGGCGGGTGCGCTGGCCGACTGGCTGCAGGGCGAGGGCAGGCACTGGACCGGGCACCAGCCGGGCGCCTGCATCAGCATCTGAAACATTTGCCGAGGAAACCGTCACGTTTTCCTTTGAACGGCGGGGTACTTCGGCTGAACTCCGCCGATGGAACCGGCGATTATGCGGTTCCGCCAGAGTAATGGCGAACAGTGCAATCCGATATAGTCGCAACGCACCTTTGCCGGGGAAACGCGGATCATCCCGTTCTAGGCCACGCGACCGTCTTGTATCCCAACGTTTGGGGCGATAGAAGGTCCACTCAGCGGCATGTGCGGTCAAGCAAACTGACCACGGTGTTTCGCTGAGCGGGGGTCCGCCCGGTGGAACGTCCATGGAGCACAAGGGGAGCACCCGCATGCCGGACGACCATGGGGCGAGAGGAAATCCGCAATGGCGAGCCACGGTGAATCCAAGTGGGTCTACAGCTTCGGGGCCGGTGCCACCGAAGGACGGGCCGATATGAAGAACCTGCTGGGCGGCAAGGGCGCCAACCTGGCCGAGATGGCCAATCTTGGCCTGCCCGTTCCGCCGGGCTTCACGATCACCACCGAGCTGTGCACCTATTTCTACGCCAACGGCCGTTCCTATCCGCCGGAACTGACGGCGCAGGTGAACGCCGCCATCACGCGGCTGGAGCAGGCGATGGACGCCAGGTTCGGCGACCCGGCCAACCCGCTGCTGGTGTCGGTGCGCTCCGGCGCCCGCGCCTCGATGCCGGGCATGATGGACACCGTCCTCAACCTGGGCCTGAACGACGTGACCGCCGCCGGCCTCGCCAAGCGGTCGGGCGACGCCCGCTTCGCCTACGACAGCTACCGCCGCTTCATCCAGATGTATTCCAACGTCGTGCTCGACGTTGAGCATCACCATTTCGAGGACATCCTCGACGGCCACAAGCGCGACAAGTCCTACAACCTCGACACCGACCTGTCGGCCGAGGACTGGCAGGCCGTGATCGAGGACTACAAGGCGGCGGTCGAGCGCGAGCTGGGCAAGCCCTTCCCGCAGGATGTCCAGGAGCAGCTTTGGGGCGCCATCGGCGCCGTCTTCGGCTCGTGGATGAACGCCCGCGCCATCACCTACCGCAAGCTGCACGACATCCCGGCCGACTGGGGCACCGCGGTCAACGTGCAGTGCATGGTCTTCGGCAACATGGGCAACGACTGCGCCACCGGCGTGGCCTTCACCCGCAACCCGTCGACCGGCGAGAACGCCTTCTACGGCGAGTATCTGGTCAACGCCCAGGGCGAGGACGTGGTCGCCGGCATCCGCACGCCGCAGCACCTGACCGTCGCCGGCAAGCTCGCCAACAAGTCCGACCTCCCCGCCATGGAGGAGGTGATGCCGGAAGTGTTCAACCAGTTGAACGAGGTCCGCCTCAAGCTGGAGAACCATTACCGGGACATGCAGGACATCGAGTTCACGGTGCAGCAGAACAAGCTGTTCATGCTGCAGACCCGCAACGGCAAGCGCACCGCCCCGGCGGCGCTGAAGATCGCGGTCGATCTGGCCAACGAGGGCGTCATCGACCGTGACGAGGCGGTGCGCCGCATCGACCCGGCCTCGCTCGACCAGCTCCTCCACCCGACGCTCGACCCCAAGGCCGATCGCAAGGTGATCGCCAAGGGCCTGCCGGCCTCGCCGGGTGCGGCGTCGGGCAAGGTGGTCTTCACCGCCGACGAGGCCGAGCAGATGGCCGGCAAAGGCGAGGCGGTGATCCTCTGCCGCATCGAGACCTCGCCCGAGGACATCCACGGCATGCACGCCGCCCGCGGCATCCTGACCAGCCGCGGCGGCATGACCAGCCACGCCGCCGTGGTGGCGCGCGGCATGGGCCGCGCCTGCGTCTCGGGCGCCGGCGACCTGCGCATCGACTACAAGACCAGGCAGATGTCGGTCCGCGGCGTCGCCGTCAAGGAAGGCGACATCGTCACCATCGACGGCTCGACCGGCGAGGTGATGCTGGGCGAGGTGCCGACCATCCAGCCGGAACTGTCGGGCGACTTCGCCACCCTGATGGGCTGGGCCGACGGCATCCGCCGGATGAAGATCCGCGCCAACGCCGAGACCCCGCTGGACGCCCGCACCGCGCGGAAGTTCGGCGCCGAGGGCATCGGCCTGTCGCGCACCGAGCACATGTTCTTCGACCCGGAGCGCATCCTGGCCGTCCGCGAGATGATCCTGGCGGAGGACGAGGCCGGCCGCCGCAAGGCGCTCGCCAAGCTGGAGCCCTTCCAGAAGAAGGACTTCGTCGAGCTGTTCACGATCATGGCCGGCCTGCCGGTGACGATCCGCCTGCTCGACCCGCCGCTGCACGAGTTCCTGCCCAACACCGAAGAGGACATGGCGGAGGTCGCCCAGGCCACCGGCACCGATCCGCTGCGGGTGCGCCACCGCACGATCCAGCTTCATGAAGCGAACCCGATGCTGGGCCATCGCGGCTGCCGTCTCGGCATCTCGTACCCCGAGATCTACGAGATGCAGGCCCGCGCCATCTTCGCCGCCGCCGCCGAGGTCGCCAAGACCACCGGCGAGGCCGTCATTCCGGAAGTGATGATCCCGCTGATCATCACGAAGAAGGAGTTCGACATCCTCAAGGCGGTGATCGACCGCGCCGCCGAGCAGGTGAAGGCCGAGACCGGCGTGACGGTGGAATACCTGACCGGCACGATGATCGAGATCCCGCGCGCCGCCCTGAAGGCCGGCGAGATCGCCGAGTCGGCCGAGTTCTTCAGCTACGGCACCAACGACCTGACCCAGACCACGCTGGGCCTGTCGCGCGACGATGCCGGCAGCTTCCTGCCGGAGTACCAGCGCCAGGGCATCCTGGAGCAGGACCCGTTCCAGTCGCTGGACGTCACCGGCGTCGGCGAACTGGTGGAGATCGCCACCGAGCGCGGCCGCAAGGTCCGTCCGGACATCAAGCTTGGCATCTGCGGCGAGCATGGCGGCGACCCGGCCTCGATCACCTTCTGCGAGAAGGTCGGGCTGACCTACGTCTCCTGCTCGCCCTACCGCGTGCCGATCGCCCGCCTCGCCGCCGCCCAGGCCGCGCTGAACAGCGACACGGTCAAGCGCGACTGAGCCGGTTCCGGTAGCTGAAACGACTTCGGCCCTCTTCCCGCAAGGGAAGGGGGCCGTTTCGTTTTGGGGGCGGAGGTGGGTGGGTGGAACATCGTGGAACAGATTTCGGCGGAGTGTTCACTGTTCCATCGGGGGCGCCCAACAGGGGCGGTGGTGGGCGGATGGAACGTTTGGAACAGGTTGGAACGGTTTTCCGGGGTGGACCGCCCCCCGAAGCTGAGGCGACTGATAAAACGTTCCGGATTGGTCAGGCCACCAGGGCCGGGCGGCCGCCCGGCCCTGGTGGCGGGAATTTTTCTTCGAACTCGGCCGGTGGA
>NZ_JAGINO010000019.1 GCF_017876115.1 Azospirillum picis
CCGAGGATGGAAGCCTCGAGGTTGAAATCAGCATCCACCACGGCGACGAGATCCAGCTCAAGGCTCACCGCTGGTAGTTTTTCAGCAGCCTGCTAATGGGCACCAGAAGTGCTTTCAAAGGCCTGCTGCAGTTAGCGCAGATGTTCAAACAGCTATTAGCATACTGAATAAATGGAGATCGTCACCATACTATTCAGATAGGTTTTGCAACAAGCCTCTAGCGGTACATGAAACAATCAATTTCCGGCAAGCGTATCTGTTTAAAGCAAGCTTTGAAGGATCTCACGGATACTGCGGGTCGTATTTTGAGCAATCCACCATACTTGGAGCGAATTTCAGAAATGCGGATCTAAGATACGCACAATTTGGAGGCGCCAATTTGGAAGATTGGAAAGCTTACGGAAACTGTGGCCCAGACGGCAACATCAGACCAGATAATCTGGATGAGGAATTGCATAAATTGAAAGAGTGGGAGAGGTATTATTATGGAGCTGACTTCACAGGCGCAATCCTTATTGGTGCGAATTTCCAGGACGCAGGGCTAACCGGAGCCATATTTAAAAAAGCGGATCTTAATGGAACGTCATTCAAGGGCGCGAATATCGGAAGAGCGGATTTCCGAGAGTCCCTGAATTTGAATGCTGAACAGCTCGCCGAGGCTTGTGCGGATGACACATTTTTCCCTCCTGATAGAATGAAAGATGAGGCCGTAAAGGTGAAGCGGTGTAGTAACTAAAGTTCCTTTTTACGCAATGATTTCCATTCCGGCAATTTGGGTAAATTTTGTGTTCCGCTGCAAAGTTTTACGGCAGGCGCGGGGAACCGTGCAAGTTGCGACTTCAGGCGGCCTTCTCCAAGAGGCTTGCGATGAAGGTCGCCTGGGCTGATACGTCGTTGGCAGGAATGGTGGCAACCCGCTCATCGCGGGCCATCGCCATGATTTCGGAGCCGGCGATCGTGCGGAACGCGCTGTGGACGCTCTTGCCCCCTTGTCTTGGCCAGCTCCGACGTCTTTTCCCGCCCGACGCCCTTGACCTTCATCGGTGCCAGGCAGCAGTTCTTGAGAATGGTCAGGTGAGGGAACAGGTTGAAATTCTGGAAGACCATACCGGTGTCCCGCCGGACGGCGGCGATATCCTTGCCGTTGTTGGTCAGTTCCTTGCCATTGACGACGATGCGCCCGCGGTTGTGCCGTTCGATGTGATTGATGCACCGGATCAGGGTCGTGCCGGACCCCGAAGGTCCGCAAATGATGACCCTCTCCCCCTTGCCGATCGCCAGGTCGATGTCCGACCGGGCCTGGAACTCACCGTAGATTTTGCACACGCCCTCCAGGCGGACGATCGGTTCCTCGTTCCTCGGCGTCGCAGGTTTTTCGGTATCGGCGATTTGAATGTCCATGGGCCATTTTCCAACCGTTCAAAGGTCTGCCGGGATTTTGCAAGTTCGGGGGCTCACCGCTGTGCCGCGTGGGCGGCCGTTCGGCGCTTGAGGATGGCGACGCAGTGCGATGCCAGGCTGCAGATGGCGAGATAAACCAGGGCCACGGTCACGGAGAGCTCCACGAACCGGCCGTTGAGCTGGACAAGTTTCGACGCCGCCCCGACAAGATCCGTCAGGGAAAGCACATAGACCAGGGACGTATCCTGAAAAAGAATGATGGTCTGGCTGAGCACGATCGGCGCCACCGTCCTGGCGACCTGGGGAAGGACGACGTAGCGGTAGGCTTGCGGCGTGGTAAGGCCAAGGGCATGCGAGGCCTCGACCTGGCCGCGGTTCAGGGCGCGCAGTCCGACCCGGATGATCTCCGAGTAATAAGCGGCTTCGAACAGGCAGAAGGTGATGAAGGCCGTCGACGTCGGACCGATCGAGATGGGCCGGCCGTCCGGCGACAGCGACCCGAGGATGATCGGAACCAGGAAGAAGAACCAGAACAGGACGAGGATCAGCGGAATGGATCGCATCGTCGCGATGTAGATCCGGTCGGCATGGCCCAGCACCGGGATCTCCAGATGCTGCGCCAGGGCGAGACCGGTCCCGAGCACGATCCCCGCCGTGAAGGCCGTTGCGGTCAGGGCCAGGGAAAAGGCGAGCCCCGAACACAGATAAGGCCAGGCCTGAAGGACGACCGTGAAATCGATGGCTTGCATGTCTAGGCTCCCTTCGCCGTCCGCAGGCGACCGAAGCGCGGCCGGCTGCGCTGTGCCGGCCCTGGAATGTGGAAACGGCGGTCGACCAGGGTCATCAGGCCGTAGGCCACGAGGGCTAGGGTCAGATAGGCGAGGGTGGCTGCGCCGAAAGCCGCGAAGGTCTGGAAGGTTTCCTCGCTGACCTGACGCGCCTGGGCGGTGAGTTCCAGCAGGCCGATGGTCAAAGCCACCGACGTGTTCTTGTAGATCGCCATCACTTCGCTGGTCAGGCTGGGCACGATCAGCCGCAGCGCCTGCGGCAGGATCACCAGCCGGTAGGCTTGGACGGACGAAAGCCCCAGCGCGCGCGTGGCTTCGGCCTGTCCCTTCGGCAAGGCCTCGATCCCCGCCCGGACCTGTTCGGCGACGCGCGACGCCGTGTAGAAGGACAGGCAGGCCAGGGCCGGCAGGAAGCTTCCCCAAGGCGGCGGAAGCTGCTTGAGCCAGCCGCCGGCCGCGGCCGGCAGGATTTCGGGCAGGACGAAGTACCAGAGGAACATCTGGACGAGGACCGGGATGTTCCGGAAGATTTCGACATACAGGCGCGCCAGGAGCGCGACGGAGCGTCTTTCGACCGTCCTGCCGACGCCGACCAGGACGCCGACGGCAAACGCAATCCACCATCCGAAAAACGCCAGGGCGAGAGTCCAGCCAAGCCCCGACATCAACCAGTCCAGATAGCGTTGGCCATCGGACGCTTGATCGAAAAGAACATCGAACATTCGACAACCCCTCGGCACGGTTTCCGGTTGGCCGCATCGGCACCGGACGGCGCCGGCACCATCGGCGGCGGTCGGTGGGACCGGAACCTAAGGGGTGAGGGCGTCGCTGGGGTGGGTGACGCGTTCCTTCAGGGCCGCGCTCATCGGCAGATAGAGGCTCATCCCGGCCGGCGGGATCGGCTGCACGAACCAGCGCTCGTACAGGCGGTCGAACTCGCCCGACGCCATCACCCGCGCCAGCACCCCATCGACCAGCCGCTTGAAGCCGGCATCGTCGCGGGCGAGCATCAAGCCGTAGAAGGTGCTGTCGCCACGGGAGTCCGGCAGGACGGCAAAGGCTTTCGGGTCGGGTGCGTTGGCCACCAGCCCGGCCTGCAGGATATCGTCTTCGAACCAGGCGGCGGCACGGCCGGTGCGGAGCATCAGCAGGGATTCCGCCTGGTCCTTGGTTTGGATGAAGGCCAGGTCGAGGGATTTTTCGCGATTGATCCGCTCGGCGACCGAACGGTTGAGCGACCCCTGCGTCACGACCACGGGTTTTCCCTTCAGCTCGTCCGCCTTGGCGATCCCCGAAGAGGCCAGCGTGAGCCATCTGGCCTGGCTGACGAACGTCGCCACCGAGAAGGCGATCTGCTTCTGGCGTTCGGCGGTGTTGGTCGTGCTGCCGCATTCGAGATCGACGGTGCCGTTCTGGATCAGCGGAATGCGGTTCGACGCGTTGACGGCCACATAGGCGATCTTGAGATCGGGACGCTTCAGCTCCGCCTTCACATGCTCGGCCACCGCCTGGCACAGGTCGATGGACAATCCGACAGGCTTCTGGTTGCCGTCCAGGTAGGAGAAGGGAACCGACGATTCACGATAGCCGAGCGTCAGCGTGCCGGTGTCCGCGATCTTGGCAAGCGTCCTGCCGTCGGCGGCAGCAGTGGCGGCAGCAGTGGCGGCCATGGCCGTGGTCGTAGACGTGGCCGCGGCGAGCGCCATCAGGCCGAGAGCGCCGAGGGCGGTGCCGACGAAGAATTGACGTGATTGCATGATGCCTCCTGTCGGCCGCCCGCGGGCGACCCTGGCCGTAGGTCTCTGCGATCGGACGGCCGGAGACGCCGGCCGCCCGACGGGTTCGCCCGCCTTCTCCCGGTCAGGCCGCCTTGCTCGCCGCCAGCTCGTCCAGGCTATCGCGCAGGGACCGGTCGAGGATGTCGACCGCGCGGTCGATCTCCTCGGTCGAGACGGTCAGCGGCGGCGCGATGCGCCACACCGAGCCGCGCTCCGGCCGCCTGCGGATGTTCATGCTCAGGCCGCGCTCGAAGCACTTCTGCGTGGTCAAGGCACCCAACTGGTGGGCCGGCGTGCGGGAGGTCCGATCGGTGACGAGTTCGACGCCGAGCAGCAGGCCAAGGCCCCGGATGTCGCCGATGGCCTCGTAGCGCTGCTGCAACTCCTCCAGCCGGCCGCGCAGATAGGTCCCCATGACGTTGGCCCGCGCGACCAGGCTTTCCCGCTGGATGACGTTGAGGACCGCCAGCCCGACCTCGGCGGCGAGCGGGTCCGAGACGTGGCTGGTGTAGAAGGCGAATTTCTTGGAATGGATGTCGTCCTCGATCTTCGCGGTCGTGGAAACCGCCGCAACCGGCAGGCCGCCGCCCAGCGTCTTCGACATGGTCATGATGTCCGGAACGACGCCGAAATACTCCGCGCCCGTCCGGGTCCCGATGCGGCCGAACGCCGTCTGGGCCTCGTCGAAGATCAGCAGCATGCCACGGTCGTCGGCCGCCTTCCGCAGCGCCTGCATGAAGGCCTTCGGGGGCACCAGCACGCCGCCGGCGCTGACCACCGGCTCCACGATGATGGCCGCGCCGCGGCCGGTCGACTGCATGTCGAACATCTTGAGCGCAAGGTCGAGATTGGCCAGTGCCGCCTCTTCCTCGGTCGCCTTGTCGATGTAGGGCCGGTAGGCGTTCGGTTCGGGGATGACGTAGATGCCGGACACCGGAACGCCGTAGCCCTTGCGGTCGCTTGCCATCGAAACCGCGCTGGCCCCACCGGTGATGCCGTGCCACGAACCGCCCAGCGCCAGGATCTCGAAGCCGCCGGTGTACATCTTCGCCATGCGAAGGGCGACTTCGCTGGCCTCCGAGCCGGTGTTGATGAAGATCGAGCGCTTGAGATCCCCCGGCAACCAGTCCCGCGCCAGCGTCTGGGCGAGCTCGGCCACCACCTCCGGGATCATGCCGCTGAAGAAATGGAAGGCCTTTTCACCGGCGCGATGCACCGCATCGACGATGGCCGGATGGTTGTGGCCGATCGTTGCGCACATCTGGCCCGACGTGAAGTCGAGATACTCCCGCCCCTGACTGTCCTTTACGATGGTTCCTTTCGCCGACGTAAACAGGGTCGGGAAGACGTCGCCACCATATCTGACCAGGTGCTCCTGAGCCAGATTGTAAAGATCTTCCTTCATTTTCGATTTTCCTTTGGAAACGTGAGCGATCTGGATTTCCGACTTAAAAGCAGTCTCGTCGTGAGAGCCTCCGAACTTCTGGACGAACTCACAGGACTGACAGTTATCCCCGACCAGACGCGCCGGATTTTGCTCAGATTTACTTGGATTTCCTTGACAGGATTGATACCGAATGCTTCACTGCCCAACCAGCCGAAAAAAGTCAGCGCCTTGTGAGATGAATTCAACAGCCGGACCCAAACGCCCCCGACTGCCTCCGCTCAAGGCTCTGCTTGCCTTCGACGCAGCCTGCCGGCACGGCAGCTTCAGCCAGGGCGCCGAGGAGCTCGGCGTGACCCCCTCGGCCGTGAGCCACCAGATTCAGCAGTTGGAGGATTTCCTGGGAATATCCCTGTTTCAAAGGCATGCAGGCCGGGCGGTCCTTACGAACACCGGGCAGGCCTACGCCCGCGAGATCGGACACGCACTGGGACTGATCGCCGAGGCGACCCGGCGAGCCGCCCCACAATCCCAAACCGGGCACCTCGTCATCGCCTCCGGTCCCAGCTTTGCGGCCAAATGGCTGCAGCCGCGCCTTCCACAGTTCCTGGCTGCCAATCCAGGGGTGAAGGTGCGGCTGTCGACATTGTCCGACCGTGGGGATTTCGACAACGCCCGGTTCGATATCGCGATCTCCTATGGCCGGCCGGCATCGCCGCAATGGCATGCCGAGCCTTTGTTGATCGAAAGGCTCCGACCCTACTGTTCTCCGCAGCTTGCGGAAGCGCTCGGCCTGAAGACGGTCGAGGACCTGGCGCGCGCGACACTGATCCACTCGGTCAACGCTCTGACCTGGGCCGAATATCTTCGCACCATCGGCCATGACGGCCTCAGGCCGGTGAACGAGCTCTGGCTTGACCGGTCGACCATGGCAATCGACGCTGCGGTCGCCGGCATGGGGGTCGTCCTCGAAAGCGAACTCCTGACCGCGCGGGAGGTCCATGACGGCAAGCTCGTTCCGTTGTACGAGGGGGCGTCGCTGCAGGTGGAGACAACGTCCTATTTCCTGGTCAAGCCACCCGGATACCGGCACGGCACACGGATCGCGGCGTTCGAAAAATGGCTGAGGAACGGGATCGCCGCCGAGAGGAAGGTTTGATTTCAGTAGGCGTGCCCGATTTCCCGGCGTCGGGACGGAAACCGCCGCCGGCGCCCCGCGACGGCACGCTTCCGGAAGAGGGCGATCCTCGCCAAACGCGATGCCCTTGTTCGCTTCTCCAACCATCCTTGACAGGATGCCGCAGGCTCCCCTAGCTTGGTCGCGTTCCCTGGGGGGCCTCGTTAGGAGGCTGAGACTCCGCCGGCCGGGCTTCGTCCCGGCAACGCGGTGACCCACCGAACCTGATCCGGGTCATGCCGGCGTAGGGATGCGGAACATCGGGCGGGTCAACGCCCCCTTTTTCCGTCCTGACACCCGTGGTCCGCCAGCCATGGTCCGCCGCACCGCCGGCCGGATCGGCCGCCCTCGCGAAAGGTGTCAGTGGACGTGTCCGACGCTCGAACCTCCGAAGCCCGCCTGATCGACGAACTGCTCGCCTTCATCGCTTCCGGCGATATCGAGGGTATCGGCGACGACGCCTTCAACCGCCTGGCCTTGCGGGTCTTCGCCCACCAGTTCGACCACAACGCGCCCTACCGCCGCTTCGCCGTACAGCGCGGCCGCACGCCGCGCACGGTGCGGAGCTGGCGCGAGGTGCCCGCCGTCCCGATCAGCGCCTTCAAGGACCTGACACTGAGCTGCCGGCCGCCGGAGGAGTGCGAGCGGGTCTTCATGACCAGCGGCACCACCCGCGGCGTGCGGGGCAAGAGCCACCATCCGACGCTGGCGGTCTACGACCGCTCGATGACCGCCAACTTCGCCCGCCGCTTCATGCCCGCCGACCCCGGCCGCCCGGACCAGCGGCAGGCGCGCCTGCGCATGGGCATCCTGTTCCCGACCGAGGAGGCGATGCCGAACTCCTCGCTGGCCCATTACCTGGCACTTGCACTGCGGGAGTTCGGCACCTCCGACAGCCGCCATTTCATCGGCGACGGCGGGCTCGACGTCGCCGCCGTAACCGCCGAGCTGGAACGGGCAGAGCGCGACGGCGAGCCCTACGCCCTGCTCGGCGCCAGCTACGGCTTCGTCCACCTGATGGACGCCCTGCGCGCCCTGGGCCGGCGCTTCTCGCTTCCCGCCGGCAGCCGCATCCTCGACACCGGCGGCTTCAAGGGCCAGTCGCGCGAGCTGGAGCCCGACGAGTTCTACGAATGCCTCTCAGCGTTCTTCGGCGTGCCGCGCAGCGCCTGCATCAACATGTACGGCATGACCGAGCTGAGCACCCAGTTCTACGACGACGGCAACGCGGTCTGCCCGTCGGTCAAATCCGGGCCGCACTGGATCCGCAGCCGCCTGATCAACCCCCTGACCGGGGAGGAGGTGCCGGACGGCGCGGTCGGCGTGCTGGTGCACCACGACCTGGCGCATTTCAACTGCGCCTCGGCCATCCTGACCGAGGATGCCGGGATCGCCGCGGGGGGCCGCTTCCGCCTGCTCGGCCGCGCCGACGGCGCCGACGCCAAGGGCTGCTCGATGGCGGTCGAGGAGTTCCTCAAGGCGGCGCGACCCTGAGATGGCGGCCCACGACGCGGAGATCGCCGGCCATCTGCCCGGCTTGGCGGCCGACGAGGTGGCTTGGCGGACGCTGGCCTTCGCCCGCGGCGGCGAGACGCTGGAGGTCGCCGTCCCGGCGCTTGACGAGGCGCAGGTCGCCCGGCTCGCCGCCCATGTCCGCGCCGCCGCATGCCGGTTGCGGGAGCGGCCGGTCGGCGCCATCGCCGCCGCCATCGATCTGGCGGTGGCGCGGCTGCTCGACCGTAGCGACCCGTGGCGGCGCAAGGCCGAACGGCTGCTGCCGCTGGTCACCGGCTACGACGCCGAGATGGTCCGGCTCGGCCTCACCAGTTACCTCAAGACCTTCCGGCGCCCGCAGCTTCAGACGTTCCTGGTCGAGGATTTCGGCAATCCCCTGGTGCTCGACGATTTCCAGCCGATCCCCAAGGGCGGTTTCGCCCGCGCCTTCGGTCCCGGCCTGCTGCTGCACGTCTGGGCCGGCAATGTCCCCGGCCTGCCGCTGTGGAGCCTGGTCTCCGGCCTGCTGGTGAAGGCCGGCACGGTCGGCAAGCTGCCAAGCGCCGAACCGCTGTTCGCCGGCTGGTTCGCGCGCATCCTGGCGGAGGTCGATCCGGATCTCGCCGACTGCCTCGCCGTCGTCTGGTGGAAGGGCGGGGACAGGGGCGGGGATGAGGCGCAGGAGCGGGCCTGGCTGGCGCAGGCCGACACCGTCCTCGCCTATGGCGGCACCGAGGCGCTTGACGCCATCCGCCGCCGGCTGCCGGTCACCACCCGCTTCCTGCCCTACGGCCACAGGATCAGCTTCGCCATGGTCGCCCGCTCGGCCCTCGACACCGGCAAGGCGCAGGCGGTGGCCGGCCGGGCGGCCTGGGACGTGATGCGCTACGACCAGCAGGGATGCTATTCGCCGCAGACCATCTTCGTCGAGCGCGGCGGGCGGGTGTCGCCGCGCGACTTCGCCGGCTACCTTGCCGGCGAGCTGGCCGGGCTGGAGATCCGCCATCCCCGCCGCGCCCTGTCGCTGGAGGAGGCGGGCAGCGTCGCCGCCTGGCGCCATGCCGAGGAGACGAAGGGCTTTGCCGATCCCGGCCGGACGCTGCTGGGCGATCCCGCCGGCGCCTGGAGCGTCGCCTGTGTGGACGGGCCCGGTGGCGGGTTGGGCGAAGCCGCGCTGGCGCCCTGCGGGCTGAACCGCACCGTCACCGTGGTCGCCCTCGACCGGCTGGAGGATGCCGTCCTCGGCCTCGTCCCCTATCGCGCCTTCCTGCAGACCGCCGGGATCGCCGCGGCGCCGGAGGAGCTGTTCCGCCTCTCCGGGCTGCTCGGCGGCGCCGGCGTCACCCGTGTCTGCGCGCTCGGGCGGATGACGGCGCCGGAAGCCGGCTGGCACCATGACGGGCGCTTCAACCTGCTCGACCTCGTCACCCTGACGGAGATCGAGCATTCGGCGGAGCAGGCTGCCGACGACTTCGCCCGCTATGCCGACTGAGCGGCCGGCCCTGAGGAGAACGGCCCTGAGAAGAACGGCCATGGGAGAGCGGCCTTGAGGAGACGCGCATGAGCTTCGTCGCCATCGACGGCGCCGGCTACGCCATCGGCAACGGTCCCGCCATCGTCGAGGACATCGACTGGCGGATCGGCGAGGGCGAGTTCCATTGCCTGGTCGGGCGCAGCGGCTGCGGCAAGACCACGCTGCTGAAGCTCGCCGCCGGCCTGCTGCTGCCGACCTCCGGCAGCATCCGCATCCGCGACCGGGCGGTGAGCGAGCCGAGCGCCGAGGTCGGCTTCGTCTTCCAGGCGCCGACCCTGCTCGACTGGCTGCCGGTGATCGACAACATCCTGCTGCCGCTGTCGCTGAAGCGCCGGGTCGGGCCGCAGGACCGCCGGCGGGCGGAGGAGCTGCTCGCCCTGGTCGCCATGCCCGGGCTCGGCGCCCGCTATCCGCGCGAGCTGTCCGGCGGCCAGCAGAGCCGGGTCGCCATCGCCCGCGCCCTGGTCACCGACCCGGCGCTGCTGCTGTTCGACGAGCCCTTCGCGGCACTCGACGCCATCACGCGCGAGGAGCTGCAGGACGACCTGCTGCGCCTGTGCGGCCGCGGCGGCACCACCATGCTGTTCGTCACCCACGACATCGCCGAGGCGGTCTATCTCGCCGACCGGGTCGCGGTGATGGCCGGCGGGCGGCTGTGCCACGACCTGCGCATCGACCTGCCGCGCCCGCGCGGGCGCGACGTCCGCTACGCCCCGCGCTTCACCGCACTGTGCCGGGAGCTCCGCCGGGCGATGGATGGCGGCGCGGTCGCGGCCATGCCGCTGGACGCCGCGTCATGAGCGCCCCAGGCACCCTGCGGACAGGCACCACCCTGCGGGCACGGGCCGGCTCCGTCCTGCTGCTCCTGCTGCTGGTCGGCGGCTGGGAGGGTTACTGCCGCCTTGCCGGCGTGCCGGCCCTGGTGGTGCCGCTGCCGTCGGCGGTGCTGGCGACCTTGTGGGACGGGCTGGCCAGCGGCTTCCTGCTGCCGCACATCGCCAGGACGGTGGCGGAGATGGCGCTGGGGCTGGGGCTCGGCTGCGCCGTCGGCTTCCTCGCCGGCGTGCTGCTGGCCGAGGCCGAGGGGCTGCGCCGGCTGCTCCACCCCTACGTCATCGCCAGCCAGGTGGTGCCGAAGCTGGCGCTGGGGCCGCTCTTCATCATCTGGTTCGGCTTCGGCATGACCTCCACCGTGGTGATCACCGCGCTCGTCTGCTTCTTCCCGCTGCTGGAAAACACCATGACCGGCCTGCGGCAGGTCGACCCGCAGAAGCGCGAGCTGTTCCGCATGCTGCGGGCCACCCGCCTGCAGACCCTGCTGCGCCTGAAGATCCCGGCCGGGCTGCCGGTGATCCTGGCCGGCGTCCGGGTGTCGGTGGTGCTGGCGCTGGTCGGCGCCGTCGTCGGCGAGTTCATCGGTGGGCGCACCGGGCTCGGCGCCTCGATCATCGCGGCGCAGGGCATGATGGACTCCACCATGATGTTCGCCCTGTTCGTCGTCATCACGGCGCTGGGCATGCTGGCCTACCAGGCCGCCGTTCTTCTGGAACGCCGGCTGCTGCGCCGCCATCCGTCCAACCAATCGACCAATCAACCAACCAACCGACAGGGCTGAAGGGCCGACCACCGATGAAGACGCCGTTTGCTGGGTATCTGCGCAGGGCCGCCGCCCTGGGCTTCGCCATCGGGCTCGCCGCCCTGTCGGGCTTGGCCACCGCCGGGCCGGCGCTGGCGATGGACAAGGTGACCGTCGCCGGCTGGAGCCAGCCGATCAGCGAGATCACCAACCTGCTGGCCGAACCCGACAAGGGCTTCTTCAAGGCCCGCGACATCGCGCTGGACTATGTGCCGGGCACCGGCGGCGGCTCGGCCATCCAGACCCTGCTGACCGGGCAAGCCAACGTCGCCTTCACCGACCCGGCCTCCTTCTTCCTGGCGCTCGACAAGGGCCAGAAGCTGGTCGCCATCTACAACATCTACCCGCAGAACGTCTTCAACGTGGTGTCGCCGAAGGAGCGCAACATCACCAGGCCGGCCGACCTGAAGGGCAGGCGGGTCGGGGTCTACAGCCTGTCCAGCGGCACCTACCAGAACCTGCTGGTGCTGCTGCACCAGGCCGGCCTGTCGGAAAAGGACGTGACCATCGAGGTGACCGGCCTGCTGAACTTCGCGCCCGTGATCCAGGGACAGGTCGACGCCACCGCGGCGACCGACACCGGCCTCCATGTCGGCCTGCAGAAGGGGCTGAAGGACGTCAACGTCATCGAGGTGAAGGACAGCCTGAACCTGCCCAGCGACATCTTCGTGGTGACCGCCGAGACCTACGCCACCCGGAAGGACCTGCTGAAGCGCTTCCTCGCCGGCTACCGCGACAGCGCCGCCTGGATGATCGCCCAACCCGAGGAGGCGGCGCGCATCGCCGTGACCCGCGCCATCAACGGCCGCGACGAGGCGACCAACCTCGCCATCATCACGCTGCGCAACGCCTCCAGCCAGTCGGAGACGACCCGGGCGACGGGGCTCGGCAGCTTCGACCCCGCGCTGATGCAGCAGGGCGCCGACAGCTTCCGGCAGCTCGGGCTGATCGCCGGTCCGATCGACATCGCCAAGGTGGTCGCCACCGACCTGATCCCCGCGCCGGACGGAAAGGCTGCCGCGCCATGAAATTCCGCGACAGGACCGTCCTCGTCACCGGGGCCAGCCGCGGCATCGGCGCCGCCATCGCCAGGGCCTTCGCGGCGGAGGGGGCGACGGTCGTCGTCAACTACCTCCGCAACGCCGAGGCGGCGGAGTGGGTGGCGGCGGAGTGCCGGTCGCTCGGCGGCGACGGCTGGGCGCTGCAGGCCGACGTCACCGACGACGGCGCGGTGCGCGCCATGGCCGACCGGCTGTCGGACGAGCTCGGGCGACTCGACGCCATCGTCAACAACGCCTTCCGGCCCTACGCCTTCGATCCCGAAAAACGCGCCCTGTTCTGGGACCTGGAGTGGGGGGACTACCGGTCGCAGGTCGACGGCGCCCTCAAGGGCACCTTCACCGTCTGCCGGGCGATGCTGCCGCTGCTGCGCCGGCGTCCGGGCGGCAGCATCGTCAACATGGCCACCGACCTCGTCGCCCGCCCGACGGTGCCCTACCACGACTATGCCACCGCCAAGTCGGCGCTGGTCGGCTTCAGCCGCAACCTGGCGGCGGAGCTGGGGCCGCTCGGCATCCGGGTCAACTGCGTCGCCCCCGGCCTGGTCTATCCCACCGACGCCAGCCGCTCCACCAGGGAGGACGTCAAGGACAGGATCATCGCCCAGACGCCGCTGCGCCGCATCGCCACGCCGGAGGACATGGCCGGCCCGGTGCTGTTCCTGGCCTCGGACTGGAGCCGTTTCATGACCGGCCAGACCCTCTACGTCGACGGTGGCCTGGTGATGGGATGAGGCATCGAGCCGGCCGCCAGCAGGCCGCAGCCGGTCAGTCCTCCGTCCGCGCGGCGCCGGCCTCCAGCAGGCTGGCGCGGCGGCGGCGCACCTCGGCGCTCTGGCCGGAGGTGATCGCGACGAACTCCTTCGGGCGCTCGTCGCCGCCGGCGAGTGCCTTGTAGGTGGCCGCGTTGGCCTCCTGGACGTCGTTGCCGCGCCGGACCTGGTCCAGGAACTTCCGGCTCGGCATCATGATGTACTCGATGTCGTCGATGCGCCGGCCGGCCTTCGACACCGTCTTCTCGACGCGGTCGAGGATGCCCTCGTCCACCAGGGAATCAACGGCCAGCGTCACGGTGCGCAGCGTGTCGCGGCGCCGGCTCCACTCGTTCATGCCGCTGTTGTTGATGATCTCGTCGGCCGACAGCGTCATCGGCGGCACGCCGGCCCGGTCGAGGCGGGCGGGATCGAGGTCGCCGTATTCGATCGACAGCCGGTTGTACAGCCAGCGCGCCACCGGGCTCTTCAGCCGCATGATCCACTGGTAGGAGATCGGCTTGAATTCCAGGTTGCGGATGGCCGAGGCGACCAGCGCGTTGAATTCCAGGTAGGTGTCGTCCTCGTCCTCCTCGCCGGCCTCGCCGCTGCGCGGACGGATGTACAGCGTCGGGAAGACCGAAGATTCCAGGACCGGGCGAGCCGACTTGCGGCCGTTCTCCGGACCCTTGCTGATGATCATCCGGGTGCGCGCCAGGATCTCCAGCGCCTCGCGGATCTCCGCCGTGTCCATGGTCCGATTCACGGCGCGCAGTTCGCGGCGGATTTCATAGAGCGAGAAATGGACGCGGACCCGGTCCTGCTTGTCCCCCATCAGCGACAGGCGCGACCGGTCCATCGCCAGCCGGCGGACCACCTGCTCGACGATCTGCTCGCGCTCGGACGGGAACACCTCGTATTCGACCATGCGCTTTTCCGCCGGATTCTCGCCCGGCACCGGCTTGGCCGGCCGGTAGATGCGGGCGGGCTGCAGCGTCAGGCTGAACATCGAGTCCTTGAAGGGGAACTCCTTGTGCACCGACTGGACGAAGGAATTGGCGGCCGGCAGCTCCGGCTCGCCGCCGCGCCCCTTCGACACGAACACGAAGCGTGGTGCGGTGTCGTAAAGCGCGATCATATGGGACTGGCTGCGGTCCTCCATCTCGAACAGCGTCAACTGGACCGCGTTTGCCTTGCTCATGGCTCATCCCTCCTCGCCCAGCCCTCACGATAGGGGGCGGCACGCCGCGCAGGCAACCGGCGGCGGCCTGCCGCAGCGGATCGCGGGCGCCGCCTGTGTCCCCTTTGCCCGCGTCTGTGTAGGAAATGCCCGCGGCTCATGTCCCGTTTGCCCGCGGTTCCTCCGGAAGGGGTCCGAGGATCTCTCGCGGCGCCGACGACGACGGGCCAGCGGGCGGAGGAAGCGCGCGAATCGGGGGTCGTGGGGAAGCGCGGGCAAACGGGACAGGTCCGGCCGCGACGGCGGCCGCGCTGGGAACTGACGGACCGCGCCCAAAACGCGGGCAAATGGGACAGGCCGTGGGCCTGCGGCTGGCAAACGCGGGCAAACGGGACACAAGCCACGCAGTGGCCGTCGGCCAAGCGCGAGCAAATGGGACAGGTCAGACCGCAAATCATCAGGAAGCGCGGGCAAACGGGACAAGCGGGGCGCCGGGGCGCGGTGCGCCGTCGGCGGCGGCGCACCGGCAAGCGCGGGCAAACGGGATCGAATCCGATTCGCGGAACAGGCGCGGGCAAACGGGACAGGTCCGCGAGCAAATCCGACACAGGCGCGGGCCGGCGGGACCGGCGCGCGGGCAAAAGGGACACAACCGACTCGGTCCTCTTTGCCCGCGATTCGACGCCTGCCGCGGTCGGCGGAATCCTTGGCGCAACGTCGCGGCCCGCCAAGCCGCATTCCCCCTGCCGCCGGCTCACCCCCGGCCACCCGATCGCGGAGAATCTCCGATGCCGACCATACCGCGCGACCCCCGGCGCGCTTCCAGGCCCGCTTCCCAGCCTGTTTCCAGCCCGGCCCGCCGCCCCGCCCATCCGTCCGGGGCCGGCAGCGCCGGAAAACCAGCCACGCAGGACGCCAAACCATACGATGCCCGCCGCTGGGGCCGCATTCCGGCATGGTGGCTGGAGCATCCCGACCTCGATGCCGACGGGTTCGCCGTGCTCGCGGCGCTGGCCACCTTCGCCGACGACCAGGGCCTGTGCTGGCCGTCGCAATCGACCCTTGCCGCCAAGCTGAAGCGGTCACGCCCGACGATCAACCGCATCATCCAGACGCTGGGTGACCTAGGGCTGGTCAGCGTCGAGCATCGCCGCGGCCGCGACGGCGCCCGCCTGTCCTGCCTCTACCGCCTGCGCTTCACCCCGGACGGCGCCACCCCGGACGGCGCCACCCCGGACGGCGCCACCCCGGAGGATGCCGCAGCGGAACTGGCCGCCGACGCGGCCGGCCTCCGCCCTGTCCAGGCGGCCGACAGGGATGACTCGCAGGCGTACACCCCCTGTCCGCAACCGAGTCAGGAACAGGTCCATTCCGAACAGATTCCGGACTCGCACGCTTCGGGCGGGCACGGGCCGGCGACGGACGGAGCCGCACGGGAAGTTCCCGCCGACTGGATGCCGAACGCCGCCGACCTCGCCTGGGCCGGAAGCCGCCATGCCGGAATCGACCTCGGCCGCCATGTCGAAGGCTTCGTCCTGCGTTGCCGGGCCCACGGCTACCGCTACCGCGACGTTTCCGCCGCGTGGCGGGCCTGGCTGATCCAGGATGCCGCCGCCGGCAAGGCGCCGCCGCAACCGGCTGGAATGCCGCCGTCGTTCCAGCGTGACGCCACCCCGGCGGCAGCTCTCAAAGCCACCCCGCCGCGCCCACAGGCTGCCGCCGACCAGCGCCTCGGCGCCTGGGCCGCCGCCGCCGCCGAGTTGCGCCGCCGGACCTTTGCCTCACCCCTCTGATCCGCCACTCCGGTCCATCACTCCGCTCCATTGTCCAACCCTCCGGAACGCCACGGGAGACCGCAACCGCCATGGCCACCGTCACCAGCCTGCCGCGCCCGCTGCCCTCGGTTTTCGATCCGGCCCTGCCGCCGCCC
The DNA here is from genome assembly GCF_017876115.1 of Azospirillum picis. GTDB lineage: Bacteria > Pseudomonadota > Alphaproteobacteria > Azospirillales > Azospirillaceae > Azospirillum > Azospirillum picis. The sequence goes on from NZ_JAGINO010000019.1 coordinate 16,113, forward strand.
CTGCGCCGGGACAGCCTGCTGTCCGCCCTGCCGCCGGTCCTGCGCGATCGCCTTGCGCAGGGACGGACCGAAAGCCGCCCGCGTTTCGCCGAGGACGGCTTCGACGGCATGGCCGAGCGGTGGTCGCCGCCGGCCGGGGTGACGCCGGCCGAAGCGGCCCTGGCGCAGCGCGCCCACGACGAGCTGTGCGCCAGCGTGCTGGCGCCGGTCGACGGCGATCATCTGCTCGCCCGCATCCTGTCGCTGCTCAGCCATTTCCCGGCCAAGGGGTTGTCGCCGGAGGTGGAGCGGCTGGTGGCGCTGGACTGGGCCGAGGATCTCGGCGAATACCCCGCCTGGACCGTCGACGCGGCGGCACGCCTCTGGCGCCGGAGCCGCAAGTGGCGCCCGTCGATCGCCGAGATGCGTGCGCTCTGCGAGGAGCTCTGCGCGCCGGAACGCGCGCTGGCCGCCCGCCTGCGCGCCCTGGCGGCGGCCGGACGGGACGAGCGGGACGGGGCCGCACCGGCGGGCGGCGTTCGCGCGCCGGGTGCCGGCACGCTGCGGCGGATGGGCTGAGCGGTGCTGGCGCGGTCAGCCCATCCGGCAGCCGCGCAGGTCGGCGACGCTGCGGCACCCCAGCAGGGACATCGTTCGGTCGAGTTCGTCGGCGAGGATGGCGAAGGCCCGTTCGGCCCCTCGCTGCCCGTCCGCCGCCAGCCCGAACAGCGGCGCGCGGCCGAGCAGCACCGCCGAGGCACCGGCGGCCAGCAGCTTGGCGGCGTCGCTGCCGCGGCGCACGCCGCTGTCGGCCAGCACCGTCAGGCGGTCGCCGACCTCGTCGGCGATCCGCGGCAGCACCGCGAGCGGCGAGGGCGCGCTGTCCAGGTTGCGGCCGCCATGGTTGGACACGACGACGGCGTCGACGCCGGCCTCCGCCGCCTGCCGGGCATCGTCAGGCGACAGGATACCCTTGATGACGATCCGCCCCTTCCAGCGCCGGCGCAGCTCCGCCACGTCGCTCCAGCACACGCGGTCGCACAGCCGGACCGGATCGTGCGCCGCCGCTTCGGTGATGCGTCCGCGGAACTCCGGCGGATAATGGGCGTAGGCCGGCCAGCCGCCGCTGCGCAGGCAGCGCAGCAGCACCGTCCACGCCCAGGCCGGGTGAAGCGCCACGTCGACGGCACCGCGCAGGCTGGGGGTGACCGGGACGCCGAAGCCGTTGCGCTGGTTGTATTCGCGCTTGGGCGACACTGCCGTATCGACGGTCAGCACCAGCGTTTCCGTCCCGCAGGCCGCCACGCGGTCGAGCAGCCGGTGGGTCAGGCCGCGGTCGCGCCAGACATAGAGCTGGAACCACAGCTCGGCGCCGGACGCGGCGATCTCCTCGATGGCGGTGATCGACTGGGTGGAGACGCAGAAGGGGATGCCGGCGGCCTGCGCGGCCCTGGCCAGCAGCACCTCGCCGCCGAAGCGCACGAGGCCGGCGGCGGCGGTGGGCGCGACGACGAAGGGCAGCGGACGCCGCCGCCCGAACAGGCCGGTCTCCAGGCTGCGCCCGTTGGTGTCGACCAGCACCCGCGGCATCAGCTCGCAGCGGTCGAAGGAGCGGCGCAGGCGGGAGAGCGCCGTCTCGTCCTCGGTGCCGCGGTCGATGTACTCGAACATGCCGCGCGGCAGGAAGCGCCGGGCGGCCCGGCGCAGGTCGTCGATGTTGAGCGTCGCGTCCATGGGGAGCCTGGAAGGGGGCCGGGATCCGTCAGCGCGGATAACCCGCGAACTTGTTGACGGAGATCGAGGTCGCTGCCACCTGCACATGCTGGGCGAGTTCCTGCTCGGCGCGTTCCGGCGTCCAGCGGGTGGTGGGGACCGAAATGTTCAGGCCGGCGACGGCGCGGCCGTGCTCGTCGGTGACGGCGGCGGCGACCGAGATGTCGCCCATCACCGTCTCGTTGGCCACCACCGCATAGCCCTTCTCCGCCGCCTCGCGGACGCGGGCGCGCAGGCGGGCCGGATCGTTGATGGTGAAGGGCGTGAGCGGGCGCAGGTCGGTGCGGGCGAGGATTTCCTCCTGCTCGTCCTCCGACAGGCGCGACAGGATGGCGGTCCCCGACGCGGTGAAGTAGGCGGGCAGCCGGCTGCCGACCATGATGTCGATGTTCACCAGGTGGCGGCCGGGAAAGCGGGCGACGAAGACGATCTCGTGGCCGTCCAGCTCCTGCAGGTTGGCGGTTTCGCCGACACCGCGGCTGATCTCCAGCAGGTAGGGCGACGCCTTCTCGATCAGCTCGTTGGCGCGCAGGTAGTTGTAGGAGAACTGGAGGAGCTTCGGGCTGAGGGCGTAGTTGCGCGTGCCGTGCACCCGCCGCAGGTAGCCCAGAACCTCCAGCGTGTAGACCAGCCGCTGGGCGGCGCTGCGGTCCAGCCCCGCCGCCTTGGCGATCTCCGACAGCGGCATCTGCCGGTGCGGGCCGTCGAAGGCGTGCAGGACCTGGAAGGTCTTCTCGGTCGAGCCGACGAACAGCGACGAGCCGCGCGGATCGGCTTTCGCCTTCGTCTCCGCCGCGGCGGCGGCACCCTCTTGTCCGGCCCGTTCCGCCGTGCTGCCCGTCTCGGTGGGGTTCCCGGCCTTCGGCATCGGTCCTGCTCCTCGCGTCATCGGCATTCCCTCGCGCAACGCATAGCATCCGGCGGGCCGGATGCCACGCGTGTCGCGATGCGAGCGGTCAGGCGACCGCCGCGACCGGCAGTCCTTCGTAGGTGGTCAGCAGGCGCGACAGCTCGCGCCGCAGGGCGTCGCGCAGCTCCGGCCGCGGCTCGCGCAGCGGCGGCAGCATCGCCGGGGCGTTGACGCCGATCAGGTCCATCACCGACTTCATCGGCCCCGGATTGGTTTCGGCGAAAGCGAGGTTCATCATCGGGATGAGGCTGCGGTGGATCTCCAGCGCCTCGGCGGTCTTGCCGGCCGAGGCGAGGTCGAACACCAGGCGCCAGGCGCGCGGCAGCAGGTTGGCGGTCACCACGATGCCGCCCTTGGCACCGGCGGCGACGTGCAGCGGGAACAGCGTGTCCTCGCCGCTCAGCATGGCGAAGGAGGGATGCAGCCCCGCCACCGTGCGCAGGAAGTGGTACATGTCGGTGTTGCAGGCCTTCATGCCGACGATCCGCTCGTGGCGCGACAGCTCGTGCAGCACCTCGGGATCGACGGCGATGCGGGTGCGGTAGGGGATTTCGTAGATCAGGATCGGCACCGGCGACTCGTCGGCATAGCGCAGGAAGTAGTCGCGGATGCCGGCCTGGGTCGGGTTGGTGTAGTAGGGCGTCAGCACCAGCAGGCCGTCGACGCCGGCTGCCGCGAAGTCGCGGCCGGCGGCCAGCGCGTCATGGTAGCCGGTGTCGAGCACGCCGGCGATGACCGGCCCCTTTCCCGCCATCGCCTCGACCGTCAGCTCGGCGAAGCGGTTGCGTTCGGCCCGCGCCAGCGCGCCGTATTCGCCGGTTCCGCCCAGCGGGACCACCCCGTCGATCCCCTGGCGGTTCAGCCAGGAGAACAGCGCCTTGGACGCCGCGACGTCGATGGTGCCGTCGGCGGTCACCGGCGTCGGGGTGGCGGGCAGAATGCCGCGGAGCTTGGTGGCATCGAGCATGATGTATCCTTGGAAGTGCGAAGAGGTGGAGCGGCGGTGCAGGGCTCAGGAGGCCAGGCTGCGCCGGCGCAGCCGGTCGGCGGCGTAGATCAGCACCGCGACGAAGACGAGGAGGCCGGTCGACACCGCCGCGATGACGGGGGAGACCTGCAGCGTCACCTCGTCCCAGAACTGCTTGGGCAGGGTGGCGCTGAGGCCGCCCGACGAGAACAGCGAGATCGTCAGCTCGTCGAAGGAGGTGGCGAAGGCGAACAGGAAGGACGACAGCATGCCGGCGCCCAGGATCGGGAAGGTGACGTGGCGCAGCGCCGCCAGCGGCCGGGCGCCCAGGCTCTGCGCCGCCAGGTCGAGCCGGGTGTCGTAGTTGCGCAGCACCGCCGTCATCGTCATCACCACATAGGGCACGGCGACCACGGTGTGGCCGATCACCAGCCCGAGGATGGTGCCGACCAGCCCCATCTGGGCGAAGACGTAGAACAGGCCGACCGCGATGATCATGCGCGGTACGATCACCGGCGACAGGATGAAGGCCAGCATCGCGCCCTTGCCCCGCATGCGGCTGCGCACCATCAGGAAGGCGGCCGGCACGCCGATCGCCATCGACAGCAGCCCGGTGCCGAACGCCACCACCAGCGAGCGCGTCAGCGCCTGCATCCACAGCGGCGATTGCAGGAGCTGCTCGTACCATTGCAGCGAGAAGCCGGTCGGCGGCCAGGCCAGTCCGGCATTGCCGAAGGACAGCGGCACCATCAGGAAGGCCGGCAGGCTGATCAGCCCCAGCATCGCCCACACCAGGACGCGAAGCGTCGCGGCCGGCTTCTCGCCGGTGCCGTGCGGCCGGCGGCGCGGGAACAGGCCGAGCAGCGCGTCGCTGGCCGAACCCAGCAGCCCCAGCACCCGGCCGCCCAGCCGCCGCATGGCGGTGTCGCGGTTGTGCGTCGCGCCGGCGGTCTCGCCGGTCAGCGTGGAAAAGCCGAAGACGCGGTCGTAGAGCACGAACACCGCCAGCACCACCGTCAGCAGCAGCACCGAGATGGAGCCGGCCAGGCCCCAGTTCAGCGTCTGCTGCACCTGGTCGATGATGAGCTGGGTGATCATCGTCTCGCGCCGCCCGCCGAGCAGGGCCGGCACGATGAAGAAGCCGATCGCCGACACGAAGACCATGATCGCCGCGGCGGCGACGCCGGGCAGCGACAGCGGGAAATAGACGGTCCAGAAGGCGGTGCCGGGGCGGGCGCCCAGCGTGCTGGCGGCCCGCGGCAGGGTGCGGTCGATGTTCTCCATCACCGCCAGCATGGTCATCACCGCCAGCGGCAGCATGGCGTGCACCATGCCGACCAGCACGGCGCCGAAGCCGTAGAGCAGGTCGATCGGTCGGTCGATGATGCCCAGCGACATCAGCGTGCCGTTGATGACGCCGTTGCGGCCGAGGATGATGACCCAGGCGAAGGCGCGCACCAGGAAGCTGGTCCAGAAGGACAGCAGCACCCAGAAGATCAGCCGGCTCTTCGCCGGCCCCTTCGCGATCGAGATCAGGTAGGCGATGGGGTAGGCCCCGGCCACCGCGACCAGCGTCGTCGCCAGCGAGATCTTCAGCGTGATCCACAGGACGGTGACGTAGAGGCTGGAGGAGAAGAGCTGCTTGTAGGGCGCGAGCGTGAAGCCCTCGCCGTTGTAGACGCTGAGCGCCAGCAACTGCCCGACGGGATAGACCAGGAAGGCCAGGAGGAGCAGGACGACGGGCGCGCCCATCAGCACCGGCTTGCGCCAGGCCGGCGGGGCGGCGCGCCGGCCGGCCGAACGGGGCATGGTCATGGTGTGGTCGCTCATGTCAGGCCGCTTTCGCCGCGCCGGCGGAGGCCGCCGCGTCAGGGATGACCACCGCGTCGCGGCTGTTCCAGGACAGCGCGAGCACGTCGTCGATGCGGATGGCGTCGGCCTCGTTGCGGGTGGGGAAGGCGGCGACCAGCGGCGGCAGGGCGCGGTCGAGCGGCTCCATGTAGACCTTGGTCAGGCTGCCGGTGACCATCACGTCGGACACCCGCCCCCGCACGCCCGGCACGCCGTCGCCCGCCGGACGGGCGACGCCCAGGTTCTGCGGCCGCACCATCACCCGCACCGCCGAGCCCGCCGGCAGGTCCTGGCCGTTGGCGAGCGCGCGGCCGGGAATGCCGTCGCTGCCCAGCCGGATCTCCGCCTCGTCGCCGACGCGGGTGCCGAGCGCCGCCGGCAGAAGGTTGGATTCTCCGAGGAAGTCGGCGACGAACAGCGTGCGCGGGCGGAAATAGAGGTCGGCCGGAGTGCCGAGCTGCTCGATCCGCCCGGCGTTCATCAGGCAGATGCGATCGGACATCGTCATCGCCTCTTCCTGGTCGTGGGTGACGTAGACCACCGTCGTCCCCATCTCGCGGTGCAGCCGCTTGATCTCGAGCTGCATGTGCTCGCGCAGCTTCTTGTCGAGCGCGCCCAGCGGCTCGTCCATCAGGATGATCGACGGCTTGTAGACCATGCAGCGGGCGAGCGCCACGCGCTGCTGCTGGCCGCCCGACAGCTCGCGCGGGTAGCGGCCGGCGATGTGCGGCAGATGCACCATCTCCAGCGCGGCGCGCGCCTGCTTCTTCGCCTCCGCCGCCGCGACCTTGCGCATCTTCAGCGGGAAGGCGATGTTCTCCTCGATCGTCATGTGCGGGAACAGGGCGTAGTTCTGGAACACCACGCCGATGTCGCGCTCGTAGGGCGGGGCGTAGGTCACGTCCTGCGCGCCGATGCGCACGCTTCCCTCGTCGGGGGGGACCAGCCCGGCCAGCAGGCTGAGCAATGTCGTCTTGCCCGAGCCCGAGGGGCCGAGCAGCGTCAGGAATTCGCCATCGGCGACGACGAGGTCCGTGGGGGCGAGCGCCACGAAATCGCCGTAACGCTTGGCGAGGCCCTGGACGGTTAGGCTGGAAGACGACATGGCAGGTCTCCTCGCGGGGGAATGGGGTGGGAATGGGGGAAAGCGGGGAGGGGGCAAGGCCGTGCCTCTCTCCCGGCCCCTTCCCCGCCGTCGGCGGAGGAGGGGATCGCCGCCGCTCCGCCGGCCGCCCCCTTTTCCGCGTCAGCGGGGGAGGGCCGGGGAAGGGGCGGCGGGCCGGAGCCTCAGCTCAGCAGCCAGGCGTTGTAGCGCTCCAGCGCCTTCTGCTGGTTGTCCAGCCAGTACTGGGCGTTGATCTTGACGCCCTTCTCGATGTTCGCCGGGAAGGTCGGGCAGTCGGGCGCGACCTTCGGGTCGATGTGGTTGAAGGCGTCGGGCAGGGTGACGCCGGCCGGGAAGTACTTCACCAGCTCGGCCTGGCGCTTGGGGTCGCAGGTGAACTTGATGAACTGGCGGCAGGCGTCGGCGTTCGGCGTGCCGGCCAGGATGGCCCAGCTATCGAGGCCCCAGATGTTCTGGTCCCAGACGATGCCGACCGGGGCGCCGGCGGCGATCGCCGCCTGCGGGCGCGACACCCAGGTCGGCACCATGTCGACCTCGCCGGAGATCAGCATCTGCTCGACCTGCGCGCCGCTGGTCCAGAACACCGAGATGTCCTTCTTGATGCGGTCCAGCGCCTTGAAGGCGCGGTCGAGGTCGCAGGGATAGACCGAGCCGGTCGCTACGCCGTCGGCCATCAGCGCCTGCTCGATGGTGTCGAACGGGTGCTTGCGCAGGGCGCGGCGGCCGGGGAAGTTGGCGACGTCGTAGAAGTCCTTCCAGGAGGCCGGCGCCTTGCGGCCCTTGAAGGCGTCGGTGCGGTAGGCCAGCACCGTGGTGTAGACGTTGGTGCCGACGCCGTAGGCCGACATGTACTGCTTGGGGATGGCGGCGACGGCCGGGTCGTTCTCCAGCCCGTGCTTCTCCAGCATCGGCTTGTCGCCGGCGGTCAGCATCAGGATGGCCGGCTCGCTGATCTTGGCCATGTCCCAGGTGTAGGACTTGGCTTCCACCATCGAGCGGATCTGGGCGGTCGGTTCGGCGTTGGCCTGGACGCCGACCACCTCAATGCCGGTGGCCGCGGTGAAGGGCTTGTAGAAGACCTCGCCGTAGGCCTTGGTGTAGATGCCGCCGTCGTCACGGACGACGATCCGCTTGTTCTGTGCGCGGGCGGGGCTCCAGATCGCCGGCATGGCGAGCGCCGCGGTGCCGGCGGCGCCGGCTTTCAGCAGGGTGCGGCGGGACCAGCCGGATTGGCGCATGCTCATGTCGGAACTCCTCTTGGATGGATCTGGGTGGCGGGTGGGGTCGGGAAGCGGAGAGGCTCAGCCGGGCGGCAGCAGCCGGCCGGGATTGAAGATGCCCTGCGGGTCGAGCGCCTGCTTGACCGCGCGCATCAGCGCCAGTTCGGCCGCCGGCTTGTAGCGTTCCATCTCGGCGAGTTGGACGCGGCCGACGCCGTGCTCGGCGCTGAAGGTGCCCTTCAGGCGGGCGGCCTCGTCGTTGACGGCGTGGCGCAGCGCCGCGGCGAGCGCGTCGCGGCCGCCGCCCTCGCCATTGCCATTGCCTGCGCCGCCTTTTCCGGCCGCCGCCCAGGCGTCGAAGGTGAAGAAGGGGATGAAGTGGACGTTGCCGTCGCCGAGATGGGCGACGACGATCACCGGCAGGTCGGGCACCAGCGCATGCACCGCCGCGGTCGCCCCCCGGATGAAGGCGGGGACCGCCGACAGCGGCACCGCGCAGTCGGTGGTCAGGCCGACGCCGGCCTTCTTGTTGGCCTCCGACACGCTGTGGCGCACCTCCCACATGGCGTGGCGCTGCGCCTCGCTGGCGGCCAGCGCCGCGTCGCTCAGCAGGCCGTCGGCGAAGGCGTCCTCCAGGATCGCCTGCAGCTCGGCGTCGAGCGCATCGCCGGAGCCGTTGTCCGACAGCTCGATCAGCACATGCCACTCGGCCTCGCTCTCGATCGGGCTGCGGCGGCCGGGGACATGGTCGACCACCAGGTCGAGCTGCAGGCGGTTGATCATCTCGAAGGCGGACAGCCGGGCGGCGCTGCGTCCCTGCACCCGCGTCAGCAGGGTCAGCGCGTCTTCCGGCGACGCCATCCCGACCCAGGCCACCGCATGGCGCGTCGGCAGCGGATGCAGCTTCAAGGTCGCCGCGGTGATGATGCCGAGCGTGCCTTCCGACCCGATGAACAGGTGCTTCAGGTCGTAGCCGGTGTTGTTCTTGCGCAGGCCGTAGAGGCCAGACCAGATGGTGCCGTCGGCCAGCACCACCTCGAGCCCCAGCACGTTCTCGCGCGTGTTGCCGTAGCGCAGGACCGAGGTGCCGCCGGCGTTGGTGGCGATGGTGCCGCCGATCTGGCAGGAGCCCTCGGCACCCAGGCTGACCGGATAGAGCCGCCCGGCCGCCGCCGCCGCGTCCTGCACGGTGGCGAGCACGCAGCCGGCCTCGACCTCCATGGTGTTGTTCACGGGATCGATGGCGCGGACCGCGCGCATGCGCGTCAGGCTGAGGATCACCGGGGCGGGGCCGCTCTCCGACGGGACGGCGCCGCCGCACAGGCTGGTGTTGCCGCCCTGCGGCAGCACCGGGACGCCGTGTCTGGCGCAGCAGCGCACCACGGCGGCGACCTGCTCGGCGGTGGCGGGGCGTGCCAGGCAGAGCGCCGGGCCACGGTAGCGCCCGCGCCAGTCCTCGGTGACGGCTTCCAGGTCGGAGGGGGCGGTCAGGACGGCGTCGGCACCGATCAGGCCCGCCAGTTCAGCGATCACGTCCACGCGCGACCTCCTTAATCTTGTCCGGGATATAATCGAAATGCGATTACATCAACTGAAATATGATAACTCGGGTTTCGTACTCCAACAATCCACTTTTTGCATAGACAGCGAATTTTCGGCGGCCGGAGCGTTGGCCAGCCCATGGTCCCGTCCGGAGGTCTGCCGCGACGTCGACGGGCTCCGCCGGCCCGCCTTCCGCCGCTGTGGCCTTGAGAGAAGGTGGCCGGGCGCGCCGCTCCAGCCGGTGACCGGATCACCCTGCCATAGGGGAAAATAGCCCCTGGAGGAGGCTATGACGGGTAGGGTCATGAAGCATGGTGTGTGGGACGATCAATGACAGATCGAAAGCTGATCGGCGGCTCGTGTCCGGTTCTGGCCGATGCCCTTGAGCGGCTGGATGTTCGCAGCGGCCGGTGCTGTCGTGAACGCCTGGTGCAACGGATGAGGAATGCCGATCCGTCGCTTCCGCGGCACACCGGCGCCTTGCCGGAAGCCCGCGGCAAGGGCATCGCGATCGTGTCCCATTTCGAGAATACCCGGTCCGGTTCGCCCGGCCTCCGGCGCTACACCAGGTCCCTGGCCATGCCCGGGCGGACCAGCAGGTCGGTGTCGGGCGAGAAGCGCGCCTTCAGCGGCAGCATCGCCGCGCCGAGCACGCGGGCCATCGGCCCGATCGACCCGGCGGTGACGAGGGCGGGCTTCAGGCCGGACCGGTTGAAGCGCTCCAGCGCCGCGGACAGCCGTTGCGTGAAGCGGTCGCGCCAGGCCGGCGGCAGGAAGCCGTCCACCACCACCTCCTGGAAGTCGATGATGCTCAGCGCGGAGACGACGGCGCGCGACAGCTCCACGGCGGCGGTGTCGGCCCAGGCGTCGAAGATCGCGTTGGCGGTGCTGCCGGACCCGTCGGTGAGGGCGGCCGACGGATCGACGCCGCCGGCCTCCAGGGCGCGTTCCAGCAGGAAGATGGAGGCGCTGTGGATCAGTTGGCCAGGCGGCGCATCCGGCCCGGTCGGCCCGGTAGGCATGGACCCGATGGCACCGGCATTGCCCTGTTCGCCGCGGTAGAGCCGGCCGTCGATCACCACGCCGCCGCCGATGAAGGTGCCGAGGTAGATGTAGAGCGCACTGCGGCTGACGATGGCGTGCCCGGCGATCATCTCCGCCGCGCAGGCGGCCGCGGCGTCGTTGTAGAGCGTCACCGGCAGGCCGGTCGCCCGCCCCAGCGCCCCGGCGACGTCGGCCTCGCGCCAGCCGTCCAGCGCCCCCGCCGCCAGCCCCAGCTCGGTCGACCAGGCATGGATCTCGTCGGGCATGGCGACGCCGAGGCCGACGACGCGGTCGCGGGCCGCCGGAGGCAGGTGGCCGAGCAGGCCGGTGGCCTGGGCGATCGCGGTGGCGATCGTCCGTTCCGGCAGCGGCGCGTCGTAGCGCACCCGGCTCGCCCCCAGCTCCTCGCCCAGCAGGTTGACCAGGATCGCCTCCAGGCTGCGCCGGCCGATCTTCACGCCCAGCGCATAGGCGCCGTCCGGGTTGGGGGCGATCGGGGTCGAGGGCTGCCCGACCTGTCCGCGCACCTTGTCCAGCTTGACGAGCAGCCCGTCTTCCAGCAGGCGGTTGACGATCACCGAGGCGGCCTGGCCGCTGAGCCCGGTTTCGCGCGCGATCTCGGCCTTGGACAGCATGCCGGTCTGGAGCAGGGCATTCATGACCAGCCGTTCATTGTAGGCGCGCAGTCCGGTGGTGTCGCCGCCCCGCATGCTATCGTCGCCTCCCGGCTTCACGAATTCGGATGGGAGTCCGTCTATAGCAGACCGTTAGTAACAAAATCAAAATGATTTAGTTAACGGCGCTGCAACCGGGAGTGTGTCTGGTCCAGTTGCCGGCCTCGGTGCGTGGTGGCCGGCGGCGATCAGCCGAACACCACGCAGGGGACGGCCGAGGCGAGGGCGGGGAAGGCCGCCGCCTCCTGCGACCGGGCGTCGGTCACGATGGTGTCGATGCGGCCGGGGGGGCAGAAGCTGATGCGGCTGGTGTGGCCGATCTTGCTGTGGTCGGCCAGGATCACCACGCGATCGGCGTTGTCGACCATGGCGCGGGCGACCTCCGCCTCGCGCGGGTCGAAGCTGGTGGCGCCGTAGCGCGGGTCGAGGGCCGCCGGCGACAGCAGCGCCACGTCGGCGCGGTAGCGGTGGATCTCGGCCACGGTTCCCTCGCCGAAGGTGGCGGGGATGCCCTCGTCGACCCGGCCGCCCAGCAGGGTCGCCGTACCGCGCTTCCCTTGCGCGATGGTCTGCGCCACGTCGAAGGAGTTGGTGACGATCGTCAGGCCCGGCAGGCTGGCCAACTCCTCGGCCAGGGCGGAGACGGTGCTGCCGAAGTCGAGGAACAGCGTCTGCCCGGCGGTGACGAGGCGGGCCGCCGCCTTGGCGATGGCCCGCTTCTCCTTCAGGCGGACCTGCGAGCGCACCGCGATCGGCGGCTCCGGCTCCGGCGCCACGGCGACCACGCCGCCGTGCACCCGGCGCAGCTCGCCGCGCGCCTCGAGTTCGACGAAGTCGCGGCGGACCGTCTCGCGCGACACGCCGAGGTCGCTGGCCACCCGCTCGGTGGTGGCCCGCTGCATCGACGCCAGAAGGGCGCGGATGCGCTGGTGGCGTTCCTCCTGCAGCATCTCAGGACACCGTGCGGCGCGTCGCCAGCGTCACCGCCCCCCGCATCGCCAGCGCCGCCGCCGCGACGACCGCCATGATGCAGGTGGAGAAGGCGGCGGCCTGCGAGACGAAGCCGGCCTCGTCCAGGCGCATCACCGAGACCGCCCCCAGGGTCACCGACGGCGTCACCAGGAAGATGACCGCCGACAGCGTCACCATCGAGCGCATGAACAGGAAGAAGAAGACCGACAGCAGGGTCGGCACCATCACCGGCACCACCACGTCGCCCAGCACGCGCACCGCGCCGCCGCCGAGGCAGGTCGCCGCCTCTTCGAGGGCCGGTGGCACGGCGCGCATCCCGGTGACCATCGTGAGGAAGCCCTGCGTGTGGTAGTGGTAGAAGTTGCACAGCGCCAGCAGCAGCGCCGACCCATACAGCACGTGCAGCGGCGATCCCGCAAGGTTGAAGGCGAAGATGTAGGACAGGCCGAGCACCAGCCCCGGCACGCCGACCGGCAGGACCGCCAGCAGATACACCGTCTTCGCCACCGCCGCCGGCAGGCGCCGCAGGCCGAAGGCCAGCGCGAACAGCAGCGCCGTGCCGATGCCGGCCGCCGCGACCGAGACGCCGAGCGAGGTCCACAGCGGCTCGTAGCCGCCGCTGAGGGTGATTGCGTAGTGCTTGGTGGTGAGGTCCAGCCGGTAGGGCCACAGCCGGACGAAGCTGGCGAAGACCACCGTCGCCACCACTGCGACGATCGACAGGGCGAGCGCCATGGTGGCGAGGAACAGCGGCACGTCGCGCGCCGGCACATGGTCGGGAACCGGCGGCAGCGCGCTTTCCGACCCGGTGCCGAACTGCCGCTGCGCCGCCACCCGCTCGATGTAGACCGCGACCCCGGTCGGCAACAGCAGCAGGATGCCGACCGCCGCGCCGATGCCGAACTTCATCTGGCCGGTGACCTGGTTGTAGATCTCGGTGGCCAGCACGGTGAAGTCGCCGCCGATGGTGACCGCGTTGCCGAAATCGGTGATCGTCACCGTGAAGACCACGAAGCCGGCGCTGAGCAGGCCGAACTTCACGTTGGGCAGAGTGATGCCGGTGAACTGCTGCCAGCGGGTCGCCCCCATCACCTCCGCCGCGTCGTAGTAGCGGGCGTCGGAGTGGCGGAGTGCGGCCTGGATGATCAGCACCGCCTGCGGCAGCGCGTAGAGCACGTTGGCGATCAGCAGCCCGGAAAAGCCGTAGATGTTGATGCGGGTGCCCAGCAGGTTGCTGACCAGCCCGTTGCGGCCGAGCAGGAAGATCAGCCCGAGCCCGAGCACCAGGGACGGCGCCAGCAGCGGCAGCGACAGCGCCGCCGACACGAAGCGCTTGCCCGGCATCCGCGTGCGCTGCACGGCATAGGCGACCATGAAGCCCAGCACCAGGCAGACCGCCGTGGTCGCCAGCCCCACCGCCAGGCTGTTGGTCACCGCGCGCAGGATGCCGGGGGTGCGGAACAGCGCCAGATAGTTGCCGGGGCCGACGCCGCCGGCCTCCTCGACCAGGCTGCGCCAGACGATGGTGGCGAGCGGGAACAGGAAGAACAGGAGCAGGGCCGCGACCGGCACCAGCACGCAGGCGCCGTAGAGCAGCCGCTCGTCGGCGCTGCTGCGGGCGCGCCGTGCCGGGCTGCGGTTCAGCGGGATGGCGGAGGGCGTGGCCGGCATGGTCATGCGCGCACCCAGGCGCAGGCGTCCGCCGCGACCGACACGTCCACCGCCTCGCCCGGCGCCACGCCGGGGTCCTGGTGGGTCTCCGCCAGCAGCTCCCGCCCGCGCCAGGCGAGGCGCAGGCGCCGGATGTTGCCGAGGAAGGTCAGGTCGATCACCCGCCCCTCGGCGCCCGGCGCCGGTGTGACCGACACGCGTTCCGGCCGGACGCAGGCGTCGAAGGCCGCCTCGGCGCCGTCGGGCCGGGAGGGCATGAGATGCGGCATGGCCTCGCGCACCCAGCCGGTCGGCAGCAGGTTGCTGCTGCCCATGAAGTCGGCGACGAAGCGGGTGCGGGGGCGCAGGTAGAGATCCTGCGGCGTGCCGACCTGCTCGATCAGCCCGTGGTTCATGCAGACGACCTTGTCGGCGAGCACCAGCGCCTCCTCCTGGTCGTGCGTGACCATGATGGTCGGGATGCCCAGGCGGCGCTGCACGTCGCGGATCTCCGTGCGCAGGTCGGCGCGCACGCGGGCGTCGAGCGCCGACAGCGGCTCGTCCAGCAGGATCAGCGACGGATCGACCGCCAGCGCGCGGGCCAGCGCCACGCGCTGCTGCTGGCCGCCCGACAGTTGCCAGGGATGGCGGTCGGCGACCTGCGGCAGCTTGATCAGGTCCAGCAGCTCGGCGACGCGGGCGGCGATCCGCTCCCTGGGAGCGTGGCGGATTTTCATGCCATAGCCGATGTTCTCCGCCACCGTCATGTTGGGGAAGAGCGAATAGGACTGGAAGACGATGCCGAAGCCGCGGTCGCGCGCCGGCACGCCGCCGAGGTCGCGGCCGCCCATCAGCAACTCGCCGCTGTCGTAGGGCAGCAGGCCGGCCACGATGCGCAGCAGGGTCGTCTTGCCGCAGCCGCTCGGCCCGAGCAGGCAGACGAACTCGCCGTCCCCCACGGTCAGGTTGATGCGGTCGAGGGCGACGAAGCCGTTGAAGGTCTTCAGGAGGTTTCGGATCTGCAAATCCATGGCAAGGGCCCCACTGCAACGGAACGGGAAAGGGCGCGGGCGGCACCCCGAGGCCGGGGCCGCCCCAGGGCCGCCCGCGTCTGTCGTCGCCGCGTCAGCGGCCGATGCTGCCCTGCCAGGTCTGGAGGATGGCGTCGCGCTCCTTGGCGGACTTCGCGAAATCCATCGGATAGAGCACCGTCTGCAGGTCGGCCGGCAGCCCGGCCTCCCGCGCCGCCTTGGAGACTGGCGTGTCCGGGATGGTCACGATCTCCTTGTACTTGGTGTAGAGGGCCGCGGCCTTGGGCGACAGCGTCCAGTCGAGGAAGCGCTTGGCGTCCTCCTTGTTCTTGGACGACTTCATCAGCGCCGAAGCTTCCAGCTCGTAGCCGGCGCCGTCGGTCGGGATGACCATCTTGATCGGGAAGCCCTCCTCCACCGACTTGATCGCGGCGAAGGCCAGTGAGGTGCCGATCGCGTATTCGCCCGAGCGCGCCGACTTGCAGGGCTTGGAGCCGGACTTGATGTACTGCGCGACGTTGCCGTCCAGCGTCTTCAGGAACTGCCAGCCCGTCTCGTTGCCCTGGCCCTGCAGGATGGCGGCGATCTGGAGATAGCCGGTACCCGACGACACCGGGTTGGGCATGACCAGCTCGCCCTTGTAGGCCGGGTTGGCCAGATCCTTCCACGAGGTCGGCACCGGCAGGTTCTTGGCCTTCAGCAGCTCGGTGTTGACGCAGAAGGCGGCCATGTAGCCGGTGGCGGCGAACCAACTGCCGTCGGCGCCCTTGTAGGCGGCCGGCAGGGCCGCCGACCCCTTGGCGGCATAGGGCTCGACCAGCGCCATCACCCGCGGATCCAGCATGTTGGTGACCGCCCAGCCCCAGATCACGTCGTGCTGCGGGTTGGATGCCTCGGCCAGCATGCGGGCGCCGAGGTCGCCGGTCGACAGGCGCAGCACCTTCAGGTCGATGTCCGGCAGGTCCGCCTTGGCCGCCGCGACATAGTCGGCGATCTCGTCCTCCTCCAGCGCGGTGTAGACGGTCAGCGTTCCCGCCCGGGCCGTGCCGGCCTGCGTCATGGCGGTGCAGGCCATCAGGATCGCGCCGGCTGCCCAAGCCTTCCCGCGCGCCTTTTCCCAGGCCCTTCCATAGAACTGAAGCATCCCAGAAAACCCCCTCGTTCTTGATCGCATGCGCCCGGCGAAACGCCGCCGGTCGTGTATTTGAGTGGATGTTTGCAGTTTTGTGCTTTTGTGTCTACCATGATTGCACAGATGTCGTGCATTTGCGCATCAGCACAAAAATAAGGCAAATCATGAGCCGACACCCCACCGACACGCTTGCCCTGGCCGATTTCGCGGAGGTTCTGGCGGACGAGGCGCGGCCGCTGTCGCTTCGCTGGTTCCGCACCCCGGTGGCGATCGACATCAAGTCCGACGACAGCCCGGTGACCATCGCCGACCGCGAGGTGGAGGCCGCGCTGCGCCGGCACATCGCCGGGCAGTTCCCCGACCACGGCATCCTGGGCGAGGAGCATGGGCGCGACCGGCTGGACGCCGAGTTCGTCTGGGTGATCGATCCCATCGACGGCACGCGCAGCTTCATCACCGGCTGGCCGATCTACGGCACCCTGCTGGCGGTGCTGCACGAGGGAGCGCCGCTGGTGGGCGTGATCGACATGCCGGCGCTGGGCGAGCGCTGGATCGGGCGCGCCGGCCTTCCGACGCTGTTCAACGGGCAGCCGTGCCGGACGCGCGATTGCCGCCGGCTCGCCGACGCGGTGGTCTACACCACCTCGCCCGACGCCTTCGACGCCGAGGGGCTGAGGATCTTCGACTCCGTCAGCCGGCAGGCGCGCAGCC
Organism: Azospirillum picis; assembly: GCF_017876115.1. Lineage (GTDB taxonomy): Bacteria > Pseudomonadota > Alphaproteobacteria > Azospirillales > Azospirillaceae > Azospirillum > Azospirillum picis. Next base: position 32,695 of record NZ_JAGINO010000019.1, read on the forward strand.
GCCGTTTCGGCGGCGACTGCTACATCTACGGCCTGGTCGCCTCGGGGCATGTCGACCTGGTGATCGAGGCCGGGCTGCAGCCCTACGACTACCTGGCGATGGCGCCGGTGATCGATGGGGCGGGCGGGGTGATCACGGACTGGCAGGGCAGGGCGCTCACCACCGGTTCGGACGGCCGCGTGGTGGCCGCCGCCACCGCCGACCTCCATGCCGAGGCCATCGCCGCCATCGGCGCGGCGGGTGCCCTGGCGCTCTGATGGGCGCGCGGCGCTGACTTTCCCCCTCCTAGCCTCCCCCGCTTCGCGGGAGAGGGACTGCCGCCGCTCTGCTGATCGGTTCACGCCGACAAGCATCCTGCCCCCTCTCCCGCGAAGCGGGGGAGGGATGGGGAGGGGGTAAAATCAGCGCCCGGCCGCCATGCGCCCTCATTGGAGCAGCGTCCGGGACTCCCCCCTCACATCCGGCAGACGGCAGTACCCCCAACCAATACCAAAATCAGTGTGATTTATATATTGACGGCTCCTGCGGCTGCGCGCACTATCCTGTTCGTGTCACCCACAAACAAACGCGCGATGCCGCTGGAGCCGTGGGGACGGAACCAATGGCCGGCAGGGCGGCGCCCGGTGCCGGACGGCTGCGTCCGCAAGGCGGCGGCCGAAAAGGAATTTCGGGAGGAACAGCATGAAGTGCGCGCTATCCCTGATCGGCGCGGCGGTGGCCGCCTTCCTCGGCACCTCCGCGCAGGCCGAAACGCTGTCGATCGCCACGGTCAACAACGGCGACATGATCCGCATGCAGAAGCTGGCGGACCATTTCACCAAGGCCCACCCCGACATCACGCTGAACTGGGTGACGCTGGAAGAGAACGTGCTGCGCCAGCGCGTCACCACCGACATCGCCACCAAGGGCGGCCAGTACGACATCCTGACCATCGGCACCTATGAGGTCCCGATCTGGAGCAAGCAGAACTGGCTGATGCCGCTCGACAAGCTCGGCGCCAACTATGACGCCGACGACCTGCTGCCCTCCATCCGCAACGGCCTGACCAGCGACGGCAAGCTGTACGCCGCGCCCTTCTACGGCGAAAGCTCGATGGTCATGTACCGCAAGGACCTGTTCGAGAAGGCCGGCCTGACCATGCCGGAGGCCCCGACCTGGGCCTTCATCGGCGACGCCGCCCGCAAGCTCACCGACAAGGAACAGGAAGTCTACGGCATCTGCCTGCGCGGCAAGGCGGGCTGGGGCGAGAACATGGCCTTCCTCAGCGCCATGGCCAACTCCTTCGGGGCGCGCTGGTTCGACATGAGCTGGAAGCCGCAGTTCAACACCGACCCCTGGAAGAAGACGCTGACCACCTATCTCGGCCTGATGAAGGACGCCGGCCCGCGCGGCGCCTCGTCGAACGGCTTCAACGAGAACCTCGCCCTGTTCCAGACCGGCAAGTGCGCCATGTGGATCGACGCGACGGTGGCGGCCTCCTTCGTCTCCAACCCGGCGCAGAGCAAGGTCGCCGACAAGGTCGGCTACGCGCTGGCACCCGACAACGGGCTCGGCAAGCGCTCCAACTGGCTGTGGGCCTGGAACCTCGCCATCCCCGCCAGCAGCAAGAAGGCCGACGCGGCGCAGAGCTTCATCGCCTGGGCGACCTCCAAGGAGTACATCGACCTCGTCGCCAAGGAGGAGGGATGGTCCAACGTCCCGCCCGGCACCCGCAGCTCGCTCTACGCCAATCCCGAATACCGCAAGGCGGCTCCCTTCGCCGACCTCACGCTGAAGTCGATCCAGGCGGCCGATCCCCTGCATCCGACGGTGCAGGAGGTGCCCTATACCGGCGTCCAGTTCGTGGCGATCCCCGAATTCCAGGGCATCGGCACCGCGGTCGGGCAGGCGTTCTCCGCGGCGCTGGCCGGCCAGATGACCGCCGACCAGGCCCTGCAGAGCGCGCAGGCGCTCGCCACCCGCGAGATGACCAAGGCCGGCTACATCAAGTAGCCGGTTCCCCCGCGGTTATTTCCGCGGTCGTCCCCGCAGTCATCTCCGCAGTCATCTCCGCTGCCGGCGGTGCCGGCGGCGCGCGCCCCGCCCGCGCCCCTGTGCCGCCGCCCGCAATGCCGCCCCGAGGGTCGAGCCAATGGCCACCGCCCATTCCCGCGCCGCCGCGCGCCTGACGATGTCACCGGCCGTCCTGCTGCTGCTCTGCTGGATGCTGATCCCGCTGGTGATGACGCTCTACTTCTCGTTCCTGCGCTACAACCTGCTGATGCCGGGGACCGAGGAGTGGATCGGCGTCCTGAACTACCAGTATTTCCTGACCGATCCCGCCTTCTTCGCAGCGCTCGCCAACACGCTGGCGCTGGTCGGCGGCGTGCTGGTGCTGACCATCGCCGGCGGCATCGGGCTCGCCCTGCTGCTCGACCAGCCCTTCTGGGGGCAGGGGATCGTCCGGCTGCTGGTCATCGCCCCCTTCTTCGTCATGCCCACCGTCTCGGCGCTGGTGTGGAAGAACATGCTGATGAACCCGGTGAACGGCCTGTTCGCCGCCATCGCCAAGGGGCTGGGCCTCCAGCCCTTCGACTTCCTGGCCGAGGCGCCGCTGTCCTCGATCATCCTGATCGTCACCTGGCAGTGGCTGCCCTTCGCCACGCTGATCCTGCTGACCGCCCTGCAGTCGCTGGACCGCGAGCGGCTGGAGGCGGCGGAGATGGACGGCGCCGGGGCGCTTGACCGCTTCATCCACATCATCCTGCCGCATCTGGCCAGGGCGATGACGGTGGTGACGCTGATCCAGACCATCTTCCTGCTGTCGGTCTTCGCCGAGATCCTGGTGACGACCAACGGCGGCCCCGGCACCGCCACCACCAACATCACCTATCTCGTCTACGCCCAGTCGCTGCTGCAGTTCGACGTCGGCGGCGGCTCCGCCGGCGGCATCGTCGCGGTGGTCCTCGCCAACATCGTCGCCGTCTTCCTCATGAGGATGATCGGCCGCAACCTGGACATCTGAGCCATGGCGCGCGCCGCAACCAACCGCCGCAAGCTGGGCCTGACCCTGCTCGCCTGGTCGATCGGGATCGTGATCTTCTTTCCGATCCTGTGGACCGCCCTCACCAGCTTCAAGACCGAGGCGGAGGCGGTGGCCTCGCCGCCTTCCTTCCTCGCCTTCCACTGGACGCTGGAGAACTACACCGAGGTGCAGCAGCGCTCGGACTATTTCCTGCACTTCATGAACTCGGTGATCGTCTCGCTCGGTTCGACGCTGGCCGGCCTGCTGGTCGCCGTCCCCGCCGCCTGGTCGATGGCCTTCGTGCCGGGCCGCCGCACCCGCGACGTGCTGATGTGGATGCTGTCGACCAAGATGCTGCCGCCGGTCGGCGTGCTGATCCCGATCTACCTGCTGTTCCGCGACACCGGGCTTCTCGACACCCGCGTCGGGCTGGTCATCGTGCTGACGCTGATCAACCTGCCGATCATCGTCTGGATGCTGTTCACCTATTTCCGCGAAATTCCCGGCGAGATCCTGGAAGCGGCACGGATGGACGGCGCCGGGCTGAAGGCGGAGATCCTCTACGTGCTGCTGCCGATGGCGGTGCCCGGCATCGCCTCGACCCTGCTGCTCAACGTCATCCTGGCCTGGAACGAGGCGTTCTGGACGCTGAACCTGTCCGCTTCCCAGGCGGCGCCGCTGACCGCCTTCATCGCCAGCTACTCCAGCCCGGAGGGGCTGTTCTACGCGAAACTGTCGGCCGCCTCGACCATGGCGGTCGCGCCGATCCTGGTTCTCGGCTGGTTCAGCCAGAAGCAGCTCGTGCGCGGCCTGACCTTCGGCGCCGTGAAGTAGGGAGACCTCCCATGGGTGAAATCGTCCTCAAGCAGATCACCAAGAGCTTCGGCGACATCTCCGTCATCCCGCCGCTCGACCTGACCATCGCCAACGGCGAGTTCGTGGTGTTCGTCGGCCCGTCGGGCTGCGGCAAGTCCACGCTCCTGCGCCTGATCGCCGGGCTGGAGGACGTGTCGTCCGGCACCATCCGCATCGACGGCAAGGACGCCACGGCGCTGCCGCCGGCCCAGCGCGGGCTGGCCATGGTGTTCCAGTCCTACGCGCTCTACCCGCACATGACCGTGCGCAACAACATCGCCTTCCCGCTGAAGATGGCGCGGCTCGACAAGGCGGCGGTCGACCGCAAGGTCGAGGCGGCGGCGGCGGTGCTGAACCTCACCGGCTATCTCGACCGACGGCCGGGCCAGCTCTCCGGCGGCCAGCGCCAGCGCGTCGCCATCGGCCGCGCCATCGTGCGCGAGCCGACCGCCTTCCTGTTCGACGAGCCGCTGTCCAACCTCGACGCGGCGCTGCGCGTCAACATGCGGCTGGAGATCTCCGAGCTGCACGCCAGCCTCGGCACGACGATGATCTACGTCACCCACGACCAGGTGGAGGCCATGACCATGGCCGACAAGATCGTGGTGCTGAACGCCGGCCGCATCGAGCAGGTCGGCTCGCCGATCGAACTGTACAGCCGGCCGCGCAACCGCTTCGTCGCCGGCTTCATCGGCTCGCCGCGCATGAACTTCATCGAGGGCGAGGCCGCGCGCGGCGACGGCGCCGACACGATCGGCATCCGCCCCGAGCATCTCGTGCTCTCCACCGATGGCGGCCGCTGGAGCGGCACGGTCAGCGTCTCCGAACATCTGGGATCGGACACCTTCGTCTATGTCCAGGTCGACGGGATCGGCACGCTGGTCGCGCGGGCCGGCGGCGAATTCCCGGTGCGCCACGGCGACCGCGTGTGGCTGACGCCACAGGCCGAGAAGCTGCACCGCTTCGACGCCGCGGGGAACGCCCTGTCCTCCCTGGCTTCCGGCAAGAAAGTGGCATGAAGGATCCCGCCATGAAGCGTCTCGACGGCAAGTCGGCCATGATCACCGGTGCCGCGCGCGGCATCGGCCGCGCCTTCGCCGCGGCCTATGCCGGTGAGGGTGCCACCGTCGCCATCGCCGACATCAACCTCGCGGCGGCCGAGCGGGCCGCGGCGGAGATCGGTCCCGGCGCCTATGCGGTGGCGCTCGACGTCACCGACCAGGGCTCCATCGACGCCGCGGTCGCGCGGGTGGTCGAACGGGCGGGCGGCATCGACATCCTCGTCAACAACGCCGCCCTCTTCGACCTGGCGCCCATCGTCGAGATCACCCGCGACAGCTACGACCGGCTGTTCGCCATCAACGTCGCCGGCACGCTGTTCACGCTCCAGGCGGCGGCCAGACAGATGATCGCGCAGGGGCGCGGCGGCAAGATCATCAACATGGCCTCCCAGGCCGGCCGCCGCGGCGAGGCGCTGGTCGCCGTCTATTGCGCGACCAAGGCGGCGGTGATCAGCCTGACCCAGTCGGCCGGGCTGGACCTGATCCGCCACGGCATCAACGTCAACGCCATCGCCCCCGGCGTGGTCGACGGCGAGCATTGGGACGGCGTCGACGCCCTCTTCGCCACGCATGAGGGGCTCCGGCCCGGCGAGAAGAAGCGGATGGTCGGCGAGGCGGTTCCCTACGGCCGCATGGGCCGGGCGGAGGACCTGACCGGCATGGCCGTCTTCCTGGCCAGCGCCGAGGCCGACTACATCGTCGCCCAGACCTACAACGTCGACGGCGGCAACTGGATGAGCTGAGCCTCTCCCGCTTCCCGCCCTCCGCCCGCCCTCCGGCCCGACTTCCGGCCCGGCCTCTGCAGGACACCGCCATGACCATCGCCCTTTCCGCCGCCACCCTTCCGGCCGTCGCCGCTCGGGCGTCGGTGCCGGCCTACGACCGCTCCGCGCTGACCGCCGGGATCCTGCATTTCGGCGTCGGCAACTTCCACCGCGCCCATCAGGCGGTCTATCTCGACAGCCTGTTCGCCCAGGGCCGCGACCGGGACTGGGCCATCCTCGGCGCCGGGGTGATGCCGTCGGACCAGCGCATGCGCGACGCCCTGGAAGGGCAGGACTGGCTGACCACCGTCGTCGAGCAGTCGGGTGCGCAGAGCCTCGCCCGCGTCACCGGCGCCATGGTCGGCATGCTGCCGGTCGGCGATGCCGCGGCCATCATCGACCGGCTCGCCGATCCGGCGATCCGCATCGTCTCGCTGACCGTGACCGAGGGCGGCTACTACATCGACGCCTCCGGCGCCTTCGACGCCGGCCACCCGACCATCCGCGCCGACATCGCCGCCCCCGGCCGGCCGGAGACCGTCTTCGGCCTGATCGTCGCCGGGCTGGCGCGCCGCCGCGCCGCCGGCACGGTCCCCTTCACGGTCATGTCCTGCGACAACATCCCCCACAACGGCGTCGTCACCCGCAACGCCGTGCTCGGCATCGCGCGGGGGATCGACGCCGGGCTGGCGGACTGGATCGCCGAGGCGGTTGCCTTCCCCAACGGCATGGTCGACCGCATCACGCCGGCCACCGGCGAGCAGGAGCGCGGGGCGCTGGCCCGCGACTTCGGCATCGCCGACGCCTGGCCGGTGTTCTGCGAGGACTTCACCCAATGGGTGCTGGAGGACCGCTTCTCCGCCGGCCGCCCGGCGCTGGAGGCGGTGGGGGTGCAGTTCGTCCCCGACGTCACCCCTTTCGAGACGATGAAGATCCGCATCCTGAACGGCGGCCATGCGGTGATCGCCTATCCGGCCGGGCTGCTCGGCATCACCTTCGCCCACGAGGCGATGGAGACGCCGCTGATCCGCGCCTTCCTGCGGAAGATCGAGCAGGACGAGATCATCCCCACCGTGCCGCCGGTGCCCGGCACCGACCTCGCCGCCTATTTCGGCATCATCGAGCGCCGTTTCGCCAACCCCAAGATCAAGGACACCATCCGCCGCCTCTGCCTCGACGGCTCCAACCGCCAGCCGAAATTCATCGTGCCGTCGATCGCCGACCGCCTGAAGGCCCGTGCCGGCATCGAGGGGCTGGCGCTGGAGTCGGCGCTGTGGTGCCGCTACTGTTACGGCGAGACCGAGACCGGCGAGGCGATCGAGCCCAACGACCCCAACTGGGAGCGCCTGACCGCGGCCGCCCGCCTTGCCCGCGGCGAGCCGACCGCCTGGCTCGACATGGAGGAGGTCTATGGCGAGGTCGGCAAGGCCGACGCCTTCCGCGAGCGCTTCGCCGCGGCTCTGCGCGCCCTGTGGGCGGACGGCACCCAGGCGGTCCTCGCCCGCTACGTCGGCGAGCCGTAACACCTCTGCCCCCACGTAACTTTGCCCCCTCCTAACCTCCCCCGCTTCGCGGGAGAGGGACTGCCGCCGCTTTGCCCGACACGCACTTGCCCCCTCTCCCGCGAAGCTCTCGCACAAAGCTCCGCTTTGTGCTGACGCGGCAGGCGGACCTTCGGTCCGCTGAGAGCGGGGGAGGGTTGGGGAGGGGGCAAAGGACACACCCCCGCGCGCCCAAACCACTTGCAAAGGACCCCAGCCATGACCGCTTTGCCGCAAGGTGACGGCAGTCCCGATGCCCCGCGCATGGACACGCCGCGCATCGATGCGCTGTGCATGGGCGAGGTGCTGATCGACTTCATGCCCGCCGGCCCCATGGCGCCCGGCACCCTCGGCGGCTTCACGCCGGCACCGGGCGGCGCACCGGCCAACGTCGCGGTCGGGCTGGCCCGGCTCGGGGTGCGCAGCGCCTTCCTCGGCCGGACGGCGGCCGACGGCTTCGGCCGCTTCCTGGCGCGCGCGCTGTCCGACGGCGGGGTCGACGTCCGCTGCCTGCGCCGGTCCGCCGGTGCGCGCACGCCGGTCGCCTTCGTCTCCCTCGACGAGGCGGGCGAGCGCGAGTTCCTGTTCTATGGCGAGCCGATGGCTGGCTTCTCAGCCGCCGACCTCGACCTGGAGGCGGTTGGGGCGGCGAGCCTCCTGCACTCCGGCTCGATCGGGCTGATCGACCCGGCGTCGCGCGAGGCCGGGCTGCTGGCGGTGGAGACGGCGCGCCGAAACGGACGGCTGGTCTCCTTCGACGCCAACCTGCGCCTGTCGCTGTGGCCGGACCGTGGCATGGCGGAGCGCATGATCCGCCGCGGCATCGCCGACGCCGCCATCGTCAAGCTCAGCGACGAGGAGCTGGACTTCCTCACCGGCACGACGGATCCGGCGGGGGCACGGACCCTGTGGCATGACGGGTTGCGGCTGCTGGTGGTGACGCACGGCCGCGACGGCTGCACCTTCCTGACCGGCGATGCCTGCGAACGGGTGCCGGGCCTGGCGGTGGCGACGGTCGACACCACCGGGGCCGGCGACGCCTTCGTCGCCGCCCTGCTGGCCGGCATCCTGGAGGATGTCGGCACCGCCTTCACCCCCGGGCGCCTGCGCGCCGCCTGCCGCTTCGCCAACGCCGCCGGCGCCCTCGCCACCACGGCGCCGGGGGCGATCCCGGCCTTGCCCGACCGCGCCGCCGTCGAGCGGCTGTTGGCCGGCGGGGAAAAATAGGGGAGGGCGTCCTTACGCCGCCCGCACCTCTGCGATGAAGGTCTGGATCTGGTCGCGCAGGCGGTCGGAGTCGCGCGACAGGCTGTCGGCGGCGCCCAGCACCTCGGATGCCGCCTGCCCCACCTCGCCGGCGGCGCTGCTGACGCCGGTGATGCTGCCGGTGACGAGCTGGGTTCCCTGCGCCGCCTGCTGGATGTTGCGGCCGATCTCGTGGGTGGCGGCGGTCTGCTGCTCCACCGCGGCGGCGATGGCGCCGGCGATGGTGTCGACCTCGGTGATGGTGCGGCCGATCGACTGGATGGCGCCGACGGTGCCGTCGGTGACGGTCTGGATCTCGGCGATCTGGCTGCCGATCTCCTCGGTGGCGCGGGCGGTCTGGGTGGCCAGCGCCTTCACCTCCTGCGCCACGACGGCGAAGCCCTTGCCGGCCTCGCCGGCACGGGCCGCCTCGATGGTGGCGTTCAGCGCCAGCAGGTTGGTCTGGCTGGCGATGTCCTGGATCAGGCTGACCACGTCGCCGATCCGCTGCGCCGCCTGGACCAGGCGGGTCACCAGCGCGTTGGTGCGGGCACCCTCCTCGACGGCGTTGCGGGCGATGGCGGCGGCGGCGTTCACCTGCCGGCCGATCTCGCCGATCGAGCTGCCGAGCTGCTCGGATGCCGCCGCCACGGTGGCGACGTTGGCCGAGGATTGCGCCGTGGTGGCGGCGACCGTCGAGGCCTGCTCGGTGGTGCGGCCGGCGACGGCGGTCATCGTCTCGGCGTTGCTGCGCAGGTGGCGGGCGGCGCTCGCCACCGCCTGCACCACGTCCTGCACGTCGGCGTCGAAGCGGTCGGCGAGCGCCCGCATGCCGGCCTTGCGCTCCTCCTCCGCCTGCTGCTTCTGCGCCTCGCGCTCCTCCTGCAGCTTGCGGATGGCCAGCCCGTTCTCCTTGAAGACCGCCAGCGCGCGGGCCAGCAGGCCGACCTCGTCCTGCCGCTCGGCGCCGCGCACCGAAACCGCCAGGTCGCCGCCGGCGATGGCGGTCATGTCGGCGATCAGCCGGTGCAGCGGCCGCACCACGAAGACGGCGATGATCGAGCCGAACAGGCCGATGGCGACCAGCAGGCCGGCGGCGGCGACGGTGGTCAGCCGGGTGGTCACGCTGTCCGACAGCTCCAGCGCCCGCGCCTCCGCCATCTTGGTTTCCTCCAGGCTGCGGTCGACCCGCTCGCCGAGGGCCGCGGTCAGCTTCTGGCGCACCGGGCGGCCGACGTCGATCGACACCCGCATGGCGCTGTCGGTGTCGTAGGAGCGCGCCAGTTCGACCGCCTTCTGCGACACCCGCTCATATTCCGCGACGATCGTCTTGATGTCGGCGACCGCCTCGCGGTCGGCCGCGTTGTCGTAGGCGGCGGCGAGCCGGTCGATGCCCTCCAGCGCCTTGGCGATGTCCTCCTTGTAGATCGCGACCGCGGCGTCGATCCGCTCGCGCGTGCCGGCGACCAGCGCGTTCGCTTCCGCGTCCATCGCCTCGCCCATCGCCGACTGGATGGCGAGCGCCGCCGCCAGCCGGCCGGCCACCACCTCGGTCACCCGGCCGGTGGAGGCGGTCAGCTCCACCAGGGCGGATCTGGCTGTCCACACCACGCTTCCCATGACGGCGAGCAGCAGCAGCGTCGGGATCAGCAGCTTGTGGACCAGTTTCCGGTCGGAAAACCAGCGATGCAGGGACATGGGGAAAGGCCTCTTCTGGCGGGGGCGGGGCAAGGGGACGGCGATCACCGGCCCGATCGGACGCGGCGTTGTGCGGGGCTTTCCCCTCCGGCTCGCGGCTGCCGGAACCCGGGGGCGGCAACCGCAAAATAATCTCTATGTGATTACTACAACTGGAGTATGATAATTGAAGGTTTGTGTCCGAACAATTGCTTTTTCGCGTCCGCCGTGCGCCGTGATCGTCCGTCCGTCGTCAGCCGCGCTGGCGGTCCCAGCAGCGGTCCACCTCCGGCGGCAGGCGGTGCTTCATGATGCGCTGGCTCGGGGTGCGCTCGAACTCCTCGACCAGCGCGATGTAGCGGGGGTTCTGGTAGGGGGCGAGCTGGCCGGCGAGCCAGCCGGACAGGGCGGGGATGTCGACGGCGGCGCCGGCCTTGGGCTTGACGAACAGCTTGATGTCCTGCTCGCCGACCTCGGCCCTGACGCCGATGACCGCGCAGTCCTCGACGTCGGGGTGGGTGGCGGCGATGTGCTCGATCTCCCAGGCGGAGACGTTCTCGCCCTTGCAGCGCATGCTGTCGGTCATCCGGCCGTGGAACAGCAGCGTGCCGTCCGGCAGCAGGGAGCCCAGGTCGCCGGTGTGCAGCGCGCCGTCGCGCAGGGCGCGGCCGGTCGCCTCCGGGTTGCGGAAATAGCCGGCGAACAGGGCGCCCGGCACATGGCTGCGCACCACGATCTCGCCGCGGGCGCCGGGGGGCACCGGCGCCCCCTGCTCGTCGAGCAGCGCCACGCTGAACCAGGGCATCGGCCGGCCGACGGCGCCGACCGTGCCCTCGTCGTTGCAGGTGGTGATGCTCGACGCTTCGGTCATGCCGTAGCATTCGCGGATGCGTACGCCGAAGCGCTCCTCGAACGGCGTCCAGGTCTCCTTGGGGCAGCCGCCGCCCCAGGCGATGCGCACCGGATGGTCGTGGTCGTGCGCCGAGGGCGGCTGCTTCAGCAGGATCTGCAGGATGCCGCCGAGATAGTGGATGTGGGTGGCGCCGTACTCGCGCACTTGGTCCCAGAAGCGGCTGGCGCTGAAGCGATCGACCATCGCCAGGGACACCGGCCGGATCAGCGGCAGCACGATCATCTGGGCGCCGCCGATGTGGTAGAGCGGCTCCCACACGAACATCACGTCGCCGTCCCCGGCGTCGGCCACGCGGGCCACCGCCTCGCCGGCCAGCCGCATCATGCGGTGCGTCACCAGCGCGCCCTTGGGCCGCCCGGTGGTGCCGGAGGTGTACATGATCGCGAAGTCGTCGTCCGGGCCGGGCAGCGCCCCTTCGAAGCGGGCGCCGGACTCCAGCATCGGTTCCAGCCGCAGGGCGCCGGCCTCTCTGCCGGCTTCTCCGTCCGCGGCGCCGTGCAGGACCAGCGGCCGGCCGGCCATGTCGGCGCCGCAGCCGGCGATGACCGGCACGAGGTCGGCCTCGGCCAGGATGGCGCGGGGATCGCAATGCTCAAGGATGTAGCGCAGCCCCTCGCCGCGCTGCTGGGCGTTGATCGGGACCCAAACCAGCCCGGCCTTGGCGAGGCCGAACAGGGTGGGCAGCACCGCCGGGCTGTTGCGCAGCATCAGCGCCACGCGGTCGCCGGGGCGCAGGCCCAGCCGGCTGAGCTCGGCCGCGACGGCGTCGGACCGGCGGTCGAGCGCGCCGACGCTGAGCGGGATGCCGTTGAAGCGGGCGAACAGGCGGTCGCCGTCGGTCCGTGCGGCCTGCGTCAGCAGGCCGGCGAACCCGGTATCGAAATCGGACATGATGCGGGATCCGGGGGAGAGGGAAGGGGCGGGGGCGCTCAGCGGCCGGAACGACGCAGCCGTTCGGCGATCACCAGGAGCGCCATGACGATGAGGAAGACGACGACCGACACGGCGGCGAGCGTCGGGTTCAGTTGCAGGATCATGTCGTCCCACATCTGCTTGGGCAGCGTGGTCTTGACGCCGCCGCTGACGAAGATCGCCACCGTCAGCTCGTCGAAGGAGGTGATGAAGGCGAACAGGAAGGCGGCGACCAGCCCGCCGCGGATCAGCGGCACCGTCACCCGCAGCAGCGTCTGCAGCCGGTTGGCACCCAGCGTCGCCGCCGCCTGGTCGAGGCGCCAGTCGTGGCCCTTGACCACGGCGGCGATGGCGACGAAGGCGAAGGGCAGGGCCAGCACGGTGTGGCCGATGACCAGGCCGAGGTCGGTGGCGACCAGCCCGATCTGGGCGAACAGATAGAACAGTCCGACGGCGATGACGATGCGCGGCACGATCATCGGCGCCAGGAACAGGGCGAAGATGGTGCCGCGCCAGCGCGAGGTGGAACGGGCGAGCGCCAGCGCCGCCAGCCCCGCCACCAGGGTCGCCAGGACGGCGGTTGCGAAGGCGACGCCGAAGGAGCGCAGCGTCGCCCCCAGCCACAGGTCCGACTGGAAATAGACCGCGAACCACTTCAGCCCGTAGCCCGGCGGCGGGAAGTCGAGGAAGGGCGAGCTGGTGAAGGCGATCGGCACCACGACCAGCGCCGGCGCCACCAGGAACACCATCACCAGCGCCGAATAGAGGCCGGGCAGCCGTTCACGGCCGCGCGGGCCCAGCACCGGGGCGGCGAGGCGGGCGGCGAGCGCGGTGGCGGCGGCCATCCCGGCCAGCAGCCGCAGGCCGAGCCGGCGCAGCCGCCCGCCGCCCGAGCCCCGCCGCGAACCCTCGCCCGACAGGGTCGAAAGGCCGAAGACGCGGTCGTAGACCCAGCAGGTGACCAGGGCGGCGGCCAGCATGAAGGTGGCGAGCGCGCCGGCGAAGGCCCAGTTCAGCATCTCCTGGATCTGGGTGATGATGAGCTGCGCCAGCATGGTCTGCTGCGGCCCGCCCAGCAGCGCCGGGACGATGAAGAAGCCCAGCGAGGAGATGAAGGTCAGCAGCCCCGCCGCGGCGACGCCGGGCAGCGAAAGCTGGAAATAGACCAACCAGAAGGCGTGGCCGGGGGCGGCCCCCAGCGTTTCCGCCGCCTGGACCAGCCGGCGGTCGATGCCGGTCATCACCGGCAGCATGGTCAGCACCGCCAGGGGCAGCATGGCGTGCACCATGCCGACCATCACGCCGAACTCGTTGTGCAGCATCTCCGGCGCCGGCAGGCCGCCCGCCGACAGCAGGCGGCTGATGACGCCGGTCCGCCCCAGGATGATCATCCAGGCGAAGGTCTTGACCAGGTAGCTGGTCCAGAACGGCACCATCACCGCCAGCACCATGGTGCCGCGGCGGCGCTCGGGAAGCTGCGCCAGCCAGTAGGCCAGCGGATAGCCCAGCAGCAGCGAGAACAGCGCCGTCAGCCCGGCGATGCGGAAGGTGCCGAGCAGGACGCGGAAATAGACGCCGGTGTCGGCGATGCGGGTGTAGTGCTCGGTGGTCCAGGTGCCGGCGTCGAGGTCCTGGACGCTCAGCCCCAGCAGCCGCAGCACCGGGTAGAGGAAGAAGACGGCGAGGAAGGCGAGGCCGGGAGCCGCCAGCCACAGCGGGCCGAAGCGCAGGCGCCGGCGTGCCGTCTCCGCGGCGTGGCCGTGCAGGATGGCGGCGCTCATGACACCAGCACCCCGGCCTCGCTGCGCCAGCGCACCGCCACCTCGTCGCCCAGCGGCGGCGGCGCCATGCCGCGGCGCAGCCGCACGGTGACGGTGGACTGGTCGCCGAGCGCCACCAGCACCCGCGTCTCCGACCCGGCATAGACGGTGTCGACCACCCGGCCCGATACCTCGTTGTCGCCGTCGCCGTCGAGGTCGAGCTGTTCCGGCCGGACGATCAGCGACGCCTCGCCCTGGCCGGCGCCGTCCGCCAGCGCCGCGGCGGACAGGCGGAAGCGGCCGCCGCCGGTCACCAGGATCGGCGCGCCGCCGTCGTCGCGCTGGATGCTGCCGCGGAAGATGTTCGACACGCCGATGAAGTCGGCGGCGAAGGCGGTCTTCGGCCGGGCGTAGATGTCGTGCGGCGTGCCGATCTGCTCGATGCGGGCATGGTTCATCAGGCAGATGCGGTCGGACATCGCGAGCGCCTCTTCCTGGTCGTGGGTGACGTAGATGATGGTGGCGCCGGTCTCGCGGTGCAGGCGCTTGATCTCGTACTGCATGCGCTCGCGCAGCTTCTTGTCGAGCGCCCCCAGCGGCTCGTCCATCAGGATGACCGAGGGCTGGTAGACGAAGCAGCGCGCCAGCGCCACGCGCTGCTGCTGGCCGCCCGACAGCTCCTTGGGGAAGCGGTCGCCGAGATGGCCGAGATGCACCATGTCGAGCGCGTCGCGCACCCGGCGGTCGAGGTCGGCTGCGGCCACCCCCCGCATGCGCAGGGGGAAGCCGATGTTCTCGGACACCGTCAGGTGGGGGAACAGCGCGTAGTGCTGGAACACCAGCCCGATGTCGCGCTTGTGGACGGGGGTGCGGGTCTCGTCGCGGCCGTCGATCAGGATGCGCCCGCCGCTCGGCTCCACCAGCCCGCAGATCATCTGCAGCAGCGTGGTCTTGCCCGAGCCCGACGGGCCGAGCAGCGTCAGGAACTCGCCCGCCGGCACCTCGAGACGGGTGGGTTGCAGGGCGACGACGCTGCCGTAGCTCTTGGTGAGGCCGTCGATCTGCAGCTTGCAGGCGGGAGGGGCCGTTCCGGGGAGGGGGGACATGCGGCGGGTCTCCTTGATGCGGTCGTCAGCCGAGGATCCAGGCGTTGAAGCGCTCGCTCATCTTCGAGCGGTTGGCGCCCCACCAGTCCTCCTTGGCGATGGTCATCTGCTTCAGGTTGGCCGGGAAGGTCGGCAGCGCCTGGGCGCGCTCCTTCGGGATGCTGTCGTAGGCCTTGAGGTTGGTCGGGCCGTAGGCCAGCACCTCGGTGAAGACCGCCTGACGCTGGGGATCGGCGCAGAACTTGATGAACTGGCGGGCGGCGTCGGCACGCGGGTTGCCCTTGGGGATGCCCCAGCCCTCGATCGAATAGAGGCCCTGGCCCCAGGAGATCTTCACCGGCGCGCCGCCATCGATCGCCGCCTGGGCGCGGGCGTTCCACAGCGCGATCATGTCGACCTCGCCGCTCTGGATAAGCTGCGTCGACTGGGCGCCGCCGGTCCACCACACCGCGATGTGCTGCCTGATGCGGTCCAGGCTCTTGTAGGCGCGGTCGACGTCCAGCGGGTAGAGCGCGTCGAGCGGCACACCGTCGGCCAGCAGCGCCTGCTCCAGCGTGTCGATCGGGTTCTTGCGCAGCGAGCGGCGGCCGGGGAACGTCTCGACGTTCCAGAAATCGGCCCAGCTCTGCGGCGCCTTGGACGCGAACTTGTCGCTGCGGTAGCCGAGGATGGTCGAATAGACGTCGGTGCCCATCCACTGGCCGGTCAGCGCCTCCGGCATCAGGCCGGGAGCGTCGGCCGCCGGCAGGTTCAGCGGCTCCAACAGGTTCTGCTTGGCCAGGATGTCGCGGGCCGACAGCGTCAGGGTGCAGACGTCCCAACTGTAGGACCCGGTCTCGACGATCGCCTTGAACTGGGCGGTCGGCTCCGCCTCGCGGGCGACGTTGACCACCTGGATGCCGGTCGCCTTCTCGAAGGGGTCGTAGAAGGCCTTGCGGAAGGCCGGGCTGTAGGGGCCGCCGGGGTCGGCGACGGTGATGCGTTCCGCGGCGGCGGCCGGCCGCATCATCGCCGCCGGCAGCGCGGCACCCAGGGCGGCGCCGGCCGCCCCCTTCAGCGCGGTGCCGAACAGGCTGCGGCGGCTCATGGTGAAATCGGTGGTCTTGGTCATAACCTTGTTCCCTGTTCGCTGACCGGGTCTTGTGGGCGCCCGGTTCGGGTGGTGAGAAAAATCCAAGGTGCGAAAGGATGGCCGGCGGACGGCCGGTTCCGGTGTCGGCGGGACGGGCCGCCCGCCTGCGGTGTCAGGCGCCGACGGCCTTGCGGGCGGCGCGCTTGGCGAGGAACTCCTCCATCATCCGGGCGGGTTCGCCGGAGGCGTAGGCTTCGCGCTGGATGCGCACGCCGGCGGCCAGGCAGTCGCGGAAGCCGGCCTCGGTCATCTCGCGGAAGCGCTGCTTGTCGAGCCGCATGGCGACCGGCGGCTTGGCGGCCAGTTCGCCTGCCAGGGCGAGCGCCTCGTCCATCACGCGCTCCTGCGGCACCAGCCGGTTGATCAGCCCGATGGCGTGGCATTCCCCGGCGTCCATCAGCCGGCCGGTCAGCGTCAGGTCCATGGTGCGGGCCAGCCCGATCATCTCCTTCATGATCCAGGGACCGGTGGTGCTGGCGATGCCGGAATTGATCTCGGGCTGGCCCATGCGCACGCCCGGATGGCCGACCCGGAGGTCGCCCAGCAGCGCCACCTGGAAGGCGGAGCCGGCGGCGATGCCGTTCAGCGCCACGACCAGCGGCTTCGACAGGCTGCGCATGCGGTCGTAGAGCCGCTCCCACTCCGCCACCCACTCCTCGGCGCGGTCGGCGTCGAAGCTCTTGGTTTCATTCAGATCCTGGCCGGCGCCGAAGGCGCGGTCGCCGGCGCCGGTGAGGATGATCGCACGGACCGCGTCGTCGGCCTCGAACCGGTCGAAGGCGGCGACCAGGGCGTCGCGCATCGGCTTGTTCCAGGCGTTCAGCACCTCCGGCCGGTTCAGCGTGATGACGCCGACCGCTCCGCGGATGTCGGTGAGGATGGTGTTGGTCAAGGGTCCGCTCCTGTCGCACGACACGGATCGGGTCCCGCCGGGCAGGCTGCCATGGCCGGAGCGCCGCGTCGGATTGAAGTGTATTGGATAGCAATATCTTGTATTGAATAGCTTGGCTTGCTTTGGGTAGCCTGTCAACGGTATCTCTCACCGCGCACTTCCGGGACCTATCGACATGGCACCGCGCCGCTCCAGCGCTCCAGCGTCCAACGCCGCCAACACAGCAGCCGAAGCCGCGGACGGCGCGGGAGCCGGCGGCCGGGCGGGCGACTCCCGCAGCGCCGATCCGTTGATGGTGATGTCGGTGGACAAGGCGTTCCGCGTGCTGCACGCCTTCGACCACACCCGTCCGACCATGAGCCTGACCCAGGTCGCCGCCGCCGTCGGCATGGACAAGAGCGCGGCGCAGCGCTTCACCTACACGCTGGAAAGGCTGGGCTACCTGTACAAGGACCCGGTGACCAAGCGGTTTGAGCTGACCATCCGCACGCTCGACCTCGCGCACCATTACCTGCGCAGCAACGCGCTGCTGGAACGGGCGATGCCCTACCTGATGCATCTCAGCAAGACGACGGAGGAGACGATCAACCTGACCGTCCTCGACCGGACGGAGATCGTCTTCGTGTCGCGCTTCATGAGCCGGCACGTCCTGAACACCGACGTCATCGTCGGCACGCGGATGCCGGCCTACTGCACGGCGCCCGGCATCGCCATCCTGTCGCGCCTGCCGGCGGCGGAGGCCGCCGGCCTGGTCGACCGCATGGATCTCCAGGCCTACACGCCGCACACCACCTGGCGGCGCGAGGATCTGCTGGCCAAGATCGCCGGTGCGGCGGTGCGCGGCTACGCCACCGCCTTCGAGGAATATTACCATGGCGACCTGTCGGTGGCGGCGGCGATCCGCGGGCCGGGCGGCGTTCCGCTGGGCGCCATCAACATCGCCGTCTCGCGCGCCCGCTTCACGCCCGAGGAGATGGAGGGGCGCTTCGCCCCCCTTGTGGTCGCCGCCGCCGGATCGGTCTCGCAGCGGTGACGGATGGCGGGATGCTCGCCGGCGATTGTGTGGTTGGTTGGGGAATCGTCGCCTGGATAATCGGGCGCGTCGCTTCTCGGACGCATGGTGCGTTTGGGAAGCCGTGTGCCTAAACCGTCTGGCGGAAGGAGAGCGCCGGATCAAGGTGGGCTTCCACCATCCGCTTCACAACCCGAAGGTAACGGCCGAGCCTATCGTCGCAGGCTGGGCCGAAGTGGCGGTGGCGGCTTGTGCGGGGCCGTCCTGCTCCACGCGATGATCGCCGTCTATGCCGAGACGCAGGACTGTCCGGGCCTGCTTGCCGGACAGCTTCGGACCCGGCCGGAGAAGCCGCCGGTCAGGCGTGACGCCAATGGCCGCAAGAAGAGGACCCACTCCAAGGCTGCGTTCGAGGATCGCGAAGCGCACCGCTGGATCGAGACGGCCGAGGCGGCTAAGCAGAGCCTTGGAGAGGGCCTCGGGAGGGGGCTATGGTCACCATGATCGCCGATCGCGAGGCCGCCCCGTATGCGCTGTGGACGTCGGTTCCCGAACCCGGCGTCCATGTGCTGGGCCGGGTCTACCATGACCGCCCCATGATCGCCGCCATGATCGGCGGCGGCTGCCTGTCCGCCTTGGCGCGGTTCAGCCGCCGCTTTGCGCGAGATACTCGTCATCGCCTGACCGACCGGGTCGGAAACCGGCTGCGCCGCGCCCACTCGCCCGTCCTGGCGCGAGAGTTGATGGGACTGACGTAGGGCCGCTGCCGCCGGGAAAGCGGCCCCCCGGAACCGTCGCAAGGACGAGGGGGCCTCCGTCCCGTCGCCGTCAGCGGAGAAAGGCCCGCTCGTGCGCCTTCACCCGGTCCATTCTCTGGAGACGGAAGATTTCCTCGACCGACACGATCTCTTCATTGACCTTCTGGATGCCGCCATCCCTGATGATGGCGGAGAAGGTCTTCTGCATGGCCGTCACCGACGCGCGGATGGCGTGGTTGCCGTAGATGACCATTCGGATCTTGCCGAGCGCGCGGATCCGTTCCGCGTTCATCTCAGGATAGGCGGTCGGCACGATGACGACCGGCGCCCTTCCATGCCAGGCGTTGACGAAGCTTTCGACCTCGTCAGGGGTCTTCTTCTTGGAATGGATCAGGATCATGTCGGCGCCCGCCTCCTCGTAGGCTGCAGCCCGTTTGAGCGCCTCCGGCTCGCCCAGGCCGGCGATGAGCGCCTCGTCGCGGGCGACGATGAGGAAGTCGGGATCCTTGCGGGTCTTGCAGGCGGCCTCGATCTTGCCCTGGAACTCCTCGATCCGCAGCAACTCCTGGCGGCCGTCGGCAACGAGGCTGGTGACCTTGGGGAAGGATTTGTCCTCGATGACGACCGCTGCGGCGCCCGCCGCTTCGTATTGCTCGACCGCGTAGATCACGTTGACGGCGTTGCCGAACCCTGTGTCGATGTCGGCGACGATCGGCAGGTCCATCTGTTCCGACATGGCGCGCATCATGTCGAGGTGCTGGGTCATGGAAACCAGACTCACGTCCGGAAGACCGTAGAGCGCGGACAGTTCGAACCCGCTCGCCCAGACGCCGTCGAACCCGGCCTCCTCGGCAAGCCGCGCCGACAGCGGCGCGTGTGAGGCCATGATGTGGACGAGGCCCTTGTCGGCCATCGCGTCGCGCAGGATGCGGCTCTTGCTCTTGGTGGTCATGTCATTATCCTTCAACGCAGATCCGCGCAGGCTTTGATGATCTTGTCGCAGGCACGCTCGAGCTCCTCGAAGGAGGAGGCGTAGGAGATCCGGATGTAGGGCGAAGCCATGAAGCCGGAGCCGGGCACCACCGCGACCCCGGCGGCGTCGAGCAGATGCATGGCGAAGTCGGTGTCCGACGTGATGGTGTCGCCAGAGGGCGTGCGCTTGCCGATCACGCCGGCGCAGTTCGGGTAGACGTAGAACGCACCCTCCGGCGTCCGGCACCGCAAACCGGGGGCCTCGTTCAGCCGCGCCACGACAAGGTCCCGGCGCCGTTGGAATTCGGCGACGAAGCCGGCTATGTAGGATTGGTCGCCGGCGATCGCCTCGATCGCGGCATGCTGCGAGATCGAACTCGTGTGCGACGAGGTCTGCCCCTGGATCGTGTTCATCGCCTTGATGAGCTCGATGGGACCGGCGCCGTAACCAACCCGCCAACCGGTCATGCAGTTGGCCTTGGAAACGCCGTTGATGGTGAGCGTGCGGTCATGGAGGTCGGGGGCGATCTCGGCCATGGTCGCGAAGCGGGCCGGCGGGTAGACGAGCTTCTCGTAGATGTCGTCGGCCAGCACCCAGACGTGAGGGTGTCTGCGCAGCACCTCGGCGAGGCGGGACAAATCCGCGGCGCTGTAGACCGCTCCGGTGGGGTTCAGCGGGGAGTTCAGCATCAGCCACTTCGTGCGCGGGCTGATGGCCGCCTCGAGGCTCTCAGGCCCGAGTTTGAAGTCCAGGACTTCCGAGCATTCCGCCATGACCGGCGTTCCGCCGGCGAGCCGCACCATGTCGGGATAGGACACCCAGCAGGGGCTGGGGATGACCACCTCGTCGCCTGGATTCAGGCTGGCGAACAGGCCGTTGAACACCACCTGCTTGGCACCGCATCCGACGGTGATCTGGTCGACGTCGTAATCGAGGCTGTTGTCGCGCTTCAGCTTGTCGCGGATCGCCTCCCTCAGCGGAGTGATGCCGGCGACCGCCGTGTAGCGCGTCTTTCCGGAGCGGATCGCCTGGATGCCGGCTTCAAGAACGTTATCCGGCGTATCGAAATCCGGCTCGCCCTGGCTCAACGTGATGATCTCCCGCCCTTGCGCCTTGAGCGCAGCGGCGCGGGCCGTCATCGCCTTCGTTTCCGAAGGACGAACGGCTTTGACGTGGTTGGCGACGATTCCCATGAT
Source organism: Azospirillum picis (assembly GCF_017876115.1). Lineage (GTDB taxonomy): Bacteria > Pseudomonadota > Alphaproteobacteria > Azospirillales > Azospirillaceae > Azospirillum > Azospirillum picis. Next base: position 53,496 of record NZ_JAGINO010000019.1, read on the forward strand.
TTTCCTTGATGAAAGAGTGGCGGCGCGAGCCCGCGCCGCTGTTTGGCGTTGGTCAGCGCCGGGCGTCGGCGACGATGGTGTTCCACACCTTCAGCACCTCCTCGCGATCCTGGGAGGCGGCGCTCTGGTCGACGTCGAGCAGGGCGATGTCGGCCATGTCCGGCAGCTTGACGATGGACGAGACCCTGATGTCCGCGCGGGACGGGCGCCGGTACGTCGTCTTGAGGACAGCCTCCTGCACCTCCTTCGAGAGGAAGGCGTCGTAGAGCCGGCGGGCGGCGTCCGGGTTCCTGGCGCCCTTGATGAGCACCACCCCCTCCGGCGACAGCACGGCGCCCTCTGCCGGGTAGATCAGCGAGATGCCTGGTTGCTCGGCGGCGACATACTCGTAGGCTGCGGCTTCGGAGGTGATGCCGAGGGCGTATTCTCCGTCGGAAACGCCTTTGTTCGTCTGCCCGGTCGTGCCGGTGATCACGAGGTTGGCGGCAAGCTTGCGCAACCCCTCGACGCCGAACCTCTGCAGGAGGGCGTAAACGGTGATGTAGGTGAAGCTGGAGTTGTTCGGGTCGGTCATGGCGACCTTCCCGTTCCATCGGGGGTCGAACAGGTCCGTCCAGGATTTCGGAAGGGAAGCCCCGCCGGCGCGGCTTTCGTTCGCCATGAACAGCATGACGTGAACGTTGGTCCCGGTCCAAAGACCGCCGGGACCGTGCAGGTTCTGGGGGATCGCGGCGACCTCGGGCGAGCGGTAGCTTTCGAAATGCCCGACATAGGCGCCGAGCGTGCCGAACCCGCCGCTCCAGAACACGTCGCCCGCGGGGCTCGTGGCCTCCGCTTCGATGCGCTTCATCAGCATGCCGGTGCCGCCGGTGACCTGCTCCACCCGCAGGTCGGGGATTCGCGTCCGGACGACGTCGAGGGCGCTCTGGACGACCTCGGTGTTGTTCGAGGTGTACAGGACGACCTTGCCCGCGCCCTGCTGCCCAAGGGAGGCCGACGCGAAGCCGGCGGTGCAAAGGCCGGCACCGGCGGCAAGGACAAAGCTGCGGCGATCAAGCATGTTTTCGATCCTTCACTTGGTGGCGAACAGCCGGATGCGGAGCAGCTTCACGCTCAGCGCGATCGGCACGACGATGAGGACGACAAGCACGGCGGCGTAGGCCGAAGCCGGCCCCATGCGGCCGCTGTCGACTTGGCGAAAGATCGCGATGGGCAGCGTTTCCAGACCGCCGCCGTAGACGACGATGGAGGCGCTGAGCTCCGACAGCGTGCTCGCCCACATCAGGACGAAGGCGGACGCGACGGAAGCCCACATCACGGGAACGACGACCTTGAGGAAGGTCTTCAAGGGAGGGACGCCGAGGCTGATCGACGCCTCCTCCAGCGAGTCCGGAATGTTGTAGAGCGAGGACGCGGCCGAACGGATCGAGAAGGGCATCCGGCGCACCACATAGGTGACGATCATGATGAGCGCGGTGCCGGTGAGGACCATGCTGCCGCTGTTGAAGGCCTGCACCAGCGCGATGCCCAGCACGGTGCCGGAGATGGTCAGCGGCAGCACGACAAGGTAATCGAGCGCCTGGGTCGCGGCCGACCGCTTCTTGACGATCAGGTAGCTCGCCAACACCGCGAAGGCGATGCCCGCCGCCGTCGCGACCGACGCGAACTTGAGCGAATTCAGGATCGGGTCGACGCCTGCGGTGAGCGCCCGCTCGATGCCGGCGAGCGAGAACGTGCCCCAGCGGACGAGCGGACCCCGGCTTTCGCTGAAGGCGGCGACGAACACGGTGACGAGCGGCAGGAACGACAGCAGGACGACCACCAGCACGAGGCCGGCAAAGGCCATGCCCCGCCACGAGGCGACCCGGACCGCAGCGGGCGCGCGCCCCTGCGCCATCTGCACGAGCCGCCGCTCGACAAACCGCTTCTGCACGAACAGCACGATGGCGACCAGCGTGATCATCACCAGGGAGAGCGTGCTCTGCATGACCGGACTGCCCCCCATCTCGTTGACGAAGGCGTTGTAGGTCTGGATCGAGAGCAGCGGGATGCGGTTGCCCAGGATGATCGAGACCGCGAAATTTCCGACGACCAGGGTGAAGACCACCATCGCGTTGACGAGAATGGCGGGCGCAACGGTGGGAATCACCACCCGGAACACGGTCTCGACCGGGGTGCGCCCGAGCGACCGGCTCGCCTCTTCCAACTGGCCATCAAATCCACGCAACGCGGCGAGCGTGCCCAGATAGATGTAGGTGTAGTACACCAGCGTCATGACGAAGATCATGCCGCCCCACCCGTAGAAGCTTGGAAGCTCGATCCCCGCCGAGTCACGCAGGGCCTTGGTGACGAAGCCGTTGTTGCCGAGCACCAGAAGCCAGGACTGGCAGGTGATGACTTCTGGAATGATGATGGTGGCGACCGGCAGAAGCGCTACGAAGTTCTTCAGCGGGAAATCATAGCGCGCCACGATGTAGGCGAAGGGCACGCCCACGAGAGTCGCGGCGACGGTGACCGCGACGCCGAGCACCACCGTGTTGCGCAGGCCTCGGAGGTAATCGGGAGTCGCCAGGAACCTCGCAAGCCCGTCGAAGCCGATGCCGTCGGCGCCGCTGAAGCTGTTTCCCACCAGCGTCAGCAGAGGAAAGAGCACGAACAGGGCGTTGATCGCGATGCACAGGGTGGTCAGGGCGCCCCAGGGCAGAATACGCTGTCGCATGGATACGCCTCCCTTCAGGCTGCCACGACGCGGGATGTCCTCGGCACGACCACGTCCACCGGCTGGCCGGGCGCCAGCAGGGGCTGGTGCGTGGCGCCGGCGTGCCGCTCCGCCGTGATCGTGAGCTCGTTGCCGATTCGCACCGTGTAGACCGTGCGGGCGCCGAGATATTGCCGCCGTGCAACTTGGCCCTTGAGCACGTTCGGCGTGCCGGGCGCCGCTTCGGCTTCGCCCAGCACCAGCAATTCGGGCCGGGCAATGAGTTTGCCGTCTTCGCCACCGCGCGCCGTGCCGCTGCCCAGGCAGCACAACTCGTGTCCGGCGATCGCGGCGATGACGTGGCCTTCGCCCGCCGCCCGCAGGATCCGCACCGGCAGCACGTTGGCGGCCCCGATGAAATCGGCGACATAGGCATTGGCCGGCCGTTCGTAGAGATCCTCCGGCGTGCCCACCTGCGCGATGACGCCGCGATCGAGAATGGCGATCCGGTCGGACATCGACAGAGCCTCTTCCTGATCGTGCGTCACGAAGATGGTGGTGGTCCGGGACGCCCGCTGAAGGTCGAGGATGGTTTCCCGCATGGTGACGCGCAGCTTCGCGTCGAGGTTCGACAGCGGCTCGTCCATCAGGAGCACGCGCGGGCGGATGACGAGCGCGCGGGCCAGCGCGGCGCGCTGGCGTTGCCCGCCGGAGAGTTCGGCCGGGTACCGGTCGCCGAGATGCGCCAAGCCGACCCGGTCGAGGTGCGCGGCGACGCTTTTCTCGACGGTGCTCCGGTCATGGCCCCGGGCGCGCAAACCGTAGGCGACGTTGGCAAACACCGTTTTGTCGGGGAACAGCGCGTAATCCTGGAACACCATACCGATGTCCCGGCGATGGACCGGCACGCGGGTCACGTCTTCGCCGTCGAAGAGAATTTTCCCCGTGTCGGGAGAGATGAAGCCGGCGATGGTTCGCAGCAACGTGGTTTTCCCGCAGCCGCTTGGCCCGAGAAGCGTAAAGAACGTGCCATTTTCGATTGCGAGCTCGACGCCTTGGAGCACAGCCGCCTTGCCGTAGGCTTTCGACACCTTGCTGATGGTGATTGCAGCCATGAATTTTCCCTGTTCTTCGGAATCGGATCGCGACGGGCATCGTGGATCTGACGCACGACCGCACGGCCGCTGCTCGGTACCAGCAGCTACCGTGTTGAAAGATATTATTTTTCTTTGATGGGCGGTTGCGCCGCACGATGTCTGTATGTAAGAAAATCAGTCGGCGCTCCAGTTCGAAAATCTGACCGACCTGTTAGGAGGCTTGGGAATGAGACGCCTTCCACCGCTCCGCGCGCTCAGGGTCTTCGAGGTGGTGGCACGCCACGCAAGCGTGACCAGAGCCGCGGAAGAGCTTGGGGTTTCCCACAGCGCCGTGAGCCAGCAGATCAAGCAGTTGGAAGATCACTTCGGGCAGCCCCTTTTCGTGCGCTCGGGACGCGGCATCAGTCCGACGCCGGGGGCCACCGCGTTCCTGGAGGATGTGCGATCCTGTTTCGACCGCCTCGCCATCGCCTCGGAGCAACTGTCGCACCGGACCTACGGGCGGGTGCTGAAGGTCGACGCGACCCCATCCTTCGCACTGCGGTGGCTGATTCCTCAAATCTCGGCATTTCAGCTTGCCAACCCTTCGATCGAGCTGCGCATCTCGACCTCGGCGACGGATGGGATCGGCCATCTCAACGAGCCGGTCGACTTCGTTGTCCGGCGCGACGTCATGAGACGCCCCGACCATGTGTGCCAGCGTTTTCTCGATGACGTGTCGACCGTCGTGCTGAGCCCGACCTTGCTGGAGCAGAAGCGTATCGCGTCTCCCGAGGATCTGCTCGAGGTGCCGCTCCTGCATTTGAAGTCGCGGCCCGACGCATGGACACGGTGGTTCAGGACCACCCACGTGGCAACACCCGAAGCGATCGCCGGACCGTTCTTCGATCACTTCTTCCTGTCGCTCCAGGCCGCGATCAGCGGCCTGGGTGCGGCGATCGGCCCCTATGCACTGATCAAGGATGATCTCGCCGCAGGGCGGCTTGTCGCGCCCTTTCCGCAACACAGGTTGGTTGGGCCCGGTTTCCACGTCCTTTACAGTGCGGGCACCGCGAAAGATCGCACTGGCCGGGTTTTCCTCGAATGGTTGCTGAAGCGGGATTCCGAGGCGGGATGACGGCGTCGCCTCTTGCGGCGTCTTCGCGACGGTCCGTCGGCCGCCCGACAGGGGAGTTTGCACCGAAATGCTCTTTCGATGTCGATCGGCTTGAGATGGGGGGCTCTTCGACGTTTCGTGTGCACAACTCCGAGAGCTGTTTGTCGCTTGGCCGCGCCACCTCGTGCTGGCGAAATGCTACTTTAGGCTGAACAGAGGATTTGCGTTGGGTGGACGGTCTGGTAGGGCTGTGGCCGTCATCCGCCGCCATCAGGGTAGCAGTTTATGGGCACCGCCGTTCGTCCCGCAAGCACTCGCCTTTCGCGGTTACCTTCAGCCCGGTGGAGTCAATCACCACGCCCGGCGGGGGAGGCTAGGTGGGGGCAAAGTCAGCGCCTCCGCGCCTTCGGGAATGACGGAAAGCCCTCCAGCCCAAGTCCCGGCGGGTAAATGCTGATGCATGGGGCGCGCGCGACGCCCGGCCGCCGCGAGGCTTCGGAGCGCAAGGTGGACCGCCGCCGCCGCCGCTCCATATCAAGGGACCCGGTCCCCACAGCCTGCGGCTCCCATGGCTCCCTCCGCTGCCTCTCCCTCCGCGCCGTCCGCCTCGGCCGATGCCCGCTTCGGCTGGTGCTGCCAGTTCGTGCCGCCGGACGGCGACGCGGCGGCAGCCAAGCGGATGAACCCCGGCACCGTCACCATCGCCACCCTGAGCCGCCTGTCCCCGGCCCGCGCCGAGGAGAAGCTGGCCGAGGTGCTGCGCCGCAACCTGCAATCGCTGCACCTGCAGCTCGACGAAGTGGCGCGGCATCCCGCCTACCGCCGTCTGCTGCGGGTGAACAGCGGCCTGCTGCCGGCCTACACCCACGAGGTCGGGCGGCCGCTCTACCGCCAGCCCGGCATCCAGGCGCTGGTGCGCAACGGGCTGGAGCATGCCGGGCGCAAGGCGGCGGCGGCCGGCATCCGCATCGGCCTGCATCCCGACCAGTACTGCGTCCTCAACAGCGCCAACCCGGCGACGCTCGACAATTCGGTGGCGGAGCTGGAATACCATGCCGACGTGCTGCGCATGATGGGGCTGGCCGGCGGCTGGCATCCCAAGGGCGCCCACGTCAACATCCATGGCGGCGGGCGCAGTGAGGGGACTGCGGGTTTCCGTCGCGGCCTGGCCCGCCTGTCGGAGGATGCGCGCAACCTGGTGACCGTCGAGAACGACGAGCTGTCCTTCGGGCTGGACGACCTGCTGCCGCTGGCCGATGCGGTGCCGGTGGTGCTCGACATCCATCACCACTGGGTCAAGAGCCAGGGCGACTACATCCGTCCCGACGATCCCCGCATCGGCGCCATCGTGGCATCCTGGCGCGGCGTGCGTCCGGTGGCGCATGTCAGCGTGTCGCGCGAGGAGCTGCTGGCCGACTGGCCGGCCGACCGGCTGCCGGATTACCCGGTCCTGGCAGCGCGCGGGCTGACCGTCCGCGACCTGCGCGCCCATTCCCAGCGTATGTGGAACCATGCCCTCAACCGGCTGGTCGCCGACCATCTCGCCTGGGCCGATTTCGAGGTGGAGGCCAAGGCCAAGAACCTCGCGGTCGACGATTTGGAGCATGACGCGCTGGCGGCCGGGGCGGTCGGGGCGGGACCTGCCGCCTGACGGGTTGCCGTCACACAAGCCGCCGGACGATCGCCCGGACCTCTTCGCGCGTCGCGGGGTGCGCATCCACCGAGCGGTGGATGGACAGTCCCTCGATCACGGCATCCAGCACCTTGGCGGTCTCGGCCGTGAAATGCTGCCGCAGCGCCGCGCGGCTCTTCTCCATCCACGCCTGCATGACCCCGCGCAGGGGGGGATTGCGGGCGGCGTAGGCGTACAGCTCGTAGCTGAGCAGCATGTTGCGCGGCGTGGCCCAGCTTTCGTCGACGATGAGGTCGACCACCGCCTCGCAGGCGTCGTCGAGCGTCGAGGCGGCGGCGAGCCGCTCGGTGAAGCGGCCCGACACTTGGTCGGCAAGAAGGGTGAAGGCCTCCGTCAGCAGCTCGTCCATGCCCGCGAAGTGATAGGTCATCGAACCGAGCGGCACGTCCGCCGCCGCCGCGACCCGGCGGTGCGTCGTGCCGGCGACGCCATGCTCGGCGACGACGTCGAGGGTCGCCTGGAGGATGCGGGCGCGGCGGTCGGGGTCGTAGCGGCGTTTGGGCGAGGGCAAACCGATGCTCCTGGGGAAGGGCGGGATCCGCGGAACGGAGGGGGTTGGCAAGGCCGGAGCTGTTATGTACATATGTACACAACAGCCGTGAGGGCCGAAACCCTCTGGCGGCGGGCCGGCCCGGCGGATGGGTGCCGGCCATCCGCCGGCGAAAGGCCCGCTTCGGCCTCCAGGCTTTTCAGCTCCCACGATTTTCCGGCTCTCGCCATGTCGATCCATGACCAGGAGGATGCCCGATGCGCACCGAACGTGAAAAGATGCTGGCTGGTGACCTCTACGACGCCCTCGATCCCGAACTGGTGGCCGACCGCAACCGCGTCAGGGAGCTGTGCCAGGCGCTGAACGCGTCGCGCGATGCGGATGAGGTCCTGCGCCGCGACCTGTGCAGGCGGATCTTCGGCAAGGGCGGCGACACGGTCTGGATGCAGCCGCCGTTCTACTGCGACTATGGTTCGAACATCGAATTGGGCGAGCGGGTGTTCTTCAACTTCAACTGTGTCGTCCTCGATGTCTGCCGGGTGCGCATCGGCGACTACACGCTGTTCGGGCCGGGCGTCCAGATCCTGACGCCGATGCATCCGCTCGACGCGGCCCTTCGCCGGAAGCAGGAATACGGCAAGCCGATCGACATCGGCTCCGACGTGTGGGTCGGCGGGGGAGCCCTGATCCTGCCCGGCGTCACCATCGGATCGCGCACGGTCATCGGTGCGGGAAGCGTCGTCACGCGCGACGTGCCGGACGGGGTCTTCGCAGCCGGCAACCCGTGCCGCGTCATCCGCGAGATCGGCGAGGACGAGCGGCAGTCCTACGCCTCCCCCTCCTGACGCCCGCTCACCCGGCGGCCGTCAGGCGGCCATCAGGCCGCCGGTCCATTGCCGACACCGTCAGCCACGCTGATCTCCGCCCGCTTCGTTGGTGCCTTCCCCGCCGTCGGCCCCCCGCCGGGCCGCCCATGTGAGCAGTGCGTCCAGCGCCGGGCACAAGGCCTGACCCCAGTCGGTCAGGCCATACTCGACCTTCGGCGGCACCTGATGGTGGACGATGCGGCGCACCATCCCGTCCTTCTCCATCTGGCGAAGCTGCTGGCTCAGCATTTTCTGGGAAATTCCCGGGATCGCCCGCTCCAGATCGGAGAAGCGCAGCACGTTCCCGCCAAAGAGGTGAAACAGGATGGTGAGCTTCCAACGTCCCTCGATGAGCTTGATCGCGCTCTCGACGCCTTCGGCTGCTGTCTCTCTCGTATATTGATGAGGCATACTTTTCCGTAAGTACCTTACTTTTTCGTGCGTTCTTGCGCTTTTGAAAGATTAGGTCATTTTCCATCACCGGACAAGTTCAACCCGGAGATCGACCATGGCGCTTTCACTGCCCAAACCCATAGCCGAGTACTTCGCCGCGGATGCGGCGGATGGCGCTGCACTCGCAGAGTGCTTCGCCGCTGACGCCGTGGTGATCGACGAAGCGCGGACGCACCGGGGACGCGAGGCGATCGCGCGCTGGAAGGCAGCGGCTACGGCAAAATACGATTATGCCAGTGAGCCCGTGGCCATCGACGGGCGGGGCGACAGGATCGCCGTTACCGCGCGTCTCACCGGCACCTTTCCCGGAAGCCCGGTGAACCTCCGCTACGCGTTCACGCTCGCGGAAAGCCAAATCGCCCATCCGGAGAACGCCTGCCCGGAGAACGCCCGTCCGGAGATCGCCCATCTGGAGATCGTCCGCCTGGAGATCGTCCCATGAGCATCGATCTCGGCCTCGACGGGAAACGGGCCCTGGTCACGGGTGGGACCAAGGGCCTGGGGGCGGCGGTCGTCCAGGCACTGGCGACCGCGGGCGTGAGGGTCGCGACGACGGCCAGGACGGTGCCGGAAAGCGGCTCCGGACGAATCCACTATATCGCCGCCGACCTCACCACCGCGCGGGACTGCGCGAATGTCGCCGGGGAGGTGCTGCGCATGTTCGGCGGCATCGACATCATCGTCGATGTGCTTGGCGGATCGAGTGCGCCGGCGGGCGGCTTCGCGGCACTGACGGATGAGGAATGGCGCAGGGAGATCGATCACAACCTCATGCCTGCGGTCCGGCTGGACCGCGCGTTGCTGCCGTCGATGATCGCCCAAGGATCAGGCGTCCTCATCCATGTGACGTCGATCCAGCACCGATTGCCTCTGCCGGAATCGACGACGGCCTACGCGGCGGCGAAGGCGGCGCTGTCGACCTACAGCAAGAGCCTGTCGAAGGAGGTGGCTGCCAAGGGGGTCAGGGTTGTCCGCGTATCGCCGGGCTGGATCGAGACCGATGCCGCCGTGGCGCTCGCGGAGCGCCTCGCGCGCGAGGCCGGCACCGATTATGAGGGCGGCAAGAGGATCATCATGAAGTCCCTCGGCGGAATTCCGCTCGGGCGGCCCGCGAAGCCGGCGGAGGTCGCAGACCTCATCACCTTCCTGGCATCGCCGCGGGCCGCGGCCATAACCGGCAGCGAGCATGTCATCGATTGCGGGACCGTCCCCACTGCCTGAGGCGCCGGGGGCGTTCACCGTGATCTCCCCAAGCCTGGAACAACGAACACCCTTCCACAGGCGGGCGAGAGGGGCACGCGGATCCGCCTCAGGAGGCCGATTGCCCTTCAAGGAGACTCTCTTCGACGGAACCGAGGTCCTGAAGGATGCGGACAGCGGCCTCGTAACTGTCCTGTCCGGCGGGCGCCACGGCAAGGGCGCGCGGACCTCTCGCGGGGAGTTGCGTCCCGCGCCGCCTGTGAATAGCGTCCGCTTTCGACGACGCGCGCCGACATCCGCAAGGCGTCCAGCCTGTCCATCGCTGTGATTCCGAGCAGGAATGGAAGGCATGGCCGTTTCCGATCCTGGATGATCACTTATATGACGTGGCTCCGCAGGCGAAAGGACAGCGTCATGGCCGACCGCAAGATACTGACCCCCGATGCGACCCACCCCATCACCATCGGCAGGTGCCTGTCGACGGTCGTCGTCAGGAAAGGATCACTTCACATCGCAAGAACCGGGAGCGCCCTGACGCTTGTGGAGGCGTCCTATCCGCCTGTCCACTATGTCCCACGGCACGACGTCGACATGTCGCTCCTGGAGCGCTCGCAGCACACCAGCTATTGCCCGTACAAGGGGGAAGCAAGCTACTACAGCATCCCGGCCCTCGGAGAGGCCGGGCGGAACAGCGTCTGGACCTACGAGACCCCCTTCGATGCGGTTGGCGGCATCGCCGGCTATCTCGCCTTCTATCCCGACCGGATGGAGATCGAGCTGGCCGACTAGGCCATAACCGTCCGGAAGAGCGCCTGGAAAAGGCGGTGATGGGCCTACCGAAGGGCGAGTCCCTCGTCGGACTTGGCGAGGGTTAGGATCCGCGCGGCGGCGACGGTGCCCGGCTGGCATCTTGAAGGACGCGAGTTCATGGTCGGCCATGCCGCACCGGTGATGGCGGAGCGGTGCATCAGCCGTCGGTCCTGATCCCGAAGGCCTCCCGCAGTGCCGTTTTTCCATGCGGCGTGACCTCCAGGGCCCGGCTGCCGCCGATGCGCCGGACCCAGGCCCGCTCGAAGGCATGGGCGCAGAGGGCGGCGCCGAGCTGGCCGGCGATGTGCGGGCGGCGCTCGCTCCAGTCGAGGCAGGGCCGGCAGAGCGGCCGCGGGGCCCGCGGCCGCGGGTGCACCGGCAGCGCGATGCCGACCTCCGCCATCAGTTCCAGGCCCCGCCGCGTCACCAGCCCGTTGTCGCCTTCGATCTCCACCGCGCCCATCGCGACGAGCGCGTCGGAGATCCGGACGCCGAGCTGGCCGGCGAGATGGTCGTAGCAGGTGCGGGCCGCCCGCAGCGCGGCGTCGCGCGGGCCGACCCGCAGGGGCTTGCGCAACGCCGGCCCGCCGCCGCCGATCCGCATCATGCTCTCGATGAGCACCGCCACGTCGGCGCCGGCCAGCCGGTGGTAGCGGTGCCGGCCCTGCTTTTCCCCGACGATCAGGTGTGCGGCCACCATCTTCGCCAGATGGCCGCTCGCGGTCTGCGGCGTGACCGCGGCGACCTCCGCCAGTTCACCGGCTGTCAGCGCGCGTCCGTCCATCAGCGCCACCAGCATGGCGGCGCGTGCCGGTTCGCCGATGGCGGCCGCCACCTCGGCAAGCTGATTGGGCGTGACCATCCTGTCTCCTCCGATCGGCACAGCATAACCGAACCCGGCTGCGTGATCCTTCGCTTCGCACCGAACCATCCCGCGGCTCGGCCGGTCCATAAGCGCGGCGACCCTTCCAGGAGAACCGCGCATCATGTCGGCAACCTTGAGCCAACCTCCGTTCCTCGGGTGGCGCGTCGTCGCCGCCGCCTTCCTGCTGGCCATCTTCGGCTGGGGTGTCGGCTTCTACGGCCCGCCCGTCTATCTCTACGCCGTCATCGAACGCACCGGATGGCCGGTGGCCCTGGTCTCCGCGGCCGTGACGGTGCATTTCCTCTGCGGCGCGCTGGTGGTCGCCAACCTGGCGCGGCTGCACCGGGCGCTGGGCATCCCCGGCGCTACCTGCCTCGGCGCGGCGCTCCTGGCGACCGGTGTCGCCGGCTGGGCGACCGCCACGGCGCCGTGGCAGCTTTTCGCCGCCGCACTGGCCAGCGGCGCCGGCTGGGTGGCGATGGGGGCCGCCGCGATCAACGCCATCATCTCCCCCTGGTTCGTCCGCAAGCGCCCGGCGGCGCTTGGAATGGCCTACAACGGCGCCAGCATCGGTGGCGTCATCTTCTCGCCGCTGTGGATCGCCCTGATCTCCGGCATCGGCTTCTTCCGCGCCGCCGCCGCCGTCGGCCTGGTGATGATGGTGGTGGTCGGGCTGCTCGCGGCACTGGTCTTCTCCAAGACGCCGCAGAGCCTCGGCCAGGAACCGGACGGCGGCAGGGGTGGCGGTCCGTACGACACCCCGGTGGCGGCTCCGGCGCCGCGCGACGGCCGTCCCCTGCCGGATGGCGGTCTCTGGTTGGACCGCCGCTTCGTCACGCTTGCCGGCGGCATGGCGCTCGGGCTGTTCGCGCAGATCGGGCTGCTCGCCCATCTGCTGTCGCTGCTGGCGCCGGTGCTCGGCGAGTCGGCCGCCGGACTGGCGATGGGCGGTGCCACGCTGGCGGCGATCGCCGGCCGCAGCGCCGTCGGCTGGATGATGCCGCCGTCTGCCGACCGCCGCCTCGTCGCCTGCGCAAGCTACGGGACGCAGTTGCTCGGCACGGCCGCCCTGACGGTGGCGGGCATGGCGATGGATGGCATGGCGATGCTGGCGGCCGGCATTTTTCTGTTCGGGCTGGGGATCGGAAACGCCACCTCGTTGCCGCCGCTGATCGCCCAGGCCGAGTTCGCGCCTGCCGACGTGGTGCGCGTGGTTCCGCTGATCGTGGCCGCCGGTCAGGCGGCCTACGCCTTTGCTCCCGCCGCCTTCGGTCTGCTGCGGACTGCGGCCCCCGGCGGCGTCGAGACGGGAGCTCCGCTGTTCCTGGCCGCCGGCCTCGTGCAGGCGGCGGCCATCGCCTGTTTCCTCGCGGGGCGGCGTATGCGCTGAAGCCGCCTCCCTCCCCGGTCCAGCCGTCCCGTGCTCCGGAGATACAAATTTTATTGGGGGCTTCCGAAAGGAAACGTCGTTTGCGGCAGTCCGACGGCTTTTCTACGGTGCGCCCGTCACAACAGCCGGGAGGAAGGCGGAGATGATCGGACGGCGTGGGTTTCTGGGAGCGGCGGGCGGTGCGCTGCTGGTGGCGGCGAGCGGGGTTCAGGCCGCGACACCGGCCGATCCCAAGGGGCTGGGCGGTTCCGCCCTCAAGGAGCGCATGGCGGCGCTGGAGGCGCGCAGCGGCGGCCGGCTCGGCGTGGCGGTGTTCGACACCGGCAGCGGCCGGCGCTTCTCCCGGCGGGGCGGCGAACGCTTCCCGATGTGCAGCACCTTCAAATTTCCTTTGGCCGCCGCCGTCCTGAAGAAGGTCGGGGAGGGGGCGGAGAGTCTGGACCGCCGCATCCCGGTGACCGCCGCCGACCTCATCCCCTACGCCCCCTTCGCCGAGACGCGGGTGAACGGCCAGCCGCCGACGGTGGCCGAGCTGTGCCAGGCTGCGGTGACGCTGAGCGACAATGTCGCGGCGAACCTGCTGCTGCCGGTGGTCGGCGGCCCGGCCGGGCTGACCGCCTTCCTGCGCGCCATCGGCGACCGCAAGACCCGGCTGGACCGCAACGAGCCGACGCTGAACAGCGCCATCCCCGGCGACCCACGCGACACCACCACGCCGGTCTCGATGGTGCATTGCCTGGACCGCCTGATGGTCGGCGACGCCCTGCCGCCGGAGCAGCGCCGCCAACTGATCGACTGGATGGTCGCGACCAGGACCGGCGACAAGCGCCTGCGTGCGGGCGTGCCCAAGGGCTGGCGCGTCGGCGACAAGACCGGGACCGGTGTCAACGGCACCGCCAACGATGTCGCCATCCTGTGGCCGGAAGGGCGGGCGCCGGTGCTGCTGGCCAGCTACCTGACGCAGACGGCCAAGGACTTCAAGGGTCAGGACGCCGTCCACGCCGACGTCGCCCGCGCCGTGGTGGAGGCGCTGGCGGCGTGACCGCCGGGAAAGACGGCCGGCCGCCGTCGATCAGGCGGCGGGGCGCCCAGCCCTGATCCGGAGCGCCATGGTTCAAGAGGCCCGAGTCAGACCACGGTGTCGGTTCGGGCGGCAGCGGTCCCGGATGTGGACGCACCGGACCCGTCCTTCAGCGACTGCGTCAGGGCCGCAAGGATGCCGTCCTTGCCGTCCGCTTCGTCGGGGACGGGTTTCGGTGGGCCGGGCTGCGGCCGGAACAGTGCGGCATCCGCACCCGCCGTCGGCATCGCGAGCAGCATGTCGATCCTCGGCGTCGGCTTTTCGGCCTGATGTGCCAGAACCTGCTGCCAAGCGGTCTTGAACGCGTCGGCGGACGAGGTGTAGCCGGGGGGAAGCGTCTCGGGCTGTTGGTTTTGCGGCTGCCGTGGCGGGGCGTCGGGGGTCGGCAAATCCGGCACCTTGCTCAGATCGACCCCGGCGGCGACGGCGGTCGCCGCGTCCTTGTACATCCCCTGACGGAAACCCGCATCGAACAGTTTCTGGACGGCGGCGGTATCGCTTCTGGAAAAGGGATCGGGATCCTCCTCATCGGCGAAGATGTCCGCGTGCCGCAGATTGTTGCTGAGCCTGCGCTGCCACGCGGCCTCCGGAAGGTCGCCCGAACCCTCGCCTGAACCGTCGCCGGGTTTCCCGTCGATTTCCCCATATTGGCGTATGAAATTTTCCTTGTGCGCCTGGAGCGACGCCATCAGAGTTTTCATCGAATCCTGCGATTCGGTCCTGTATTCCTCGCCATTCTCAGGAAGGGTTTTGGCCAAGTCCTCGTATTTTTCCGAGTGCTGCCTCATGATCTCGGCGGATTCTTTGGCGAACTTAAGCCTTCTCTCTGTGGTTTCGCGACGCTCCCGCGCCGAGGCGATTTCCTCCTGCGTTGCCGGAGCCGTCGCCATGTACCGGTGGTCCACCGCTTCCTTGACGATCCCCCGCAATCCCTTCACCACATCGTCGGCGGTGAGCACGCCCGCCTTGACCGAGTCCTCCAGCATCGCCTTCGCCTTGCCGTCGAGCTTCTCGAACATCTTGGCGGCGACGCCGGTCAGGGCCTTGCCCAGCGGGCTGACGTCGACACTGTCGCCCCGCTGCGCCGACGGCGTGGAAAAGGCGGTGGCGACGAGACTTCTTGCCGTACCGTGCGCCGCAGCGTTCGTGGGCTTCCACACCCCCGACGAGCCGGCTGAGACGGTGGAGAACAGGCTGTGAGGGGTGAGAGACATGGCGGCCTCCAGGTTCGGCGGCAACGGGCGGGTGTCCTGGAAAGGAGACCAGCCACTTTACAATCTCAAGGTTTGCACAAATGTCGATAAAATACAATAAGGCGATGCGCAGGCACGCTGCGGTATATATACTTAGAAGCCTAAACATCTCCGGGATGTGGTCGCCGATACCGGACAGCCGGGCATAAAAAAAACCCCCGCACCGACGGTGGAACGCCGTCGGTGCGGGGGAGTCGCTCTCTCGTCCGGCCGGAGGATCAGACGGCGGCGGTGACCACCACCTCGATCTTGATCTCCGGCTTGCCGAGGTCGGCGACGCCGATGGTGGCGCGGGCCGGCAGGTCGTTGCCGTCCAGCCAGGCCAGCCAGGCGTCGTTCATCTCGTCCTTCAGGCCCATGTCGGTGATGAAGAGCTGGGCCGACAGCAGCTTGGTCTTGTCGCTGCCGGCCATCGCCAGCACCTGGTCGAGCTTGCCGCAGATCTGCGTGACCTGGCCGCCCATGCCGACGCTGACGTCGTCGGCGATGATGCCGCCGAGATAGGCCGTGCCGTTGTTGACGACGACGCGGTGCATGATCTTGGTCTTCTCGATACGCTTGATCACTGAAGGACTCCTGTTTGTGAAACGTGGCGTTGGGGTGAGGCGCCGGCCTTACAGCCCCGCGACGACGACGATCTCCACCAGGACCGCCGGGTCGGCCAGCTTCGCCTCGACCGTCGCGCGGGCGGGCGGGTTGGCGCGGTCGACCCAGGCGTCCCAGGCGGCGTTCATCTCGGCGAAGGTGGCGATGTCGGCGAGGTAGATGGTGGCGGTCAGCAGGTTGCTCTTGCTCGTCCCGGCCTGGGCCAGCAGGGCGTCGATCTGGCGCAGGACGTCGCGGGTCTGTGCCTCCACCGTGGTGGAGCCGTCGTCGACGATCTGGCCGGCGAGATAGACGGTGTCCTTGTGGATGACCATGTCGCACAGGCGCGGGGTCGGGTGGAAACGCTGAATGGTCACCGTGGCAAAACTCCGATGGGCATCAGGCGGCGAAGCGGCCGATGCGGAAGGGGGCGATGGGCAGGTCGGTCGACCCGCCCGTGATGAGGTCGGCGGTGATGCGCCCGACGATCGGGCCGAGCTGGAAACCATGCGCAGAAAAGCCGAAGGCATGGAAGAGATCCGGCTCGGTGCCGCTGGGGCCGATCACCGGGATCTGGTCCGGCATGCGCGCCTCGATCCCCGCCCAGGACCGCACCACGGTGGCGCCGCGCATGATCGGGAACAGGTCCCACACCGTCCGCGCGTTCACCGACACCTGCGAGAAGTCCAGCTCCGTCCGGTTCTCGTCGCGCTCCGCCCGGCCCAGCAGGCCGCCGCCGATCAGCACGGTGCCGTTGGGGAACTGCTTGAAGGACAGGGTGCGGCCGGCGGCGCCGACCACCGGCTTGATGAAGGGCGGCACCCGGGCGGTGATCATCAGCATGGGCGCGATGACCTCCAGCGGCACCGGCTCGCCCACCTGGGCGGCGATGCGGTCGGCCCAGGCCCCGGCGCAGTTGACGACGACCGGCGCCTCGAAGCGCCCGCCCTCCGCGGTCTCCACCGTCCACAGCCCGCCCCGGCGCGACAGCCGGGTCACCGCCCCGCCTTCCTGGAAGCGGGCGCCCAGCGCGATCGCCTTGCGGCGGAAGGCGAAGGTGGTGCGGAAGGGGATCGCCGCGCCGTCGCGCCGCGACACCAGCGCGCCGACGCAATGATCGGCGATGGCCGGGACCAGCGCCCGCAGCTCGTCGCGGCCGATGGTCTCCTCATGGCCGAAGCCGAGCGCCCGCAGCTCGTCGACGCGGGCCTGCAGCCCGTCCAGCTCCTCCTCCGTCTCCGCCACCTTGATCTGGCCGTGGCTTTCGAAGCCGCAGTCGTCGTCGACCAGCTCGCCGATACGGTGCCACAGCTCCATCGAGGCGACGGACAGCGGCACCTCGGCGACATGCCGGCCGAGCTGGCGCACGCCGCCGGCATTGACGCCGGAGGCGTGGCGGGCGACATGGTCCTTCTCCAGCACCAGCACGCGCACCCCGCGCATCGACAGGTGCAGGGCGGCGGAGCAGCCGTGCAGCCCGCCGCCGATGACGATGACGTCGGGCCGGAAGCCCGCGGTGCCGGGGCCGGAAGAGGGGCTGGAAGAGGGGCCGGAAGCGGTGCCGGTTTCGCTCATGCCGCTGTCCTCAGTGCTTCAGAACGGCGTCGAGGTCGGCCTCGCCCTTGGGAAGCGCCGCCAGCTCGGCCAGCGTGATCGGCTTCACCGGCGGGCGCAGGCGGTAGTAGCCGACTTCGGCCGGGGAGACGCCGCGCTCCGCCGCGATGACCTCGGTCACCGTCGGGCCGCACAGCCGCCCCTGGCAGGGTCCCATGCCGCAGCGCAGGAAGCTCTTGGCCTGGTTGGGGCCGGAGCAGCCCAGCCGCACCGCCTCGCGCACCGCGCCGGCGGTGATCTCCTCGCAGCGGCAGACGATGGTGTCGTCCGCCGGCACGCGGAAGGGCTCCGCCGGACGGTAGAGCGTGTCGAGGAAGGCGCGGCCGGCCAGCGCGCGGTCCAGCGCCGCGCGCACCGGCTCCGCCGCGCGGTCGCGGCCGGCGCGGTCGAGGCGGCCCAGCCGGTGCAGGGCGTCGAGCGCGGCCAGCCGGCCTGCCTCCTCCGCCGCCCGGGCGCCGCCGATCCCGGCGCCGTCGCCGGCCAGCGACACGCCCTCGACCGAGGTGGCGCCCCAGTCGTCGGTGGTCGGGCGCCAGCAGCGCTGCACCTCGTCCCAGCGCTGGGCGCAGCCGGTGGCGTTGGCCAGGTTCAGGTTGGGCAGCACGCCCTGGTGCAGCAGCAGCGTTTCGGCCGGCAGGCGGTGCTCGCTGCCGTTGCGGGTGTAGACGACGGTCCGCAGCACGCCGTCGCCCTCGGCGCGCAGGGCGGTCACGTTGCCGATCACCGTCGCCTTGCGGCGCACCTCCAGCAGCAGCTTCATGCCCTTGCCGAGATAGGGCGAGCGCAGGAAGCCCGGCAGCAGCGGCAGGGCGGCGCGCCAGTTCTCCCTCGGCGTGGTGTCGAGGATGGCGTCGATCCGCGCGCCGGCCTGCAGGTACTGCCAAGCCAGCAGCCACAGCAGCGGCCCGCTGCCCGCCATCACCGTGGCGCCCGACGGCACCAGGCCGGAGGTCTTCAGCAGCACCTGCGCCGCCCCGGCGCCCAGCACGCCGGGCAGCGTCCAGCCGGGGATCGGGAAGGGGCGTTCCAGCGCGCCGGTCGCCAGGATGACGTGGCGCACGGTCAGCAGCGATGCCGAGCCGTCGCGGGACAGGCCGATCTGGATGCGGCGCCGGCCGCCGGCGGCGTCCTCGCGGGCACGGGCGACGCTCCACACCGTGCTGCCCGGCCAATGGGCCGCA
The DNA here is from genome assembly GCF_017876115.1 of Azospirillum picis. Lineage (GTDB taxonomy): Bacteria > Pseudomonadota > Alphaproteobacteria > Azospirillales > Azospirillaceae > Azospirillum > Azospirillum picis. The sequence goes on from NZ_JAGINO010000019.1 coordinate 71,868, forward strand.
CCGCTGTCGCGCAGCGGGCCGAGCAATTCGGCGCCGTGCCAATAATCGGGGCCGAGGATCCTGCGGTCGCGCACCGGCGTCTCGGTGACGGCGCGGTAGATCTGGCCGCCCGGCTCCGCCTGTTCGTCGAGCAGCACCACCGAAGCGCCGCCGGCGGCCGCGCGGGCGGCGGCGGCGAGGCCGGCCGGGCCGGCGCCCACCACCGCGATGTCGAAATCGAAGCCGCTCACAGCTCCACCTCCCGCTTGCCGTCCTGGGTTTCCACGGCCATGCCGTCGGCGACGCGCACCTGGCAGCCCTGGCGGTTGCCGACGCCGTCGATGGTGACGAGGCAGTCGAAGCACACGCCCATCATGCAATAGGGGCCGCGCGCCGCGCCGCTGACCGGCGTCTTGCGGCAGGCGGTGACGCCGTTGGCCAGCAGGGCGGCGGCGACGCTGTCGCCGGCCCGCGCACTGGCGGGGCGGCCGTCGATGGTGAAGCCGATCGCGTCGCCGGCGGCGGCGATCTCAGGCAGCCTGCGGAACATGGAACCTCCGGGCGCTGAAGGTCTGGAAACGGTCGCCGAGGTCGCCGGCCGCGATCAGCGGTGCCAGCGTCAGCGCGTGGTTGGCGGCGAGCGTGACGCCGCTGTGGCAGGTGACGACGAAGGCGCCGGGCGCCGTCGCCGACTGTTCGTAGATCGGGAAGCCGTCGGGGGTCAGCACGCGCAGCGCCGCCCAGCTCCGCACCACGTTCAGCTTGCCCAGCAACGGGAAGATGCGGATGGCGCGGGCGGCGATGGCCGAGGACACGCCCGGCTGCAGCGTCGTGTCGAAGCCGGCCTCCTCGAAGCTGTCGCCGATCATCACCCCGCCCTCGTCGGTCTGGCGGACGTAGTTGGTGGGATGGTGCAGGAAGGGGGCGGTCTTCTCGGTGACGATGATGTGGCCGCGCTGCGGGCGCACCGGGGCCGACAGCCCGACCATCGGCGCCAGCCGCGCGCCGTCGTGGCCCGCCGCCAGCACGACCTTGCCGGCGCGGACCTCGCCCGCCGCGGTCGCCAGCCGGAAGCCGCCGTCGCGGTGGTCGATCCGCTCCACCCGGTGGTTGGGGCGGTAGTCGACGCCCAGCAGCCCGATGCCCTTGTGCAGCGTGCGCAGCAGCCGCAGCGAGTTGCAGTGGCCGTCCAGCGGGCAGTAGGTGCCGCCGACCACCTCGGGGCCGATGAAGGGCAGTTCCTTCAGCAGGGCCTCGCGGTCCAGCACCTCGTAGGGGTAGCGGATCATGTTCGGCTGGTTGTGCAGCCGCATCATGGCGTTGGCGCGGGACTGCAGGTCCTCCTCCGACAGTGCCGGCATGAAGCCGCCCGGACGGCGGTAGGCGACGTCGATGCCGGTCTGCTCGCGCAGCAGCTCGGCGAAGCCGCCCCAGTCCTCCGACGACTGCCGGGACCAGCCGGCATATTCCGGCATCCCCAGTCCCTTGCCCTGGACCCAGACCAGCGCGAAGTTGCCGCGCGACGGCCGCACGGCGATGTCGCCCTCGTCCAGCACCGCAACCTTCTGGCCCGACCGCGCCAGGCCCCAGGCCAGCGCCGACCCGACCAGTCCGCCGCCGACGACGGCGACGTCGTATTCCCCGCCCTGCTTGGGCTGCGTCATCGTCTCCACTCCCGCTGCCGGCCCCGCCTTCGATCCGGGGTGCCGGTCGCCTCTGTCGCGATGGGTACACCGCTCCGCCGTCCGCACCATGCCGCACCCTTGCGGGGCCGCGTGCCGTTGCGGACGGACGCCCTATGGACCGTGGTGTGTGAGCCGCGTGTCTTGAGCCGCGTGGCTGTGCGGGCCGGGAGCCTTGCCAAATCCCCCGCCCGAGGCGCTCGCCCGAATCCCGTGTCCGATCCTTGCGACAGCATCGGCAGCCAACTTATAACTGTCAAATCAGTTCGAAGGCGTGTTCCATGACCGAATGTTATGAGCTGCCGACAGGGCAGCAACAGGGCAGCAACAGGGCAGACCGGGGGGAGCCATGATCAATCCGCGCCAGATCGAGGCGTTCCGCGCCGTCATGCTGACCGGCGGCATCACCGCGGCGGCGGAACTGCTCAACATCTCCCAGCCCGCCGTCAGCCGGCTGATCAGCGACCTGCAATATGCGCTGAAGCTGACGCTGTTCGAGCGCCGCGGAGCCCGCATCGCCCCGACCAGCGAGGCGATGTCGCTCTACCAGGTGGTCGACCGCGCCTTCGTCGGGCTGGAGCTGATCGAGCAGACGGCGCGCGACCTGACAGCGCGGCGCAGCGGCACGCTGCGGGTGGCGGCGATGCCGGCGCTGGGGGTGGGCTTCCTGCCGCGCTACGTCGCACGCTTCCTGGCGGAGCGGCCGCGGGTGGACATCGCGCTGCGCGGCAGCACCTCGCCGATCATCCTGGACTGGGTCGCAACCGGCCAATGCGAGATTGGCTTCGCCCACACCCCCATCGACCATGCGGCGGTGCTGACCGAGAAGATCCATGGGCTGCCGGCCGTCGCCATCCTGCCGCCCGGACACCCGCTGGCCGACAGGGATGTGCTGCGGCCGAAGGACTTCGAGGGGGAAAGCTTCATTTCCACCACGCCGCCGACGCTTCTGCGCTACCGCATCGACACCGTCTTCGCCGACCACGACGTCTCCCGCGTGATGCGGGTGGAGACGCAGTTGACGATGAACGCCTGCGCCATGGTGGCGGCCGGCCACGGGGTATCGATCGTCGATCCCTTCACCGCCCGGGAGTATGTCCCGCACGGGCTGCTGGTCCGTCCGTTCGAGCCGTTCATCGGCTTCGACATCGCCGTCCTGCGCTCCGCCCAGGTGCCGCTGTCGATGATCGCCGAGGACTTCCTGGCCGGCTTCCTGGAGGAGGTGACGCGCTTTCGCGACGGCTTGCCTGGAGCCGGCGCGGCCTCTGCGGACCGGCCGAAAGTGGCTCGCCCCACGGACCTATAACATTACCGGATGGGTTGCCGCGCGAATTCGATTTGACGGTTATGTGACTGCGCCATCACCCTTGCCGCACGTCCCGGTGAAGACCTTCGCGAAGAACAGCACCGCCAGTCGGCGGCCGGCAAGGCGACGGACGGCGAGAGCGGTGGCCCCGAGCCCATGCGGCGACGTGGTGCAACCACGTGACACGACGACGTGGCGCGGCGGCAGGGACCGGGCTCGACTGAACTCAGATCCATGAACAGGGACCAGGCTGAGAGGAGAATGACGATGCGCTCCGTGATGTGCGGGTTGATGGCGACGGCGGCCCTGTGGTGCGGCATGGCCGCGGTCCAGACGGCTGAGGCCCAGGAAAAGACGCTCTATGTCGCCGCCTACGGCGGTTCGTTCGAGCAGACCATGCGCAAGGACATCATCCCGGCCTTCGAGAAGGCGACCGGGGTGAAGGTCGAGTATGTCGCCGGCAACTCCACCGACAACCTCGCCAAGCTGCAGGCCCAGAAGGGCAACCAGCAGATCGACGTCGTCATCCTCGACGACGGGCCGATGTACCAGGCGGTGGCGCTGAACTTCTGCGCCGACCTGGAGAAGGCGCCGGTCTACGACCAGCTCTACGATCTGGCGAAGATGCCGTCGGGCAAGGCGGTCAACTTCGGCGCCGTCGGCACCGGCATCGTCTACAACAAGGCCTGGTTCGACGAGAACAAGATCCCGGTCCCGACCTCCTGGAAGGACATCGAGGATCCGCGCTTCAAGAAGAAGCTGGCGGTCCCGCCGATCAACAACAGCTACGGCCTGCACGCCCTGGTGATGATGGCGCGGCTGAACGGCGGCGGCGAGAAGGCCATCGACCCCGGCTTCAAGGAATTCAAGGACAAGGTCAACCCGAACGTGCTGGCCTACGAGCCGTCGCCCGGCAAGATGACCGAGCTGTTCCAGAGCAACCAGGCGGTGATCGCCATCTGGGGCTCGGGCCGCGCCAAGGCGCTGGCCGACACCGGCTTCCCGGCCGCCTTCACTTACCCCAAGGAGGGCGGCGTCGTGCTCGGCTCCGCGGCCTGCCAGGTCGCCGGCAGCAAGAACGCGCCCGAGGCGCAGAAGTTCATCCAGCACATGCTGGGTGTCGAGGCGCAGACCGCGCTGGCCGTCAGCGCCGGCTTCGGCCCGGTGAACAAGACGGTGGAGCTGCCCGCCGACAAGCAGGCCGGCATCCCCTACGGCCCGGAACAGATCGGCAAGCTGCTGGTGGTGGACTGGGATACCATCAACGCCAACCGCGAAGTCTGGAACAAGCGCTGGACCCGCGAGATCGAGCGCTGATGCAAGGCTGTCCTCTCCCGCCTCCCGCACCGGCGACGTTTGGGCGGGAGGCGGGAGAGGGCGGCACGGAAAGGGAGACGACGGTATGACGTATCTGGTTCTCGACCAATTGACCAAGCGCTTCGCCAATTGGACGGCGGTCGATCGCGTCTCGCTGACGGTGGAGAAGGGCGAACTGATCTCGCTGCTCGGCCCCTCGGGCTGCGGCAAGACCACGACCCTGCAGATGATCGCCGGCTTCCTCGATGCCGACGGCGGGCGGGTGACGCTGGACGGCCAGGACCTGCTGGCGAAGAAGCCGAACGAGCGCGGCCTCGGCATCGTCTTCCAGAGCTATGCCCTGTTCCCGCACATGACCGCCGCCGAGAACGTCGCCTTCGGGCTTGAGATGCGCAGGATCAACCGCGCCGACCGCGACCGCATGGTCGCCGACGCGCTGCGTCTGGTCGGGCTGGACCAGTATGGCGACCGGCATCCCCGCCGCATGTCGGGCGGCCAGCAGCAGCGCGTGGCGCTGGCGAGAGCGCTGGTGATCAAGCCCAGCCTGCTGCTGCTGGACGAGCCGCTGTCCAACCTCGACGCCAAGATGCGCGAGGAGATGCAGATCGAGCTGCGCCGCATCCAGCGCACCGTCGGCACCACCATGATCCTGGTCACCCACGACCAGTCGGAGGCGATGGCGCTGTCCGACCGCGTGGTGGTGATGAACAAGGGCCGCATCCAGCAGGTCGCCACCCCGCAGGACGCCTACGACCGCCCGGCCAACGCCTTCGTCGCCAACTTCCTCGGCCGCACCAACCTGCTGCCGGGCATGGTCGCCGGCGGCCCGGCCGGCACCACGATCACCGTCGCGGACTCCGTCTGGCCGGTGGCGGAGCCGGTGGCGCCCGGACCGGGCGCCCTGGCGGTGCGGCCGGAGAAGATCGGATTCGTCGATGCCGGCGGCCTGCGCGGCACGGTGCAGGCCCGCGTCTTCCAGGGCACCCAGTGGCTGTTCGAGATCGAGACCGCCGCCGGCCGCCTGATGGTGATCCGCCAGCATGACGGCTCGCCGCTGCCGGCCGAGCAGGAGCGCGTGATGGTCGGCTGGCGTCCGCAGGACATGGCGGTGATGCCCGCCGATCCAGAGGCGGCCGGCGCCTCCCGGGAGGCGGCATGAGCATGGCGGCCTCCAGCGAAACCGACGCCCCCGTTCCGGCCACGGCCGCCGCCCCGCCGCCGCCCCGCCGGCACCGCTGGCCGCTGGTGCCCTACCTGCTGAGCGCCCCCGGTCTCGCCCTGTTCGCGGTGCTGCTGCTGGTGCCGCTTACGATGACCTTCCTGCTGTCGCTCAACAGCTTCAGCTTCTACGGCGGCATCCAGGACGTCTGGCAGTGGGGCAACTACGCCGACATCATCGCCGACGACTATTTCCACGAGGTGTTCCTGCGCACCTTCCGCATCGCCGCACTGGTCACCGTGCTGTGCGCGGTGTTCGGCGCGCCCGAGGCCTACATCCTGCGCCGGATGAAGTCGCCCTGGCGCGGCCTGTGCCTGCTGGTCGTCCTGGGGCCGCTGCTGATCTCGGTGGTGTCGCGCACCCTGGGCTGGGCGCTGCTGTTCGGCTCCACCGGGCTGGTCAACCAGGGCCTGATGGCGCTGGGGATCATCGCCACGCCGATCGAGTTCATGTACACCGAGACCGGCGTCGTCATCGCGCTCACCCATGTGCTGGTGCCCTTCATGGTGCTGTCGGTCTGGGCCTCGCTCCAGCGGCTCGACCCGCAGGTGGAGAACGCGGCCCTGTCGCTGGGCGCCGGGCCGCTGACGGTGATGCGCCGGGTGGTGCTGCCGCAGATCATCCCCGGCATCCTGTCCGGCTCGATCATCGTCTTCGCACTGGCGGCCAGCGCCTTCGCCACCCCGGCGATCATCGGCGGGCGGCGGCTGAAGGTGGCGGCGACGCTCGCCTACGACGAGTTCCTGAACACGCTGAACTGGCCGCTGGGCGCCACGGTGGCGGTGCTGCTGCTGGTCGCCAACGTCGTGATCATCGTCGGCTGCAACCGGCTGGTCGAACGTCGCTACAAACAGGTGTTCGAATGAACCGCAACGGCCCGATCGCCCTGATCTTCCACGTCCTGTTCCTGGGCTTCCTGCTGGCGCCGATCCTGATCGTCTGCGCGGTCGCCTTCACCCCCGAAGGCTACCTGTCGCTGCCGACCAACGGGCTGTCGCTGCGCTGGTTCCGCGCCATCGGCGACAACCCGGAATTCATCCGCGCCTTCAAGGACAGCCTGCTGCTGGGGGCGGTGTCCTCCACCCTGGCGATCCTGGTGGCGGTGCCGGCGGCGCTCGCCATCGCCCGCCACCAGTTCTTCGGGCGCGAGGCGATCCAGGCGCTGTTCCTGTCGCCGCTGATGGTGCCGCACATCGTGCTCGGCATCGCCTTCCTGCGCTTCTTCACCATGATCGGCCTGGGCGGAACCTTCGCCGGGCTGGTGCTGAGCCACGTCATCATCATCCTGCCCTTCGCGCTGCGGCTGATCCTGGCGGCATCGACCGGCATGGACCGGGCAGTGGAGAATGCCGCGGCCTCGCTCGGGGCCTCGTCCTGGACCTGCTTCCGCCGGGTGACGCTGCCGCTGATCCTGCCCGGCGTCGCCAGCGGCTGGGTGCTGGCCTTCATCAACAGCTTCGACGAGGTGACGATGACCGTCTTCATCGCCTCGCCCGAGACCACCACCCTGCCGGTGCGGCTGTTCCTCTACATCCAGGACAACATCGATCCGCTGGTCGCGGCGGTGTCGGCGCTGCTGATCTTCCTGACCGTCGGCGCCATGCTGGTGCTCGACCGCGTCTACGGGCTGGAGCGGCTGCTGGTCGGCAAGGGCAGGGACTGATACCCGGCCATAGGCGGCGGAACGGCGCGTCCTTCGGGCGGGGAGCCTCTCCCCGCCATTTTCCCGGATCTACGCCGGCGGCTTGCCATCGAGACGGTCGAGGATCTCCTGCGCCTGGGTGAGCAGGGAGGCCCGCGCGGCGGACAGCCGGTCGAGCGCCGACTGCGCCTGCGTCATCGTCCATCGCGCGTGGTAGATCTGCTGGTCGAGGCTGTCGATGTCCCTCTCGATGAAGGCCAGCCACTCCCGGTCGGTCTGGACGTGGCGGTTGGTCATGATCGATCCTCCCTTGCTCGGTCTTCCGGCCCTTTCCTATTTCTCCCCTCCCAACCTCCCCCTCTCCCGCGCGAGCGGGGGAGGGTCGGGGAGGGGGCAAAGCCGGTGCCTCCCCGGGCGGTCATCCCCGCGTCAATGCGGCGACCGGGCGAGGTCGAAGCGGTCGGCGTTCATGACCTTCGTCCAGGCCGCGACGAAGTCCCTGGCGAACTTCTCCCCGGCATCGCTGCACGCATAGACCTCGGCGAAGGCGCGAAGCTGCGAGTGCGACCCGAAGATCAGGTCGACGCGGGTGGCGGTCCATTTGGGCTGGCCGGTCCTGCGGTCGCGGCTCTCGTAGACGCCGTCGGCGTTCGGGGGCTGCCACTCCGTGTTCATGTCCAGCAGGTTGACGAAGAAGTCGTTGGTCAGGGCGCCGGGCCTGTCGGTGAAGACGCCGAGGCTGGAGCCGCCGGTGTTGGCGCCGAGGACGCGCAGCCCGCCGACCAGGACGGTCATCTCCGGCCCGGTCAGCCGCAGCAGGGCCGCCCGGTCGACCAGCGCCTCCTCCGGCATCATGAACTGCCGCTTGCTGCTGTGCAGGTAGTTGCGGAAACCGTCGGCCCGCGGTTCGAGCGGCGCGAAGGAGTCGACGTCGGTCTGCTCCTGCGAGGCATCCATGCGCCCCGGCGAGAACGGGACCTGCAGCGACAGCCCGGCGTCCTGTGCCGCCTTCTCGATCGCGGCGCCGCCGGCCAGCACGATCAGGTCGGCCAGCGAGATCCTCTTGCCGCCGGCGCCCGCGTTGAACTCCGTCCGGATGGCGTCGAGCGCCTGCAGCACCGTCTGGAGCCGGGCCGGTTCGTTGACCTCCCAGTCCTTCTGGGGCGCGAGGCGGATGCGGGCCCCATTGGCGCCGCCGCGCTTGTCGGATCCGCGGAAGGTCGAGGCCGACGCCCACGCCACCGAGACGAGCTGCGCCACCGACAGGCCGGAGGCGAGGATCCGCGTCTTGAGCGCGGCGATGTCGGCATCCCCGACCAGCGGGTGGTCGACCGGCGGGATCGGATCCTGCCAGATCAGCGTCTCCTTCGGCACCAGCGGGCCGAGATAGCGGACGACCGGCCCCATGTCGCGGTGGGTCAGCTTGAACCAGGCGCGGGCGAAGGCGTCCGCGAACTGGTCGGGGTTCTCGTGGAACCGCCGCGAGATCGGCCCGTAGATCGGGTCGACGCGCAGCGACAGGTCGGTGGTCAGCATGGTCGGCAGGCGCTTCGCGGAGTCCGCCGACGGGCCGGGGATCGACGGTTCGGCGTCCTTCGCCTGCCATTGCCAGGCGCCGGCCGGGCTCTTGGTCAGCTCCCACTCGTACTTGAACAGGTTGTCGAAGAAGTGGTTGCTCCATCTGGTCGGCGTCTGCGACCAGATCACCTCCGGGCCGCCGGTGATCGCGTCGGCCCCGAAGCCCCTGCCGTGCTTGCTCTTCCAGCCGAGGCCCTGGTCCTCCAGCGCGCCCGCCTCGGGCTCCGGTCCCATGAAGGACGGGTCGCCGGCGCCGTGCGTCTTGCCGAAGGTGTGGCCGCCGGCGATCAGCGCCACGGTCTCCTCGTCGTTCATGGCCATGCGGTAGAAGGTCTCGCGGATGTCCTTGGCCGCCGCGGCCGGATCGGGGTTGCCGTTCGGCCCCTCGGGGTTGACGTAGATGAGCCCCATCTGCACCGCGCCGAGGGGGTCGGAGAGCTGGCGTTCGCCGCTGTAGCGCTCGTCGCCGAGCCAAGTCCCCTCCGGGCCCCAGAACAGCTCCTCCGGCTCCCAGGCGTCGACGCGGCCGCCGGCGAAGCCGAAGGTCTTGAAGCCCATCGATTCCAGGGCGACGTTGCCGGCCAGCACCATCAGGTCGGCCCAGGAGAGCTTGCGGCCGTATTTCTGCTTGACCGGCCACAGCAGGCGGCGCGCCTTGTCGAGGTTGGCGTTGTCCGGCCATGAGTTGAGAGGCGCGAAGCGCTGCTGGCCGGTACCGGCGCCGCCGCGGCCGTCGGTGATGCGGTAGGTGCCGGCGCTGTGCCAGGCCATGCGGATCATCAGCCCGCCATAATGGCCGAAGTCCGCCGGCCACCAGTCCTTGGAGTCCGTCATCACGGCATGCAGGTCCTTGATCACCGCGTCGAGATCAAGGGACTGGAATTCCTTGGCGTAGTCGAAGTCCCTGCCCATCGGGTCGGACAGCGCCGAGTTCCGATGGAGCATCTCGATGTCGAGGGCGTTCGGCCACCAGTCGCGGTTCCTCCGGCCGCGGCTTCCCCCGGTGAACGGGTATTTGCCGGCGCTTTCGTCGGTCCTTGCGTCCATCGTTCTTCCCTCCTGCGAGCGCTCGTGGGTTCTCTCGTGGGGTCTCTTGACGGCGACATATGAGCGGATACACGGATTGTAGATTTCATAGACAATCAGGTAAAATGGTCTTTGGTGATCGCTGCGATAAGGCGGGCTTATGATCCCCAGTTCCGTGACCCTCCGGCAGCTCCGCTACTTCGATGCCCTGGCGCACCACGCCCATTTCGGGCGTGCGGCGGCGGCCTGCGCCGTCTCGCAGCCTGCCTTGTCGATGCAGATCAAGGAACTAGAGGAGAGCCTGGGCGCCACGCTGGTGGAAAGAGGTGGGCGGAGCGTCCGCCTCACCAGGTTCGGGGAGGAGGCGTCCTTGCGCGTCCGCGACATCCTGCGCTCGGTCGACGAACTGGCGGAACTGGCGCGGGCGTCGCGTGACCGCATCAGCGGCCGGCTGCGCGTCGGCATGATCCCGACGATCGCACCCTATCTGCTGCCGCGTGTCGTCGCGGTCATCACGCGGCAGCATCCCCAGGTCGAGATCGACGTGCGCGAGGCGACGACGTCGAGGCTGGTCGAGGAACTGGCGGAGGGCCGGCTCGACACCGCCGTCGTCGCCCTGCCGGTCTCGGAACCCTGGCTGACCGAGGTCGCGCTGTTCACGGAAGCCTTTCTGCTGGTGCGGCCGGTCGAGGACGAGGGGAAGCCGGTGCCCGACGGCGAAACGCTGCGCGACATGCGGCTGCTCCTGCTGGAGGAGGGCCATTGCTTCCGCAACCAGGCCCTGTCCTTCTGCAACGTGCCGTCCTCCTCCCCGCGCAAGGCGCTGGATGCGAATTCCTTCTCCACGCTCGTCCAGATGGTCAGGGCGGGCATGGGCGTGACCTTGATCCCGGAAATGGCCGTGGCGGTGGAGACCGGAGCGGGATCGGTGTCCGTCGTCCGCTTCAGGGATCCGCAGCCCTCGCGGACCATCGGCATGGTCTGGCGCAGGACAAGCCCGCTGGCCGCACAACTCCTCCAACTGACCGGCCTGATCGGTCGCCCGGTCCGCCAGGAGGATAGGGCACCGGCCTGACGGCCCGTTCCCGGGCAACACGATGCCCCCTGCGGGGCACACCGCGTCCGCTCGTGTGGGCCATGGGGCCAGCACCCCGTCCGGGTTGCCTCTTCGGGCGAAAATTCAACACGGATAAAGTTTGTCGCTGTTTATGCTTGCGCCAGGAAACGCGGACTATTATTGTCTTCGTTAAGGGGGCGCCGCTGGAAACGGTTCCCGGAAAGCGGCCTGCCGGACCGGTGATGGCGCCGCCGGACGCGATGCCCGGCGGGTGCGCTTCCGGCCGGATGTCCGCCGGGAACCGGACCGGACATCCGGCTCGCACGCTCCCTGCGGCTTTTTGCAATCCCTGCTTTTCAAACCTGGCACCCGGTGCCTGCGGACGGGAGAGATCCATGAAGATCGTCGTTATCGGTGGAACGGGCCTGATCGGTTCCAAGCTTGTCGCCATCCTGACTGCCGGCGGACACCAGGCCGTGGCCGCCTCGCCCAGCACGGGCGTCAACAGCATCACCGGCGAGGGGCTGGCCGCGGCGCTGGCCGGCGCCGACGTCGTCGTCGACGTGTCCAACCCCCCATCCTTCGACGGGGCGGTGGTGTCGGACTTCTTCCGGACCTCCGGCCGCCATCTGGTCGCGGCCGGAACGCAGGCCGGCATCCGGCACCATGTCGTCCTCTCCATCGTCAACACCGACCGGATGCCCGACAATGGCTACTTCCGGGCCAAGGTGGAGCAGGAGACGCTGATCGCCCGGTCCGGCATCCCCTACACCATCGTCCGCGCCACCCAGTTCCTTGAATTCCTCGGCACCATCGCTGCCACCCATGCCGACGGCGACACGGTGCGCCTGGCCGACGGGCTCTTCCAGCCGATCGCCGCCGATGACGTGGCCGCCATCCTGGCCGAGACGGCGCTGGGCGCACCGCACAACGGCGTCATCGACATCGCCGGCCCGGAGCGTGCCCCCTTCGCGGCGATCATTGGCCGCTATCTGGCGGCGGTCGGCGACGGCCGCCAGGCGGTCGCCGATCCCGCCGCCCGCTACTTCGGCGGCCACGTCGGGGAGCAGTCGCTGGTCCCGACCGGCGAGGCCCGCCTCGGCCATACCGGCCTGGACGACTGGCTCCGCCATTCCCCGGCCAAGGCCTGATCCTCCACCTCAAGCCCACGCAACCCGCCCACGCAACCCGCCCTCGTAACCCACTCTCACCCGACGGCCAGCCGATGGCCCTCCGGCAAGGAACAGACCGATGAAACACCCTTTCCGCACCCTGCTTTCCGCCGCCCTTCCAGCGCTTCTCCTGCCTGCCGCCGTCGCCCTGGCCGACAGCCCGCCATCCCGTAACGCCAAGGTGACGCAGGTCTACGAGCACGTGCTGCCGGATGTCCCCGGCAAGAGCGTCAAGGGCGTGCTGGTCGAATACGGCCCGGGCGGCTACTCGCCCGCCCACACCCATGCGAAGTCGGCGCTCATCTACGCCACCGTGCTGGAAGGAGCCATCCGCAGCCAGATCAACGGCGAGCCGGCCAAGACCTACAAGGCGGGCGAGAACTTCACCGAATTGCCGGGCGACCATCACGGCGTCAGCGCCAACGCCAGCGACACCCGGCCGGCCAAGCTCCTCGCCGTCTTCGTCGTCGACACCGCGGATGTCGACCTGACCACCCCGGACCGCAGGTGACGCCAAGCTGCGGCGCGCCGGGAGAGTCCGTGGTCGCGGCTTGCATGCTCAAACACGGATGCCTAAGGTCCCTGTTCCTTCGCATCTCACCGGGGACGGCCATGGCACACCTCACCGTCAGCGTCGAGTACGGCATCCATTGCCTTCTTTGGCTGATCTCGGCGGACGACAAGCCCCTGAGCAGCCGCGACCTGGCCGAGTTGCAGGGCATCTCGCCGTCCTTCCTCGCCAAGATCTTCCCCAAGCTTGAGAAGGCGGGCATCGTCGCGGCCAGCGAGGGCGTGCGCGGCGGCTACCGCCTCGCCAGGGCGCCGGAGGACATCACCTTCCTGGACGTCGTGGACGCGATCGAGGGCGACAAGCCGCTGTTCGACTGCCAGGAAATCCGCGGCCGCTGCGCGGTGTTCGGGGAGCGGCCGCCGTCCTGGGCGACGTCCGGCGTCTGTGCCGTGCATGCGACCATGATGCGCGCGGAGAAGGCGATGCGGGCCGTCCTGGCGCAGGAGACGCTGGCCAGCGTCGCCGGCACGTTCGGGCGGAAGGCTCCGCAGGAGTTTTCCGATGACGTCGCGCGCTGGATGCAGGACCGCTTCAGCGCCCGCGCTTCCACGCGGACGGCGCGGTCCCGCTGAAACGCCGCCGGCCGCCCCTGCCTCCGCCCGCGGCGCTGCTCAGCGGGACATCGTGCGTTCCAGTTCCAGGTGCTCGCGTGCCAGGTCGAGCGAGGTTTGAAGCGTCCGCAGCACGTGCCTGGCCTTGTCCGCCGCCTCCGCGTGGCCGGCCTTGACGAGACCGTCGAGGATGGCGCTCTGCCGCTCGACCCGCTTCTCGGCTTCGCTGACATGGCGTGCCGCCTGTTCGAGCGGCGTTTCCGGCGGAGTTGCTGGCATCACGTCCCTTTCTGCGGCGGTTTCACGCCATGGCGCCGCCCGATGGTGCGGGCCGATGGCGCCCAGCGACGGCACCCACCGACGGCGTTGCCGGTTGGCGTTTCCACGCGGCGCTGCCCGCCTGTACCGACCGGCTGGGGCGCCGCTCCTACAGGTTTCGGTCCTCACGCCTGAAACCTTCGCGGGCATTCTGCCAGAACCGCGCCTGCGAAGGCGAGCAGGTCGCGGTTCTCATCCAGGATGTCGGCCTTGGTGAGCTGGTGGACGATGGAGGCAGGCACCCCGACATCCTCGATCGGGATGCCGGCGCTGACTCCGGTGCGCAACGCCCGGCGCAGCGAGAGGTTGAGGCCGTAGCCCGGCGGCAGCGGGCCGATCGGAATGCCCACGAGCCCCGACAGGGTCGACAGGACGTCCCAGCTCCACACGTTGGCGCCGCCGGCACCGGTCAGCGGGTCGGTGCCGATCACGATGCCCAGGCCGTTGTCGGTGAAGTCGGCGGCGAAGAAGTCGCTGGTGCTGTAGGACAGCGCGTCGATGATCAGCGCCATGCTGCCCGGATAGCGGTAGGCCGGCAGGTCGTCCAGGGAGGTGATGGAAAAGGCCTGCGAGTAGCCGAGCCCGGTCGAGGTCTGCATCCGGATCGACGCGTGCCAGGGCGCCAGGGACGCCACCGTGGTCAGCGCCTGCGTCTGCGGCGTGTTGCGGAAGTCGATCGGCGCCATGGCCGGACTCCGCCCCCCGGCCAGCAGGGCCACCAGCTTCTGGCCGGCGAGGATGTTGCCGCCCGGATTGGCGCGGATGTCGATGAGCAGGCGGTCCTGCGGCAGCGTGGCCAGGATGCCGGCGATCGCCGCGGCGAACTGCGCGGCGTTGTCCGTCTCGAAGGTGAAGATGCGCAGATAGGCGGCGTCGCCGGCCGGCGTCGGGACGCGGCCGTAGCGGAACGGCCCCTGCGTGACGAAGCCCGACTGCGACGGCGTCAAGGCGCCGCCGGCACCGCCGCCCGTGCCGCCCCTACCGCCGCTTGCGGCGTCGCGCAGGAAGGTGCCGGTGGCCAGCAGCTTCCGGTCCAGACCCTGGGCCATCGCCGACGCCGGCATGGCCGCCGCGCCCATCATCGGGCTGCTCGGCGGCTGGGCCGGCATCGCGCAGCATCGCCAAGGCGTCGAGGCCGCCGAGAAGCCGCCCCTGCCGTCCAGGTAGGTCAGCGTCACCCAGTCCTCGCTCGGCCGCAGCATGTAGGCGAGCGGCCGGACGGTCAGGTTGGACAGGGCAAGGCGCATCTGCGCCGACCAGTGGGCCCCCTGCGTCTCCTCGGCCAGGTTTTCCAGATACAGGCCGATGGGGACGCCGTTCCAGTGGGTGACCTCGACGCCGAGCGGGATCTCCTCGAAGCCGAAGAAGCGCTTGGTGACGATGTAGTGGGGGACGCCGTTCTCGTGATACTGCTCCAGCAGGAACGGCACGTAGGCCACCATGTCGGTCCAGGGCGGCGCCAGTTGCAGGGTGGTGTGGCGGTCGCGCAGCGACGCGACGATCGACAGCAGCCGGCGTGAGAAGTTGGTCCCGTCCGAATTCCGCAGCAAGGTCAGCGCCTGCACCGGGTCGATGGCGAAGCCGGCGCGCTTCTGCGGCAGGTGGACGTAGTAGTTTTCCAGCGCGAAGCGCAGTTGGTCGCAGAGCATGGCGCGGACGTCGGCCGGCGGTTCCTGGAACGCGCCGCGCGTCGCGGCCAGCAGCGGCGTTGCGAGATAGTTGAGCATGACGGCGGACTCCCTCCCACTCCCCTGCCGGCCCGTTCCCTGCCGGCCCGTCCGGCGCCGGCTCCCGGCTTCCCCGGCTGCCAGCTAATCCGATCGGGGGAGGGAACACAACCTTTCCAGCGCATCCGGAGGTCTTCGTCGCCTTTCCGGCGCATCGTCGGCGGGCCCACCCTCGACCGCCGCGCCAAGCCGTGCCTTGTGCCGCTCCGGGCTTGCGCCGATAATGCGCCTCGCCGCGCAACCGCCGCCGGCCTGCCAGGGTCCGGCCGGCCATCAGAGGACAGGCCGTTTGTTCTCCCAGTCCGACCTCCGCCGCTTTTTCGATGCCGGTACCTTCGAGCGCGGCCGGAGGTACTGGCAGGAGGGCCGGGTCCGCGGCCTGGAGGTCAAGCACGAGCGGGCGGACCGCTGGACGCTGGCGTCCTCGGTCAGGGGCTCGGGCCGGGTGCCCTACGACCAGGACATCATGGTCACGGTCGCCGACGGCAAGGTCGTGGAACTCGACGGCAACTGCGACTGCCCTATCGGCTACAATTGCAAGCATGTCGCCGCGGCGCTGCTGGACTGGGCGGAGCGGCTGTCCCGGCAACTGGCCGGCCGGCCATCCCCGGCCCCGCCTGTCCGGAGCCCATCCGTGCCGGCGAGGCTGGCATCGGTGCGGAAGGAGCCATCCTCGCCGGAGCCGGCCCTGTCGGTTCCGGTCCGGGACCTGCTGTCGCGGCTGAACGCGGCGGCGCTGCGCGAGGCGGCGGACCAGCATCCCGACACCGTCCGCAAGCGGCTGCTCTATGTCCTGGACCTGGATGACACACCGGCCGGCCAGCGGGCGCTGCTGCTCCGCGTGGTTTCGGTCACCCTGCGCAAGGACGGTGCATTCGGCAATGACGAGAAGTCCTACGGCCCCCACCAGTTCGGCGGCCTGAACGCGTCGAAGTTCGTCGTTCCGGCCGACCATGCGCTGCTGGATGCCCTGTCGCGCAATGCGCAGTCCAGTTCGCTGGGATTCCTGCTGCCGGCCGATGCCGCCCCCTGGCTGATCGGGCGCATGCTCCCCACCGGCCGGCGTTATTGGCGTGACTTCCGCGAGGGCCGGCCCTTGCGTCCGGGGCCGGGGCTGGCCGGGACTCCACGTTGGGAAACCGACCGCACCGGACACCAGCGCTTCGCGATCACGACCGGGACGGCAGCGCGACGGCCGTCGTGCTGCCGACCGTGCCGCTGCTCTATGTCGATCCGGCGGCGGGCCTCTGCGGCCCGGTCGAGGCGGAGTCGGTGTCCCCGCACGTCGCCGTGGTGCTGCTGACCGCGCCGCCGCTGGCGCCGGGCGAGGTGGCGGCGTTCCGCGCCGAGGCGGCGCGCCTCGGCGACCGGTTGCCCGTGCTGCCGGCGCGTCAGGAACGGCGCCGCCTTGCGCCGTGTCCGGCCGGTGCTGTGGCTGGGGATGGCCCGGCCGGCCTGTCCTTCCTGCACCAGAACGCCTATGCGCTGGCGGGGGTGCCCAGGATCCCCGTGGCCGACCTGTCCTTCGACTATGCCGGCACCCGCCTGCACTGGAAAACGGGCGGGCCGCCGCTGCAATGGATGGAGGACGGCGTGCTGGTCACCGCCGGGCGGCAGCCGGCGGAGGAGAGGCGCGCGCTCGTGCGGCTGGAGGAGGCCGGCCTCGCCTGGCTGCAGTTCCTGGCCGCCCACGGCTTCGGCGGCATCCTCGCCGACGACATGGGGCTGGGCAAGACCCTGCAGGCGCCGGCCCATCTGCTGGCGGAGAAGGAGGCGGGCCGCCTCGACCGCCGACGATCTCGACGTCCTGCTGGCACCCATCGACGGCTGAGGCGGTTCCGTTGCAACGTTCAACGGCAGGCACGGAGCGCCCCGGTGTCCGCATCGCCGGACGGCGATCCCGAACGGGCGGGCGGGGAAGGCCGCCACCATCCCATGGTTCTTGGCGGCCGGCATCAGTCCGGCGTTCGTAGCGCGCCTTCGGGCAGGACCGCGCCGTGCAACAGGCGGAGGATCCGCAGGCTGTCGGGCGTTTGGCGACGATAGTAGACGATGTAGCGCTCGAAGCCGATCACGGGCCATGCCCGCACGCCCCGCAGAACGGGATTCCGCCACAACCGGGTCGATCCTATGTCGGGGCGCTCGGCGATCCGGCGGACGGTCCGGTCCACCGCCACGAGGAAGCGTTCGGCGGCGTCCTCGTTCCGCAGGCCGATGCGTGTGTAGTGGTCAATCACGTCCCTCTTGGCACGGGGACTCTGGATGACGCGCAAGGCCGTCAGGTGCCCTTGGCGGCCTTGAGGGAGGCATTGCACCCGGCTCGCATCGCGTCCAGGCTCCACTCCTCGCCGTCGCCGTCGAGCCCCTCCAGAAGAGCCCCCTCAAGGGCACCGTCGGAGGCATCGCGGATATCGGCGGCGACCAGATGCGCCACATAGTCGGCCGCGTCCCGGTAGCCGCCTTCGGCAGCGCGGCGGGCCGCCATCCGTTCGATTTCCTGTGGCAGGTCCATCCCTGTGCTCCTTGTCGTCACCGACAGTAACAGGTCGGCAGCCAAGCGGGCAATGTCCAGGCACCTCATGGTCGGGATCTCGTCGCCGGCAATCGCCCGGCGCGGGGCTCAGCGGAGATGACGGCGCAACGCCCCGACGACCAGATCCGGCGCGGTCAGGTGCGGCAGGTGGCCGGCGGCGTCCAGCATGTCTAGGACGCTGCCCTTCAGGTGGTCGCGCAGATGGTCGGCTGCCGCCTGCGGGACGGCGGGGTCGTGGGCGGTCTGGAGGATCACCGCCGGAACGGAAACCTCCGCCAGCCGCGGGCGGACGTCGATGTTCAGCACGTTCAGCAGGATGGACAGCGCCATGTCCGGGCGCATCGCCCGCAGGCTGGCGACGAACTCCCTGACGGACGGATCGTTCGCGGGCGCCGACACCACCATCTGGCCGTAGCGCCCGGTCCAGGCGATGTAGTCGGCGGTGGCCTCGTCGATCAGCCGGTCGATGTCCACGGCATCGAAGCCGCCGTGATAATCACCCG
Source organism: Azospirillum picis (assembly GCF_017876115.1). Taxonomy (GTDB): domain Bacteria; phylum Pseudomonadota; class Alphaproteobacteria; order Azospirillales; family Azospirillaceae; genus Azospirillum; species Azospirillum picis. Next base: position 90,049 of record NZ_JAGINO010000019.1, read on the forward strand.
TGTTGCGGTAGCAGGCGGACGATCCCAGCAGGACCAGCCTGGTGATCATCTCCGGGGTCCTGATCGAGGCGAGCGCCGCCACCATTCCCGCCACCGAATGGCCGACGCAGATGCACGGCCCGAGCCGCAGCGCCCGCAGCAGGCCGGCGACGCTGTGGGCGTAGGCGTCCAGGCTGTGATAGCGGGCATGATCGTAATGGGACTGGCTGCCCGGACCGATGCCGGGAAGATCGAACAGCACGATGCGGTAGCGGTCCCGGAAGGCCTCGACGACGTGCCTCCAGGCGGACTGGTCGGTGCCGAAGCCGGAGATGAGGACCAGCGCCTCGTCCCCCGTCCCGGTCAAGGTCACGTTGTGGCGTTCGATTAGGGTCGCTTCGGTGTCGATCATCCCTGCAAGCCCGCTCGCCATGCATGGGAATACAACCATAGGTGCGAGTTTGTTGCAAGTGGTGATCGGCATCCCGCCGTGCTTTCTCGCGTCCGGACGGCGGCAGCGGGCAGCGGCCTGGGAGGGTGCACCGCCGCGACGGCGAACGGCGATCCGGCGGGCGGCTTTGCACCGACGACGCCGCCGGGGAGGGCGCGTAGCTACTCTTGGTTGAGCCCACCCTCGGCATGGACGACGATCAGCGGGCGGATGTCGGGCCCGGGGGCGAAGCCGTCGGCCCCCGCCCGCCGGTGCGTCAGCCCACGGCCTCGCCCTCCGCCAGCGCCTGCTCGGCGCTCAGCTCCTCCAGGTCCAGCTCCGCCTCCAGCCGGTGCAGCACGGTGTCGTGGATGCGGCCGCTACGGTGCAGGCTCAGGATTTCGTTGCGGGCGGCGCGGTTGGCCGCCAGCACGGCGGCGAAATGCTCCTGCCGGTCGGACAGCAGCATGCCCTGGCTCTCGTGGAAGCGCACCGCCATCCGCGCCCGGTGCCCGTACTGCTCGACCAGCCGCGGGTGGCGCTCCGCCCCGTCGGTGCCGGAGGAGCGGCTGCGCACCGCCTCCAGGGCGGCCTGCGACATGCGGATCCGCGCTTCCGATTCCGACAGCGTCGCCCGCCGCTCCAGGGTGAAGCCGCCGAGCTTCATCATCCGGATCAGCGGTGCCAGCGTGGTCCCCTGCAGCAGGATGGAGATCAGGATTCCGCCCCAGGTGGTCGCCAGGATGACGTCGCGGCCGGGAAAGCCATCGGGGATCGACAGCGCGACCGCCAGGCTGACCACGCCGCGCATGCCGGCCCAGCTCATGATCACCGGCACCGCGACCGAGGGATAGGGGTCGCGCCGCCGCAGGCCGGGGGACAGGAAGCGCGGTACGTAGGTCGACGTGAAGATCCAGGCGAAGCGGGACAGCACCATGGCGACGGCGACGAAGGCGACGACCGGCAGCAGGTCCGACAGGTCGGTGCCCGCCTCGGCCAGCCGGCCGAGCACCCCGCGCAGCGACAGCCCGATGATGATGAAGACCAGCGATTCCAGCACGAAGACGACGACGTTCCACACGGCGCTGGCGTGGGTGCGCACCAGGGCGCTGAACAGGTCGTGCTGGCGCTGCCCCATCACCAGCCCGCAGCCGACGGTGGCCAGCACGCCCGACACCTCCAGCGCCTCGCCGCCCAGATAGGACCCCCAGGCGGCGAGGAAGCCGGCGACGATGCTGAGCGGCACGTCGCGCAGCCGGCCGAGCACCAGGGCGGCGCCGTAGCCGAATGCCACCCCGGCCAGCACGCCGCCGCCCGCCAGCCACACGAAATCGATCGCCGCCTCGCCGGCGTCGAAGGCGCCGGTCATCCCGGCGGCGACGGCGATGCGCACCAGCACCAGGCCGGTGGCGTCGTTCACCAGGCTCTCGCCCTCCAGCAGCGTGACGATCCGCGGCGGCAGCGGCAGCCCCTTCAGCACCGCCTTGGCGGCCACCGCGTCGGGAGGCGACAGGATGGCGCCCAGCGCGAAGCAGGCGGCCCAGGGCAACGACGGCATCACCATGTGGGCGGCGACGCCGACGGCCAGCGTGGTGAAGGCGACGGCCCCGACCGCGAGCTGCAGGATGATGCGCAGGTTGGCGCGGAAATCGCTCCACACCGTGAAATAGGCGCTGGCGAACAGGAGCGGCGGCAGGAAGAGCAGCAGCGTGAGGTCGGGGTCGGGCGTGATCTCCGGCAGGCCGGGGACCAGCGCCAGGACGATGCCGCCCGCCACCAGCACCGCCGACGGTGGCAGGCGCAGGCGCTGGGCCGCCAGTTCCAGCGCGATGACCGCCGCCATCAGGCCGAGGATGAGTTCGAATTGACCGGAGGGTGACATGGGCGGGATCCGATGGGCAAGTGGCTGGCGTCGGGCGTCAGGCGTCGGCTGCGGGGCTGCGGGGCTGCGGTCAGGCCCTTGCCGGATTGGCGGACTCCGGATGCAGCGCGCAGGCGGCGGTGCCGACAAGCCCGAGGGCGCCGGCCAGCAGCAGCGGCGCTGCGAGCCCGCCGTTCAACACCAGTGTGGCACCGATCGCCGCCCCGGCGAAGATGGCGGCGACGCTGCCGATCCGGCGGCCCCAGTTCGGGTTGGCGCCGCCGGCCAGCCGGGAATCGGCCGCCAGGCCGGTCAGGGTGAGGGTCAGCACCGTGGTGGTCAGGTCGGGGACCTTGAGCTGGCGGATGGTGGCGTTGCGGAAACCCATCGCCAGCGCCGTCAGCAGGATGATGCCGTAGAAGGCGGCATGGCCGGCGGCCCCGCCTTCCCGCAGCCAGGCGAGCCCGGCGGCTGCCCACAGCAATCCCGCCTCGATGCAGGCCGCGACCAGCAGCCAGTGCCGCATCGGCCGTCCGGCATGGGCCTGCCCGGTCCGCCCCCCGACCAGCGCGCCGGTCAGGAAGGCGACGATCGCCACCAGGTAGGGGGCGACGTCGAAGCCCGGCGTGCCGGCGGCGGCGAAGCCGAGGAAGACGATGTTGCCGGTCATGTTGGCGGTGAACACCTTGTCGAGGCCGAGTACGCTGGTGGCGTCGACCAGCCCGGTGGTCACCGACAGCAGCATCAGCAGCCACGGCAAGGGGGAGGAGGGCGAAGGGGAAGGGGCGGCCATGGTGGTTCTCCCGCTCAAGCCCCGGCCGCCTGCCGGACCTGCCGCCGCAGGCGCGACAGCATGGCGGCGAGCGCGAAGCCGCCGGCCAGCCCGAGATGCTCGAAGAAGGCGTTGGTGGCCATGAAGCGCTCCTGCCCCGCCGCCATCGACCAGAAGTCGTTGGCGACCAGGGCGGCCAGCACGGTGAAGACGCCGAGCGCGCCGGCACCCAGCCAGAGCGCCCGGTCCAGCAGGATCAGCACCGGCCCGGCCAGCTCCACCAGGATGGTCAGCGCCGCCCACAGGGCGGGCGGGCTCATCCCGAAATGGACCTGTTCCGCCACCGCGCCCGGCCAGTCGGTCAGCTTCACCACCCCGCCCAGAAGGTAGGCGCCGACCAGCGCCAGCCGCGCCAGCAGCCAGGTGCCGTCCCAGTCGAGAACACGGCCGACGATGCGCTCCACCGGATTGCCGATCGCATGGTTCTGCTCGCGTACCGTCATCGCCGGCCCTCCCCTCAGACCGCCCAGCAGCCGCAGCCGAGCGAGCCCCAGAAGGACTGCACGTCGGCGGCCGGCACGTCGGCGGCGTAGGCGGCGGCATGGTCGTGGCCGTGGACGCCGCAGCCCGAGGCGCAGCCGCAGGCCGAGGCCAGCGCCTTGCGCTGGTCGCCGCCCTGGCGGTCGGCGGTCTTGTAATAGCCGCCGAAGCTGCGGACCGGCGACCAGTCGGGCATCGGCTTCGGCAGCTCCGGCGCCAGCGGGCGGTAGTCGCCCTCGCCGTGGACGATCTTGCCGCCCAGCATCGTCAGCACCGAGCCCAGATGGGGGATGCGGTCCTCCGGCACCGAGAAGTAATCCTCCGACAGCACCGCGAGGTCGGCGAGCTGGCCGGCCTCGATGCGGCCCTTCTTGCCCTGCTCGTTGGAGAACCAGGTGTTGGCCTCGGTCCACAGGCGCAGCGCCGTCTCGCGGTCCAGCAGGTTGGCCTGCGGGTAGAGCCGCATGCCGCCCACCGTCCGGCCGGTGACCAGCCAGGACAGCGAGACCCAGGGGTTGTAGCTGGCGACGCGCGTCGCGTCGGTGCCGCCGCCCACCGGCAGGCCGGCCGCCATCATCCTGGCGATCGGCGGCGTCCGCTCGGCCGCCTTGGCGCCGTAGCGCTCGACGAAATATTCGCCCTGGTAGGCCATGCGGTGCTGCACCGCGATGCCGCCGCCGAGAGCGGCGATGCGGTCGATGTTGCGGTCGGTGATGGTCTCGGCATGGTCGAAGAACCAGTGCAGGCCGTCGAAGGGGATGTCGCGGTTGACCTTCTCGAAGACGTCGAGTGCGCGGCTGATCGTCTCGTCATAGGTGGCGTGCAGCCGCCAGGGCCAGCGGTTCTCGGCCAGCAGGCGGATGACCGGCTCCAGGTCGCCTTCCATGCTCGCCGGCATGTCGGGGCGGGCGACGCGGAAATCCTCGAAGTCGGCGGCCGAATAGACCAGCATCTCGCCGGCGCCGTTGTGGCGGTAGCTGTCGTCGCCCTGGCCCGGCTTCACCGTGCCGACCCAGCCGGAGAAGTCGGCCAGCTCCTCCTTCGGCTTCTGGGTGAACAGGTTGTAGCTGATGCGCAGCGTCAGCTCGCCGTCGGCATGCAGCTTCTCGATGATCGCGTAGTCGTCGGGATAGTTCTGGTAGCCGCCGCCGGCGTCGATCACCCCGGTCACGCCCAGCCGGTTCATCTCGCGCATGAAGTGGCGGGTGGAGTTGATCTGGTATTCGGGCGGCAGCTTCGGACCCTTGGCCAGCGTCGAGTAGAGGATCGTCGCGTTGGGCTGCGCCAGCAGCAGCCCGGTCGGGTTGCCGGCGGCGTCGTGCACGATCTCGCCGCCCGGCGGGTTCGGCGTGTCCTTGGTGTAGCCGACGGCGCGCAGCGCCGCGGCGTTCAGCAGCGCGCGGTCGTAGAGGTGGAGGATGAAGACCGGCGTGTCGGGGGCGGCGGCGTTCAGCTCCTCGATGGTCGGCAGGCGCTTTTCGGCGAACTGGTGCTCGGTGAAGCCGCCGACCACCCGCACCCACTGCGGCGCCGGCGTGATGGCGGCCTGCTGCTTCAGCATCGCCATGGCGTCGGCCAGGCTCGGCACGCCGTCCCAGCGCAGCTCCATGTTGTAGTTCAGGCCGCCGCGGATGATGTGCATGTGGCTGTCGATCAGGCCGGGGATGACGCGGCGCCCCTTGGCGTCGATCACCCGTGCCTGCGGCCCGGCGGCGGCCCGCACCTCCGCCTCGGTGCCGACGGCGAGGAAGCGGCCGTCGCGGATGGCGACGGCGTCGGCCAGCGGCTTGGCGCGGTCCAGCGTGGTGATCTTGGCGTTGACGAGGATCAGGTCGCCGTTGGCGGCAGCATCGGGCATGGCGGCGTTTCCGGTTCTGGACGCGAAGGTGGACAGCAACGGTGCGGCGAGCATCGAGGCGGCGGCGGTGCCCGCCATCGCCTTGCGGCGGGTGACCGGAGGCATCAGGCACGCTCCTTCATGACGGTGTTCTCGGTTGCCTCGGCGGCGGTCCGGGCCGGCCGGGCGCCTGCCTGCGGGCCGAGGACATGGCGGGCGCAATCGTCCTGGATGAATGCCACGACCGGCTTGCCGGCGACCATCCTCTTGACGACCGGCACGACCTGTTCGCCGACCAGCATGCCGAGCAGCCCGATCAGCGCGATGGTCGGCGGGGCCGGCGAGCGCACGCCGATCAGCGCATAGATGACGCCGACCAGGATACCTGCGCCGAGCGAAAGAAGATAGGGCGTCACGGGAACGGCCTCCGGGCTTGGGGTGGCGGGAAGCGGGCCGCCCTCCCGCCGGCCCCCCGCGCCAAGGCGCGGAGGGCCGGGGGAGGCGGCGGGGCCTGTCGGGCGTGCCCGTCAGGCGTGCTCGTGCGCCGCGGCGCCGACCACCTTGTGCGGGTACTCGGCGCGCTGCGGCGCCTTGTGAACGACGGTGTAGGCGTAGTCCACGCCCATGCCGTAGGCGCCGAAATGCTCGCGCACGATGTTCATGACGCCGTCGTAGGTCTTGCGCTTGGCCCAGTCGCGCTGCAGCTCCAGCAGGACGTTGATCGAGGTGATGGAATGGGCGCCGGCCTGCTCCATGCGGCGGACCGCGGCGTCGTGGGCCTCCTGCGAGGTGCCGCCCGAGGCGTCGGTGACGATGTAGACCTCGAAGCCCTCTTCGATGGCGCACAGCGTCGGGTACAGCAGGCAGGCTTCGGTCCACAGCGCGGCGATGACCAGCTTCTTCTTGCCGGTCGCCTTCACCGCGGCCACCAGGTCTTCCGAATCCCAGCTGTTCATCGAGGTGCGCTCGATCGGGTCCTGCTTCAGGACGTCCATCAGCTCCGGCCAGATGTAGCCCGAGAAGCTCTCGGTCTCGACCGCGGTCAGGATGGTCGGGATGTTGAACAGGCGGGCGGTCTTGGCCAGCGCCACCGTGTTGTTCTTCAACTGCTGGCGGTCGATGTTGACCACGCCGAAGGACATCTGCGGCTGGTGGTCGACGAAGAGGAAAACGGTGTCGTCCGGGTTGATGAGCGACTTGGCCGGGAAGGTCATGTTCGTTTCCTGCGATTAAGGGTGGACCCATCGGATGTGGGCCTGGGGACGGGGGAGCGGCCGGCGCGGGAAGCGCTGTGCCGGTCCTCCGGTTGGTGAAGGGCTGTGTCCTGTCTCATGCCTGCGTGGTCGCCGGCACCGTCTGACAGGAAGGTGTCACGGTTGGTGTTTCGCGACAATCACGCCTATCGGAACATGATTGTCATTTTCAGAAGAACAATAACGCCTGTACGCTCAGCCGCGGATGAAGGCGAGCAGTTCCTCGTTCACGATGTCCTTGTGCGTGGTGCACAGGCCGTGCGGGGCGCCGGGGATGATCTTCAGCGTGCCCTGCGGCAGCAGCTTGACCGCAGCCCGGCTGGTGGTGGCCAGCGGCACGATCTCGTCGTCGTCGCCGTGCAGCACCAGCGTCGGCACGATCATCTTCCTCAGGTCGTCGCGGAAGTCGGTCTCGGAGAAGGCCTTGACGCCCTCGTACTGCGCCAGCAGGCTCCCCATGATGCCCTGCATCCAGAACCCGTCGATCGCGCCCTGCGACGGCTTGGCGCCGGGGCGGTGGTAGCCGTAGAAGACGGTGGTGAAGTCCTTGTAGAGCTGGCCGCGGTCGGTCTTCACGCCGGCGCGCAGCCCGTCGAACACGTCCGGCGACAGGCCCTCCGGGTTCCAGGGGGTCCGGGCCATGATCGGCGTGACGGCGGCGATCAGCACCGCCTTGGCGACGCGCGACACGCCGTGGCGGCCGATGTAGCGGGCGACCTCGCCGCCGCCGGTGGAATGGCCGACATGGACGGCGTTCCTGAGGTCCAGCGCCTCGGTGACCGCCGCGAGGTCGTCGGCGTAATGGTCCATGTCGTTGCCGAAGCCCGGCTGCGACGAGCGGCCATGGCCGCGGCGGTCATGGGCGATCGCCCGGTAGCCGTGATGGGCCAGAAACATCATCTGGTCCTCGAAGGCATCGCCGTTGAGCGGCCAGCCATGGCTGAAGACGACCGGCTGGCCGGACTCCGGACCCCACTGCTTCACATAGATCTGGACACCGTCCCTCGTGGTCACATGGTTGCCCTGGAGCATCGGTCTGGTTCCCGTGTCGTGATCCTGCGGCCGGCCGGTGCGCCTCATGGCGTCCGGCGCCGCGGGTTGGATCGTGATGCGCCGATGGTACGGAAGTGACCCGAGGGGGGATTGCTTCTTACGAACCGCTTTTGCCGGTTCTGCGCATGATGCGACCGGCCGTCCCGGCCGGCGTCAGGCGCCCTGCCGCCGGCCCTCGGCCAGCGGCCGGCGGGAGGAGGCCAGCACCTGCGCCAGCACCGCCAGCGCCGACAGGCCGCCGGCGAGCAGGCTGACCGCGTTCCAGCCGCCGACCGTCCACACCTCCATCGCGGCGGCGGAGCCGGCCGCGCCGCCCAGGAACATGGTGCCCATGAACAGCGTGTTCAGCCGGGCCCGGGCCTGCGGCCGCAGGGCGTAGACGATGTGCTGGTTCGAAACCAGCGCCGACTGCACGGCGAAGTCCAGCACCACCACCCCGACGACCATGCCGGCCACGCCCTGCCACAGCCCGAAGACCAGCCAGGCCGCCAGCGTCATCGCGGCGCCGGCCACCACCACCATGCCGGGGCCGCGGCTGTCGGCGATCCGGCCGGCCAGCGGGGCGGCGAGGATGCCGACCAGCCCCAGCACGCCGAACAGGCCGGCGACGTCGGCGCCCATCCCCATGTCCGGCTGCTGCAGCCGCAGCGCCAGGATGGTCCAGAAGGCGCTGAAGGCGGCGAACAGCAGGGCCTGGGTCAGCGAGGCCAGCCGCAGCGCCGGGAACTCCCGCCACAGATGGACCAGCGAGCGCAGGGCGTGGCCGTAGCGCAGGCTGCCGTCGGCCGGGCTCCTGGGCAGCCGCAGCGCCATCCAGCCGGCCATGCCGACCGCGACCGGCACGGCCAGCCAGAACATCACGCGCCAGCCGCCATGGCTGCCGACCAGTCCGGCGACGGTGCGGCTGAGCAGGATGCCGGCGAGCAGGCCCGACATCACGGTGCCGACCACGGCGCCGCGCCGGTGCGGTTGCGCGAGATGCGCGGCGAAGGGCACCACCTGCTGCGCCACCGTGCTGAAGACGCCGACCAGCAGCGAGGCGCCGAGCAGCACGCCGGCGCCCGGCGCCACCGCGGCACCCGCCAGGGCCAGCGCCAGCGCCAGGAAGGTGGCGACGATCAGCGCCCGGCGTTCCACCATGTCGGCCAGCGGCACCAGCAGGAACAGGCCGGCGGCGTAGCCGAGCTGGGTCGCCGTCGGGACCAGGCTCAGCGCGCTGCCGCCGCCGAGATCGTGTTCGATCAGCCCCAGCATCGGCTGGTTGTAGTAGATGTTGGCGACCGCCACCCCGGCCGCCGCGGCGAGCGCGAAGGTCAGCCCGCGGCCGAGGCCCTGGCCGCCATGGGCCGGGGTGTCCGCGCCAGGGGAGGGGCCAGGGGAGGGGGCCGGGGAGGTGGCCGGGGAATGGGATGGATGCGCCATGACGGAACTCCCGTTCAGGATGGTGGGGTGCGCCTCAGGCCGGAGGGGCGGACCGGAGGGCCGGGCCAGCTTGGCCCCGTTGCGTTGGCATCAATCTGGATTGGATCAGTTTTTCACGGTAGTCTGGGATTTCGATAAGGCAGCCTATCGGTAAGCGATATGATCGACCTGGGGGACGTCGAGGTGCTGGTGGAGGCGGTGACGGCCGGCAGCCTTGCGGCGGCGGCCCGGCGGCTCGGCATCGCGCCGATGGCGGCGTCGCGCCGGCTGGCGGCGCTGGAGGAGGAACTGGGCGTGCGGCTGGTCCACCGCACCACGCGCTCGCTGTCTCCGACCACCGCCGGCGAGGCGTTCCTGCCCCATGCGCGCGCCCTGCTGGAGGGGGAGGCCGGCGCCCGCGCCGCCGTCCGGCCGGATGGGCTCGGCGCCTCCGGCCTGCTGCGGCTGACCACCTCGGCAGCCTTCGCCCGCAAGGTGGTGGCGCCGATGCTGCCGCGCTTCCTGGCGGACCATCCGGGGTTGAAGCTGGATCTGCTGGTGTCGGACCACCGGATCGACATGGTGGCCGACGGGGTGGATCTCGCCATCCGCATCGGCACGCCGTTGGACAACAGCCTGGTGGCGCGGCGGCTGGCCGACAGCCCGCGCCGGCTCTATGCGAGCCCGGCCTATCTGGCCGCCCGCGGCCGGCCGACGCGACTGGCCGACCTGGCGGCGCACGACTGCCTGACGCTGTCCGACAACCCCTTCTGGGACTTCCGCACCGGCGGCCGGCTGGCGCGCCACCATGTCGCCAGCCGGGTCAGCGCCAATTCGATGGAGATCCTGTTCGAGGCGTGCGTCGGCGGCCTCGGCATCGCCTGCATGGCCGACTGGAACTCCGCGTCGGCGGTCGCCGACGGCGGCCTCGTCCCGCTGGACCTGGAGGATGCGGCCTGCGAGGCGTTCGGCATCTGGGCGGTCACGCCGACGGCGCGGCTGGTGCCGCCGAAGGTGCGGCTGTTCGTCGCCGCGCTGCGGGCGGCGCTGGCCTGACTGGACCTGCCGGCGCGGGGACGTCTCGCCGAGGCGTCCCCGTTTGCAGCGCTCATCCCATCGGGACCGTCCCGCCACCGGACATGACGGCGGCGATGACGGCGGCGATGGGGAGCGGGGTTGGCGAAGCCTTCGCCCCCGGTCTCGGGAGCGAAGGCCCCCGTGCTTACCAGCCGGTGTAGGTCAGATGGCTGGCGACCTCGCTTGCGCTGATGCCCGACACATGGACGGTGCTGTACACCATCCCGCGATACCCGGTCTCGATGGTGCAGGCGTTGGCGCCATTGTCGTAGATGGTGAGGGGAACCCCGCCGGTATAGATGCGGTCCCCCTCGGACGCGCGGAAGTCGGAAATGTAGTCGACGCTGTTGGTGCCGCCGGTGATGTCGAAGACATCGGCACCGCCCCCGCCCCACATGGTGTCGTTCCCGGTCCCTCCCGAGAGCTTGTCGTTCCCGTTTCCGCCGATGAGGTAGTCGTTTCCGGCTTGGCCATACAGGGTGTCGGAAGCGTCATCCGCCAGCAAGGTGTCGTTGCCGTCACCGCCCGCCAGCGTGTCGGACCCGGCGAGCCCGACGAGGAAGTCGTCGCCCGCATCTCCCTGAAGCACATCGGACCCCAGCGTGCCATAACGCCCGGAGGCGAGGGTGTCGCCGCTGAAAGCCTTCCAGTCATTGCCGTTTGCCTGCACCCAGTTGACAACCTGGGACAGGCCCACGCCCTGCAGCGTGATGGTGCCGTGGGAGGGCATGAGATTGAGCGGCCCGTCGGCGTATTGCAAAACGGTGCTGCCGTTCACCTCGCTGATGGCGACGAGATGGGCGGGAGCACGCAGGGTATCCTCACCAAGACCGAAGTCCTCGACGACAAGGTTGAAGCCCTGTGCCTGATGCATGCCCTCGAAGACGGCCGAAATGGTGTCGTGCCCGGCGCCGCCGTTCATCGTGCCATAGGATGCCGAGAGCAGGTCGTTGCCGAGTCCGCCACTGAGCGAATCGTCCCCCCAGCCGCCGATCAGGGTGTCGTCGCCGCCCATGCCGTAGAGCGTGTCGTTTCCCCAGCCGCCGTCGAGGCGGTTGTTGCCGGAATTGCCGGTGAAGGTCTCGCTCGACTGGTTGCCGGTGATCGAGCCGTTCAGAGAGGCGCTGTCCTCGCTCAGGATGACCTGCTCAACGCCATAGGGGTTGCCCCAGGAACCGGAGACGACGACCGTGTCGGTGTCGGCACCCAAACTGGCGTCCTCGACGACCAGGTCGCCTTCACGGACATAGTAGGTGTCGCTCCCGGCGCCGCCGGACAGCGTGTCGGCCGCGTTGTCGATGCCGGCGGACAGGGTGTCGTTGCCGGCCCCGCCTTCGAGCAGGTCGGCGCCCTCGGCGCCGTCCAGCAGGTCGTCGCCGGCCCCGCCCGTCAGCGTCTCATCGGCGGAGGTGCCGAAGACCACCCGGCCGCCGGAGGTGTCGCCGGTGAAGGCGGCCCAGTCATTGCCGTGGCCGCGCACCCATTGCGTCACGGCCGCTGCCGACACGCCTTCAAGGGTGAGGCTGCTGACCCCCACCAGCCCCATGCTGGTGCCATAGCCGAAGGTCAGGACGGTGCTGCCACCCTGGTCGGCGACGCTTTTGAGGGGCCGCGATACGGTCAGCCGGTCGACACCGAGTTCGAAGTCGGTGATCGTGACCGCGAAGCTGCCCATCTGCTGGCCGGAGGCAGAGATCACGAAGGCGTCGGCGCCGCTGCCGCCGGAGGCGCGGCCGCGGGAGAGGTGGATTTCGTCGTCGCCGTCTCCGCCGGAGATGGTGTCGACCCCCGATCCGCCATAGCCCGTGCCGCCATACAGCGTGTCATTGCCCGCCTTGCCGTCGATGACGTCATCGCCCTGGCTGCCGTCGATGACGTTGTCTCCGGCATTGCCGATGAGCGTTTCGTTCGCGTAGTTGCCGGTGATCGAACCGTTCTGCGCGGCGGCGTCCTCGCTGAGGATCACGCGCTCGACGCCGTAGGGGTTGGTCCAGGAGCCGGAGACGATGACGGTGTCCATGCCGCCGGCGCCATCCGGCTCTTCGATGACCTGATCGCCGGTGCTGACGACGTAGGTGTCGTCGCCGGCACCGCCGTAAAGCGTGTCGGCCGCGCCGTCGGCTCCGGCGGACAGGGTATCGTTGCCGTCGCCGCCATACAGGATGTCCGCTCCGCCCTTGCCGTCGAGGATATCGTTGCCGGACCCGCCGGTGAGGGTTTCGCCCCCGTCGGTGCCGTAGATCACGCGGCCGCCGGAGGTGTTGCCGGTCAAGGCGGCCCAGTCGTTGCCGTTCCGGCGGACCCAGGCCGTCACCTCGTCGGCCGTCACTCCGCTCAAGGTCAACCGCGCCGTTCCCGTGACCGGAACGTTCGGGTTCTCCAGGAAGCTCAGAACGGCATTGCCGTCGACGGACTCGATCCCGGTGAAAGTCCAGGGGATCGAGAGCCTGTCCTGCCCGAGAACGAAGTCGCCGATGGTCGCGCTGAACACGCCACCCAGGTGATTGCCTGCCCATGCGGCACGGAACACATCCGCTCCCTCGCCGCCGAAGGCCAGGCCAGTGCCGTCGCTCGACAGCGTGATGTCGTCGTTGCCGGCATCGCCGTAAATGGTATCGGAACCCCGGCCGCCGCTCAGCGTGTCGTTGCCGCCGCCGCCGCGGATGGTTTCATTGCCCCAGCCGCCGCTGATGACGTTGTTGCCCGAGTTGCCGACCAGCTCCATGGGGAGCATGCCGCCGGCCAGGGAGCCGTTTTGCGCCGCCTCGGCCTCGTTCAGCACGATCCGTTCGATGTTCAAGGTCGTGCCGGCGTTCCATCCCCCTGAGACGATGACCGTATCCGTGCCCTCGTCGGCGTTTTCCACGACCACATCGCCGGGGCCGCTGACATAGTACGTGTCGTTCCCAGTCCCGCCCAGCAGCGTGTCGGCGGCCGTGTCCTCGCCGCCATGAAGGGTGTCGTTGCCGGCCCCGCCGAAGATCGTGTCGGACCCGGTGTTGCCACGGAGGATGTCGTCGCCGTCGAGGCCGGAGATGGTGTTGCTGCCGGCTGCGGCCTGGATCGTATCGTTGCCGGGCGTGCCGGTGTAGGTCCGGGTGGTTCCTTCGCCGGTCTCTCCCCCTGTCTCACCGCCCGTGCCGGAGCCGGTGAGAAGGACGTTGGCCTGGGTCAATGCGCTGCGCTGCACGCCGGCGAGCTTCACGGCACCGGACGAGCCGAGGGTGACCACGGTGTCGGCCCCTTCCTGGGCGGTCGCCGCGAGGAAGGACTGGAAGCTGGTGAAGGAGGCGATGGCGCGCAGGTCCAGGACGTCGCCCCCGGCGCCGGCAGCGAAGCCGTCGATGTAGTCCCAGCCTTCATTGGCCCGGAAGACGAAGGTGTCGGACCCGGCGCCGCCGTTCATGTAGTCGTTGCCGCCGCGCGCATCGATCGTGTCGTTGTTCGCGGTGCCGATGATGGTGTCGCGGGCGTCGGTGCCGGTGAACGACTGGCCAGGCGTCCCGGCCGGGGGGACGCCCGTGCCGCCGCCCGTGCCGCCGTTACCGCCGCTCATGCTGTCATCGTTGGTGATCACGCCGGTGGCGCTTGCCGCCGTCACGGTCCAGCCGGAGCTCGGATTGGACAGCGTCACCGTGAAGCGTTCGTCGCTTTCCTGGAGCGCATCGGCCAGCACGGGCAGGGTGATGGTGGCGGTGGCCTGGCCGGCGGCAAAGGTCAGCGTGCCCTGCGGCAGGGCGTTGCCGGCGAAGTCCGCCGCGTCGGCCGCGGCGGTGCCGCTGCCGGCCACCGTCCACGCCACCGTCGAGGCAGCCGAGAGATCGCCGTTGCGGGTGACGGTGAACTGGTAGGGGGTGGTGCCGCCGCCGCTGCCTTCCGCGAGCGTCACCGTCGGCGGGCTGATGCTCACCGTGCCGCCACCGGCTTGTCCTCCTGTCTCACCGCCCGTGCCACCGCCCGTGCCGGAGCCGGTGAGAAGGACATTGGCCTGGGTCAATGCGCTGCGCTGCACGCCGGCGAGCTTCACGGCACCGGACGAGCCGAGGGTGACCACGGTGTCGGCCCCTTCCTGGGCGGTCGCCGCGAGGAAGGACTGGAAGCTGGTGAAGGAGGCGATGGCGCGCAGGTCCAGGACGTCGCCCCCGGCGCCGGCAGCGAAGCCGTCGATGTAGTCCCAGCCTTCATTGGCCCGGAAGACGAAGGTGTCGGACCCGGCGCCGCCGTTCATGTAGTCGTTGCCGCCGCGCGCATCGATCGTGTCGTTGTTCGCGGTGCCGATGATGGTGTCGCGGGCGTCGGTGCCGGTGAACGACTGGCCAGGCGTCCCGGCCGGGGGGACGCCCGTGCCGCCGCCCGTGCCGCCGCCGTTACCGCCGCTCATGCTGTCATCGTTGGTGATCACGCCGGTGGCGCTTGCCGCCGTCACGGTCCAGCCGGAGCTCGGGTTGGACAGCGTCACGGTGAAGCGTTCGTCGCTTTCCTGGAGTGCATCGGCGAGCACGGGCACGGTGATGGTGGCGGTGGCCTGACCGGCGGCAAAGGTCAGCGTGCCCTGCGGCAGGGCGTTGCCGGCGAAGTCCGCCGCGTCGGCCGCGGCGGTGCCGCTGCCGGCCACCGTCCACGCCACCGTCGAGGCAGCCGAGAGATCGCCGTTGCGGGTGACGGTGAACTGGTAGGGGGTGGTGCCGCCGCCGCTGCCTTCCGTGAGCGTCACCGCCGATGGCCCGATGCTCACCGTGCCGCCACTTGTTTGCCCTCCTGTCCCGCCGCCCGTGGCGGAGCCGGTGAGAAGGACGTTGGCTTGGGTCAACGCGCTGCGTTGCACGCCGGCCAGCTTCACGGCACTGGTCGGGCCGAGAGTGACGACGGTGTCGGCTCCCTCCTGGGCGGTCGCCGCGAGGAAGGACTGGAAGCTGGTGAAGGAGGCGATGGCGCGCAGGTCCAGGACATCGCCCCCGGCGCCGGCGGCGAAATCGGCAATGACGTCCCAGCCTTCGTTGGAGCGGAACACGAATGTGTCCGAGCCGGCACCGCCGACCGCATAGTCATTGCCGTTCCCGACATCGATGAGGTCATTGCCGGCGCCCCCGGCGATGTAGTCGCGATCGGACGTGCCGATCAGCGTATCGGCTCCCGCGCCACCTGTGAAGTTTGCCATCACAGCTCCAGTACCGGAAATTTTATTAGAAGGAGCGGTAAAATTCCTACAAAGATAGGTTGCTTTTCAAAGTGCCGTCGGAGTGATGGCTGTTTGTCCTGTCTGCTCCTATAGGCCACCCGAAAGGACGCGGCTTCCCCAGTATCGGCGAGAGGAACCTCAAAGGTTTTATCCGGGATACGGACAGGCGACGCCATGCCTACAACCTTGGTGCATGGAAATCGATCTGGCCAATCGACCCGCGGCCGTTTTCTTTCAGGCGGAGGGGGGATCGGGCGATCTGGCAGAAGATCCGCCGGGGCGGATACCACCGCGGGGTTGACGCCGGGCCACGAAGGCGTTTCTCGCTCCGTGACCAACAGCTTGACTGCCCAGGTCGCAGACCGATGTCGGGCC
The DNA here is from genome assembly GCF_017876115.1 of Azospirillum picis. Lineage (GTDB taxonomy): Bacteria > Pseudomonadota > Alphaproteobacteria > Azospirillales > Azospirillaceae > Azospirillum > Azospirillum picis. The sequence continues at coordinate 105,806 of NZ_JAGINO010000019.1, forward strand.
TTCAAGCGCGCACGAAGATGAGATCTTACCAAGGCGAGAGCTTGCGACGATGGCTCCGGGTCGCCTTGTGAAACATCCGGCTCCCGGTTCCGGCAAGGCGGCCCTCCCACCCCGGCAGCCGCCTTCGGAACACCGCCGTCAGTGATGCTCGTGCAGGCAATGGGCGTGGTCGGCGAGCACCTCGATCACATGGCAACTGCGCACCTCTCCCTGCGCGCACTGGTTCACCATCTGCCGGACTTCCGCCCGCAGCGCCTGCAGCCGCCGGATCTTCGACTCGATGTCGGCCAGATGCGCGCGGGCGAGCGCGTCGGCCGCCTCGCAGGGCTGCTCCGGATGGTCGGCCAGGGTCAGCAACTGGCGGATGGCGTCGACCTCGAAGCCCAGTTCGCGGGCATGCCGGATGAAGCGCAGCCGTCGAACCGCGGCATCGTCATAGGTCCGGCGGTTGCTGTCGGTCCGCGACGGAGGCCGCAGCAATCCGATGCTCTCATAGTAGCGGATGGTCGGGATCTTCACGCCGGCCTGCGTCGAAAGGGCACCGATGGTAAGAGCGCTCATGGCGAATTTTCCGTCTTGATCCTCCAGTCGCTGGAGAATGTACGGTCATGGCATGACATCGACAAGGGAGCCTGCCATGAGCGCCATCGACGAAACGACCCCGCAGGACCGGCAGCGGACCCGTTTCCGGGTGAGCGGGATGGATTGCGGCTCCTGCGCCGCGAAGATCGAAACCGCGCTGCGGCGGGTGGCCGGGGTGCATGAGGTCCGGGTCTCCGTGCCCAACGGCACGATGACCGTCACCCACGACCCGTCGACCGGCAGCGAGGCCATCATCGCCCCCGTCGCCCGGCTGGGCTACCAGACCGGTCCCGCCGAGGTCCTGACGGCTGGCGGCGGCGCCATGGAGCGGAACCATGACACCGGTTCCTGCTGTGGCCACGATCATTCCCATGCCGGAGGGGATGGCCACGGGCACGATCACGCCCATTCCCATTCCCATTCCCACGGGCATGTGCATGGTGCCGCGGAGGACCCGGATCCTGCCTTCGCCGAGCTTCCCTGGTGGCGTCGGCCGAAGGCCCGGCTGGCGCTCGCCTCCGGCCTCGCCCTCGGCGCCGCCTATGTCGTGGGGGCGCTGGTTCCCGCCATCTCGCAATGGGCCTTCCTGCTGGCGATGGCGGTCGGCCTGCTGCCGATCGCGCGCCGTGCCATGGCCGCCGCCGGCTCCGGCACGCCCTTTTCGATCGAGATGCTGATGACCATCGCGGCGGTGGGCGCCGTCGTCATCGGGGCGGTGGAGGAGGCGACGGCGGTCGTCTTCCTGTTCCTGGTCGGTGAATTGCTGGAAGGGGTCGCCGCCGGCCGTGCCCGCGCCAGCATCCAGGGACTGATCGGCCTGATGCCCGATACCGCCCTGGTCGAAGGGGACGGCAGGGGGCGGGACGGCATGGAGCGGGATGGCGGGCCGCGGTCGGTGCCGGCATCGAGCCTGACAGTCGGCGCCGTCATCCTAGTGCGCCCGGGCGACCGGGTGGCCGCCGACGGGGTGATCCTGTCTGGGGACAGCGCGCTCGACGAAGCGCCGGTGACCGGCGAGAGCGTGCCCAAGCGCAAGGGCGAAGGCGACCGGGTGTTCGCCGGCACCATCAACGGTGACGGCACCCTGCGGGTGCGGGTCAGCGCGGCGGCGAAGGACAACACCATCGCCCGCGTGGTCCGGCTGGTCGAGGAGGCGCAGGAGAGCAAGGCGCCGACCGAACGCTTCATCGACCGTTTCTCCCGCTGGTACACGCCGGGGGTCGTCGTCGTGGCGGCGCTCGTCGCCGTGCTGCCGCCGCTGCTGGCCGGGGGAAGCTGGGGGGAGTGGGTCTACAAGGGGCTGGCCGTCCTGCTGATCGGCTGCCCCTGCGCCCTGGTGATCTCCACCCCGGCGGCGATCGCCGCCGGCCTGTCCAACGGGGCGCGCCGCGGCCTGCTGATGAAGGGCGGCGCCGTGCTGGAGGCGCTGGGCCGCATCACCACCGTCGCCTTCGACAAGACCGGCACCCTGACCGAGGGCAGGCCGCGGGTCACCGACGTGATCGCCTTCGCAGGCGGCGAGCAAGAGGTGCTGCTCCGGGCGGCCGCGCTGGAAACCGGGTCGAGCCACCCCCTGGCCAAGGCGGTCCTCGCCGCCGCGGCGGAGGCCGGACTGGCCGTCACCCCGGCGTCCGACGCCGGTGCGCTCGCCGGCAAGGGCGTGCGGGGATGGATGGACGGGCTGGAGTTGGCCCTGGTCTCGCCGCAGGCCGCCCAGGAGCGGGCCGCCCTGACGCCGGACCAGGCGGAACGGGTCGCCGCGCTGAACGGCGAGGGCAAGACGGTGTCGGTCCTGCTGGTGGACGGCCGGGTGTCGGGCCTGCTGGCGATGCGCGACGAGCCGCGGGCCGATGCGCAGGCCGGCGTCGCGGCGTTGCGCGCGGCCGGGATCCGGTCGCTGATGGTGACGGGCGACAATGCCCGGACCGCTAGGGCGGTGGCGGACAGGCTGGGGGTGGAGCCCCATGCTGAGCTTCTGCCGGAGGACAAGCAGCGCATCGTTCGCGACCTGCAGGCGCGGGGCGAGCGGGTCGCCAAGGTCGGCGACGGCATCAACGACGCCCCGGCGCTCGCCGCCGCCGACGTCGGCATCGCCATGGGCGGCGGCGCCGACGTGGCGCTGGAAACCGCGGACGCCGCCGCGCTGCATGCCCGGGTCGGCGACGTGGCGGCGATGGTCCATCTGTCGCGCCGGACCATGGCGAACATCCGCCAGAACATCGTGCTGGCGCTGGGGCTGAAGGCCGTGTTCCTCGTCACCACCGTGGCCGGGATCACCGGGCTGTGGCCGGCGATCCTCGCCGACACCGGCGCCACCGTCCTGGTCACCGCCAACGCCCTGCGGCTGCTGTCGCTTCGTCCGTGACGCTTTCCGGTCCGCAGTCCACAGATCCACTGTTCCGGAAGGCCGTGGCATCCCCGTCGCCCATCCCTCCGTCCGGTGACGGACGCCGTCCGGTGCGAATGCGTCTGGAACGCCGGGCCGGGCGGCCGGTTACCCGCTGGGAAGTCCCACGGAGATCAATGATGGCATTCGTCGAAGCGAAAGATGGCACCAAGCTCCATGTCAAGGACGGCGGGCACGGGCGGCCCGTCGTCCTCATCCACGGATGGCCCCTGACGGGCGACATGTTCGAGTATCAGGGCCTCGCCCTGCTCGAGGCCGGGTACCGGGTCGTCACCTACGACCGCCGAGGCTTCGGGCAGTCGGGCCATCCGGCGTCCGGCTACGATTACGACACCTTCGCCGACGATCTGGCGGCCGTCCTCGATGCCCTCGACCTGCAGGGCGCCACGCTCGTGGGATTTTCCATGGGCGGCGGCGAGATCGCGCGCTACCTGACGCGGCACGGCGCCGGGCGGATCGCCAAAGTGGCGCTGGTCGCGTCCGTCGTGCCCTATCTACTGAAGGGCGCGGACAACCCCGACGGCGTCGACCAGAGCGTCTTCGACGACATGAAGGCACAGATCCGCAAGGACCGCTTCGCCTTCCTGCAGAGCTTCGCCAAGCAGTTCTACGGTGTCGGCCTGGTGTCCAGCCCGGTCAGCAGCGCCCTGCTCGACTGGACCTTCGTGCTGGCGCTGATGGCGAGCCCGAAGGCGACGATCGACTGCGTCGATGCGTTCGGCAAGACCGACTTCCGCCAGGATCTCCGCTCCTTCACGGTGCCGACCCTGGTCATCCACGGCACGTCCGACAAGACCGTGCCGATCACCCCCTCCGGCCGCGCGGCGGCGCAGGGGATCGCGGGGGCCAAACTGATCGAGTATGACGGGGAGCCGCACGGGCTGTTCGCGACGGCGCCGGACAGGCTGAACCGCGACCTCATCGACTTCATCGGCTGACCTGTCATCGCCGCGGCCGTCATCGTCGCGAGACGGGTTCGCCCGGCTCTCGCGGGTGACGGCTCCGGCGCTTCCCGGCGCAGGCGGGCCTGCCCGGATCAGGAGGATGCTGCCGTAACGCGCCTCGCGCGTCCCGCGGGGGCGGTCGTGATGTTGAAGAAGGCCTTTGTCCAACCGAGGGCATCAGGCTGCACGGCAGGATGTCGAGAAGAGTTCTTCCCCAATCGGGCGTGGCGATGTACCACTGCGCGGAGCACACGAATGACGCTTTACCAGACGAAGCGCCATCCTCTGAACTCCGGCTTGCTGGCGAAACCGATGATTTCCAGGCTCAGTGACATTTCCACTTCGGAACGAAAAGCCCCATTCCTTGAGAGATTGAATATTTTATTAAGAACCATGGTGGTGATGCTGGCCGCCGCATCGGCCGCCACGCTGGTTGTCACCGCGGTTCCGGCTCGTGCCGAGAATTGGACCGTCGCTTCCGAGGATTTCTTTCCGCCCTACAATTTCACGCTGCGCGGCAAGAGGACCGGGATGGACACCGAGATCGTCGAGGCCCTGTTGAAGGAAATCGGCGTCTATCCGGTTCATCGTCCGATGACATGGCCGGAAGTGGTGCGTGCCCATGATAAGAACGAGGTGGATGTCGCCTTCCAGTTCTTCACCTCGCCCCGCCGGCTGGAGCGCGGCCATCTGATCGGGCCGTACCGGGTCGGAGCGACCGTTCTGATGGTCCGCAGCGATTCGACCATCGGCTACACCGGCATCGAGGACCTGCGGGGGCTGCGGATCGGCGTCGTCGAAGGGTTCGAGTACACGCCCGAATTCGACAGGTCCGAGCTTTTCGAGAAGGTCGACAGCAGCAGCAATGTCGTCTCGTTCCGGCGCCTGCTTCTCGGCCGCGTCGACGCCATCGCCGGCGATCTGCAGGTGCTCACCTATCTCGCCGAGAACGAGGGCCGAACCGGCTCGGTCAAGATCCTTCCCAAGCCCCTGGCCATGGTGCCCCGCTACATCTCCGTCCCCAAGCCCCGGACGGAGAATGCCGAACGGCTGCGTGCGGCCTACGAGAAGCTCAAGACGGACGGGACGATCGACGCCATCGTCCGCAACTGGGAACGGTAACCGGGGCCGGGAAGCCGGGGCCGGCTGGCGGGCGGCCGGCCCCGGCATCGCCAGCCTCATATCGCCGCCCTCAGGCGGCGGCGCGGGCGAGCGCCCGCCGGTGCCGCGCGTTGGCGAGGATGTCGACGCCGAGCGCCACCGCCAGCGAGCCCGCACCGCAGACGAACACCAGGGCATAGCTCTCGCCGCTGTGGGCGAAGAGATAGGAATAGCCGTAGCCGGCCAGCGCCTGGAACAGCGCGAAGGCCGTGGTCGCCCGGCTCCAGGCCGCCCGCTGCTCGGCATGGCTGTGCGGCAGCAGTTCGTGGATGCGGCCGAGCACCAGCGGCACCACGCCCGGCGTCAGGGCGCCGACCACCACCGTCGCGGCGGCGACCGCCAGCGGGTGGCCGCTGGCTGCCAGGGTCGCCACGGCTGCCGCCTGCAGCAGCAGGCCGATGCGGTAGGTGGCGGCATAGCCGATGCGGTCGGCGACGGTTCCGGCCACCACCGGCCCGGCCACCGAGGCCACGCCATACAACACCCAGTAGAGCGCGCCGATGTCGGCGCCGTGATGCAGGCCGCGGGCGACGTAGTCGACCAGCAGCAGCATCACCGGCACCAGCCCCAGCGCGTTCAGCGCATATTCGGCATAGAGCGACCGCAGCACCCGTCCCTCATGGCGCGGGGCGTGCCCGACCGGGGCCGCCGGGGTGGCAGGCGGCGACGCGGCAGGCCAGCCGAACCAGGACAGCGCGGTCATCAGCAGCGACAGGGCGCCCAGCCCGAGCCATGTTTCCGGCAGCCCCAGCCGCATCAGCGCCGGCACCGCCGTGCCGGAGGCGGCGATGCCAAGCCCGATGCCGACGAAGATCATGCCGCTGGCGAAGCCGCGCCGGGCGGCCGGGATGTGCGGCAGGATGGTCGTCGCCACCAGCACCATGATGGCGCCGCCGCCGAGGCCGGAGAGGAAGCGCCAGGCGAAGAACCAGGGCAGCGACAGCGGCCAGGCACAGGCGATGAAGGCAAGCGAGGTCGCCAGCATCAGCAGGCGCAGCAGGGCGCGCGGCGGCACCAGCGCCGCCATCGGCCTGCCGAGCAGGGCGCCGGCGAGGTAGCCGGCGAAGTTCGCCGCCCCCAGCGTGACGGCATCGCCGGCGGAGAACCAGTGCGCCTGGATCAGCGATGGCACCAGGGGAGTGTAGGCGAAGCGCGCCAGCCCGATGGCGACCAGGCTGCCGGCCATCCCGGAGACGATCGCCGCCCAGGCGGCGCCATCGAGCTTGGCACCAACTGGCTTGGCACCAACTGGCGTGGCGCCCTCGGCGCCGCCCGCGGTCTTTCTGGTCATGATGCTGTGTTCCCGTTGGCGGCGCTGCCGGTCGAAGCGGCGGCGTCCGGTGAGTGCGGTGCCGGCAGCGCCGGCAGGCCGAGGCATGCCAGGGCGGCGCGCGCCGCCCCTTCCAGCAGGTCGCGGTCCGGGCGGACGCGCGCCAGCACGCGGATGCCGAGCAGGCTCGCGAAGAGCAGGCGCGCGGCGTCCTCGGGGGCGGGGCCGTCGGGGATCTCGCCGCTCTGCCGTCCCCGGGCGATGCAGCGCCGGAAGAAGGATTCGATCGTCATCAGCTCGGCATCCAGGAACGCCTGCATGTCCGGGTCGGCCGGCGTGACCTCCAGCGCCGAATTGACCAGCAGGCAGCCGCGCTGCCGCCCGTCGCCCAGCGACCGCTCGACGCTTTCGCGCAGGAAGCCGGCGATGGCGACGCCGGCGGAGGGGGCCGCCTCGTGCCTGGCGATGCGCCGGCGCAGGGAGCCGTCCAGGTAATGGTCGAGCGCCCGGCGGAACAGCGTCCGCTTGTCGCCGAAGGCGTTGTGCATGCTGGCGAGCGTCATGTGCATGCTCTGCGCCAGCTCCCGCGTCGAGGTCGCCTCGTAGCCTTGCGTCCAGAAGCGGTCGACCGCCGCGTCCAGCACCGCCTTCTCGTCGAATGTCCGCGGTCGCGCCATCCGTGCCCTCCTGCCCGCCCACCGCGGGCCCGGTGTTTTAGATCAGATGATCAAAAACTGAGACCGATGGACGCGATGGTCAAGGTGCTTGCAATGCAAGGCGACGCAGACCAGCCCCGCGCCGGAGTGGGCACAACCGGTCGGCCACTGCCGGGATGCGGTGGTGGGCGGCCCGCCGACCGGACTGTTGACAAGCCGCCTCGCCATGTCCTACCCAGGATTCCGGGTCTGGTTGAACCCTCCACGTCCGCGGAAAGGGCTGCGCCCGCGACCACAGCATCGGGATGCCTGACTTCTCCCTTTTCTGTCTGTCGGCGGACACGGACGTGGATGAAAAGGGATTGTCATGACCGACCTGTCCGGCCGGCCCGAGGCGCCGTTCCGCCTCAACCTCGAACAGCAGAAGAAGCGTGCGAAGGAGCTGCTTCGCGATGTCCGCGCCGGCGATCCGGCGGCGCTTGCGCGCTGGCATGCCCATCTTTCTGGAGAGCCGGCCAGTGAGCCCACTAGGGCACCGGCCAGGGCGCCGGCCAGGGCGCCGGCGGAGGCCCGCCTCGCCGATGCGCAGTTCGTCATCGCCCGGGAGGTCGGCAGCCGGAGCTGGCAGCGGCTGCGGGCGCATGTCGCCGCGATGGAGCGGGAGCGCGCGGCGATCGACCAATCCAGCCCGGCACCGGACGGGACGATGCGGACGCTGCATGTCCGCTGCGGCTCCGACATCCGCCCGACCCTGGCCGCCGCCGGCTTCATCGGCGATTTCCTGGAATATTCCGATCCCTACTGCCAGGGGCCGGTGCCGGACGTCCCGGATCTGGTGCCGGTGCGGGCCCGCTTCATCGCCGACTCCTACGGCGGAGTCATGGGGTTGGCGGAGCCGGCGGTCGTCGGGAAGCTGCGGCGGGAGGAGGAGGCGCTGTCCCGTGCCGCCGCGGACTACGAGCGGGTCGTCCTCTGGTGCGAGCATGACAGCTACGACCAGCTCACGCTGGTGCGCTGCCTGGCGTGGTTCGGCGACACCGGCGCGCCGCCGGTGCTGGAGCTGATCTCCATCAACCAGTTCCCGGGCTCCCGCCGCTTCATCGGGCTGGGCCAGCTCCCGCCCGAGGCGATCCGCCTGCTGTGGCGGACGCGGCGCGCCCTCACCGGTGCCGAGCTGGCGACCGGGCGGCGCGCCTGGGACGCGCTGCGCAGCGACGACCCCGGCGCCCTCGCGACTCTCGCCGGGTGCCAATTTGACGGTCTGCCGGACCTGCCGCGGGCCTTGCGGCGGCACCTGCGGGAGCTGCCCTGGACCGGCGACGGGCTCTCGCTGACCGAACGCCTGATCCTCCACCGGATCGACGGCGAGGTTAGGACGGTCGGGCAGGTGTTCGCCCGTCTGATGTCCGAAGACGAGCCGCTGCCCTGGCTGGGCGACGTCATGTTCCTGGCGCTGCTGCGGGCCATGGCCAGCGCCCGCGTGCCGGCCTTCAGGATTCTGGACCGGGCGCCGGAGGTGCCGTGGCCGCAGTGGCGGCTGCAGATCACGGCGGAAGGACGGGCGGTCCTTCGGGGCGAGATCGACTGGCTGTCGCTCGATCCGCCGGACCGCTGGGTTGGCGGCGTTCCCATCCGCTCCGCCGCGCCGGCCTGGCGCTGGAACGAGACGCTGCGCCGCCCGGAGGGGCCGGTGCCCCCGGCACCGGCCGCCGCCCCTCATCCCAGCGTGGCGCCCAGCCGGCGGCCGTAGGCGGCGATGGCGGCGTTGGCGGGATGGCGCTCCTCGTCGTAGGCGCGCAGCGCCTCGGCGACGCCGCCGTGCCGCGCCAGCGCCCGGCGCAGCGCCAGGGCGTCGCCGGCGGCCTTGGCGACGCCCATGGCGGTGTGCGGCCTGACCACGAAGGCGGCATCGCCGAGCAGGGCCACCCGGCCCGACGCCATCACCGGCGGCTCATAGTCGAAGATCGCCTGGACGAAGGGCCGCGGCTCCGCCGCCACGACGGCGGCGAAGGGGGTGGGCAGCAGCGCCGCCGCGTCCGCCCGCAACAGCGCCGCCGCCTCCGGCGGGACCTGCCCTGGGGCCAGCGAGAAGGGATGGCGGCGTCCGTCGGCCGCCGTCAGCGTCGCCGGCAGGTCGGCTTCGCCGACCGGGCGGTACCAGACCCAATTGTAGCGGCGCGACCCGGCCTCCGTCTCGCCGCCGGGACCGGCGACCAGGTAGCCCAGGGCATGCGACCGCGGCATCTCGTAGAAGGCGAAGCGGTTCATCAGCACGGCGGCTTCCGGCGGCACCTCCCGCTCCGGGATCAGGCCGCGCCAGGCGACATAGCCGGCATAGACGTTCCTGCTGCCGTCGCCCGCCACCGCACCGCGCACCACCGACCCCAGCCCGTCGGCGCCGATGACGAGGTCGGCCTCCTCGCTGCCGCCATCCTCGAACAGCAGGCGGGCGCCGTCGGCGTCCTGTTCCACCGCCCGCACCGCGCGGCCCGGCACATAGTCCCCGTCCTCCACCTTGCTCCGCATCGTCCGGAACAGGTGGTCCCAGGAGATCTGGGTCTGGGGGGTCCGCTGCAGGTGCCCGATCGTGCCGGCGCGGTCGAGGAAGATGCGCTCCCAGGCGACGACGCCGACGTCGGCGACATGCTCGCACCCGACCTCGCGCAGCAATGCGAAGAGATCGCGCTGCCCGACCAGCCCGGCGCCGCGCCCGGCCAGCCCGCCGGACGAGCGTTCATAGAGACGGACGTCATGCCCGTCCCGCCGCAGCAGCGCCGCGGCGAACAGGCCGCCGACCGAGCCGCCGGCGATCCTCACCCGCAAGGATGTCATGGCCGCATGTCCTCCTCTTCCCCAATCCCGGCTTCCCTCGCCCTGGCGCGCCCGGTCACACCGGACCCAGCGCCGCCTTGAGGCGGTCGGCGCTGAGCGGCATGTCGCGCAGGCGGATGCCGGTGGCGTCGGCGATGGCGTTGGCGAGCGCCGCTGCCGTCGGCCCCTGCGCCGCCTCGGCCGTGCCGAGGAAGGGGGCGCCCGGACGGTCCATCACCAGCACCTCGACGGCGTCCGGCACATCCCCGAAGCGCAGGATGGGATAGCTGCTCCAGTCGAACCCGGCGCGCCGGTCGCCGGCGAAGCGCATGCCCTCGCGGCTGGTCCAGCTGAAGGACTGCACCAGCGCGCCCTCGATCTGGTTGCGCACGCCGTCCGGGCTGGCCGGCTGGCCGCAATCCACCGCGGCGACGGCACGGCGGATCGCCACCCGGCCGGTCTCGCGGTCGACCTCCACCTCCAGTGCCACCGCGCAGTAGGCGCCGAGATTCTTGTAGCGGGCGAAGGCCATGCCGCAGCCGCGCCGCCCGTCGCCCTTCGGCCGGCTGCCCCAGCCGAAACCGTCGGCCGCCCGCTGCATCACCTCGCGGGCGCGCTGGTCCTCCATATGGGCGAGCCGCAGCGCCAGCGGGTCGATGTTCGCCGCCGCCGCCAGCTCGTCGAGCATGCTCTCGATCGAGAAGACGTTCAGGTGGGCGCCCAGCGAGCGCAGGGCCGACACCCGCACCGGCATGTCCTTGATGAAGTGATAGACGACATGGGTGTTGGCGAAGCTGTACAGCGGGTTGGAGTTGCGGCTGCCGTCGCCCTCCGGCATCGGGATCGGCTTGCCCTCCGGCACCGGGAAGGGCGGATCGGCCTCGTTGCCCGCCAGAACGCCGCCGGCGCCGACCGGGCGGTTGTTGTGGGGGTTGCTCCACACCTCGTGCCGCCAGGATACGATGCGGCCGTCGGCGCCGAGCGCCGCCTCAAGCTGCGTCATCATGCCGGGGCCGAGCGGCTCCCAGCCGAACTCCTGCTCGCGCATCCACTGCAGGCGGATCGGCCGGCCGGGCGTCGCCATGGCGATCACCGCGGCGTCGGCGGCGACGTCGTCGGCCCCGTTCTGGCCGTAGCAGCCGGCGCCCTCCGCGTGGATGGCCCGCACCTTGTCCGGCGGCAGGCCGACCAGCTCGGCGACGACGCGGTGGACGTCGAAGGGGCCCTGGCTGTGGGTCCACACCGTCATGGCGCCGCCCTCGAACAGGGCGACGGCGCAGGAGGGGCCGATCGAGCCATGGCTGATCCAGGGCCGGACATAGCGCGCCCGTACGCTATGGGCCGCCGGCCCGGTGGGGCCGCGGGTGTCCATGATCGGGATGTCGCGCGCCGGCAGCGCGGTCAGCGCCGCGGCGATGGCGTCGGCGGACATCGGGCCGCCGCCCTCTGCGCCGCCCTCTGCGCCACCCCCGGCGCCACCTCCCTCGCCGCCGGCGGGAAGCGGCTCCTGTGGCTGGGTGCCGGCATCCCGGCCGTAGGCGGCGCGCTGGAGGTGGCGCAGCGCCTGGACCGCCGTCCATTCCCGCTCGGCCACCACCGCCAGGAAGGCGCCGCGCCGGACGATCCCGACCACCCCCGGCATGCGGCTGACGGCCGCGACGTCCGGCTCGCGCAGCCGGGTGCCGACGCTGGGGCCGCGGACGACGCGGGCGTGCAGCATGCCCGGCAGCCGGAGGTCGTGCAGGTAGGCGGCGCCGCCGGTCAGCTTGGCCGGGATGTCGATCCGCGGCAGGTCGCGTCCCATCGTGCGGTAGCCGGCGGGATCGCGCAGCGGCGCGTCCGGCACCGCCTTGACATGCAGCGACAGCCGGGCGGCGGCGTCGCCGTAGCCCAGGCTGCGCCCGTCGGCTGCGCGCAGCATCCCGTCGCCGCCGGTGGCGACCGTGTCGGCCGCGACACCCCAGCCACGCGCCGCTTCCTGCGCCAGCAGCATGCGGACGTTGGCGGCGGCGTTGCGGATCGCCGTGCCGCTGTCCTGCATGGAATGGCTGCCGGCGGTCAGCCCCTCGTCGGGGGTGCGGTCGGTGTCGGCGGTGACCAGGGTGATGCGGGCGGGCGGCATGTCCAGCTCCTCCGCCGCCACCTGGAGCAGTGCGGTGCGGATGCCCTGGCCGAGCTCGACCTTGCCGGTGAAGACGGTGGCCCGGCCGTCGGCGCCGATGCGGATCCAGGCATCGAGCCACGGGGTGGTGCGCAGGCTGCCCGCCAGCTCGGGCGCCACCACCGCCGGCCCGGCGCCGCCCTCGCCGCCGCCGGCGAGCTGCGCGAAGGCCCTGGGCGCCAGGGCGAAGCTCACCACCAGGGCGCCGCCCGCCAGGAAGCCGCGGCGGGAGAGGCGGGTGGCGTCCTTTGCCGCCGCGCCGCGGGTCGGGAGGCCGGTCATGGACGCGCCTCCCGCACCGGCTCGGCCGCCGCCTGCCGCGTGCCTGCAGGCGCATCCCGCGTCCCCTTTTGCGCCTCCTTCCGGCCCTCCTTCCTCATGGCCACCGCCCGGCGGATGGCGCGCAGGATGCGCATGTGGGTTCCGCAGCGGCAGAGGTTGGTCTGCATGTGGGCGCGGATCTGCGCCTCGTCCGGCTCGGCGACGCGGTCGAGCAGCGCCTGCGCCCGCATGATCATGCCGGCGATGCAATAGCCGCACTGGGCGGCCTGCTCGGCCTCGAAGGCCGCCTGCAGCAGGCCGGGGGCCTCGGCGGTCCCCAGCCCCTCGACGGTGCGGATCTGTCGTCCCTCCAGCGCCGACACCGGGGTCAGGCAGGAGAAGGCGGCCTTGCCGTCGATCTGCACGGTGCAGGCGCCGCATTGGCCGAGGCCGCAGCCGTATTTGGCGCCGTTCAGCGCCAGCTCGCCGCGCAGGACATAGAGCAGGGGGGTGGAGGGATCCACCTCCAGCCGGTGCGCCGCACCGTTGATGGTCAGGGTGACGGTCATTGCCGGGTGTCCTCCTCACGGATCTCTGCGGCCGCCTGTTCCAGGTCGGTCCAGGCGGGGCGGTCGCTGAAGCGGGTGCGCAGGTAGGCGGCGATACGGGCGGCCTGCGCGTCGGTCAGGCTGGCCGTGAAGGGCGGCATCGCCGGGCCGGCGGCCCCCGCCGGCGGATGGATGCCGTTCAGGATGGCGCGCAGCGCGTTGGCGGGCTCGTCGAGCTGCAGGGCGGTCGCGGTCGCCAACGGCGGACGGCCCTGGGTCAGCATCGGCGCGCCGGCCTCATGGCAGCCGGCGCAGGCGCCGGCGAACAGGGCGGCACCCGCCGGATCGGCCTGGGCGGCGCGGTCGGCGCGGTCGATGGCCGGTGGCCGATCGGCGGGCTGCCCCGCCCCGCCCGGCGGGGCGGACAGCGAGGCGATATAGACGGCGATCGCCCGCACGTCGGCCTCGGGGGCGCGCGACAGGCCATGGACCACCGGCCCCATCGGTCCGGCCGCCACGCCGTGCCGGCCGTCGAGCCCGGCCCGCAGGTAGGCGTAGAGGCTGTCCGCCGTCCAGGGCACCGGCGCCCGGCTGGCGGCGGTCAGCGCCGGCGCGGTCCAGCCCTCGGCCACCCCGCCGGAATAGGCGCTGCTCCCGTCCTCCTCGGCGCCGGCGAGGTTGCGCGGGCTGTGGCAGCCGCCGCAATGGCCGAGCCCTTCCACCAGGTAGGCGCCGCGGTTCCATTGCGCGTCGCGGCCGGGCACCGGCTGGAACTCCGGCTGGTGCAGGAACATCAGCTTCCAGCCCGCCAGCAGCGGGCGGAAGCCGAGCGGGAAGATCATGTCGTTCGGCTTGGCCGGCGCCGACACCGGCTGGCGCGTCATCAGGAAGGCGTAGATCGCCTCCAGGTCGCCGTCATGCACCCGCCGGTAATGGTCGTAGGGCAGGGCGGGATAGAGATGGCTGCCGTCGCGTCCCACCCCGTCGCGCATCGCCCGCTTGAAGGCGTCCAGCGACCAGCTGCCGATCCCGGTCGCGGCGTCGGGTGTGATGTTGCTGGCGTAGAGCGTGCCGAACGGCGTCGGCAGCGCCCGGCCGCCGGCATAGGCCGCCCCCTGGTCGGCGGTGTGGCAGACCACGCAGTCGCCGATCGCCGCCAGGGTCGCCCCCTTTGCCACCAGCTCGGCCGGAAAGCCGTCGGCCGCCGGCGGGGGGATCGGGGGCAGGGCGCTCCGGTAACTGATGCCGGCGAACGCGCCCACCCCCAGCAGGCAGGCCAGCGCCCCCCCGAACGCCCACTTGATCGGCTTCATCGCCGCACCTCCCGGTTTGCCGTGTACACCGGCAGGGTGCAGGAATGGCCGGGCCTTCTATTGAAGGAACTGCCGGGGAATTTTTGAACGAAACGGACAAGCCCGCCCAGAGGCCCGCCCAGAGGCCCGCCCAGAGGCCCGCCCGGATGCCCGTCCGGAAGCCGGTCTTCCTACGGGGCGGCCGGGACCATGACGGTGGTGTAGTTGGCCGGCAGCCAATGATAGCCCTGGTCGTCCCGCCTGATGTGTCCGAGGCCGGGGAAGGAGATGTGGGCCGCGGCGATCCAGTAGCCGTTCCGCGCCGCCTCGGCGAACAGCCGCTCCCGCTCGCGCCGGGCGTCGGGCTCGTCGCTGTCGTATTTCAGCGTGGCGGCGGGGTAGGGGAACTGGATGGCCGCCACATGGACGATGTCGCCCCAGGCCAGCAGGGTCTGCCCGTCGCTGCGCACCTGGTAGATGGTATGGCCTGGGGTGTGGCCGGGGCCGGGAATGGCGCGGATTTCCGGCAGCAGTTGCGTCTCGCCGTCGAAGGGCGCCAGCCGGCCCGCCGCGACGTAGGGCTTCAGCGAGGCGGCGGCGCCGTCGAACATCGGGCCGAGGAAGCCCGGCGCCGTCGCCTTGTTGGCGGGGTCGAGCCAGTAGTCGCTGTCCCGGCGGCTCACCCGGATGACGGCGTTGGGAAAGGCCATGCTGCCGCTGCGGTCGACGCCGCCGACATGGTCGCGGTGCAGGTGGGTCAGGTAGATCTCGTCCACCTGCTCCGGCGCATAGCCGGCAGCGCGCAGGTTGGCCATCAGATGGCCGCCGTCGGCGCCGTAGAGCACCCCGGCCCCGCTGTCGATCAGCACCAGCCGGTCGCCGGTGTTGACCAGGAAGGCGTTGATCGACCCCTCGACCGGCGGCGCCAGGCTCGACCGCTCCAGCAGCGCGTCGGCGGACGCCGTGCCGATCCCGTTCACCACCTCGTGAATCGGGAAGGGATGGGTGCCGTCGAGCAGCGCGGTGATCTCCGTGCGGCCCAGCATCATGCGGTAGAAGCCCGGCGCCTGCGTGCGCACCTGTGGTGCCGCCGCCTCGGCCGGAATGGACAGGATCGGGGACAGGGCTGTTGCCGGCAGCAGGGCCAGCGCCAGGAGCGCCGAGCGGGCGGAGCGTGTCATCGCGTTTTCCCTCGGAAGGTGACGGTCGGGACCGTCCCGAGCCTCGCGCGGGCGGCTGCGGCCGGTCTTGAAGGATCCACCCATTCCGGCGTCCGCCCCCTGTGCGGCGGTCGCGACCCGGATTTCCCGTAACGCGGGAATCCCTGCCGGCGAATGCCGCCGGCCTCTGGCATTAACCTTATGTGAAGACATTGCGAAGCATTTGAAAAGCCGCCCGGAAGGAAAGCATCGCCGGACCGTCGGGCCGATCGAAGAACACGGGGGGGCTGATCCATGTCGACCGCAGCGGTGGAAAAGACCGCTTCCCCTGGGAATGCCCCCGATGGCGACCGCCGGCTTCTGGCGCTGACCGGCCTGCTGCAGCTCGAACGCCGCGCGCGGGCGGCACCGACGGCGGCGGAACTCGGTTTCCTGATCGTGAACGAGACGCTGGGGCTGGTGCGCTACCGGCAGGCCGTCCTGTGGCGGGGCCGGGCGGGCGGGCAAGGCACGGTGGCGGCGCTGTCCGGCGTATCGGTCGTCGACCGGCAGGTCCCCTATGTGATGTGGCTGCGCCGCGTGCTGGACTGGATTCACGTGCAGCATGGCCCGGCCAAGCCGGTGCAGCTCGTCGCCGCGGACCTTCCCCCCGACCTCGCGCGCGCCTGGGGGGAGTGGCTGCCGACGCGTGCGCTCTGGCTGCCGCTGCCCGGCCGCAGGGATCGCGATCCTTGCGCGCTGCTGCTGGCGCGCGACGAGGACTGGACGCCCGGCGAGCTCCACCTGCTGGGCTATGCCGCGGACGCCTACGGACATGCCTGGCACGCCCTCACCGGGCGCCGCCGGCGTTCCACATGGCTGCGCTGGCGCCATGGGCTTCTGGCGGCGCTGCTGGCCGGGGCCGCGGTGGTGCTGGCGCTTCCGGTGCCGCAGTCGGCTCTGGCGCCGGCCGAGGTGGTTCCCCGCGAACCGACCATCCTGCGGGCTCCCATCGACGGCGTGGTCGACCGGTTCGAGGTGAAGCCGAACGAGCCGGTGCGCGAGGGGCAACTGCTCCTGGTGCTCGACCGCACCAAGCTGCAGAACCGGCTGGAGGTTGCCCGCAAGGCGCTGGAGGTGGCGCAGACCGAGTATCGCCAGGCCGGCCAGCAGGCGCTGTTCGACGCCCGCGCCAAGGCCAACCTGGCCGTCCTCAAGGGGCGCATGGACCAGCAGGCCGCCGAGGTCGCCTATGTCGAGGAGCTGCTGGACCGCATCGAGATCCGCGCGCCGCGCGCCGGCATCGCCATCTTCAACGACGTGGCGGACTGGATCGGCAAGCCGGTGACGATCGGCGAGCGCATCCTCACCGTCGCCGACCCTCAGGAGGCTGAACTGGAAATCCGCCTTCCGGTCGCCGACGCCATCGCGCTGGAACCCGACGCCGAGGTGCGCCTCTTCCTCAACATCGATCCGCAGAACGTCATCGCCGCGCGGCTCAGCTACAGCGGCTATCAGGCCGAAGCCACCCCGGACGGCGTCGTCGCCTACCGATTGAAGGCGACGCTCGACCCCGCCGTCGCCCCGCCCCGCATCGGGCTGAAGGGCATCGCCAAGCTCTATGGCGAGCGCAGTCCGCTGATCCTCTCCATCCTGCGCCGGCCGCTCGCCGCCGCCCGCCAGCGGCTCGGCCTGTGAGCGCCACCCTGCTGCCCGGTGCGGGAGCGGCCGCCGCCAGACCCGCCGGCCCGCCGGCGCCCTCTCCGGCAATGCCCGTTCCGCGCCTGCCGCCGCTGCGCGAGGAACTGGCGCTGCATGCCGGGCCGCCGACATCGGACGGCGCCCCGACCTGGACGCTGCACGATCCCTCCCGCAACCGCTTCTTCCGCATCGGCTGGCCCGAGCTGGAGATGCTGTCGCGCTGGCACCTTGCCGAGCCCGCCGCCATCGCGGCGGCGGTGTCGCGGGAGACGACCATCGCCGCCACCCCGGCGCAGGTGGAGGCCCTGGCCCGTTTCCTGTGGTCGCAGGGTCTCCTCCAGGCCCTGGGCACCAGCGCCCTCGGCCGGCTCAAGGCCCTGGCGGACGCGCAGCGTCCCCATTGGCTGATGTGGCTGCTGAAGACCTACCTGTCCTTCCGCATTCCCGTGCTGCGCCCGGACGGCTTTCTCAACGCCACCCTGCCGCTGGCGAAGCTCCTGTTCACGCGGTTCTTCCTGGCGGTCACCGTCCTGGCGGCGCTCACCGGCGGCTATCTGGCGCTGCGGCAGTGGGACGCCTTCCGCACCACCTTCCTCCATTTCTTCTCGCTGGAAGGCGCGCTGCTCGCCGGCTGTGCGCTCGGCGGCGCCAAGCTGCTGCACGAGTTCGGCCATGCCTACACCGCCAAGCGCTACGGCTGCCGCGTGCCGACCATGGGGGTGATGTTCCTGGTGCTCTGGCCGGTGCTCTACACCGACGTCAGCGAGGCCTGGAAGCTGCCGTCGCGCCGCCAGCGCCTGTCGATCGGGGTGGCCGGCATCGCGGCGGAGCTGGTGCTGGCCGCCTATGCCACGCTGGCGTGGAGCTTCCTGCCGGACGGGCCGGCGCGCAGCGCCGCCTTCCTGCTCGCCACCTCGACCTGGGTGCTGACGGTGCTGGTCAACCTCAACCCGCTGATGCGGTTCGACGGTTACTTCCTGCTGTCGGACCTGCTGGACGTGCCGAACCTGCAGGAGCGGGCCTTCGCGCTGGCGCGCTGGCGGCTGCGCGAGCTGCTGTTCGGCTTCGGCGATCCGCCGCCGGAACGCTGGGCACCGGGGCGGGGACGGGTGCTGCTGCTCTATGCCTACGCCACCTGGGTCTACCGTTTCTTCCTGTTCCTCGGCATCTCGCTGCTCGTCTACCACCTGTTCTTCAAAGTGCTCGGGGTGTTCCTGATGGCGGTCGAGATCTGGTGGTTCATCGCCAAGCCGGTCGCCACCGAACTGCGCGGATGGTTCAGGC
Organism: Azospirillum picis; assembly: GCF_017876115.1. GTDB lineage: Bacteria > Pseudomonadota > Alphaproteobacteria > Azospirillales > Azospirillaceae > Azospirillum > Azospirillum picis. Next base: position 124,023 of record NZ_JAGINO010000019.1, read on the forward strand.
GTCCCGGCGGCCATCGCGTCACGCCCAACCTGCTCGCGAGCGCGCTCCTGCTCGCCGCCGGTCTGGCGGCCTTGCTCGTGCCCTGGAGCGGCGGCGTCTCCGCGCCGGCGATCCTGCGCGCGGAACGGCAGACCCATCTCTTCGTTCCCGCCAACGCCCGGCTGGCCGGGATCGACGCCCGGGCCGGCGGCACGGTGGCGGAGGGCGACCGGCTCTTCCGGCTGGAGTCCCCCGATCTCGACCATGAGCTGGCGCAGGCCGAGCGGCAGGTGGAGACGCTGCAGGGCCGCGTCCAGGTGCAGAATCTGAGCCCGGAACTGCTGGAATCCAGCCGCTCGACCTGGAGGGAGCTGGAGGAGGCGCAGGCCAAGCTGGCCGCCCTCCGGGACGAGACGGCGCGGCTGCAGGTCAGGGCGCCCTTCGCCGGCGTGCTGGTCGACGTCACCGACCCGCTGGCCACAGGCGAATGGATGAAGGAGGGAACCGCCCTCGCGACGCTGCTCGATCCGCGCGGCAGCGTGATCGAGGCCTATGTGCCCGAAGAGAATCTGCGCCGGATCGCCGTGGGCACGAAGGGGCGCTTCCTGTCCGACGACCCGGCCGGCCCGGCGGTTCCCGCCGAGGTGATCGCAATCGCCGCCGCGAGCAGCCGCATCCTGACCGAGCCGTCGCTCGCCTCCACCTACGGCGGGCTGGTGCCGACGCATCTCGGCCGCGAGAACACCCTGGTGCCGGAGGCGCCGGTCTACCGCATCCTCCTGCGCGCGGACGGGGCGCTGCCCGCCCCGGCGCGGGTCGAGCGGGGCATGGTGGACCTGGACGGCGAGCGGGAAAGCCCGGCCGTCCGGCTCTGGCGCAGCACGGTCGGCGTGGTGGTCCGTGAAAGCGGCTTCTGACCGGCGGTGAGGTCAGGAAAGGAAAAGGGGCGGAAGACCTGAGCCTTCCGCCCCGTCCGGACTTCGAGGCAGGGCGGATCCCGCTTCAGCGGGGCGGGACGAAGACGGCGGTGCCGCTCATGCCGGCGATCAGCTCGGGGAAGCTGCCGCCGGTCACCGTGCCGAACACCTTGATGGTCTGGCTGACGGCATCGATGCGCGATCCCATCCGGCCGATCCTGGCGGCATATTCCTTGCCCGTCTCGTCCAGCCGCAGCGTGAAGGCGGTGCCCTGGCGCAGCCACAGCAGCCAGTTCGACGGTACGGCCAGTTCAACCTCCAGCTCGCGGTCGTCGAGGATTTCCATCAGCTCGTGGCCTTCGCCGACATACTGGTGGGCCCTGGCCTTCAGCTCCACGACGCGCCCGTCGAAGGGGGCGGTGATGACGCAATAGGTGGCGATCGTCCGGTTCATCGCCACCTCGGCCTCCGCGACGGCGAGCTGGGCCGCGGCGGTCTGGAACTCCAGCGCGCTGTTGGAGCCGAGCTTGTCCAGCCGGGCCTGGACATTGTAGGTCTTGCGGGCCTGCTCCTGCTGCGCCAGCGCCTTGTCGAGCCGGGCCTTGTGCAGCCGGCAGTCCAGGGTCACCAGTTTCTGTCCGGCGGTGAACCGGTCGCCTTCCCGCACCGTCAGTTCGCTGATCCCTCCGGGGATCTCGGCCGACAGGATGGTGCTGCGGACCGGGCTGAGTTGCGCGCGGATCTCGGGATGCGCGCCCTCAGCCGTCTGGGCTTGTGCGGCGCCGCCGAGGACGAGCAGAGCGGTCAGGCCGGCCCCCGCCAGGCGCCGCGCCATCATGACAGCGGTTCCGCGCTGGCGAGCACCTTCGTCACGGCGGACGTCGGCGCGGGGCCGGCGGCCACCGGGGTGCCGCCGTCCTTGGCGGGGTCCTCCTTGGCGGGTCCTTCCGCCGGCAGCTCCGCGGCCGGAGGCTGCGGCGCCTCGGCCGGCAGGCTGTCCAGCGGGATGCGGCCGGCCGTCCAATTGGCGACCACCGGGGTCAGCCCCGCGGTCAGGCCCCTGATGTCCTGGCTCTGAACGGTTTCCGGCACCGGATCGAGGCCGAGCGAGACGTAGAGGCTCGACACCGCGTTCTGCAGCTCGGCATAGGCGCGGTCGCGCGCCAACTGGGAGCCCAGCGCCGCGGCCTTGGCCCGGATGCGCTCCAGCGGCGACTCGGCGTCGGAGGCGGCGGCCTTCTGCACATTCTCGTTGATGCGCTTCTCGATCGATTCGAGCTGGACGGCGCGCTCGAAGGTCGTGCGGCCGCGCTGGTACTGCTGCATGGCGACGTGGACCTGCGTCACCGTCGCCATGCTGAGCGCCAGGCGCCGGAAGTCGCCGGCCTCCACCTGCGCCTCGGCGGCGCGGATGTTGGCGGGGCCGGAAATGATGCTGAACAGGTTCAGCGTCACCCGGGCGCCGGCCTCGGCCCAGGCGTTGTTGATCAGGTAGGAGTTGCTGTCGTAGTTCAGCGACGGGTTGAAGGAGATGCCCGGCAGCATCCGCAGCATCGCCTTGCGCACCTCGACCGAGTTGATGCGCCGCTGATACTGCTCCTCGCGCATTTCCGGACGGTTCAGCAGCGCCATCGTCTCCAGCCGGTCGACCGGGACGGTGATCTGCGGGATGTCCTGCTTGAAGCCCTCGGGCAGGGCGAGGGTGAAGGGCTGGCCGAGCGGCACGTTCATCAGGGCCGCAAGCTGCGCCTTGGAGATGGCGAGGTCCTGCTGGACCGTCTCCAACTGGCGGATGATCTCGATCAGGCCCTTTTGATAACGCAGCGCCTCCAGGGGCGGGCGCAGCCGCTGCTGCTCGACGGACGCGGCATCCTGCAGCGCCTGGCGCGCTTCGACCAGCAGCGCGTCGATCTCGCCCAGCATCCGCTCGCTTCCGACGGCCAGCCAGAAGGCGCCGCGCACCTGCTGGATGATCGAGTTGACCAGCCGGCGGCGCCGCTCGTGCGCGATCAGCACGCGGTTGGCCTGCTGGTGCGCCTGGTAGTAGCTGACGCCGAAATCGAGGATGTTCCAGGTCAGGCCGAGATCGGCGACGAAGCGGTTCTTGTCCTGGCTGATGGCCGGGTCGATCGAGCGGAAGTCGGTGATGGTGTTGCGGCTGTACGTCTCGTTCGCCGGGCTGCGCGTGATGAAGCCGGCACTGGCCGCCATGCGCGGCAGCATGTCGTATGTGGTGACGTCGAGCTGCCGGCTTTGCAGCATCTCTTCCATCAGCGCCTGACGGGAATCGAGATTGTACTTGATGGCGCGCGCCATCGCCTCGGCCATGGTGATCGGGCCGGTAACCGGTTCCTGGTCGACGAAGAGGCGGGAGCGATCCTGCGTGACCTGTGCCATCTGTTGATCGACCGTCAGTGGTTCCGGCGTCACGGAACAGGCCGATACGGCCGCCGCCAATGCAACCATCACCAGATGTGACGCACCCAACCGCAGGCGGCGCTTTCCGCTCCTTGCCATCGTCATCCCCTTTGCAGGCCACTGCCCAAGAACAAGCGGGCATCTCCCTATAGGATATCCCGAAAAGATCAAGGGCATATCGCATGCCGTGATGATAAGGCAGGATGACTGTGTCTTCTGTGAAGCTGGCGACGGATCAGATTCGTCAAGTTTCTGAACGCTTAATCAGGGATTTGGAAGTTATAGTTTGAAACCATCTGTTTTTTTGATGACCGAACCGCAATTCGACTGAGGAAGATTCGATATTTTCAGGTATTTCATGTCCCATATGGTTGCAAATTGCTGCAGATAATGAAATCTCACTTCAGCCCAATAGCGATGGGAGTAAATCGCTGACAGAATGTCGCAGATTGTAGCAAATTGACAGTTAAGAAACGCGAAAAGTAAGAAAAATTTTGGTTGTGAAGCCCTTGATGCGCGCGTATGCGTGGGCTGAAAGTGCACAGGCCGAGCTCGGGCGAGCCTTCTTGCGCGTGGTCATCATGGAGGGCGAAATGGGTATTGTGAGGCGTGTCGCAGGGAACGGCCCGACGAACGGTGCTCGCCCGACTGCGGGTGGCATGGCGGACGGATTGGCCATGGCCCTGGAGCCACGCTTCCTGTTCGATGCCGCCGGCGTGGCGACGGCTCAGGACGCAGCCCAAAGCGCGGCGAAGGATGCGGCCCTTCCGGCCGCGGAACCGGCCGCCGCCGATCATCACATGCTGGCGGCGCTCGCCGGCGAGGCTCACCCGGACCAGCAGGCCGCGGCGAAGGAAATCGTCTTCGTCGATGCGAAGGCCGCCGATCATGAGGAACTGAGCCGGAACGCACCTGCGGGCGCACAGGTCTTCGTGCTGGACGCCGCGCGCGACGGGCTCAGCCAGATCGCCGAGGTCATGGCGACCCGGCAGGGCGTCACCGGCCTCCACATCCTGTCGCACGGCAGCCAGGCGTCCTTCGCGCTCGGCAACAGCACGATCAGCACCGCCACCCTCGGCGCCCACCAGCAGGACCTCGCCGCCATCGGCGCCGCGATGGCACCCGGCGGCGACATCCTTCTCTATGGCTGCGACGTCGGGAAGGGGACGGCCGGGCAGGCCTTCATCGACAGCCTCGCCGCCGCGACCGGCACCGACGTGGCGGCCTCGGCCGACGGCACGGGTGCCGCGGCGCTCGGCGGCAACTGGGTGCTGGAGCGGCAGAGCGGCACGGTCGAGACCAGGACGATGGCCGACGCCGGCTATTCGCATCTCCTGGCCAACCCGACGGTCGTCAGCATCGAGGACGGCGATTCCGACAACGTCGTTTCGGCAGCCAAGCCGCTGGCCTATACGGTGGTCTTCAGCAAGGACATCGACGCCTCTACGGTCGATGCCTCCGACTTCAGAAACGCCGGCACGTCCGGCCTCAGCATCGGCACCATCACAGAAGTCAGCGCCGGCATCTTCACGGTCCAGGTGACGCCCACCACGCCCGGCACCCTGCAGCTTCAGATCGCCAAGGACGCGGTCATCAAAGCGGCCGATGGCACCCAACTCGACACGAGCGCCGCCATCTCCGACAATGACACGCTGACGGTCGAACGTGCCCCGCTGGACACCGGCGGCAATCTGCTGGACTTCTCCGGCACGCCCACGCTGGTATCCGGGACCGCCCTGACACAAGGCGCCGTCTACAAATACACCAATGTGCTCACGTTCAACGGCGTCCAGGTCGATGCCTTCGTCACGCTGTCGGACATCACGAACGCGACGCTCTCGACCCTCGACAACAACAATCCAGGCGACTACAACTACGCGAACATTGCCGGAAGCAAGCTGTTTGCGCCGGAGATCAAGACCACGGCCGCGAACGGTGGCGTCACCTTCAAGATCGACTTCAAGGACACCGACGGCAATGCCATCAGGCTCCTGAATTTCTACAACAACTCGCTCGACATCGACGGCCCCGAGCTGGTCGAGTATGGCGGCTTCGATTCCTTCACCTTGGGGTCGCCCAGCGATCTCCAGGCTCTCGCCGGCACCGGCAGCAACCTGCGCTTCCAGCCAAAAAGCGGCAGCAATCCCTACGGTGGTCTGGCCGTCAATGACGTTGGGCGCGTGCAGACCCATTTCAACGACGTCTCCAGCATCCAGATCAAGATGGGTGCGACGGGCGATTCGGGCACCAACCCCCGCCAATATGGTGCCGCGTTCGGCGCCATCAGCTTCGCGTCCGCCACCAGCTACAGCGCGCCGACGGTCAACGGGCTCACCACCACGAACCGCACTCCGACCCTGACGGGTTCGGTCGGCAGCGCCTACAATTCCGGAGACTCGCTGTCCGTCACGGTGAACGGAACCACCTATACCACCGGCAATAATCAGGTCACCGTCAACGGTACGGTCTGGACCTTGACGGTTCCGACGCCGCTGCCCAGTTCCAGCACCCCCTACGATGTCAAGGTCACGCGGCATTATGGCGGCCCGAACCTCGACATCGTGGACCAGACCACGAACGAACTCACCGTGGTCGGCGACAACACCCGGCCGGTGGTGCTGAGCAGCACCCGCCAAAATCCGACCGGCGAAACGACCAACGCCAACAGCGTGACCTTCCGCGTCGTCTTCAGCGAAGCGGTCACCGGCGTGCAGATCGCCGATTTCGCCCTTTCCGGTACGGCCGCACCGGGGGCCACCATCGGTTCGGTGACCGAAGTGACGCCCGGCGTCTATGACGTCGTCGTCAGCGGAATCCCCTCTGCCAGCGGCACCCTCAACCTTGACCTGGCGGCCGACGCGACGATCGCCGACCTTGCCGGCAACGGCTTGACCGACCCCACGATCTCGGGTGTTGACGAAACCTACATCATCGACCGGACGCCGCCGGCCACGCCGACGGTTGTTCCAAAGACGACGAACAGCGCGACACCTGCGATCACCGGCACCGCGACTGTCGGGACCGGCGACGTGCTGACAGTCGAGGTCAACGGCACCACCTACACGGCGGGTGACGGCAACCTGGTCCTGACCGGCACAAGCTGGACGCTGACGATCCCGCAAGGGCGCGCGCTCACGCAGGGAACCTACGCGGTGACGGCGAAGGTGACCGACGCGGCCGGCAACGCCGCGTCGGACACGACCACCAACGAGCTTGTGGTCGATCTGACGCCGCCAGTCGCTCCGACGGTTGCTCCGAAGACGACGAACAGCACCACCCCTGCGATCACCGGCACGGCGACGGTCGGCACGGGCGAGACGCTGACGGTCGAGGTCAACGGCACCACCTACACGGTGGGCGACGGAAACCTGGTCCTGACCGGTACGAGCTGGACGCTGACGATCCCGCAGGGTGGTGCGCTCACGCAGGGAACCTACGCGGTTACGGCGACCGTGAAGGACGCGGCGGGCAACGCGACCTCGGACGCGACGACCGGCGAGCTGGTCATCGACACCACGCCGCCCGCTGCGCCGACGGTGGTCCCGCAGACGACGAACGACACGACGCCTGCGATCACCGGCACGGCGACCGTCGGCACCGGCGAGGTGCTGACGGTCGAGGTCAACGGTACGACCTACACGGTGGGTGACGGCAATCTGGTCCTGACCGGTACGAGCTGGACGCTGACGATCCCGCAAGGGCGCGCGCTGTCTCAGGGAACCTACGCGGTGACGGCGAAGGTGACCGACGCGGCAGGCAATGCGACCTCGGACGCAACCACCAACGAACTGATCATCGACACCACGCCTCCGGCCGCGCCGACGGTGGTTCCGAAAACGACGAACAGCACCACCCCTGCGATCACCGGCACGGCGACGGTCGGCACCGGCGAGACGCTGACGGTCGAGGTCAACGGCACGACCTATACGGCGGGCGACGGCAACCTGGTCCTGGCCGGCACAAGCTGGACGCTGACGATTCCGCAAGGGCGTGCGCTCGCGCAGGGAACCTACGCGGTGACGGCGAAGGTGACCGACGCAGCGGGCAACACGACCTCGGACGCGACCACCAGCGAACTGATCATCGACACCACGCCGCCGGCCGTGCCGACGGTGGTTCCGAAGACGGCGAACAGCACCACGCCGACCGTCACCGGCACGGCGACCGTCGGGACCGGCGAGGTGCTGACGGTGGTGGTCAACGGGGCCACCTACACGGTGGTCCCGGACGGCAACGGCAAGTGGAGCGTCGATCTCGGCACCGCCATCCCGACCTCCGGCGCATTGGTGCCGTTGTCCGATGGCGGGACCTATGACGTGGTCGCGACGGTGACCGATGCAGCCGGCAACGCGACCTCGGACGCGACGACCGGCGAGCTGATCATCGACACCACGCCGCCCGCTGCGCCGACCGTTAATCCGCAGACGACGAACGACACGACGCCTGCGATCACCGGCACGGCAACGGTCGGCACCGGTGAGACGCTGACGGTCGAGGTCAACGGCACCACCTACACGGTGGGCGACGGAAACCTGGTCCTGACCGGTACGAGCTGGACGCTGACGATCCCGCAGGGTGGTGCGCTCACGCAGGGAACCTACGCGGTGACGGCGACCGTGAAGGACGCGGCGGGCAACGCGACCTCGGACGCGACGACCAGCGAGCTGATCATCGACACCACGCCGCCTGTTGCGCCGACCGTTAATCCGCAGACGACGAACGACACGACGCCTGCGATCACCGGCACGGCGACCGTCGGCACCGGCGAGGTGCTGACGGTCGAGGTCAACGGTACGACCTATACGGTGGGTGACGGCAACCTGGTCCTGACCGGCGCCAACTGGACGCTGACGATCCCGCAAGTGCGCGCGCTCACGCAGGGAACCTACGCGGTGACGGCGAAGGTGACCGACGTGGCCGGCAATGCGACCTCGGACGCGACCACCGGCGAGCTGATCATCGACACCACGCCGCCTGCTGCGCCGACCGTTAATCCGCAGACGACGAACGACACGACACCTGCGATCACCGGCACGGCAACGGTCGGCACCGGTGAGACGCTGACGGTCGAGGTCAACGGCACCACCTACACGGTGGGTGACGGCAACCTGGTCCTGACCGGCGCCAACTGGACGCTGACGATCCCGCAAGGGCGCGAGCTCGCGCAGGGAACCTACGCGGTGACGGCGAAGGTGACCGACGCGGCCGGCAACGCGACCTCGGACGCCACGACCAACGAACTGGTCATCGACACCACGCCGCCGGTCACGCCGACGGTGGTCCCGAAGACGGCGAACAGCACCACGCCGACCATCACCGGCACGGCGACCGTCGGGACCGGCGAGGTGCTGACGGTGGTGGTCAACGGGGCTACCTACACGGTGGTCCCGGACGGCAACGGCAAGTGGAGCGTCGATCTCGGCACCGCCATCCCGACCTCCGGCGCATTGGTGCCGTTGTCCGACGGCGGGACCTATGACGTGGTCGCGAAGGTGACCGATGCAGCCGGCAACGCGACCTCGGACGCGACGACCGGCGAGCTGATCATCGACACCACGCCGCCCGCTGCTCCGACGGTGGTTCCGCAGACGACGAACGACACGACGCCTGCGATCACCGGCACGGCGACCGTCGGCACCGGCGAGGTGCTGACGGTCGAGGTCAACGGCACGACCTACACGGCGGGTGACGGCAATCTGGTCCTGACCGGCACCAACTGGACGCTGACGATCCCGCAAGGGCGCGCGCTGTCTCAGGGAACCTACGCGGTGACGGCGAAGGTGACCGACGCGGCAGGCAATGCGACCTCGGACGCAACCACCAACGAGCTTGTAATCGATCTGACGCCGCCGGTCGCTCCGACGGTGGTTCCGAAAACAACGAACAGCACCACCCCTGCGATCACCGGCACCGCGACGGTCGGCACCGGTGAGGTGCTGACGGTCGAGGTCAACGGCACGACCTATACGGCGGGCGACGGCAACCTGGTCCTGGCCGGCACAAGCTGGACGCTGACGATCCCGCAAGGGCGTGCGCTCGCGCAGGGGACTTATTCGGTCACCGCGATGGTGAAGGACGCCGCGGGCAACGCGACTGCGGACGCCACGACCAGTGAACTGATCATCGACACCACGCCGCCGGCCGCGCCGACGGTGGTTCCGAAGACGGCGAACAGCACCACGCCGACCGTCACCGGCACGGCGACCGTCGGGACCGGCGAGGTGCTGACGGTGGTGGTCAACGGGGCCACCTACACGGTGGTCCCGGACGGCAACGGCAAGTGGAGCGTCGATCTCGGCACCGCCACCCCGACCTCCGGCGCATTGGTGCCGTTGTCCGACGGTGGGACCTATGACGTGGTCGCGACGGTGACCGACGCGGCCGGCAACGCGACCTCGGACACCACGACCGGCGAGTTGATCATCGACACCACGCCGCCGGTCGCTCCGACGGTGGTTCCGCAGACGACGAACGACACGACACCCGCGATTACCGGCACCGCGACGGTCGGCACCGGCGAGACGCTGACGGTCGAGGTCAACGGCACCACCTACACGGCCGGCGATGGCAATCTGGTCCTGATCGGCACAAGCTGGACGCTGACGATCCCGCAAGGCGGCGCGCTGACTCAAGGGACCTACGCGGTCACGGCGAAGGTAATCGACGCAGCGGGTAACGCGGCCTCGGACGCAACCACCAACGAGCTTGTGGTCGATCTGACGCCGCCCATCGCCCCGACCGTTAATCCGCAGACCAGTGGTACGCAGACACCGACCATCACCGGTACGGCGACCGTCGGGGCCGGCGAGGTGCTGACGGTGATGGTCAACGGGGCCACTTACACGGTGGTCCCGGATGGCAACGGCAGGTGGAGTGTCGATCTCGGCACTGACACCCCCACCTCCGGCGTGTTGGGGCCGTTGTCCAACGGCGGGACCTATGACGTGGTCGCGACGGTAACCGACGCGGCCGGCAACGCGTCGCCGGATACGACGAGCGCTGAACTGGTGATCAACCTGCCTTCGCCTCCGCCGCCTCCTCCTCCGGTTGAGCCGGTACTCCCGTCGCCGGTGTCTCCGATTGAGCCGCCGGTATCCCCGCCACCGCCATCGCCGCCGGTTTCTTCGGTCGAACCGCCAGTATCTCCGCCACCGCCTCCTGCCGAAACGCCGGTTCTGCCGTCGCCGCCGGTGTCTCCGCCACCGCCGCCGGTTCTGCCACCGTCTCCGACTTCGGCCGAACCGCCGCTACCGTCTGCCGAACCGCCGCTTCCGCCGGTCGGGCCGCCGGTGGCTCCGCCGATCCTGTCGGCCGTGAATGGTGGCACCGCGACGCCGGCCATCCCCGGTGCGGTGATCACCAACACCGTTGCCTCCCTGACGGCGGTGCCACCGGTGCGGGATTTCGGCGGCCTCACGAACCCGCTGTCTTTCCTGGACAGCACGCCGCAGGGCAACAACCTGCCGCGCGGCGTGGTGCTTGCGTCCGACGTTTCCCCGGACGGTCCGCGCCTGTCCGTCATCGGGACGGTCGGCGACCGCGTGATCAGCGCCGGGCAGCAGAACAACATCCCGATTCCGGCCGGCACCTTCCAGAGCACCGATCCCCAGGCGATCGTGAAGCTGGAGGCGACACAGGCGGACGGCTCGCCGCTGCCCGTCTGGTTGAAGTTCGATGCCTCGACCGGCACCTTCACCGGAACGCCTCCCGCTGATCTCGACCGGCCCGTCAATGTGAAGGTGCTCGCCCGGGACAACATGGGCGCTCAGGCCGTCACGGAGTTCCGCATCAGCGTTGGGCAGAAGAAGGAGGGCGAGGACGGCCCACGCCGCGCCCGCGACCAGCAAGCTCCCTCGGAACCGGCTGCCGACGCACCGGCGGACGGTGCACCGCAAGCGCGGCCGGACCGCTCTCCGTCCAACGGGCCGCCGGAGGGCGGGCAGGATAAGCAGCTTCCTTCCCCCGATGACGGGGCTCCCAAGGACCAGGGTCCCGCTGGGCAAACTCCTGACGGGCAGGCTCCTGACGGGCAGGCTCCTGACGGGCAGGCTCCTGACGGGCAGGCTCCGGACCGTCGTGCCGCCAACGATGGCCTCGACCTCCCTCTCCCGGTTGGCAAACCATCCTTCAGCCAGCAGCTTGGCGCCGCAGCGGGATCGGGCATGGCGGCGGAACTCGCTGCCCTCATGCACAGCCTCGAAGAGATCCTGGCGTAGGGTCGCAGCCGCCCTCCGTCGGCTTGAGTGTGCTGCCTGCAAACACTCAGGCCGACGGTAACCGCGCATCCATCGCCGGTACCGTCCTCGCCGGATCGATCAGGCGGTGGCGCGGTCGGGCCGGCCGGCATGGCATGGGGAGATTCAAGCCCGGGACGTTGAGGCGCGCGCCATGTCCGCTGCCGTCCGGCCCCATCCTGGAAGGAGGCCAGCCCCCCCGTGGTTGCCAGCTCGACCATCGGCGGTGCCGGTTATGCCGTGGCTTCAGGGCCGGTGCAGCACCAAGTGACAGCACGGCTTGGGCTTCGCAGGGAACCGGATGATGGACTTCTTCGCGGCGTTGACCGCCTTCACCACCGTCGTGGAACGCGGCGCCTTCGCCCGCGCCGCCCGTGAGCTCGGCCAGTCGACCTCCTCCCTGACCCGCCAGGTCGACGCGCTGGAGGAGCGGCTGGGTACGGTCCTGCTGAACCGCTCCACCCGGCGCCTCACGCTGACCGACGCCGGTGCCGCCTATCACGAGCAGGCGTTGCGCATCCTTGCCGACCTGGAGGAGGCGAACCGCGGCGTCGCCGGCGGCGACGGCCCGCCCGCCGGAACGCTGCGCGTGTCGCTCCCCGTCGCCTTCGCGCAGATGCATGTGTCGCCCCTGCTGCCGGACTTCCTGCGCGACCATCCGGCGATCAGGCTGGAGCTGATGCTGACCGACGAGCCGGTGGATCTCGTGGGGCAGCGGGTCGACGTCGCCATCCGCATCGGCGCGCTCGACGCCAGCAGCCTCGTTGCCCGCAAGCTGGCGCCCCTGCGCAGGATCGCCTGCGCCAGCCCCGCCTACCTCGCGGCACGCGGGCTGCCGGAGGAGCCTGCCGACCTCGCCCGCCACGACTGCTGCTGCTTCGCCTACGGCCATGGCGGCCGGGTCTGGCGCTTCGGCCGCGACGGCGACGAGCGGATCGTCCCGGTGAGCGGCCCGGTCCGCGCCAACAACTCCATGCTGCTGCGCGATGCGGCACTGGCCGGGATGGGGGTGATCCTGATGCCGAGCTGGCTCGTCGGCGCCGACATCGAGGCGGGACGCCTGACGCCGCTGCTGCCGGGCTGGACGGCGGATCCCGGCGCCGGGTCCGGCAGTGGCGGCGGTGCAGGGGGCGGCGGCATCCATGCACTCTACCTGCCCAGCCGGAAAGGCTCGCGCACGGTGCGCGCCTTCGTGGATTTCCTGCTGGCCCGCTTCGGCTCGCCACCCCATTGGGACCGCTCCGCCTGAAGCGGCGATCGCACCGCCGCTGTATCGTCGCTGCGCCGCTGCTGGGCCGCTGTTGGGCCGTCGTTGCGGGTGGCGCAAAGATGATCGCCGGAATCCCCTGATTATCCGGCGGCTCCGGACGGGCCATCCTCGCTGCATCCGATCCTGATCGACGCAAACGAGGACCCGAGCGATGCCGTCCCTGTTCTCCCCGCTCCGCGCCGGTGCGCTGGAGCTTCCCAACCGCATCATCATGGCTCCGCTGACCCGCTCGCGCGCCGGGGCGGGCAACGTGCCGACGGCCATGACCGCCGAATACTACCGCCAGCGCGCCACCGCCGGCCTGATCGTCAGCGAGGCGACACAGATTTCCCAGCAGGGCCAGGGCTATGCCTGGACGCCCGGCATCCACGACGAGGCGCAGGTGGCGGGATGGCGGGCGGTGGCGGATGCCGTGCATGGCGCCGGCGGCCGCATGGTCCTGCAGCTCTGGCACGTCGGCCGCGTGTCGCATCCCAGCTTCCAGCCGGGCGGCGCCCTGCCGGTGGCGCCGAGCGCGCTGCCGGTGCCGGGCAAGACCTTCATCGTCGACGAGGCCGGCCAGGGCGTGTGGAGCGACGTGCCGGTGCCGCGGGCGCTGACCCGGCCGGAGATCGCCGACATCCTGTACGACTATGTCGCGGCGGCGCGCAATGCCGTCGCCGCCGGCATGGACGGGGTCGAGATCCACGCCGGCAACGGCTATCTGATCGACCAGTTCATCAACAGCGCCAGCAACCGGCGGACCGACGCCTATGGCGGCAGCCCGCTCAACCGCGCGCGTCTGCTGCTGGAGGTGGTGGACGCCGTCGCCGCCGCCGTCGGCCCGTCGCGCGTCGGTGTGCGCCTGACCCCGATGGGGCGTTTCATGGGGATGGGCGACGACACGCCCGAGGAAACCTACGGCCTGATCGCCGGCGAGCTGAACGTCCGCGGCCTCGCCTATCTCCACCTGGTCGAACCGGAGATCGTCGGCACCGTGCTGGACGACCGGCGCGACCCGCGCTGGGACGCGGTGATGCGCATGATGCGCCAGCTCCACAAGGGCACGCTGATCCGCGCCGGCGGCTACGACCTCCCACGGGCACAGGCGGCGCTGGCCGACGGCCGGGCCGACGCCGTCGCCTTCGGCCGGTCCTTCATCGCCAACCCCGACCTGCCGGCCCGCTTCCGCGCCGGCGCGCCGCTGAACACCCCCGACCAGGCCAGCTTCTTCGGCGGTGGCGCCGCCGGCTACACCGATTACCCGTCCCTGCGGTGACGGCGGCCTTTCAGCCGCCGCCAACTTCACCGGCCGCCTGGCCCCGAGCTTCAGCCGAACACCCGCGCCAAGGCGCCGTCGATCGCCTCGACGATGCGGTCGATGTCGTCCGGCGTGGCGATCAGGGCGGGGCTGAGGCACAGCGTGTTGTTCAGGCCGGGAATCGAGCGGTTGGTGGCGCCGATGATGACGCCCTGCGCCATGCAGTCGGCGATCACCGCCTGCACCCGCTGCTCCTCGGCCGGCTCCTTGCCGTCGCGGTCCTGCACCAGTTCCACCCCGCAGAACAGCCCCTTGCCGCGGACGTCACCGACGGCGGCGTGGCGGTCCGCCAGCCCCCACAGGCCGGCCAGCAGCCGCTCGCCCATCCTCGCCGTGTTGTCGAGCAGCCCCTCGTCCTCGATGATCCGCATGTTCTCCAGCGCCGCCGCCGGGCCGGCGACGCAGCCGCCGAAGGTCGAGATGTCGCGGAAGAAGGATAGCGGGTCGGCCGGGTCGTCCTTGAACAGCTCGAAGATCCGCTCGGTCGTCGCGGTGCAGGAGATGGCGGCATAGCCCGACGCCACCCCCTTGGCCATGGTGACGAAGTCGGGCTGGACGCCGTAATGCTGGTAGCCGAACCATGTCCCGGTGCGGCCGACGCCGCAGACCACCTCGTCGATGTGCAGCAGCACGTCGTGGCGGCGGCAGATGTCCTGCACCTTCTCCCAATAGCCCTTGGGCGGGGTGATGACGCCGCCGCCGGCGGTGATCGGCTCCAGGCACAGCGCGCCGATGCTGTCGGGACCCTCGCGCAGGATCACCGCCTCGATGGCGTCGGCGGCCATCTCGCCGTAATTCTCCACCGCGCCGTACTGGCTGCGGTATTCCAGGCAGTGCGGCACCTCGACGAAGCCGTCGGGGAAGGGGCCGAACTGCTCGCGGCGCTGCGCCTGCCCGGCGGCGGCCAGCGTGCCCAGCGTGGTGCCGTGATAGTCGCGCTCGCGGTAGAGGATCTTCCACTTGCGGCCGCCGTGGTGCCGGTGCGCGATCTGGCGCACCATCTTGAACACCTTCTCGTTCGCCTCCGAGCCGGAGTTGGAATAGTAGATCCGGCTCATGCCCGGCATCTTGGCGATCAGCTTCTCGGCGAAGCGGGCGCCGGCGATCGACCCGGCGGAGTTGGCGAAGTAGTTGAGCCGGACCAACTGGTCGCGCACCGCGTCGGCGATGCTGGCCCGGCCGTAGCCGACATTGACCGTCCACACGCCGCCGGACACCGCGTCGAGATACTCGCGTCCGGCGGCGTCCCACAGCCGCATCCCCTTGCCGTCCACGAAGATCCGCGGATCGCTGGTCTCGAAGCCCTTGTGCTGGGTCAGGTGGTGCCAGACATGGGCACGGTCGGCTTCGATGACGTGGCGGATGTCGTTGGTCCGAAGGATGTCATCCATCGGTCTTCTCCTCGGGTGTGCAGGGCTGGGGGAGGGCGGCCGCCCGCCTCAGGCCGGCGTCTCGCGGTGGATGCGGAACGGCGACCAGGACTGGCTGACCGGCATGATCTCAAGGCTGTTGATGTTGACGTGCGGCGGCAGCGAGGCCACCCAGCGCACCGTCTCGGCGATGTCCTCCGGCTGCAGCGGGTTGGCGCCGGCATAGAGCGCGTCATAGGCCGCCTTGTCGCCGCCGGTGCGCACCAGGGTGAACTCGCTCTCCGACAGGCCGGGCTCGATCGAGGTCACCCGCACGCCCTGGGCCGACAGGTCGCAGCGCAGGCCGAGCGAGAACTGCTTCACGAAGGCCTTTGTGGCGCCGTAGACGTTGCCGCCGGGATAGGGCCAGTTGGAGGCGACCGACGCCAGGTTGACGATCAGGCCGCGGCTGGCGATCAGGCGGTCGAGCAGCAGGCGCGTGATCGTCACCAGTCCGGTGACGTTGGTGTCGATCATCGTCTTCCACTGATCGAGGTCGCAGTCCTGCGCCGCCCCGGTGCCGAGCGCCAGCCCGGCGTTGTTGACCAGCAGCGAGATGGCGCGGAACTCCTCCGGCAGCGACTGCAGCGCCGCGGCGGTCGCCGCCTCGTCGCGGATGTCGAAGCACAGCGGATGGACATGGGCGGGGCCGCCGAGCGCCTCCACCAGGGCGTCGAGCCGGTCGCGGCGGCGGCCGGTGGCGATGATCCGCCAGCCGTCGGCGACCAGGCTGCGGGCGATGGCGTCGCCGAAACCCGAAGTGGCGCCGGTGACGATTGCGATGTTCGGCATGGTGGTGTCTTTCTTGGTGATTGGCTTCGTGGTTGGCGTCAATGCTGAAGGAAGCCGACTTTAAGCGCAAAGCCGGCCTGGATCAGCCCGCCAATCGCGACGGCCAGCAGTCCGCCGGAAGCAAGCCGCCGCCAGGCGTCGAAGCCGAGGCGCGAGGCGAGCAGGCGCCCGGCGGCGAAGCCGGCCAGCGTCGGCAGGGTGAAGGCGGCGAGCAGCCCGATCACCTCGGCGTCCAGCGCCCCCAGCAGCCCGCGGCCGACCAGGCTCAGCGCATCGACCGCACCGAAGAACACCGCCAGCGTCCCCTTGATGGTCCGCCGGTCCCGCCCGCCGGCCAGCAGCCACGCCGCCATCAGCGGCCCGCCGACCGCGAAGGCGGCGAGCAGCCCGCCCACGACGAAGGCGATCACCGCGCCGAAGCTGCGGTGGGCCAGCCAGGACGGCGGCCGGCGGACCAGGGCGACGCAGGCCGCCGCGAAGATGGCCACCGCGACCAGCAGCTTCGACGTCGCCTCGTCGAGCTGCACCGCCAGCAGGCTGCCGCACAGCGCCCCGGCGAAGCCCCCCGCCAGCAGCCGCCGCGTTACCGTCCAGTCGACCGCCCCCTGGTCGCGGTCGAGCAGCAGGAAGGCGGTGAGCATCAGGTCGGCGACCAGGATGAAGGGGACGCCGGCCGTCGGCGACGGCAGCAGCAGCAGCCCCAGCGCCGCGATCAGGGCGTACCCGAACCCGGTCACCCCGCGGAACGCGGCGGCGACGAAGGTCACGCCCCCGAAGAGGACCATGGACATGAGCAGTGTTCCAGGAGCCAATCCCCTCTCCCGCCTCGGCCGACCGAAGGTCGGTCCGAACGCGGGGGAGGGTTAGGGAGGGGGTAACCGGCAGGAGTGCCAGCGTCGGCGCAATCCGCCCTCAGACCTTCCCCTTCCACGGCACCAGCCGGCGTTCCAGCCAGCGCATGCCGAATTCGAAGATCGCCGCGAAGAAGCCGATCACGAAGATCCCCATCAGCACGATGTCGGTGCGCAGGAAGTTCGAGGCGTTGAGCACCATCTGGCCGATGCCGGTCGAGGCGGCGACCATCTCGGCGGCGACCAGCGTCGTCCAGCCCACCCCCATGCCGATCCGCAGGCCGACCAGGATGTCGGGCAGGGCGGCCGGCAGCACCACGTGCAGCACCACCTGGGTGCGGCTGGCGCCGAGCGCCCGCGCGGCATTGACCTGGTCGGCCGCCGCCGCCGACACGCCGGCGCGGGCCGCCAGCGCCACCGGCGCGAAGCAGGCGAGGAAGATCAGCAGCACCTTCGACGTCTCGCCGATGCCGAACCAGATGATCACCAGCGGCAGGTAGGCCAGCGGCGGCAGCGGCCGGTAGAACTCGATGAAGGGGTCGAGCGCCGCCCGCAGGCTCGGGCTGAGGCCGGTGGCCAGCCCCACCGGGATGCCGATCAGTGCCGCCAGCAGGAAGGCGCCGACCACCCGCAGCAGGCTCATCAGCACATGCTCGGTCAGCGGCGCGCCGTCGATCCGCCCGTCGGCGGCGTCGAGGAAGGCCTGCACAACCGTGCCGATCTTCGGCAGGAACAGCGGCTTCAGCAGGCCCTGGTTGGTGACGGCGGCCCACAGCGCCAGCGCCGCCAGGATGGCGAGCAGGCTGATCAGCGCCGGCTTCGGCCGGTAGCCCTGCATCGCCATGCGCATCCGGCGGGCCGGAACCAGCCCGGTGCGCATGCCCTCGAAGCTGTCCTCGCGCTTGGCGGCGTCCGTCGCGGTCGGTTTCATGCGGCCTCTCCCTTGCTGAGCTGTCCGTCACCCCGGTCTTCGTCGCGGTCGTGGATGAAGCCCAGCACCTGTTCGCGCATGGCGATGAAGTCGGGGGAGGACTTGACCGCCCGCGCGTCCTGCCCGGCGAGGAAGCGGCGGCTGAAGTCCAGCGGGATGGTCTTGGCGATCCGGCCCGGCCGCGGCGTCATGATGATCAGCTTGGTGGCGAGGAAGATCGCCTCCTCGACCTCGTGGGTGATGAAGAAGGCCATCTTCTTCGTCTCGGCCCACAGCTTCAGGATCAGCTCCTGGACCTGTTCGCGGGTGAAGGCGTCGAGCGCCCCCAGCGGCTCGTCCATCAGCAGCATGCGCGGGTCGGCGGCCAGCGCGCGGGCGATGCCGACGCGCTGCTGCATGCCGCCCGACAGCTCGTAGATCTTCTTGTCGGCAAAGGCGGCCAGCCCGACCAGCTCCAGCATGCTGCGGGCGCGCGCCAGCCGCTCGGCCTTGCCCATGCCCTGCATCCTGAGGCCGAAGGCGACGTTCTCGACCACGTTCAGCCAGGGCATCAGGGCATGGCGCTGGAACACCACGCCGCGGTCGGCGCCCGGCCCGGTGACCGGCTTCCCGTCGAGCAGGATGTCCCCGTCGGTCACCGGCAGGAAGCCGGCGATGCAGGACAGCAGGGTCGTCTTGCCGCAGCCCGACGCGCCCAGCGCCACCACGAACTCGCCCGGCTCGATGGTCAGGTTGACCCAGGACAGCGCCACGGTGGCGCTTTCGCCGGCACCGTACTGGACGCTGACATTGCGGATGTCGAGCATGGGAACCTCCTGCAGGAATGGCCGGCGCCGGTCGCGCGACGGATCAGGGCTTGATCGCCGCCTTCACCACGTCCGCCGTCACGAACGGCCCGTAGTCGGGGGCCAGCTCGGTGACGCGGCCCTGGCTCTTCAGGAACTCCGCGGTCGATTTCAGCGCTTCCGCCGCGCCGCCGCCCAGCCACTCCTTGGAGGCCTGCTCGTCCGGCGTCAGGAAGCGGTAGGCGGCCAGCCCGTCCGGCACGTCGGCCGGTGCCGCACCCGTCCATTTGGCGACCGCCGCCACCTGCGGCGAGCCGGCGGTCCAGCTCTTGCCGGTCTTGGCATAGTCGGCGTCGGCGGCGGCCAGCAGCTTGACGAACGTGGTCATGAAGCCGGGGTTGGCGGCCATGAAGTCCTTGGTGGCGACGATGCCGTCGAAGGTCGCCTTGCCCTTCCTGGCGAAGTCGCCGGCGCTGGCGACGACGGTGCCGTTCTTCTTGGCGGCGGTCAGCACCGGCGCCCAGATGAAGGTGGCATCGATGTCGCCGCGCTCCCAGGCCGCCGCGATCTCCGGCGGGCGCATGTTCAGCAGCTTGACGTCCTTGGCCGACAGCCCGGCCTCCTGCAGGGCGTACATGAGCTGGTAGTGCGAGGTCGACACGAAGGGCACGGCGACCGTCTTGCCCTTGAGGTCGGCGATGCTCTTGATGCCGCTGCCGTTGCGCGCCACGAGCTGCTCGGCGTTGGCGATGTCGTCGAGGATCCAGAACAGCGTGATCGGCAGCCCCTGCGACGCCGCGGCGGCGATCGGAGAGGAGCCGGCCTCGCCGACGTCGACGTTGCCCGACGACATGGCGCGGATGACGTCGCCGCCGCCGCCGAACTTGACCCACTTCACCGTGTAGCCGGTCTGCTTCTCCAGCTCGCCGCTCTCCATCAGCACGCGGATGGGAGTCATCATGTCCTGGTAGGCGAAGGTGACGCTCTTCCCCGCGGCGGCGGCCGGAGCGGCGGCCCCGACCAGCGTGCCGAGAGCGACGACGGCGGTGGCGAGCACGGTCTTGGCAAATCTCATTGCGAGGGTCTCCGTCGAAGCCGATCGCTGCGATGCGACCATTGGGGCGATGCGGCCATTAGGACCCGAGCGGCCCCCATGCCGAAAGGTCCAGATCCCTCCGGTTTGCAGCGGTGACTGGTTCAACGGGCTTGCGGCTGCCGCTTTCGGCGCCATGTGCTGCCGATTCGACCAATGGCCGCTGCCGTGGCTGAAAAACAGGCTGCCGGCCCTGTCCCTCCGGCCGCATCGCACCCTTTGCCGGGCGGCACCCTTCTTGCTTTTGCCGGCGGCAGGAAAAACGCCGGCAGGAGCAACGGGTCCGGGGCATGCAGATCGACAGCGCGTGGCGGCTTCTCTTCGGCGGGATGGAGCGCGACCCTCAGGGGCTCAGCCTGCAGATCCGCGGCATCATCGCCCAGGCGATCGAGACCGGCGTCCTGGCGCCCGACACCCGGATGCCGTCCAGCCGCGGCCTTGCCGAGGCGCTTGGCATCTCGCGCAACACCGTCAACGCCGCCTATCAGGGGCTGATCGACGACGGCTTCCTGGTGGCGCGCGAGCGCAGCGGCTGCTTCGTCGCCACGGCTGAGGACAAGCCGGCCGCCTCCTCCCCGGCGGTTCCCGCCGCCACTGCCGCCACCACTGCCGCCGCGGCCACCGACTGGTCGGCGCGCTTCGCCATCCGCCCGTCGCGGCTGCCGCAGATCACCAAGCCGCGCGACTGGATGGACCATCCCTATCCCTTCCTGTTCGGCCAGTTCGACCCCAGCCTGTTCCCGACCAACCAGTGGCGCGAGAGCGTCAAGGCGGCGTCCAGCGTCCAGGAGATCACGCGCTGGGCGCGCGACATGATCGACGACGACGACCCCGACCTGCTGGAGCAGCTCCGCCTGAAGGTGCTGCCCCGGCGCGGCATCTTCGCGGCACCGGGCGAGGTCATCATCACCATCGGCTCGCAGCATGCGCTGTCGATGCTGGTGCAGCTCCTTGTCGGCCGCGACACGCCGGTGGGGGTCGAGAACCCGGGCTATCCCGACCTCCGCCACATGGTCGGCTTGGCGACCGGCGACATGCGGGCGCTGACCTGCGACCGCCACGGCGTGGTTCCCGACGCGCTGTTCGCCGGCCGCCGGGTCGCCTTCGTGACGGTCGGCCACCAGTGCCCGACCACCGCCGTGATGCCGATCGGGCGGCGGCGCGAGCTGCTGGACGCCGCCGCCCGCCACGGCGTCGTCCTGGTCGAGGACGATTACGAGTCCGACCTGTCGGTGGAGGGCGAAGCCGACCTGCCCTGCCTGAAGAGCCTCGATAAGGCCGGCTGCGTGATCTACACCGGCAGCTTCTCCAAGATCCTGGCGCCGGGGCTGCGCATCGGCTACGTCGTGGCGCCAAGGCCGGTGATCGACGAACTGCGGGTCCTGCGGCGGCTGATGCTGCGGCACCCGCCGACCAACAACCAGCGCAGCCTCGCCACCTTCATCCTGCTCGGCCATTACCGCCAGCACCTGCGCCGCACCGCGGCGGTGCTGGAGGAGCGGGCGGCCCGCATCGCCGACCTGCTGCCGGAGCTGATGCCGTCCTGCCGCGCCCGCCGCGACTTCGGCGCCAAGAGCTTCTGGATCGAAGGCCCGCCCGGCCTGGACAGCCGCGACCTCGTGCGGGCGGCGCGCGCCCAGGGGGTGCTGATCGAGCCCGGCGACGTCTTCTTCATCGACCCGGCGGAAGGGCGGCGCTTCTTCCGCCTCGGCTTCACCTCGATCGCCACGCACCGGATCGAGCCCGGATTGCGCCGCCTCGCCGGCCTGCTGTCCGGTGCACGGTGAGGGTGCGCCGGAACGGGGGATCGGGGCCTCCTCAAGCAAGGGCCATCGCAAGGACCGTGTGAAATTACACCCGCCCGAAGCATAAGATAGAAATGCATAAGATAGAAATCGGGGCAACAGGAGGGCGGCCGGCCGCTGTGGCCAAGGCTCCGCTCAAAAACATGGACACTAGTTGACCGGAGTGGGATGGTGGCCCACTTCGCATCCAGCCGAACTATAGTGTCAAGGTCGCTGTTTATGGCCCGAAAGCGTGTCCCGCCGCAGAAACCGCAATCCCGGCCCCAGGAGTCTTTCAGTATCGAGGAGGCATTGGGCCGGGCCTATGCCCACTGGAATGCCGGACAGGCCGATCAGGCCGAGATGCTGTGCCAGCGGATCCTGGCGGCATGGCCGGGGCAGGCCGACGCGCTGCACCTGCTCGGGCTGATGGCCCATGCCTTCGGCAATGCCGACCTGGCGATCCAGTATCTGCGGCTGGCCTGCCAGGCGCCGCGCGCGCCGGCGGTCTTCTTCAGCAACCTGGCGGAGATGTGCCGCCGCCGCGGCCTGATGGACGAGGCGGAAACCGCGGCGCGCCGGGCCACCGCGCTCGATTCCGCCATGCTCGGCGCCTGGAACAACCTCGGCATCATCTTGCAGGAGACGGGAAAGCTTGCGGAAAGCGCCATCTGCCTGGAACGCGTGACGGCCGGCGATCCGAACAGTCCGGAGGCGCACAACAACCTCGCCAACACCTACATGCGGTTGGGGCGGCTCGACCTCGCCAAGCGCCATTACGACCAGGCCGTTTCGCTGCGGCCGGACTATGCGGAGGCGCACAGCAACCTCGGCCACCTGCTGTGCGACCTCGGCCGCTTCGAGCAGGCGGCGGCGGAAGCCCGGCTGGCGATCGACCTGAACCCGCGGCTGGGCGACGCCTACCTGAACCTCGCCCAGGCGGAATCGGCGCGCAACCGGCTCGGCGAGGCGCTGCGCTGGGTGTCGTCCCTGCTCGGCATCGCGCCCGCCCATTCCGGCGCCCTCGGCGCCAAGGCGAACATTCTCAAGCAGCTCGACCGGCTGGAGGAGGCACTGGACGCCGCCACCGCGGCGGTGGCGGCGGCGCCGCAGGATGCCGGCGTCCACAATGTCCTGGGCGAGGTCCAGCAGGCGCTGGGCCGCACGGACGAGGCACTGGCCTCTTTCGAGCAGGCCGCCCGGCTGCCCGGCACGGTGGCGGAGGCCGCCGGCGTCAACGGCGCCGTGCTGCTGATGGAGGCCGGGCGGCCGGAGGAGGCGCTGGCGCGCTTCGACGCCGTCCTGGCGGCCAATCCGCGCAACGTCTCCGCCTGGTCCAACCGTGCCGACCTGAAGAGCTTCTCCGCCGGCGACCCCGACATCGCCCGGATGGAGGCGCTGCTCGGTCCGCAGGGGGTGGCCGGCTTTCTCGACCGCATGCGACTGCACTTCGCGCTGGGCAAGGCCTATCTCGATGGCGGCGATTCCGACCGTGCCTTCCTCCATCTCGGGGAAGGCAACCGCATGAAGCGCTCGGTCGTCAGCTTCGATGCCGGCGCCACCGCGGCTTGGATGGCGTCCATCGCCGACGCCTTCCCGCCGGCCCTGTTCGACCGCCTCGCCGGTGCCGGCGCGCCGTCGGACCGGCCGATCTTCGTGCTGGGGATGCCGCGGTCGGGCACGACGCTGGTGGAGCAGATCCTCGCGTCCCACCCGGCGGTCGTCGGGGCCGGCGAGTTGGGCGTGCTCCAGAACCTGATCGCCGAGACGGGGGCCTATCCCGGCTTCGTCGGCGCGTTGGACGAAGCCGGCCTCGCCGGCCTCGGGGACCGCTATCTCGCCGTGGTCGCACGCCGGGTCGGGGTGGGAACGCACATCGTGGACAAGATGCCGGCGAACTTCCTCTATGCCGGCCTGATCCACCTGATGCTGCCCAACGCGCGCATCGTCCATTGCCGGCGTGATCCGGTCGACACCTGCCTGTCCTGCTACACCAAGCTGTTCGCGGCCGAGCAGCAGTTCGCCTACGACCTGTCCGAACTGGGGCGCTTCCATCGCGCCTACCAGGAGCTGACGGCGCATTGGCGGCGGGTGCTGCCGGCCGACCGCTTCATCGAAATCGAGTACGAGGCGCTGGTCGAGGATCTGGACGGCGAGACGCGCCGCCTGCTCGGCGCGCTCGGGCTGCCCTGGACCGATGCCTGCCTGGACTTCCATCGAACGGCGCGCCGGGTCAGGACCGCCAGCCTCAACCAGGTGCGCAAGCCGCTGTACCGCAGCTCGGTCGGGCGCTGGCGGCGGCATGCCCGGCATCTCGCTCCCCTGCTGTCGGCACTCGGCATGGAAGGCGGCGGGGGCATCCAGGGCGCCGGGGGCGATGGCGAACCGGCGTCCTCGCCCCTCCCCACCCACGTCCCGCCGCCCGCGCCGTCCGCCGCTCCCACTTCCGCCGCTCCCAACTCCGTCCTGGCCAAGGCAGCGCCTGCGGTCGCGCCGCAACCGTCCCTTGATCCGGCAGAACTGGAAAAGCGGGTCCTTCCCCTGCTTCGCGAGGGCCGTTTCGAGGATGCCGAGGCGCTGATCCGCCCGCATCTCGTCGGCGGATCGGCGCCTCTGTTCCTGTGGCGGCTGCTGGTCCAGGCGATCCGTCCCCAGGGCCGGCTCGCCGAGGTGCGGTCGATCCAGCAGATGCTGGTCGAAGCGATGCCGGGCGATCTCGCCGGCCGCTTCGACCTTGCCGAGACCGCCTTGCTCCTGGGTGACTTTGAGCTCGGCTGGCGGGAATACCATTGGCGCTACAGCCTTCCCCACACGACGCGCATCGAGCGCAAGATCCAGCAGCCGCGCTGGGACGGCCGGCCGATCCCCGGCAAGACGCTGCTGATCCATGACGAGCAGGGCTTCGGCGACAGCTTCCAGTTCCTGCGCCTGGTCCGCCGCGCCAAGGAGCGCAGCGGCGCGCGCGTCATCCTGGAGGTCAAGAGCGAGTGCCTGTCGCTTGCGCAAAGGGCAGTGCGAGGGGCGGCGCGAGGGTCGGGGCAAGGGGCGGCGCAGTTGGCGGTGCCGCCGCTCGGCTGCGACGAGATCATCACCCACGGAACCCTGCCGCCGCCGCACGACGTCCATTGCGAACTGATGTCCCTGCCGATGGTGACCGGCCTGCGGCTTGACGATCTTCCCGGGACGGTGCCCTACCTGGCGCCCGACCCGGAGCGGGTCGCCAAGTGGCGAAGCAGATTTGCCGGCCTGCCGCGTCCCCTCGTGGCCCTGGTGTGGGCCGGGCGGCCGACCCATCAGAACGACGCCAACCGCTCGCTGTCTCTGGCGACGCTGGCGCCGCTGGCCGTGCCGGGCGCCACCTTCCTCGCCCTCCAGAAGGGACCGAAGGCGGCGGAGGCACAGCAGCCGCCTGCCGGCATGTCCCTGGTCGCGCTGGACGGCGAGATCAAGGACTTCGACGACACGGCGGCCATCCTGGCGCTGGCCGACCTGCTGGTCACCGTCGACTCCTCCCCCGCCCATCTGGCGGGTGCGCTCGGGCGTCCGGCCTGGGTGCTGCTTCCCTTCATCCCGGACTGGCGCTGGCTGATGGACCGCGAGGACACGCCCTGGTACCCGAGCCTCCGCCTGTTCCGCCAGGCCGCGAGGGGCCGGTGGGACGAGCCGCTGGCACGGGTCGCCGAAGAACTGCGGAATTTCCGGGGCGGTCCGTAGCCGAGCGTCCGGTTTCTGGTGCCGGGCTCGCCGAGACGAAGTCGTCCACGCATCGATCAGATGCCTTCATGGTGGCGAACCAGCATCGGATCGGGACCGGCGATCCGGAGCCGGGATTGGTGTTCGCCACCGAACCGCCGCACATCGAGCACCCGCCGACCGTCACTTTTGATTGTAAATCGCGGGTCAACCCAATGAGAGCAGGGAGGCGGTTCGTCGGACGGCGTCTTCCTGATTGAAACATAAAGCCATGCGGAGGCGGGCGCGAAGAATTTCGTGAAAAAGAACACGTCTTCAAACTCACCTCAAATATTCTGCGCCTTTCTTAAGAACTCTCTTTGCGTCTGACCGTTGCAATTTGTCGGAATTTGACCGCCGCAAAATCGGCAAATGATCTATACAAAAGTCGTATACGTGACGGAAATTCTTGCGGGAAGCTGGCCATGCTCGCTGGTGCGGAGTCGGGTGACCATGTGATGTTTTGGTCGTCCAGGTTGCGGGGTGGCGTGCGTCGTCAACTGCGTGGCGGCGTCTCCTCCCTCCCGCTGTGCCTTGGATGGATGGTCCTGGCCGCCAACGTGGCCGAGGCCGCCCCGTGCCCCCTCGCCGGGCCGAACGCCATCCTTTCGGCAGCTTGCAGCGGACCCATCTCCGCCAACGCATTCACCGGCCTGTCCATCACCAGCACCGGGACCATCGCCGGTGGGGCCACAGGCGTCAGCAACAGCGGAATCATCCTTGGCACGCTGACCAACAGCGGCACGATCAACGGCTCCAGCAATGCCGCGGTCGTCAATTCCGGCCGCATCGACATGCTGCTCAATGGCAGCGTCATCAATTCCGGCATGGTCGGCGTCAGCAACAGAACGGGCGGCACGATCGGCACGCTGACCAACAATGGCCGTATCGCTGGCGGTCACGCCGACGCTATCGAGAATGCCGGCAATATCGGCAAGCTCGACAACGCCGGAACGATTGATAGCGACATCTGGAATAGCGGCCGTATCGACGTCATCACCAACAGCGGCAGGATCAGCACCTCCAGCACCGCGATCATCAACGGCGGTACGATCGGCACTCTGACCAACAGCGGGACGATCATGGCCTCCAAGGCCATCTCCACGTCCGGCCTTCTGGGCACGATCACCAACAGCGGAATGATCGCCGGCCACATCTCCAGCACCTCGACCAACACGCTGTTGATCAACGGCGGCAGTGGATCGACCTTCGGCACCTTGACCGGCGTTACGGGCTCGATCACCAGCAGCGACATGGGCACCATTGGCAGTTCCAGGGCCGGCGTCGTATTCGCCTCCGGCAACCTGCTGCTGAACGACCATGTCAGCGTCGGTTCGAATACGGTGACCAACAGCGGCGCGACGCTGAAGATCGTCAACCCGGTCACCATCACCGGCAGCTACAGCCAGACCGGCGGTACGCTGACCTCGAAGGCATCGAACCCGTCGACCTACGCCGTCCTGAACGTCTCGGGCGATGCGACCGTCACCAACTCCACCGTGGTCATCAGCGGCGCTGGCCTGTCGGATGGCAACAGCTTCACCATCGTGCGTGCGGGCGGCACCGGTAGCTACGTCAACGATACCGCCCTGGTGGATGGAACCACCGGTCTCACAGCCGCGGTCACCACCGTGAACAACAGGCTCGTGGTCACGCTGGTGAGTGGTTCGGTCTCGCCTCCTCCTCCGCCTCCGCCGCCGCCATCCCCACCCGCACCTCCACCACCGCCACCGGTCGTGGTTTCTCCCCCCTCTCCGCCGCCGCCCGTCGTGGTTCCGCCGCCGGTGACCGGGGTGATCGACACCAGCAAGGGCAGCTTCGGCAACACCGATGGTGCGGTGCGGTCCAGCACCGTCACCTTCGACGGCGGCACGCTGAAGCCGTTTACCGCGCTGACCCTGGCCCAGGCCGTCACCATCACTGGCAACAGCGGTACCATCGATCCCAACGGCACCGCCGTCATCCTGTCGGGCGGTGTCGGCGGTCCGGGTGCCCTGACCGTCGCCGGTCCCGGCAGCGTCACCGTGTCCGGCACCGTCGCCAACGGCGGCGGCATCGCCGTCCGCCAGGGCGTGCTCGGCGTCACCTCCGGCGGCGCGGTCACCACCGCGGTCACCGTCGGCGCCGGCGGCAGCGTCACCGTCGGCTCGCACGGCACCATCTCCGGCAATCTCACCGCAAGCGGCGGCACCATCGCCGTCGGCTCCGGCGGCATCGTCAAGGGTGCGCTTGCCGTCGACGGCGGCACCGCCAGCGTCAGCGGCATCGTCGCCGCTCCCGTCACCGTCAGCAACGGCGGCTCGGTCGTCGTCAACGCCGGCGGCGGCATCGCCGGGGCCGGGCTGTCGGTCGCCAACGGCTCCGTCACCGTCGCCCGCAACGGCATCGTCAGCGCTCCGGTCACCGTCAACGGCGGCGGCACCGCCACCGTCGACGGCGCCGTCATGGCCCCGGTGACCGTCACCGGCGGCAGCCTCGCCGTCGAGACCACCGGCAGCACCGGTGCCATCACCGTCGACCAGGGCGGCGCCGCCAGGGTCAACGGCATCGCCGCCAGCACCGTCGACGTGAAGACCGGCTCCACCCTCGGCGGCAGCGGCACCATCCTGGGGGCCACCACGGTGGCCGGCACGCTGTCGCCCGGCAACTCGCCGGGTGTGCTGACCGTACAGTCGGCCGTCACCCTGACCGGCACCAGCGTCTACCGCGCCGAGATCGACGGCCCCACCGCCGGCAGCGGCGCCGGCCACCACGACCAGGTCGCGGTGCA
>NZ_JAGINO010000020.1 GCF_017876115.1 Azospirillum picis
CGAACTCGGCCGTGAAAAGCCTCTGCGCCGATGGTACTGCATCTTAAGATGTGGGAGAGTAGGTCGCCGCCAGGTCACTCAGGCACAAGAGACGCCTTCCCAAACACGCTGCGCAATCATCTTCACGATCTCCATTCCCTCAGCACAGGACATCCGCGGGGTGGAGCAGCCCGGTAGCTCGTCAGGCTCATAACCTGAAGGCCGCAGGTTCAAATCCTGCCCCCGCAACCAAATCACCAAAGCCCGACGGAGCCGACGCTCCGGCGGGCTTTTGCTATGGGCGAAGTGCTACGCCGTAAGCGTAACACCGACCGACGGTGCCGCCCTTTCATGCGTCGCGGCCACCATCATCAGGCGCAACGTCGCGGCCGTTCGCCTGTCTAGGAAGGGCAAGGCAGCCCTTGTGTCCAAGCGTCGAGGCTGCCGGTTTCCCTTCCGCGCCCAGCCCGAGGCGGCGATCCGATGGACTTTGAAGCAGACTGCCTGATCGTCGGCGGCGGGCCGGCCGGCCTGACCGCCGCGATCTACCTCGCCCGCTACCGCCGCAGCGTCCTTGTGGTGGACGAGGCGAAAAGCCGCTGCGCCTGGATCCCGACCTCGCACAACCTCGCCGGCTTCACCGGCGGCATCAGCGGCACCGACCTGCTGCAGCGCATCCGCGCCCAGGCCGTCCTCTATGGCGCGCGGATCGAAACCGCATCGGTCACGGCGCTGGAGCGCCAACCTTCCGGCACCGGCTACCGTGCGCTTCTCGACGACCGGCGGGCGGTCGAGGCCGCCACCGTCCTGCTCGCCACCGGGGTGATCGATGGGCAGCCGCGCATGCCGTATCTCTACGAGGCGATGCAGCGCGGATTGATCCGGGTCTGTCCGATCTGCGACGCCTTCGAGGTGATCGACCGCCGCATCGCCGTCCTCGGCCATGCCGGGCAGGCGGTCGGGGAGGCGCGCTTCATCCGTGGCTACAGCCCGGCGGTTACCCTGCTGACCCTGGGCGAACCGATGACCCTGACACTGGAGGAGCGCCAGGGACTGGATGCCGACGGGATCGCCGTGGTCGAGGACCCGGTCGTCGCCGTCGGGATGGACGAGGACCGGTCCGCGCGCGTGACCCTGCAGGGCGGCCGCATCCTCGTCTTCGACACCCTCTACTCGGCATTGGGCATCAGCGCCCGCTCGGCCCTGGCCGGACGGATCGGGGCGGAGATGGACGTGGACGGGCGGTTGATCGTCGACCGGCACCAGCGAAGCTCGGTTCCTGGCTTCTACGCCGCCGGCGACGTCGTCTCCACCCTCAACCAGATCGCGGTGGCGATGGGCGAGGCGGCGATGGCCGCCACCGCGATCCACAACGACCTGCGCCGCCAACGCCCATCCTCATGATCCGAGGTAATGGGCGATCGCCGGAGCGGCCAGCACGTTCAGCAGGCCGACCAGCACCATGACCAGCCCGGCGATCGATCCCTCCTCCCGCCCGATCTCCAGCGCCTTGGCGGTCCCGGCGCCATGGGCGCCGACGCCGAACAGGGCGCCGCGGGCAAGCGCGGTGCGGACGGGCAGCCAGGCCAGCAGCAGCTCGCCGAACACTGCGCCGAGCACGCCGGTCACCACCACGAACACCGCGGTCAGGTCCGGGATGCCGCCGATCTCGCCGCTGACGGTCATCGCGAAGGGCGTGCTGATGGAGCGCGGCAGCAGGCTCAACCGCAGGGCACCGTCCAGCCCCAGCAGGGTCGACAGCGCCCAGCCCGTCAGGAAGGCGGTGGTGCTGCCGGCCAGCATGCCGACGGCAAGCACCGGCCAGTGGCGGCGGATGACCGCGCGCTGTTCGTAGATCGGCAGGGCGAAGGCCACCGTCGCCGGCCCGAGCAGGCCGATCAGCCAGCCGGTACCGCGGATGTAGTCGCGGTAGCTGACATGGAGCGCCAGCGCCACCAGGATCAGGGCCGCCGGGGTCACCAGCAGCGGCATCAGCCAGGGAACCGGCCGCCAGCGATAGAGCCGCTTTGCCACCACATAGAAGCCGATGGTGACGGCCGACCAGACCGCCGCCTGGGCGAGCGGTTCATCCCACAAGGGTATCGGCAGCGCCATGTTTCGATCTCCAGCGATAGAAGAGTTCGACGGTCAGCGCGGTGACGGCCATGACCGCCAGCGTGCCGCCGGCGATCACCGCCAGGATCTTCAGCCCCAGCAGGCCGAGGAACTCCCGGTGGTTCATCAGGGCCAGCACGGCCGGAACGAAGAACAGCAGCATCTCGGCCAGCAGCCATTCCGCGCCGCGCCGCATGCTTCCGGGATTGAGGCGATGGCTGGCGAGCAGCAGCAGCACGATGGCCATCCCGACGATGCCGCCGGGAAGCGGCAGGCCGGTCAGGCGGACCAGCGCCTCGCCGGCCAGCCAGAACAGGCCGATCAGTCCGACCTGCAGGATGCGGCTGTCGCGGAAGGTTCGGGATCGCGGGAAATGGGCGGAAAGCATCGGAGTGGCTGCGGTCGTCGATGAAGCTTGTCCAAATCTATGCCGCGGCGCAGTATGAGTAAAATGACTTATATGACTGCAATTCAGTCCAATAAGGAATGGACATGGAGCTCAGGACGCTGCGGGCCTTCGTGGAAGTGGTCCGCCAGGGCGGGTTTTCGCAGGCCGCCAAGGTGGTCTTCGCCACCCAGTCGACCGTCAGCAAGGCGGTGAAGCAGCTCGAGGAGGAACTCGGGGTGCCGCTGCTGGACCGCATCGGGCACCGCAGCACGGTGACCGCCGCCGGCGACATCGTCTACCGGCAGGGCCTGAGGATGCTGGCCCAGCGTGACGAACTCCTGGCCGAACTGGACGATCTGCGCGGGCTGCGGCGCGGCACCCTGCGCCTCGGACTGCCGCCGATCGGTTCCAGCACGCTGATGGCGCCGCTCTTCGTCACCTACCGGCAACGCCATCCCGGCATCGACATCCGCCTCGTCGAGCATGGCAGCGACCGGCTGGAGGAGATCCTGCTGGCCGGCGACATCGACATCGCCGGCTCGCTGCTGCCGGTGTCCGCGGAGTTCGACTGGCAGGAGATGTGCCGCGAGCCGCTGGTGGCGCTGCTCCCCGCCGGCCACCCGCTCGCCGGCCGGCCTGCGGTCACCCTGCCGGATTTGAAGGAGCTGCCCTTCCTGCTGTTCGAGCGCGGCTTCGCGCTGAACCGGATCATCCTCGGGGCCTGCCGCGGCCGCGGCTTCGAGCCGGTGGTCGCCGTGCGCAGCAGCCAGATCGACTTCCTGGTGGAACTCGCCGCCGCCCGGCTGGGTGTCGCCTTCCTGCCGCGGATGATCGCGCTGCAGCGCCAGCATCCGGCGGTGGTCCGCGTGCCGCTGGCGGAGCCGGACACCGACTGGATCATGGCCATGGTGTGGCGGCGCGGCGCCTACCTGTCGACCGCGGCCAGGGCCTGGCTCGATCTCGTCCAAGAGGAATCCCCTCTTGGCGCGGCGGGGACATCGCCGCTGATGAGGGGGTGATGGAAAAGACCAAGCCTCGTGCGGCTTGGTCGTCGCCGGTACCGGCCGGGGAGACGGTTGAAAAGCGCCTTCCAGATGGTGTCTTTGCAGCCATGGCTACAACACGTGCTGCCCGGCAGTTGACAGATGTTGTTCCCAGCCGGGCCGCCGCACGGCTGAGAGCCTTCCGCCGCGAGGTGGATCAAGCATTGCCGGGCAAGGTGGCGCGCGTGGTCTTGTTCGGGTCCCGCGCCCGCGGCGATGCGAAGCATGACTCCGACTATGACGTGGCGGTCTTCGTCAGAGATTTGACCGGGCGCCGCTCCATTGATCACGCACTGGCGGACACCGCTTATCGCCATATTCTGGCCGGTTTTCACATACGGCCGTTCTCGGTGCCGGCGGAATTCCTGGATTCCGACTCTCCGGGTACCTTGGCCAGGAATATTGCCCGGGACGGGATAGCTGTTCCGTGAGCCGCGGGAGCAACGCTCATCCGCCGAAAAAGAAGCACCCCAACCGGCCCCGGCCGGAACCGGGAATTGCATTCTCCCGTCGCGGACGATGTCGACTGAATTGAAGCGGCTCTGACGAAGGGCATGCCAAAGGCGGCCGCCGCAAAATAAAGGCGAGGTGGGATGTTGCACCCGCCTCGCCTCACATCACCTAGCGTGTGATCGTTTCAAGCGGTATCGCTTGAAACGTGACTCACACGGAAAACCAAAGCTTAGCGTCTGTCTGGTGCTTCAATAAGCACCAGACAGACGCTAATCCCGGTCTTGCCGATAGTCCGCGTTCAGGACTCACACGTCCAGGTTCGCCACCTTCAGGGCGTTGTCCTGGATGAACTCGCGCCGCGGCTCGACGATGTCGCCCATCAGGGTGGAGAACACCTCCTCCGCCTGGTCGGCGTGGCTGACGCGGACCTGCAGCAGCGAGCGCTTCGCCGGGTCCAGCGTGGTCTCCCAAAGCTGGTCCGGGTTCATCTCGCCCAGCCCCTTGTAGCGCTGGATGGTCACGCCGCGCCGGCCCAGCTCCATCACCGTCTCGAACAGGGCGCCCGGCCCGGTCAGGGCGCGGGTTTCCTTCTGCTTCTCGAACGCCTTGCCCGGCGTGCCGTAGACCCGCTTGAGGTCGGCGGCCGGGGCGTCGAGGCGGCGGGCCTCCACGCTCTTCAACAGGTCGGTGTCGAACAGGTGGCGGTGGGTGACGCCGCGACGCGTGCGGATCACCGCATAGCCGCCCTGGGGCAGCGCCTCGCCGCGCCAGCCGCCCTCGGCGTCCAGCGCGTTCATCCGCTCGGCGACGGTCTGGGCCATCGCCTGGGCGGCGGCCTTGTCCTCGGCCAGGGCGCTGGACAGGGCGCCGGCGACCGCCGCCTGCTCCACCACCATGGCGCTGCCGACCTTGCGCGCCAGCGTGTCGATCGCCGGCCGCGCGGTGCGGGCCTGCTCGACCAGCCCGGCGAGCTGCTCGCCGATCAGCAGGCTGCCGTCCGCCAGACGGACCGACAGGTCGCCCAGCGCCGCCTCGACCAGATACTCTTCGAGCGCCCGGTCATCCTTCAGGTAACGCTCCTTGGCGTTGCCGCGCTTGATGCGGTAGAGCGGCGGCTGGGCGATGTAGAGATAGCCGCGCTCGATCAGGTCGGGCATCTGCCGGAAGAAGAAGGTCAGCAGCAGGGTGCGGATGTGGCTGCCGTCCACGTCCGCGTCGGTCATGATGATGATCTTGTGGTAGCGCGCCTTGTCGGCGTTGAACTCGTCGCTGATGCCGGTGCCCAGCGCCGCGATCAGCGTGCCGATCTCCGCCGACGACAGCATCTTGTCCAGCCGCGCCCGCTCCACGTTCAGGATCTTGCCGCGCAGCGGCAGGATGGCCTGGGACTGGCGCGAGCGGCCCTGCTTGGCGGAACCGCCGGCCGAATCGCCCTCGACGATGAACAGTTCCGACAGCGCCGGATCGCGCTCCTGGCAGTCGGCCAGCTTGCCCGGCAGCGACGACATGCTGAGCGAGCTCTTGCGCGTCATCTCGCGCGCCTTGCGGGCGGCCTCGCGGGCGGCGGCGGCTTCCACCACCTTCTGGACGACGCGGCGTGCGTCGGCCGGATGCTCCTCGAAATACTGGGCCAGCGCCTCGCCGACCACCGCCTCGACGACGGGACGGACCTCCGACGAAACCAGCTTGTCCTTGGTCTGGCTGGAGAATTTCGGGTCCGGCACCTTCACCGACAGGACGCAGGTCAGGCCCTCACGGGCGTCGTCGCCCGACAGGTTGACCTTCTCCTTCTTGGCGATGCCGGATTCGGCGGCGTAGTTGTTGATGGCGCGGGTCAGCGCCGCCCGGAAGCCGGCAAGATGGGTGCCGCCGTCCTTCTGCGGGATGTTGTTGGTGAAGCAGAGCGTCGTCTCGTGGTAGCTGTCGTTCCACTGCAGCGCGCATTCCACCGTCACCAGGCCGCCATGCTCGGTCTCGCGCTCGGACTTCAGGGTGATCGCCGGCTTGTGCAGCGGCACCTTGGAGCGGTCGAGCCAGCTCACGAAGGCGTCCAGCCCGCCCTCGTAATGCAGGTCCTGCACCTTGGGCTCGACGCCGCGGGCGTCGGTCAGCACCAGCCGGACGCCGGAGTTGAGGAAGGCCAGCTCGCGCAGCCGGTGCTCCAGCGTGGCGTAGTCGAACTCGATGTTGCTGAAGGTCTCCTTCGACGGCAGGAAGGTGACCTCGGTGCCCGACAACGGCTTGCCCTTCTCCTCGACCATCGGCGCCTCGCCGACGTCCGAGAGCGGCGCCTCGGCGACGCCGTGGCGGAAGCGCATGGTCCAGGTGCGGCCGCTGCGCCAGATGCGCAGGTCCAGCGTCTCCGACAGCGCGTTGACGACCGAGACGCCGACGCCGTGCAGGCCGCCCGACACCTTGTAGCTGTTCTGGTTGAACTTGCCGCCGGCGTGGAGCTGGGTCATCACGACCTCGGCCGCCGAGACGCCCTCTTCCGGATGGATGTCGGTGGGGATGCCGCGGCCGTTGTCGCGGACCGTCACCGAGCCGTCGGCGTTCAGCAGCACCTCGACCTTGTCGCAATAGCCGGCCAGCGCCTCGTCGATGGCGTTGTCGACCACCTCGTACACCATGTGGTGCAGGCCGGATCCGTCATCGGTGTCGCCGATGTACATGCCTGGGCGTTTGCGCACGGCGTCGAGCCCGCGCAGAACGGTGATCGACTCGGCACCGTAGTCCGGCTTCTGGGAATCCGGCTGCGGGAGGTCGTTCTTCAATGCTTCCTGTGCCATGCGTCGACTATAACAGATTCGGTTGCGGATTCGGCGGTTTCGCGCGGGTCGGCGCGTATTTTTTAGGGCTCCGGCGTCCCGTTTCCGCCCCTATCCCGGCCGGATGTGGGCGTCTTCGATGCGAAAGCGCTGGGCATCCTCGCCCAAGGGGTCGAAAACCCCCTCGTCGGTGCCGGTCATCCAGGCCTGGGCCCCCAATGCCAGGATCTCGCCGAACAGCGCCTCGCGCCGGCCGGGGTCGAGATGGGCCGCCACCTCGTCCAGCAGCAGCATGGGGGCGGCGCCGCGCTCGGCCGCCAGCAGGCGGGCGTTGGCCAGCACCACGGCGATCAGCAGCGCCTTCTGCTCGCCGGTGGAGCAGAGCGCCGCCGGCATGTCCTTGGGCGCGTGGCGGACGGCAAGGTCGCTCTTGTGCGGCCCCAGGGTGGCGCCGCCGGCCTCGGCGTCGGCGCGGCGGCCGGAGCGCAGGGACGAGCGCAGCGCGTCCTCCGCCGCCAGCGCCGGGCCTTCGTCCAGCCAGCGCTCCACCGTGCCGGCGACCGCGAGGTCGGCGCCGGGGAAGGG
Source organism: Azospirillum picis (assembly GCF_017876115.1). Taxonomy (GTDB): domain Bacteria; phylum Pseudomonadota; class Alphaproteobacteria; order Azospirillales; family Azospirillaceae; genus Azospirillum; species Azospirillum picis. Next base: position 7,332 of record NZ_JAGINO010000020.1, read on the forward strand.
GCCGACCGAACGGGCGCAGGCGGCGCGCAGCCGCTGCACCACCTCGCGCCTCGCGGCGGCGACGGCGATGCCGGTGGTCGCCATCTGGTCCTCCAGCGCGCCCAGCCAGCCCTCGTCGAACCGGCCGTCCTTCAGCAGTCGGGCCCGCTCGCGCAGGGCATGCTCGTAGCGCGACAGCCGCCCGGCATGGGCGGGGTCGAAGCCGAAGACCAGACGGTCGAGGAAGCGGCGGCGCCCGCTCGCCCCCTCGATGAACAGCCGGTCCATCTGCGGGGTCAGCCAGACCATGGCGACATGCTCGGCCAGCGCCGTCTGCCCCTTGGCGGCATGGCCGTCGATGCGCACCAGCCGGCGGTCGCGGTCCGACGCGCGTTCCCCCGACTGCGGCTCGCGGCCGGTGCCGATCTCCACCGCCCCGAGGGGGGTGTCGAGCATCGCCGCCACCGCCCAGCCGGCGCCGGGGGGCGAGCCGATGCGCTCGACCTCCGCCAGCCGGGCGCCGCGCAGGCCGCGGCCGGGGGCGAGGAAGCTGACGGCTTCCAGCAGGTTGGTCTTGCCGGCGCCGTTGGGGCCGATCAGCGCGACGGGCCGGCGGTCGGGCTCCAGCCGCGCGGAGTCGTAGCCGCGGAACCGCGTCAGCGTCATCCGCCGCACGGCAAGAGCCGGCGCCGGGCCCGACGCCGGGGCGCCGCTCATCGAAACTGCGGTGTGCTGCAAGGAATCCGTTCCGCCCGGGGCGGGGACGATCCCCGGACCCCTCCCAAACATGCCTTACTCAGACACGCATCGGCATCAGGACATAGAGCGCGGTCTGGTCGGCGACGTCGCGGACGATGGTCGGCGATGCGGCGTCGGCCAGCGTGAACTGGGCGCCCTCGCCCTCGATCTGCTGCGTGATGTCCAGGAGATAGCGAGAGTTGAAGCCGATTTCCAGCGGAGCCTCGGCGTAATTGACCTCCAGCTCCTCGGTGGCGCTGCCGGATTCCGGGCTGGTCGCCGACAGGGTCAGGCTGCCGCGGACCAGCGACAGCTTCACCGCACGGCTCTTCTCGGTGGAGATGGTGGCGACGCGGTCGACGGCGGCGGCGAACAGCTTGGCGTCGACCTCCATCACCTTGTCGTTGCCGACCGGGATCACCCGCTCATAGTCGGGGAAGGTGCCGTCGATCAGCTTGGAGGTGACGACGACGCTGTCGAAGCCGAAGCGGATCTTGTTGTCGGACAGCGACAGCTCGATGCGGTCGGCGGCCTCGTCGACAAGCTTGCGGATCTCGGTGACCGTCTTGCGCGGGATGATGACGCCGGGGATGCCGTCGGCGCCGTCGGGCAGGGCCATCTCGACGCGGGCCAGCCGGTGGCCGTCGGTGGCGACCGCGCGCAGCACGTTGCCCTCCAGCCCGCCGGTCTTGCTGCGGGTGGCGTGCAGGTAGATGCCGTTCAGGTAGTAGCGCGTCTCCTCGGTGGAGATCGCGAAGCGGGTGCGGTCGATCAGCGCCCGCAGGTCGGCGGCGGCGACCGAGAAATTGTGCTTCAGCTCGCCGCTGGAGAGCTGCGGGAAATCCTCCACCGGCAGGCAGGACAGCTTGAACTGCGAGCGGCCGGAGCGCAGCGTCAGGATGGTGCCGTCGCCGGCGATGTCCAGCTCCACCTGGCTGCCGTCGGGCAGCTTGCGGACGATGTCGAACAGCGTGTGCGCCGGCGCCGTGGTGCCGCCCGGCCGGCCGACCGTCGCCGGCACCGTCTCCACGATCTCCAGGTCCATGTCGGTGGCGGCCAGCGACAGTTCGCCGTCGCCCGCGCGCAACAGGACGTTGGAGAGGATCGGAATGGTGTTCCGCCGCTCGACCACACTCTGCACGTGACCCAGGGAACGGAGAAGGGCGGCGCGTTCGATGGTGATGTTCATGCTGGCGTCGTCTCGGCGGGACTGAGTTCAAGGAGCCGGCCGGGGGCGAGGGGCCGGTGACCGGCCGTACCGCCCCGAGCGGGCGCGCATCATACCACATCGACGGGGTCGTCGAACCAAATTGTTGCGGCTAGGGCTATCGTCGGAGGGGGTCGGGGGCCGGGCCGGCCGCCCGTCCGCCGGCCGGCGCTTTGCCGCCGCCGTCACCGCCGCTGTTGTCGCCGCCGCCGCTGTTGTCGCCGTCATCGCTGCGCCGCCGCGCGTCGTGCAGGCGCAGGATGTCGACGAAGTCGGCGCTCTGCCAGTTGCGCGAGCGGGCGAGCTCGCCGCGCACCGAGTCCACGAAGGCGTCGATGACCGCCCACTCGTCCGCCCCGATCTCCGCCTCGCCGTCGAGATAGCCGTGGACCATCCGGTGCAGGCCCTGGCTGACCGGGCTGATCCAGCCGTCCACCGGCTCGCCCATCGCCGCCATCAGCCGGCGGATGCGCAGCAGGTGGGCCATGCGGTGGGCGGGACGCTCCTGCTCCTCCGCCTTCATCGCCTGGACGAAGGCGACCCGGCCGGTCTCCACCGCATAGAGTCGCAGCGACTTCAGCTCCGGATTGGCGTAGCCGGCGTTGCCGAGGTAGCGGCCCCAGCGCCACACCAGCTCCAGCAGCCAGACGATGTCCTCATGGTCGGGCACCGGCATGTGGCGGGCGGCCATCGCCTCCTGCAGGCGGGCGGCCAGCGCCGGCATCACCGTGCCGGTCAGGCAGCGGCTGACCCCGGCAAGCTCGGCGCGGATCGCCGGCCCGGTCGAGCGGCTCGACAGGAAGCCGGTGCCGGCCAGCGCCGTCAGCGCCCGGTCGAGCCGCTCCACCGCCTCGTCCAGCAGCACGCGGGTCGGGCCGGGGGCCGCCAGGACCCCGCCCCGCGGGATGTCCATGTCGCCGAACATGCCGTCCACCACCTCGCGGATGGTGGTGCAGGCGGCGTTGAAGTGGCAGAGCAGGGCGCGCAGCAGCGGGTGGGATTCCCGCACCGCCGGGCCGGCATGCTCGCGCACGTGGCGCAGGAACACGTCGTAGCGGCGCTTGACGTTCAGCCCGTAGAGCGGGGCGAACCAGGCCAGGACCTGCGACTGGTCGCGGAAGGGCAGCCCCAGGTCGCGCACCCGGCGCACGAACCCGACCATCAGCGCCGACTGGCAGTCGATCTCGGCCGGGCGGGGGCCGGCCTGCGCCTCGCCGTGCCGCATCTCCCCCCGCTGCATCTCCCCCCGCTGCATCTCGTCGATGTCGCGGCGCATCCGCTCGGTCAGCGGGACCAGTGCGGCGTTGTGTTCCAGCAGGGCGCGGACGAAGCCGAGCAGGTCGCCGTCGATCGCCGCCTTGCAGCCGAGATGGCGGGTGCGCAGCGCCGCGTCGTGGTGCGCCTCCTCGTTGGCCAGCGCCAGGAAGCGGTCGGCCAGCTTGCGGTCGCCGGCCAGGGCGTAGAGGAAGTCGAGCGCCTCCTTGCGCATCAGCTCGCGCATGACCAGCGCGTCGGGGCTGGTCATCACCGCGTCCAGCATGGCGTCGCGCGCCATCGCGTCCAGCCGGCCCTGCACCTCGGCCGCCAGGCCGGGAAAGGCGAACCGCGTCAGCGCCGCCCAGATGCCGCCCATGTCGACCCGCTGGATCAGCGCCGGCACCGCCTCGGGCGCGCGGTAGAGGATGGGGTCGTCGACCAGGAAGGGCTCGAACAGGCTGGTGAAAAGCCGGCGGGCCTTCATCGGCCGCAGGCGGTTGAAATGCTCGACCAGCGCCTCGCGCAGGTGGCGGGCCCGCTCGCCGTTCGGGCTCGACGCCCCTTCCACCGCATCCAGCACCGGGCGGATGGCGTGCATCGGGATGCGGGCGACGACCTCGTCCATCTGGCGGCGGAACGCGGCCGGCTCGCCGCCGCCCGCCTTGGCGGCACCGGCGGCGGAATGGCTGGAAGTCGTGACCGTCGGCGTGCCGTCCATGCGCCAAACACCTCCCGGGATAGCCGTCGTCCCGGCACCCATGATCACGGGAGATTATTAAATAACCTTTGCCATTTCCATCCGCGGCTTGGTGGAGGTTCCATGATTGCGGGAATATGCCGCGCCCTTGCTTTGTGATCTCCGGTTGCTTTGCGCGCCGGGGGCGGTGAGGTGCCGGCCGCCGCGTCACAGCCCGGCGGCGAGCTGGGCCTCCAGCCCGGCTCGGAAGTCGGGATAGGCCAGCGCGACGCCGAGCTGCCGCTTGATCCGGTCGTTCTTCACCCGCCGGCAATCGGCATAGAAGCTGGCGGCCATCGGCGACAGGTCCGCCTGGTCGAAGGGCACCAGCGGCGGCGGCTCGACGCCGAGGAGGCGGCAGGCATGCTCGACCACCTCGTGCGACGGGCTGGGCAGGTCGTCGGCGACGTTGTAGACCGCACCCGGCGTCGGCCGGGCGATGGAGGCGCGCAGCGTGGCGGCGATGTCGGCGACATGGATCCGGCAGAAGACCTGCCCCGGCTTGTCGACCCGCCGGGCGGTGCCGTCGCGCACGGAATCGATGGCGCTGCGGCCGGGGCCGTAGATCCCGGCCAGCCGGAACAGGTGCATCGGCACGCCGTACTGCCGGTACAGGCCCAGCCAGCCGCGTTCCGCCTCCACCCGCCGCTTCTGGCGCTCGCCGGTCGGCTTCAGCCAGGCGGCCTCGCTGACCCAGTCGCCGCCAGTGTCGCCATAGACCCCGGTGGTGGACAGGTACCCGGCCCATTCCAGCGTGCGCAGGTCGGCCAGGTCGCGGGCCTGCTGGTCCAGCACCGGGTCGCCCTTGGCGTCGGGCGGGATGCTGACCAGCAGGTGGGTGGTTCCCTCCAGTGCCGCGCGGGCATCCTTCAGCGGGCGGCCGCGGTCGAACAGGAAGGCGTCGATGCCCTGCGCCTCCAGCTCCGCCTTCCTGTCCTCGCTGCGGCAGGTGGCGGCGACGCGCCAGCCTTCGGCGCGCAGCAGGTCGGCGAAGACGCTGGCGCTGTAGCCGGGGCCGAATACGAACAGGCGGGGAGCGGTCATCGCGGAGGGTTCCAGTCTTGACTCGTCTGGCCGGCCGGCCGTCCCCCGTCGTGCGGAGGCTTGCGCCGGACCCGGCGATGGCGGAGTGTAAAGGCACCATGACCCGACGCAATGCTTACCTGCCTGCCGTCCTCGCGGCTCTGTCCATGGGGGTTGCGGCAACCTCCGCCCCGGCGGTTGCCGCAACCTCCGCCGACAGCCGCCCCGGCCTCTTCCGGCCCGGTCCCGGCCGCGACCTCCAGGCCTGCGCCGCCAAGGCGGAGGCCGATCCGGACGGCGCCATGGCGGAGGCCAAGGCCTGGGGGGATCGGGGCGGCGGCGACCAGGCCAGGCTCTGCGAGGCGCTGGCGATGTTCCACAAGGGCGACTTCAAGGCCGCCGGCACCCGGCTGGAGGCGCTGGTCCCCACCCTGGGCAGGGACGATCCCAAGGCCGCGGCCTCGCTGCTCGGCCGCGCCGGCTGGGCCTGGCTGCGGGCCGGCGATGCCGGGCGGGCGGAGCGGCTCTACGGCAAGGCGCTGGAAAAGGTGCCGGGCGACGTCGACCTGCTGATCGACCGCGCCTTCGCCCGCGCCGAGGGCGAGCATTTCTGGGACGCCGTCACCGACCTCGACGCGGCGCTCGCCCGCGACCCGACGCGCGCGGACGCCTATCTCTACCGCGCCTCCGCCCACAAGGCGCTGTCGAACTACCGGCAGGCGGTGGCCGACATCGACCATGCGCTGGAACTGAAGCCGCGGGACCCGGAGGCGATCCTGCTGCGCGGCAACGTCAAGGCGCTGGCCGGCAACCTGGCCGCCGCCCGCGACGACTGGATGCTGGTCCGCCGCCTCTCCCCCGAGGGCGAATGGGGCCGCGCCGCCGCGGACAACCTCTCCCGCACCGCCGCCGGGGCGCCCGACACCGGTAAGGATGCCGGCAAGGATACAGGTAAGGATAAGGCGAAGCAGAAGGCGCCCTGACGGGGCGGTGCCCGGCGGAAAACGGCCGTTTTCCGAGGATTTCCGCCGCTGCCGCCGGCCGGGAGCTGTCCGCCCGCCCACCCCGTTTCGCCGTCCATCCTTACCCGCGCCGCCACCGTCGGGGGTGGTGACCGGGTCTTGGGAACCTGCCGGGCGCGCCGCGGTTCTCCCGGTCACCGCGCAACCACCGGGGACGGCGATGTTCGAAGGATTCACGCTCGAGACCATCGGCCTGCCCGACGCCACCCTGCGGGTCCGCCATGGCGGGCGGGGAAGCCCGGTCCTGCTGCTCCACGGCCATCCGCGCACCCACGCGACCTGGCATCGGGTGGCGCCGCTGCTGGCGGCAAGCCACACCGTCGTCTGCCCGGACCTGCGGGGATTCGGCGGCTCGTCGAAGCCGGCGGACCGGCCCGACCATGCCAACTCCTCCAAGCGGGCCAAGGCGCTGGATTGCCTCGCCCTGATGCGGCACCTCGGCTTCGAGCGGTTCGCCGTCGTCGGCCATGACCGCGGCTCCTACACCGCCTTCCGCCTGGCGATGGACCATCCCGCCGCCGTCACCCGCCTCGCGGTGCTCGACGGCGTGCCGATCCTGGAGGCGCTGGAGCGCTGCGATGCCCGCTTCGCCCGGGCATGGTGGCACTGGTTCTTCTTCGCCCAGCCGGACAAGCCGGAGCGCGCCATCCTGGCCGACCCCGACGCCTGGTACGGCGGCTCGCCGGCGGCGATGGGAGAGGAGGCCTACCGCGACTTCCGGCAGGCCATCCATGATCCGGCCACCGTGCACGGCATGCTGGAGGACTACCGCGCCGGGCTCGGGATCGACCGCGAGCACGACGCCGCCGACCGCGCGGCCGGACGGCGGCTGGCCTGCCCGGTGCTGGCCCTGTGGTCGTTGCGCGACGATCTGGAGGCGCTCTACGGCGACGTGCTGGCGGTCTGGCGGCCCTGGGCGCCGGACGTGGGCGGCCGCGGCCTGGACTGCGGCCACCACATGGCGGAGGAGGCGCCGGAAGAGCTGGCGCGGGAACTGCTGCGCTTCCTGGACGCTCCGCCGGCCGGCTGAGGCGGAAAGCCGGACCATGCGGGCGGGTTTGGGCGCTTCAGAGCGGCGCACATGAAAAAGCCCCGCCGCGGCGACCGCGGCGGGGCTTTCCCGATCCGGAAGGAGGGTCCGGAGAGACCGCCGCTTACAGCGCCGACTCGACCCACTGGAACAGCGCACCCTTCGGCAGGGCGCCGATCTTGGTGGCGGCGACGCTGCCGTCCTTGAACAGCATCAGCGTCGGGATGCCGCGCACGCCGTACTTGGTCGGGGTGTTGGGGTTCTCGTCGATGTTCAGCTTGGCGATCGTGACCTTGCCGTCGTACTCGCCGGCCAGTTCGTCGAGCGCCGGGGCGATCATCTTGCAGGGGCCGCACCATTCCGCCCAGAAGTCGACCAGGACCGGGCCGGCGGCCTGCAGAACGTCCTGCTCGAAGCTGTCGTCGGTAACCTTGATGGTGGTGCTCATGTGACCTCGTACCTGGGTTCGGAACGGCCGCGGGGTGGTTGAGAAGGCCCCGCGGACATCGGCCCGTCAGTGGAATTGAGCAAAATGTAGGGCGGAGGCGCCCGGCCGGTCAAGTCACCCCATCTTTCGCGCTGGCCGCCGGCCGGCTCTCAGCCCGGCCGCCTCGCCAGTCCCGAGGCCGCGGCGTCGAGGAGGTCGGCCGGCAGCTCCATGGTGAAGGGGCCGTCGGTCCACAGCAGCACGCAGCGGACCCGCCGGCCGGGATAGACCGCCCGCAACGCCTCGCGGTAGGCCGCCATCTGGCGCCGGTAAACCATTGGAACGTCTTCAAGATCGCGCGGCGGCGGCCGGTTGGTCTTGTAGTCGACGATCCACACCGTGTCGCCGGTCACCGCCAGCCGGTCGATGCGGCCGGCGATGGTGCGGGTGCCGTCGCCGAGGGTGACGACGCCGACCAGCGGCACCTCGGCCCGGGTGTCGGGGCCGAACAGATGCGCGAACTCCGCATGGCTCAGCACCGCCATCGTCTCGCGCGCGATGGCGTCCTGCTGCTCCTCGCTCAACTTGTGGGCGGGGCGGGCGAGGAAGCGGCGGCAGGCCGCCTCGCGCGCCGCCTCGCCCAGGGCGGGCAGGGTCTGCAGCAGCCGGTGGACCAGCAGGCCGCGGCGGAAGCGCTGCCCGTCGTCCTCGCCCAGCGGCGAGCGCACCGCCGGCTCCTCGCCGTCGGGACGCGACGGGGTGAGGGGGCGCGAGGGCTCCGGCTCGGACGGGGCGGGGGCGGCGATCCAGGGCGGCGGCGGGTCGGCGGCGACGGCGTCCTCGGTCTCGACATGGCGCGGAACCACGGCGGTCTGGGCGCCGACCAGCCGCCAGCCGTCGCCGCTCCAGCCGTCGGGGCACAGGCCGGTGAAGTCGAAGGCGTGCGGCACGCCGTTGTCGCGCATCGCCTCCTCGACCAGCCGGTACCAGCAGTCGGCCGCCGGCTCGCGCCGGCCCTGGTGGCCGCAGATGTAGAGCCGGTCCTCCGCCCGCGTCAGCGCGACGTAGAGCAGCCGGCGGTATTCCTGGTCGCGCCGGCGGTTGGCCCGCGCCCGCGCCTCGGCGCTCAGCGCGTCCTCCTGGCTCCGGCGGGCGGCGAAGAGCGGCACCGGGCAGCTTTCGTCCGGCCACAGGATCGGCGGGCTCTGCGTCGGGCTGCCCAGCGTGTCGGGCAGGAAGACGATCGGCGCCTGCAACCCCTTGGAGCCGTGGACGGTCATGATCCGCACGGTGCCGCCGCCCTGTTCCAGCTCGCGCTTGATCTCGGCGTCGCTGGCGGCCAGCCAGGCGAGGAAGTTCTGCAGCGACGGCGGCTCGGTCTTCTCGAAGGCGAGGCAGACGGCCAGGAACTCCTCCAGCGGGTCCTGGGCGTCGGGGCCGAGCCGCTTGAGGATCGCCCGCCGGCCGGAGCGGGTGTCGGTCGGGCAGGGCCGGTTCAAGAGCCCGGCGAACAGCTCGTAGGGGGCGGAGAAGTCGGTGCGCGCCAGCAGGTCGCCGAGATAGCGCCGGGCCGGGCGGAAGGCCGGCTCGGTCTCGGCCAGCGCCACCAGCGAGCGCCACAGCGTGCCGCGCCGGCCGTGGGCGACGCGGAACAGCTCCTCCTCGGTCAGGCCGACCAGCGGCCCCTTCAGCACGGTGGCCAGCGTCAGGTCGTCGTCGGGCAGCAGCAGGAAGTTGGCCAGCGCCACCAGGTCCATCACCGCAAGCTGCTCGGTCAGCACCATGCGGTCGACGCCGGCCACCGGCACGCCGCGGTCCTTCAGCGCGCGCACCAGCTCGGTGACGAAGGCGGTGCGGCGGCGCACCAGCACCATGACGTCGCCGGGCCGCACCGGGCGGCCCTTGGCCTCCAGCCGCTCGCCGCCGTCGATCCAGCGCTGCACGGTGGCGGCGATCACCGCGGCGAGGCGGGCCGAGGGCGAGTCGGCGGACTCGCGGGCCACCGGCGGCGCCCAGGCCTGGGCCTCGGCGACCTCGGCCGGCTTGACCGGCGGCCACAGCTCGACCAGCCCGGCCTGGCCGCGGCGGAAGGCGCGGTGGCGGATGACCGGGCTCGCCTCCGACGCCACGCCGTCGCTGGCGCGCTCGATGGCGAACACCGCGTCGACCGTCTCCAGCACCGCGGCGGTGGAGCGGAAGGAGATGTCGAGGGCGACGCCGGCCCACAGGCGCTGCGCCGCCTCGGCCTTGTCCTGGAAATGGCGGCGCATCCGCGCGAACTCGGCCGGGTCGGCGCGCTGGAAGCTGAAGATCGACTGCTTCTCGTCGCCGACCGCGAAGACGGTGCGGATGCGGCCGTCGGGGTTCGCCGCCTCCAGCTCGGTGAAGAACTCGCCGGCGAGCGCGGCGACGATCGCCCACTGGTCGGGGTTGGTGTCCTGCGCCTCGTCGATCAGGATATGGTCGAGGCCGCCGTCCAGCTTGTAGAGCACCCAGGGAACCCGCGGCGCGCCGTCCTCGCCGCTGAGCAGGCGGTTGGCCGCCAGGATCAGGTCGTCATAGTCCAGCAGGGCGCGGGCCGCCTTGCGCTCGCGGTAGGCAGCCAGCATCGCCTCGGCCAGCGTCAGCAGGGCGGCGGTGGAGGCGGCGACGCCAGCGGCCTTGACCCGCTCGGCGATCGCCACCAGCCGTTCCGCCTCCTTCTGCAGGCAGGTCAGTGCCTGGGGATAGGCGGTGGCCGGCTTCTTGGTGATCAGGGTCTTGCGCGGGCTGCCCTCGACCGTCAGGAACAGGCGCTTGTAGGCGTCGAAGGCGCGCACGCGGCGCTCGGCGGCATCCAGCCACTGCTGGATGGCGATGCCGCGCTCCTGGTCGCTGCCGCTGCCGCCGGACAAGGCGCGGCAGGCCTCGCGCAGGGCCGGCGCGTCACAGTCGTCGTCGTGGCAGGCGCCGGTGAGGATCGACTCCTCGGTGGTGCCGGGCGGCACCTTCAGCGTGTCGTGGATGGCGGCGATCACCCCCTCCAGCCCGTCATGCGCCTTCAGCAGCTTCTCGATCCGGCCGCGCTGGCCGGCCAGCTCGGCCAGCAGCTCGGCGAAGTCCTCGGCGCTGAGGTCGGCGGTCAGCCGCCCCATGGCGCGGCCGAGCGGGCTGTCCGGCCCGGTCCGGCCGGCATGCAGCACGGCGTCGCGCGCTTCGGTCAGCAGCCCGTCGGCGGTGCGCTCGTCCATCACGTCGAAATGCGGGGCGAGCTCGGCCTCCAGCGGGAAGCGGCGCAGCAGCGACTGGCAGAAGGCGTGGATGGTCTGGATCTTCATGCCGCCGGGGCAGTCCACCACCTGGGCGAACAGGCGCCGGGCGTTCAGCCGCGCCTCGACGCCGGGCCGCTCGCCGCACAGGTCGGCCAGCCGGTCCTCCAGCTCGTCGTCGGGCAGGGTGGCCCACAGGCCGAGCGTACGGTTGATGCGGATCGCCATCTCCGCCGCCGCCGCCTTGGTGAAGGTCAGGCAGAGGATGCGCGCCGGCGGCGTGCCGGCCAGCATCAGCCGCAGCACCCGGTCGGTCAGCACCTTGGTCTTGCCCGACCCGGCCGACGCCCCCACCCACACCGAGGCGGTCGGGTCGGACGCCCGGCGCTGCGCGACGTTGGGGTCGAGCGGCAGGCTGCGGGCGATCAGGTCGGTCATGGTCATGAGCGGGGGGTCCGGTGCCGGTACAACATGCTCCCTCTCCCGTCCCGGGAGAGGGAAGGGGCCCATGCGAAGCATGGGAAGGGTGAGGGGTGATCCAAGAAGCCCTGCGGTTCTAGCGTCTTGGGCCACCCCTCACCCTCCCCACGCCTGCGGCGCGGGTCGCCTCCCTCTCCCGGGGCTCTCAGCGGATCTTTGATCCGCCTGACGCCGTCAGCACAAACGAAGTTTGTGCGAGAGGCGGGAGAGGGCAATCTATCCTCAAACCCGACCACCCCCATCATTCCCCCTCCCCGCCGCCCGACGACCATTCCTGGACGCGGGCCAGATGGGCGTAGTCGGTGTAGCGGGGCGCCAGCGCCGGGCGGGGGCGGGAGCGGTAGGGGGTGTCCGGGTCGTCGAAGCGGTAGACCAGCGCCTCCAGCCCGGCCCTGGCCTCCTCGCCCAGCGTCGCGGGGTCGGCCTTGACCGGCTTTTCCTCGCCGGCCGGGTCGCCGCCGGACAGCCGCCAGAAGGTCAGCTCGGCCACCGGCCCGGCATCGACGCCGCTGAAGCCGCCCGCCGCGGCGATGGCGGCCTCCAGCGGGAGCTGCGGGGCGAAGCCAAGCTCGATCTCGCGGCCGCTCGGCGGCGTGCCGGTCTTGTAGTCGATCACCACCAGCCCGTCGGGCGAGCGGTCGATGCGGTCGGCCTTGGCGGTCAGCACGAAGGGGCCGCCGGGTGCCTGCAGCTCCAGCCGCCCCGGCACCTCGGTGGCCAGCGGGCGGGTGCGGGGGCGGCGTTCGCGCTCCAGCTCGAGGAACCAGGCGGCGACCCGCTCGAAGCGTGGCCACCAGAAGGCCCAGACGTCGGGATGGCTGCGCAGCAGCGGCCCGAAACGGTCGCGCCCCAGCGCGATCAGCCGGTCGAGCGCATCGAAGGGCAGCGGGCCGGGGAACTCGCGGACGAAGGCGTCGAGCGTGTCGTGGATGATCTGGCCGCGGTCGGCGGCGCCGGGATCGGCGGCGATCGGGTCTAGGGCGCGCAGCCGCAGGCAGTGGCGGGCATAGATGGCGTAGGGGTCGCGCATCCAGGTCTCGATCTCCGTCACCGACAGCTTGCGCGGCCGGGCGGCGACCGGCGGGCGTGGCTCCGGCGCGGCGGCCGGCTGCACCCGGTCCGGCTCGTCCAGCCCGCGCGCCCAGGCGAGCCAGTGCGCGCCGCGCTCCTCGATCAGCCCGTCCAGGTCCAGCGCCTTCAGCACGGTTTCCAGCCGCAGCAGCCAGCGCGACGGCACGGTCGGCGTGCCCTCCACCCGGGCGGCGCGGGTCAGCACCACCTCCGGCGCGCCGCAGGCGTGGGCGAAGTCGTGGGCCGACATGCCGACCAGCCGTTCCGGGCTGGGCAGGCCGAAGTCGCGCCGCATCGGCCGCGACATCCAGGGGTCGGCGGATGCCGCCGGCGGCCAGGTGCCCTCGTTCAGCCCGCCGAGGATGGTGAGGTCGAGATGCTGGAGGCGGGCCTCCATCGGGCCGAGGATGAACAGGCGCGGGTGCAGGCCGTAGCGCGGGCGCACCGCGCGCGCGCTCATCAGCGCATCCAGCAGGGCCGGATAATCCTTGGTGGGGATCGCCGGGAAGCCGTCGGCGGCATTCAGCAGGTCGTGGACGAAGCGCGCCGCCTCCTCGCCGTCGTCCTGGCGCCACAGGCGGGCGGCGCCCTCCATCTCGTCGTCGGCCGCCAGCGCCTCGCAGAAGGCGACATGGGCGCGCAGCAGCTCGGCCAGCGGCGTCTCGCCGCTCATCGCCTCCAGGAAGGGGGCGGCGCGGCGGCCGAGGTCGACCAGCCAGTCGCGCAGGACCTCCTGCTGCTCCTCATGGTCGAAATGCTCGGCCTGCTCCAGCGCCGACAGCACGCCGTCGAAGCCCTCCGCCGGCCGTGGGCCGCGCAGGACGACGCGCTCCAGCGCGCGGGCGGCGGCGCGGAAATCCGCCGAGTCGCGGCCGCCCGCCGCCATCGGGTGCTTGGCCAGGGCCAGCAGGGCCAGCGGGTGGACGCGGCTCGCCGCCAGCTCGGCGGTCAGGCGCAGGTAGGTGCCGACGGCGGTGTGGGCGAGCGGCTGGCCGCCCGAGTCGTTGACCTCGATGCCCCAGCGCGCCAGCGCCATGCCGACGCGGCGGCCGAGGTTGCGGTCGGGGGTGATCAGCGCCGCGGTCTTGTCCGGCGTCTCCAGCGCATGGCGCATCAGCAAGGCGATGACCTGCGCCTCCTCCTCCGAGGTGGCGGCGTCGATGCGGGTCAGGCCGGCGAGCGCCCCGGCATCCAGCCCGGTCAGCCCGCGCCAGCCCTCGGTGGTGGCGGCGGGGCGCATCGCCTCGGCGATCAGGCGGGCACGGGCGCCGCGCGGCTCCGTAGCGTCGCTCGCCGCGTCGCTCGCCGCCTCGCTCGCCGCCTCGCTCCAAGACCGCACCTCGGCACGGCTGACGCCGAGATGGCGGACAAGCTGCGACAGCCCGTGCTGCGGGTGGGATTCGTCCTGCTCGATGGCTTCCCAGATGGCGTCGTCGGCCGCCTGGTCGAGGCCGGGCAGCACCACCGAGCCGTTCGGCAGCCGGGCGATCACCGCCAGCAGGTCCGACGCCGCGGCGATCGAGCCGGTGGAGCCGGCGGCGATCACCATGCCCGGCGGCGGGGCGGACCGCCACAGCGCCGCCTGGGTCTCCAGCGCCAGGTTGCGGCGCCGCGCCGGGTCGGTCTCCGCGGTCGTCGCCAGGATGGCCGGCCACAGCTCGGTGACGATGGTCAGGAACTTCAGCGTCACCTGCCAGTGCTCGGCGTAGTCGGCCGGCACCAGCAGCGGGAGCTTCTCGAAGCCGACGCGCTCGGTCCACACCGCGTCGATCAGCCGTCCGAGGTCGCCGCTCAGCCGCACCGCCTGCGCGGTGGTCGCCGACAGTCCTTCGGCGCCCAGGATCAGGCGGGCCAGCGTCATCTGCCGGTTCAGCGGCGAGATCGCCTCGGGCAGGTCGAGCGGGACGTCGGGCAGCTCCTCCTCGGTCAGGCTGAGGTCGCCGGCGTCGAGCTCGCCCAGCGGCGCCATCCGCGGCAGCAGCGTCGGCTGCCCGCCCGAGCGGCGCAGGAAGGCCTGCTGCAGCGACCGGCAGGCGCGCCGGGTCGGCAGCAGGACCGTCACGCCGGCCAGCGCCAGCGGATCGCCCTCCACCCGCTCCATGATCCCCGCCGCCAGCGTGTCGACGAAGGGCGCGCCGGCGGGGATGCTGTAGACCTTGGGGCTGTCGGGAGTCATGGGCGGTCCGTACTTGGTGCATCATGCCGCGGCGCCGGTTCCCCCCTCCCTATCCCTTATCCGCTCTCGGCGGACCGAAGGTCCGTCCGATCGTGGTGGAGGGGACTGCCGCCGCTTTGGCGCGTGCTCCCTCTCCCGCAAAGCGGGGGAGGGGTGGGGAGGGGGCAGCCGGCGCTGCCGCTAAGAGGGATGATACCGGAACCCGGCGCTCAATGCGCGACCGTGCGCATGCCGCCGATGGCGAGCAGATCCTCCGCCTCCTTCAGCCCCTGGGGCGTGCCGACATGGAACCACAGCCCGTCATGGGCGAGGCCGTAGAGGCGGCCGGCCTCCTGGGCGCGGTCCCAGATCAGGTTGGTGGAGAAGGCGCCGTCGGGCGTGCCGGCGGCGAACAGCTCCGGCTTCACGATCTGCAGGCCGGCATAGACGAAGGGGGCGATCTCGCCCTCGCGGCGACGGGTCAGGCGGCCGAGCGGGTCCATGTGGTAGTCGCCCGCCCCGTCATAGCCGACCGCCCTGGTCGTCGCCATCAGCAGCAGCAGCGCGTCCATCTCCGCCGGGTTCCAGTGGGCGGCCAGCCGGCGCAGGGCCGGCACCGGGCCGTCCAGCCAGAAGATGTCGGCGTTCACCGTGTAGACCGGCGCCGTGCCGAGGAGGGGCAGCGCCTTCTTCACCCCGCCGCCGGTCTCCAGCAGCGTGTCCTCCGGCGACAGGACGATCGCCGGCGCGGCGCGGCCCTTCAGGTGCTCGCCGATCATGGCGCCGAGATAGTGGCTGTTGACCACGGCGGTGCCGACGCCGGACTCGGCCAGCCGGTCGAGCGCATGGTCGAGCATCGGCTTGCCCGCCACCGGGATCAGCGGCTTCGGCCGGTCGTTGGTCAGCGGGCGCATGCGCAGGCCCTGGCCGGCGGCCAGCACCATGGCGGTGGTGGGGGCAGGGAAGGGAACGGGTGCGGTCATGTCAGGTCGTCTCCGGAACGACGAAGGCGGCGCGCGCGGCGGGCGGCAGGTGGCGGTCGAACCAGGCGGCCACCGGGCCGAGCGCCGGCTTCGCCAACTGGGCCTCCAGCAGGCGCCAGACCCGCGGCAGATGGACGAGGTAGGAGCGGCGCCCCTGCGTCACGGCAAGGCGGACGAAGATGGCGACGATCCGCGTGTGGCGCGCCGCCCCCAGCACCGCCATGGCGCGCCGGAAGGTGTCGGCATCGGTTTCGGGGAAGGCGGCGAGATAGCGCGCGGCCATCGCCTCGGCCAGGTCGGGCGCCACGTCGCGGCGGGCGTCCTCCAGCAGGGACACCAGGTCGTAGGCGCGTGGCCCCCAGCCGGCGCTCTGGAAGTCGATCAGGCCGGCCGCTGCGGTGCCCGGCCGTGGCAGCCGCATCAGGTTGTCGACATGGTAGTCGCGCAGCAGCAGCGACGGCGCGCCGGCGCAGACCGGCTCCAGCACGGCGCTCCAGGCCGTTTCGAACCCGGACCGTTCATCGCCGTTCAACGGCCGGCCCAGCGCCACCGGGCAGTAGGCGTCGAGGAACAGGCGGGTCTGCTCGACGAACAGGGCGGCGTCGTAGGCCGGCAGCCGCAGGCGCGGCGCCGCCCCGGCCGGCCAGCCGCGGTGGAGGACGATCAGCGCGTCGGTCGCCAGCGCGTAGAGCGGCCGGGGGTCGGCCCCGCCGGCCAGCAGCCGGGAAAAGGTTTCGTTGCCGAAATCCTCCTGCAAAGCCAACCCACGGTCCACATCGGCGGCGAGGATCGCCGGCACCGACAGGCCGATGGCGGCCAGTTCGGCGCCGATGGCGACGAAGGGCACGAGATCCTCGGCCGGGACGGGGGTGTCGACCAGGATCAGGGTGGAGCCGTCGGGCCGGCGCAGCCGCTCGTAGCGGCGGGCCGAGGCATCGCCGGCCAGCGGCTCGCGCGCCGCGTCCGCCAGTCCATGGGCGGCCAGGAAGGCGGCGGTCTCCGCCTCCCGCGCATCGCTGCGGATGGTCATGCAAGGGTCCAGTCGGTGCCGGCGAGCCGGGCGGCGAGCGTGCCGTGGCCGGTCAGGCTGGCGCGGCGGGCATCCGGTCCGTCGTGGGAAAGCGTCACCTCCAGCCGGTCGGGCGGCAGCAGCGGCCCGAGCCGGTCCGGCCATTCCACCAGCATCACCGCCTCGGCCCGCGCCTCGTCCCAGCCGAGTTCGTAAACCTCGTCCGGCCCCGACAGCCGGTAGAGGTCGAAATGCCAGACCGGGCCGATGGCGGTGTCGTAGGTCTGCACCAGCGTGAAGGTGGGCGAGGGCACCTCGGCGTCCTCGTGGGTGACGCCGCGGATCAGCGCCCGCGACAGGGCGGTCTTGCCGGCGCCGAGGTCGCCGCGCAGCGCCACGAGGTCGCCCGGCCGCAGCAGGGCGGCCAGCCGGCGGCCCAGCGCCGCGGTGGCGGCCTCGTCGGGCAGCGGGACGGCGACGGTGAAGGAGGGGAGATCCGACATGGCGCGGATACTGTGCGAAGCCGCCGTCCGCCCGCAAGCCGGAAAGAAGGGCAGGGGGGGAGCGCCGCCTTCGCCCCGGCGGGCTCCGTCGCGGGTCCCCAGCCCTCTGCCACCGCGGAACCGTTCAGCCGGCCGCGTCCTGAAGAGCGTCCAGCCCGTCGAACGTGATCCGGCCGCCCGCCTCTTCCTTGAAGGTGACCACGGTGATGGCGAGGTCCGCCAGCACCTTCTGGAAGTTCGGGTCGCTGCGCAGCGCCGGGCAGACCAGCACCCGCCGCGGGGCCGGCGTGCTTCCGGCCCCATACACCAGGAGCTGCCCGATCGCGGTGAACCAGCTTTGCGTGTCGGACGAGGCCTTCACTTCGAAGAGCAGCGTCATGCTCTTGCCGGGGCCAAGAACATAGAGGTCGGGACGCATTTCGGAGTGGGTGCCGTTGACGGCCTTTTTGCCGAGCTTTTTCCGCAACGCGTTGACGACCCGGCCATGCACCCGCCGGATGGAGTGGATGTCACCGGGATGGCCGCTGCCGGTGCCGTCCAGGGCGTTCTCCGGTGTGAACCCTCCCTCGCCGTCGTCCTCGTCGTTTTCGTCCGTACCGGTTCCAGCGGAATTCCCGGCAGCGGACTCCCCGGCAGCGGCAGCCCTGGCTTTGGCAAAGGCCCGCAGGCGTGCGCATTCCTGCACGTAGGCGCGCAGGCGGATCAGGAAGTCGGGATCCTCAAGCGCGCCGACAACGAAGACCCGGTCTTCCCTGTCTCCCGGCAGCAGTATCGGTTCCCGCACGAAGCCCTTGATCCGGGCGGCGAATTCCTCCATGCGCATCTGACCGCCACGGCCGCCGCCCAATCCTCCCTTGTGTCCCAGATAGAGCTTGCCGGACGCGTCGACCAGGGAGCGGCCGGCGATCTGGCGGTTGCCGGGATCGAGGGGCAGGTTGATTTCGATGCTGGGTCCTATCGTCTGGCCGCTCTCGCCGATCTCTCTGCCGAACCAGCAGAGCCAGCGGGGCTGCCCGCCTTCCGGCTCTTCAGAGAAATAGGCCCAGAGTTTTTCCCGGGGACGCCAATACAGCTCGGCTTGATCGAAGGCGCCGCCGGGCCAGGTGAGGCGGCGGACGACGATCTCATGGCCGGGGGCCGCGAACAGCGACCGCAATCCATTCCTCAGAGCCTCGACCTGCCGGCGATTGACTGTGCGAAGCATCCTATCCGCTTCTCTTCCTTGCGCATCGTCCCCCGGCATGATCCCAGAAGGGAAGGCATGCGGCAATGCACAACTCACCGCTGGAGGAAGGATGGTGTCTTCGCGCGGATCGCCCGGCGCCCGCAGGCGATGCCCCCACAAGCCATGCGCCCGCAAGTCATGCGCCCACAGTCATATGTGGCCGGGAGGCTAGCGCCCGCCCCGCCGCTGCGGCGGCCGGCGGTCGGGCGCCGCCGGCCCCGCACCTGCATCCCCCGGTCCGCCTTGCATCACCAGCCGAGGCGCCTTGTTGAAGTTCATGGTGATCATCAGCGTCAGCGCACCGTTGATGAGGTGCAGCATCTTGTCCGACGCCACCGGCAGGGGAATGCGCCGGCCCATGCAGTGCCCGATCAGGGCGGCGGTCACTTCCGCCTCGGACATCACCAGCTCGGTGACGGTGCCGTCGTCGGCGGTGACGCTCAGGCGGGTTTCGATCCCGTCCCGCTCGCGATGGGCGATCCCGGACACCGTGCCGACCGGCAGGGGATCCTTCACCCGGCGCCGGCGGTCCAGCACGGCGCGGATGACCTCCTGGTCGGTGAAGACCAGGCAGCGCAGCTCCTTCATTCCGGACCTCCCTCCGCGGGCCGCGGGCCGGCCGTCCGGCGGGGAGCGCCGGGGCGTGCGGCATCCAGCGACTGTCCGCCCCACCGGAGGCGCGGGCAATCGACAAATTCAGGCAAATCCCTTCGAAATCCGGCGGACGGCCGCCTTCCTCTTGCTGGGGGTTGACCGGACGGGGAAATGCGGACAATGGAAGGGCGATCATCCATCGCCCCTCCGTCCTCCACCCGGCACACCGTCTCAAGGAATTGGCTTCCATGTCGCAGACCGCAAGCATGTCGCAGACCGCGAGCAGCAGCGATGTCCTCACCACCGACGTCGTCATCGTCGGCGCCGGCCCCGTCGGGCTGTTCGCCGTGTTCGAATGCGGCATGCTGAAGATGCGCTGCCATGTGGTGGACGCGCTCGACATGGTCGGCGGCCAGTGCACCGCGCTCTACCCGGAAAAGCCGATCTACGACATCCCGGCCCATCCCTCGATCGAGGCGGCCGACCTGATCGACAAGCTGGCGGCCCAGGCGGCGCCCTTCGCGCCCACCTACCATCTGGGCCAGCAGGTGGAGAAGCTGACGCAGCTCGACGGCGGCCGCTGGCTGGTCGAGACCAGCATCGGCACGAAGATCGACACCCGGGCGGTGGTCATCGCCGCCGGCAGCGGCGCCTTCGGCCCCAACCGCCCGCCGCTCGACGGGCTGGAGGCCTATGAGGGCAAGTCGGTCTTCTACATGGTGCGCCGCCGCCAGGACTTCGCCGGCAAGCGGGTGGTGATCGCCGGCGGCGGCGATTCCGCGGTCGACTGGGCGCTGTCGCTGGCCGACGTCGCCGAGCGGGTCTATGTCGTCCACCGCCGGCCGAAGTTCCGCGCCGCGCCGGAGAGCGTCGCCCGCATGGACGCACTGGCGCGCGAGGGCCGGATCGAGATGGTGGTGCCCTATCAGCTCTCCGGCCTCGACGGTGCCGACGGCCAGCTCTCGGCGGTGCGCGTCGCCACGCTGGACGGCGAGGAGAAGGCGCTGCCGGCCGACGCCATGCTGGCCTTCTTCGGCCTGTCGATGAATCTCGGGCCCATCGCCGACTGGGGGCTGGGGGTGGAGCGCAGCCACATCGCCGTGGCGCAGCCGGGCTGCGCCACCAACCTGCCGGGCGTCTTCGCCATCGGCGACATCGCGACATATCCGGGCAAGCTGAAGCTGATCCTCTGCGGCTTCGCCGAGGCGGCGCAGGCGGCCCACGCCATCCGGCCGCTGGTCTATCCCGGCGAGGCGCTGCACTTCGAATATTCCACCTCCAAGGGCGTGCCCGGCGCCGCCTGATCCGGCCGCGGACCGGGGGCGGGCAGGCGTCCCGCCGGCGGAAAAGCCCGCCCGCCCCGCTTGCGCTCCCCCGCGCCGCACCGCATCATCGCGGCAACGAGACCGTCGGCAACGACGAGAGGGGGGAGTTTGCCACCATGCCGATCACACCGCAGCGCCTTGCCCTGACCGCCGCCACCGCCACCGCCGTCTTCGCCGCGCTGGCGCTGACCGCCGGCAGCGGCCGGGCGCAGCCGCGCACCGACCTGGTCGTCGGCATGCAACTGGAGCCGCCGCACCTCGACCCCACCGCCGGGGCGGCCGGCGCCATCAAGGAGGTCACCTACGCCAACCTGTTCGAGCCGCTGCTGCGGGTCGACGGCGACGGCAGGCTGGTCCCCGGCCTGGCGGAGCGCTGGAGCGTGTCGGAGGACGGGCTGACCTACCGCTTCAGCCTGCGGCCGCACGCCAAGTTCCATGACGGCACCACCGCCGATTCCGCCGACGTGAAGTTCACGCTGGACCGGGCGCGGGCGGCGGACTCGGTCAACGCGCAGAAGGCCTATTTCGCCCCGATCGCCACGGTCGAGACGCCGGACCCGCAGACGGTGGTTGTCACCCTGTCGCGGCCCGACGGGCTCTTCCTCTTCCACATGGCCAGCGGCGACGCCGTCATCGTCGCGCCGGAATCGGCGGCAACCAACAAGCAGAAGCCGGTCGGCACCGGCCCCTTCCGGTTCGAGCGCTGGGTCGCCGGCGACCGCGTCGTGCTGGCGCGCAACCCCGACTATGACGGGCCGGCGCCTCGGATCGACCGCGTTTCCTTCCGCTTCATCAGCGACCCGGCCGCCCAGGTGGCGGCGCTGAAGGCCGGCGACGTCGATGCCTTCACCCTGTTCAGCACCTACGAGGCGCTGCCGGAGTTCCGCAACGATCCCGCCTTCGCGGTGACGGTCGGCACCACCGAGGGCGAGACGATCCTGTCCACCAACAACGCCCGCAAGCCCTTCGACGACGTCCGCGTCCGCCGCGCCATGGCCCATGCCATCGACCGCGGCACGCTGATCGAGGGGGTGCTGTACGGCAACGGCGTCGCCATCGGCAGCCATTTCCCGCCGCACCGCCAGGGCTATGTCGACCTGACCGGGATGTACCCCTACGACCCGGCGAAGGCCAGGGCGCTGCTGGCAGAGGCCGGCTACCCGAACGGCTTCGACACCACGCTCGCCCTGCCGCCGCCGCCCTATGCCCGGCGCGGCGGCGAGCTGGTCGCCGCCATGCTGGCCGAGGTCGGCATCCGCGCCCGGATCGAGCCGATGGAATGGGCGGCCTGGCTGGAGAAGGTGTTCAAGGGCAAGGACTACGACCTGACGATGATCGCCCATACTGAGCCGCTGGACATCGACATCTATGCCCGGCCCGACTACTACTTCAACTACAGGAGCGCCCGCTTCACCGCGCTGAACGACGAGCTGAACCGCACCCAGGACCAGGCCAGGCGCGACGCGCTCTACGGCGAGGAGCAGCGGGTGCTGGCGGAGGACGCGGTCAACGGCTTCCTGTTCATGCTGCCGTCGGTGACGGTGCAGAAGGCCGGCCTGACCGGCCTGTGGGTGAACCGTCCGGTCCAGGCCAACGACGTCACCGCCGCCGCCTGGAAGTGACGGCTCCGTGCTTGCCTTCCTGCTGCGACGGCTGTTCGGTCTGATCGTCACCGCCTGGCTGGCCACCGTCGTCGTCTTCGCGGTGCTGCAGCTCGTGCCCGGCGACCCGGCGCTGCTGATGCTGGGCGTCGACGCCCGGCCGGACACGCTGGCCGCCCTGCGCGCCCAGATGGGCCTGGACCTGCCGGTCCTTGCCCGCTACCTGCACTGGGCCGGCGGGCTGGCCGGCGGCGACCTCGGCGTCAGCCTCACCTACGGCCGCCCGGTCGCCGGGCTGGTGGCGGAGCGGCTGGCGGTCACCCTGCCGCTCGCCCTGCTGGCGCTGGCCGTCAGCACCGCGCTCGCCATCCCGCTCGGCCTGCTGGCGGCGGCGCGGCGGGGGCGGGGGGGCGACTGGGCGGTGCTGGGCTTCACCCAGCTCGGCGTGTCGATGCCCAGCTTCTGGATCGCCATCCTGCTGATCCTCGTCTTCTCGCTGACCCTGCACTGGTTCCCGGCCGGCGGCTTTCCCGGCTGGGGCGGCGGCCTCGGCCCGGCGCTGCATGCGCTGGTGCTGCCGGCGCTGGCGCTGGCGCTGCCGGAGGCCGCCATCCTCGCCCGCGTCACCCGCACCGCCGTGCTCGACACGCTGGGCGAGGACCATGTCCGCACCGCCCGCGCCAAGGGGGTGGGGCGGGCCGCCGTGCTGCTGCGCCACGCCCTGCCCAACGCGCTGATCCCGGTGGCGACGGTGCTGGGCCTGCAGATCTCCTTCCTGGTGGCGGGGGCGGTGGTGGTGGAGAACGTCTTCACCCTGCCGGGCCTCGGCCGCCTGCTCTACCAGGCGATCGGCCAGCGCGACCTGATCGTGGTGCAGGGGGTGGTGGTCCTGCTGGCGCTGTTCGTGGTGGCGGTCAACGCCCTGGTCGACATCGCCTGCGCCCTGGCCGACCCGCGCCCGAGGGGCGAGGCATGAGCATCCTCAATGCCCCCTCAACCATCCTCCATCCCCCCTCCCTAACCCTCCCCCGCCTGTCGGCGGGAGAGGGAACTCCGCCGAACGCCGACAAGCATCCCGCCCCCTCTCCCGCCAACGGCGGGGGAGGGATGGGGAGGGGGCATCGGCGATGGGCGAGGGAGCCGCTTCGGGTGGACCTGCCATGACCCGCCGCTCCCCCTGGCCCGTCTCCCTCTGGCTGGGCGCGGCGCTGACCGCGCTGCTGGTCGCGCTGGCGCTGGCCTCCTTCCTGTGGACGCCCTATCCGGCCGAGCAGGTGCGCGTGCTCGCCCGGCTGAAGCCGCCGAGCGCCGCCCACTGGCTCGGCACCGACCATTTCGGCCGCGACGTCCTGTCGATGATCATGGTCGGCGCCCGCAACTCGCTGGCGGTCGGGGCGGCGGCGGTGGGGCTCGGGCTGCTGGGCGGCGTGCCGCTCGGGCTGCTGGCGGCGGGGCTCGGCCGCTGGGGGGACGAGGTGCTGGCGCGGCTCGGCGACCTGGTCTTCGCCTTTCCCTCGGTGCTGACGGCGATCCTGCTGACCGCGGTGCTGGGGGCCGGCGCGGTGAACGTCGTGCTGGCGCTGGCGCTTTTCAACGCCGCGGTGCTGGCCCGCGTCACCCGCGGGGCGGCGCTGGCAGCGTGGCGGCGGCCCTTCGTCGGGGCGGCGCTGGCGCTGGGCCGCGGGCCGCTGTCGGTGACGCTGGTGCATGTGCTGCCCAACATCGCCGGGATCGTCGTGGTCCAGGCCACCGTCCTGTTCGCCGTCGCCATCGTCAACGAGGCGGCGCTGAGCTATCTCGGCCTCGGCATCCAGCCACCGAGCCCGAGCTGGGGCAAGATGCTGGGCGACGCCCAGACCTACCTGTTCACCGCCCCGCTGCAGGCGGTGTTCCCCGGCCTGGCGATCGCGCTCGCCGTGATGGGGCTGACGATGCTGGGCGACGGCCTGCGCGACTGGCTGGACCCCCGCCACCGCTCCTCCGGGGTGCTGTGACCGGCCGTCACGCCACCGGCCCCTTACCCGACGGGACGGGCGCGCTCCGACAGCTCGATCAGGTCCATCAGCTCGTTGCTCTTCCAATAGCGCGACTTGCCGACCTCGGCGCGGGCGGTGGCGACGAGGTCGTCGATGATCGCCCGCTCGTCCTCGCCGAAGTCGCCGCCGCGCTCCAGGCGGTGGGACAGCAGGCGCGTCATGTTGTGGCTGAAGGTGGGGATCCAGGCGCTGACCCGCTGGCCGAACACCGCGGCCAGCGCGTTGATGCGCAGCAGGTGGGCCATCCGCTCGTCGAAGGGATCGGACTCCTCGAACTTCATCGCCTTCTCGACGTTGGCGCGCAGCTCCTCCAGCAGGGTCTCGCGCCATTTGACCAGGTCGTAGGTCTCGAAGCCGAAGTCGCGGGACATCTCCTGCCAGCGCCACAGCAGCCGGTTCAGCCAGATGATGTCGGCATGGTCGATGACCGTCTGGCGCCGGGAGGCGGCGGCCTGGCTGGAGCGCTCCAGCGCCACCGCGGCGACGCGGGAGCCGATGATCCTCGCCGCCTGGGTCCAGGCGTTGCGGAAGGCCGGCTCGCTGCGCCGGTCCTCCATCAGCCCGGCGGACGTCGCGGCATGGACGAGCCGGTCCAGGCGCTGCACCAGCGCCTCCAGCCGCGCCTTCTCCTTGGCGCTGGGCCGGATGGCGGAGCCGGGGACCCGCTCGTTCAGCTTCAGCACGACGGCCAGCGCCGCGGTCAGGGCGCGGGTGACCCCGATGAAATGGCCGGTCAGCGCCGCGGTCATGGCGTCGCCGCGTCCGGGATCGACGCCGCTCAGCCGGACGTAGAGCGCCGAGACGGCATAGTTGCCCTTCACCGTCAGCACCGACAGCGGCAGCAGGCTGGCGACCTCGTCGCCGCAGCGGTCGCGCAGGGCGTCCACCGCATCGAGCAGCCGGTCGGCCAGCCGGTTCGCCTCCAGCTCCCCGGCCGCCGCCGACGGGAAGTCCTCCAGCCGGTCGGCGACCAGCTTCACCGGCCCGTCGGCCCCGCTGAGGACGAGATGCATCAGCCGCAGCGTGCCGGCGTCGACCGGGGGCGTCTTCTCCAGGAAACCCGACATCAGGCGGGTGCGCCGCGGCCGGTTGCGCGACAGGCCGGCCAGCAGCTCGTCCGTCGCCCTCTTGCTGGCCAGCACGGCGTCGAGATGCTTCACCGCCGCGGCGCGCATCCGCCCGCGCATCGCCAGCGCGACGGGGGAGCGCAGCACGCGGTCGATCACCTCGCCCCTGGCCATCTCGTCGAGCGTCTCCTGCGCCTCGACCGCCAGCAGCGGGAAGGCATCGCGGCTCAGCGCCTCCCACAGGGCGCCGACGTCGACGCGCTGCAACATGCCGGGGATGGAGACGCCGCCGTGGTAGAGCGCGTCGTCGTCGATCAGGAAGGACTCGAACAGGCTGGTGAACAGGCGCCTGGCGCGGTTGGTGCGCTGGCGGTTCAGGTATTCGATGACGTATTGGCGGACCAGTTGCAGGCGGTCGCTCGGTTCGCCGTCCATGCCCTCGATCTCGCTGAGGAGATTGTAGACGAGGCTGGCCGGCAGGCGGGTGACGAGGTCGTCGATCTTCCGCCGCAAATCGTCCTGGTGCAGCTCGTCCCGCAGGTCCGGGCGCTGGGCGCCTGAGAGGTCGTCGATCATGGGCGGGCTGCAACCCGGTTGTGGCGCGGTCGTGGCACAGGCCGGCGCATCGGACCGGCTGCGGCGCAAACCGTCCGGCAGGCCGGAGGAGGCGTCCGGAAGGCCGGGAGGCCCGGCGTTCCCGCCCGGCCCGCCCGTGCACCACCCGTTTCTAGCCCGGCAACGGTAAATTTTTGCGTAATGCCGCAGCCCGGAACGGCCCCGACGGCCCCCGCGGCCGGCGGGAGCCGTTCCGAAGCCGTCCTGCGGGCGGTGCCGCCGGCTAGCTGTTGCGCTGCTTGGCGATCGGCTGCGAGAACTGCAGCTCGATGTCCCAGGGGAAGTGGATCCAGGTGTCCTGGCTGACCTCGGTGATGAAGGTGTCGACCAGCGGCCGGCCGGCCGGCTTGGCGTAGACGGTGGCGAAATGCGCCTTCGGCAGCATCTTGCGCACCACTTCCGCCGTCTTGCCGGTGTCGACCAGGTCGTCGATGATCAGCCAGCCCTCGCCGTCGCCGGCCTTGGCGCCCTCGACGCCCTTCAGCACCGTCGCGCTGCGCTGCTGCTGGTGGTCGTAGCTGGAGACGCAGACCGTGTCGATCATGCGGATTTCCAGTTCGCGCGCGATGATCGCCGCCGGAACCATGCCGCCGCGCGTGATGGCGATGATGCCCTTCCACGGGCCACGGTCGATCAGGCGCCAGGCCAGCGCCTTGGCGTTGCGGTGGAGCTCTTCCCAGGACACCGGGAAATGCTTGTTGAAGGGGGCTTCGGCCACGGGACTGACTCTCCAAAAACAGAAGGGGACTGTATAACCCAGCCGCCGCCGCCCGGCAATCCGGGGGCTGCCGCCGGGCCGGGCCGGCGGGCGCCGGCAAATCACTGAAAAAAGCGCTTGCGCCGGGGAAATGTTTTGAGTAGGTTGCGCGCCTCGACGCCGGGGGGCTTCCACCGGTGCCGGGAACAAGGTGGTAGGACAAGGCGCCCGTAGCTCAGCTGGATAGAGCATCAGACTACGAATCTGAGGGTCAGGAGTTCGAATCTCTTCGGGCGCGCCATCCTCTCCATCCGACACAGAAGGCCACCTCCGGGTGGCCTTTGTCGTTTCCGGCGTCGTTTCCGGGCCGCCGCATCCCCGATCCGGAAACTGCGGTTCCCCTGAAAAAAAGCGCTTGCGCCGGGTAATCGTTTTGAGTAGGTTGCGCGCCTCGACGCCGGGGGCTTCCACCGGTGCCGGGAACAAGATGGTGGACAAGGCGCCCGTAGCTCAGCTGGATAGAGCATCAGACTACGAATCTGAGGGTCAGGAGTTCGAATCTCTTCGGGCGCGCCATCCTCTCCATCCGACACAAAAGGCCACCTCCGGGTGGCCTTTGTCGTTTCCGGCTTTTCCTTCCGATCCCCACCCTCCGGGCGTTCCCCGGTACGCCGCCGCAACCGGGGCTGGATAAATGGCCGGCGGCTCCTCTACACTCGTGCTCCGCATCAATGGACGCATGGCCATGCCCCGCAGCGACTTCTATCCGCCCATCGACCCGTTCCAGACCGGCACCCTCGCCGTCGACGGGATCCACACGGTCTATTGGGAGCAGGCGGGCAACCCGCGGGGCGTCCCGGTGATGTTCCTGCATGGCGGGCCGGGGGCCGGCGCCTCGCCGACGCACCGGCGCTTCTTCGATCCGGCCCATTACCGCATCATCGTGATGGACCAGCGCGGCGCCGGCCGCTCGACGCCGCTCGGCGAGACGCGCGAGAACACCACCGAACGGCTGGTGGAGGACATCGAGACGCTGCGCCGCCATCTCGGCATCGAGCGCTGGCACCTGTTCGGCGGCTCCTGGGGCTCGACCCTGGCGCTCGCCTATGCCGAGACGCATCCGGAGCGCTGCCTGGGCCTGATCCTGCGCGGCATCTTCCTGATGCGGAAGAGCGAGATCGACTGGTTCCTCTATTCCATGCGCATCCTCTTCCCCGAGGCCTGGGCCGCCTTCGCCGGCCACATCCCGGAGGCGGAGCGCGGCGACCTGCTGGAGGCCTACTGGAAGCGGCTCGACTCGCCCGATCCGGCGGCGCGGATGGCCGCCGCCCGGGTGTGGAGCGTCTATGAGGGAAGCTGCTCCTCGCTGCTGCCGTCGCCGGAGCTGATCGCCGCCAGCGGCGAGGACCGCCACGCGCTCGGTCTGGCGCGGATCGAGGCGCATTACTTCCGCTCCAACCGCTTCACGCCGGAGGACAAGCTGCTGCGCGACGTCCACCGCATCCGCCACCTGCCGGGCGTGATCGTCCAGGGCCGCTACGACGTCGTCTGCCCGACCGTCTCCGCCGACGAGCTGCACCGCGCCTGGCCGGAGGCCGACTACCGGGTCATCCCCGATGCCGGCCATTCCGCCATGGAGCCCGGCATCCGCGCCGCCCTGATCCAGGCGACGGAGCGCTTCAAGGAGTACCGGTGACGGGGGGTCCGGGGAGTCGCCGGAACGGACGCCGCTGACATGGCGGGCAGGATCGCCCTCTCCACCGACCGCTCGCCACCGGCACCCTTGCGCCGATCCCCTTCCCACCCCACAGTCTGCCGATGCCCGAACTTCCCGAAGTCGAGACGGTGTGCCGGGGCCTCGCCCCGCATCTCGAAGGCCGGCGGCTGGTCCGTGTGGAGCAGCGCCGGCCGAACCTGCGCACCCCCTTTCCCCCGCGCTTCTGCGAAAGGCTGACCGGACGCCTGGTCCAGTCGGTGCGGCGGCGGGCCAAATACATCCTGATCCACCTGGATGACGGCGGCGTGCTGATCGCCCATCTCGGCATGTCCGGGCGGATGATCATCTCGCCGGAAGCGCCCGACTCCTACGGCAAGCACGACCATGTGGTGTTCGAGACCGATGTCGGCACCGTCGTCACCTTCAACGACGCGCGCCGCTTCGGCCTGATGGACCTGACGGTCGCCGATGCGCTGGGCGACCACCCGATGCTGCGCAACCTCGGGCCGGAACCGCTCGGCAACGAGTTCTCCGGCCCGGAACTGGCGGCCCGGCTGGCGGGAAAGGCGACGCCGGTCAAGGCGGCGCTGCTCGACCAGAGCGTCGTCGCCGGGCTCGGCAACATCTATGTGTCGGAGGCGCTGTTCCAGTCGGGCATCCTCCCCACCCGCAGCGCCGCCAGCCTGACCCCCGCGGAGGCCGACCGCCTCGCCGCCGCGGTGCGCGAGGTGCTGGAACGCGCCATCGCCGCCGGCGGGTCGTCGCTGCGCGACTACCGGCAGGCGTCGGGGGAGCTGGGCTATTTCCAGCACCAGTTCGCCGTCTACGACAGGGAAGGGCAGGGGTGCCCCGGCTGCGATTGCGACCGCGCCCGCACCGGCGGGGTGCGGCGGATCGTGCAGGCCGGCCGCTCGACTTTCTATTGTGCGACGCGCCAACGATGATATAGCTGGGGCATGACGGCTTTTCCGGCCCTGCTCCGGGCGGCGTCCGCCGCTCTTCTCCTTGCCGGCCCCGCGGTCGCGGGCCTGGGGAGCCTCCCCTTTCCCATTCCCCCTCTGGTCTCCCCGGCGGCCGCGGCCGAAGCCGGCCCGTTCGTGCCGGGGCTGACCGACGTGCCGGTGATGCCGGGACTGGCCTCGGCCGAATCCGAGCCGCTGGTCTTCGACAAGCCGGGCGGGCGGATCGTCCAGGCCGTGCTGGCGGGCCGGGTGCCGCGCCCGGCGGTGCTGGCCTTCTACGACCAGACCCTGCCGCAGCTCGGCTGGCGCCGCACCAGGGACCGCATCTATGTGCGGGAGGGCGAGGAGCTGCGCCTGGAATTCCCGGCGGCGGCGCCCGACACCGCCGTCCGCTTCATCCTGACACCACGCTGACGGGGGGCCGCCCTCCGCCCGCATTCCCGCCCTCTGGCCGGGTGCGGCCGCGGGCCGGGACGCCACACGACCAACGGACAACCACGGGCTCCGGAACTAACCGGACCCGCTTCATCGGGAGAGTGCTGCAGCCATGTCGTACGAAACGATCCTCGTCGAGACCCGCGGGCCGGTCGGCCTGATCACCCTGAACCGTCCGAAGGCGCTGAACGCCCTGTGCGACCAGCTCGTCACCGAGCTGGGCCAGGCGCTCGACGATTTCGAGGCCGACGCCGCCATCGGCGCCATCGTCGTCACCGGGTCGGAGCGCGCCTTCGCCGCCGGCGCCGACATCAAGGAGATGGCCGGCTTCTCCTACATGGAGGTCTACACCTCCAACTTCATCACCGCGAAGTGGGAGCGGCTGGCCAAGTGCCGCAAGCCGACCATCGCCGCGGTCGCCGGCTTCGCGCTCGGCGGCGGCTGCGAGCTGGCGATGATGGCCGACTTCATCCTGGCCGCCGACACCGCCAAGTTCGGCCAGCCCGAGGTCACCATCGGCACCATCCCCGGCGCCGGCGGCACCCAGCGCCTGACCCGATTCGTCGGCAAGTCCAAGGCGATGGAGATGGTCCTGACCGGCCGCATGATCGACGCCGCCGAGGCCGAGCGCTGCGGCCTGGTCAGCCGCGTCGTCCCGGCGGCCGAGCTGGTCGAGGAGGCGGTGAAGGTCGCCACCAAGATCGCCTCGCTGTCCCAGCCGGTCATCGCCATGGCCAAGGAGGCGGTCAACGCCGCCTACGAGACGACGCTCGCCGAGGGCATCCGCTTCGAGCGCCGCCTCTTCCATTCGACCTTCGCCAGCGAAGACCAGAAGGAAGGCATGGCCGCCTTCGCCGAGAAGCGCCAGCCGGCCTGGAAGAATCGCTGATTCATCCGTCTGCCGTCCCCTGCATCTTGCGGGGGACGGCGCAGATCCCATCAAGATGTCGTCAGTCGTCGATTAGTCCAAGTCAATGGACGACCACGCCTTGACTCGCGATGCGGTGGCGCGTATAAGGCGCGCTCGCATCACGACAGCCGTGTCGTTCGGAGTAGGGTTTTCCATGGCCAATCATAAGTCCGCTGAAAAGCGCATTCGTCAGACCGAGCGTCGCACGGAAGTCAACCGTGCCCGCATGAGCCGCATCCGTTCCTTCGTGAAGAAGGTCGAGGGCGCGATCGAGAGCGGCGACAAGTCCGCTGCCGCCGAGGCCTTCAAGTCCGCTCAGCCGGAACTGATGCGCGGCGTGTCGAAGGGCGTTCTGCACAAGAACACCGTGTCGCGCAAGCTGTCGCGCATGTCGGCCGCCATCAAGGCTCTGTAAGAGCCTTCATACGCCGGTTTCAAAGAGCCGCGCCCGGGATTCGGGGCGCGGCTCTTTGCGTTTTAAGTAATGAACGAATATTTGGGAATTGTCTCAGATTGTCCTTGGGAATCTCCGGAAGTGCCTATGAGATCCGGCATCGGCTATATGGACAAAGCGAACGATTTTATCTTTTTACCCTGTTCGCCATCTGTCCCATTGCCAGATTTCATAAGGGCGATTAGACTTTTAAACCATTCGGAGGGGCGATACGGGGTGGTGCAACACTCTGTGGCCGGCCGAACACAGCAATGAAATACTGAAGGTCTTCCTTCGATCCGGGCTTGTTGAATCCCGGTCGGGCGCGCGATCTTCTTTTACTTACAAGCTGTCGCGCTTATGGCGGGATTTACAGTCCCGTCGACTCGGGCGCGTGCTTTTTTGGTATGTATTCCGTTCGGGGTCATCCGTGCTTGGAGTCTTCCGGGCAGGAACAAGCGGAAGGCCGGGCCACCATCTGTCTGACCACCGTCCCGCGTGACGGCCGGGATGGCGGAGCGTCCGGCGGCGGTTCCAACAGCGGGGCGATCCCGCGTCGCCCTGGCTGCCGGGCCGGCAGGCGCCGCCTGGACGGACCCAGCCGTGGGGAAGGAGCGGGGGAAAGGGAGCATGTCGGTCGGCGTGTCGTTGGATCAGCAGTGGGCGCGCATTCGCGGGCGCCTGAAGGAAGAGGTGGGCGAGATCGCCTACCGGAGCTGGCTTCAGCCGCTGTCCGTCGCCAGCCTTGTCGGCGGCGAGGTGTGCATCGTCGTGCCCACGCGCTTCATGCGCGACTGGGTGCTGACCCACTATGCCGACCGCATCCGGGCGCTCTGGGCCGGTGAGAATCCGGAAGTCCAGTCCATCGACGTGATCGTCGCCTCCACCAGCCCGCCCTCGGCCCTGGTCGCCGACAACGACGACCGGGACGACCCGGCCTCCGTCCCGGGATCGCCGGCCGGCCGCGGCGCCGACCGGCGCCCG
The DNA here is from genome assembly GCF_017876115.1 of Azospirillum picis. Classification (GTDB taxonomy): domain Bacteria; phylum Pseudomonadota; class Alphaproteobacteria; order Azospirillales; family Azospirillaceae; genus Azospirillum; species Azospirillum picis. The sequence goes on from NZ_JAGINO010000020.1 coordinate 38,801, forward strand.
GCGCCGTCGCGGTCCGCCGATCCCGCCCCCGGCCAGCCCGCCGGTGCCGATCCGTCCTCCGCCTTCGGCTCGGCCGTGCCGTCGGCCGCCTCCTACACCTCGGCCTCCTACGGAGCCCCCTATGGCGGCGCTCCCTATGGCGGCGCCTCCGACGAGTCGCCGACCGCCGTGCCGGCGATCCTGGAGGACCGCTCCGACCTGTCGGCGGCGCTCGACCCGCGATTCACCTTCGACAACTTCGTCGTCGGCAAGCCGAACGAGCTGGCCCACGCCGCCGCCCGCCGCGTCGCCGACGCCACCACCGTGACCTTCAACCCGCTGTTCCTCTATGGCGGGGTGGGCCTGGGCAAGACCCACCTGATGCACGCCCTGGCCTGGCAGATCCGCAAGAACGACCCGAACCGCAAGGTGCTCTACCTGTCGGCCGAGAAGTTCATGTACCAGTTCATCCGGGCGCTGCGCTTCAAGGACACCATGGCCTTCAAGCAGCAGTTCCGCTCGGTCGACGTGCTGATGATCGACGACGTGCAGTTCATCAGCGGCAAGGACAGCACCCAGGAGGAGTTCTTCCACACCTTCAACGCGCTGGTCGACCAGAACCGCCAGGTGGTGATCTCCGCCGACAAGAGCCCGTCCGACCTGGAGGGGATGGAGGAGCGGCTGCGCTCGCGGCTCGGCTGGGGCCTGGTCGCCGACATCCACCCGACCACCTACGAGCTGCGGCTCGGCATCCTCCAGGCCAAGGCCGATGCGCTCCAGGCCAGCATCCCGCTGAAGGTGCTGGAGTTCCTGGCCCACAAGATCACCTCGAACGTCCGCGAGCTGGAAGGGGCGCTGAACCGCATCGTCGCCCATGCCGAGCTGGTCGGCCGCTCCATCTCGCTGGAGACGACGCAGGAGGTGCTGCACGACCTGCTGCGCGCCAACGACCGCCGCGTCACCATCGACGAGATCCAGAAGCGGGTGGCCGAGCACTACAACATCCGCGTCGCCGACATGCATTCGGCCCGCCGCGCCCGCGCCGTCGCCCGGCCGCGCCAGATCGCCATGTACCTGGCCAAGCAGTTGACCGCCCGGTCCCTGCCGGAGATCGGCCGCAAGTTCGGCGGCCGCGACCACACCACCGTCATGCACGCGGTCAAGAAGGTGGAGGAGCTGCGGACCACCGACCCCTCCTTCGCCGAGGACGTCGAGCTGCTCCGCCGCATGCTGGAGAGCTGACCGGCCGCTCCCCCGGACGAGGACCCACTTGGGTCCGGTCCGGCCGGATTGGGCCGGATTGGGCCGAATTGGTGGGATGTGACGGCTCTATGAAGTTTGGCGAAGCCCCGGTTTAGGCCGTGGACGGAGTGCCTTCGCGCGGGCACACTCCAGGCCTTGAACGGGGCATCAGAGGTCCCGTCTCCGCAGACCCAACCGCCGCCAAGAGTCAGGGAGTATGGGCGTCATGCCGAAGACCGCATCCGAGCTGTCGAGCGCCGAGACCCAGCGCGCCGCCAAGAGCTTCACCCGCCGCCTCCTGCTGCAGGGCGCAGCGGCGGCGGCCGGCGTCGCCTCCACCGGTCCCTTCGTGCTGCGCGAAGGCCGCGCCGCGTCGGGCTCGGTGAAGATCTTCTCCTGGGCCGGCTACATCAGCCCCGACATGCTGGCCGACTTCGAGAAGAAGACCGGCATCAAGGCGACGCTCACCGAATACGGCACCAACGACGAGCTGCTCAACCAGCTCAAGGCCACCGGCGGCGCCGGCTTCGACATCATCCACCCCACCGTGGACCGCGTGCCGAACTACGTCGAGTTCGAGCTGGTGCAGCCGATCGACGAGTCGAAGGTGAAGTGGGACGGCTGCCTGAAGTCCTCGGTCGAGGGCTCCGCCGGCATGGGCGGCGTCGTCGGCGGCAAGCGCTATTTCGCCCCGGCCGACTGGGGGACCGAGGCGCTGGCCTACGACATGAAGAAGGCGCCGCTCGGCTACGGCACGGCCAGCTACGGCGACCTGTGGGCGCCGGCCAACGCCGGCAAGGTGACCGTCCGCGGCCATTCCTCGCTGATCGGCATCGCGCTGTGGCTGGAGGCCGAGGGCAAGCTGCCGCATCCCGTGCGCGAGCAGTTCCAGGACGAGAAGAAGGCGCGCGCCAACTTCGACGCCATCCTGAAGGTGGCGACCGAGCACAAGAAGTCGGTCGCCCAGTTCTGGAGCAACGAGAACGAGGCGCAGGGCGCCTTCCGCACCAACGGCTGCGTCATCGGCCAGACCTGGGACTCGACCGCGGTGGCGCTGCGCAAGGAAGGCCTGCCCGTCCGCTTCATCGCGCCCAAGGAAGGCGCGCTGGCCTGGATGGAGGGCTTCGCCATCCCGAAGAAGGCCGACAGCCTGGAAAACGCCTACGCCTGGATCAACTGGTTCTACACGCCGGAGGCGGGCGCCCTCTACACCAACCATTCCGGCATCTCCAGCACCGCGGTCGGCGCCGAGGCGCACCTGTCCGACCTCAACAAGCAGTTCTTCGCCGACGCCTATCCCGGCGACGCGCTGCAGAAGCTGTGGTGGTGGCCGATCCAGGAGGCGTGGTACGTCTCCATCCGCAATGAGTACCAGGACCGCTTCCTGGCGGCGTGATCCAGTCCTCCCCCTCCCGCCTCTCGCGCAAACGACGTTCGTGCGAGAGGCGGGACGGGGAGATACGTCTCCATTCCGGCAGGATACATGAGCCAAGACGTCCAACTCGACTCGGTCACCATGCGCTTCGGCGACACCGTCGCCGTGCGCGAGGTGTCGCTGACCATCCGGGCCGGGGAGTTCTTCAGCTTCCTCGGGCCGTCGGGCTGCGGCAAGACCACCATCCTGCGCATGATCTCCGGCTTCATGGAGCCGACCTCCGGCGCCGTGCGCATCGGCGGCAGGGACATGCGGGGGATCGGGCCGAACAGGCGCCCGACCGCCCTGATCTTCCAGAACCTCGCCTTGTTCCCGCTGATGACGGTGGCGGAGAACATCGGCTTCGGGCTGGAGGTGCGCGGCGTGCCGGCCGGCGACCGCAAGCGCCGGGTGGCGGAGCTGCTGGAGCTGGTGGCGCTGCCCGGCACCGCCGACAAGCGGGTGACCGACCTCTCCGGCGGGCAGCGCCAGCGCATCGCCATCGCCCGCGCGCTGGCGGTCGAGCCGGCGGTTCTGCTGCTGGACGAGCCGCTGTCGGCGCTCGACCTCAAGCTGCGCCAGCACATGCGGGCCGAGCTGCGCGAGCTGCAGAAGCGCACGGGCGTCACCTTCATCTACATCACCCACGACCAGGGCGAGGCCCTGACCATGTCCGACCGCATCGGCGTGATGTCGCGCGGCGTGCTGGAGCAGGTGGGCGACGGCCAAGCCATCTACGACCACCCGGAAACCGCCTTCGTCGCCTCCTTCGTCGGCGAGTCCAACCGCTTCGCCGGCCCGGTGGTGGAGGCGGCCGACGGCTGGGCGGTGCTCGACACCGGTTTCGGCCGCCTGCGCGGGCGCAACCCGCGCCGTCTGGCGCCCGGCGACCACGCGACGCTGTTCGTCCGGCCGGAGCGGCTGTCCCTGGGCTGGAGCGAAAATACCCTCAACAACGTCCTGGATGCCCGCGTCAGCCACCGCGATTTCGAGGGCGCCTTCGTCAACGCCTTCCTCGACGGCGGCCTGACCGTCCAGGTGCCGCACCTCGGTCAGGAGCCGGCCTTCGTGCCGGGCGAAACCGTCCGGCTCGGCTTCCGGGCCGAGGACGCGGTGGCCCTGCCGGGGGCCTGACACCTCTCCTGCGTCGCGGGAGAGGGAGCAAGTGCTTGTCACGACAAGCGGCGGCAGTCCCTCTCCCGCGAAGCTCTCGCACAAAGCTCCGCTTTGTGCTGACGCGGCAGGCGGACCTTCGGTCCGCTGAGAGCGGGGGAGGTTAGGAGGGGGTTAAAGTCAGCGCCCATACCGCCATCACGGGTACGAGCGGCACAAACGAAAACGCCCCGGCCGACCGGCCGGGGCGTTTCGCGTTTCGGAAGGAACTGGCGTCAGCTCGCCTGCTGGATCGCAGAGAGCTGCCACTGGCCGCCGCGCGGGCGGACGAAGGTCCACAGCTCCGTCGCCTCGGTGGGCTGGGACGGGTTGCCCTCGACCACCCGGCCGCTGGCACGGTCCACCGTGGTGTCGATCAGCGAGAAGCGCATGGCGACGGTGGCGTAGTCCTGCGCCCCCTCGCGCCAGCCCTCGGCGAGGTCGCCCTGGAGCAGGCGGACGTCGCTGATCTTGTTGACCACGCCGCGGTTGCGGTTCTCGGTCAGGTCCTCGGTGAAGTAGGACAGCATCTCCGGCGTCGTGACGGCGCGCAGCGCCTCCACATCCTCACGCCCATAGGCGGTCTGGACGGTGTTCAGCAGCCGCTCGAACGCCTCGAAGTCGGCCGCCTGGATGCCGATCTCGTCCGCGGCCTGACGGCGCTGGGCCGGGCCACCCATGCCGCTGCCGCCCATCCCGGCACCCGTGCCACCACCCATGGGGTTGTAGCGGACGTCGGCCGCATCGCGGTTCAGCGGACCGCCGGCATAGGCCGGCCGGTTGCCGCCCATCTGGCCGAGCGGCCCGCCGCCGGCCGGCGCGGTGTTCGCCGTCTGGGAGCGGTTGCGGAAGAAGCGCATGGCCAGCCGGACCAGGAAGACCACCAGCAGGATCTGCAGGAGGAAGCCCAGGATGCCGGAGAAGCTGCCCAGCCCGTCGAAGAAGCCGCCGCCGAACAGCATCGCGCCGATGCCGGCGCCGATCAGGCCACCCATCAGGCCGGACATGAAGCCGCCGCCGAAGAAGCCGCGCGAGGGCGCGGCGGCCGGGGCGGTGGCCTGCGAGCCGGGACGCTGCATGCCCGGCGACATCTGCGGGGCGGTCGACCGCTCCATCGGCGACACCGCGCTGGGGGCGGTGGTGGTGGCGGCCGGCGCATCATAGGTGCGGCTGCCGCGGCTGCCGGCCGAGCCGCTCTTGCCGGCGCGGGCGTCGGCGGTGCCGGCGGCCAGCGCCATCACCAGCGCAACGGCCACCGCGGTCGCCGCGCGGGCGCCCCGGCCGGTGGAGGTGCCGGTGGAGGTGGTGGCGGAAAGGCTCGTAGGTCGGGTCTTCTCGCTCATGGTCGTGCTCGCTCGTCGCATCTGGTCGGTTTTCCAGCCTTCCCAGATGGGGGTGTCGGCACCCCGGTTTAAGAGGCGGTCTCACTTTTTTCGAGCGATCATCCGCCTTGTCCCCTAATCGGTCTCACTTTGCAGGACATCGCCCTTCAGGGCGTCCATCGCCCGGCGGTCGCGCTTGGTCGGCCGTCCGGCGCCCGGCGGGCGGAAGGGATCCTGCAGCCGCTCCTCCGGCACCGGCGGCGACAGGTCCTCGTACAGCGCCTGCGCCTCCGGCGCCGGCCCGCGGCGGCTGCCCAGCGCCACCACCTTGATGACGCGGATGTGGCGGCCCTGCGCGAAGGTCAGCACGTCACCCGGCTTGACCGAGGCATGGGCCTTGGTCACCACCGTCCCCGACATCCGCACGCCGCCGTCGTTGCACAGCTTCGCCGCCAGGCTGCGCGTCTTGAAGAAGCGCGCGTACCACAGCCACTTGTCGATGCGCAGCCGGCCGGGGGTGCCGCTGCCGCCAGTGTCGTCGGTGTCGTCGGTGTCGGTCATGGGCGTTTCCGTGTGTAAATTCGGTTTTGGTCTTCGTCGGTTGCCCCCACCCCAACCCTCCCCCGCTCTCAGCGGACCGAAGGTCCGCCTGCCGCGTCAGCACAAGGCGGAGCTTTGTGCGAGAGCTGGGCGGGGGAGGGGGTAAGTACTTGTTGGGAACGGCGGCGGCAGTCCCTCCCCCGCCCAGCGGGGGAGGATAGGCGGGGGTCCGGCGTCATGACACTCACATTCCCGAAAGTTGCCGCAACTTGGCGAAGGGATGGTCCTCGTTCGTCGGCTTCTCGCGCCGGGTCCGCGGCCCTTGCGGGCGCCGGCGCTTCCAGGTCACGGCGCCGTCCTCAGCCACCGCGCGGACATAGCCGAGTCCGGCCAGCACCGCCCCCAGCTCCTCCGCCGACAGGCCGAGGCGCTGGCCGAGCGCGACCTCGCGGACCGGGGCTCCCGCCCTGGACGCCGTCAGCAGCTCGGTCTCCAGCCGGTCGAGCATGTCGACCCGCAAGGCCCGCCCGCCGGCCAGCGGATAGCCGATGGCTTCCCAGAAGGCGGGCGGCGCGCCGGCCGCCTCGACCGAGACGCGGCCCGGCGCCGGCACCGGGACAGGCAGAGCATGGCCCTTGGCCACCGCCCACAGCAGCCCGCGCAGCGCCACCGCCGCCGGCTTGGCCAGTGCCGTCAGGTAGAGGTGCGACACCCCCAGCCGCACGCCCAGCCGGGTCAGCGCCTTGCGGTCCTCGCGCTCCAGACGCTCGACCATGGCGGCGACGGGCTGGCGCGGCAGCACCCCCAGCCCCTCGACAAGCTGGAAGGCGAGGCCGCGGGCGGCGCCCGACAGCGCGTCGGCGGCCGACAGCGCGAAGAGCGGCTTCAACCGGGCGGCGACATGGTCCTTCAGCCAGCGCTCCAGCCGCGCCCGCACCCGGTCGCGCTGGGTCTGGTCGAGCAGCCCCTCGTCGAAGGGGACCACCAGCGGCGCCAGCACCGACGGGCCGGCGGCCAGCCGCGCCACCGCGACGCCGTCGGCGCTCAGCACCCCCTCGGGCGACAGGGCGAAGACGTCGTCGGGCTCGGCCTCGAAGGCGCGCAGCCGCTTGGCCAGCTCGTCGCGCAGCGCGCGGCGCGCGGCGGACAGCAGCGACTTGGCCTCCTCCGAGCGGTCGGGGGCGTCGGGGACGAAGCGGAAGCCCTCCAGCCGGCCGACGACGTGCCCCTCGACCACCACCTCGCCGTCGGCGCGCACGCCGCCCAGCAGCGAGCGCCCGTCCCGCAGCGTGCGGGCCAGCGTGGCGGAGCGGCGGTCGATGAAGCGCTGGGTCAGCCGCTCGTGCAGCGCGTCCGACAGCCGGTCCTCGATGGCGCGGGTGCGCTCCTGCCAGTGCAGCGGGTCCTTCAGCCAGCTCGGCCGGTTGGAGATGTAGGTCCAGGTGCGGATGTGGGCGATGCGGGCGACCAGCGCGTCGATGTCGCCTTCCGTCCGGTCGAGCCGCGCGATCTGCCGTGCCACCCAGTCCTCGTCCAGCCGGCGCAGCGGGCCGCGCAGGTTGCGGTAGACCTGCCCCAGCAGGCGGGTGTGGGCGTCGGACAGCACCTTGCGGAAGTCGGGGACCTGGCAGACCTCCCACAGCAGCCGCACGGCGTCGCGCCCGCGCGCCAGATCCATGATCTCGGGGTCGCGCACCAGCGCCTGCAGCGCCAGATGGTCGTCGGCCTCGCGCACCCGGCTCAGCTCCTGGATCGGCGCCCGCTCCTCCAGCGACTTCAGCAGGAAGCCCGGCGTGTCGAAGCGCAGGTCGCTGTTGCGCCAGGACAGCGCCTTGACCGTCTCGAACTCGTGGTTCTCGACGCGGGTGACCAGGTCGGCGTCCAGCTCCCCCACCTCGTCGGTGGTGCCGAAGGTGCCGTCGCGCATGTGCCGCCCGGCGCGGCCGGCGATCTGCGCCACCTCGGCGGCGCGCAGGCGGCGCGGGGCGAAGCCGTCGAACTTGACGATGCGGGCGAAGGCGACATGGTCGACGTCCATGTTCAGCCCCATGCCGATGGCGTCGGTCGCCACCAGGTAATCGACCTCGCCGGCCTGGTACAGCTCGACCTGGGCGTTGCGGGTGCGCGGGCTGAGCGCGCCCAGCACCACGGCGGTGCCGCCGCGCTGGCGGCGGATCAGCTCGGCGATGGCGTAGACGTCGGTGGCGGAGAAGGCGACGACCGCCGAGCGCGGCGGCAGGCGCGTCAGCTTCTTGTATCCGGCATAGGTGAGCTGCGAGAAGCGCGGCCGGCTGATGAACTCGGCCTTGGGCACCAGCCGGCGGATCATCGGCTGCATCGAGTCCGAGCCCAGCACCATCGTCTCGACCAGGCCGCGGGCGTTCAGCAGCCGGTCGGTGAAGATGTGCCCGCGCTCCGGATCGGCGCAGAGCTGGATCTCGTCGACCGCCAGGAAGTCGACGGCGCGGTCGAGCGGCATCGATTCGACGGTGCAGACCCAGTAGGCCGGGTTGGGGGGCAGGATCTTCTCCTCCCCCGTCACCAGGGCCACGGCGTTCCGGCCCTTGATCTTGACGATGCGGTCGTAGTTCTCCCGCGCCAGCAGGCGCAGGGGGAAGCCGATCATGCCGGACCGGTGGCCGAGCATGCGCTCGATCGCCAGGTAGGTCTTGCCGGTGTTGGTGGGGCCCAGCACGGCGACCACACGGCCCCCCCGCCCGAAACCGCCGCCCGCCGAAGCGTGAGAGGACGTCATGGGGTAAGCTTTGGTGTGCGGAGCCCGGCAATGCAAGCGGCAGCGCGGCTTTTGCCAACCCTTTCCCCGGAAGGGGCTACGGCTATCGCATATGGCTCCCTCTCCCGTCCCGGGAGAGGGCATGGAACCGACGGCCGCAGGCCGGACGACTGCAAGGCAGTCGTAGGTGGAATGCGGTCGCGAGCCTTGCGAGCGACCTCGGGGCCCATGCAAAGCATGGGAAGGGTGAGGGGTGATCCAAGAAACCCTGCGGTTCTGGCGTCTTGGACCACCCCTCACCCTCCCCACTTCGTGGGTCCCCTCCCTCTCCCGGGGCGGGAGAGGGCGATTATCGTCATATGCGATTGCCCTGCGGAGGGGGCTACCCGCATGACGGCGCCGGCATCCGGCAGGGGGAAGGGCCGCCCCGGCAGGCACCCCGACAAACGCCCCGACAGACCCCTCAACGGACGAGGGCCGCCGGACGGGATGTCCGGCGGCCCAGGTGTCGCGGCGGCGTGCGGTGGGGGGCGTTGCCCGCCGCCGCGAGCCCGTCTGTTACGTTAGTTCTTGGGCGCGTCCTGCGGGGCGGGCAGCGGGGCCGGGGGCGGGGCCGGCGGCATGCCCGGGCCGTGATGACGCGGGCCGTCATGGTCCCAGCCGCCCGGCCCGCCATGGTGCCCCATCCGGCCCATGCCGCCGGGTCCGCCCATCCCCTGGTGCAGGATGCGCTCGGCCTGCTTCTGCTGGTCGGGCGTCAACTGGGCGTAGAGGTCGGTCAGGGCCGGCTTGACGGTCTGGATCTGCTGCAGGTGGGCCTGCATCATCTGCTCGACGCGGTCGAGGCGCTGCGGCAGGGCGGCCGGGGGCGGCTGGTCCTTGAACTTGACGCACAGGTCCTGCATCGGCTTCAGGCTGGTGCGGGCGGCGTCGGCGAACTTGGTCCAGGCGGCGCGCTGCTGCTCGGTGATGTTCAGCTTCTTCTCCGCATAGGCCAGCTTGCCGGCCAGACGGGCTTCCTGGTCCTCGCACATGCGGGCGAAGTGGCGGTCCGGACCCGGCCCGGGACCTCCGGGCTGCGGGCCGCCCTGGGCGAAGACCGGAACGGCCACGCCGAGACCGGCAACCAGCAGGGCGGACGTCAGAAGGGCGCGTTTCATGAGGACACTCCTTTGGATGGAACCGTGCGGGACGGTTTTGCCTAAACCCCGGATGGGCGGGGTTTATTCCGTTCGGGACCCGGCGTCGTCTCCGGCGTCTCCCCGGGGCCTTGCCCTGGGCTCCCGCCGTGAGGCCGCCGCCGTCCCGATGACCAGACGATGGCCCCCCAACGTTGCCGCCGCATGTCGGCGAACCGGTCATTTGGTAACAGTGTGTAACCGCGGGCCGGCCGGTAACCGGGCGTTACACATTTCCCCTTCACCGCCGCCGCCGCTCGCCCGATCATGGCCGCCATGGACAGAACCCCGCATCTCCTCGTCGTCGACGACGACCGCGAAATCCGCTCCCTCGTCGCCCAGTTCCTGACCAAGCACGGCTTCCGGGTCACCGGCGCCAGGGACGGGGCGGAGATGATGCGCACGCTCGACGGCGCCCGCGTCGACCTGATCGTGCTCGACCTCATGCTGCCGGGGGAGGACGGGCTGTCGCTGTGCCGCCGCCTGCGCGCCACGCCGCAGACCGCGCAGACGCCGGTCATCATGCTGACGGCGATGGGCGAGGAGACCGATCGCGTCGTCGGGCTGGAGATGGGCGCCGACGACTATCTGGCCAAACCCTTCAGCCCGCGCGAGCTGCTGGCCCGCATCAAGGCGGTGCTGCGCCGCGCCCAGGCGCCGCTGACGGCGGGGGCGCCCGCCGCCGGCGCGGTGCTGCGCTTCGAGGGCTGGTCGCTCGACCTGACCAAGCGCGAGCTGCATTCGCCCGACGGGGTGCTGGTCCAGCTCTCGGCCGGCGAGTACGACCTGCTGGTCGCCTTCGCCGAGCATCCGCAGCGGGTGCTGACCCGCGACCAGCTCCTCGACCTGGCGCGCGGCCGCTCCGCCGTGCCCTTCGACCGCTCGATCGACGTGCAGGTCAGCCGGCTGCGCCGCAAGATCGAGCCCGACCCGGCGGAACCGGCCCTGATCAAGACGGTGCGCGGCGGCGGCTACCTGTTCACGCCGTCGGTGAGCAGCGGCGGGCTGGCGCCATGACGGCGCGCCCCGGAGAGGACTCCGGAAGCCCGCCGCAGGACCGGGCGGCGGCACTCGCCTCCCTCGGCCGCCGCCTGCGCCTGCGCGTCCCCGACAGCCTCGCGGCGCGGATCGCGCTGACGGTGGTGCTGGCGCTGCTGCTGACCCAGGCGATCAGCGCCCTGGTCTACCTGACCGACCGCAGCGAAGGGCCGCCGATCCACGGCCCCAACGTGCTGGTCCAGCGGGTCACCGCCATCGTCCAGCTCGTGGAAAGCACGCCGGCGCCCGGCCGCGAGCGGGTGGTGCGCGCCATCGACGACCCGGTCCTGCGCGTCGAATGGCACCCCGACCGCCCGCCGCCGCTCGCCGACTATGCCGGCATGCGCTTCGACCAGTTGAAGCGGCGGCTGCGCGATTCGCTGGACAGCCCCGACCGCGCCATCCTCGTCGAGGTCCAGCGCCTCCCCCACGACGACGACCGGCCGGCGCCGCCCTTCGCCCGCGGCGACGAGCCCCGCCGCTGGGGACCGCATGTCCGGCTGTCGGTGCGGCTGGCCGACGGCACCTGGCTCAGCTTCACCGGCGGCGACCCGCTGCCCGGCCCGTTCGGCGTCCTGCGCTTCGTGCTGTGGATGGGGGCGGTGGTGGCGGTGATCCTGCTGGTGTCGCTGCTCGCCGCCCGCCGGGTGACCGCCCCGCTCGCCGGCTTCGCCGCCGCCGCCGAGCGCCTCAGCGTCGACGGCGAGGCCGCCCCCCTGCCGGAGGAGGGGCCGTCGGAGCTGCGCGCCGCCACCCGCGCCTTCAACCGCATGCAGGCCCGCCTCGCCCGCTTCGTCGCCGACCGCACCCAGATGCTGGCGGCGATCGGCCATGACCTGCGCACGCCGATCACCCGCCTGCGCCTGCGCGCCGAGCTGGTCGACGATCCGGAGATGCAGCGGCGGATGCTGGCCGACCTCGACGAGATGGAGGCGATGATCTCCGCCACGCTCGCCTTCGCCCGTGACGACGCCCAGCGCGAGCCGCGCGGCCGCCTCGACCTCGCCGACCTGCTGCAGAGCCTGTGCGACGACCGCATCGACGCCGGCCACCGCGCCGTCTATGACGGCCCGGCCCATGTGGTGGCGGAGGGGAGGCCGGTGGCGCTGCGCCGCGCCTTCGCCAACCTGATGGACAACGCCATCGCCTATGGCGGCGGCTTCACCGCCCGGCTGGAGCCCGGGCAGGCGGATTTGGGGCGTCCGGATTTGGGGCGCGCCGACGGCCATGCCCTCATCCACATCGACGACGACGGCCCCGGCATCCCGGAGGCGGAGTTCGAGAAGGTCTTCGCCCCCTTCTACCGGCTGGAGCGCTCGCGCTCGCGCGACACCGGCGGCGTCGGGCTCGGCCTGTCCACCGCCCGCACCATCATCCGCGGCCATGGCGGCGACGTGACCCTGGCGAACCGCCCCGAGGGGGGATTGCGGGTGACGGTGACGCTGCCCCTGTGACACTGCTCCTGTGACGCTCGCCCGGTCAGGAATCTCCCTGGCCGGCGCCGTCCCCCAGATCGATCCGCCCGATCAGGAAGTCCAGGAAGGAGCGCACCTTCGGCGGCTGGATCCGCCCGCCGGGAAAGACCGCATGCAGGTCGACGTCCGATCCCCTCCAGCCGTCGAGCACCCGCGTCACCTGTCCGGCCGACCGGTAGGGCCGCATGGCGAAATCGGTGGCCAGCACCAGCCCGCCGCCGGCCAGCAGCGTCGGGACCAGCATCTCCGGGTCGTCGGCCGTCATCACCGGGTCGATGGCCGCATCGATTTCCTCCCTCTGCTCCTCCCTCTGCTCCTCCCTCTGCTCCTCCCTGGGCAAGCCCCCCCGGCCGGCCCCGGCGGTCCGGAACAGGCGCCAGCCATAGCCGGAGGGGCGCCGGGCGCTCATGTTCGCCAGGGTGAGGTGCCGGACCAGCTCGTCGGGGTGGGCCGGCATGCCATGGACGGCACAATAGGACGGGGCGGCATAGACATGGCGGCGCAGGACGCCCAGCTTGCGGGCCGCCATGCTGGAGTCCGGCAGCGTCCCCATCCGGATCGCCAGGTCGATGGTCCGCGCCACCAGATCCAGGTTCTCGTGGCTCAGCACCAGATCGATGCGGACATCGGGGCAGAGGGTCCGGAAGTCGGGCAGGAGCGGTGCGATGACCTTCATCCCGAAGGACGGCGGGGTGGTGATCCGCAGCCAGCCGCGCGGCGCGTCGCGAAGCTGGGCCACGGCGCTTTCGGCCTGCTCCATCTCCTCGGCGATGCGCCGGCAATGCTCGTAATAGACGGTTCCCGCCTCGGTCAGGCCGATGCGCCGGGTGGTGCGGTGCAGGAGCTGGATGCCGAGCCGGCCTTCGAGATCGCGCACCCTGCGGCTCAGCGTCGTCTTGGGCAGTCGCAGCCGCCGGGCGGCCTTGGTGAAGCTGCCTTCCTGCACCACCGTGACGAAGGCGACGGTGTCGTTCAGATCCTGCATCCGCCCCCGCCGATTGGATCGGAAAACGGCACAATGTTGCCCAAGCCCGACGGGTAATCAAGGCCGGCTCCGGATGCTACGTGGTGGTCCTGCGCGGCGGCAGGAACGCTGGTCGCCGCGGGAGTCGAGCAACACCCCAAGGACAGGACAATGAAACCGCATATGCTCGTGCTGGCCGCCGGCCTGCTGTTCGCGGCCATCCCGGCCGGACATGCCGCCGACACCGCCGCCCAGCCCACCCCGCAATCGGCGACCCAACCCTCCTCCGCAGGCGTCTACCGCTTCGCCGTCGGCGACCTCCGCGTCGCGGCGCTCAGCGACGGCACCCTGCCGCTCGGCATCAAGCCGCTGGTCAAGGGGCTGCCGCCGGAGCGCATCGACGCGCTGCTGGCCGAGCGGTTCGAGCGCGACCCGCTGGAGACCTCCATCAACGCCTTCCTGATCGAGGCGGGGCCGCGCCTGCTGCTGGTCGACACCGGCGCCGGGCAACTGTTCGGCCCCTATGGCGGCAAGCTTCCGGCCAGTCTGGCGGCGGCCGGATACCGCCCCGATCAGGTGACCGACATCCTCCTCACCCACATCCACACCGATCATTCCGGTGGGCTGGCGCTGGATGGGCGGATGGTCTTCCCGAACGCCACGGTCCATGTCGGCCAGGCCGACGTCGACTTCTTCCTCGACCGCGGCAACCTCGCCAGGGGATTGCAGGCCCGCCATTATGACGAGGCGGTCGCCACGGTCGGCCTCTACCTCAAGGCCGGCAAGGTGAAGCCCTTCGCCGAACAGTCCGAAATCCTGCCGGGCGTCACGGCGATCCCCACCCCCGGCCACACGCCCGGCCATGCCTTCTACCGGGTGGCCAGCCGGGGCGAGACCATCGAGTTCTGGGGCGACATCATCCATGTCGGCCCGGTGCAGTTCCCGCATCCGGAAGCCACCGTCGCCTTCGACATCGACCAGGACGCCGCCCGCGCCCAGCGCCTGAAGCGCTTCGCCGAGGAGGCCGGCAGCGGGCAGTTGACCGCCGCCGCCCATCTCGGCTTCCCCGGCCTCGGCCGCCTGCGGCGCGACGACGACGCCTATCGCTGGGTGCCGGTGGAATACCGCAACCGCGAGTGAGGCGGCCCGGCGGGGGAGGCGGGGTGCTACGGGACGCGGTCTCGCGGCGGGCCGGGGCGACCACCCTTTCACCCCCGCAATTGCGGATAGCGTCATCCTTTCGCCACGGTCGGGAGACAAATAATCGCCGGTCCGCCGCCGGCCTTCCGGGCAGGCGGCTGTGAGCGTATGAGGATCGAAGCGGGAACATTTCGTCCGTGCCCAGGCGCGGACGGGCCGATCGTCTTCCGCACTCCTCATACCGACCTGCCAGGGCTAGCGAGCGCGCCGTGACCGCCGACCGACCGGACCACCAGACAGACCGCTGGCAGACGGAGCAACGCGCGGGCCAACGCGCGGGCCAGCTCTATGCCGGCCCCCGCCCGCTCCGCACCCGCGAGGACCCGTCGCCGCTCGACCGGCTGACGGCGGGCGACGCCGCCCGCGCGCTGGCCGCCAAGGCGGTCGACCTCGCCCGCGACCGGCTGGCGGCGCTCGGCAAAGGCAAGACCCGCCGCCGGCAGCCGCCCCCCTCCGCCGCCCCGCCGCCGACCCCCTACAAGCAGCCCCGCCGGCCGCGCCGCTCCCTGCTGCCTGCTTTCGCGCTGCCATCGTTCACGCTGCCAAGGATCTCCTTGCCCAAACTCACCGCGCCCAAATTCAAGGCGCCCAAACTCGCCGCGTCCAGGCCGTCCGCCCGCCGGTCCGGCGGCTCCCAGCCGCCGCAACCCCCGGCCCTGTCCGCCGGCCGGCCCGGCCGGGCGCCGCAGCCCTCCCGCAAGGGCGGCTGGCTCAACCGGCTGGTGCAATGGGGGCTGGTCGCCGCGATCTGGTGCGGCATCGGGCTGGGCGCGGTCCTGGCCTGGTTCGCGCTCGACCTGCCGGACATCTCCAAGGTGGCGCAGTTCGAGCGGCGGGCCTCCATCACCGTGCTGGCCGCCGACGGCAGCGAGTTCGCCCGCTTCGGCGACCTGCACGGCACCACGCTCAGCGTGGCGGACCTGCCGCCGCACCTGGTCGAGGCCGTGCTGGCGATCGAGGACCGCCGCTTCTACAGCCATTTCGGCATCGACCCGCTCGGCCTGGCCCGCGCCGTCTACGTCAACTGGCGCTCCGGCCGGGCGGTGCAGGGCGGCTCCACCATCACCCAGCAGCTCGCCAAGAACCTGTTCCTGACCCCCGAGAAGTCGCTGAAGCGCAAGATCCAGGAGGCCATGCTGGCGCTCTGGCTGGAGAGCCGCTTCAGCAAGGACCAGATCCTCACCGCCTACCTGAACCGCGTCTATCTCGGCGCCGGCACCTTCGGGGTGGACGCCGCCGCCCGCACCTATTTCGGCAAGCCGGCGACCGAGGTCGACATCCGCGAATCGGCGGTGCTGGCCGGCCTGCTGAAGGCGCCGTCGCGCTACGCCCCCAGCTCCAACCCCGACGAATCGGCGGAGCGGGCGCGGGTGGTGATGGCGGCGATGCTCGACGCCGGCTACCTGACCCAGGCGCAGTACGAGGCGGCGCGCACCGCCAAGCCGTCGCCCCGGCGCAAGCCGGGCGGCGACGGCCGCTATTTCGCCGACTGGGTGACCGAGCTGGTGCCGGGCTTCGCCGGCCCCGACCACGGCGACGTCATCGTCCGCACCACGCTGGACCTGAAGATGCAGCGCGCCGCCGAACAGCGGCTGGAGGCGCTGCTGGCCGGTCCCGGCGCCGCCGCCAACGTCCATCAGGGCGCCCTGGTCGCCATGAGCCCGGACGGCGCGGTGCGCGCCCTGGTCGGCGGCCGCGACTATGACGGCAGCGAGTTCAACCGCGCCACCCAGGCGCTGCGCCAGCCGGGCTCCGCCTTCAAGCCCTTCGTCTATCTGGCGGCGCTGGAGGCCGGCTGGACCCCCGACAGCCTGATCGACGACGCCCCGGTCCAGCTCGCCAACTGGAGCCCCGGCAACTATGACGGCAAGTACCGCGGCAGCATCACGCTGGCCTCGGCGCTGGCCCATTCCTCCAACACCGCGACGGCGCGGCTGATCGACCGGGTCGGCACCGACCGGGTGCGGCGCATCGCCTCGAACCTCGGCATCTCCTCGCCGCTGACCCGCGACCTGTCGCTGGCGCTCGGCACCAGCGAGGTGACGCCGCTGGAGCTGGTGCGCGCCTATGCCGGCATCGCCAACCGCGGCGTGCCCGTCTGGGCCTATGCCATCACCGAGATCAAGAGCCGCGACGGCACCGTGCTGTACCGGCGCCAGGGCGGCGGCGGCGGCGCGGTGGTCAACCCGGCCTACGCGGTGCAGCTCGCCCAGATGATGACCGGCGTGCTCGACTACGGCACCGGCCGCAGCGCCAGGCTGAACCGGCCGGCGGCGGCCAAGTCCGGCACCACCCAGGACTATCACGACGCCTGGTTCGTCGGCTTCACCGCCGACCTCGTCGCCGGGGTCTGGCTCGGCAACGACAACAACGACGCGATGAAGAAGGTCACCGGCGGCACCCTGCCGGCCAAGCTGTGGCGCGACTTCATGACCGACGCCCATGCCGGCCGGCCCGCCCGCCCGCTGCCCGGCCTGGAGGGCGCCCCGGCCTGGACGCTCCCGCCCGGAACCGCGCCCGGCGGCGTGCCGGTGGCCGCGGCGCCCGAGGCGGTGCACGCGACCAGCGTGATGCAGCGGGTGGACAGCGGCATCGGCTCGCTGATCGACAAGCTGGCCGGCCCTGGCGGCGCCGGTGGCCGGAGCGGCGGCACTGCGCCGAAGGTGCAGTACGACTACAGCAACAGCGGCGTGCGGTAGGGCCGGCCCCATCCCCATCCCCATCCCCATGCCCGCCAACCCCACACCCGTGCCGGCCCGTTCCGCACGGTTTCGCTCACGGTGGCCGGGCTGCTATACCTCCCCGGGTTTCGCACTTCGGCAGTGTTGGCATGGGTGATGGGGACATGACGGCGGAGGAGCGGCTGGACCGGACGGCGGGGGAGACGCAGGCGCGGAACCGCCCGCCCGGCCCTGCATCGACCGGCCCCACATCGACCGGCCCGGCATCTACCGGTCCCGCCGGCCCGCTCGCAGGCCCGCTCGCCGCCGCGCTGACGGCCGCGCGGCCGGCCCCGGCGGACGGCGGGGAGGCCGAGCCGCCGCCGCGCTTCGCGCCGCGCCATGCCGACGCCCTCAACCCGCTGCTCACCATCGCCGCCCCGGTGCTGGCGCTGGCCGGCGGGCTGCGCGACCGCCCCGCTCCCGCCCCCGCCCTCGCCGCCCCCGCCATGGCGGCGCTGGAGCGGTTCGACCGCGAGGCCGAGGCCGCCGGGCTGGACCCCGGGGAAAGGCGGGCGGCCCGCGTCGCGCTGGCCGCCACGCTGGACGACGTCGCCCGCGCCGCCGGCCATGGCGGGCTCGCGGTGGGCGAGCCGGGAGCCGGGGTGCGCTTCTTCGACCTGCTCGACGGCATGCTCGGCGACCCGCGCCGCCACCGCCACGCGCTGGAGCTGTTCTACGCCTGCCTGTCGCTGGGGTTCGAGGGGCGCTACCGCGACCGGCCGGGCGGCGCCCACGACCTCGCCCACCTGCGCGACGAGCTGTACCGCGTGCTGCGCCGCGCCCGCGGCGAGGCGGCGGCGGAGCTGTCGCCGGCCTGGCGGGGCGTCGCCGAGCCGTTCCGGCCGCTGGGCGGCACGCTGCCGGCCTGGATCGTCTGGACGGTGGTGGCGCTGGCGCTGTCGGGCCTCTACGTGCATCTGGCCGCCTCGCTCGACGGGCAGGCGGCGCCGGTCGCGGCCCGCGTCGCGGCGCTGCTGCCCGACCGCCCGGTCGAGATCGCCCGCCAGGTGCCGGCCCCGCCGCCGGCCGCCGGGCCGGCGCTGGTCGCCCGCGTCACCGGGCTGCTGGAGCCGGAGATCCGCGGCGGCGCCGTGGAGGTGCTGGCCGGCGGCGACGGGGCGCTGGTGATCCGCATCCCGGCCGCCGCCATGTTCGCCACCGCCGGCGACGCGGTGAAGGCCCGCCACCGGGCGGTGGTGGAGCGGGTCGCGCAGGCGCTGGCGCCGGAGGCCGGGCGCGTCGTGGTGGTCGGCCACACCGACGCCACCATGCCCCATGGCGGGCGCCTCGCCGACCCGCAGGCCCTGAGCGAGGCGCGGGCCGAGGCGGTGCGCCGGCTGCTGGAGCGCAGCGTGGCGCCCGCCCGCCTGTCCGCCGAGGGCCGCGGCGACCGCGAGCCGATCGCCGCCGACGAGACGCCGGCCGGCCGCGATGCCAACCGGCGGATCGACATCCGCCTCTATCCGGAATAGGGCGCCGCCGATGGCCGATACCCGCAAGGCAGCCCCCGCCCGCGGCACGAAGCCCGGCCGGCGCAAGGCCGCCGCCCGCTCCCGGTCCTTGCCGCCGGCCCTGCCGCCGTCCTTGCCGCCGTCCTTGCCGTCCCCGCATCTCGGGGTCCTCACCCGCTGGGCGGTGTCGCTGGGCGGCGCGCTGGCGCTGGGGCTGATCGGCTGGCTGCTGCTGCCGCGGCTGGCCGCCGCCCTGCTGCCGCCGCTGCTGCCCCTGGTGGCGGCCGACTGGACCCTGCGGCTGCTGCCGCTGCTGCTGGCGCTGGCCGGCTGGGTCGCGGTCAACCGCGCCATCGACCGGCGCGGGCGCGCCGCCAACGCCCGCCTGGTCGAAGCGCTGGCGGCGGCGCGCGACCCCGAGCTGAAGGCGTCGCTGGAGGAGATCGCCGCCGTCCGCCAGCGGCTCGACGCCGCGCTGGCGCGGCTGCGCGGCGGCGGGCGCTACCTCTACCGGCTGCCCTGGTACCTGGTGATCGGCGCCCCCGGCTCGGGCAAGACCACGGCGCTGGCCAATTCCGGCCTGGCGTCCCTGCCGGGCGCCGGCAAATCGGCCGCCACCGAAGCGGGCGGCGGGCCGGTGCGGGGGCTGGGCGGCACCCGCAACTGCGACTGGTGGTTCACCGACCGCGCCGTGCTGATCGACACCGCCGGGCGCTACACCACCCAGGACAGCCGGCGGGCGGTGGACGGGCGGGTGTGGTCCGGCCTGCTCGACCTGCTGAAGGAGCACCGGCCGCGCCAGCCCGTCAACGGCGTGCTGCTGACGCTGAGCCTGCCCGACCTCGCCGCCTGGAGCGCGGCGGAGCGGCGCGACCACGCCATCCTGGTCCGCCGGCGCTTGGCGGAGCTGCGCACCCACCTGGGCGTCCGGCTGCCGGTCTACCTGCTGCTGACCAAGACCGACCTGGTGGAGGGCTTCGCCACCTTCTTCGACCCGCTCGACCGCGAGGGGCGGCGGCAGGTCTGGGGCCTGACCCTGCCGGCCGCCGAGCGGGCGGGCGGGCCCCTGCCGGACGTCCGCGACCTCTATGCCGGGCTGGTGCGGCGGCTGGACGAACGGCTGCTCGACCGCCTGCACCAGGAGCCGGACCTGCGCCGCCGCGCCGCCGCCTTCGCCTTCCCGCAGCGCATCGCCGCGCTGGAGCCGGCGCTGGCCGACATCGTCGACACCGTCTTCGGCTCGGAGCGGGGGGAGGAGGTGCTGCGGCTGCGCGGCCTCTACCTGACCAGCGCCACCCGGACCGACGGGCCGCTCGGCCTGGCGGAGCCGGCGCCGGACGAGCCGGCGCCCACCCATTTCCTCGCCCGGCTGCTGCCCGAACTGGTGTTCCCGGAAGCCAACCTCGTCCGCGTCGACGAGGCGGTGGAGCGGCGGCGCCGCCGGCGCACCGCGCTGTCGGGCGCGGCGGCGCTGGCGGCCGGGCTGCTGCTCGGCGGCTGGTGGCTGGCCAGCGCCCGCGGCAACGCCGCCCTGCTGGAGCGCGCCGACGCCGGCGCCGCGGCGGTGGAGGCGGCGTTGCGCCCGCTCGACACGCCGCCGCTCTCGCTGGGGCGGGTGGAGTCCGCCGACGCCGCGGCGATCCTGCCGGCGCTGGACGGGCTGCGGCGGCTGGCGGAGGACCATGGCGCGCCGGCGTCCTGGACATCGGCGTCCTGGACCTCGGTGGCCGGGGCATCGGTGTCCTGGGCGAATGGCGGCAGCGGCGGCTGGATCGACCCGGCGCTGGCCGGCGGGCTCTACCAGGGCGGCAGGATCGCCGGCCCGGCGCTCGACGCCTACCGCCGGGCGCTGCGCACCCAGTTCCTCGCCCGCATCGCCCTGCGGCTGGAAGACCGCCTGCGCGCCGACTGGGCGCTGCCCGACCAGCTCGCCCGGACGCTCGCCGCCTACCGCATGGTCGGCGGCACGGCGCCGATGGATCCGGCGGCGCTGGCGGAATGGCTGGCGCTCGACTGGCAGCGGGTGCTGCCCGGTCCGGGCAACGAGGGCCGGCGGCGGGCGCTCGGCGACCATCTGGCGGCGCTGTTCGCCGTCGGCTTCGCCCCCGTTCCGCCCGACGAGGCGCTGGTCGCCCGCGTCGGGGAGGTGCTGGCGCAGTCCACCCCGTCCCAGGGCCGGGCGGCGGCGCCATGACCGGCGGACCCGCGGCAGGCCGGGGCGGGCCGGGGAAGGGGGGGCCGGGGAAAGGGGGACTGGGCGCCTTCCTGCGGCCGCAGGACCCGAACGGCCCCGCCGCCCCCGCCGGCATGCCCGCAGAGATGGCCGCCGGCCGCGCGCCGTCAGGCGGAACCGACTCCAACCGCGTGGTCGGCTTCCACGGCAAGGTGCCGGCGCGCGGCGACTTCATCGCCCACGGCCTGCCGCCGGCGGTGCTCGGCCCCTGGGACCGCTGGCTGTCGGCGGCGCTGGGCGAGGCCGGGCGGCGGCTGGGCGGCGAGTGGGAGAGCCTGTTCGGCCAGGCGCCGGCCTGGCGCTTCGCTTTGTCCGCCGGCCTGTGCGGCCCCGCCCCGCTGGTCGGCGTGTGGATGCCCAGCGCCGACCGGGTCGGGCGGCTCTATCCCTTCACCATCGCCGCCAGCCTGCCCACCGCTGCCGACCTCGCCGGGGTGCCGGCCGCCTGCGCCGGCTGGCTGGGCCGGGCCGAGGCGCTGGCCCTCGACGCCTGCCGGGCCGGCACCGACGTCGAGGGTCTGCCGGCGCGGCTGGCCATCCTCGGCCGGCCGGAGCCGGACCGCGTGCCGGCGGCCACCCGCGCGCTGCTCGGCCGGCTGTCCGGCCCGCTGCCGGCCGGCGCCAGCCTGTGGTGGACCCGCGGCGGCGGCCGGGTCTCGCCCTCGCTGCTGTCCTGCGCCGGGCTGCCGGCCGGCCCGCGGCTCGCCGCCTTCCTCGACGGCGCCTGGGAGCGCTGGGGCTGGGAGAACGCAGGCGGCGAGTAGCCGCACCCGCCGCACCCGCCGCCCTGGCCGGAGGGCCGGTGCGAAAGGCTGTAGCCCTTCCGCTTTTCCGCTATGGTGCGCAAACCTTCCGCCACCCGTTCCCGCCGATCCGGAGCCGATGCGATGACCGACACGCCGCCCCCCACCCTGGTCGATGCGGCCAAGCGTTTCCGCAGCAACGATCTGGCCGGGGCGGAAGAGGTCTGCCGGGCGCTGCTGGCGGCCGACCCGCATGATGCCGGCGCCCTGCACCTGCTGGGGCTGGTCGCCGCCCACACCGACCATCCGGAGCGGGCGCTCGACCTGTTCGCCCAGGCGATCGCCGAGGACGGGGCCGACCCCTCCTTCCACAACAGCCGCGGCAGCCTGCTCTTCCAGCAGGCGCGGCCGGCCGAGGCGGAGGAGGCGTTCCGCGCCGGCCTCGCCCTCAACCCCCGCCTGCCGGAGCTGCACGGCAACCTCGGCAACGCGCTGAAGGCGCAGAACCGGCTGGAGGAGGCGGCCGACTGCTTCCGCGCCGCGCTGGCGCTGCGCTCCGAGTCGCCGGAGATGCACCATTTCCTCGCCGCCACCCTGCGCGACCTCGGCGCGCTGGAGGAGGCGGAGAGCCACTTCCGCCAGGCGCTGGCGCAGGCCCCCGACTATCTCGACGTCCACTACAGCCTGGCGGAGCTGCTGTCGACCGGCGGCCGGCTGGAGGAGGCGGCGGCCGAGTTCCGCATCGTGCTGGAGGCCGCCCCCCGCTTCGTCCCGGCGCAGGTCGGGCTCGCCCATGTGCTGCAGAGCCTGGACCGCGCCGGCGAGGCGATCGAGGTGATCGAGTCGGCGCGCGGGCAGGCGCCCGACCACCCGCTGGTGAAATTCACCCGCCGGCTGATCTATTCCAGCGCGGTGCCCGGCTGGCACCTGCCGATGATCAACGACTTCGAGCGCAACGAGGCCTACCGGCGCTCGCTGGAACGGGCGGTGACGCCCACGTCGCTGGTGCTGGAGATCGGCACCGGCTCCGGCATCGTCGCCATGATGGCGGCGCGGGCCGGGGCGAGGAAGGTGGTGACCTGCGAGGTCAACCCGATCCTCGCCCGCGTCGCCAAGGAGACGGTGGCCCGCAACGGCTATGCCGGCCGCATCGACGTGG
This sequence comes from Azospirillum picis, assembly GCF_017876115.1. Taxonomy (GTDB): domain Bacteria; phylum Pseudomonadota; class Alphaproteobacteria; order Azospirillales; family Azospirillaceae; genus Azospirillum; species Azospirillum picis. The sequence goes on from NZ_JAGINO010000020.1 coordinate 61,348, forward strand.
TGCCGCGCCTGTCGACGCAGCTCACGGTGGGCGAGGGCGGCGACCTGCCGGAGAAGGCCGACGTCTTCGTGTCGGAGCTGATCAACATCGGCATGCTGGCCCCGCGCATGCTGTCGGTGCTGCAGCATGCCCGCACTCATCTGGTGAAGCCCGGCGGCGCCATCATCCCGCGCGCCTCCACCGTCTACGCCATGCTGGTCGAGACGCCGGAGCTGGCCCGCATCAACCCGGTGGAGACCATCGACGGCTTCGACATGGGCAGCTTCGACGTCTTCCGCTCGCCCGGCTACCAGCAGCTCGACCTCGGCGCCGACGCCCACACCCCGCTGTCGCGGCCCTTCACCGCGCTGGAGTTCGACTTCACCCGCAACATGCCGGAGGAGGGCGAGCGGGTGATCGACGTGACCGTCACCACCGCCGGCACCTGCCACGGCGTCGCCTTCTGGTTCGACCTCTTCATGGACGAGGAGGTGGTCTACAGGTCGGAAAGCCGGTCGCGCACCAACCACTGGAAGCAGGCGATGACCTTCCTGGAGAAGCCGATCACGCTGTCGGCCGGCGACCGCCTGCGCATCGTCGCCCGCTACGACAACAACCAGATCTCCTTCGGGGTGGACGGGCTGACGGGAGGCGGGCAGGGGTAGGCGGGCAAACGGCGGGCCGGCAAAACTATATGACCGCCAAACCCGTGTGAGACGTCCCTGAACCGGCTGCCGTCCTGCCGTCGCGGGAAGGACGGGTTTCCCTTGCGGAGGATCGGATTTGTCGACTGCGGTTGCCCTGCCGTCCGGGGAGGCCCCTTCCCGCCGCGCCATCGTCTCCTGGTGCCTCTACGACTGGGCGAACTCGGCCTACAACACCATCATCACCACCTTCGTCTTCGCGGTCTATTTCGCCCGCGGCGTGGTCGGCGACCCCGTCGAGGGCACCGCGCGCTGGAGTGCGGCGATGACCGTGGCCGGCGTCGCCATCGCGGTGCTGAGCCCGCTGCTCGGCGCCATCGCCGACCGCTCCGGCCGGCGCAAGCCGTGGATGGCGCTGTTCACGCTGGTGACCGTGCTGTTCACCGCCGCCCTCTGGTGGGTGCGCCCGGACCCGGCCGACGCCGGCTTCGCGCTCGCCTGCGTCGTCGTCGCCACCGTGGCGTTCGAGCTGGCCAACGTCTTCTACAACGCCACCCTGCCGGGGCTGGTGCCGCAGCGGCTGCTCGGCCGGGTGTCGGGCTGGGGCTGGGGCATCGGCTATTTCGGCGGGCTGGCCTGCCTGGTGCTGGCGCTGGTCGGCTTCGTCAAGGCGCCGGCCCCGCTGTTCGGGCTGTTCGGCCTGGAATGGGCCGACTGGGGGCCGCAGGCCGGCGTCCGCGCCACCGCCCTGCTGGCCGCCGGCTGGTACGGGCTGTTCGCGCTGCCCTATTTCCTGTGGGTGCCGGACGAGCCGTCGACCGGCCACGGCCTGCTGCGGGCGGCGCGCGAGGGGGTGGCGACGCTGGCCGCCACGCTGCGCGAGGTCCGGCGCTACCGCGAGGTGGTGCGCTTCCTGGTCGCCAGCGCCTTCTACCGCGACGGCATCAACACCATCACCGCCTTCGGCGGCCTGTTCGCCGCCGGCAGCTTCGGCATGGGCTTCGAGGAGATCCTGGTCTTCGCCATCGCGCTGAACGTGGTGGCCGGGGCGGGCGCCATCGGCTTCGCCTGGATGGACGACCGGGCGGGGGCCAGGCCGGTGATCCTGATCGCGCTGGCCGGCATGGCCGCCTGCGGCCTGCCGCTGCTTCTGGCGACCGACAGGCTGTGGTTCTGGGTCTTCGCGCTCGGGCTCGGGCTGTTCTTCGGCCCGGCCCAGGCGGCCGGCCGCTCGATGATGGCGCGGCTGGCCCCGCCGGGCATGGCGGGGGAGATGTTCGGGCTCTACGGCCTGACCGGCCGCTTCGTCGGCTTCTTCGGGCCGCTGCTGTTCGGACTGGCGACCCACCTGTTCGACAGCCAGCGCGCCGGCATGGCGACGGTTCTGGCTTTCTTCGTGATCGGCTTCGGGCTTATGCTGGCGGTCCGCGAACCGGCCCGCTGAAGACGGGGCCGCGCCACAGCGCCGCACACGAGAGCATTCGAGGGCAGAACTGTTACCTTCGTTTTTGCTGCGACGCACAAATGTCGAAGCCGAGGGATACGGACCATGCTGCACATCAAGGACATCGAGGCGTTCGCCCGCATCAACGAGGCGCTGAACGAGGACCCCGCCGCCGGATCGGCCAAGAGCGGCTCGGCCAAGGGCGGCTCGGCCAAGAACGGTCTGGAAGGCGAGGGAAGCCCTGACGCCGCCACCGGCGGCCCGGCGCATCCGGCGCTGGTGATGGCGATGCTGGCGACCGGCCGCCTTCCCCTCTCCGCCATGCCGAAGACCTCCGCTCCGTCGAGGCCGGAGATGCCGGCGCCCTGGGGCCGGCTGTTCCGCCGCTCCTGACCCGCGCCGTGCCGCTGCCGCCAGCGCTGCTGACACGCTGCTGCCAGGACGGCGGCTTGCGGATGCCTCACGCTTGCCTAGGGGTGCGCGCCGGTTTCCGCAGGGTTGGGGACTGGCCGTGAGGACGCGCCTTTGCGTGTTTTCCCGACTTTTCAAAGAGATAATTGCGGGTAAACGGCTGGCGCGGATAACTGCTTGAGGGCATGATTGTGCCCGACAGCGGGACCGACGGTGACCTTGTTCCCGGCGCTGCCCCATCCCCCACGCCAGAAAACGGCCGGGTCTGGGTGGCTGTTTCTTTGACAAAGTGAACAGAGTCAGTGCTTTACAAGGCAGAGGTTGCCCCGCACAGGCGGGGATAGACCCCCCCTCGCCGTCGTGCGCAAACTGGACCTCGAGGTTGCCCCGCACAGGCGGGGATAGACCCCGGTGCACCGCGGACTGCCGGCACCTCGAACGGGTTGCCCCGCACAGGCGGGGATAGACCCATCCGTCCTGGCTGGACGGTAAGCTCACCGAGGGTTGCCCCGCACAGGCGGGGATAGACCCCATCCCCGCACACGCAAAAGGTTTTGCCCGCGGGTTGCCCCGCACAGGCGGGGATAGACCCATCCAGGGCGCGCTGACGGATTTCGATCTGTCGGTTGCCCCGCACAGGCGGGGATAGACCCTATGCTCGCCCGCCGGCCCTCGAAACCCTGCGGGTTGCCCCGCACAGGCGGGGATAGACCCCGCGAACATGTCCAGCAGGAAAGACCGCATCGGGTTGCCCCGCACAGGCGGGGATAGACCCATGGGCTTGTTCGCGGTGTAGAAATCGCGGTCGGTTGCCCCGCACAGGCGGGGATAGACCCTTGTCATTTGCGGCATGATGTCCTTTGACAAAGGTTGCCCCGCACAGGCGGGGATAGACCCTCGGCGACGCTGATTTGCAGCGGCGTTTCCGCGGTTGCCCCGCACAGGCGGGGATAGACCCACCCCGGCGGCTGGGCAGTGGGACTACTATCTGGTTGCCCCGCACAGGCGGGGATAGACCCCACCATCGGCCGCGTGTCGGAGGCTTTGGCTGGGTTGCCCCGCACAGGCGGGGATAGACCCCAGATAGCCGCAGCAATCAGGCATCCGGAAAAGGTTGCCCCGCACAGGCGGGGATAGACCCTGAGCTAGGCTGCCGCATCCGCCTGCGCGAGCGGTTGCCCCGCACAGGCGGGGATAGACCCCGCGCCATCAAACCCAACCGTCTCATACCGACGGTTGCCCCGCACAGGCGGGGATAGACCCTGCTGCTGGACCTGGAGTGCCTGCAGGCGGGCGGTTCCCCCGCACATGCGGGGATAGGCCTATGGCGGACGCCTTGGACTCCTCGTACCGCCCGGTTGCCCCGCACAGGCGGGGATAGACCCTACGCGATGCTGCTCGCCAAGGGACCGTGCCCGGTTGCCCCGCACTTGCGGGGAAAATTCCCATCAAACTGTGCCCGCCCTGACCCCCGCACGCCCCCACCTCGTCCAGATTACCTCTTCCGCTTTGGTTGAAACGTGCTATCCATCCATCGTCTTGCGGTAACCGGATGATGGCGCAGGCTTCAATGGGCGGGAAACGGCGAGAACCCTGGGGAAAATCGGGAGAGCTGCCGGGCGACTTCCATCATCTCGCGCATCATTGCGCCGATGTCGCCGCCTGTTTCGAGGCCATCACGGCGCTTCCCACCATTCGCGCGCGCCTGGAGGCCGCCGCCGGCGCTCCGCTGTCGGCGCGTTGCCTCGCGCGGCTGACCGCCCTCGTCTTCCTCCACGACATCGGCAAGCTGCATCCTGGCTTCCAGGCCAAGGGCTGGCTGCCGGCCGAGCGGCCGGCGCTGCTGCGCGGGCATGTCGCCGAGGGGCTGGCTCTCCTGATGAGGCTATCGTCGCAGGGGGCCGGCGACGCAGCCCGCGTCCGGCTTCAGCTCGGCCTGCCCGACCTGGACTGGTGGGACGACCTCCACCCCTTCATCCTGGCGTCCCTCTCCCATCACGGCCGGCCGCTGGACGCACCGGCCGTGGCGACCGGCTGGGAAGCGGCCGCGCCATCGGGCACCACCTACGACCCGGCCGAAGGCGCCCGCATCATCGGCACCGCGATGCGGTCATGGTTTCCCGACGCCTTTGCCGGCAGCCCCGCCGCAGACAGCCCCGCCGCCGGCCTGTCGGCCGACGATGACGACAACCCGCCGCTCGCCCCCCGGCTCCAGCACCTGTTCGCCGGCCTCGTGGCGCTGTCGGACTGGCTGGGGTCGGACAGGGACTTCTTCGACTTCGAGGCGGCGTTCCGCGACGATTACATCGACACGGCCCGCGCCCGGGCGCTGAAGGCGGTGGCGGCGATCCGGCTCGACGTCGAGGCGATGCGCCGTCCGGCCGCCGGGCGCACCGGCTTCACGGCGCTCACCGGCTTCGCCGTCCCGGCCGCCCACCAGCAGGCGACGGCCGAGGTGCCGGCCGACCGGCGCCTCGTCATCCTGGAGGCGGAGACCGGGGCGGGCAAGACCGAGGCGGCGGTCTGGCGCTTCGCCCGGCTGTTCGCGGCGGGCGCCGTCGACGGCCTCTATTTCGCCCTGCCGACCCGGTCGGCCGCCCTCCAGATCCATGGCCGGGTGAACCGCCTGCTGGAACGGCTGACCGGGCCGGACGGGCTGAAGGCGGTGCTGGCGGTCCCCGGCTACCTCAAGGTCGGCGACGCGGTGGGCACGGCGCTGCCCCACTGGCGGGTGCGCTGGGACGACGAGGGCGAACGGGCCGAGGACGAGCTTGCCGCCCGCTGGGCCGCCGAAAACGCCCGGCGCTTCCTTGCCGCCCCCGTCGCGGTGGGAACCGTCGATCAGGCGATGCTGGCCGCCTTGCAGGTCAAGCACGCCCATCTGCGCGGCGCCTGCCTGTCCCGCAGCCTGCTGGTGGTCGACGAGGTGCACGCCAGCGACCGCTACATGGGCGAGATCCTGGCGAAGCTGCTGGACATCCATCTCGGTGCCGGCGGCCACGCGCTGCTGATGTCGGCGACGCTGGGGTCACGGGCGCGGACGCGCTGGCTTGGCGGCACGCGGGCACCGGATTTCGCCGCCGCGGTCGCCGCCCCCTATCCGGCGGTGTGGGCGGCCAGGGGAGCGTCGAAGGGCGCGGCCTCCGCCAGCCCCGCCGCGTCGCCCGCCGCGTCGCCCACCGCATCCGCCGACGATCCGCGGGCGCGCCGCAAGACGGTGGCGATGTCGCTGGCCCCCGGCTGGTCGGCACAGGAGGCCGCGGACCGCGCGCTGGCCGCCGCCCGGTCGAAGGCGAAGGTGCTGGTCATCCGCAACACCGTCACCGCCGCCGTGGCGACCTGGGAGGCGGTGCGCGCAGCCGGCGGTGACGACGTGTTGCTGCAACTTTCCAGCGGCCCGGCGCTGCACCACGGCCGCTTCGCCGCCGAGGACCGCGAGGCGCTGGACGACGCGGTGGAAAAGGCGCTTTCTCCGGGTCCCGAACGCCCCGACGGCGGCATGATCGTCATCGGGACGCAGACGCTCGAACAGTCGCTGGACATCGACGCCGACCATCTGGTCACCGACCTCTGCCCGGTCGACGTGTTGCTGCAACGGCTGGGCCGTCTGCACCGCCATGCCGGGGTGGCGCGCCCGACCGGCTTCGCCGCGCCCTCCTGCGTCGTGCTGGCGCCGGGCGACGGCCTGGAACCGTTGCTGGCCCCGCGCTTCGAAAACGGCCTCGGCGCCTTCCAGGCGGACAGCTCGCTGTCCGGGGTCTACATGGATCTCTCGGTGCTGGAACTGACCCGGCGGCTGGTGGCCGGCCAGGCGAAATGGACGATCCCCGACCACAACCGCCTGCTGGTCGAAAGCGCCCTGCACGAGGACCGGATCGAGGACCTGCACGCCGAGCTCGGCGGCGGCTGGAGCGCCTACCGCGACAAACTTCTCGGCATCATCGGCGCCATGGCCCAGGCAGCGCACGGGGTGGTGGTGTCGGCGAAGGCGCCCTTCGGCGAGGAGCGCTTTCCCGGCGACGATGCGGCGATCCGCACCCGGTTGGGAGCGGAGGGCGCGCGGCTGACCTTCCCCGCGCCGGTCAACAGTCCGTTCGGTCACCCGGTTTCCGCGCTGACCCTGCCCGCCCACTGGTCGCGCGGCCTCGACCCCGCCGCCCCGGTGACGGTGGAGCGCGATGGCGACGCCCTGCGGGTTGCCGTCGACGGGCGCCGATTCCGCTACGACCGCCGCGGCGTGACGAAGGAGGGCGGGAAGTAAGGGGAACGGAGCCAGAGGAAAATTCTGGGTTGAGCCTTGACGAGGGATGGCACGCCTCCGACCTTGGACTCATGCGGACCGCGCACACGTCCCTTAGGCAATTCAGACGTTCATCAAAATCAAACTCCCAGAGGCCCACCGATGATGCTGCGCTTCTCGTTCGAGGTTCATGTCGGTCACGTCAGCTTGTTCGTGTTGCTGGGCTTTCGCAAGCCCAACAAGGACGCTAAGGTTCTGCCTCCCCCGGACGATTCCGGGAATAGCCCGGTCTGCATTGAAAAGGGCTCGACTAAGGGCACGTTTCCCCCGCATTCGTGGGGTCAGGAGGCCGGCTGGGAGAGGGAGGATGACTAACCTCCTCACCCAGCCCGTCTTCACCCTGTCCCACGCCGGGCGGGCGACCAGCCGCGCCACCCTGCCGGGCGTCATGGCCGCTCTGGCCACCGATGCGGTGGACGGCTTCCCGGCGCTGCGCCCATTCCAGGAACCGTCCTGGCACATGGCCCTGGTGCAGATCGCGGCCATCGCCCTGCACCGGGCGGAGCGCCCCGACCTGCCGCCGGACGAGGAGTCCTGGCGGGACCTGCTGCGCGCCCTGACCACCGGCTTTCCCGATGACGAGCCCTGGCGGCTGGTGGTGGCGGACGGCGGCAAGCCGGCCTTTTTCCAGCCGCCGCTGCCGCCGGGGACGACGCTGCGCAATCTGGTGGAGACGCCCGACGCCATCGACCTGCTGATCACCGCCAAGAACCACGACCTGAAGCAGGCAGTGGCCCATGACGCCGGGGCGGAGGATTGGGTGTTCGCGCTGGTCTCCGTCCAGACCGGCGACGGCTACGGCGGCGCCGGCAACTACGGCATATCGAGGATGAATGGCGGATCGTCGTCGCGGCCGCTGCTGGGCCTGGCCCCGGCCGGTCCCGGCAAGCTGATGACCCCGCGCCCCGGCGCCTGGTTCCAGCGCGACGTCCGGGCGCTGCTGGCGGCCCGTGCCGACGGGCTGGACGGCATCGACCCGGCGCTGTTCGCCGAGGAGGACGGCCATGCGCTGCTGTGGCTGCCGCCCTGGCCGGAGGGCGAACAGCTCCGCCTGTCGCAGCTCGACCCCTGGTACGTCGAAGTCTGCCGCCGCATCCGCCTGGAGCGGGCCGGGGACCGCATCCTCGCCCGCAAGGGAACCTCCAAGGCGGCACGGGTGGCCGCCAAGGACCGCAACGGCGTCGTCGGCGATCCCTGGGCGCCGGTCCACAAGACCGAGAACAAGAGCCTGACCCTGTCGGAGCGTGACTTCAGCTATCGCCTCCTGAGCGACCTGCTGTTCTCCGGCGACTGGGTCCTGCCGCTGCTGGCCCGGCCCACCGCGCGTGAGCCGGCCAGAACCTCGTTCCTGCTGGTCGCGGCGGCGCTGGCGCGCGGCAACAGCACGACGGATGGATTCAAGCGCCGCGACCTGCCGCTGAACGGCCGCATCGCCCAGGCGATGGCCGACGCGCAAGGACGGCTCAGGCTCGCCGACCTCGCCAAGCGGCAGGTCGAGGAGATCCGGATGTTCGACAAGGCGCTGCGCGGCGCGCTGGCGCTGGTCGCGGCCGGCGGCGATGCGGATACCGTCGCCAAGGAGCATTTCGCCCACGCCAAGCCCGCCGCCCTCGGCTTCGACCGCGCCGCCGACGGCCTGTTCTTCCGCCATCTCTGGGACCGGTTCGAGGCGCAGGCGGCCGACCGTGAGGCTGCCTGTCATGCCGCCTTCGCCCGCGACCTGTGGGCGGCGGCACAGACGCAGTTCGAGGCGGCGTTGCCCTCCATCCCCTGCCACGCGCGTTTCCGGCCGCGGGCCGAGGCGCGGGCGCGCCGCCGGCTGTGGGGCGACCGCGACCTGCGCACCCATTTCCCCATCCTGTTCGACGCCCCGGCCGGAAAGGGGGACCCTGATGCAGACGATGCCAATGCAAACCATGCCGAAGCAGAACACGCTGACCTCGACCATGCCGACGCTTGATGAACCCGTGGCGAAGATCGCCAACCGCCTCCTGGCGCTGAAGCCCGGCTCGCTGGCGGAGCTGCGGCGCATGGAAGCCGAAAGCGGCGCAGGAACGCCTGAGTTCTGGCGTCTTGCTGCCGAACTGGACCTGCCGCAGGAGAGGAGCGACACATGGATGCGGATCGTCCGCATCATGGCGATCCTGTCGGACAAGGGGGCGCCTGGAACACGCAAGACCCTGCATGACCGGCGGCGCCCGCTCGGCGCCGCGCTGGCCGACGGCGGCGACCGGGACTGGAAGCCGCCGCCCGGCGAGGAGCCTTATCCGGTGCTGTCGGAGGCCCGCCTCACCCGTTTCCTCGCCCTGCCGGCCGGCCGGCGGGCGGAGGCTCTGGAACGGATGGCCCGCGCGCTGGCCGGCAGCCGCCGGCCCGGCCACGGCCTGGACTGTACCGACATCGCCGCCCTGCTGCTGGACCCCGCCGATCCGCGGCCCGTGCGCAAGCTCGCCCGCGCCTATTACAACCGCCTCGACGGTGCCCGGCCCCGCGCCGGGAAGGCCGAAGCCGGCAAGACCGAAAACGACAAGAACGAAGAGGAAGGAGCCGCCTGATGACCAGCCCCCGCTTCCTGCAAATCCACACGCTGCACAGCTACACCGCCGCCCTGCTGAACCGCGACGACACCGGGCAGGCCAAGCAGCTTCCCTATGGCGGCACCCTGCGCACGCGGATTTCCTCGCAATGCCTGAAGCGGCACTGGCGGATGGCCGACGACGTCCATGCCCTCTCCCGCATCGACGGTGTGGAGGAGTCCTTCCGCTCGCGCGAGCTGGTGACGAGGCTGGTGATCGACCCGCTACGCGACCGCTTCCCCGACGCCGCCGCCGCGCTGGAGCCGGAATTCCAGAAGGCGGTCTATGGCGAGAAGGCCGACAAGGGCAAGCAGAGCCGCCAGACCCTGCTGCTCGGCGCCCCCGAACTGGCGTGGCTGGCGCGCGAGGCCGAAGGGCTGGCCGCCGCGGCCCGCAACGACGCCAAGGCGGCGAAGGCCGCCGCCGCCGACTGGCTGAAGGGCTTCAAGGACAACATCAAGGCGCTGCGCGAGGCGACGGCGCTGCCCGGCGGGCTGGCCGCCGCCCTGTTCGGCCGGATGGTGACCTCCGACCCGGCGGCCAACATCGACGCCCCGATCCATGTCGCCCATTCCTTCACCGTCCATGCCGAGGAAAGCGAGATCGACTATTTCACCGCGGTGGACGACCTGAAGCGCGACGCGGACGAGGCCGGCGCCGACACCATCCAGGAAACCGAACTGACCTCCGGCCTCTATTACGGCTATGTGGTGATCGACCTGCCGGGTCTGGTCGCCAATTGCGGCGGCGATGCCGCCCTGGCCGGCCGCATCGTCCACAACCTCGTCCATCTGATCGCCGAGGTGTCGCCGGGGGCCAAGCTCGGCTCCACCGCCCCCTACGGCCGGGCGGAACTGATGCTGCTGGAGGCCGGCGACCGCCAGCCGCGCAGCCTCGCCGCCGCCTTCCGCAAGGCGATCCCCCACGACCTCGACGCCGCGGCGGCCAGCCTGTCCGACCACCTCCGGCGGATGGACGAGGCCTACGCGACCGGCGAGGCGAGGCGCCACCTGTCGCTGGCCGATGGCGCCCCGCCCGCGTCGGACCGCGGATCGCTGGTCGATCTCGCCGCCTGGGCGCAGGCTCAAACGGTCGGGGCGGCGCGATGAGCGGCGATCCGGCCGACCTGGACCGACCTGCGGACCATCCCCCCGGCCATCCCCCAACCAATTCCCCCGGCCATCCCCCCAACCATCGCTGGCTGGTCCTGCGGCTGGAGGCGCCGCTGGTCGCCTTCGGCGGCGTGACCATCGACGCGGTGGGGGTGACGCGCGACTTTCCCGCCGCCTCGATGCTGACCGGCCTGTTCGCCAACGCGCTCGGCTGGTCGCGGACCCAGGTTGCGGCGCATCAGGCGTTGCAGGACCGTCTGGTCTTCGGCGCGCGCTGGGAGCGGCGGGACCCCGCCGGCATCCTCACCGACAGCCAGAACGCGCAGCTCGAAGCACGGGAGCGCGGCTGGACCACCCGCGGCCGGCCGGAGGAGCGCGGCGGCGGCGGGCTGGGCATCCACCGCCGGCGGCGCGACTACCATCCCGACGCCTGCGTCCGGCTGGTGGTCCGGCTCGGCCCGGCGGCGCAGGCACCCGATCCCGCCGCTCCCGACCTCGACACCCTGGCGGCGGCGCTGGTCCGGCCGGCCCGGCCGCTGTTCATCGGCCGCAAGCCCTGCCTGCCCAGCCATCCGATCTGGAAGCCGGGGGCGGAGGTGACGGCGCCGACGGTTCATGCGGCGCTGGCCCTGCTGCCCCCGCTGGACCCGCCCCTTGATCCTCCCCTTGACCCGTGCCTTGACCCGTCCCTGGAGCAGCCGGATGAGGCCCGGACGGCCGCCCCGCCCTGGCCGGCGCTGTGGCCGGTGGGCGAGGGGCCGGAAACCGGCGACGGGGTCGACCGCGTCATCGCGCTGGCCGACCTGCGCAACTGGCGCACCGGCCTGCATGGCGGCACCCGTCTGGTGGTGGAGGGGCGGATCGGCCCCGCTCCGGCGGCGCTTGCCGCGGCTCCCGACGGGGGGACGCCATGACGGCGGCCCTGCACCTGATCCGCCTGCCCGTCGATGTCCGGGCGCTGTCGCGCTGGGCTGCCGAACGCCGGCTCGGCCAGACCGACGGCGGCGGTTTCGACGATGGCCGGGCGCTGCACCATCTGCTGTCGGAAACCTTCGGCAAGGGGCGGCTCCAGCCCTTCCGGCTGCTCGTCCCGCCCGGACAGGCCGGCGGGGGCGGCCGGGGCAGCCTGTACGCCTATTGCCGCGCCGATGCCGCTGCCCTGCGCGACGAGGCCCATGCCGTCGCTCCGCCGGAACATCTGGCCGTGATCGATCTGGCGGCGCTGGCGGACAAGCCGATGCCAGACGACTGGCGCGCCGGCCGCCGGTTGGGCTTCGAGATCCGCGCCCGCCCGGTGCGCCGCCTGCTGGCGCCGCTGCCCGGCGAACCGGCCGAAGGGCCGGGTGAAGGGCAGGAAAGCGGCCAGGGAATCGGGCAGCGAAGCGGACCGCCCGCCCGCCCCTTCGCCAAGGGCGACGAGGTGGACGCTTTCCTGGTCGCCGCCCTGCGCCGCTCCCCGGACGGCGGCGGCAAGGGAACCGCCGCGGCCGATGGCGATGGAACGGCTCTCAGCCGCGAAGCGGTCTATGCCGGCTGGCTGGCCGAGCGGCTGGCCGGGGCGGCCACGCTGACGGCGGTGCGGCTCGCCTCCTTCCGGCGCCATGCCGCCAGCCGCAAGGGGAACCGGCGCGGTGCGGTGACCCTGGACGGGCCGGATGCGCTGCTCCAGGGCGAACTGGAGGTCGCGGATCCCGCCGCCTTCCGGCTGGCGCTGGAAAAGGGGGTCGGGCGCCACCGCGCCTATGGCTTCGGCATGCTGCTGCTGCGCCCGGCTTCTGCCGAGCGGTTGGGGGCCGAGCGATTGGAAGCCGAGCGGGGCGTTGAACGGGCGTCGGAGCGGGCTTGATGCTGGTCGGGCGGCTCGGGCTGGAAAAGGCCCGCATTCCTCATTCCGACCGGCACGGCCTGCTCTGGCTCGACCGTGGCCGGCTGGAGGTGGAAAGCGGCTGCCTGCGCTTCGTCACCGCGGGGGGCGGCGAGCTGGCGGCCGGCGACTACCAGATCCCGCACCAGGGCGTGTCGATCGTCCTGCTCGGCCCCGGCTCCAGCGTCACCCACGATGCGCTGCGGCTGCTCGCCCGCCACGGCTGCGGCCTCGTGGCGATCGGCGAGGGAGCGGTGCGCGTCTACACGGCACCGCCGCTGATGCCGGACAGTTCCGCCGCTGCACGGGCGCAGGTGACGCTGTGGGCCGACCGCGACACGAGGATGGAGGTGGCCCGCGCGATGTACGCGATCCGCTTCGGCGAGATCGTCCGCACCCGTGACATCGAGAGCCTGCGCGGCCGGGAAGGGGCGCGGATCAAGGAGAGTTACCGTCTGGCCGCCCAGCGCTACGGCGTTCCCTGGCGGGGCCGCGACTATGACCGCGCCGCGCCGGACTCCGCCGATCCCGCCAACCAGGCGATCAACCACGCCGCCACCACCATGACGGCCGCCGCGTCGGTGGCGGTGGCGGCGGTTGGGGCGATCCCGCAGCTCGGTTTCGTCCACGAGGATTCGGGCCAGTCCTTCGTCCTCGACATCGCCGACCTGTTCCGCCACGACGTGACCCTGGACATTGCCTTCGGCGCGGCGAAGGAGTCGATGACGTCGACCGACTCCATCGACCGCCTCGTCCGCCGCCGCGCCGCCCGGCTGTTCCGCCAGAAGGCGGTGATCCCGACGATGATCGACCGCATCAAGACGCTGCTGCGACTGTCGGGGACGGATGGCGATGGCGGTCCCGACGGCGGCCCCGACGGCGACGGCATCGGGGATGGCGGCAGCGATGGCAGTAGGAGTGGCAGCATGTCTGGCAGCAGCCGGGAGGCGGGCTGATGCCGATGGTGGTCGTCGTCACCCGTGACGTCGAAGACCGCTACCGCGGCTTTCTCGGATCGGTGATGCTCGAACTCGCCCCCGGAGTCTACGCCCACCCACGCATGAGCGCGGGCGTGCGCGGGCGGATTTGGTCTGTGCTGGCCGACTGGTACGGGTCTTTGAACCGCGGCGCCATCATGATGACCTGGGCGGACCGCAGCGCCGACGGCGGCCTTGGCCTCGCCAGCCTCGGCAACCCGCCCAAGGACATCGTGGCCCATGACGCTTTTCTTCTCGTCCGCCGCCCCTTACGGGGCCAGTGGCGGCAGGTTCTTTGACAAAGTGAATGAAGTCAGTATCTTACGTGGCAGAGGTTCCCCCGCACATGCGGGGATAGACCCTGTCGGTTTCTGCGTCCCAAGCGCCGCCATGAGGTTCCCCCGCACATGCGGGGATAGACCTCTTGAGCTTCCCATTGTCTTCCTCCAACCCACGGTTCCCCCGCACATGCGGGGATAGACCCCTGCGCCTCGTAGCCGTCGGGCAGGGCGATGCGGTTCCCCCGCACATGCGGGGATAGACCCCAGTCGGCGACCTCCTGACCGGCCCGCCCGGCGGTTCCCCCGCACATGCGGGGATAGACCCTCGTCGTCAGAGAGAGCCCGGTCCCTTGGCTCGGTTCCCCCGCACATGCGGGGATAGACCCTACGCGCGGGACTTCAGCGACGCTTCGGAGGCGGTTCCCCCGCACATGCGGGGATAGACCCGGCGAAAATATGCCGGTGGCTATCAAGGAAGCGGTTCCCCCGCACATGCGGGGATAGACCTGTCGGCGACGTATGGGGCGTGGACCAACTCAAGGTTCCCCCGCACATGCGGGGATAGACCCGTCGGCAATCCGCCGACCGACGCGGAATGGCCGGTTCCCCCGCACATGCGGGGATAGACCCTCGGGGGACACGATGACGACGTAGTCCTGAGCGGTTCCCCCGCACATGCGGGGATAGACCCTCCTGGCCCAGCCGCAACATCCGCTGCTTCCCGGTTCCCCCGCACATGCGGGGATAGACCCTGGAGTGCGTCAAGGCCGCCCTTGGTCATCCCGGTTCCCCCGCACATGCGGGGATAGACCCCCGGGCGACGTGGTAGCCAGAGCCGCAAAGGTGGTTCCCCCGCACATGCGGGGATAGACCCCAGCTTGGCGTGGCTGCCGGCATGATCGCCGGGGTTCCCCCGCACATGCGGGGATAGACCCTGACGGACGCGCTGTTGACGCTGGTGCGCCAGGGTTCCCCCGCACATGCGGGGATAGACCCTGATCACACCGTGACCACGGTCACGCTGCGGCGGTTCCCCCGCACATGCGGAGATAGACCCCACTTGCGGCTCAAGCCGGCCGTAGTGCCGTCGGTTCCCCCGCACATGCGGGGATAGACCCCAGGCTGGCGGCAGCCGGCAGGACCAGAGCGCGGTTCCCCCGCACATGCGGGGATAGACCCCGCTCACCCCTGAGTAGAACAAAATAGGAACAGGTTCCCCCGCACATGCGGGGATAGACCCATGGCGCGGTAGACCTCGCTGACCTTGAAGCGGGTTCCCCCGCACATGCGGGGATAGACCCGTGACGATAAATATTTTGATATCTGTGTAGACGGTTCCCCCGCACATGCGGGGATAGACCCTGGAATTCAAAACGAGTCCGATCAACTTGAAAGGTTCCCCCGCACATGCGGGGATAGACCCAGTCAGACCCAGCACTCCAAGAGGCAAAGAAAGGTTCCCCCGCACATGCGGGGATAGACCCCAGCCGGAGAGCGTCAAAGCGATTGCCCGTCAGGTTCCCCCGCACATGCGGGGATAGACCCCGATCGGCCACGCCCGCGCATTCCTCCACCACGGTTCCCCCGCACATGCGGGGATAGACCCGAGAAGTACCAGCGAAAGCACCGGCATCATCAGGTTCCCCCGCACATGCGGGGATAGACCCTTCTTAGAACGCTTCGTATCCACGCGGATTAGGGTTCCCCCGCACATGCGGGGATAGACCCCTCATCCGGATACACACACGATGCCGAACCGCGGTTCCCCCGCACATGCGGGGATAGACCCGAATGGTTCAAGGGCACCCTGTCAGAAGCGAAGGTTCCCCCGCACATGCGGGGATAGACCCAACGCCAAAGCCCGCGTGAAGTCCTTCATCGAGGTTCCCCCGCACATGCGGGGATAGACCCAAGCTGGCGGGTGACATGGCGCAGGCTGGCGTGGTTCCCCCGCACATGCGGGGATAGACCCGTTATCGGGTGCCGATGCTGGCGACAGGTCAGGGTTCCCCCGCACATGCGGGGATAGACCCTTAATCCAATCAATGTTGAAATGTTGAGTGGCGGTTCCCCCGCACATGCGGGGATAGACCCGACGCGGTCGTGATCGATCAGATCCGCCACGCGGTTCCCCCGCACATGCGGGGATAGACCCCTCCCTTTCATCGACCGCACCGTCTGGCCTGAGGTTCCCCCGCACATGCGGGGATAGACCCCAGTCCGGATGCGTGGGCCGCGCGCCAGGGCCGGTTCCCCCGCACATGCGGGGATAGACCCGCGCTCGACCTGACCGAAGGCACGGTCAAGGTGGTTCCCCCGCACATGCGGGGATAGACCCACAGCGCCACCGGCACGGAGGGCGTTGAAGGCGGTTTCCCCGCACATGCGGGGATAGACCCGGGACGGCGCAGTGGACCAAGCGGCACATGCTGATTCCCCCGCACATGCGGGGATAGACCCGCCAAGGTGGTGGCGATGCGCCCCCTGCGTTCGGTTCCCCCGCATATGCGGGCAGGGCAATCGCATATGGCGATAATCGCCCTCTCCTGGGACGGGAGAGGGAGCCATATGCGATAGCCGTGCACATGCGGGGATAGACCCTGGGTTGTCGTCTCCCCGACTGCCCTGACGATGGTTCCCCCGTACATGCGGGGATAGACCCTTCCGGCAAGTCTCTTCGGTCAGTTTCCGGGCGGTTCCCCCGCACATGCGCGGATAGACCCCTCGCCGGCTTGATGATATGGGAAGCCGAGCCGCTTCCCCTGCACATGTGGGGATAGACCCCGGCGACCTGCTGTTCCCGAAACAGCCGCGCTGGTTCCCCCGCACAAGTGGGGATAGTCCTTGCCACGGCGCGTGCCACGGCGAATGCTATGGGTTTCCCCCGCACATGCGGGGATAGGGTCCGCCCAGGACGGCCCATGGTTCATGCCCGCCGGTTCCGCCCGACGGTGCATGGACGCAATGGGTGGTGCGACAGTTGCTCCCGCCTTCCTCCTCCTCTGGATGGGGAAGGGACCACCGCCGGCTTTCCGGACAGGCATTCACACCCGTCCACCCGGCGGTGCCGGGGGGCTTTCCCAAGCCGATGCCTGCCCTAGGCGGTGGCACCCGCCGGGGAGGCCGACCGTCCGGGACGCCGGGACGAGCCAGCCGTCTTGGTCACGACGTGCCATCGCCGGTCCCTGCTATCTTCGGCCTTGCGGCATGGTCGGCCGATGCCGTGGGGACCGTGGGGGGTGGCAGGGGCCGAGCCGGGCTCGGATCGGCTGCGTGGGATCCATCCCCCCTCCCATGCGGATCGCGGCAGCCGCGCCGGGACCATGCAACAGCAACTTGCCTCGACGGCTCTTCAGGGTGACGGATGTGCGGGACGGACGAATGAAGCGGACCCTTCGGGCCGGCATGGCGTGCCTGGTGGCTTGCGTTGCCGTCGCTGTCGGCGTTCCCGACCTCTCCGGTGCCGCGGCGCCTGTGCCAGGTCTCACGGCGCAGGATTGCGGAGACTTTCTTGCCGGGAATTCGAAGAAGCCTCCCAACCTCGTCTATGACGGATGCCTCTATCTGCCCGACAGGCAAGGCAAGCCGCTCCAGGCGACCTACCATGTGCAGGGGCGTTTCGCCGCGCGCGTGGAATCCTATTTCGTGAAGACCGTCGGGATGGACGCCTTGAAGCGGGTATGCTGCCAATGGAGTTCCAGGCCGACGCAGTTCACGGGCAAGGCGGGCGCCGAATTCTCGATCACGATGTCTTCAGGCGAAACCATCGTCGGCAGCCGGTCGGAATGGGCGAGCATTCCTCGTTTCGAGATCGTCGTGGAGACCTTTACCGAGGAGATTTGACGCCGCGCCGGAGGGGCCGCGCGGACGCGCATGGCCGCACCCGCCTGATGGTGGAGGGGCGGACCGGCCCCGCTCCGCCGGCTCCCGCCGCGGCCCCGGCCGGGAGGACGCCATGACGGCGGCCCTGCACCTGATCCGCCTGCCTGCCGATGTCCGGGCTCCGTCGCGCCGGGCTGCCGAACGCCGGCTCGGCCAGACCGAGGGCGGCGGCTTCGACGACGGCCGGGCGCTGCACCAGCGGCCACCCACTCTCTTCGGGTTAGGCTCTCAGAGAGATCGCGCCTGGGTTGACCAGATCTTTGAGATACCATAAAATTTCGACGCTATTCGAATAATGAAGATGAACTCTGTACCAGTCAAAGCCATCCATCGAGTCTTTCCCACAGAGCAAGTCATTCCGGTTGCCGCCCATCAGATAAAGGATCCGACATGCGACGCCTATCCGTTGTCCTGGTCTGCCTCGCACTTCAAGGATGCGCGGGTTCTCCCTTGTCCAATTTGGTCTCGGGCCAGCGTTATCAAACCACGTCGGACATCACGGCGTCCTGGGTGGGATCGTCCGAAGACGATCTGGTCCTCTCATGGGGCTCGCCGCAGAACAGCCACGTGATGAACAACGGATCGAAGATGATCGGCTATCAATATTCGTGGCTGACGAACGGGAGCCATTCGCAAGAGTGGGGGTACGTGCCCGATTACGCGCTTTGCGAGCAGCGCTTCCTGGTCGAAGACGGCATCATCACGCGCTGGTATTCTTCCGGCGATTGCCCCAAGCGGCCCAAGGGAGCCAAGCTGATTCCGGCCAGCACCCCGGTCCCCAAGCCGACCCTGTGACCTCGTCGCCCGAGGCGCGAAGCACCGGCCATGGTTTCCCGCCTTCACCTTGAACTGCGCGAAACCATGGCCGCAATTCTCACGGCCGGCTTTCACCCGCTCCGATCTATTCGCTGGCGAACGACCTGGCGGCGTCGGCGATCGGGCCGCTCAGGGACGGGGCGTTGGGCGGATGCGGCACGCCGTCGCAGGACAGCGGGCGGCCGAGCCGACCTATGGCGGCAGGCCCTCCACCGCCGACGCTTCGCGGCATCGGGAGAGCGCGGCCGGTGGCCGAGGGTCTGCGATGCGCGGCCGGGCAGGGGGCCGGTGCGGCCATGCCGGCCGGCGCGAAGAACGGGCTCAGCCTTGCTGCTCCGGTTCTTCCCAGGGAAGCAGGCATGTCCGGATGGTCTCGGCCAGCAGGGCATAGGTGCTCTGGCGAGGCGATGAGCGCCGCCAGACCATCATGATGTCACGGACCGGAGCGCCCCTGGTCAGGGGACGTGCCACGACCAGCTTCTCGCGCAGGACGTCCGAACGCACATACAGCGCCGGCAGCAGCGAGAGGCCCATTCCCGTCGCCACCATCTGGCGCAGGGTATCCAAGGTGGTCCCGGCATAGTCGCGGGCATGGATGGCGCCCACCTCGCGGCAGAGCGCCGCGATCCGGTCATGCAGGCGATGCCCCCGCTCCATGGTCAGGATGGTCTCTCCCGCCAGATCCTCAGGCCGCACCGTCTCCCGGGCAGCCAGGCGATGGTCGGCCGGAAGCACCAGGTGCAGAGGCTCGCGGATCAGGCGGACCGACGTGAAGTCCGCATGGTTGGGGTCGTCCGGCAGGAGCAGGACGTCATGGACGCCGTCGGACAGCTTCCTCGGCAGGGTCTCCAGCCGATCCTCGCGGACGACGACGCGCAGATGCGGGAAGGATCCGCGCAGCGAGGGCATGGCCAGCGAGAGGACGTAGGCTCCCACGGTTTGCACCACCCCCATCTGCAGCGTTCCCTGCAGGGCGTTCGGGTCGTCGCGGCGGGCGATCTCGCGGATGTCCTCCACCTCGGCGAGGATGCTTCGCGCCCGGCGGGCGATTTCCGAGCCGACGGGCGTCAGAAAGACCCGCGCGCGCGTCCGCTCCACCAGTTGGCTTCCCAGCCGCGCCTCCAGTTCCTTCACCTGCATGCTCAGTGTCGGTTGGGTGACATGGCAGAACTCCGCCGCCCGGCTGAAGCTCAGGGTGTCGGCCACGGCGACGAGATAGCGCAACTGCTGGATGCTGGGCATGCGGCTATCTTATAGAAAATCCCTATAACCAACAACGATGATATCGATTTTCCATTTCCTCCCCGCTGTGCTGTTTGTGGGACAGGGCCGCTGTTCGCCGGCCGGGCAAAGTCTCGGCGGCAAGAACGCGGCGGCAAGAACTCTATGGCCAAACCCTGTTGAAGGCGTGTGCTGCGTGCGCCGGGCGAACCCCAGAAACGGAGACGTGGATCAACCCTGTCCAGGAAGCGCAGTCCCATGTATGAAAATCAGGCATCGCAGCCGAAAGTTCATAAGGCCCGGCTCATCATCCGGCAGTTTCTTGAAAATTCATCCTCGGGCGGCATTGTTCTCATCGCGGCCGCCCTGCTGGCCTTGCTTGTCGCCAACTCGCCGCTCCACGGCCTGTATGTGGATGGCCTCGCTGCTTACATCGGCGGCCTTTCGGTGCTGCATTGGGTCAATGACGGGCTGATGGCCCTCTTCTTCCTCATGGTCGGGCTGGAGATCAAACGCGAGATGATCGACGGCCAGTTGTCGACATGGTCCAGGCGGATCCTTCCCGGTTCGGCCGCCATCGGGGGCATGATCGGACCCGCGGTGATCTATCTTGCGTGCAATCTTGGTGGGAACGGCCAGCCCGGCGGATGGGCGATTCCGGCCGCGACCGACATCGCCTTCGCACTCGGCGTGCTGTCCCTGCTCGGCCCGCGCGTGCCGATGTCCCTCAAGGTGTTTCTGACGGCTCTGGCCATCATCGACGACCTGGGGGCCGTGATCATCATCGCGCTGTTCTACACCGGCAACCTGGACGCCACGGCGCTCGGTGCGGCCGGCGTGGTCACCGCGATCCTGATCGGCCTGAACCGGTCCGGCGTCAGGGCGCTGTCGCCCTATCTCGGGCTCGGCGCGGTTCTGTGGTTCCTCATCCTGAGGTCGGGCGTGCATGCGACGCTGGCGGGCGTCGTGCTGGCCCTGACCATCCCGCTGCGGCCGGGGCCGGCGGCCTCGGACGGCACCGACTCGCCGCTGCACAGGCTTGAGCACGCCATCATGCCGTGGGTAACCTTCGCCATCGTTCCGGTTTTCGGCTTTGCCAACGCCGGTGTTTCGTTTGCGGGAACCTCGCTCGCCTCGCTGGTCCAACCCGTGCCGCTGGGCATCGCGCTCGGCCTTTTCCTCGGCAAGCAGAGCGCCATCTTCCTGACCGTGTTCGCCGTGGTCCGGCTCGGTTGGGCCGATCTGCCCCTCCACGCGACCTGGCGCCAGGTCTACGGTGTCTCGCTCCTGTGCGGCATCGGCTTCACCATGAGCCTGTTCATCGGCCTGCTCGCCTTTCCGGACAGCCCCGCCATGCAGAACGACCTGAAGCTCGGCGTCATTCTGGGGTCCGTGCTCTCCGCCTTCAGCGGGGCATTGCTCCTGCGGACGGCACGGCCGGCAGCGGAGAAGGCGGTGCCATCGGCCCGACGGTAGGGCGCTCTCCAAGCGGCATCCGTCGCCGCATCACGGAGGGCAAGGCGGCCGGGACGTCCGGCCGCCGCCATCGCGGAACGGGGATTCCGCACGGGCCGCGATGTTCCCCGGCGGGCCTCATCGCCTGCCGGCATTTCTCGGTGGCCGACGGAAAGGTCTTTGCACCAAAATCCCAATTTCAGAAAAAATTCCTATAACCTCTCCGCAAGTCGCCTCTTGCGGAGCCACGCCATGCCGATCGACGCCAGTGCCCTCACCCAGGACCGTCTCCCCCGCTGGGCGGAGGAGCCGCCGGTTCCCTCCGGCGGCTCGCTGGTCCCCGGATCGCAGTTCCATGAGGACCAGTGGATCATGGCCGCCGGCATGCTGGCCCGCGGCAACTCCTTCCTTCAGGTTTCCCGCGCCATGGGCTGCAGCCGCACCACGCTCTGGCGGGCCTACTACGGGTCGAAGGATCTCCGCATCCGTGTCTGGTGGGAGCGCGAGGCGCTGAACCGCGAGGCCGAGTTGCGCCTGTCCTCGCTGCGCGCCCTGGTGGCCGAGCAGATCGAGCGGCTGGTCTCGGCCGGCGATCCCTCGACCGTGCGCTGGCTGGCCGAGCGGCTCGGCCTGTTCGCCGGCCTCGACGCCCCGGCTGCCGGCGACCGGCGCCGCCCCCCGTCGCCGTCCCCCGCGCTCTCCACCGCGGCCGGCCTTGCCCCGGCCGCGTCCGCCGAAGCCGTTTCCGATCCGGCCGGCCGACGGCCTTCCCCTCCACGCCGCGACCCCGGCGTTCCCGCCGACCGGCCGGCGGTCACCGTTCCCGAACTCGACGACGAACATCCCGGCGCCTGGCGCGAGCGCACGCCGCGCGATCCCGCCATCGTCGCCGCCATCCTGGCCCGTCCGGAGGCCGCCGGGCCGAAGGCCGTCCATCCCTGGGCCTTCAACCCGCAGGAGGATTTCCCCAACCTTGTCCCGGAACCGGTGAGCCGCCGCGGGGCCGGCGCCTTCCCGCGCACCCTGTAGGCGGCCGGGATGGAACAGCGGCAGGAAAAACGTTCCATGCCGTTCCAGCCGCCGGCGCTCCCCTCGACGCCCGTCTCCACGCTCCCTTTAAGGCTTCCCTCGACGCCGGAACGGGCATCACGGCCGCACCCCTCACAGCAGCGACAACTGGTCGCCCTTGGCCGGCGGCGGACGGAAGCGCGTGCAGTCCAGCCGCCAGCTCCGCTCGCCCAGCCCCAGCCTGCGGCAGGCCAGCCTGAAGCGGTGGCGCAGCAGCTCGGCATAGGGGCCGGTGCCGGTCATCCGCGTGCCGAAGCCGGAGCGGTAGAGCGCGCCGTCGCGGCTCTGCCGCATCAGGCTCAGCACGCGGTCGGCGCGGTCGGGCGCGTGGACGCGCAGCCACTCCTCGAACAGGGTGGCGATCTCCAGCGGCAGGCGCAGCAGGATGGTGCTGGCGGCGGTCGCCCCGGCTTCGGCCGCCGCCTCCAGGATCGCCTCCAGCTCGTGGTCGTTCAGCGCCGGGATCATCGGGCTGGCCAGCACCGACACCGGCACGCCGGCGCGGGCGAGGTCGCGGATGGCGTCCAGCCGGCGCGGCGGCGTGCTGGCCCGCGGCTCCATCACGCGGGCGAGGCCGCGGTCGAGCGTCGTCACCGACAGCGACACCGCGGCCAGCCCCTCGGCCGCCATCGGTGCCAGGATGTCGAGGTCGCGCAGCACCAGCGCCGACTTGGTGATGATGCTGACCGGCTGGTTGAAGGCGCGGCAGACCTCCAGCACGCGCCGGGTGATGCCCTCCGTCCGCTCGACCGGCTGGTAGGGGTCGGTGTTGGCGCCCAGCGCCAGCGGTTTGCAGGCGTAGGACTTCGCCCGCAGCTCCCTGGCCAGCAGCTCCGCCGCGTTGCGCTTGGCGAACAGCTTCGTCTCGAAATCCAGCCCCGGCGACAGGTTGAGATAGGCGTGGGTCGGCCGGGCGAAGCAGTAGATGCAGGCGTGCTCGCAGCCCTGGTAGGGGTTCACCGACTGGTCGAAGGCGACGTCCGGCGACTGGTTGCGCGCGATGATCGAGCGGGCCGAGGCCGGCGAGACGGTGGTGCGGACGGGATCGGACAGCGCCCCGTTGCCGCCCTCCTCATAGCCGGTCCAGCCGTCGTCGGTCAGGGCGCGGGTCTCGCGCTCGTAGCGGCCGGTGGCGTTGCTGACCGCGCCGCGGCCCTTGACCGGCGGCCGCCGGATCTCGTCCGGCGGCTCGTGCCACTCATCGTCCGGCAGCTCGCGCCACGCATCGTCCGGGGTCTCGTCCATGCCCGCCAGCTTAGCCGCGGCGGATTGGAACGTAAAGGGAACAAACGGTCCGAGGGAAAGGTCGCATATATAAAGATATCTTTATGCTTGCATGGATGTCCGCCCGCTGATAGATCCACGGTCAATTCATGTCGGCATGGCCGGACGTCCGGCCGATCCCTCACCGCCGCCGCACCACCGCTCTCATCACCGCCCTCCAGGAGTTTTCCCCGCATGGCCGCCGAATTCACGGACTACAAGGTCAAGGACATCAGCCTCGCGACCTGGGGCCGCAAGGAGATCACCATCGCCGAGACCGAGATGCCGGGCCTGATGGCCCTGCGGTCCGAATTCGGCGATGCCAAGCCGCTGGCCGGCGCCCGCATCGTCGGCTGCCTGCACATGACCATCCAGACCGCCGTGCTGATCGAGACGCTGACGGCGCTCGGCGCCACCGTGCGCTGGTCGTCCTGCAACATCTTCTCCACCCAGGACCAGGCCGCCGCCGCCATCGCCGCCGCCGGCATCCCGGTCTTCGCCTGGAAGGGCGAGACGGAGGAGGAGTTCTGGTGGTGCATCGAGCAGACCCTGCGCGGGCCTGACGGCTGGACCCCGAACATGATCCTGGACGATGGCGGCGACGTCACCCAGATCATGCACGACAAGTATCCGGAGATGCTGGCCGGCGTCCGCGGCCTGTCGGAGGAGACCACCACCGGCGTCCACCGTCTCTACGAGATGATGAAGAAGGGCACGCTGAAGGTCCCGGCCATCAACGTGAACGACAGCGTCACCAAGTCGAAGTTCGACAACCTCTACGGCTGCCGCGAGTCGCTGGTCGACGGCATCAAGCGCGCCACCGACGTCATGGTCGCCGGCAAGGTCGCCGTGGTCGCCGGCTACGGCGACGTCGGCAAGGGCTCGGCCGCCAGCTTGCGTTCGCAGGGCGCCCGCGTCCTGGTGACGGAGATCGACCCGATCAACGCGCTCCAGGCCGCGATGGAAGGCTACCAGGTCGTGACGATGGACGAGGCGGCGCCGCAGGGCGACATCTTCGTCACCGCCACCGGCAACGTCGACGTCATCACGCTCGACCACATGCGCGTCATGAAGGACCGGGCCATCGTCTGCAACATCGGCCACTTCGACAGCGAGATCCAGATCGAGGCTCTCCGCAACTACAAGTGGGAAGAGGTCAAGCCGCAGGTC
This sequence comes from Azospirillum picis, assembly GCF_017876115.1. Taxonomy (GTDB): domain Bacteria; phylum Pseudomonadota; class Alphaproteobacteria; order Azospirillales; family Azospirillaceae; genus Azospirillum; species Azospirillum picis. The sequence goes on from NZ_JAGINO010000020.1 coordinate 85,811, forward strand.
GACGAGGTCGTCTTCCCCGACGGCAAGCGCCTGATCGTGCTCGCCCAGGGCCGCCTGGTGAACCTGGGCTGCGCCACCGGCCACCCCAGCTTCGTGATGAGCGCCAGCTTCACCAACCAGGTGCTGGCCCAGATCGAGCTGTGGGCCAACCACGCCAACTACGAGAACAAGGTCTACGTCCTGCCCAAGCACCTGGACGAGAAGGTGGCCCGCCTGCACCTCGACAAGATCGGCGCCCGGCTGACCACTCTGACCGACAAGCAGGCCGAATACATCGGCGTCAAGGCCACCGGCCCCTACAAGCCGGACCACTACCGCTACTAAAGCGGCCGTGGGGTTGAGCGGAAAAAAAAGAGGGCCGTCCCGTCAGGGCGGCCCTTTTTTCTTGGAAGGCTTGACGGGGTGCCGGCTTTCGCCGACCCTCGCAACGCCATTTCAGCCGGTGGCCGTCCGCTCCAGCCACTCCACCATTCCCTTGCCGGCCGCCACCCCCATGGCGAAGCAGCCCTGCAGCAGGTAGCCGCCGGTCGGGGCCTCCCAGTCCAGCATCTCGCCGGCCAGGAACAGGCCGGGGCGGCGGGCCAGCATCAGCCGCTCGTCCAGCTCGGACAGCCGCACGCCGCCGGCCGAGGAGATGGCGCGCTCGATCGGGCGCACGCCGGTCAGCACCACCGGCAGCTCCTTGATCCGGCGGGCGAGCGCCGCCGGGTCGGCCAGCTCGGCGGCGGGGGCGAACTCGCGCAGCAGGGCGGCGCGCGGGCCGGCCAGCGACAGCGCCTTCTTCAGGAAGGTCGCCAGCGATTCCGCACCGCGGCGGCGCAGGCGCCGGGCCAGTTCGGCCTCCGGCATGTCCGGCAGCAGGTCCAGCGTCAGGGTCGCCCAGCCCTCCGCCGCGATGGCGTCCCGCAAGGGCGCGCTCAGGGCGTAGACGGCGCCGCCCTCGATGCCGGCCTCGGTGATGACGAACTCGCCCTTCAGCCGGCGGCGGGTGCCGGACCGGTCGATGGCCGACAGGCCGACGCTCTTGACCGGCTGGCCGGCGAAGCGCCCGCGCAGGTGGTCGGACCACGGCACCTCGAAGCCCATGTTGGACGGCGCCAGCGGCGCCACCCCCACCCCCAGCCCCTCCAGCAGCGGCACCCAGCCACCGTCGGACCCCGTGCGCGGCCAGCTCGCCCCGCCCAGCGCCAGCAGGGCGGCGCGCGGAGCGGCGGTGACGGCTTCCCCGCCATGGCGGAAGGCCAGCGCGCCGTCCCCGGTCCAGCCGGTCCAGCGGTGGCGGCCGTGCAGGGTGACGCCGAGCCCGTCCAGCCGCCGCAGCCAGGCCCGCACCAGGGTCGAGGCCTTCATCTGCACCGGGAAGACGCGGCCGCTGCTGCCGACGAAGGTCTCGATGCCCAGCCCGGCCGCCCAGCCGCGCAGGTCGTCGGGCGTGAAGCCGGCCAGCAGGCGGCGGAACAGCGGCTCGGCCGTGCCGTAGCGCGGCAGGAAGCGGTCGGGCGGTTCGGAATGGGTCAGGTTCAGCCCGCCGCGCCCGGCCAGCAGCAGCTTGCGCGCCGGGGTCGGGGTGTGGTCGAACACGGCGACCCGCAGGCCGGCACCCGCGGCGATCTCCGCCGCCATCAGCCCGGCGGGGCCGGCACCGACGATGGCCACGTCAGGGGTGTGGTGGGGCACTGGAAACGGCTTTCGGCGGTTGGTGGGCGCATCCGCCCCCTCCCTCCCGCGTCCGGGCGGAGGAAGGGGGCGCCGGGAACTGGAGCCGCCTCAGTCGTCGTAATCCTGGTCCTGGGCGACCTCTTCGGCGAGGTCGGCGGCGAGATCGGCGAAATAGCCGGCGTCGACCTCCAGGCCGTTCTCCTCGCAGATGCGCATGAAGATGCGGTAGGCGTGCAGGATGGCGACGTCGAGGACGACGAGATCGCCTTCCTCGCTGTGACGGTCGGCGACGTCCCGTTCCTGAAGGGTGGCGACGATGTCGTGAGCGGCGGCCTGCAGGACCGCGTCCATGGCTTGTTTGTGTTGGGTCGACATCGTGGTGGATCCTTAGTGCCGGTCGAGCTTCGCGCCCCCGCCCGGCCGGACCGGCGCCGCATGGCCGGCGGGGGTGGCCGAACCGTCGGAGGGGACGGGCGCGTCGGGGGCTCCGTTCGTCCGCGAAAGTTCGGCCTCCCCTTTGTTGTAGAATCCTTTTTCGGGGCCGAACAAGCCCCTTCACGGCGACCGCCGGGCGGCCTTCGGGGTAACCGCCTGCCCTCCGGGTCAGCGCCCCACCGGCGCCAGCAGGGCGCTGCCGACATAGCCCAGCGCCCGCCCGTCGCGCCCCACCCTGTACCAGGTGCCGGCGGCCTCCAGCACGGTGACCCGGTCGCCGGCCTCCAGCACGTCCAGCACCTTGGCGTCGCAGGCCGGCGCGACCCGCAGGTTGCCCGCCGCGCGCAGCCGGGCGAGGCTGCCGGCGGCGAGGCCGGGGCGGCGCGCCGCCGTGAGGGCGTCCGGCAGGGCGCAGCCGCGGTCCTCCGCGGCGGCCTTGGCGTAGGGGGCGGCCGCCGGCGGCGGCTTTGCCGGGGGCGGGGTGGGGGAGGGGGAAGGCTCCGCCGCTCCGGGGGCAGTGACCGGGGACAGCGGCGGCGCCGGTTCCGGCGGATGCTCCCACAGGATGCCGGGCTCCAGCGGGGGAGAGGCCGGCGCGGCCAGGGTCAGGCGGGGCAGGTCGACGATCGGCGCGGCGGTCGGGGTGGCGTGTTCGGCCGGTGCCGCGGCGGCGCTCCGGCCCGCCGGCACCAGTGCCAGCAGCAGCGCCAGCGCCACCCATCCAAGTCCGCAGAGGTTTCGCATCGCCCGCCTCCGTCCGTCGGTCCCTTGTCAGTCCAGCGTGATGCGGGCGATCAGCGTCGGCAGGGTCTGGCAGCGCAGCAGCCCGTCCAGCGTCTGGTGGGCGGTCAGCCGCAGCGTCAGGGCGCAGCCGAACGAGTTCACCGCCAGCTCGGTCTGGGCCAGCGTGCCGGCGATGCTGGACGGCCGCGCGATGCTGTAGCCGGGCGCGCCGAGCTTGCCGGCCAGTGCGCCGTTGACCGGGGTGAAGCCGTCGACCTCCAGCGTCATCGGTCCCATGTTGCGCACCACCGCTTCGGAGCCGGGATCCTCCTTGGTGGCGTAGAGCTGGACCGGGATGGCGCGGCGCCGCGCAATCCAGTCCTTCAGGGCCAGGTTGGCCAGGACCGCGTCGCGGCTCTGCAGCGCCGCCTCCATCGCCAGTTGGCGCAGCGCCGGGTCGTTGCCGCCGAGCGCCGCCTCGAAGGCGGCGAGGCGCACCGCCCGGTCGGGGCCGGTCATCCTGCCCCGCAGCTCGGTGATCTGGGCGGCGCGCGCAGCCTCCTCGGCCGCCCGCTGCGCGCTGTCGCGGTCGATCTGGTCGCGCATGCTCTTCGCCTCCGGCGTCCCGGCCATCACAATGCGGCCGGGCAGTTCGGCGGCCGGCCGGCCGATGCCGTCGAGGACCTCGGGGTTCTGCGGCGCGAGCGCGAGAGTCCAGCCGCCGTCGGCACGGGTGGCGAGCGCGGTGGCGATCCAGCTTTTGACCAGGCCGGGCTCCGCCGCCGGGCGCAGGACGGTGACCGGCCCGTCCCGGGCCTCGACGAGATAGGTCGGCGCCCCCAGCACCACCCTTGCCGTCACCCGCGCCACGGCTTGGGGCTCAGCCTGGGTCCGGGATGTGGGCGTGGCGGGGGCGGGCGGTGCCGGCAGCGGCTCGACCGCCACCGATTCGACGCGCCAGGGAGGCGGAACGAGCCGTTCGACCTGGGTGCGGATGGCGCTGTTGGTGAACGGGGTGGTGCCGTCGTCGGACGGCCCGGCGGCCTCTGCGGCGGCCGCGAACCAGAGGGCGGCCATGACCATCGCGACGCATCCCGTGAATCGCCCATGTGTCGGTCGCACCATCGTCGATCCCTTCCGCGCCGATCCCTTCCGCCGTCGCCGCGCTCCCTTCGCCCCTGCGGCGGAGCGCGCCCGGATCCGACGGGGGCACGCCGGCACTGGTATAGCGAAGGCGAAGGCAAGGGAAGCGGCATTTCCCGGCAACCGCTCGTCCGTCGGGTGTCTTCATTGCGCGCATGCGCCGGATTGTCGCGGCAATCCGCGACCATGGGTCGAAAAGGGCTTGGACGGCACACGCCGCTTGCAATATCGTCACACAAATGGATGTATTGGCCCCGCGAGAGCGGGCAAGTAACGCACAACGGATGGGGAACAGGATTTCCGATGGCGGGCACGGGCGGAGGTAAGGACGGGCCGGGGTTGGTCTGCCGCAACGTGAAAGTGAGCGGCCGCCGCACAAGCCTGAGAATGGAACCGTATATCTGGGATTCGTTGAAGGAAATCTGCGAGCGCGAAGGACTGACGCTGAACGACCTCTGTACCCAGATCGACGAACGGAAGGGGGAGGCGAATCTTACCGCGTCCATCCGCGTCTTCATCGTCAGCTATTATCGCACCGCCGTCGTCACCCGCGGCTTTTCCGAGGACGGCCCATCGCCCCTGCTGCGCAAGGCGCTCGACGACGCGGTCCCGCTGGACTGACGGTGGGCGGGGCGGTGGTCGCCCCGCTCCCCGCTGCAGCCGAACCGCGCGGCCGGCTCACCAGCGCAGGCTCGGCGTCGCGTAGGTCGGCATGTGGCCGGTGGCATCCGCCAGGGCGCGCAGGTTGACCGGGTTCACAGCTTCGCCCCACGCGGCCCCGCCCAGCTCTTCCTGGTGGATGCCGGCGGTGACCAGCGCCACGTCGATGCCGGCGGCGTTCGCCCCGGCGACGTCGGTGCGCAGGCTGTCGCCCACCGCCAGGATGCGGCTCTTGTCGGCGATGCCCAGCAACTCGAAGCAGCGCTGATAGACCGGGGCATGCGGCTTGCCGTGCTGGCGCACGTCGCCCCCCATCTGCTCGTAGCGGGCGGCCAGCGTGCCGGCGCAGATCACCATCATCGGCCCGACCATCACCACCAGATCGGGATTGGCGCAGACCATCGGCAGGTTGGCGGCGCGGCAGGCGTCGAGCTGCGGCTGGTAGTCCTCCAGCGTCTCGCCGAAGGTGACGATGCCGGTGTTGACGACGAAGTCGGCCTCCTCCGGACGCTCCACCACCTCGTAGCCGAGCCCATCGTAAATGTCGGTGTCGCGCGCCGGGCCGATGTGGAGGAGGCGCCGGCCGAGGGCGGCATGCCAGGGATCGTTGCGGTCGCGCAGGGCCTCGTAGGTCGCCTCGCCCGACGTCATGACATGGTGGTAGCGCTCGCGCCCCATCCCCATGCCGGCCAGCTTCTCGACCGCACCGGGGGTGCGGCGCGGCGCGTTGGACAGCAGGCACAGGGTCTTGCCGGCGTCGCGCATGCGGTCCACGCAGTCGGCGACGCCGGGATAGAGCTGTTCGCCGTCGTGCAGCACGCCCCACAGGTCGAGGATGAAGCCGTCGTAGCGGTCGATGACCTCGGCGATGCCGGAAATCTGTCGGATGTCGGCCATGGTGTCCGGTCGGTTGATGGAGGGGAAGCGGCGGGGAGGATCAGCGGGGTTGCAGCAACTCCGCATAGACCGCCAGGGTGTCGGCGCACATGCGGTCCTTGGTGTAACGGTCGGCGACGAAGGCCATGGCGCGGGCGCCGATGGCGTCGCGCTGCTCCGGCGTCAGCGACAGCGCCTCGTCCAGCGCGCGGGCAAGCGCGTCCGCGTCGTCCGGCGGCACCACCCAGGCGGTCTCGCCGGGGATGACGGTCTCCTGGTAGGCGCCGATCGCCGAGACGATCACCGGCTTGCCCATCGCCTGCGCCTCGACGATCACCCGCCCGAAGGCTTCCGGCTCGCGCGAGGCGGAGACCACCACCGTGGACAACAGGTAGGCCGCCGCCATGTCGCTGCAATGGTCGGTCATCCGCACCACCCCGCGCAGGCCGGCGGCGGCGATGCGGTTCTCCAACTCCCCGCGGTAGCCGCTGCGGCCCTGGTCGGAGCCGACCAGCAGGGCGAGCACGTCCTTGCGCCCCAGCTTGGCCAACGCGTCGATCAGCACGGTCTGACCCTTCCAGCGGGTCAGCCGGCCGGGCAGCAGGATGACCGGCCGGTCGTCGGGCAGGTTCCACTGCTTGGCCAGCGTGACCAGCCGCGCCGGGCTGACCCGGTCGGGGGCGAAGACGGCACGGTCGATGCCGCGGTGGATGACGCGCACCCGCTGCGGGTCGACGTCGTAGTTGGACAGCACATGGTCGCGGATGAAGCCGGAGATGGCGATCACCCGCTCCCCGCGCGCCATCACCGAATTGTACCAGCGCTTCAGCCGGCCGCCAAAATTGTAGGGGGCATGGAAGGTGGTCATGTAGCGCGCGCCGGTGGCGCGGCAGGCCAGCCAGGCACTCCAGGCCGGGGCACGGGAGCGGGCATGGACGATGTCCACCTTGTACCGGCGGATGATGGCGGCGAGCCGGCGGGCATTGCGGCGGATGACCAGCGGGTTCTTGGAACCGAGCGGCAGCGTCAGGTGGGTGATGCGTGCCCGGTCCAGCTCCCGCACCATAGGTCCGCCTTCCGACGCCACCAAGGGCGTGCCGCCTGCGGCCTGCAGCGCCAGCGCCATGTCGATGCAGCCGCGCTCGGCCCCGCCGGTGACCAGGGTCGGCACCACCTGCAGCACCGTCGGCGCCCGTCCGCCGGGCCAGGGTCCGCCCGCACCGGCGGGTTTCCCGTCGGCAGTGGCGTCGTTGCCGGGGAAAGGAGCGGTGGTAAGGTGGGGATCTAAGTCCATGATGCCGGCTGCTCGCAAGGGGCGGCCCCGGAGGAATAGCGGGCCCGGCGCACCCGGTTCCGTCGAGGCCGGAGGTCCGGACCTTGAGGCCGGTGTCCGTTGTCGAGGGGGTACCGAATGACCGAATCCGCAGCCGCCGCGGGCGGCGCGCACCATAGCCTAACGCGCGGTGCGGCGACCATAGCCTATTGCCACACCCCTGCCGGCCCGGCCGGGCAGGGGCTTCCCGGCGTGATGTTCCTGGGCGGCTTCATGTCCGACATGACCGGCGGCAAGGCAACCGCGTTGGAAAGATGGGCAGTGGCGCAGGGGCTGTCCTTCACCCGCTTCGACTACCAGGGCCACGGCGCTTCGAGCGGCCGCTTCGCCGACGGCACCATCGGGCTGTGGGCCGACGACGCGTTGGCTGTGCTGGACCAGGTGACCAGCGGACCGCAGATCCTGGTGGGCTCCTCGATGGGCGGTTGGATGATGCTGCTGACGGCCTTGCGCCGGCCCGAGCGGGTCGCCGGGCTGGTCGGCATCGCGCCGGCCCCCGACTTCACCGAAGAGCTCATGTGGGACATCTTCGACGAGGGCGTCCGTCGGCAGATCCTGGAAGACGGTGTCTGGAACCGTCCCTCGGACTATGGGCCGGAACCGCAACCGATCACCCGTGCCCTGATCGAGGACGGCCGCAGCCATCTGCTGCTGCGCAACCCCGGTGGCGGTCCCAGTGGTGCCAGTATCGCGTTCGACGGCCCCGTCCGGCTGCTGCACGGCCAACGTGATCCGGACGTTCCCTGGCAGCTCAGCCTGCGAATAGCCGAAGCGCTGACCGGTGACGACGTGAGCGTCACCCTGGTGAAGGACGGCGACCACCGTCTGTCCCGTCCCCAGGACCTTGATCTCCTATGCCGTACCGTAGGCGCCCTGGTGCACCAAAGCGCCGGCGTGACGGGAAAGGCATAAAAATCGTCGGAACGATGCAATCGAGGGCTTGCATCGCCGAAAGCCTCTGGCTATAAACCGGGCCTCTGCGGAGGGGTGGCCGAGTGGTTGAAGGCGCACGCCTGGAAAGTGTGTATACGTCAAAAGCGTATCGAGGGTTCGAATCCCTCTCCCTCCGCCACGAAATTAGCCCAAGCAATTGATTTGCTTGGGCTTTTTCGTATCCAGAAAACGCCTTCCCCACAGTTTACCCCACATTTTTCGACGGATTGACGCCGCTGTCAGCGGACGTTCGCGGACGGAAGCCCCTTTCCCACGGATCGCCGGAAGCTTCGCCTGCATTGGTGTTGCGCACCGCGGAGAGGGCAAGGCTAGAGAGTAGGGGCAAAACAGCGTCCCCAGCGTCCGCAGCGTTCCCGCACTGGCTATCTAGTTCAAAAGGCTTGATAATACTGGGGACGTAGGTCGGAGTGGCAGCGTCCCCGCCAGCGTCCCCATTTCGTTCCCTTGAAATCCACACGCGGAAGATGCATTCTACTGAGCGTGGACGCTTACGGGGACAGTAGTCTCCGGGCTGTCAGTGTCAGCTTGTTGCGCAGTGTCGCCTATAATGTTCCTCGGCGGGATCTTCATTCTTACAATGGTAATGCTGGTCATCAGCGACCGGAAGGGAGAGGTCACCATGGGAACTAACGGAAACCTGTCAAACTTTGTTGTCGGTTACATCGCCAGCATCGCCGCAACTCTGACTCTGTCACCGTAAGCGCCTACAATACTTAAACGTGACAACATGAGTAGCTTCGATCAGACGAAGAACTCATCGTCCGGCAAATCCAGATCGTAGATCGAGCCTCCGGCCTCGCCGTGCTGCGCCAGCGACACAGCGATGGCGCAGGCCACGGCACCGTCGATCCGCTCCCGTGCCTTGCCCTTGCTGAACAGCCGGTTGCCGGCCCGGTCGGTCTCCACCTGGATGTTGTCGAAGCACCAGCGCAGCACCTCATGCCCGCCGTGCTGGAACTGCCGCCCGATGATGGCGCGCTCCAGCTCCTTGATCGCCGGCGCCATCGTCACCCACCCCTGCCGCACCTCCACGGCCGGATAGCCGTCCTCGGTTAGCGTATTCAGCGTGGAGCGGGCCAAGTGCGGGTCGATGCCCACCGACACCACGTTGAAGCGGTCGCACAGGTCGCGGATGCAGTCCTCCACCGCGCGGAAGTCGACCACGTTGCCCGGGGTCGGCTCGATCAGCCCGTCATCGGCCCAGCGGACATAGGGCACCCCATCCCGGTCTTGCCGGCCGCGCAGGTTGTCACCTGGGCAGAAGAAGTGGGGCAGCACCGCATAGCCGGTGCCAACCCGCCAGCACGCCACCACCACCGTCAGATCCGAGTTGCTGGAGAGGTCCACCCCGAGCCAGCACGGGGCGCCCGCCAGCGCGTCGAGGTCGAGCGGCGCCGCGCCCGCGTCATAGACGGGCATCTCCACGAACGGGTCGGTCGAGTGGTCGAGCCAGACGTTCAGATGCAGTTGCCGGAACGCCTCCCGATCGGCCGGCCGGTTCTCCGCCTCGCGGGCAAGCTGGCGTAGCCCCTCGATGTCGGGGAAGCCGTGGGCCAAGCCCGGGTTGGCCCGGTACCAGACCGCTTCATCCCGCCAATCGGCATCGGCCGCCGTCTCGAACAGCACCGGCAGGGTGCCGGGGTCGTCGATCTCTCCGCGGGCGACTCGGCGGGCATAGTCTACGATGTCGTGGGCGACGTTCTGCTGGCCCCGGCCGGCCGTGCTGATGACGACGCACAGGGAGCCGGGCACCTTCACCAGACCGGTGCGGATCACGTCCCACAGGTCGCGTTTGGGCCAAGCGTGCAGCTCGTCCACCAGGGCGAAGGTGGGGGTGGTGCCGTGGGAGCGGGCCGCGTCGCAGGAGATGGCGCGAAGCTGGCACCCGCTTTTGGGATGTTCGATCCGGTGCCGGTAGTCGATGAAGCGCAGCCGGTCGCCGATGCGTGGGTCCTCTCTGCAGATCCCGGCAGCCTCCTCGAAGCCAATGCGGGCCTGTTCGCGATCCGACGCGGCGAACAGCGCCAGCCCGCCGGGCACCCGCTCCGGGCCGATGGTGTGCAGCAGCCCCAGGCCGGCGCCCAGGCTGGTCTTGCGGCCGCCGCGGGGCAGCAGCATGACGACGTTGCGGACGATCCGCCGGCCGTCCGGGTGGCGCGGGCCGTAGATGCGGCGGACCAGGCGCTCCTGAAAGTCGGCAAGCTGGAAGCCGCGCTTGCGCAGGGTCGATTTCGGGTGGCGCAGCACGCGCAGGAAGTCGACGGCGCGTTGCCCATAGCCCAGCGGGTCGGGGATGTCGGAGCCGTCAGAGATCCAGGCCGGAAAGGTCGTCATCGTCGTTTTCCGTGGGAGCGGCCTTGTTGCGGCTGGCCGGGGTCAAGCCCAGCTCGGCCGCCAGCCGGCGGCTTTCGGTCAGGGCCTGGAACATGGTCTGGAAGGCGGGATGCCGCCGCACCTCGCCCTTCGCGCTGGTGATGGTGTCGCCCTCGCTGGCAAGCGTCGCCTGCATGCGGCGCACGGTGCCGGCGGCCAAACAGTAGGCTTCCAGCATGGGCAGGTCTTCACGGGTCAGCGTCTTGCGGGCACGCAGGCCGGGCACCACCCGGCGCCATTCGGCCTTGGCCTCGGCCGGCAGCCAGGACGGGGCCGGCGGCAGCCGGGCCAGCCCGCCGTCGATCGCCTTCAACTCTGGTTTCCGTCCACGCATCGCCCCATCCCCTTATCCGATTTGCTCAATTCGCCTCTCTCGCGAGCGAGACCCCACACCGGTACCCGGCCCCATCCCAGGAAATTGGAGACCCCCTATCCCCAACCCCTTGCTATTCCTGCATTTTGCCGTGGGTCTTGCGATTGTGATGCAGCCGACAGAGCGTTTGCAGGTTGGACGGGGCAAGCCGCAGCTCGGGACGCTCCCGGATGCTGGCCTTGTGGTCCACGTCCACGCCCTCGGTCGATCCGCACACCACGCAGCCAGGATGCGTCTCCAGATGACGGCGACGCAGCCGGTACCAATCCGAGTCATAGCCGCGCTGGTGCCGGTTGGGCCGGGCGGCCTCGGCAGCCTTGGAGCAACGCGGGCACGCCCGGCCGGCAGGGACCAGGGCGCCGCATTTGCAGATGCGAGGGGGAGCGTACGGCATGCCGAAGCGGCCTCGTCAGCCCGGCGGGTTGGCGGTGGGGGCGTTGACCGGGTGCCCCAGGATCGCCACGGCCCCCAGGTTCGCCGCACTGGCGTTGCCGGCCGGGGTGACGGTCAGGCGCTGGTACCGCTTGCCGCCGACATAGCCCAGCTTGCGGGCCTTGCCGTCGTCGGCCGCGGTGAAGCCGGCCAGGGCCTCGGTGCCCACCAACAGCGCGTCGGGCACCTCCTCCGCATCGGACAGGTTCGGCGCGTCGCCATGCTCCAGCTTCACGGCGAAGGTGGCGTCCGCATCGGCCAGCGTGCCGGTGAGGATGACGAAGGTCACGGAGCCGAAGCCCAGCCGATCCACGATGGACGAGACGATGGCGGTGTTGTCGGTCGGCGCCGTGCCGGGCGGGATGACGGTGACGGGGTGGATGTTGCTCATCAGGTCGCGCATGGTCGCTCCTCCCTCAGTTCGCCGCGATGTGCAGCTTGCGCAGGGCTTCCGACTTGCGGACCCCGCCGGCCACCCGCTTGCGGGCATGGAAGCGGCACTTGCCCTTGGTGCGCTGCGTCAGGTCGTCGCGCAGCAGGGAGAAGCCCACCCGATCGAACACCCGGTAGCCCTGCGCGAAGTCGCCGAACACCAGGGGCACGGCGCCGCCGGCCACGTCGGGCATATCGGGCAGCTCCACCACCGGTCGGCCCAGGATGGTGGTGACGGGCGAGCCGGCCAGCCCCGACATGGACAGCAGGTATTCGCCTCCCGTGGTCTTCAGCTTGCGGATCGCCCCGAGCGTGGTCGAGTTCATCCCCCACACCGCGTTGGTGCGGTAGGGCGACGGCAGGGCGTGGAACAGGTCGATCAGCGAGTCGGCGGTGATCTTGGTCGCGTCGCCGCTCGCCACGGTGGGGATGGTGGTGTCCGACATGAAGCCCATCGGGCGCTTCACGCCGTTGCCCAGGACAAACGCCTCACCCTCGGCCTGCCCGAACTCTCCAGCCAAATCGCTGGCAACCTCGGCAAAGATGTCGACCGCGGCGTCCTCCAGGGTGGAGAACGCGACATCGACATAGGCCACGATCTCCTTCACCTCCCAGGTGGACTTGCCGTAGCGGCTGCCGGTCTCGGTGTCCTCCCGATCCTCCAGCTCCTCCACCCACGTCGCGGTGGGACGGCCGATGCGCTTGGGCAGCTCCACCGATCCGCGCGCCGTGTTGCGCACCGTCGCCAGTTGGCGCACGGGCGACCACAGGACGATGTTCTTGTCCACTTCGGCGATGAACTCGGCCGGGGCGAGGTAGCCGGCGCTGGGATCGTCGCCGGTACGCATCGCCTTCACCTCCGTGAACTCCATGCCGGCCGTGCCGTGACGGAGGTACGACTCGAACGCCTTGCGCTCCGGGGCATCGGTGCCCTTGGTCTCGGCGGGTGCGGTGCCCGGCCGGCGGAGCGTGGTCTCCACCTTGCCCAGCCGGTCGGTGATCGGTGCCAGCGCCGCGGTGATGGCAGCGGTCATCTTGGTCTCGACCCCGGCGACCAGCTCGGCCGTCTTGGTCTCCAGCGCGGCCAGATCGGGCGCGGTGGTCTCGTCTTCCATGGTGCTCTCCTCGGTGATGGCCGCACCTGCGGCCGGGGCAGACTTCACACTCAGCACCCGTGCCCGGCTCGATGCCGGCCGGCGCACGATGCTGACTTCCTGCAAGTTGACTTCGACCAGCACCCGCCGGCCGGTGGTGTCGCGGTGGGCCTTGGTGGCGACGTAGCCGATGGACAGCCCATCCAGCCGGCCGCCCCGCAGGTCCGCCAGCGTCGCCGGATCGGTGACGATGCCGCGGACCTTCAGGCCGATGTCGTCCTCTGCGGCTTCGATCCACTGGCCGATGGGCACGCCCTTGTGCTCGCGCAGCATGAGCGGCAGCCCAATGGCGAGGCTGCCGTGATAGGCGCCCGGCTGCACCACGTCGTTGACCGCATCGGCCGGGCCGCCGAACAGGCTGGCGTACCCGATCACCTCGCCCTCGGGGGAGACCTTCACCTCAAGCATCGGTCGCCCCCATGGTTCCGCCAGCGCCGCCGGTTGTCGGAGCGGGCGCGGTGTTGACCGGCCGCATGAAGGTCTCGCCACCCTCATAGCCGGGCATGTTTTCCTTCCCCCGCGCCTCGTTCGGGTTCAGCACGCCGCTGTTGATCGCCTTGCTGTAGGCTTCAAAGCGGGCGGCGATGTCGGCGCGGGCGATGTCGTTCACCTCAAATTCGAAGTAGTGGGTTTCGCGCTCCACAGGCGTCAGGAGGGTGATCGCCATGGCGTCACACCACAGCCGCAGGATCGGCAGCATGCAGAAGGTCAGGAACTGCTGCCCCATGCTCTCGGCATTGGCATGGGTGGCGCGGTCCATCTCGTTGACCAGATGCAGCGGCACCCGCCAGAAGCGGCTCACTTCCTCCACCTGAAAGCGGCGCATCTCCAGGGTCTGCGAGTCGACGCTGGTCAACTGGACCTGTTGGAAGTCCATGGCGTCGCTCAGGATCATGATCCGCTTGCCGGTCACGCCCTGGTAGAAGTTGGAGAACATGGCGCGGACCCGCCGGAACTGCTCCTCCCCCAGCGTCCCCTTGACCTTCAGCAGCCCCGACGGCTTGGCGCCGTTGCCGAACAGGGAGCCGCAGTGGCTTTCCAGGGTCAGGGCAAGGCCGATAGCCTCCCGGCCCAGCGTGACGGGCGAGGCGCCCTTGTGGACGTCCAGCCCGACGCCGCGGATGTGCAGGATCTCGGAGCGGTCATACTCGCGGGCGGGCAGTGCCGTGTTGCTGGTGCCGACCATGTAGACCGGCGCCATGGTGCGCGGGTCCTGGCGGACGGAGACGGCGCGGGGATCGAGCGGGATCAACTCCACCACCCGGCCGGCGGTGTCCCGGTTCACGAAGGCATAGGCGTTGCCGTGGGTGGCGAAGTGGGTTCCAAGCACCAGGCGGAACTCGCTGGCCGGCGTCCAGTCGTTCGCGGCCTTGGTCACCAGCGCGGAGACGGGATGGTCGGTAGCGCGCTCCCGGTCGTCGCCCGTCCGGCGGTACAGGTGCGGCGTCAGTTGCTCGATGGTCTCGGCAATGACCTTGATGCAGGCGAAGGAGACCGAACAGCGCATGGCGGACTCGGGCGAGACCGACACTCCCGCGGCCGTGGGCAGGGCGCCGCCGGTCAGCAGCTCATAGCCGTCGTCGCTCTTGCGTTCGGTGAAGAGGCTGTTCTTGATCCACCCAAGCATATGGCATCCACCACAAGAGAGAAGGCGGCCATATTCTACAGGATCAAGGAATTGTTTCCAGAAAATGCGATGAAATTCCGCTAATGTCCGCCGCTGTACGCTTATGTGTTTCTTTGTCCGATACAGCGAGTTCTAAGGGAACACATCATGAGAATTTCCAAAAATATCATCCCAGGCTTTCCTCTCGGCTTCTGAGCGGGATAGATGCCCGCCGAATTCCAAGATGGCTGCACGCTCTTCGAAGTCGTCCAGACGGTCGAGAGCGTCCGCATGTCCGGACAGCAGCCGGATCAACCCGGGCTTCTCCGCACGGACGGCGGAGACAAGAGCCGGCGGCAGGGGCGCGGGTGCCCGCAGACGGAGGTTGCCGCCGTCGAGGGAGACCGTACCTCCCTCGGAGCGCAGGGCACGCAGGACGGCCAGCGCACTCATATCGTCTCCTCCCATTCTACCGCCGGGGCGGGATCGTCCTTGACCCGCCGGATCTGGATTACCCGGCGACGCTCGGTCCCGCGTCCTTCGCGAAGGTCCAGAACGATCTCGATGCCGAGTGATCGAAGGGCCGGTGCCACGCGACGGAGCCGGTTGGACAACCGGGTGCCATCCTTCGGCCACGTTTTGTCCCGCGACACCTCCAGGGCCACCTTGAGGTTGATATCCGACAGAAGGTCCGTCGCCGTTCCGTTCCAGACGTCCCGGTCAGCCATCACCTCGAGCACGGCAGATGCCACGGGATCGGCCTCCACAGCCTCGGCTACGCCTTGAGCGCGGTTGGTCTCATAGGCGTCAACGAACTGGTCGGGCAGCCACGCGAAGGAGGGAAAGGCAGCAGCAGCCCACAAGGCGAAATCGGCCATGCGCGGCAGGCGGGAGAGTTTCACCGTGGCGCGGTTGCGCAGCGCGGTCGACACGCCGTCGAACAGCGCACCCAGGATGCGCGGCGCCGCGGCGTCGAACTCGGTCCAGAAGGTGCCCTCGGGCCGGCGGGCTTCCGCCGTCATCGCCGGCAGGGTCAGGGCAACGGCACGGTCGGCCAGATCGGGGCGGGATGCCAGCGCCGGAATGCCGTTCAGCAGCACCGGGCGGCACACGTCGATCAAGACTTCCTCGTTGTTCGTGTAGAGCGCCCGCGTGGCGAAGCCGCCCCCGGTGGCGATGCGGCAGAACCAATCCGACTGGTCGCCGTCGATGAAGGACAGGTTGTCGTAACCCAGCACCCAGCCGTTGCGCGCGGCCAGCAGTGCGTCCCGCTCGTCCTTCGGCGGGGATCGCAGGTCAGCGGCGTTCGGGTCGATCAGCCGGCGCAGCACGCGGCAGAAGGTGGACTTGGCCGCGCCCTGTTCGCCGTTCACCACCATGACGGGGAACGGCCCGTTGCGCTTCAGGCACGCCACGATCCAGGCGACGGCGAGTCGGAAGTCCTCATCGCTCCCGATGTTCAGGAAGGGGCGCAGCTCGGTAATGCGGCCTCCTTTCACCGGCACCGGCAATGGGCGCAGACCGGCCGGCCGGATGAAGGGTACAGGCGGGTGCGCGACAACCTTCCAGCCATCCGGCCCGATCACCACAGCGGACCAGTCGCTTGTCCCCAGGTCGATCACCACGCAGCCGTCATGCTCACCCACCCGGACGGCGGGCACCTTCTCCGGCCCGTTGCCGGCGATGGCCTCGATGCTGTTCATCGCGTCGGCCAGCGCTTGCGACGATGGCGAGCCGGGAATGGTGTGCTTCGTGTCGCCCTCGGCGATCACCTGTTGATAGCGGGAGCCGTAGATCTTCAGCAGATGACGGCGGTAGGCGATGGACCGGACGGCGAAGCTCTCAAGGTGCCCGTCTACCTCCACCGTGGCATAGGCGGCATGATCGGCATCCCGCCACAGCTCGCCCCGCGTCGCGCACAGGATCAGCCGGTCGCGCTGGGGAAGGTCGTCGTCGTCCGGTTCCGGTGCAGGCTTCCTGCTGGGCTTGGCCGTCGTCGGTGCCGGCGGCTCCCAAGGTGCGGCGGCCTCGATCATGGTGCGCAATGTGTCAACCGTGACCCCGGCCGGCGTTTCGTCGGCAAGGTCCCATCCGGTCGGCCAGTCGGTGGGCACGTCCACCATGGCGATGCTGGCGGCTCCCGCCTCGGTCGCCAGGGCGGCGACGGCTTGGCCGAACGCGGCGCCCGGCTCGTCTTGGTCGGACCAGATCGCCACCCGGCGGCCCGCCAACGGCGACCAATCCGTCTTGTGGGGTGACTTGGCGCCGTGCATCGGTGTAGTAGCAACCAACTCGGGGAACCGCTCGGCGGCGGCATCGGCGGCCTTCTCTCCCTCGGTGACGATCACCAGGGCGTCATGCCGGGCGGTCAGCTCGGGCAGCTTGTAGAGCGGGCGCGGATCGGGAATGCCCTTCGAGCGCCAACCGCGCTTTCCCTTGCCCAGGTCGCAGAAGGTCAGCGGCAGCACATCCTTGCCCGGCGTGCCATCGCTGGCGGAGAAGTCGAAGCGCGCCGCATAGCCCAGCAGCCGGCCGGCGGCGTCATGGTAGGGCCATGTCCGGGATGGCTCGCCATATTTGGGATGCTTGAACCGCAGCTCCGGGGCGTCATCGGGAACCGGCAGGATCGGCACCTTGACGGCAGTGGTCGCCTTCCCGGCCGGTTGGCTGGTGGCGGTTTCCTCGGGGGTCAACGGCGCGAACATGCCGGCGTGATCGTCAGGCGTCATTTCGTTCCCAGCATGTCGGCAAGGTTTCGGGCCGCCTCGGCTTGGGTGCAGCCGGCCAGGAAGGCGGCCAGGGACACCACGTCGCCGCCTCGGTCCCCGGTGGCGAAGTCGCTCCACTTGCCGGTGGTGAGGTTCACCTTGAAGGAGCCGGGCTTGTGGTCCGCACGGCGCGGGTTGAGCGCGACCCATTCCCCGCCGGCTCGGTGCCCGTCCGGGAGCCAACGGGCCACCAGCGCCGGCAGCACGGCCAGCGCATCGTCGTTGATCCGGTCGAAGTCGAGTCGGGCGCGCATGGTCAGTTTCCGGCGTTGCCGGCCAGCCCTGCCAGGAACTCGGCGGGGGACGTGGTGATGATCCGGCGGCGGCCAAGCGTGACGAAGCTGATGCGCTTTTCCTTCATCAGGTCGTACGCCTTGGATCGGCCGATGCCGGCCCCGAAGCAGAACTCCGAGACGGAAAAGCCCGCCTTCTGCACGGTCTGCGAAAGGCAAGGCTTGGGTGTTTGCGGCCGAGCATCGCCCGGCCGGTTGTTCAAATCCGCCATTTTCAGATCACCTATTCAGAAAGAAAGCGGGGGCACTCCGGCCCCCGGCCGGATCAATCGCGCTCGCCGACGACGGAACGCTCTTCATCGGTGTAGTGCGCGATTAGCCTGCGGAGATGGGTGATGTTGAAAGTCGTGGTCTTGCGGATATTGGTGCCGCCGAAAAACGCATGGTCCCATTCAGAGGAGGCCGGAACCTGATCCGCCGGAACTGCATTGCCGCCGCGCGGCTCGAAGTAATCCTCAACAAAGGTGATCGCGCCAGCTTCAGGATGTCGCCGCGCGGCGTTGGCTACCTCACACGCGATGGAGCCGGCTTTGGCAGCCTCGTAGCCGTCATCCATCAGGTCGCGGAACAGCCACAGCGCGATCATGTCATCCGGATCGAACAGACGGGAGCGGCCGGGGACCGTGCATGGAGCGCAGCGGAAACGGCCCGCTGCGACATGTTCGTTGAAACGGTCTCGGTCGATACGGGCCACCCGACAGGCGGCGGCGGTGGTCAACTTCGGGATCATGGCATCCTCTCACCTCTTGCGATTTCCAAGAGGTACCCTAGCCTCTTGTGAAAATCAAGAGGTGAGACAAGAAGGCAGGAAAGTCCCTCTGCGCATGCGCGCTCTGCTATCCGTCCATGCTGGAACCGCCTCCTTTTTGGACACTCTCCAGCACCAGGGCTGCCAGGAAGTCACGCAGCAGTACGACGGCCACGGACATTTCCCCTCCGGGGATCAGGCCGCAGCGCAGGCCGGTTTCCTTGCAGGCCAGCCGGTTCAGCATCGCCAGCGCGTCGGCCAGTGTGCGGGGCGGGGTGGTCAAGATGGCGTCGCGCAGCTCGCACGCCACGGTGACGTTGAAGTCCGCTTCCTGTTCGGCCTCCTCACCCTTGCCCCGCTTGCTGTTGGCGGCGGCCAGCAAGGCGACCACCTCGGCGTCGGCATCGGCAAAGGTCATGATCTCGACGGAGGGAAGGCGCGTCGATCCGGTCAGGATCGGAGCGGCGGACAAAGCGGGGGTGTTCGCGCCCTTTGGCGCGTTGTTGGGGATCGACATGGGGATGCTCCAATGGGTGTCCGCCAGATGTGGCGGATGGGGTGAGTTGTCCGATTTCCGCGGACAACTGTCCGATCAGGGCGGACGGTTGGTGATCAGGCGGAAGGGGCGGAAGAGTGGTCCGGCCCCTTGGCCGGCTTTTCCTGGCCCAGCCGGGCGATGCGCGCCGCCGGGCTGTCAATGGCCTGGATCACGTGCCAGATCATGCCAGCGTGAGGATCGTTGCCGACAATGTGGCGAAAGTCCTGCTCCATATCCTCGGACAGCACGAGCACGTTCCAGGCGCAATCCGCGTCGATGTACTTGGTCAGCGCATAGCGAAGCTGGATCGCGACCCCTTCCAGGGTCTTCGGGCTGAATGCTTCGATACGCTCGCCGATGGTGTCCACCATCTCGCAGTACCGGTCGGTCTCGCCATCCGGGGCGCACTGGTAGGCTGTGGCGGCGGCCTGGAAGGCATCCCAGGCGAACAACAGCTCGATGTCGGCATGAGCGCCCCGCGGGACACCACGCTTGGGCATGCCGTTCACGGACGCAGGGATGACGTAGCTGCCAGCGCCGTTGGTGTTCGGCTCCGGCGGCGTGTCGGCCAGCAGCCGGCGGGCCTTGCACTCGGCGGCGGCCTTGCCGTCATCGGTGCTGTCCAGCACTCCCTCCACCAGGCGCCTGCCGTCCTTCTCGACGGTCCACAGGACGATGCGGGGCCAGCCGCTACGGGATTGGGAGTCGTGAACCTCCAGGGCATAGGGGCCGGCCTGTGCGGTGGAGATGGTCACGGAGCCGCCACCGGGGCCGGGAAGCTGGCGGGTGGTCCAGGTGATGGATAAAGCGGGGGCGTTCACGCCCTCGGGCGCGTTGGTCGGGTTCGTCATCGGGAAAGCTCCAGGCGAAGGGCCGGCCGGCTGGCGGGCCTGTGGGCGATCAGGCGGTGGTGGTGGCGTTGGGCAGATGGTCGAGTTCGCCCCGTTCCTCTTCCGGCTCCAGGTCCGGATCGCCGTCGCGGGCGTCCAGCTCGGCCAGGAGGGCGTCTATGGCGGCTTCGATCATGGGGCGGGGCCAGCGCGCCAGCAGGGCCGGCGGGCAAGGCTTGGGCGTGGCGAGAAATGCTCGCATGAGGGTGCCTCTGATGTTGCGTTTCGTACTGTTTTCGGTATATTGTACCGATACCATTATCTCATCGGCACATCAACAGGAAATCGGTACAAGGTCATGACGATTGTCGCCGTGCAGAGCAAAATGGCTCGGGCTGCCGTAGGCTGGGGAGTGCGTGACCTCGCTAAAGAAGCTGGCGTGTCGGTTGACACCGTGTCACGACTGGAGCGCGGCGAAGAGCTTCAACCGCGCACCCTCGCAGCGATTCAAGCAGCCCTTGAAGCGGCCGGAGTGATTTTCATCATCAGCAACGGTGAGGGCCCCGGGGTGCGGCTGCGAAAGCTGGCTGCTTTCCATGATGCGGGGAAGGAGAGCGATGCTTTCCAACAAATGGATTCCTCGCAAAGACCCGAAAAATGAAACGGCCGGTGTTGAGTTCATCCCAGAGAATGGGAGTGGAGCGGGGATTAGGTTGAAAGGCTCTTAGCGCTAACGTAAAATACTTGGAGGAAATTCGTGGCCGTCAGATCAAAATCTTTTGTTATTTTTGTCATTATTCTAGAGGCTATCATTTTTTTAGGGTGGTTCTATTTCATGAAGCCACAAGTAGAAAAGGAACACCTTTTATTAGCTTTGGCGTTTTTTGCTTTACTCTCTACGGCGTCAACATTTATCAAACTTATCGCAAAATATGAGAAAAGAAATAGCAAAGGAGAGAAGGAAAAACTATCTTACGCCAATGATATGGATGAGTGGTCAATAATGATTGATTTATGGGCAAAATGCGGTGGCTTAGCATTTGCCATATCGGCTTACATTTGGGGAAAGATAGTTTAATGGCTAGTTGGGAACTCGTCATTTTATTATAAACACCACTTATAGTTTCCATAGCATTTCTTGTGATCTAATAATAACCATGATTACAAAGAATATATGGTCCACTCAACACGATAAATCCCGCCCGGTTCATACCGAGGCGGGCTTTTTACTTTTCGGGCGTTAATGGCTGCATTTCCTGCACATCCACGTATGCCGTCAAGAACTTTTGGAAAGCATGGGTAGCAGAAAACACGCGCCAATCCATATGGTAACTTCAACGTGGCCCTTGTTTGAACGGTGCCCAAAACGCAATAATGCTTGTGTGCGGACCGGGGCGATTCACTTTGGCAGGTGAGCACCAAGCCGGCCACTGCACATCCTCTGCGTCGCTGGATGTAGAACCCGTGGATTCGGGCCATCGAACCCAGAGGACGAGCCAACGGAGGGCTACTGGCGACGAGCGTACGGCGTCAAAGGTAGGCCTATCATGTCGTAACGGGTGGCTCATCCCGTTGTCGGCCGCGTAAAACCGCAACCTTCAAGGTCTGCGGCGCCGTGGACCTGGAGGCTCAACATGAGCATTCAGGTCAAAGTCCACGTGAAGATCGACGTTGCTGCGATCATCGCGGCCATCGCCGTATTTTTCATGTGAGGCAAGGGGAGGCTGGGCAACCAGCCTCCTCGCTTTTCCAATCCTCAACACCACAGCCAACCACACCAGAAAGCCGCCAATCCGCCGGGCTGAAGGTCACCCCGGCGCGTTTCCGCTTATTCGCAGCGGGCAATGCGGACGGAGACGGCTCCCTATCGGGGCTGGGGACGCTAATGGGGACGCTGGGGACGCTGTGGGGACGCTGAAACCACACTCAGCGTCCCCACGATTTCCCCAATGAAATCAGTCACTTTAAACCCACAAAAGTTTTGGGGGACGCTGGGGACGCTCTTTTCTACTAAGAAAGGAAGGGAAGGGAGGGGGGAAGAGACATTGAAAGCCCTGTGAAAGCCCTGTGGAAGCCCCTCAGCCCTTGCCCTTCCTCCCCGCGGTGATGGGCACCACAGCCCCCGTTGCCCCCTGGCAGAAGTCGGCCCACAGCTTCATCAGGACGCGCCGCTTCTCCAGCAGGTCGCCGCGCCGATAGGCGGCCTCCACCTTGTTCTTGATGGTGTGGGCCAGTGCCATCTCGGCCACGTCGCTGGGGGTGTTCGTCGTCTCGGCCGTCCAGTCGCGGAAGGCCGAGCGGAAGCCGTGGGCGGTCGCCTCGATCTTCATCCGGCGCAGCACCATGGTCAGCGTCATGTCGGACATGGGCTTGTCGGGCTTGCTGCCCTCGAACACCAGGGCGTCGAGGTCGTCGGGCTTGCGGGCCAGCTTGCGGGCTTCCTCCAGCAGCTCGACGGCGCGCGGTGCCAGCGGCACCACATGCGGCTTGCCTGCCTTCATCCGCTCGGCCGGGATCGTCCACAGCTTGGCCTCGGTGTCGATCTCCCGCCACATGGCGCCGCGCATCTCCCCCGACCGCACCGCGGTCAGGATCAGGAACTCCATCGCCAGCTTGACCACCGGGCCGGTCTGGTCGGTCGCCCGCAGCTTGGTCAGGAAGGCCGGTACGTCGTCGTAGGGGAGGGCAGCGAAGTGCTCGCCGGAGTCCTTCTGTTTCGGCAGCCCCTTGGCGACGGAGCGCACCGGGTTCTCGCCTTCGCGGAAACCCTTGGTCGCAGCCCAGTCCAGCACCGTCCCGATCCTCTGGCGCACCCGGCGGGCCGTCTCGGGCTTCTCCAGCCAGATCGGCAAGAGCACGTCCCGCACTTCGGGCGTGCCGATCCTGTCCACCGTCATTGTGCCGATCACCGGGAAGGCGTGGGTTTCCAGAGTGGTGAGCCACTGGTCAGCGTGTTTTCCGTTCTTCCACGAGTCTTTGTGCTCGGTGTGGCAGGTGCGGGCCGCGCTCTCGAAAGTCGGCACGATGCGCAGAGCCTTTTGACGCTCGGCCACGGGATCGCCGCCGGCCCGGGCCACCTTGCGCATGGCTATCGCCGTATCCCGCGCCTCGGCCAGCGACACCAGTGTGGTGGACCCCAGGCCGATGTCCCGCCGTCTCCCCTGCACCATGATCCGCAGGAGCCAGCGCCGGGCGCCGGACTCGTCCACCTCCAGATACAGCCCGTTGCCGTCCGCATACCGGCCGGGCTTGGCGTTGCGCACCGTAACCGCCGTCAGGGCCTTCTCGGGGTGCCTCCCGGTTCGCTTGGTCATTTCGAATCCCTGCCAATCCTACCCCACACCTCGCCCCACATTCTGTATCGGGTGTGGGCGGATGGCAACGGACAGTCACGGACGCAGGCGCAAGAGAGTATTTTGTAAGTCAATGGCTTAGGAGGCATGCGCGGACACCAGAAAACACCGGCGGATCTCGTTTCTAATCCCTCTCCCTCCGCCACTGAATGCCTGGACCTTCTGTCCGGCAAAAAGGCCCAGCCAGCTTGGTTGGGCCTTTTTGTTTTCCCGTATCCTAGGATGGGTTGCCTATAGCGTTCAGGAATGCCAGCGAGAGGTTGGATGCTTTCCAGAGACTGTCTGGAGCTTTACTTGGAACAAGGACCAGAGGCGGCCAGGAAGGATGAGGGCTTGGCCCCGGTCATTGTTCGTGCAGCGCTCCTGCGAGCGTCGGTACCCTGGCGCCCAGCGAAATGAGGCGGTCAGGCCGGCAGGCGCATGCCGGTCAGTGTTTCGCTCAGCATCCATAGCCTCTCCGCTGCCGCCGGGTCGATGGCATGTGGAAAGACGCCGCCCTGACCCAGCGTATCACCCAGCACGTAATCGCCGTCGGGCGGAGCCAGAACCACAGCAATGTCGCAGTCCTCGCAATAGACGCCGCCTTCGGTGGCAAGCGCAGGGCTGGTGGCGCACCATACCTGTGTGGCCGCTCCCATCGCCGGTGTCTTGAAGCCGCGATCGGGGTCGATGATCGCCTTGCCTTCGGAGTCGACGGCTCCAAGGTCCCGCAGCATTGTCGGGTCGATATGCTTGCCGAGGTTGGTCTCGACGATGCCGCCGGGATGGACCGCGAAGGCCCGGACTCCATCCGGCGCGCCACGGCGATCGAGTTCAACCGCGAAGAGGGCGTTTGCGGTTTTCGACTGGCCGTAGGCGGAAAATGGATTGTAGGTGCGCTGGTGGAAGTCCACGTCCTCGAACACCACGCGAGAGAAGCGATGGCCGAGGGATGACAGCGCGACCACCCGTGCGCCGTGGGCACTCTTCAGCGCGGGCCACAGGCGAAGTGCCAACTGGAAATGCCCAAGGTGATTGGTGGCGAACTGCAGTTCGTGTCCACGTGTGTCGCGGGTCAACTCGGGCAGGGCCATGATGCCAGCGTTGTTGACCAAGATGTGGAGCGGCGTGTGTTCGGCAAGGAAGCGCTCGGCGAAGGCGTCGATCGACTCGGGGGCGAGCAGGTCCATCGGCCAGACTTCGGCTGTCGGATGGCTGGCCAGCGCCCGCCGTGCCCGCTCGACGTCGCGTGCCGGCACGATCACCCGCGCACCGGCAGCTAGGAAGACGCGCACGGTTTCGAGGCCGAGCCCGGAATAGCCGCCGGTGACGACCGCCGTCCGGCCGGAAAGATCGATACCGGCGATCACGTCGTCAGCCGTGCTGGTCCTGCCGAAGCCGGAACGGATTGGGGTCTGGGGTGTGCTCATGAAAAACGGTCTCCATGTCGTTGACCGCCCTGAGATGGGATGGTACCCGTGAACGACGAATAATCCATCGTCCTGGATTCTTGCGCGTGCGTTCAAATCATGGGCAACGATCCCTTCTCCGCCGTCCTGTCGCTTGTTGACGCCCAAGCGGTCTGCGCGGGAGGATTTACCGTCGGCGGAGCCTGGGCGATCGCCTTCCCGCCGCCGGAGCAACTCAAGTTCTTCGTGATTGCCCGGGGGCGCTGCTGGTTGGCGGTCGAGGGGCTGGAGGCGCCGCTCCGGATGACGGAGGGCGATGCGCTCATGCTGGCCGCTCCACGGTCCTTCGTCGCGTTCAGCGATCCCGCGGTTCCGCCGCGTCCGGCGCGTGAACTCTTTGCCGGAGCAACCTCCGGCATCTTCCCCTTGGGTGGGGGAGACGAGATGCTGTTCCTCGGCGGGCATGTGGACATGGCCGCAGGTTGCGGCTCGCTGCTGCTGGATGGGCTGCCGGATGTCATCCACATCGGCGGCAATTCGACCGAGGCGCCGCGCTTGGCGTCGCTGATCGTTCAGTTGGCCGAAGAGTGCGGCACCAGCCGCGAGGGAGCGGACTTTGCGTGCAAGGCGCTGGCGCAGTTGATCTTTCTGCAGATCCTGCGGGTCCATCTTGCGCGCCATGGTGACCTCGCCCCCGGCATGCTGCGCGTTCTGGCCGACCGGCGGTTGGCTCCGGCGCTGCGGCTGATGCATGCCGAGCCGGCGAGGAACTGGCATTTGCCGGAACTGGCGAGTGCCGCCGCGATGTCGCGAACCGCCTTCGCAACACGCTTCAAGGCGCTGGCCGGGATGGCGCCGCTCGCCTACCTGGCGCATTGGCGCCTGCGCTTGGCTCAACGCTGGCTGTCCACCGGGACGATGACCATCAGTCAGGTCGCGCGTGCCACCGGCTTCGGCTCGGAATCGGCCTTTTCCAATGCCTTCAAGCGAACGACAGGGGTATCGCCATCGCAGTTCCGGTCGATGTCGCGGCTCGCTGCCGAGTGAAAGGGGAGCGATGGACACGATGCTGCGGCAGCGCAGCAGCCTGTGGAATGACACGGACTTGCACGAAGGAGCGGTTCCGCCGGCTTCAGGCAGCCGAAATAGAAAAGCCCGCCCCCATCCGGCCAAGACCGACGGGGGCGGGCTGCTGAGTCGTCTCCGGTGCCTGGAACGCGAAGCGTTACTTCGCGCGCGACACGCGGCGCAGGAAGTCGATGAACTGCGCCTGCTCATCCGGGGACAGGTCCTTGACCATGCCCTGGTCATGGGCCTGCACGCGCGGGATCAGGTCGTCCATCAGGCTCTGTCCTTCCGGCGACAGACGCAGCGCATAGGAGCGGCGGTCGTTCGGCGACGGAGCACGGACGACGAGCCCGCGCGACTCGAGCCGGTCGATCACGGCCACCATGGTCGAGCGGTCGATGCCGACCGCCGTGCCCAGGTCGGACTGGGACAGGCCTTCGTTCTCGCGGATCATGATCAGCACGCCGAACTGGCCGGGCGTGATGTCATGCGGGGAGACCGCGGTCTGGAAGCTCTGAAACACCGCGATCTGCGCCCGGCGCAGGTTGTAGCCCACAAGGTCGGGGAGAGGGCCGAGGGCGAGCTTGCCGTTCTTGCCGGGCCGCAGTCGCGAACGCCGGTCGGCGGGGGTATTACGCTCGTTGTCAGTCACCGTGGATGCCATGTTTGGATGAATTATCGGATGAACGGATAAAATGCGGCCAAGGTCTTCGTTTGTCAGCAAGAACCGCACATTCCATAGGTTCCGCATATCAGATATGCGCGAAACGTATTGGTTGGGCCACACACAAATTCCATCTTGAAGAGTCAAGAAGTGGTCGACGCCAATTCAGCGCCGATCGCCCGCATGGCGGTTTCCCCTGCCGCGCGCGGGTTCCCGAATCGGAGCTTCCGACGCCCGGTCCCCCCCAGACCGGGCGTCTTCGTATCCTCATGCCGCCACGCCCCGGGCTGTGGTTCCTTCGGGCCGTGAAGTGCGGAGCGCCGATGCAGGGCAGGGCGGATGGTTGGGCACTTGGTCTTGCCGCCGCTTTCGGGTTAGCTGTCGGCCGGTCCCATCCGGCGACCTTCGAATCCGACAGCCCCAACCGGAGAGCCGAAGCCATGGCCTTCGCCATTCCCCTGTGGTCCCAGCCGGCCGTGCCCGTCACGGGCGGCGATCCGTTCCCGGTGCGCCGCATCTATTGCGTGGGCCGGAATTATGCCGCCCATGCCCGCGAAATGGGCGCCGACCCCGACCGGGAGCCGCCCTTCTTCTTCATGAAGCCGGCCGACGCCATCGTTCCCGACAACGCCACCATTCCCTATCCGTCCAAGACCGCCAACCTGCATCACGAGATCGAACTGGTCGTCGCCATCGGCACCGGCGGGCGCGACATCCCGGTCGACCAAGCGCTCGGCCATGTGTTCGGCTATGCGGTCGGGCTCGACATGACCCGCCGCGACCTGCAGAACGCCGCGAAAAAGGAAGGCAAGCCCTGGGACATGGGCAAGGGCTTCGACCGTTCGGCCCCCTGCTCGGCCATCCGCACCGTGGGTGATGTTGGGCATCCGGACAAGGGCGCCGTCACTCTGGAGGTGAATGGCGAACCGCGGCAGAAGGGCGATCTCGCCGACCTGATCTGGTCGGTGGCGGAGACGATCTCCTACCTGTCGGCCTTCGTCGAGCTGCAGCCGGGCGATCTCATCTACACCGGCACGCCGGAAGGCGTCGGCCCGGTGGCGGCGGGGGACGTGCTGACCGGCAAGGTCGAAGGCGTCGGCACCCTGACGCTGACCATCGCCTGAGCCGCCGGCATGCGCATCGCGACCTGGAACATCAATTCGGTCCGCATGCGTCTGGACCTCCTCCTCCGCCTGATGGAGGAGGAAAGCCCGGACGTGATCTGCCTGCAGGAAACCAAGGTGGTGGACCCCGACTTCCCGCTCGGCCCGCTGGCTGAGCGTGGCTATGTCCATGCCCACGTCCATGGGATGAAGAGCTACAACGGCGTAGCCATCCTGTCGCGACTGCCCTTCGAGTCGCACGACGTCCAGCACTGGTGCGGCAAGCAGGACTGCCGTCACGCACTGGCCCATCTGCCGGGCGGGATCGAGCTGCACTGTGTCTACATACCCGCCGGCGGCGACATTCCCGATCCGGCGGTGAACGAGAAGTTCGCCCACAAGCTCCAGTTCCTCGACGAAATGACCCACTGGCTGCGGACGGAGCGCACTCCCGACCGCCGCATGGTGCTGGTCGGAGACCTCAACATCGCCCCGTTGGAGCAGGACGTCTGGAGCCACAAGGAGCTGCTGTCCGTCGTCTCCCACACGCCCATCGAGGTGGAGAAGCTGAGCGCCATGCAGGACTCGGCCGGTTGGGTCGATGCCATGCGGCGGTTCGTGCCGCCGAGCGAGAAGCTCTATACCTGGTGGAGCTACCGGGCCAAGGACTGGGAGGCATCGAACCGCGGACGTCGCTTGGACCATGTCTGGGTGACGCCGCCTTTGGCTGGGGCGCTGACCGGCGTTACAGTCCGCCGCGACGCCCGTGGCTGGGAGCCCAAGCCGTCCGACCATGTGCCGGTGATCGTCGACCTCGACGTGTGAGACGCCGGCGGCCCCAACGGAGCCCCGGCGGGCGGTGTCCCTCTACTCCACCAGGGGGATGTTCAACCGCAGCAGCGACAGGACGCTGCCGGGGCCGAGAGCGAACAGGTGGGCGCAGCCGTCGGCCAGCTCCTCGGCCGGCGGTCCCCGCATGTCCCAGCCGGTGGCGAGGGCATAGAGCGCGCGCAGGATGCCGTTGTGGGCAACCGCGCCCGCCGGGCGGCCGTCCGTTGCCAAATCCGTCAGCCAGGGACGCAAGCGGGCCTGCACCTCGCGCGGGCTTTCTCCACCGGGCGCCTTGAAGTCCAATCCCAGCCGGTCGTGGCGGTCCGGCATGAGGCCGCCGGCGCGCAGTTCCTCGGTGCGGCGGCCTTCCCATGTCCCCCAATCCATCTCGACGATGCGCGACTCGGGCTCGGGATCCAGTCCGAGTAGCTGTGCCGTCTCCCAGGCGCGGCGCTTCGGGCTGGCGATCCAGCGCCGCCCGGCCGCCTCCGGCGGCAGCCGGTAGCGGGCCACGCGGGCGCGGCCGGCAACGGACAGCGGCTCGTCGATGCTGCCCTGGATGCGCCCCTCGGCGTTCCAGGCGGTCGGACCATGGCGGAGGATCAGCAGCGTTGTCATGGAAGGGCCGTGCGCGTTGTGGACAGGGCGACCCGAGTTTAACGCCTGGCTGGCTTCTGTGGCGGCACGTCCTGAGCCAATGCCACGCGCACGCGTGCCATGTCGGGCCCGGCGGCCCTCGCTGCCGTTTTTTGCACCGGCTTTCCTGCCGACCTTGCCGGCTGCTTCGTCGGAACCTTGCCGGGTGACGTCGTCTCGGCGACCTGTACCCGCCCCCGGACGGCCGGCATGGCAGGAGACTTGGACGCTGCCAGGATCGTCGTCTTGGCCGTGGGGGTAGCCTGGGCCAGCGCCCTTTCGCGTGCCTTGGCCCGGGCGCGGGCCTGCGCTTCCAGGATCTGCGGCGCCCGCGGCTCGGCGCCCTTCGGCGTCCAGGTGCGGAACGGGCCGGTGTCGACATGGACATGGCCGGTGTGAGGATACATGGCGTAACCGCCACGTTGCATCGCCGCCGCCTCTTCCGCCAGCCGGGCAGGGGCGATGCCGGCGATGGAAAAGTCCGCCGCCTGTCCGCGCATGTGGTAGGAGTTCTCGGCGACGTTCGGATTGCTGCGGGCGAGGCTGGCGTTGGTGGCGCTCGACCGGTAGCCGGAGGTGAGGCGGATCGGCGCCTCGTCGGGCGCACCGGTGCGCCGGCGCAGTTCCACGAGCATGTCGACCAGCGCCGGATCGACGGGGATCGTCTCGTCGGTGCGGCGGTCGCGGAACAGGACGGAGATGTCGCGGAGCGCATCCATGTCATAGCCGTCGCCGGGCCGCCAGTAAGTGGCGGACACCGACTCACCGCTGGCCGGGTGGCTCAGCACCACCGAACGAGGTTCGCCGTCCAATTTCGCGCTTTCAAGGCGGGTGTCGGTGGCGCAGCCGGCAAGCTGTGCCGCAGCGGCCAGCACGGCGAGGATTCCCAAGGCACGGCCGGTGATGCGCATCGCTTTCCCCCCGAAGCTTTGCCCGATCTCTCCACAGGCGCTCCTGCGCCTGGACCCTGCCGCCCCCTCGCGGCCGGATTGCGTGCCGAATTAAATACCAAGAATGTCACGCGAGGCCACTGTGACAAAGCAACCTGTGTCGCATTCGGCACGCGCAAGTAATTTTTCCGGGGCGAGTGAAAAACACCGAATCAACCATCAAGGAAACCGGGGGTGGAGCGTCGGCTCAAGACTTTGCGAGCAGCCGGCAATCCGGGGCGGATTGCCTCGTCGGCATGCCGTCCAGTGCCGCATCGCTGCGGGCAGCACCATGGTGGACGATCACCGCAAGCCCAACCCTGGCAACGATCAACGATTGGCAAGCGCCGGCACCCCCGCCAGGTGAATGGCCCCGGCCGGTTCGTGGCGGATACCGGCCTCGGTGCAGGTGCTGTCGCGGCCCATCGGGCCGGCCCGCGCAGCAGGTCCAGGACGGCAGGGTCGGAACCGCCGGTCACGGGATCGGTGTCGGTGACGACGCAAAGGCTGCGGCGCCATGTGCCACCCTGTGGTCGGTGACGTCGTCGGGGTGATTGAGGCGGCATGTGTGCACGACGATCCCCGGTGCCGAATGTCCTCGGGTCCGCTTCAGATGAGGGAATACACGGCGCGAGCACCTAGGGAATTGATCCTAAGGCGAACGGTCGTGGTCGGACCATGGTGGTGGCGGCCCTCTCCCAAGTCGAGCGGTCTCCTATCCGTCCGGTGCGGCGGAAAGTGCCGGAAACCCCGATCCGGCGACCCACGAAGGGCACCTGTCCAAACCCATAAGATGTGGTAGGTTGGCCGTGGTCGCGTGATGCGCGGCATGTCTTTCTGGGTCTCCGCAAATGCGGCGACCGGCTCCGGCGGAACCCGACGCGGATGGATCCTGACAAGCTCGCCAAAGTCCTCGCCATGGCCGAGTCGGAGCATCAGGGCGAGGCGTTGTCCGCCCTGCGGGCCGCCCGGATCATGCTGTCCCGGGCCGGCCTGTCCTTCCGCGATTTGGCCGAGCGCGCCCGTTCCCCCGCCGCACCGGCGCCGGAGCCGCCGCCCACGGTGGTGCAGCCCGGTGCCCCGGCCCAGCCGCCGGCACCGGACGATCTCGTCCGCGGCCTGCGCCGACAGGTCAGGGACCTGGAGCTGGAACTGGCCACGCTGCGCCGGCAGTTCGACAAGGCGGCGGGCGACGCCGACCGCCACCGCGAGGACGCCGACCGCTGGCGCGCGCTGGCGCGTGAAACCGCCGAAAAGCTGTGGGACATGGGCAAGGCGCTGGAGCGCAAGCATTCGCGCCGTGCCGATACCGATAAGCGCCGGACCGTGCTCGACCTGTTGCAGGATCCGGGCAGCGCCCTGCTGTCCGACCGCGAGATCGCGCGCCGGGTCGGGGTGTCGCCGCACGACGTCACCCATTGGCGGCGGCGCCTCGCCATCGTCGGGCGCAAGCTGCGGCTGTTGCCGGTGGTTCCGCGTGGCCGCGGCCTTTGGGCAGGGCCTTCGGCGGTCGGGCTGGCGCAGGCAAGGCTGTCCGGCACGCGACCGGCCACAGCGACGGCCGATCGCGAACGTCACCGTTGGCTTGGCTTCAGCGCGGAGATCACCATAGCCGAACGCGGCAGCCGGCGCTGTATCGCTCCGGTCCGGCGGCGCTGAGCCCCATCGTCAGGGCGCCAGGCGGTAGCCGCCGGGCTCCGTCACCAGGATGCGGGCGTTCGACGGGTCGGCCTCGATCTTCTGCCGCAACCGGTAGACGTGGGTTTCCAGCGTGTGGGTGGTGACGCCGGCATTGTAGCCCCAAACCTCGCCCAGCAGCGTCTCGCGCCCGACCACGGAACCACCCGCCCGGTACAGGTATTTCAGGATCGCGGTTTCCTTTTCGGTCAGGCGGATCTTGCGATCGGCCCGTTCATCCAGCAGCAGTTTGGCGCCGGGGCGGAAGCTGTAGGGGCCGATGGCGAAGACAGCGTCCTCGGTCTGTTCGTACTGGCGCAACTGGGCGCGCAGCCGCGCGATCAGCACCCCCAGCCGGAACGGTTTGGTCACATAGTCGCTGGCGCCGGAGTCCAGCCCCAGGATGGTATCGGCATCGCTGGCGGACGCCGTCAGCATGATGATCGGGCAGCGGACGCCCTCGCGCCGCAGCAACCTGCACACCTCCCGCCCGTCCATGTCCGGCAGCCCGACATCGAGCAGGATGGCGGAAAAGCCGCTCGCCCCGCCTGTTCCGCCGGATGCGGCGGTCCGTACCGCCGCCAATGCCGCCGCCCCGTCGCCAGCCTCCTCGGTCGCGAACTCCTCCAGCAGCCTGAGCTGTTCCGCCAGCGACTGGCGAAGGGCGATGTCGTCGTCGACCAGGAGGATGCGCTTTGCGGAGGTCATGGGGCGTGGCGGACAGGGGCGTGGAGCGGATTGCCCGCGGCTGCGGCGCCGGGACCGCGCCTTAGTAGCATGGCCCTGGCCGGTTGTCGTGGTGGCTCTGGTGGCGGCTCCGTACCGGTCGGGGGGCGCCGCGTCACAGGTTCCCTTGCAGGGCGTCGATCATCGTGGCGGCCCCCGCCGGTCCGGCGCTGGCCCGCACCAGCCGGTGATCGGGAACGCCGAGCTCCTGCACGGCCGCGGCGGTCACCTCGTCCGGCACCACGATGCGGCGCATCAGCGCCAGCACGCCCTGCTCCAGGTTGCGTCGCACGGCGGCCTCCTCGGTGCCGAGTGCCGGATCATTCCAGTGCAGGTGGGCGACCAGCGCCACGAAGCGCAGGCGGCGATCATCGGCCGGCAGGCTGGCGGCAAGGTTCGCCAGCGCATCGCCGTCCAGCAGCACGGTCGCGCCGTCGGGCAGCCGCGACAGCGTCACGTCCGCGGCCAGGATCGCCGACGGATCGATCTGCGGATGCTGCCCGGGCAGTGCATGGGCGGTCATTTCGACCCCGGCGGCGCGCACCGCCTCCATCATCCGGCGGCTGTAGGACGAGGGCGGCAGGCTGGCCGGCATCACCACATGGATGGCCGGCGGCAGCAGCGTCTGGTTCTGCATCGTCACGGGGGAAGGGCTCCCGAAAATGGGTTCCGGCACGGTCCGGAACGGGCAGGCTAACCGGATCGTTGCGCCGGCGGCAACGGTGTGGCGCGCGGGAAGTGCTGGACAGGGACGCGCCACCTGCGCTTTGCTTCGCCCGCCTGACGCACCATGTCCCGTTTCTGCGCCGAACTTGGCGCCCCGCTACGCGAAGCCTCCTGACGATGCACGCCGAATCCTCCCCCGCCTCCACCTCCACGGCCCGCCTGTCCGCTCCAGCGGCGTCAGCGAATGCAGTGCCGATCGGCGCGGCGCAGAGCGGACGGGCGCCGATCGACGAGGCTGTTGTCCGTGCCGTCGACCGGGCGCTGGCCGCGTTGCGGCGGGGAGAGGTCGTGGCGATCGAGAGCGCCGACGGCACGGTGGGCGCGGCGGTGTCCGTGGAATCGGTGGGGACCGATGCGGTGGCGCGGCTGAAGGATCTGACCGGCGGACTTCCAAGGCTGGTGGTGACCCGGCGTCGCGCGGTGGTGCTCGGGCTTGCCCGACCGCGGTCGGCGGAGCCGGTCGGCGACCTGTCCGATGACCAGGCGGCGGTGGAGTCCAGCGAGGGCTTCGGTGCGATGGTGCTGGACCGCCCCGGCGGGCTGACCGCAGGCCAGGCCCACGAACTGGCCGATCCCGAACAGCATCCCGAATCACAGGGCGTGCTGCCCGCCGGGCTTTCCGTCGCGGAGGCGGTACCGGGCAGTCGCGAGGCCGCCGCCGTCGACCTTGCCCGGCTGGCGCGGCTGCTGCCGGCCGCCATCACGGCCGATCTCGCGGGCACCGGACAGACGGCGGCCGGCTGGGCGGCGGAGCATGACCTGCTGTTGGTGCGCGCCGCCGACATCGCCGACTACCGGGTTCATGTCGTGCGTACCCTGCGCCGCGTCGCCGACGCGCGCGTGCCCCTGGCGGGGGCGGAGAACACCCGCATTTATGCCTTCCGTCCGGCGGATGGCGGGCCGGAGCATCTGGCGATCGTCATCGGCGATCCCGATCCTGGCCGACCCGTGCTGGCGCGGCTTCATTCCGAATGCTTCACCGGCGATCTGCTGGGCAGCCTGCGCTGCGACTGCGGCGACCAGTTGCGCGGGGCGATCGCCGAGATCGCCCGTCAGGGTAGCGGCGTCCTGCTGTACCTGGCGCAGGAAGGACGGGGCATCGGGCTGGTGAACAAGCTGCGGGCCTACCGCATCCAAGACCGCGGCTTCGATACCGTCGACGCCAATGAGATCCTCGGTTTCGAGGCGGACGAGCGGGTCTATCTGCCGGCAGCGGAGATGCTGAGGCAACTGGGGTTCTCGGCCGTCCGGCTGATGACCAACAATCCGGAGAAGCTGCGCCAGCTCGCCCGCTGCGGCATTGCGGTGGTCGAACGCGTGGCCCACATCTTCCCAGCCAACGGCCACAACGAAGCCTATCTTCGCACCAAGGCCGAACGCAGCGGCCATATGTTCTGATCGTCCGCCGTTGTTTCCGGCGCCGCGGCCGGCAGTCGTCGCGGGGGCAGGAATCGCCATGCCGGACCGGCAGTTCTTGCCGATCGGGCGTGGTGGCCGATGCGCTGGGAATCGGATTCCGGGTGGAGGCCGCCCGAGACCTCCCGCAAACCGGGATTCCGCAGGTCGCCGTTTCTGGCATGGGGTTTGCTTGAAACGATCGGCATGACCACCGAGCCGGGAGACTGACCATGGCCACCGCCACGATCGACAGCAGTGCCTCCCGGTACCCGACGCCGCGCGAAGCGGTACGGACCGAAAGGGAATCGCCGGTCATCAACGGCGGCCACAACGGTGGCCCGGTCGAAATCAAGGGTGAGATGTCCTTCTGGGATTTCCTGGACGTCATCAACCCGCTTCAGCACATCCCCCTGGTCAACACCATCTATCGCGAGATCACGGGCGACACGATTCAGCCCTCTATGCAGGTGATGGGAGACATGCTCTATGGCGGCGTGATCGGCGGGATGGCGTCGATTGCCAATGCGGTGATCGAGGAGTCGACCGGAAAGAATGTCGGCGACACGGTCATGGCTTCGCTTGGCTTCGGCGGCGACCATCCCGCGAACGCCGAAGCCGTCGCGGACGCCCCTGGCGGGCCGGCGGCGGCCGCTTCTCCCGCGGAGGCGGCAGGCCCGGCGGCTGCACCGACGGGCAGCCTCGCTGGCGCACTGGCCGCCGCCGGTCCGCCGGTCCGTCTCGGCGCCGAGCCTCCGCCTGCTGGAAATGGGGCGTCCCCGGCCCTGGTGGCGCAACTCGCGGCTGGTGGCGCCGTGCCCCATCCCACCAAGATGCCGCCGCGCGACACGCCGCTGGCCAGCTCCGCCCTGGCAAAGCACAGCATTCCGCGCAACGTCGCGCCGGCTGCCGGTCCCGTCCTGGCCAATGCGCGGGTGTCCGGCCCGGCACCGCCGCAAGCCCAGGACGCGCCCCGCACGGGAGCGGGGCCGGCCGGCGCGTTGCCCAATGAGTCGCCGGGCGCGACGGCGCCCATGCAGGCCGGCCCGATGCCGGTCCCCACCGAAATGCTGTCGGAGACGATGATGCGCAATCTGGCGAAATACGAGCAGTCGCGCAAAGCCGTGAGCGCCGCTGCCCAGTCCGCCGGTGCGATGCGGGTGTCGGGATGAGCGAGGCTGCCACCGACCGTTCTGCCATGCAGGCCGTCGAGATCCGCGTGACCGGCAACCGCCTCCGGTGGCCGGGAGGGGAGGCGCCCTGCGTGCTCGGACGCGGTGGCGTGCGTGAGGACAAGAGGGAGGGGGATGGCGCCACCCCCGTCGGCCGCTTCGTCCTGCGCCGCGTGCTGTGGCGTGCCGACCGTCTCCCGTGCCCGCAGACCGGACTGCCGGTCCAGCCCATTGCCGTGGACGACGGCTGGTGCGACGCACCGGACGATCCGGCCTATAACCGGCCTGTGCGGCGCCCCTATCCCGCCAGCCATGAGACGATGTGGCGGGATGACCACGTCTACGACATCGTGGTGGTGATGGGGCACAATGACGACCCGGTCGTTCCCGGGCACGGCAGCGCCGTGTTCCTGCACCTTGCCCGCCCGGACCGGGCGCCCACCGCAGGGTGCGTCGCGCTGGCCATGGAGGACATGCTGCGCCTGCTGAAGGAGTGCGGGCCGGGCAGTGCGCTCAGCGTCAGTTGCCAAGCGGCCGATACGATGGCCAATAGGATGCCCGATACGCCGGCAGGCTGACCAAGCGGCCGGAGCAGCGACGCCAGGGACTGAAAAGCCGGAACGGGAGCCGCTTGGTCAGACCGGATAGGGGCGGGCGCCGAAGATCGCGGTGCCCACCCGGACATGGGTGGCGCCGAAACGGATTGCGGTCTCGTAGTCGCCGCTCATGCCCATGCTGACCTCGGACAGCCCGAGCCGCCGCGCCATCTCCGCCAGCAGCGCGAAATGCATCGCGGGCTCCTCGTCGACAGGGGGAATGCACATCAGTCCGGTGACCGGCAGCCCCAGCCGGCCGCGGCAATCGGCGAGGAACCCCTCGACCTCCGCCGGGGCGATACCGGCCTTCTGCGGTTCCTCGCCGGTATTGACCTCGATCAGGCAGCGCGGCCGCCGTCCCGACTTCGCCATCTCCTCTGCCAGCGCTTCGGCCAGCTTGGGGCGGTCCAGCGTCTGGATCACGTCGAACAGCGCGACCGCGTCCTTGACCTTGTTGGTCTGCAGCGGCCCGATCAGGTGCAGTTCGAGATCCGGGAAACGCTCCTTCAGCGTCGGGAACTTGGCTTTCGCCTCCTGCACGCGGTTCTCGCCGAACACGCGCTGGCCGGCGTCGAGCGCCTCCTCCACCGCTTCGGCCGGATGGGTCTTGGAAACCGCGACAAGCGTCACCTGGCCGGCTGCGCTTCCGGAGGCGGAAGCAGTGGCGGCGATGGCGCGCCGCACCTCCTCCAGGCGCTTCGTCACCGAGTCGGCGCCCGTGTTCCTACCGGTTTCTTCCCCGGTGCCTTGCGTCGTCGTCATGGCGGCCCCCAATGGCATCGCTGCGGGTATACAGCGCTTTCGCGGCGTGTTAGCGGACGGTCCGCGGAAACGCAAGCGCCCCAAGGCGCCGGCCCCAAGGCTTCGGTATCGCCACCGCCTGCACATCGAGGAGATCTCCGCATGCGGAGTCCGTTTCGTTCCCTGCTTTCCGCCCTGAGTCCGGCAAAAGCCCCCGCCTTTGCCATCCCTGTTCTTGCCGCCATCGCGTTCGCTGCCCTCGCCGGTGCCGCCTCGGCCCAGGCACAGGAGCATGGAAAGGCGCCGCCGAAGGCTGCCGCTCCGGCCAAGCCGGGCGCGAAACAGGGCAAGGAGAAGGTCATGGCCGGTTCGCCAATGACCAAGGTCCGTTTCAGCGAACCGGCCTATCCGCTGGCGGACGACGGCACCTACCGGGCTTTCATGGACAAGATCCTGGAGGAATACGGGCGCCGCTGCGTGCGGCAGGAGCAGTTCGGCTGGGAACTGGCCAAAGGCGACCAGGAGCGGCTGGACTACGTCTTCCAGGGGACGATGGCGAACTACGGCAACACCGGCTACCTGCTGGGCGAGATCCATCCGAAGACCGTCACCGATCCCGAGACCCTGGTGTTCCTCGCCGACCGTGAAAAGACGCGTTACCTGATGGTCTGGACGCCGTTGGAGGCATCGGTGCTGTTCATGATGTGCGAGACCGCCAGCAGCAGCGGAGGTGCAGGCGACGGCAAGGACGCGGCAAAGGCCGGTGCCAAGAAGTAGGGAAGGCGGGCCGCTCCGCAGTTCCGGCCCGGCGGCGCTGCCGGGCCATCCTCCCGACGCCGGAAAAACCTGTCCGGCGACCTTCACGCCCTCACGGCGTCCCGGTCCCTGCGGTCGTCGTCCGTCGAGGCGGCGGACCGAAAAGAAAAAAAGAGGCGGCGGATTGCTCCGCCGCCTTCATTTCTGCTGCCGGACGTCCGTCGCTTAGAAAGCGAAGCGGGTGTCCCACAGGACGATGTTGGCGTCGTTGTTCAGGCCAGCCGACTTGTTGTCGACATAGCTGTACTCGAGGCCGGTGGTCAGGCCCGGGGCGACGGTGTAGGTCACGCCGGCCTGGTAGATGTGGGCGCGGGAGTCTTCGGCGGCAGTGGCGGCACCGAACGCGACGTTCGAACCACGGGCGTCGGTGTAGGTCGCGGCCAGCAGGATCGGGCCCAGGGTGTAGTTGGCGCCGACGATCCAGACCTGGTTGTCGCGCACGCCGGTGTGGCCGGTGGCGTAGCCGCTGTCGCCGCTGAAGGCGTAGCTGCCGCCGAACTTGAAGCCGGCGAAGGAGACGTTGGCGCCGGCATGGACCGACGACAGGTCCTCGAAGCCCGCATCGGCCTTGGCGAAGGCATAGGCGGCGCTGGCCTCGATGCCGAAGCCGCTGAACTCACCCTTGTAGGTGGCCTGGACCTCACCGAGGTCGCGGTAGCCGGTGGTGTTCTTCACCCGGTTGATGCCGGTGTTGGAGCTGCCGAACATCGGCGTATAGGACGCGCCGAGCTGGAAGCCGGCAAAGCTCGGGGTCAGGTAGATGAACTTGGTGCTGGCATCGCCCGACTCGAGCGTGCGCAGGTTGCCGACCACGTAGGGCAGCGGCGCTTCGATGCCGCGGCGGTCGCTCGAGGCGTAGTAGTTGGCGAACCAGCCGTCCGGCGAACCGGAGATGCCGTCGACGTTCGGGCTGATGATGCCGTATTCGTCGGCCAGGTTGTTGATCACGCCAGCCTGCACGGTGCCGAAGCTGCCGTTGACGAAGATGAACGCGCGGTCGTTGTCGGTGTTGCGGGTGCCGCTGGAGGCGCGGACGCGCAGGCGGGCACCATATTCCAGACCGTTGTCGGCCTTGGCGGTCGGCGTGATGTTCAGGCGGAAGCGGTTGGCGAACTCCGTCGAACGGAGCCCTTCGTCGCGATCCTGGTCGACGTAGGCGCCCTGGAAGAAGGCGTCGCCGCCCATGATGATGTCGAACTTGGACTGGGCCGAGGCGGTGCCGCAGCCGGCGGCGAGGGCAACGGCGGCGCAGCCGATGACGAGAGAGCGCTTCATGGATTGTCCATCCTTTTGGCGGTCGCCCCGTTGCCGGGGCTTGGCAGTTGTCTTTGTGACTTGACTAAAACGCGCCTTGCGATGCGCGGCAAGTGGCAAAGTGTCATCCAACTCTCTCATCCGCCACATAGTTGCAGCAAAGGCACACGGCTAAACCTTTGAAATCAATGCACGAGTACTGTCTGCCGCATTTCTGGCGCGTTTTCTGCTCGCCGTTTATGCGAATGTGTCAAAAAATGGGCACCGATTTCCGGGCCGGGATGCGCTGTCGAACACCAGGCCGTGTCGGGTGGCCGGTCTGGAAAGCTGCACATGGCGGTCCCATTCGGCCCGGTCCGACATTTGCCATCAGGGCGCACGCCAGCCTCGAAAGCGGCGTTCCGTCGGCAGCTCCTATCGACCGGACCAGCCGCGGCCAACCCCATAAACAAAAAAAGAGCGGTGGCCGAAGCCACCGCTCTCCTGTCCTTGCCGGACGTTCGATCGGAAGACCGATTAGAACGCCAGGACCGAGCGAACCAGCACGACATCGCCTTCGTCGTCGCGACCGACAACGTCGGACTCGGCCTTGAAGTGATCGTACTGAGCCTGCAGGGTCAGGCCCGGGGCGACGGTGTAGCCCGCACCAGCCTCGATGACCTTCAGCTTGCGGTCGCCGGCGACGACGGCGGAACCGGCGTCCTTGCCGACCTTGTAGTTCACACCGACGACGATCGGGCCGGTGGTGTACTGGCCGCCGACAACCCAGACGCGAGCGTCCTGGGTGTCCACGCCCGGAGCACGGTTCTGACCCGACTTGCCGTAGTCGAGGTAGCTGCCGCCGAGGCTGAAGCCGGCGTAGCCGACCTGCGCACCGGCCTGCCAAGCGCCGAGGTCCTTGTAGTTGGTGCCCGGGGCGTCTTCACCGGCCTTGCCCCAGAAGTAACCGGCGCTGGCCTTCACGGTGATGCCGCCGAAGGTGTTGTTGTAGTTGGCGCCGACTTCCACCAGGTCGGTGAAGATGAACGCGCTGCTACCGGCCGGCTTCACACGGTCGACGGAGGTGTTCGAGCTGTCGTTGCGCGGGGTGTAGCTGGCACCGAGCTGCAGGCCGGCGAAGCGCGGCGAGAAGTACACGACCTTCGTCGCGTTGTTCTCGACGGTCATCGACTGGGTCAGGATGCTGCCGCGGTTCAGCGTGGCCAGGCCGCCGTTGATGTCCGCGCCGGCAACGCCGACGTTGGCGGCGCCACCGGTGGCGTTGCCGCCGATCCAGGCGGTGATGCCGTCATAGATGGCGAGCGGCAGGTAGTCCTGCGGGGCGGTGACGTAGGTCTCGTCGTTGAACGAGTTGGTCACACCCATGCGGACCTGACCGAAGGTGCCCTGCGCGAAGATGTAGGCGCGGTCGGCATCGGTGTTGCGGCTGCCGTCGCTGGCGCGCAGACGCATGCGGGCACCGTACTCCAGGCCGTTGTCGGCCTTGGCGGACGGGATGATGTTGATGCGCATGCGGTTGCGGAACTCGGTCGAACGGAGGCCTTCGTCGCGGTCCTGGTCGACCCAGCCACCTTCGAAGTAGGCGTCGCCGCCGACCTTGACTTCAAACTTGGCCTGGGCGTTGGCGGCGCCAGCGCCGAGAGCGAGAGCGGCGGCGGCAGCGCCGGCCAGCAGATAACGGTTCATGATTGTTGCCTCCATCCTGGCAGCAGATGTTTCAGCCTGGTTGACGTCCTGGCTGAGACTTTCGTACGCACCCCCGCCCTTGCCAGCAAGCGGCAAATCTCGCGGATTGCTGCATTGGGGGGACAGTGTGTCGCACGGGGCACACTAAGTAGCGGCCCCTCCGCAGCCGTTGCCACAGTCGAACCCCACCCGCCGCTCCTGTTGACGCGGGGTCAGGCCAAGACGCTTCCGCTGTTGCGTGCGGCCGTCCACTTATGGTCTGTTCACCGGCATTCCGCGCGTGACTCGCGCGCGGCAACCCCTTTTCTGATCCGGGTTACCGACCATGCGCCGTTCGACCGCCCTTCGCCTTGTCCCTGCCTTGCTCGCGGCCTCCCTTTCGGTCGCCGGCTGCGCAAGCTGGGGCGGCAAGACCGAAACCGTCGAAGAGCAGATGAAGAACAAGGACTACAAGTTCGGCAGCCTGCTCGGCACGGACGGCGGTCTCAACCTGTTCGGCAAGAACAAGCGCGGCGGCGGCGACCAGGACAGCGCCAACGGCATCGGCGTCAACAGCTTCCTGTGGCGCGCCTCGCTCGACACGCTCTCCTTCATGCCGATCGCCTCGGCCGACCCGTTCGGCGGGGTGATCCTGACCGACTGGTACACGCCGCCCGACTCGCCGAACGAACGGTTCAAGGTCAACCTTTACATCCTCGACCGCCAGCTCCGCTCCGACGGCGTGCGGGTGTCGGTGTTCAAGCAGCAGCGCACCGGCAACGACTGGCGCGAGGTTCCGGTCGGGCCCGAGACGACCGGTACGCTCGAGGATGCGGTCCTGACCCGCGCCCGCCAGTTGCGCATCGCGCAGAACGCCGCGTCGAAGCTCTGATGCGGACCCGCCGCCCGGTCCCCGAGGGACCCGGCGGCGTGCGATCAGCCCTTATGTTCAGTCCAACGGAAACGGCGCCGCGCTCATGTCGCGTTACAATGTGAAGGAAACCGAGGCGAAGTGGCAGGGCGTGTGGGACAGCAAGGGCTGTTTCACCGCGCGCGAGGACGCCTCCCGGCCCAAATACTACGTGCTGGAGATGTTCCCCTATCCCTCGGGGCGCATCCACATGGGCCATGTCCGCAACTACACCATCGGCGACGTGATCGCGCGCTTCAAGCGCGCCAAGGGCTTCAATGTCCTGCATCCGATGGGCTGGGACGCCTTCGGCCTTCCGGCCGAGAACGCGGCGCTGGAGAAGAAGGTCCATCCGGCCGCCTGGACCCGCGAGAACATCGCGACCATGCGTGGCCAGTTGAAGACCATGGGCCTGTCCATCGACTGGGACCGCGAGGTCGCCACCTGCGACGTGGAATATTATCGCCACGAACAGAAGATGTTCCTGGACTTCCTGAAAGCGGGGCTGGCCTACCGCAAGGAGTCCTGGGTGAACTGGGACCCGGTGGACAATACGGTCCTCGCCAACGAGCAGGTGATCGACGGCCGCGGCTGGCGCACCGGCGCGCTGGTCGAGAAGCGCAAGCTGTCGCAGTGGTTCCTGAAGATCACCGCCTACGCCGAGGACCTGCTGAAGGGCCTGGAGACGCTGGACCGCTGGCCCGAGCGCGTCCGCATCATGCAGGAGAACTGGATCGGCAAGTCCACCGGCGTCCGCTTCCGCTTCAAGATCAAGGGGCGAGAGGACGAGCTGGAGGTCTTCACCACCCGGCCCGACACGCTGTTCGGCGCCTCCTTCGCCGCGATCTCCCCGAACCACCCACTGGCAGCCGAACTGGCCGCGTCCAGCCCGGAACTCGCCGAGTTCATCGCCGAGTGCAACCGCCTGGGCACCAGCGAGGAGGCGATCGAGACGGCGGAGAAGCGCGGGTTCGACACTGGCCTCACGGTCGTCCATCCCTTCGATCCGTCGTGGGAGCTGCCGGTCTACGTCGCCAACTTCGTGCTGATGGAATACGGGACCGGCGCCATCTTCGGCTGCCCGGCCCACGACCAGCGCGACCTGGACTTCGCCCGCAAGTACGGCCTGCCGGTCCGTCCGGTGGTGATCCCGGCCGACGCCGATCCGGCGGCCTTCGACGTCGGGAGCGAGGCCTACACCGGTCCCGGCGTGCTGCGGAACTCCGCCTTCCTCGACGGCCTCGACACCGAACTGGCGAAGGAGGAGGCCGGCAAGCGGCTTGAGGCGGCCGGTCGGGGCGAGCGCACCACGCAGTACCGCCTGCGCGACTGGGGCGTCTCGCGCCAGCGCTACTGGGGCTGTCCGATCCCGGTCGTCCATTGCGGGTCCTGCGGCATCGTCCCGGTGCCCGATGACCAGTTGCCAGTGGTCCTGCCGGAGGACGTCACCTTCGACAAGCCCGGCAACCCGCTGGACCACCATCCGACCTGGAAGCACACGAGCTGCCCGACTTGCGGCAAGCCGGCGCTGCGCGAAACGGACACCTTCGACACCTTCATCGAGTCGTCCTGGTATTTCGCCCGCTTCTGCTCGCCCAAGGCCGAAACCGAGGCGTTCACCCGCTCGGCGGTCGACTACTGGCTGGGCGTCGACCAGTACATCGGCGGCATCGAGCATGCGGTCCTCCATCTGCTCTACAGCCGCTTCTGGACGCGGGCGCTGAAGACCTGCGGCTATCTCGACCTGCAGGAGCCGTTCACCGGCCTGTTCACCCAGGGCATGGTCAACCACGAGACCTACAAGGATGCCGCGACCGGCGCCTGGCTCGCGCCGACCGACCTGAGGAAGGACGAGGCCGGAAGCTGGGTCCGGGCCGACGACGGTGCGCCGGTCACCGTCGGCCGCGTCGAGAAGATGTCGAAGTCCAAGAAGAACGTGGTGGACCCGGCACACATCATCGGCACCTATGGCGCCGACGCCGCCCGCCTGTTCATGCTGTCGGACAGCCCGCCGGAGCGTGACCTCGAGTGGACCGAGGCCGGCATCGACGGTGCCTGGCGCTACATCAACCGCCTGTGGCGGATGGTGACCGAGGCGCCGGCGGCGCTGCCGCCCTCCGGCACGCCGAAGCCGGAGTCGCTCGGGCCGAAGGCCGAGGCGGCTCGCCGCCTGGTCCACAAGACCATCGCCGGCGTGTCGGAGGATCTCGACAAGTTCCGCTTCAACAAGGCGGTGGCCCGTGTCCGCGAACTGTCCAACGCCCTTGCCGAGCTCGACGGAACGGGCGAGGGCGAGGCCTGGGTCCTGCGCGAGGGCTTCGAGTCGCTGGTCCGCCTCGTCGGCCCGATGATGCCGCATCTGGGCGAGGAGCTGTGGGCCAGGCTCGGTCACGAAACCCTGCTGGCCGACCAGCCCTGGCCGCAGGCGGATGCCGCCCTGGTGGTGGAGGACAGCGTCACCGTCGCCGTCCAGGTCAACGGCAAGTTGCGCGCCACGCTGGACCTGCCGCGCGACATGGACAAGGCCGCGGCCGAGCAGGCCGCCCTGGCCGATGCCAACGTGCAGCGTGCGCTGGAAGGCAAGCCGGTGCGCAAGGTCATCGTCGTCCCGAACCGGGTGATCAATGTCGTCGTCTGAACCCAGGCACTCCCGCCGCGCGCCCTTCGGGCGCGTCTCCTCCAGGCGCGCCGTCGTGCGGGGGCTCGCCGCCCTCGCGCTCGGCCTGTCGGCCGCCGCCCTGTCGGGCTGCGGCTTCCAGCCGCTCTACGGCGAAAAGGGGGTCGGCACCGCGGCGGCCGAAAAGCTCAACGACATCGACATCTCGCCCATTCCCGACCGGGAGGGCCAGAAGCTGCGCAACCTGCTGATCGACAAGTTCTACACCAGCGGGCGCCCCGGCAATCCGCGCTACCGGCTGGACGTGTCGGTGTCGGCGGTCGAGCAGAAGCTGGCCCTGCAGAAGGACGCCACCGCGGTGCGCGCCCAGCTTCTGGTCAATGCCCCCTACCGGCTGATCGAGGTCGGCAGCGGCAAGGTGGTGTTCCAGTCCAACTCGCGGTCGATGATCAGCTACAACACGCTGGAACAGCATTACGCCGCGATCGTGACGATGGAGAACGCCTACGACCGGGCGCTCACCGACATCTCCAACGACATCACCACCCGGGTCGCCATGTATATGGGCCGCGGGTCCTGACCCGCGGGGAGGGAGGCCGGTGAAGCTCCAGGCCAAGGCGATCGACGGTTTCCTGCGCAGCCCGGACCCTACGGTCCGGGCGGTGCTGCTTTATGGCCCCGACTCGGGCCTTGTGCGAGACCGCGCCGTCCAGTTGGGCAAGACGGTGGTGCCGGACCTTTCCGACCCGTTCCGCGTCGCCGAGTTCCTCGGCCGGGCGATCGCCGACGACCCGGCGCGGCTCGTGGACGAGGCGGCGGCACTCTCCTTCACCGGTGGGCGCCGCCTCATCCGCGTCCGGGATGCCGAGGACAATGCGGCAGGCGCGTTCGCCGCCTTCCTCGACGGTCTTCCGCCGGGCGACAGCCTGGTGGTGGCCGAGTCGGGCGATCTCGGCGCCCGCTCGAAGCTGCGCCTGCTCTTCGAAGGGGCTGCCGGCGCCGTCGCCATTCCCTGCTATGTCGAGGAGGAGGCGTCGCTCGGTCGCGTGATCGCCGACATCCTGCACGGCCACGGGCTCGCCGCCGATCCCGACGCGTTGAGCTTCCTGGCCGCCAATCTTGTCG
Source organism: Azospirillum picis (assembly GCF_017876115.1). Taxonomy (GTDB): domain Bacteria; phylum Pseudomonadota; class Alphaproteobacteria; order Azospirillales; family Azospirillaceae; genus Azospirillum; species Azospirillum picis. Next base: position 130,533 of record NZ_JAGINO010000020.1, read on the forward strand.
GCGACCGCATGGTGGCCCGTGGCGAGGTCGAGAAGCTGGCGCTCTACATGGGCCAGGAGAAGCGGGTGCGGCTGGAGGATGCCGAGGCCTGCATCGGCGACAGTGCCGCCCTGTCGATGGACGAACCGGTTTGGGCGGCGGCGGAAGGCGACTTCGCCACGCTCGACCGCTCGCTCGCCCGGCTGTTCGCGGAAGGCACCTCCCCGGTGCCGATCCTGCGCGGTGCCCAGCGCCACTTCCAGCGTCTGCAGCTCCTCTGCGTCCAGGTCGCCGCCGGCAAGACCGCGGAAGCCGCCGTCGAGTCGCTGCGCCCCCCGGTCTTCTTCAAGCTGAAGACGCGGCTGGTCAAGCAGGCCCGCCGCTGGTCGCCGGGGCAGGTCCGCCAGGCGTTGGAGCGGCTGGTGGACGCCGAGGCCGACTGCAAGCGCACCAACATGCCCGACGAGACGCTGTGCGCCCGCGTGCTGTTCCAGCTTGCCTCCATCGCGTCCCGTCGCTGACGAGGTTTGACCGGCAGAGGCGCTGACTTGACCGTTCGGTGACGCGCGTTATCTCACGGACTATGAGCGACACGCCCTATACCCCGCCTGAACCGGCCCCGTTCCGGGTGCGCTGGTGGCAACCCCTGCTGTTCTGGCTGGTCGTCAACGCCTGGGGCTTCGTCGAGCGCGGGGCGCAGCCCTTCGCCGGTCACCAGCCATCCCCGCTCCAGCCGCCGGGCTGGGTGTTCCCGGTGATGTGGTTCACGCTGAACGTCCTCCAGATCTGGGGTGACATCCGCCTGCTCGACCCGGCGCGGCACATCCGCGACCGTAGACTGCTGATCGGCTTCCAGGCGGTGACCTGGGTGATCTACGCAACCTTCAGCCTCGTCTATTTCACGCTCGGCAGCCCGATCCTGGCGGCGGCGTGGACGATCGGCTTCTTCGTCATCACCTCGGCCTGCATTGCCCTGGTGGCACGGGACGACGGCGGCATCGCACTGATCTGGACGCCGTCGATCCTGTGGACCGGCTTCGCGTCGGTCGTCGGCATCCACAACGCGCTGATCAACCCCGACCCGCTGTTCGGCACGCCAACCCTGTGGTGATAAAACCCGGATAAAAACCTTGCTCAGAATATCACCCGGGTTTAATCAGGTCCGAAGTGGTGGCCGATGCCGGGAGGACGGGAGTGACAAACGAAGGCAGGAGAGCCGCAGTCGCGGCCTACAAGGAGCGCAAGCCCGCAGCCGGGGTCTTTGCGGTGCGGTGTGTGCCGACCGCCGGGGTTTGGGTCGGTGGCGCACCCGATCTCGGCACGATCCGGAACCGCATCTGGTTCCAGCTCAGGATGGGCGGCTGCCCCCACCGCAGCCTGCAGGCGGCGTGGACCGCCCATGGGGCCGAGGCGTTCGTCTTCGAGCCGGTCGAACGGCTGGAGGACGAGGAGCTTGCCTTTGCCCGGCAGGCGGCGCTCAAGGCGCGTGTCGCCCATTGGGTGACGGTGCTGAAGGCGGAGGCCATCTGACGGGCGGTGGTGCGCCGGACACTTCGGCGACCGGCGCCCCTCAGCCGCGGTAGCCGTGCACCCGCCCGGTGAAATCCGTCACCCGGTAGCCGCCGTCGCCGCCACCGTCGCCGCTACCGTCGCCGTCGGCATCCACCGAGGGCTCCACCCAGGACTCGGCGGCCGGCGCCTTGCCGTGGCCGCCGGGGATGTCCAGCACATAGGTCGGCTGGCACAGGCCGGACAGCCGGCCGCGCAGCCCCTTCACCAGCGCCCGCCCCTCCGCCAGGGTTGGGCGGAAATGGCTGGTGCCGGCGGCGAGGTCGGGATGGTGCAGGTAATAGGGTTTGACGCGGTTGCGCACGAGGCCGCGGAACAGCGCCTCCAGCGCCGCGTGGCTGTCGTTGATGCCCTTCAGCAGCACCGTTTGGCCGACCAGCGGGATGCCGCCGTCGATCAGGCGGGCCAGGGCCGCGCGGACCGGCGGGGTCAGCTCGTCGGCGTGGTTGACGTGGACGGCGATCCAGGTGGCGAGGTCGGGAGAGGTCAGCGCCTCCACCAGTTCGGGCGTGACGCGGTCCGGGTCGGCGGCGGGGATGCGGCTGTGCAGGCGAAGGACCCCGACATGGGGCATTGCCGACAGCGCCTCGACGATGCCGCGCAACCGGCGCGGCGACAGCAGCAGCGGGTCGCCGCCGGTCACCACCACCTCCCACACCTCCTCATGCTCGCGGATGTAGGCCAGCGCGGCGTCGAGCTCCTCGGCGGTCAGCGCCTCGCCGCCCGGTCCGACCATCTCTCGCCGGAAGCAGAAGCGGCAATAGACCGCGCAGGCATGCAGCGGCTTCAGCAGCACCCGGTCGGGATAGCGGTGGACGATGCCCTTCACCGGGCTGCGCGCCACGTCGCCGATCGGGTCCTCGCGCTCCTCCGGCGCGGTGTAGCCCTCGGCGGGGGCGGGGACATACTGGGCATAGAGGGGATCGGCCGGATCCGTGCGCCCGGCGAGCGTCTCGCGCAGGTAGGGGGTCACCGCGACGGCGTACCGCTCGGCAACCGTCCGAACCGCATCGCCGGCCTCCGGCGTCATCAGCCCGGTGGCCACCAGATCGGAAACGCTGTGCAGGGCCTTCATCGCTCTTTCCCGCTTCGACGGAATGGGTCATAGGAAAGCGACCGCTCTTACTCCCGTGAGACCCATGCTGTCGACTCTTCCCCGCCTGATCGGCCATCGCGGCGCCAAGGAAAGCGCGCCGGAGAACACGCTCGCCTCGATCCGCGAGGCCGCCCGTCAGGGCGCCCGCTGGGTGGAGGTCGACGTCATGCTGACCCGCGATCACCGGCCGGTCCTGATCCACGACGATACGCTGGACCGCACCACCACCGGCACCGGGGCGGTTCCGCTGCTCGATCTGGCTGAGTTGCAGCAACTCGATGCCGGCCGCTGGTTCGACGCCGCCTATGTGGGGGAGCGCGTGCCGACGCTGGAGGAAGCCGCTGCCCTGGTCCTGGAACTCGGGCTCGGCCTCAACCTCGAGATCAAGCCCTATCCCGGCCAGGAGGAAATCACCGCGGAGGTGGCGCTGGAGGTGCTGCGTCCGCTGTGGCCGTCCACCCGCCCGCTGCTGCTGTCCAGTTTCGAGGTGCCATGCCTGGAGGTGGCGCAGCGGCTCTGGCCGGAGATCCCGCGCGGCTACCTGCTGTGGGATCCGCCGGCCGACTGGACGGCGATCGCCGACCGCATCGGGGCGGCGACCCTGAACGTGCATCAGGACCGCCAGTCGGCCGAGAGCGTGGCGGAATACCGGGCCACCGGCCGTCCGGTTCTGGCCTACACCGTCAACGACGCCGCCCGCGCCCGCACATTGTTCGCCTGGGGCGTCACGGCGGTCTTCACCGACGCCCCCGGACGGCTGGAGCGGGAGCTCGGCCCGCAGCCGTGAGCGCCCGCGGGATGGCGGTGCTTTCGTGCTGACGCTTCCGTTCGCGGCTGCGGCAAATCCTGTACGTTTTTTGCGCGGGGGGATGAATCCACTCGTAGGACGGTCCAATTCCTCATATATAGAACCGCAATGGCGATGGCGCCGGAACCCATCCGGTTCCGGCGGAGCCCTTCGTCGTCCGGTTGTCCGCCGCTTTTGGTCCGGCGTCCCGCGGGGCGCCCTGTTCGGTCTTTGGAGGGTTCGTTGAAGGCGTTGAAGCCGTTGCCGATGTCCGGCCGGGAGGTTTTGCCGCTCGTCGAGGGTGGCAAGGGTATTGCCGTGTCCAACGGCGAAAGCTCCGGCGCCTGGGCGGCTGCCGGCGGGATTGGCACCTTCTCGGGTGTCAACGCCGACAGCTACGACGAGAACGGCAATCCGCTGCCGCAGATCTACAAGGGCAAGACCCGGCGCGAGCGTCACAACGAGCTGATCGCCTTCGGCATCGAGGGCGGCATCGCCCAGGCGCGGATCGCACACGAGACGTCGAACGGCAACGGCCGGATCCACATGAACGTCCTGTGGGAGATGGGCGGGGCCGAGCACATCCTGCACGGCGTGCTGGAAGGCGCCCAGGGCATGATCCATGGCGTCACCTGCGGCGCCGGCATGCCCTACAAGGTGGCCGAGATCGCGGTGCGCTACGGTGTCCACTATTATCCGATCGTCTCGTCCGCCCGCGCCTTCCGCGCCCTGTGGCTGCGCGCCTACCACAAGTTCCGCGACAACCTGGGCGGCGTCGTCTACGAGGATCCGTGGCTGGCCGGCGGCCACAACGGCCTGTCCAATTCCGAGGATCCGCAGAAGCCCGAGGATCCGTTCCCCCGCGTCCTGGCCCTGCGCCAGATGATGAACAGCTTCGGCCTGAACGACACGCCCATCGTCATGGCGGGCGGCGTCTGGTGGCTGTCGGAATGGGAGGACTGGCTCGACAACCCAGACCTGGGGCCGGTCGCCTTCCAGTTCGGCACCCGTCCGTTGCTGACCCAGGAAAGCCCGATCTCGACCGCCTGGAAGCACAAGCTCCTGGCGCTGCAGCCCGGCGACGTCTTCCTGAACCGCTTCTCGCCCACCGGCTTCTATTCGTCGGCGGTGAAGAACCCGTTCCTGCTCGACCTGATGGCCCGTTCGGAGCGCCAGATCGCCTATCTCTCCAAGCCGGTGGGCGAGCATTCGGCGGAATTCCCGGTCGGACCGCGCGGCCGGCCGGTCTATGTGACCGAAAGCGACAAGCAGCGTGCGGAAGGCTGGCTGTCCCAGGGCTTCACCACCGCGTTGAAGACGCCCGACAGCACGCTGGTCTTCGTCACTCCCGGCCAGTCCGAGCATATCCTGCGCGACCAGGTCGACTGCATGGGCTGCCTGTCCGCCTGCAACTTCTCCAACTGGGCGCAGAACGAGGAGGGGACGACGGGCAAGCGCGCCGATCCTCGCTCCTTCTGCATCCAGAAGACCCTGCAGGCGGTCAGCCACACCGAGGATTGCGAGCACCAGTTGATGTTCGCCGGGCACAACGCCTATCGCTTCGCCAGCGACCCCTATTACAAGGACGGCTTCATCCCGACGGTGAAGCAGCTCGTCGAGCGGATCGCCACCGGCTACTGACCGGCGGCGGGCAAGACGTTCCGCGAAGCCAAGGCCGCCGGTTTCCGGACCGGCGGCCTTTCCCTTCACCGCGACAACATCTTGCGTCTTCTTTCCAAAAGGTTTTACTGTTGAACAAACTGCGGCCTCATGCCGCGGTGACTTCGTCCTATGCGATGATCGGGTGCTGTGCCCATGATGACCGCCGAACGCCCTTTCAAGCGAGCCCTCGACCGTCTCAACGGCGCCGGCCTGCGCCCGACCCGCCAGCGTCTGGGCCTCGCCCGGCTGCTGTTCGACGGCTGCGACCGGCACATCACCGCCGAACAGCTCCACGGCGAGGCGCTGGCCGCCGACCTGCCGGTGTCGCTGGCGACGGTCTACAACACGCTGAACCAGTTCACCTCCGCCGGCCTGCTGCGCGAGGTGGTCGTGGAGGCCGGCAAGTCCTATTTCGACACCAACACCAGCGACCACCACCACTTCTTCCTGGAGGCGGCCGGCCGGCTGGAGGACATCCCGGCCGACCGTGTGCTGGTGCAGAGCCTGCCCGCCCCGCCGCCGGGAACCCGCATCGCCCGCGTCGACGTGATCGTGCGTCTGGTCGAGGCCGATGGACCGGAGACGGGCGGCGCGGAGACGGGCGGCGCCGCTTGAGGTGACGGGATGGCGGCGCGGGGCTTGGCGCCCGCGCCGGTCATCACTCCTGCCCGCACGCGCAGGCGAGCCGAGGTGGGCGCAGCCGGGGCGGACGAACTCAGGCGGTGGACGAACTCAGGCGTCTCCGCCGTCCTGCTGCGGCGCCCCACGCCCGTCCGCCGGGCCGTCGGCGAAGGGCCAGCGGATGTAGGCGAAGGCCCAGACCGCCAGGATGTTCACGTAGGGAAACAGCAGAAGCAGGATCCAGAGTGGGCTGCGTCCCGCCTTTGCCAACACCCAGCCGCCGGCGACGAGGGTGTAGGTCAGCACGACGGAAATGATGAGGTAGAACTGCCAGGGTTCAAGGCTGTTGACGACGTCGCTCATGCCGTCCTCCGCGCCTTGGACTTGCGCGTCTCCCGCACCGGAAGCACGGGCCAGCGGCTGTGCGCGAGGATCCCGATCACCGGCACCAGCCCGAACGGAACCAGCGCCAGCAGCGCCCACCAGGGCGTGAGGCCGGCGCGGCGCAGGATGCGCCACAGCGGCCACACGATGGCCAGGTTGAACAGCAGAAGCCCGAACAGCGGGCTGTTGACGAAATCCTGGAGCATGTCCGGCCCGGAGCCTCCTCGATAGCGCAGGCAGAGAAGCGTGGCCGGGCGGCTTTGTCGAGCCAAAGTTGCTCCAGCCGCGCCATCCGGCCTGAATCCGGCTGCCGGACGTGATACAGTCCTCCGGTCCGGCCGGAGCGGCTTGACGATGCCCGATTGGGACGCGCCCAGCCGGGCAATTCCAGATTGTAGCGCTGGCGGGCCTCTCTTGACGGATTTCGGCGAACCGGACATCGGCCTGTCGACAAAGGAGCTTGGCGGCGGCAGGCGGCGCATCTCCTGGCCGCAACCGGTCGCCACGCTTCGCCTCGGACTGCTGGCGGCGGTGATCGCCGGCTTCTGGCTGGTCGCCTATGCCGACCTCATGCGCACGCGCGACCGCGCCCTGCAGGACGGGCTGCGCCAGACCCGCAACCTGTCGCGGCTTCTGGCGGAGGATGCGCAGAACAGCCTGGCGCTGGCCGGCCAGTCGCTGGGCAGGCTGGCGCTCGCCGCCGCCCATCCGTCCCCCATTCCCGGCCTGGATCCGGATTGGGATCCCGTCCTGGATCCGGGCCTGAACCGCGGATCGGGCTCCGGGCCGGTGCTGAGCGGGCTGCTGATCGGCGACGAGGACGGGCGTTTGCGGTGGTCGACGGAAGCTGGTCCCGTCGGCGGCGCGGTGGCGCCCGCGGTCACCGATGCCTTGCGGCAACTGGCTCCGTCCGGAGCGCCGATCCTGTCGGCCCCTTTCCGCACCGAGGGCGGCTGGCGCGCCGCGCTGGTGCGGCGCCTGGACAACCATCGCGGCTTCGTGGCGGCGATCATCGATCTCGGCCGCTTCTCCCGGCTCTATGGCTCGCAGGACATCGGGCTGCGCAGCAACATCCTGCTGTACGGCGAGGAGGGGACGGTCTTGGCCTTCGCCTCGCAGTCCGCCAGCAATCTCGACAACGACCGTGGATACTACAGCAGGATCGTTCCGCGCCTGCCCGACGGTGTGGAGATGGAGAGCCGGTCCGGGGTCGACCGGACGGCGAACCAGGAGCGCATCGGCACGGTGCGCCGGGTCGCGGGATGGCCGCTCTATGTCTATGTCCGCATCAGCGCCGACGACGTCCTGGCCGGCTGGTACAGCGACCGGTGGAAGCGCGTCCTGGAAACCGCGGCGGTGTCGCTGGCGCTCGGCCTGCTGGCGGTGCTGGCGCTGCGCCAACTGGGCCGGCTGGAAGCGGCGACGCGGGCGCTGCGCGAAAGCGAGCGCAGGTCGCAGGCGCTGTTCGACAGCAGCTTCCAGGTCATGGGGCTTCTGTCCCCCGACGGTCGGATTCTGGCGCTGAACCAGTCGGCCTGCGCACTGGCCGGGCTTCCGGCGGAGGCGCTGGTCGGCCTCAGGGCCTGGAAGGTTCATGGCTGGGTGCGCAGCGACGAGCTGGCGGCGGCCTTCCGCGACTCCATCGCCAAGGCGGCTTCCGGCCGCATCGTCCGCTACGAGACCGACCTCCTCGACGAGGCCGGCATGCGGGTCATGGACGTGTCGATCAAGCCGGTCGCCGATGATGCCGGGGCCGTGGCCTTGCTGGTTGTCGAGGCGCGCGACATCACCGAGCGGGTAGAGGCGGCTGCCCGCCTCGCCGCCGCCAAGGAGCAGGCGGAAGCCGCCAACCGCTCCAAGAGCGCCTTCCTCGCCACAATGAGCCACGAACTGCGCACGCCGCTGAATGCCATCATCGGCTTCTCGGAGATCATGCTGCACGAGCTGTTCGGCCCGTTGGGCAGTCCGCGCTATCACGACTATGCCCGGCATGTGCAAAGCAGCGGCCGGCACCTGCTGGACCTCATCAACGACGTTCTGGACATGTCGAAGCTGGAGGCGGGCCGCTACGCGCTGGACGAGAGCTGGCTGGCGCCCGTCGAGGTGATCGAGAGCTGCCGGTCGCTGTCGGCGGTTCCGGCGGAGGCCGGCGGGGTGGTGCTGGCGGTGGACTGCCCGGTCGACCTGCCGCGGCTGCGCGCCGACGAACGGGCCCTGCGCCAGGTGCTGCTGAACCTGCTGTCCAACGCGGTGAAGTTCACCCCGCGCGGCGGCAGCGTGACGGTAACGGCGGCCGTGGAGGCGGGGGGTGGCCTGGCCGTCACCGTGCGCGATACCGGGATCGGCATTCCGGCCGACGCGCTGGCCCGTATCCTGGAACCGTTCCAGCAGGCGGACAGCTCCATTCCCCGCCGCTTCGGCGGCACCGGGCTCGGCCTGTCGATCTGCCGCGACCTGATGGCGCTGCATGACGGCAGCCTGTCGATCGACAGCGAGCCCGGCAAAGGCACCGCCGTCACCGTACGCTTTCCGGCCGAACGCGTCGCCGACGCGGTTGCCGGGGCGGCATTGCAGGCGTAAGCCTGATGGCGGCTTGGACGAAAGGATCGGGACGATGATCGGAAACGACGGGAGGCCGGTGTCCAAGGACGAGTTGCGCAGGCACGTCGCCGTCTACAATGGCCAGCCGCGCGGCTCGAAGGACTTCGCGATGATCCCGCGGGCGCTGGTGACGGTCCTCGACGGCCTGAAGCCCGGCAAGACCGGCTACGTCAAATGCCTGGACGGTCAGGTCCAGCTTTCGCGCCGCAAGGACAACAGCGTTTCGGCCGGATAGACGCCCTCCACCGCTTCGGGGCGAGGCGGGGGCGTCATGGTTCCTCCGGACGCTCGCCTCCTTGTGGCGCGCCTTCCGCTGCTTGTGACCTCCGGTGAGCAAAACAGCGTTTCGCAAATTCCCCGGAAATATGGCGGAGTGTTTCAGAAGACTTCCGGCAGCAATCGCATCGATTGGCGTTGAGCCGCAGCGGTGAAGCTGGAATGATGGCAGGCGCTCCCCGATCCGCATGACGGCCTGAGACGATGGTCCGCTCGCCTCTGTTCCTCCGCCTGTTCTCGGCGATCCTGATCACGCTGGGGCTGTTCTCGGCCGCGGCCTATGTCTTCTCCGTCCCCTTCATCGAGGAGAAGGCCTACGAGATCGAGCGCGACGCCAGCCGCACCATCCTCGACAACATCTTCGAACTGGTCGGCAAGATCCGCGGCGGGCTGGAGGAGCAGCGGACCGCGACGGTTGACTCCTACAAGGCCAGGCTGCGCGATGTCCTGTCGCTGGCCGTCGGCTACATCGAGCACGTCCATGCCCGCGCCGACCGCGGCGAGCTCCCGCCCGAGGAGGCCAGGCGCGAGGCGATGGAGGGGCTGAAGGCGCTGCGCTACGGCAACGGCGACTATGTCTGGGCGATCGGCTACGATTCGGTGATCCTGTCGCACCCGTCGCCGGACTACCAGGGGCGCGACGCCGCCGACCTGCGCGACAATCTCGGCCGCCACATCCTGCCCACCATCATCGCCACCGCCAAGCGCGAGGGCGAGGGGTTCCAGACCTACCCGTGGTGGCGGCCCAACGGCGACGAGCGGGCGCTCAAGCTGAGCTATTTCCGCGACCTGCCGAAGCGCGGGATCGTCGTCGGCACCGGCGCCTATCTGGCCGACGTCGATGCCGAGGTGGAACGCCGCAAGGCCGAGGCGATCGATGACCTGCGCCAAGCCCTGCGCCGGCTGCGGATCGCCCGCACCGGCTATCTCTACATCTTCGATTCGGCGAACCGGATGATCATCCACCCGAACGCCAACATCGAGGGCACCGCCTTCGGCGACCTGCTGAATCCCGCCACCGGCCACCCGATCGCCGAGGAGCTGAAGGCCGCAGCGTCCAGGGGGGAGCCGCTGACCTACCTGTGGGACAAGCCCGACGACCCCGGCAATTATGCCTACGAGAAAATCAGTTGGGTCCGGCATTTCGAGGGGTTCGACTGGTACATCGCCTCCTCGGTCTATGTGGAGGAACTGCGACGGTCGTCCGTGGTGCTCGGCAACCGCATCCTCGCCATCGGCATGGTGCTGATGGCGGCGGGCAGCCTGCTGGGCTACGTGGCGGTCGACCGGCTGGTGCGGCCGCTGCGCCGGCTTGCCGACACCGCCGCCCAGGTGAGCGGCGGCGATCTCGGCGCCCGCAGCGGCATTTGCCGCGGCGACGAGATCGGGCTGCTGGCCTCGGCCTTCGACGGCATGGTCGGGCGGCTGCGCGACACCGTCGCCACGCTCGACAGCCGGGTGCGGTCGCGGACCGCGGCGCTGGCGGAGGTGGAGGCGCGCCAGCGCGTGATCCTCGACGCGATCCCCGCCAGCATTGCCGGGCTCGACCGGGACGGACGGCTGACCTTCGCCAATCGCCGCTGGGCAGAGCTGGTTGGGCGCGGCAAGGACGAGGTGCTCGGCCGCGACCTCGCCGGGCTGGTCGGGCGCCGTGCCATGGCGGTCCTGCGCCCGCAGTTGGACCGCTGCCTCGCCGGCGAGGCGGCGACCTTCGAGTACGCCTTCCCGCGCGACGGCCGCACCCTGGTCACCAAGACCACGCTGATCCCCCATCGCGGCGAGGGCGGGACCGTCGCCGGCCTGTTCGTGCTGACGCTCGACGTCACCGACGAGAAGCAGACCGAGCGGCAACTGGTCGAGGCGCAGCGGCTGAAGGCGGTCGGCCAGCTATCGGGCGGGCTGGCCCACGACTTCAACAACCTGCTGTCGATCATCATCGGCAACCTGTCGGCGGCGCGCGAGCGCTATGCCGCGGTCGACGGGCTGGACGCCTACCTGGAGCCGGCCCAGCGCGCCGGGCGCCGGGGTGCCGACATCACCGCCCGGCTGCTCGCCTTCTCGCGCCAGCAACCGCTGAAGCCGCAGCCGGTCGAGCTGTGCGGCCTGCTGCGCGACATGGCGGTGCTGCTGCGCCGCTCCTTTCCCAGCTCCATCGCGATCGGCGTGCCGGAGGAGGGACGGGAATGCTGGACTATCGCCGACCAGACGCAGTTGGAGAACGCGCTGGTCAACCTCGCCATCAACGCCCGCGACGCCATCTGCGGGGACGGCCGCGGCGACCTCGGGGCCGGCCGGCCGTCGGGCGGGCGGCTCGACATCGCGGTCGGGACGCGCAAGGTGGAGGGTGAGTTGCTGTTCGACGAGCCGGTACGCCCCGACGACTACCTGGAGATCCGCGTCGCCGACAGCGGCTGCGGCTTCACGCCCGAAGCGTTGGCCCGCGCGGTGGAGCCCTTCTTCACCACCAAGGCGCTGGGGTCCGGGCTGGGCCTGTCGATGGTCTACGGCTTCGTCAAGCAGTCGCGCGGCTACCTGCGCATCGACAGCAGGGCCGGGCAGGGCACCACGGTGAGCCTGCTGCTGCCCCGGGCCGAACCGGTGGCCCGGTCGGTCGACGCCGATCCGCCCGCCGCCCCGGACGGGGCCTGGGGCGGCCAGCTCGCCCTGGTGGCGGAGGACAACGACGATGTCCGGCAGGTGATGCGCCAGCAGCTCGTCGATCTCGGCTTCTCGGTGGTTGAGGCGGCGAGCGGCGACGAGGCCGTGGAGCTGGTGGGGCAGATCGACGGCCTGTCGCTGCTGGTCACCGACATCGTCATGCCCGGCCTGCCGGGGGTGGACCTGGCGCGCCGCGCCCGCCTGTTGCGGCCGGCGATGCGGGTGGTCCTGGTCAGCGGCTTCGCGGTCGAGTATGGCGACCTGCCCCCCGATGCCGTCATACTGCGCAAGCCATGGGACAAGCGGGACCTGGTGGCGGCCATCGGCCACGCCACCGAACCCGCGCCCGCCTGAGAACCCGCGCCCGCCTGGCGAGGCCGGGCAAGGACGGCAGACGAGGAAACGCGCGTGGGACGGAAGAAGCGCATCTACCTGATCGAGGACGAGGCCGACATCCGCCGGCTGGTCACCGGCGTGCTGGAAGGCTACGGCTACGAGGTGTCCTGCTGGGCCAGCGGGCGGGAGGCCCGCGCGGCGATCCGGCGCCAGCCTCCCGACCTGTGCCTGGTCGATCTCGGCCTGCCGGACATGGACGGCCTGACCCTGGTGCGCGAGCTGTGGGAGGACGTCCGCTTCGGCGTCATCATCCTGTCCGGGCGTGGCGGCACCTCCGACCGGGTCCTGGGGCTGGAACTCGGGGCCGACGACTACATCGTGAAGCCCTTCGAGCCGCGTGAGCTGGTCGCCCGCGTCAACAGCGCCATCCGCCGCCGCGAGCAGCTCGCCGGCGCCTCGGCCGCGGCGGAGGGGGCGAAGGCACGGTTCGGCTCCTGGCTGTTCGACCTCGGCGACCTGACGCTGACCGCCGACGACGGCCGGCAGGAAACCCTGACCGCGGCCGAGGCCTCGCTGCTGCTGACACTCCTGAGGGCGCCCAAGCGGGTGTTGTCGCGCGACCATCTCCAGGGCTCCGATCCGGACCGCGACGATTTCCCGTACGACCGCAGCATCGACGTCCGCGTGTCGCGCATCCGCAAGAAGATCGAGGAGGATCCGCGCTCGCCGCGCCTGATCAAGACGGTCTACGGGGCGGGGTACCTGTTCGCGAGCGACGTGACGTGGTTGCGGTGAGGAAGCGCCGCACCCGCAAACTCCGCCCCGACAACAATTCGCAACAATCCTGAGAAAGTTGCGCAAAGCTGATCTGCTAGAGCCACTTTCCAATGGCCGCGCCAAATGCAGGCGCACAAAAGAACCCCCGAGGGAGAACGGTCCGATGAGTGCATACCCTGCCGGAAATCCGTACGAGCGCGATCTCGACCGCAACGCCGCGAACTTCGTGGCGCTGACGCCGCTGACCTTCCTGGAGCGCGCGGCGGCGGTCTGGCCGGACCGCGTCGCCGTGGTGCATGGTCAGGTCCGCCGGACCTGGGCGCAGACCTTCGGCCGCGTGCGTCGGCTGGCCGCCGCCCTGGCCGGCCGCGGCATCGGCACCGGCGACACCGTCGCCGTGCTGGCCGCCAACACGCCGGAGCTGTTCGAGGCGCATTTCGGCGTGCCGCTGGCCGGCGCGGTGCTGAACGCCATCAACACCCGGCTCGACGCCGAGGCCATCGCCTTCATCCTGAAGCATGGCGAGGCGAAGATCCTGATCGCCGACCGCGAGTTCTCCGCCGTCGCCCGGAAGGCGCTGGCGCTCCTCGATGCGCCGATCGCGGTGGTGGACATCGACGACCCGGCCTACACCGGCGGCGAGCTGATCGGCGATTGCGATTACGAGGCCTTCCTCGCCGGCGCCGGAGCGGAGCACCCCTGGACGATGCCGGCCGACGAGTGGCAGGCGATCGCGCTGAACTACACGTCCGGCACCACCGGCAACCCGAAGGGCGTCGTCTACCACCACCGCGGTGCCTACCTGAACGCGGTGTCCAACGCGCTGTCCTGGAACATGGGCGATGCGCCGGTGTACCTGTGGACGCTGCCGATGTTCCACTGCAACGGCTGGTGCTTCCCCTGGACCATCGCCGCCGTCGCCGGCACCGCGGTCTGCCTGCGCCAGGTCCGTCCCGACGCCGTGCTGGGCCTGATCCGCGACGAGCGGGTGACCAACTTCTGCGGCGCGCCGATCGTCCTCAACATGCTGAACAACGCGCCGGCCGAGCTGAAGCAGGGCATCGATCACACGGTCAAGGTGATGGTCGCCGGTGCCGCCCCGCCCGCCGCCGTCATCGCCGGCATGGAGCGGATGGGCTGGGAGGTCACCCACGTCTACGGCCTGACCGAATGCTACGGCCCGACCGTGGTCTGCGTCTGGCACGACCGCTGGGACGGCCTGTCGCTCGACGAGAAGGCGGCGATCAAGGCCCGCCAGGGCGTGCGCGGCCCGATGCTGGAAGCGGTGATCGTCGCCGACCCGACGACGCTGGAGCCGGTGCCGAAGGACGGCCGGACCATGGGCGAGATCCTGATGCGCGGCAACAACGTGATGAAGGGCTACCTGAAGAACCCCAAGGCGACGCAGGAAGCCTTCCTCGGCGGCTGGTTCCACACCGGCGACCTCGCGGTCTGGCACGAGGACGGCTACGTCGAGATCAAGGACCGCTCGAAGGACATCATCATCTCCGGTGGCGAGAACATTTCCTCCATCGAGGTCGAGGACGTCCTCTACAAGCACCCCGACGTGCTGGAGGCCGCGGTCGTCGCGCGGCACGACGAGAAGTGGGGCGAGACGCCCTGCGCCTTCGTCACCCTGAAGGACGGCGCCGCCACCACCGAGGCCGACATCATCGCCTTCTGCCGGTCGCATATGGCCCACTTCAAATGCCCGCGCACCGTGGTGTTCGGGCCACTGCCGAAGACCTCGACCGGCAAGATCCAGAAATACGTCCTGCGTAAGCAGACCGAGGCGCTGTGACGGGCGGGGCGCCGCCCCCTCGCTGACCGCCTTTCGCCGAACCTCCGTCAAGCATCCTGCCCCTCTCCCGCCATCGCGGGGGAGGGCGGGGGCAACGCCCCTGCATGTCCCCATCAAGCCCGAAGGGTCCCAAGCCATGAAGATCCTCGTCCCCGTTAAGCGGGTGGTCGACTACAACGTGAAGGTCCGCGTGAAGGCGGACGGCAGCGGCGTCGAGACCGCCAACGTGAAGATGAGCATGAACCCCTTCGACGAGATCGCCGTCGAAGAGGCGGTTCGGTGCAAGGAGGCCGGCACGGCGACCGAGATCGTCGTGGTCTCCGTCGGGCCGGCCGGGTGCCAGGAGACCCTGCGCACCGCGCTGGCCATGGGCGCCGACCGCGCCATCCTGGTGCAGACCGACCTGACGACCGAGCCGCTGGCCGTCGCCAAGCTCCTCAAGGCGCTGGCCGACAAGGAGGCGCCGGGCCTCGTCATCCTCGGCAAGCAGGCGATCGACGACGACTGCAACCAGACCGGCCAGATGCTGGCGGCGCTGCTCGGCTGGGGCCAGGGCACCTTCGCCTCCAAGCTGGTGCCCGGCGACGGCACGGTCGCGGTCACCCGCGAGATCGACGGCGGGCTGGAGACGGTGGAGCTGAAGCTGCCGGCGATCGTCACCGCCGACCTGCGCCTGAACGAGCCGCGCTATGCCAGCCTGCCCAACATCATGAAGGCGAAGAAGAAGCCGCTGGAAACCGTCACCCCAGACAGCCTCGGCGTCGACGTCACCCCGCGCCTGAAGACGCTGAAGGTCGCCGAGCCGCCCAAGCGCCAGGCCGGCATCAAGGTGCCAGACGTCGCCACCCTGGTCGACAAGCTGAAGAGCGAGGCGCGGGTGATCTGAGGGGAAGCGCCGGCCCCGGTGCCCCCTCCCTAACCCTCCCCCACCTCCGGTGGGAGAGGGGACTGCAGCCGCTTCGCAGAAGGCACCCTCTCCCGCGTGAGCGGGGGAGGGTTGGGGAGGGGGCATCCGACACCAGCACGTCTCCCGCCCGTCAAACAAGGACCCACCGCCATGCCCATCCTGATCCTCGCCGACCACGACAACGCCGGCCTCAAGCCCGCCACCGCCCATGCCGTCACCGCCGCTACCAAGATCGGTGGCGACATCCATGTCCTGGTGGCCGGCCGCAACGCCGCCCACGCCGCCGAAGCCGCCGCCACGCTCACCGGCGTCGCCAAGGT
>NZ_JAGINO010000021.1 GCF_017876115.1 Azospirillum picis
GAGGCCGCCGGCTACAAGCCGGGCGACGACGTCATGCTGGCGCTCGACGCCGCCTCCACCGAGTTCTTCAAGAACGGCAAGTACGAGCTGGCCGGCGAGGGCAAGTCGCTGTCGCCCGAGCAGATGGTCTCCTACTGGTCGGACCTGGTCGGCCGCTACCCGATCATCTCGATCGAGGACGGCATGTCCGAGGACGACTGGGAGGGCTGGAAGGCGCTGACCGACGCCATCGGCTCCAAGGTGCAACTGGTGGGCGACGACCTGTTCGTCACCAACCCCAAGCGCCTGGCCGAGGGCATCCGCAAGGGCGTCGCCAACTCGATCCTGGTCAAGGTCAACCAGATCGGCACGCTGTCGGAGACGCTGGAGGCGGTCGACATGGCGCACAAGGCCGGCTACAGCGCCGTGCTGTCGCACCGCTCGGGCGAAACCGAGGACAGCACCATCGCCGACCTGGCGGTGGCGACCAACTGCGGCCAGATCAAGACCGGCTCGCTCAGCCGCTCCGACCGGCTGGCCAAGTACAACCAGCTCATCCGCATCGAGGAGCAGCTCGGCGCGGCATCCCGCTTCGCCGGCCGCGGCATCCTGAGGGCCTGAAGCGCCCGAAGATCGGTTTTACGGAATACGGCGGGCGTCCTGGGGGGGTCTGAGGTGCCTTGCCGTATCTCCCCCTCCTCCCGTGTCTCTCCCCGGGAGGAGGGGGTCTTCTTCCCTGCGGCATAGTGTCCGCAGCAGCTTTCCACCCCCGTTCCATGTTGCGATGCACATCTAATATATTAATATACTCTTTGACGATTAGCGGAGCGCAGCCGGCCGGCGCGCCCCGCACGGAAAGGCCCCCGTCATTCTTCGCCAGGGCCTGCCAGAACCGAATGTTCATGCCCGACCGCTCATGCCGCGACGCCGAAACGCACGCGCCGATCCAGGGTGGTCAACCGGAGTGCCCAAGCAATGCATGCCAGTGGTGAAGCCAGCGGCAACGGTGCCGTGGTGGAGAATGTGACCTTCGACGAAATCCGCATCGGCCAGTCGGCGAGCCTGTCGCGCCAGTTGACGCTGATGGACGTGGAACTGTTCGCCACCGTGTCGGGCAACGTCAACCCGGCCCATCTCGACCCGAAATTCGCGGCCGACAGCCGCTTCCAGAAGGTGATCGGCCCCGGCATGTGGTCGGGCTCGCTGATCTCCGGCGTGCTCGGCAGCTACCTGCCGGGCGCCGGCTCGCTCTATGCCGGCCAGAGCCTGCAGTTCCGCCGCCCGGTCGGGCTCGGCGACATCGTCACCGCCACCGTCACGGTGACGGAGAAGCGGCCGGCGAAGAACGTCGTGGTCTTCGACTGCGTCTGCACCAACCAGGACGGCGAGGTGGTGGTCACCGGCACCGCCGAGGTGATCGCCCCCACCCAGAAGGTCGTGCGACCGGCGCACGAGCTGCCGCAGATCCAGATGATCCGCCACGACAAGCACGACGCGCTGCTCGCCAAGTGCGACGAGCTGCCGCCGGTCGTCACCGCCGTCGCCCATCCCTGCGACGAGAGTTCGCTGCGCGGCGCCGTCGAGGCGGCGATGGCCGGGCTGATCGACCCGATCCTGGTCGGGCCGGAAGCGAAGATCCGCTCCGTCGCCGACGCCTGCGGGCTCGACGTCTCGCGCTACCGCATCGTCGATGCTGCCCACAGCCATGCCGCAGCCCAGGCTGCCGTGGCGCTCGCCCGCACCGGCGCCTGCGAGGCGGTGATGAAGGGCAGCCTGCACACCGACGAGCTGATGAGCGAGGTGGTGAAGAAGGAAACCGGCCTGCGCACCGGCCGGCGGCTCAGCCACGTCTTCGTGATGAATGTGCCCACATATCCGCGCGCCCTGCTGATCACCGACGCGGCGATCAACATCTACCCGACGCTGGAGGACAAGGTCCACATCGTCCAGAACGCCATCGACCTCGCCAAGGTGCTGGGCGTCGAGGTGCCGCGTGTCGCCATCCTGTCGGCGGTCGAGACGCTGAACCCGAAGATCGCCACGACGCTGGAGGCGGCGGCGCTGTGCAAGATGGCCGACCGCGGCCAGATCACCGGCGGCATCCTCGACGGCCCGCTGGCCTTCGACAACGCCATCTCCGCCGAGGCCGCCCGCACCAAGGGCATCACGTCCGAGGTGGCGGGACAGGCCGACATCCTGCTGGTGCCCGACCTGGAGGCCGGCAACATGCTGGCCAAGCAGCTCTCCTTCCTCGCCAACGCCGATGCCGCCGGCATCGTGCTGGGGGCGCGGGTGCCGATCATCCTGACGAGCCGTGCGGACGCCGTCCGCACGCGGCTGGCCTCCTGTGCCGTCGCTTCGCTCGTCGCCGCATCGCAACGCCGGCCGACTCTGTCGCTGGCCGCCGAATAGGACGCCATGCCATGGCCTCTCTCTCCCACTCCGGCCAGGATGCCTGCCTGGTCATCAATGCCGGCTCCTCGAGCCTGAAATTCTCCGTCATCCGCAAGGATGGTGCCACCGGCCTCGAGCCGGTGGTGAGCGGCCAGATCTCCGGGATCGGCACGGCTCCCCGCTTCGAGGCGAAGGATGCCGCCCGCCACCCGCTGGCCGACCACCGCTGGCCCGACGGCGAGAATCCCGGCCGCTCGGCCCTGCTGCACCATCTGCTCGACTGGATCGCCGAGACGCTGACCGGCGTGACGCTGGTTGCGGCCGGCCATCGCGTGGTCCATGGCGGAACCCGCTTCTCCGCCCCGGCGCTGGTGACGCCGGCGGTGATGGACGCACTTGAGGGATTGATCCCGCTGGCACCGCTGCATGAGCCGCACAACATCGCCGCCATGCGGGCGTTGGCCGAGATCTATCCTGGGCTACCGCAGGTCGCCTGCTTCGACACCGCCTTCCACCACGACCAACCCTGGCAATCGCAGACCTTCGCCATCCCGCGCGACCTGACCGCCGAGGGCGTGCGCCGCTACGGCTTCCACGGCCTGAGCTACGAATACATCGCCCATCGCCTGCCGCAAGTGGCGCCGGAGCTCGCGGACGGGCATGTGGTGGTCTGCCATCTCGGCAGCGGCGCCAGCCTGTGCGCCATGCGCGGCGGCCGCAGCATCGACACCACCATGGGTTTCACCGCGCTCGACGGCGTGCCGATGGGCACGCGGCCGGGCGCCATTGATCCCGGCGTGCTGATCTACCTGATGCGCGAGAAGGGCTACGGTGCCGACGACCTGGAGAAGCTGCTCTATCACAAGTCCGGGCTGCTCGGGGTGTCTGGCCTGTCGAACGACATGCGCGACCTGGAGAACTCCGACGCCCCGGCCGCTGCCGAAGCGGTCGAGCTCTTCTGCCATCACGTTGCCAAGCAGGCCGCGGCGCTGGCGGCCTCGATGGGCGGACTGGATGCCCTGGTCTTCACCGCCGGCGTCGGCGAGAACTCGACGTTGGTCCGTTCCCGGGTGGCCGAGAAGCTGGCCTGGCTCGGGGTTGCGCTCGATCCGGCCGCCAACCGCGCCAAGGCGACGCGGATCTCCACCCAGGAAAGCCGGGTGCCGGTCTTCGTCATCCCGACCGACGAGGAACGGATGATCGCCCGCCACACGCTGGACACGGTCGCCGTCGCGGCGGCGGACCGGGCGGCCTGAGCGGAGCGGCGCAGCCAGCGCGCGGAAGGGCATCATGGAACGGGCACCCTCTCCCCTCTCACCGGCTGTCCCCGCTCCGGCGAACCCGGAGAATCCCCGGCTCGGCATCCTGTCGATGCTTGCGGCGATGGTCCTGATGACCGTGATGAACGCGCTCGCCAAGGTCCTCGCCGAACAGTACCCGCTGACCGAGGTGACCTTCTTCCGCAACCTGTTCGCCCTGCTGCCGGCGATCGCCATGATCGCCGCGGCGGGTGGGCGGCGCTGCCTGCGCACCGAACACCGGCTGGGGCATCTGTGGCGGTCGGTCATCGGGCTGGCCTCGATGATCCTGCTGTTCTGGTCCTATCACCTGATGCCGCTGGCCAATGCGGTGGCGATCTCCTACTCCGCCCCGCTGTTCCTGACCGCACTGTCGGTGCCGCTGCTGGGCGAACGCGTCGGCGCCTATCGCTGGGGTGCCGTGCTGGTCGGTTTCGCCGGCGTGCTGGTCATGGTCCAGCCCGGCCCCGACATGGTCGACCGTGCGACGCTGGTGGCGCTGACCGCCGCCGTCTGTTACGCGCTTGCCATGATCGCCATGCGGCAGTTGGGGCGGACGGAGAGGCCAGTGACCACCGTCTTCTACTTCACCGTCATCTCCACCCTGCTGAGCGCGCTCGCCCTGCCCTTCGCCTGGGTCACGCCGGACGGACGGGCGCTGGGGATGATGGCGCTGATGGGTCTCGCCGGCGGCGGCGCACAGTATTTCAGCACACGGGCCTATGCGCTGGCCAGCGCCGTGGTGGTCGGCCCTTTCAGCTACGCCAGCCTGATCTGGGCTGCCCTGCTCGGTTGGCTGGTCTGGGGCGACGTGCCCGCCCCGCACGTCCTGGCGGGAGCCGCGGTGGTGATCGCCAGCGGCCTGCTGATCCTGCTGCGCGAGACCCGGCGCAAAGGCCGGCACAACGACCGGCGAGCCGATCCGTCGGCACGCCCGGCCGCCGGCCCGGCGAGAACGGCTTGAAGGCGGCATTCGCCGGCGATCCCGCCGGGGACCGATACCACGATACGTCCCGCAAGAGACGAGGACATCCATCATGTTCGCACCCAATGTCCATATCCTCCCGCTCCGTCGGATCCGCCGGCCGTCGGCCTCCCTGGACGAGCCGTGCATGACCCCGCCCGTCTATGCGCCCGCCCTGGCGATCGTCGGAGGCTTGGCCTCGGCCGCAAAGCTCGACCTCCTGGATCGGCTGGCCGGCGAGGTCGACGCGCTGGCCCTGGGTGGTGCGGTTGCCAACGGCTTCCTGGCCGCGACGGGGACCGACATGGGCGCGTCGCTGTACGGCCAGGCGGCGGACCAGGCGTTCACCCGTGACGCCCGCGCCATCCTGGACAAGGCGAAGGCGCATGGCTGCACGGTGCTGCTGCCGGTCGACCTCGTGGTGGCGACCGAGGTGCGTGAGGGGGCCGAGGACCGTGCCGTTCCCTGTTCGGCGCTGGGACCGGAGGACATGGCGCTCGACATCGGGCCGGCGACGGTGGCACGGCTGACGGCCTGCGTGGAGGCGGTCCGCACCGTCCTGTGGACCGGCCCGCTCGGCGCCTGCGAGATCGCCCCCTTCGACGCCGGCACCAATGCCCTCGCCTGGTTCATCGCACGGCGCACCCGCGATGCCGGCCTGCTGTCGGTCGCCGCCGGAGCCGCTACGCTCGCGGCGCTGGCCGCGACCGGGGTCGAGGAACGCTTCAGCGCACTGGCAAAGCCGGCGGATCTGCCGGATTGGCTTGGGCGCGATGCCCGGAGGATGGTTCCCGCCTGACGGGCGGGCATGCGAAAACTGCACCCGCCACGGGTCATTTCCCGGGGTGATAGGTTGAAATTGGTTTTCCGTTCCGCACATGGGACGAAGCCGCAAGGAAAAGACTGGAGCACGATCATGGCTGTACGGGTAGCGATCAACGGTTTTGGCCGCATCGGCCGTCTGGTTCTGCGCGCGATCTACGAGAGCGGCCGCAAGGACGTCGAGGTGGTGGCGATCAACGACCTGGCCGACCTGAAGGCCAACGCGCACCTGCTGAAGTACGACAGTGTCCACGGCCGCTTCCCCGGCACCATCGAGACCGCCCAATCTGAAGACGGAGGCGGCGTCCTGATCGTCAACGGCCATTCCATCAAGGTCGTGCAGGAGCGTGACCCCGCCAAGCTGCCGTGGAAGGACCTCGGCATCGAGATCGCCATGGAATGCTCGGGCATCTTCACCAAGCGCGCCGATGCCGCCAAGCACCTGGAGGCCGGTGCGCAGAAGGTGCTGATCTCCGCCCCGGCGACCGACGAGGACCTCACCGTCGTCTACGGCGTCAACCACGACAAGCTGACCGCCGAGCACCGAATCGTCTCCAACGCGTCCTGCACCACCAACTGCCTGGCCCCGGTGGCCTTCGTGCTGAACAACCTCGTCGGCATCGAAAAGGGCTTCATGACCACGATCCACTCCTACACGGGTGACCAGCGGATCGTCGACACCAACCACAAGGACCTGCACCGCGCCCGCGCCGCGGCGCTGAACATGATCCCGACCTCCACCGGTGCGGCCAAGGCGGTCGGCAAGGTCCTGCCGGAGCTGAAGGGCAAGCTGGACGGCACCGCCATGCGCGTGCCGACGCCCAACGTGTCGGTGGTCGACTTCAAGTTCACCGCCAAGCGCGCCACCTCGGTCGAAGAGATCGCCAAGGCGATCAGCGACGCCGCCGACGGCCCGCTGAAGGGCATCCTCGGCTGCTACACCGAGGATCTGGTGTCGAGCGACTTCAACCACGACCCGCACAGCTCGACCTTCGCGCTGAAGGAGACCAAGGTCATCGACGGGACCTTCGTGCGTGTGATGGCGTGGTACGATAACGAGTGGGGCTTCTCCTGCCGCATGAGCGACACCGCCGTCGCCATGGCCAACGCCAAGTAAGCGCCGACCATTCCGCCACACCGAAGGAGCCGGACGATGAGCAAGACCGTGATGTGGGCCGAAACCGACGCCAAGGGTTTCGAATCCGAATGCCTGTTCAACGAGGACAGCCGCCATTACGAGGTGATGGTCTGCGCCTCCGGCCGCCGGCTTTGCCGGTCCGACTCCTTCCCGGCCCAATCCGATCCGATGCAGGGCATGACCGAGGAGGATCGCCGGCAGGCCCTGCAATGCGCCGAGCGCCTCGTCATCGAGATCGAGCACGAGTTGGGCGACCGGTGAGATCGCCGCCGAACCGCCGCGGCCGTACCGGCCGCGGCGGCACCGCATCCGCTTCGTCACACAGTCAATCGCTTGGGCCAGCACCACTCCGCAGGCCTTTCCGGCTTATTTTTCCGGCAGGCGCCGCGGGGCCGCGACGCTGAAAGCTGGCTGAAAGCTTCCTTCCGGTACAGTGAGGCAACCCAACAGTCAGGTTGGCCAAACACGGGGAGCCTGGGCTCCCCGATGCCGGGAGGATTGTCATGTCCCTGCTCACTGGACGAGTGCGCGTGTCGCTGTCCGCCGCGGCGCTGGCGGTGTCCGTGCTCACGTCGCTGCCCGCGCTCGCGGCCGAGAAGATCGTCATCATCGTCGGCGGGATGGAAAAGCAGATCTACCTGCCCGCGGTTCTCACGGAACGCCTCGGCTATTTCAAGGACGAGGGGCTGGACGTCGAGCTGATCAATAGCCGCGCCGGCGTCGAGGCCGAGAACGAGCTGCTGGCCGGGGCGGTGCAGGGGGTGGTCGGCTTCTACGATCACACCATCGACCTGCAGTCCAAAGGCAAGTACATCGAGTCTATCGTCCAGTTCAGCCAAGCCCCGGGCGAAGTCGAACTGGTCTCCACCAAGCAGGCGGCAAACACCAAGTCGTTCGCCGACCTCAAGGGCAAGACGCTGGGCGTCACCGGCCTGGGCTCTTCCACCGACTTCCTGACCCAGTACCTGTGCCAGCGTGCCGGGCTGAAGGCGGGCGACTATACGCTGCTGCCGGTCGGTGCCGGCAACACCTTCGTCGCCGCCGTCAAGCAGGACCAGATCGCCGCCGGCATGACCACCGAGCCGACGATCGGCCGCATGCTGAAGACCGGCGAGGCCTCGATCCTGGTCGACATGCGCACGCCGGAAGCGACCGAGGCGGCCCTCGGCGGCCCCTACCCGGCGGCCTCCTTCTACGTGCAGTCCTCGTGGCTGGCCAAGCATCGCGACGACGCCACCAAGCTGGCCAACGCCTTCGTCCGGACGCTGCGCTTCATCGCCACGCACAGCGCCGAGGAGATCGCGGAGAAGATGCCGGCCGACTATTACCAGGGCGACAAGGCGCTCTACGTGAAGGGACTGGCCGAAGGCAAGGCGCAGTTCACCCCCGATGGGCGCATGCCGAAGAACGGCCCGGAAACGGTGCTGAAGGTGCTGGCCGCCTTCAACAAGAACATCCAGGGCAAGCCCGTCGACTTGGCCAAGACCTACACCACCGACTTCGTCGACGCGAGCCGCTGAGGGAAAGGAGACATGGCCATGCCCCTGCTCACCCCCTCGCGGGACGTCCAGCGGCCAGCGGCCGCCGGGGCAGCCGCACCCGCCATTGAACTGGTCAACGTCAGCCGCCGCTTTGTCACGCCGGAGGGCAAGGCGATGACGGCGCTGCGCGATTTCGACATGGTGGTCGGGCAGGGCGAGTTCGCCTGCGTCGTCGGCCCGACCGGCTGCGGCAAGTCCACCACCCTGAACCTCGTCACCGGGCTGGCCCGTCCCAGCGCCGGCGAGGTCCGAGTGATGGGGCAACCGGTCGGCGGCGTCGACCCCGGCGTCGGCTTCGTCTTCCAGACCGACGCCCTGTTCCCCTGGCGCAGCGTGCTCGACAACGTCGCCGCCGGGCCGCTCTATCGCGGCGTTCCCAGGAAGGAAGCCTATGAGAAGGCGCGCGACTGGATCGCCCGCGTCCATCTCGCCAAGTTCGAGCAGCATTACCCGCACCAGTTGTCTGGCGGCATGCGCAAGCGCGTGGCGCTCGCCCAGACCTTCATCAACGAGCCGAAGATCCTGCTGATGGACGAGCCGTTCAGCGCGCTCGACGTCCAGACCCGGACGCTGATGCAGGACGAACTCCTGGCGCTCTGGTCGGGGACCGGCGCCTCGGTGGTCTTCGTCACCCACGACCTGGAGGAGGCGGTGGCGCTGGCCGACAAGGTCTATGTGCTGACCGCCGGCCCCGCCACGGTCAAGACCGTGTTCAACGTCGACCTGCCCCGACCGCGCGTGATGAGCGAGATCCGCTACGACCAGCATTTCGTGGAGGTCTGCAAGGTGATCTGGGACGCGTTGCGCGAGGAGGTCCAGATCGGCCAGCAGCGCACCATGGACAGCGGCCACTGAGGCGGGGAGCGAAAGACGATGACCGATATGACCATGCCCTCGCGTGCCGTACCGAGCAGCGAGGATATCGAGACCGCCGCCCGCGCGGCGCTCGCACGGCGCAAGCGCCTGGTTGTCGGCCTGAGGGTCGGCATTTTGGTGGCGGTGCTCGCCGGCTGGGAAATCTCCACCCGGCTGGAGTGGATCGACCCGTTCTTCTTCGCCAGCCCGTCGGGGATCTTCAGCCAGATCGCCATCTGGATCACCGACGGCACGTCCCAGGGGCCGCTGTGGGAGCAGGTGCTGGTAACCCTCGAAGAGACGGTGCTCGGCTTCCTCATCGGTGCCGTCGGCGGGGTTGCCTGCGGCATCCTGCTGGGACGCAACAAGCTGCTGGCCGATGTCTTCAGCATCTACATCAAGATCGCCAACTCGGTGCCGCGCGTGGTGCTCGGCTCCATCTTCATCATCGCCTTCGGGCTCGGCATGGCGTCGAAGGTGGCGTTGGCGGTGGTGATGGTGTTCTTCGTCGTCTTCGCAAACGCCTTCCAGGGCGTGCGCGAGGCCGACCGTGCCATGATCGCCAACGCCCAGATCCTCGGCGCCTCGCCGGTGCAGATCACCCGCACGGTGATCATCCCCTCGGCGATGAGCTGGATCCTCGCCAGCCTGCATGTCAGCTTCGGCTTCGCGCTGGTCGGCGCGGTGGTCGGGGAGTTCCTCGGCGCCAAGAAGGGCATCGGCCTGCTGATCTCCACCGCCCAGGGAGCCTTCAACGCCAACGGCGTCTTCGCGGCGATGATCATCCTGGCGGTCGTGGCGCTGGTGGTCGAGTTCGCGATCACCTGGGTCGAGAACCATCTGGTCCGCTGGAAGCCAACCCCATTCCACGAGCAGACCTGAGCCGCTCCATCGCGCCAGCCCGCAGCGAAGCCCCGCGGATCCCGGATCTTCCCCCGGGATCCGCGGGGCTTCGCAATTGACGGCTAACCGCCGGCGGCCTCCCGGGGCGGCGCGGCACCGCCCGGCAGGACGACCTCCACCATCAGGCCGCCCTCCGCCGATGTTTCCAGGGTCACGCGTCCACCAGCCGCCTCGCAGACCTCCTTGACGATGGCGAGCCCGAGCCCGCTGCCCTCCGGCCCGGTCCCGGGAATGCGGTAGAAGCGCTCGAACACGCGCGCCTGCTCCTCCGCCGGGATGCCGGGACCGCTGTCGATCACCCGCAGGCGGCAGTGCCGGCCGTCACCGTCGAGCTCGACCCGGACGGTGCCGCCGGGGAGCGTGTAGCGCACGGCGTTGTCCACGAGGTTGACGATCATCTCACGCAGCATGGCGCCGTCGCCGGTCACGCGCAGCGGCCCGCCGGCCATCGCCACCTCGGGATCGAGATCGACGCCGCGTGCGAGCGCGGGGTCCGTGAAGTCGTCGAGCACCAGCCGCACCGCCGCCACGAGGTCGACGGAATCGACCCGCGGCCGCCGGCTGCCGGCCTCGGCCCGAGACAGCGTCAGCATCTGGTTCGCCATGCGCGCCGTCTGCCGGGTGGTCCGGCGCAGCGCGGCAAGCGCTTCCCCGCGTTCCCCCTCGTCGGCGGCGCGGGCGGCGACGCTGGCCTGCGTGCTGAGGAGGGCCAGCGGCGTCTTCAACTGGTGCGCGGCATTGGCGACGAACCGCCGCTGTGCGGCCATCTGCGCCCGAACCCGCTGCATGTAGGTGTTGAGGGCGTCCACCAGCGGCCGCAGCTCGCTGGGGACCGGGAGGGGCGCCACCGGCTCCAGGTCGTTGGGATCGTGGGCCAGCACGGCGTCGCGCAGCCGCAGCACGGGCGCGAGCGCACGGGTCACGCCGACCGCCACCACCAGCCCGGCAACCAGCAGCATCAAGCCCTGCTGGCCGGAGGCACCGATCAGCAGGTCCTGTACCATGGCATCACGGCTGTTGAGGGTGACACCGACCACCACCTGCACCGGGTCGGCCCTGCCGGCGCCCACCAGCGGCTGGGCAAAAGCCACCAGCCGCAGCGGCTGGTCGCGGTAGGTGCCCGCATAGTAGACCGGCTGCAGGGCGGCCAGCGGCGACATCGGCAGCGGCAGGTCCGGATATCCGGTCAGAAGGCGCTGGTCGGCGCCCTGGACGCGGTAATAGACACGGTCGCGATAGCCGGTGCTGAACATCTCCAGCGCGGCGGGCGGCACCATGGCGTCCACGACGCCCTGATCCACGGTGGTCTGCTCGGCGATGGCGCGCGCGGAGGCCACCAGCATCCGATCCACAACGGCGTCGGCGGTGCGCCGCACCGTGCCTGCCGTGATCCACAGGTTGAGCCCGACCAGCCCGGCCAGCGCCAGAAGCAGCCAGGCGAGGAGGCGGAACCGCAGGCTGTCAAGCATCGTCGGCGCGCAGGACGTAGCCCAACCCCCGCAAGGTGTGGATCCTCGCCCGTCCTCCCTCCAACTTCCTGCGCAGGCGATGGATGTAAATTTCGATGGCGCTCGGCTGGGCATCCTCCTCCATGCCGAAGACGGCGTCGAAGATCTGCATCTTGCCGACGGCCTCTCCGGTCTTGAGAATCAGGTATTCGAGCACGGCATATTCCCGCGGCGTCAGCACCAGCGCCTGCCCGGCCGAGCGGAATTCCCGCTTGCGGGGGTCGAGCAGGAGGTCGCCGCAGACGGCGACGGGCGCGGCGCGGTTGCTGGCGCGGCGCAACTGCACCCGGATGCGCGCCTCCAGCTCCGCCAGTTCGAACGGCTTGGCAAGGTAGTCGTCGGCCCCCTCGTCCAGCCCGGCGACCCGGCCGTCGAGGCTGTCGTTGGCGGTCAGGATGATCACCGGACAGGAGTTGCCGCGGCGGCGCAGGCGCCGCAGCACATCCAGGCCACCCCTCTTCGGCAATCCCAGATCGAGGATCACCAGGGCGTAATCGCTGACGGACAGCGCATGGTCGGCGTCCTCGCCGTCTCCCACCCAGTCGATGGCGAAATTGTTGCGCCGCAAAGCCTTGCACAGCCACGTCGCCAGATCGTGATTGTCTTCGACAAGCAGGATACGCATCGTCTTCGATCTTCGCGGCCGGATTGGGTCGGATCGCCGCCCGGAGCCTGGGGTCCAGCGCACTGTGCTCCTTCCGCCGACGCCAGGCAAGGCGACGGCAAGGCACCGGACTCTACGGCCGGGCGGCGAAATCGGCCACCCGCTCCTCCAGGTCCGCCAAGTTGCGGCTGGCTTGTTCCAGGGCGAAGCCGGCGCCGAACAGCCGCCACAGCATGTCGGTCGGCAGGTCGCGGGTGCGGTGCGCCTTGCGCATGCCATCGATCGCTGTGCGGTAGTCGGCCAGCGCGCCCGCCAAGGCATCGGACGGCGCCGGAAGCAGACCGGCCGCCAGCGCGTCGGCCAGACTCCCGAGACGGGCGGCGGCGGCGGCCGCGACCGGCGCCCAGCTCCACTCCGGCGCCCCGTTGCGGCTTGGTTCCCAGACGGCGCGGCGCAGCATCACCACATCATGGCGAAGGCGCATGAGCGTGCGCAGCAGCGGGTCGGGGTCCGGCAGATCGGCCAACCGGCTGCGCCGTTCCCGTGCCGCCTCCCCCACCAGGGTCTCCAGCCGGGTCAGCGCCTTGCGGGTCCGCAGCGCCAGCGCGTTCATGTCCGCCTGCCCTTTCCCGTCGGTATTTCCCTCGGCGGCGCTCCCATCGGCGGCAAGCGCGTCGAGCTGGCGGGCCAGCAGCCGCGCCACCTCCGCCGCGGTCACCAGCACCGAGCGCGAGGCACGTGCCGGCACCACCAGCACCGACACCAGGACCCCGACGACGCAGCCGAGCCCGACCTCCAGCACACGGTCGGTCGCGAAGCCGAGCGGGCCGAGCGAGGCGCCGCTCGTTCCCAGCAATACGATGATCGCGGTGATCGGGGCGACGCGCAACCCGGCGGAGATGGCGGCGAAGAAGGACAAGGGCGCCACGGCGACCAGCAGGGCCAACGCCCGGGCCGGCGGGTCTCCATGCGGCATCAGGATGGCGACGGCGCAACCGTAGACGACGCCCAGCAGCGAGCCGACGAACCGGTCGAGCGCCGCCTTCAGCGAGCCGCCGACACTGCTTTGGGTCACGATGATGGCGGTGATCACCGCCCAGAACGCCTGCGGCAGCGCCAATGCCGCGGCCAGCGCGAAGGCCGCAAGGCAGGAGATGGTCATCCGCAGCGCATGGATGAGCTTCGAGCGGTTGGCGGCGAACCAATGCCTCACCGTTGCGTCTCCGTCCGGCACCCACCGTCAGTCACGGTCCATTTCCGATACATGGCGGGTGTCCGGCATGAAGAAATAGACCAGCAGGGACAGCGCGATGCAGCCGGTGACGTACCAGTAGAACCAGGTTTCGTGCCCGGCGTTCTTGAACCACAAGGCGAAATACTCCGCCGTGCCGCCGAAGATCGAGACCGTCAGGGCATAGGGAAGGCCGACCCCCAGCGCGCGGATGTTGGCCGGAAACAACTCAGCCTTCACCACGGCGTTGATCGAGGTGTAGCCGCTGACGATCACCAGGGCGGCGCAGATCAGCGCAAAGGCGACCCAGCCATTGTCGGTCCGGCTCAACAGGGTGAGGATTGGAACCGTCAGCAGGGTGCCCGCCACGCCGAAAGCGATCAGCAGAGGCCGCCGGCCGATGCGGTCCGACAGGGCGCCCACCGCCGGCTGCAACAGCATGAACAGGAACAGCGTCGCCGCGGAGATCAAGGTGGCGTCATCGCGCTCCAGCCCCACCGTGTTGACCAGGAACTTCTGCATGTAGGTCGAATAGGTGTAGAAGGCGACGGTGCCGCCGAGCGTCAGCCCGACCACGATGGCAACGGATCGCGGGTGACGCGCCAGTTGCCGCAACAGGCTGCCGCGCGGCTGGTCGGAGCGGTGACGGGTGAAGGACCGGGTTTCCTCGATCTTGCGCCGCAGGTAGAGCGCGGTCACCGCGCACAGCGCGCCGATCACGAAGGGGATGCGCCAGCCCCAGGCGCTCAACTGCTCTTCCGTCAGGAAGACCCGCTGCAGCAGCACCAGGACCAGCAGCGCCAGCAACTGACCCATGATCAGCGTCACATATTGGAAGCTGGAATAGAATCCGCGTCGGTCCCGCGTCGCCATCTCGCTGAGATAGGTGGCGCTGGTGCCGTACTCGCCACCGACGCTCAACCCCTGCAGCAGCCGGGCGGCAACCAGGATCAGCGGGGACAGCAGTCCGATGGTCTGGTAGGTCGGGGTCAGCGCGATCATCAGCGAGCCCAGGCACATCATCGTGACCGACAGGGTGAGGGCCGCTTTGCGGCCATGGCGGTCCGCGTACCAGCCCATCAGCCAGCCGCCGATCGGGCGCATCAGGAAGCCGACGGCGAAGATCGCCGCGGTGCTGAGCAGTTGCGCCGTCTGATCCTCGCCCGGGAAGAAGGCGTGGGCGAAATAGAGCGAGAAGGCCGAGTAGACATACCAGTCGTACCATTCGACCAGATTGCCGATCGAGCCGCCGATGATGGATTTCAGCCGGCTTGCGGTCGAGAGGTCCCGGTCGTCCGCCACTCCCATCTCCCCATGTCCGGCATTCCCATGGCCGTGAGCCGCATGCCGGCTTCCGGTCATTCCGAGGGTGTGTCCGCGCTCCATATCCATCGTCGCGTCCTTGTCTCCTTTGGGCGCCCCCGCGGCGACCATGAGCCCCAGTGCCCAACAACAACATGGATGGAGGCAAAGGTCCGGCCACTCCCCGACGGGAGGACAACCGCAAGAGGGAACCATCAACGGCAACAGCCGATCGATGAACGTCAGATGTCCGGGCACAGGAAGCCGCAGCGCTTCCCCTCCTGAGGCGGCCGTCCCGTTCGCTCCTTATCGACCACGGGCCTCCAGCGCCGCGATCGCCTCCTCCGCCGCGCGGATCCCGCTCTGATAGGCACCGTGCGCGGTGGAGAAATCAGTGGCGTGGGTCGCCTCGCCAGCGAAGAACAGCCGGTCATCGCACGGACGGGCCAGCACGGCGCGGGCAACGGCATGGCCGGGCAGCGCATGGCTGTAGCCGCCGCCCACCGACGGCGTGCCGGTCCAATCGGATGCCAGCAGTGGACGCAGGCAGCGCCGAACCGACTCGCCGAACAGGGTGGCGATCTGGTCGACGGCACGGGCGAAGGACGCCGCCGATCCCCGGTCCGCCATGGCGCGTGCCCCGGCGCCGCCGAGGAAGCACTCGATCACCGGCAAGCCGAAAGGGCGGATGTAGTAGCTGCCGGTAGCCGGGTCATGGGGATCGCCCAGCACATGGGTTTCCGGTTCGAACGGCCCGTCCCCGACAACTTCCAGGAACAGCTTTTCGTTTGCGCCCAGAGGCAGACATGACGCCGCCTCGCGCCAGGGGTCGAGCGCCGAGGGCCAACGGATCGCGTCGCCTGCCAGCACGGTACTGGATACCGTGACGATGGCGGCCTGGGCCTGAAGCGTGCCGAGCGCCGTCCGCAAGGCCACCCCGCGGCCGTCGAGCGCCACCGCCTCGACCGGCGTCCTCAGGCGGAGGGCCGCGGAGGCCGGCAGGCTGGCGGCGATCAGCGTGCCGTATCCCGCAGGAAGACGCCAATTGCAGGCGGTCGCAGCGGTGTCGTAGGCGGCATAGTCGCGGGCTGACACACGTTCCAGTTCGTCGCCGCTGAGATAGCCGCTGATCGCCTGGAGATAGGCGGTCCAGCGGCCGCCCGGCTCCAGCGCATCCGACGCGCGGTCGCTGGCGGGTGGATCGTCGGCGATCCGCCCGCTCCACCGATCGAGCGCCTGATCCGCCGCCCGCTGCTCGGCCGGCGGGAAACCGAGGTCATGGAACTGGTCGCGCCAGGCGGCCGGGCTGCGGTCGACGACGAAGCCGCTTTCCTCGGCGATGCGCGTCCATGGATTGCGCTCCGCCGAATGCAGCCAGCCGCAGCCGAGGTCGAGCGTCATGCCCGCCGCCCGGCAGGTCCAGGCACGACCGCCCGGACGTGGCAGCGCCTCCAGCAGCAGGCAGGACAGCCCGCTTCCGGCCAGGCGGCGCGCTGCGGCGATGCCGGCCGCGCCGGCGCCGATGATGGCGATGTCGGGCGCCTCAGTCATGCCTGTATCCGGTCAGCCGGCATACTGATCATCGGTGACCTGCTCCAGCCAGTCGACCGCCCTGCCATCCTCCATTTCCGCGACGGCGATGTGCGTCATGGCGCAATCGGGGGCGGCGCCGTGCCAGTGCTTCTCGCCCGGCGCGAACCAGACGATGTCGCCGGGACGGATCTCCTCCACCGGTCCGCCGTCACGCTGGGCGCGGCCGAGGCCGGCGGTGACCAGCAGGGTCTGGCCGAGGGGGTGGGTATGCCATGCCGTGCGTGCCCCCGGCTCGAACGTAACGGTGGCACCGCTCAGCTTGCCGCTGCCGCTGAACGGGGCATCGATACGGACCCGGCCGGTGAAATACTCCTCGGGGCCGGCCTTCGAAGGCTGTGCACCGCTGCGCTTGATGTCCATCACCCGTCTCCCTGCGGTTGGTGCCGGCGGATGGAGGGGAAACGCCGACGGCAGGCAAAGAACTGGGGCTGGGTCCGGCCCAGACCAGTTGCCATGGCAGACATGGCGTCATGTCCGGAGTTCATCAATGCGACGCGAAGAACTGGTCGACCTCAACGCTTTCCTGCCGGTGGCGGAGGAGCGGAACTCCACCCGCGCTGCCAGCCGTCCGCCGCCTTCACCCTGCCGGTCGAAGGGCTTGCGCGGAAATGGCCGATCCGGCGGGGGGCCGATCCGGTCAAACACCGAAACAGGCCATCTCGTCGATGCTCAGGGAAGTGCGGTGACCAGACCGGCGGCGGCCAGGACGGATAGAAGACCGGTGAGCACGACCGCGGATCGAAAGATCAACTCAAGCATGGGCATGGCTTTCGCATCTGGGAACCGGGTGCTGAAACCGGGGCTCCGCCAGGAGGGAATTGTTCATCCATTCGCAAGGGCGAGCGGTTGGCCGCGGAGATGGCCGCCAACCGCTGATGCCGCCTGGATCACGGCCACCTCCGCCCGTCGCACGAACCGGGTCATCCCGGCGAACGCGTGGGGCAGGTCCTCGTACAGGGCCACCCGATGAGGGACCTTCGCCTCTTCCAGACGGCGGGCGAGGCGCAGGCTGTCGTCGCGCAGGCAATCCAGCCCGGCGACCGCCAGATACAGCGGCGGCAACCCCCGGAGATCGGCGAGCAGCGGCGCCGCCCATGCGTCAGCGGCAGGCGTGTGCTCTCCCAGATATTGCCGCCAGTACCAGCGCATCCGCTCCGTGGTCAGGCCGAAGCCTCCCGCACCATACAGCCGGTGTGACGCGGTGTCGAAATCATGGGCGAACATGCCATAGAACAGCAGCCCGAAGGAAACCGGAGGCCCTGGCTCGCCGCGGCTGGCCAGCGCAAGGCCGAGAGCCAGATTGGCCCCCGCCGAGTCGCCGCCGACGGCCAGCCTTTCACGATCCAGCCCATGGGAAGGGCCATGCCGTACCACCCAACGCAGGGCGGACAGCGCCTCCTCGTGCTGGAACGGAAAGCGGCGCTCAGGCGCGAGGCTGTAGGCGACGGCACAGACCGCCACCCGGCCATGCCGGGCAAGCAGACGCAGCAGCCGGTCGTGGGTGTAGATGCTGTTCAAAGCGAAGCCGCCGCCGTGGAAATAGATCAGCACCGGCAGATGGGCGGAGGCCTCGCCGGGCGGGCGGATCAAACGCAGTCGCAGCGGCCCGCCCGGGCCGGCCGCCTCGACGTCCTGAACCACCACGGGAACCGGAGCCCGACCATTGAGAAACGCATGATGCCGCTCCGCCGCGGCTCGCGCTTCCGCCAGCGGCAGCGCGAGTGGATCGGCCGGCGGCCACCCGGCGGACGCCGCGAGAGCGTTGAGTGCCAGGACCTGTGGATCAAGCAGTTCACGCACCGGGACGGCGAAGGCATCCGGCATTACATGGCTCCCGGAAATCTGTGGGTAAGCGGTTCGCGGTCACAGGACGTAGGACATCACCAGGAAGAGCACCGCCTCTCCGTCACCATCGTTGCGGTAGCTGTGAGGAGAATCGGCCTCGAACAGGATCGCATCCCCCTCCTCCAGCCGGTGGGTTCCGTCGCCCGTGGCGATGGTGACCGCGCCGCGGCCGACCAGGATGTTCTCCACGGTTCCCAGCGGATGGCCTTCAGCGGCGATGTCTGCCCCCGGGGCAAGCCGAAGCTCGTAGAACTCGACCTGTCTCTCGCCCCTGAACGGAAACAGCGCCCGGGATGCGAACCGGCCATCGCTGGAGGTGAGGCTGCGCGACTCCGACCGGCGGATCACCGTGGTGCCGACATCGCCGCCGGAACTGAGCAGGCTGGAAAAGGACAAATCCAACGCCTTCGCCACTGTCCACAGGGTCGCGATGTCCGGCGTATGGAGGCCGCCTTCGATTGCGGCAAGGGTCGCGGCCTGCGTGCCGGACAGTTGCGCCAAGCCTTCCACCGACAGCCCCTGCCGTCGCCGGAAATTGCGCAGGTTCTCGGCGATCGCACCGATGAACTGACTGACCTGATGCTCCCCGGACAACGGCGTACCAACCTCATCATCGGGAGCGGTGTCGGAACGCCTTGATACGGGTTCGGTACCGATCGTCATGAGACATCGCTCCTGGAACCATTGCCTGAAAGGGCCGAGGAGGATTGAACACCATCTATACCTATCTTACAAGTAGGAAAATAGCTCATCTACTTGTTGATTGTTCTGCTCAGGCAAAATACAAACAGAAATTTTTTGTTGTATAATCAGAAGGCATCGACGATCCATCCGGTTCGCCCGCCCAGCCCGTTCCGGTGCTTGTCCCTCGTCCAGCAGCGTCGCGGTCCCGAAGGTATCGCCTTGCCGCAGTTCCGCAGCTCGTACCTCAGGGGGTGGTGTAGGAGGTGCGGGGACCCGGCCCCCGCACCTCCCCATGACGCTGGAAGCTATCGCTCCACTCGGCAATTCCCGTCGTCAATCTGCCCGCCGTGCCCGCCTGACAATCCGGCCAGACCGGCTGGCGAACCACGTGAGCGGTCCAGACCCTACACCACTCAGGGACACGGATCACTTGGACTCGATGGCATCAGGCCATCGCCAACCAAGCCCATAGGCGTGAAGCGCAACTGTAATGCTAGGCTACAGGTTCGGCCGGAGCGTCGATCCGATCATCCTTGCCGCCGGTTATCAGGTCCTTGATCCGTGGAGCGTCGAGCACTGTGTAAGGGTAGCCACGCGGGATCGCGCTTACCTCGTCGAGGCGTCCGATCTGCTCCGGCGACAACTTGACTTTGGCAGCGGAAAGGTTGGCTTCGAGCTGCGAGAGCGTGCGCGGCCCGACGATCGGCAGCGACCCTTTTGAGGCGACCCACGCTATGGCGACCTCGCCCGGTGATGCATCAGCCTCCTTCGAAACCTCCATCAACGTGTCGATGATTGCGGTGCGCTGCGGGGTGTTTTCGGGTTGGAAGCCGGCGCCAGCCCATGCCTCGTCACGCCGCGCCTGGTCCTTGCCCTCGCGATACTTGCCAGTCAGCACCCCGCCCCCGAGCGGCGAGTAGGCGACGACGCCAATGCCAAGCGCCTGCGCGGCCGGGATTACGTCCTGCTCGGTCGCGCGCTGGACGAGGCTGTGCTCGACCTGAATGCCGGCTATTGGGATGGTGCCGCGCAGCTCGGCGATCGTGGCGGCCCGGGCGATGCGCCAGGCCGGGAAGTTGGAAAGGCCAGCGTAGAGGATCTTCCCGGCGCGCGCGAGGTCGTCGAAGCCGCGCACGATTTCATCTACCGGCGTCACGCCGTCGTCGACGTGCACCCAATAGAGGTCGATCCGATCCGTCTTGAGCCGCTTCAGGCTCGCCTCGACCGATGAGACCATCGCCTGACGGCTGTTGCCGGTGACGAGAATGCCGGAGTCCGCATTCGTCTTGACGGCAAACTTGGTCGATAACACGAACTCGTCGCGCCGCCCGGTCAGCAGATCGCCAAGAAACTCCTCCGACTGGCCCTCTTGATAACCGTTGGCGGTGTCAATGAAGTTGCCACCGGCCTCGGCATAGGTGTCCAGGATTCGGCGAGCCTCGTCGGGCTCGGCGCCGTGGCCACCCCAAGCGACGCCGAAGTTCGCGGTGCCCAACACGTATTCCGAGACGCGCAGGCCCGTGTGCTTGCCAAAGGGCTTGTATCGCAAGCTAGCTGCCATTTCCTCTATCCCTATTCGTGAGTGACACATATAAACGGAGCAGCGCTCCTTATAATCGGAGCACTGCTCCGTTTGTCAAGGGAGAGCTATGCGCGCCGACGCGAAGAAGAATTATGCCCACCTGCTGGCGACTGCCGGCGAGGTCATCAAAGAGCATGGCGTAGAGGCATCGCTGCGCGATATCGCTCGGAAAGCGGATGTCGGGCTTGCGACGCTGTATCGGCACTTCCCAACACGGGAGGCGCTTCTTGAAGCGTTGCTCCGCAAGACGTTGGATGAACTGACGCGTGAAGCCGCCAAACTTGAGCAGACGGAGCCGCCTCAACAGGCGCTCCTGCTATGGATCAATGACGCTGTTCGATTTGTGCGGAGCTATAACGGTGCTGTTGCCGTCATGTCGGCAGCCCTGGACGATGTCAATTCCGCGTTGCACGCATCGTGCTCTAATTTGCGATCGGCCGGAGCACGGCTTCTGGAAAATGCACAAACAGCGGGAGTTGCTCGCCCGGACATCAGTGGGCTCGATCTTTTCGCGATCATCGGCGCACTTGGATGGATTGGTGATCAACCATCCTTTGGCTCTCGTGCGGAACATTTGTTCGGCATTATTGCTGGATCACTCCTTACCGTCGGCTCAGACGATTCGATCAAGCTTCAGCCACGACGCCCGAACGCGCCCCAAAATTCTAACTGACATTCACCTCGCGCCTTCGTCGTGGGGACGTTGCACGAGACGGTGGGTCATGCACGGTGCAAGACGCTCCACTCGCGAGGTGGGCGAACGGGTCCTGTGAAGCGACGCGGAGCCTGCTACATTTACCCGCGTTCCGGTGCCTGATGGGCCGCCGCACGCGAGGAACGCCCGCAGTCGGCAGCAGTCACATGGCTTCGATGGCTGTGCGGCACTTCGAGAGCCGCAAGGCAAACGAGTATGCTGTTGTGGAAGGGGGAGGCCGCCGGCATGTTGCGGAAGAGGGCCTGCTACGGTCGATGCATGCCCGTTCCCCCGTCGCGTCGCGCAGGAAACTGCTCCGCCTTCCCCTCGCCGGCACACCGCCGGTCCCCGGGGATGTGTTTTGGGGGACACAGCGATCACAGGATAGAACCAGACCGCAAGTCCAGCATTGATCCCGGCTAGCTCGTGGGTCGTGGCCCGGCGGTCAGGCCAAACCGATGGCGTGGATGAGAGCCAGACTGATGCCGCCCAGCACCAGAAGCGACAGGATGACGGCGGCGGTCACCCGTCCCCCCGCCCGAGCCACCGTACGGATGTCGACGCCCAGACCCAGGGCCGCCATCGACACGACCGTCAGCAAGGTCGCCGCGTGGCCCATCGGCTCCACCGCACCATGCGGGATGAGGTCGAGCGAGCGGAGGGCGACCATCACCAGGAAGCCCTGGATGAACCAGGGAACCAGATGATGGACGGGTGGATAACCCGGCCTCGGCCGGTCGCCGGCAGTGACGTGCGGCGGCCGCTCGTCGGCCTCCTCGCGCAGGCGCGGTGCCAGCAGCGACAACAGCAGACAGACCGGGCCGAGCATGAGGACGCGCACCAGTTTCACCAACGTGCCGACCTGCACGGCGATGGCGCCCAGCGGTGCCGCCGCCGCGATCACCTGGGGCACCGCATAAACGGTCAGCCCGGCCAATGCCCCGTACTGCAGGCCACTGAGATGCAACGCCATTCCCAGCAGCGGCAGGCCAAGAACGACGGCGACGCCGAGCACCGCGGTGAAGGCGATGGAAGACGCGACGTCATCGCCATCGGCACCGATCACCGGCGCCACGGCGGCGATGGCCGAGTTCCCGCAGATCGAGTTGCCGCACGCCACCAGCAGCGCCAACCGTATCGGCAATCCGAGCAGACGTCCGATGCCATAGCTTGCCGCCAGCGCCGCAACCACCACGCCGGCGATGCCGAGCAGAAGCGCCGGACCGGCCGACAGGATGGTTGCGGCACTGATCGAGGCACCCAGCAGAACCACCGCCGCTTCCAGAAGAAACTTGGCGGAGAAGGAAACTCCAGGAAACCAGCGCGCCGATGGAGTCCAGGCCGTCCGTAAAGCGGTGCCGATCAGGATGGCCAGCACGAGCGCTTCGAGCCACGCCTGGCCGAACAATCCCTCCTCACACCATTGAACCGCGAAGGCCGCCACGGTCACCGCGACACACAGACCAAGCCCGGGAATCAGCAGGGTAGCGCGGTCAATCAGACCACGCCCGGGCACCACCGCAGCGGGTGCCGTGGCTCTGTAGGTCATGAATCATCTCCTGGTCGCTTTTCGAGCAGGAATGCCGGGCCACATTGCCGGGCGTTCCGTTGAAAAGGACTATGGAGAGGGCGATCGATCACATCCAACGCATCGTCTTGATGCGTTTGATCGATCCGCTTTATGGGTTTCGGACCTCACGCTTCCGGAAAGCCAACCTCGCTTCCCGCTGCCGGCCCCAACCCTGAACCTGACTCCGCGTGCCGATGCCGCCTGTGATGAGCCCCCCAATCCAGCCATACCTGGGCGCCGCCACCCGTTTTCCCGCCGCATCATAGGCGAACAGGAGCGTCCGACGGCAGGAAGGCGCCCAAGGCTGGTGATCCACACCATGTTATTGAGGATCAGAAGCTGGCTGGCCAGCCGACGGTGGTCGACAGGATGGCCGATGGTCACCAGGATCGGCTGCAGTCGTTCGACCCGATTTGGGCGATGGACGTCCCGGCGGTCGCCGATCTCGCTGCGGCGGCCGCTTCCGCACTGACATACCGGTCCATGGGAATGCCCGCCCAGTCGACCGTCAGTACCCTGCTGCTCCGAAAGCGCTAGCCGGCCGAGGTCCAGGCGCAGGCGGCGGAGCCGGTCTGACGCGAGGCGCCGGCTGACGCGCCGGCCCCCGGCGGAAAGAACCGTCGGGGGCCAGAACATCAGGAGTTCGACGCCCGGATCAGGCGGCGTTCACCTCGGCAACGAAGCGGCGCACCTCGTCCTTCAGCCGCTCCGACTGCTCGGAAACGCTGTGAACGCTCGCGGAGACCAGACGCATGCGGTCACTGGTGGCGGTCATGGTGCCCGACAGAGCGCCGACACTGCTGGTGACGCGACGCGAATTGTCGGCAGCCGCACGGGCGTTTGCGAAGATCTGGTGGGTGGCCGCCTCCTGCTGCTGCACCGCCGAGGCGACCTCGCCGTTCAGCCCGCTGAGGTTGGTGATCAGGCTGGCGATGCCTTCGATGGCGCCGATGGCATTTGCGGTCGCCGCCCGGATCGCCCCGACCTGCGACTGGATGTCCTCCGTCGCCTTAGCTGTCTGCGTGGCCAGGCTCTTGACCTCGCTGGCGACGACGGCGAAGCCCTTGCCGGCCTCCCCGGCGCGGGCGGCTTCGATGGTGGCGTTCAGCGCCAGCAGGTTGGTCTGCCCAGCGATGGAGTTGATCAGTTCGACCACCGCGCCGATCTGCTCGGCGGCGGAGGCCAGCCCGGTGACTATACCTGTGGTGTTGGCGGTTTCGGTCACGGCGCGCGACGCCGTCTGGGCGGCGCTTTCGACCTGGCGGCTGATGGCGGCGATGGAGCCGCGCAGTTCCTCGCTGGCCAGCGCGGCGGATTCGACGCTGTCCGACGCCCCCTGTGCGGCACCGGCGGCCGCATGGGCTTGGTCGGTCGTGCTGGCGGCATCGCTGGACAGGGCGGCGGTGCGCTCGTTCAGGGCCACCGTGGTGGTGGCAAGCGTCGCCACCACCTCGTCCATGGCGCGGGCGAACTCTGCGGCACGGACGGACAGGCGCTCGCGCTGCTGGTCGCGGACGGCGCGCTCCAGTTCGGCGCGCTGGCCTTCGTCGTGGGCGGCCTGAAGGGTGGTGGCGAGCCCGGCCACGGCACGGGCCATGTCACCGATCTCGTCCGGGCGGCCGGCGTGGGGAACGGTCGCTGCCAGATCGCCGCCGCCGATGCGGACCAGGACGTCGCGGATCGCCAGCAGCGGGCGCGTCATGCCGCGCGATACCCAGATGCCGATGCCGACGCTGGCCGCCAGCAGCAGCAGGGTGACCAGTCCTTCGCGGCTGGCGCGGTTGCGGAAGTCCGCATCGACGTCGTCGGTGTAGACGCCGGTGCCGATCATCCATTTCCAAGGCTGGTAGCCGGCGGCATAGGCGATCTTCGGCGTCGGCTCGGCGTCATCGCTGCGCTTGTGGCGGAAGGCGACGAAACCGCCGCCGGACTTGGCCGCCTCGGTCATCAGGACGTTGAAGGACACGCCGTCGGGGTCCTTCAGGTTCAGCAGGTTCTTGCCCTCGACCTGCGGCCGCAGGCCATGCACCAGGCTGACACCTTCATAGTCGTAGACGAAGAAATACTCGCTATTGCCGTAGCGCATGGCACGCACGGTGGCGCGCGCCCGCTCCTGCGCCTCGGCGCGGGACATCTTGCCTTCCTTCTCCTGGTCGCCATACAGCGTGATGACGGAAACGGCGGCATCGACCATCTCCTTCACCTTTGCCTTGCGCTGCTCGATCATGTTCTCGCGCATCCCCGTCAAATGGACGGTGGCGCCGGCCAGCGTGCTGAGCAGTGCCACACCGAACACCAGCAGCATGAGCCGCGTGCCAATCTTGAGCTTCATCGCCCGGTTCTCCTCAATAATCCCGTTTCCTGTGGGATACGCGGTGTTATGCATCGATGGGTTTCGTATCGTCCTGGACCGGCTGGCGGGTACATGCCCACCGTCCGGCTCCGTCGGCAGGGTCCGCGTTTCGCGTGAACCCGACCACTTCGCCATTGCCCAGTTCCATCGCCGGCTGGCCGGCGAGGCGGTGCAGCAGGATGCGGCCGACGCCCTTGCTGCCGACCAGCAGCGGCCGTTCGGCCAGAAGGCCGCCGAGGTCGGCGATGCCGTCCAGGACGCGGGTGGCGAACCTCTCCTCGCTCTCGCCGCCGGGAGGAGTGTCTCCTGCCGCAAACCAGGGCCGGGTCAGGTCGATCGGCAGGCCGTTCCAGTGCCCCAGCTTCCGCTCGCGCAGCCACTCCCGTTCCAGGAGGGGCACGCCGAGGGCCTGGGCGAACAGGGCGCCTGTCACACGGGTGCGTTGCAGCGGGCCGGCGACCACCAGACGGCATCCCGCACCGGAGACGGCGAAGCGCTCCGCGGCCCGGCGGGCCTGCGCGATGCCGAAATCCGTAAGAGGGACGTCGCGGTCGCCGCCGCACCGCACGCCGCGTTGGTTGTCCGCGGTCTGGCCGTGGCGCACAAAATGGAACTCATCCATGACCGGCGCCTAGCGGAACAGGATGCGGTCGGCGGCACCGCTCCAGCCGACGGTGCTTTGGGCGGGGAACGCCTGCGGAGCGTCCAGCCAGCGGTCGAGCATGTCGATGTGGAGCGGGTCGCTGAGCGTCGGCGTATGGCCGACGTCGGGAACATGAAGGACGCTGACCCGCGGCTTCCCCATCATGCGGTCGATGGTGGAGTCGAGCAGCGCATCGCTCATCATCCCATGCACCAGCAGGATCTGGCAGCCGATGCGGTGCCAGTCGTCCCATTGCTCATGGTCCTGCGCCGCGCCATCGCGGTAGCACTGCAGCGCACGAATGTCGTGGCGATAGACACGCCCGCAATTCTCCCCGCACCAGCGGGTCTGGTGGAAGCTGTTGTGGAGGAGCACGGTATCATCCACCGGCCCGTCGTTCTTCTGGGCGGCGCCGGTCCGGTGGAAGAGTTGTGCCGGGTGGCGGAACACGTAATGACGGGCCACCGACTCCGCTCGACGGCGACGACGCTCCGTCGGAATGAAGGGCCCGATGTCGTTGAGGATCAGGCGATCGACCAGCGCCGGCGCCTCGGCGGCCACCCGCATGGCCACGCTGCCGCCGAGCGAGGAGCCCAGCAGGGTGACGCGCTCCAGGCGCTTGTGCCGGATGAGCGCCAGCACCTGGGCGACATTGGCCTCGAAACTGTAATCCGACTGCTCCGCCAGCCAGCCGCTGCGTCCGCGCCCTGCCCAGTCCATGCACAGCACATGGTAGCGGCGCGACAGCGCACGGGCGAGATAGTCGAAACGCCGGGCCGAATTGGCGATGCCGCCCAGGCAGATGAGTGTCGGCTGCAGCGGGCTGCCCCACTCCGTGTAGGCCAGCGGAATAGTGTAGTCGTTGCGCAGCCGTTCCACCGTGCCCGGCTGCAAGGCCGCCGTGTGCGTATAATCGAACCGGCGCAGCGTATGCCCGCCCCCGATCAGCGGCTCGATCGAGCGCATGATCTTCTCGTAGTCCTTCCAGGTCATGTGCTCGGCCGAAGCGAAGCCGATCCGGTCGAGCGCTGCGCGAAGCGCGTCCATTGGGGTCGCCGGAAGCGGCGGCTTTGCGAGGGGGCCGGAAGGAAGGTGGTCCGCCGAAAGACCATCGACGGCTGCGGGAATGCCGGTGCTGCTCCGCAGGACCGCGGTGGCCGGACCGGTGAGTACGGGCTCGACGAGCATCTGGTCAGGCATGGGCGTCATCGCCTCCTTGGACGAACAGGGGGGCCGAAGTACGGTTGGGAACAGGAGATGCCGGCCGGTCCCGCGACGGGACCAGCAGGAAGACGGCGCAGAATGCGGTCCCGCACAGCATGCCGAGCACGCCGAGTGCGCCAAGTGCCGCCTGCACACCGAAGCGATCGGCAAGCGCCGCCGCCAGCAGGGGCCCCGCCACCGAACCGCCACGTTCGAGCAGGCGGTAGACCGCGAAGACACTGGTGGAGCCGATCCGGTCGCATTCGTCGCGGCAGACCTCCGGCACCAGCGCCAACTGCGTGGAATTGTTGAGGGCATGAGCGATGCCGAGTGCCCCAATGCCGGCCACGATGCCAGGCACGCCAGGCGCCTGAAGGACCACGAGCGTGCCGGCGCCTCCGATCAGCCCGCCGATGCCGGCAAACAGCGCATGCCGTCCGGCCCGGTCGGCGACATGCGAAAGCCGGGGCGCGAAGAGGGCGATGATCAGGCCATAGAGCATCATCATGCGGCCAATGCCCGCCGGCGTCTCCCCGGCGGCATGAAGCGACACCGGGACGAGGTAGAACAGGTAGCCGGTCAACATCAGCTTGGTCGG
The DNA here is from genome assembly GCF_017876115.1 of Azospirillum picis. GTDB lineage: Bacteria > Pseudomonadota > Alphaproteobacteria > Azospirillales > Azospirillaceae > Azospirillum > Azospirillum picis. The sequence goes on from NZ_JAGINO010000021.1 coordinate 27,305, forward strand.
CACCGAGGAGAAGAGCAGCAGCGCCATGAAGCGCGGATTGCGGAAGAGACCGGCGGCCACGCGCAGCCGAAAGGGCGACGCCTGCCCGGCTCCCGGGTGATCGGCCGGCAGCAGCAGCGTGGTGCCCGCGGCCGCCAGAGCCAGCAGCGCCGATACCAGGAAGGTCGCACGGGGGCCGACATGATCGGCCAGGATGCCGCCGATCGGCGCACCGCACAGCCCTGCCACGATCACGGCGGCGACGAACCGCGCCATGCCGCGTGCGCGCTGTCCCACCGGGGTATGGCGGGCAATGAAGCCCTGCGCGGCGATGAACATCACCGCGTAGCCGAGCGCGCAGGCGCTCCGCCACAGCAGCAATTCGGTCAGCGACTGGGCCGCGGCGGTTCCCGCAAAGCCGGCCACGGCGGGCAGGACACCCAGCAGCAGCGTACGGCGGCTGCCGAACCGGTCGGCCCAGACGCCGGCAAACGGCGTGAAGACGGCAACCAGAAGCATGAACAGCCCGATCGGCAAGCCCATCATCAGGGTTTCCGACAGGCCGGCGACCGGGACATAGAGTTCGCGCGCGTAGAGCGGCAGGAAGGAGCGGGAAAGTTCCTCCGCCAGCATGAACAGGAACAGGGCGAAGCGCATGGCGGCCACGCCGCCTTCCCTGTCCTCGCCGGAGGCCCGTGCCAGCGGCGCCGGCCGTGCCGCCAGCAGAAGGAGCACCTCGAAGGCCAGAAGCAGCGACACCGCCGCCATGACGGCAGCTTCCAGGAGGAACGATCGCAGTGCCGTCGGCTCCAGCACTCCGGTCAGGCGCGGCACCAGGCCGGCCGCGAACGCCACAATGGCCAGCGTGACCGGGATCAGCCCACGAAATGGAGTGGCACCGGCAAGACGCATCGACGATGGCAGCAGGAGCGCCAGAATGCCAACTGCGGCCATCGGCAAGGCTGCAACCACCCGGATATGGTCGCGCATGTTGCACAGTGCCGTTCCATCGTGCTGTGCCTGCGGACCGGAGAAACCAGTCGACAGTCCGGTGAAGCCAAAGCTCTGCTGGCCGCAAATCGCGTAAAATTTTGCAAAAATCAGATAGGAGAGGAGGGAGAGGCAGAAGATCGTCAGCAGGGGCAGCGTTAGGCGGGGACGCACGACCAATGCGGGTTGCATAAAACGCTCCAGGCACACTCACATTTTCAAGGAAGTGAGCTGGAGGTTAGATCCTAACTCCAAAGATTTGGTAAACCGAAATTGCAGCGAAAATAAATATGATCGGCGCGTTGAACATACTTAGGTATGTTGGATTGTTTGAAGCGCTGATGCTGAAAATGTTCTGTAAAAAGCCGTCTTTCGTATGATCTTCCGCGATTTATTACCGTTTCGACATAGCCAACCGTCCAACTCCGTGCGTAATACCACCTATCGCTCGCTAATTGCTTCTTAACCATAAAAAATTTGCCGCTTGAAAGCATCAGGCCGTCGCAGTCGCCACATCCTTTGCGAGATCATGTTTCTGAACATGTACTCAAAAGCGGAAGCCTACAACCTGAGAGAGGGAGGGTCGCATTGTTTCTTAACTCCTGCGTTCCGTCCCGCACTTGGCGATCCGCTCGACCGTCGCTCATGCACAGCAGAGTTCCCGTGCGTAGGTTCCGGTTGCGGGATGGCGAGGCGCGTTTCGCCTACTTCCCGCCATAAGCCCGGTCCGCCATCGTGAAAGAAAAACGGTCCCGCTTTTCGATCGTCGTCAAACCAAGTCCATAATGCTGTCCGATGGGAAATTCCGCATCTCGATCACAGCAAAAATAATGATGGCGCGCCTTGGTGAGCGTGGCTATCGTGGCGTCAGTTTGCGCGAATCATCATGCGTGAATGCGGTTTTCCGTGCCTTGGGGATAAATCCGAAGGAGTAGGTCAACCGGGGTATGACTGGATTTGTTTTGGTGAGGCATGATGAGTGACTTGAAGACCGCGTCACCCTCTGAACTCGATCTGGCCGCCCTGATCGTGAACACACTTACGCTCGAAACCGCTCCTGACGACATCGACCCCGAAGCGCCCCTCTATGGAGAGGGCCTTGGCCTCGATTCCATCGACATCCTCGAGGTGGCGCTCGCGGTATCCAAGGCCTACGGCGTCAAGCTGAGGGCGGACGACGAGAACAACACGAAGATCTTCGCCTCGCTGCGCACGCTGACCAATCATATTCAAAATCTCAAAGCATCCTGATGCGGGAGGCGGCCAACTGGCTCGGGGTCGGCGCCGGCCTCTCGGTCATCGCCCTTTATCCGCTGTTCCTCCACGGCGCCATCGTCACCGACCTGCATGCCGGCACGGCGATGGCCCTGGTGCTGGTACAGGCCGCTGCCACGGGGCTGCTGGTCGGCCGCGCATCGCGCCGCCACCGCTGGCTCGCGCTGGTCGCGGCGGCGACCGTTGTCGCTCTGTCGTGGCACTCCACCCATCATGGACTGCTGGCGGCGGCGGCACTCAACCATGCCGCCATCTATTTTGGCCTCCTGGCTCTGTTCGGCCGCACACTGCGGCCTGGGAACGAGCCGCTCGTCACGACCATGGCCCGCAAGATCCGCGGCAGCCTGACGGAAGAGATGCTGGTCTATACCCGCCGCGTGACGATCGCCTGGTGCCTGTTCTTCGCCGGGCAACTGGCGATGTCGGCCCTCCTCTTCCAATCGGCGAGCGAAGCGGCCTGGTCCTTCTTCATCAATATCCTTGACCTGCCTCTGGTCGCGACGATGTTCCTGCTGGAATACGCGTACCGGCTGCGCAGGTTCCGCAACTACGCCCACGGCTCGATCGCCGATGTCGTCCGCGTCTTCTCCGAGCGGGCGAAACCATGACGGCGGTGAGCGAACGGTTATGGCCAAGACGGATCGCCGAGCGATGACGATGCTGTCCACCACCCGCCTTCCCCTGATCCGGCACCGTGGTCCCGACGACCTGTTCGCATGGCATGACGGTGCCGCCGTGAAGGTGCGGGATTTCCTCGCCGCCGTGCACGGCTTGGCGCTGCGGCTGCCGGAACGTGCGCATGTGCTGAACCTGTGTGCGGACCGGCTGGGCTTCACGATCGGGCTGGGTGCGGCCCTGCTGCGTCGGCAGATCAGCCTGCTCCCCCCCAGCGATACCCCGGCCACGCTGCACCAGATCAAGGAAAGCTATCCGGATCTGGTCTGCCTGACCGACGCAGGCGTTCACTACCCCGGTTTCGACCAGGTCGAGGCATTGCCGTCCGGCGGCTTGGCAGGGCTGGAACGCGCCGGACTGGCATCCGGTGACGATGCCCTCGCCTTCCCGGCCGACCAGGTTGCGGCAATCGCTTTCACGTCGGGGTCCACCGGTCGGCCGATGCCGCAGGTGAAGAGCTGGGGAACCCTGGTGCGCAGCGTCCGTGGCGCCGGCAAGGTGCTTGGCCTGGCGGCCATGCAGGGTGCCGGGCTGGTCGGAACGGTGCCGCACCAGCACATGTACGGGCTGGAGTCGGTCGCCCTGCTGTCGCTCCAGCACGGGCTGGTGATGCATGCCAGACGCCCGCTGTTCCCGGCCGACATCGCCGCCGGGCTCGCCGTCTTTCCGGAACGGCGCATCCTGGTGACCACGCCGGTCCATTTGCAGGCCCTGCTGGCCGACGGCTCGGCACTGCCGCCGATCGACCTGATCCTGTGCGCCACGGCACCGCTGGCCCCACAGCTCGCTGCCGATGCGGAGGCACGCATGGGGGCTCCCCTCCACGAGATTTACGGCTGCTCGGAGACCGGCCAGCTCGCGCTGCGACGCACCAGCGCCACGGCGGAATGGCTCTGCATCGACGGCATCCACCTGCGCCAGGACGAACAGGGAACCTGGGCTTCGGGCGAGTTCCTGGATGGTGAAACCCTGTTGGCCGATGTGATCGAGCTTAAGAGCGACACCCGGTTCATCCTGCACGGCCGTTCGGCCGATCAGGTGAACATAGCCGGCAAACGCAGTTCGCTGGCCTACCTCAACCACCATCTCAACTCGATCGAAGGGGTCCGGGACGGCGTCTTCTTCATGCCGCGCGACGACGGCGCCAGGACGACCCGGCTGGCCGCTCTGGTGGTGGCGCCCGACCTGGACACAGAAACGCTTCTCGGACGGCTACGCGAACGGATAGACCCGATCTTCCTGCCGCGGCCGCTCCGCTTCGTGGATGCCCTGCCGCGCAACCCCACCGGCAAGCTCCCGCGCGAAGCGCTGCTGCGGCTGCTCCACGACACGCGACAAGACTAGGAGGCGTCCCGCTTGCTCCGGCAGACCGACATCCTCTTTCCCGCCGACCATCCGACGGCGGTCGGGCATTTCCCCGGCAACCCGATCATTCCCGGAGCCGTGCTGCTCGATACCGCACTGACCGCGATCGCCACGGCCACAGGCCGTGGCCGCGACGCCTGCCGCCTTCGTTCGGCCAAGTTCCTGCGGCCCATACGGCCGGGTGACCGGCTCCTGATCGAATGGCGGGACGGGTCGGACGGCGGGTTCACCTTCACCGGCAGCATCGACGGCCAGCCGGTGCTGAACGGAGTTGTGGCGCCATGAAACGGCCACTGCGCGAGACGCCGGCCGACAGCCCCACGGCACCGGGCACGGCGCCGCCATCCGGCGGAAGGCGGCGGCGGAAGGAATGGATGAACCGGCCGGAGCGCAGCACGACGTCGGCGATCAAGTTCATCGTCTGGGTTGCCCTGTCGCTCGGCCGTCCCGCGGCACGGCTGCTGCTCTACCCAATCTGCCTCTATTTCATCCTGTTCTCGCGCAAGCCCCGCAAGGCGTCAGCCCGCTTCCTGGCCAGGGCGCTGGGGCGCCCGCCGGCCTTCACCGACCTGTTTCGCCACTATCATGTCTTCGCCGCCTGCCTGCTGGACCGGGTCTTCTTCCTGAACGACCAGACGGATGATTTCGAAATCCACGTCCATGGCGAGGATGTCGTCATCGACGTCATGGAACGGGGCGAAGGCTGCCTCCTGCTCGGCGCGCATATGGGAAGCTTCGAGGCCATCCGCATGCTCGGCCATCGGCAGCGGGACCTGCGCGTCAGTCTGGTGATGTACGAGGAGAACGCACGCAAGATCAATTCGGTCCTGAACGCCATCAATCCCCTGCTGTCGCTGGAGGTCATCGGGCTGGGGCGACCGGATTCCATGCTGCGCGTCCGCGAACGGCTGGACCAGGGCCATTTCGTCGGCATGCTCGCCGACCGGACGCTGGATGGCGAGGCGGAAGTCCGCCTCCCCTTCCTGGGCGAGCCGGCGGCGTTCGCCCTCGGCCCCTTCCAACTGGCGGCGATGCTGAAGCGGCCGGTGGTCCTGATGATGGGCATCTATCGCGGCGGCCGGCGATACGACGTTCATTTCGAGAGGATCGCCGACTTCTCCGACTGCCGGATCCAGGATCGCCCGGTGCAGGACCGTCCGGGCCTGGTGCGCTGGGCGGCCGGGCGCTATGCCGACCGGCTGGAGCATTACGCCCGCTCGTTTCCCTACAACTGGTTCAATTTCTATGATTTCTGGCGATAGACCCACCCGGCGCCTCCTGCTGGCGATCCCGTTGGCGGTCACCGCAACGGTTCTTGCGAGCGCTAGCGCCCCGGTGGCCGCGGCCGAGGGCAGGCCGTGGGGGTTGGAGGATCTGTTCGCGGAATTCGCTCAGGTCCGCGAATCCGATGCCCGCTTCGTCGAGACACGGACCGTCAGCCTGCTGAATGCCCCCCTGGAAAGCAGCGGGATCCTGTCCTACCGCCGCCCTGACCTCTTCGAGAAACGCACGCTCCAACCGGAGGCGGAGAGCCTGCGGGTGGACGGCGACCGGCTGACGCTGACGCGGGCGGACGGTGCGGCGCGCACGCTGTCCGTATCGTCGATGCCGGAGATCCAGACCTATGTGGAGAGCATCCGTGCGACCCTGCGCGGCGACGTGCCGACGATGATGCGCTTCTACGAGGTGGTTCTCCAGGGCACGTCCCAGGAATGGCGCATGGATCTGACGCCGAGAGCGGCGGAGGCGCGCCGGATGGTGCGGCGGATCGTCATCGTCGGCCGCCGTGCCGCGATCCGGCAGATCGACGTCGAACAGTCCGACGGCGACCGCTCCACGATGACGATCCTCCCGGACCCGGCATGACCCGTCCATCGCGGCGATGGGCCGGTTGGGCCTTGGCGCTGTGGCTGGCCGGGCTGCTCGCCTGCGGCTTCGTCGTGGCGCGAACCACCGTCACCGCCGACCTCTCCGCCTTCCTGCCGCGATCGCCGACACAGACGCAGCAGTTGCTGGTCGACCAGTTGCGCGACGGCGTGGTCTCCCGGCTCCTGCTGGTGGCGATCGAAGGCGACATGCCTGCCCGTCTGGTTTCCTTGAGCCGGGACATGGCGGCCCGGCTGCGAAGCGATCCGCGGCTGGCCATGGTCGAAAACGGCGAGCGCGTCGGGGGAGGCGCTGACGGCGCCTATCTCTGGACCAACCGCTATCTGCTGAGCCCGGCCGTGACGCCCGAACGGTTCACCGCGGACGGGCTGCGGCAGGCGTTGCAGGAGGATTTGCGCCTCCTGCAATCTCCCGCGGGCATGTTCCTGAAGCAGGCGCTGCCCGCCGATCCGACCGGCGAGATCCTGCGTCTGGCCGACCGGGCGATGGGCGAAGCCGGCGGGCCGGCCAGCAGGGACGGGGTATGGATGTCGGCCGATGGAAAGCGGGCGCTGCTCCTGGTGCAGACCGCCGCACCCGGCTTCGACCTCGACGCGCAGCAGGACATCCAGACATCGGTTCGCGCCGCCTTCGAAGCCGCGCGCACGACCGCCGCTGCCGGGGCCAGCCAACTGGTGATGACGGGGCCGGGGGTCTTCGCCGTCGCGACCCGCGACCGCATCGAGGCCGATGCCACGCGCTCCTCCATCGTCGCCACGGTGCTGGTGGCCGCGGTTCTGCTGCTGGTCTACCGCTCGGCCCGCGTCCTGGCGCTGTCGCTGTTGCCGGCGGCAAGCGGCGCGCTGGCGGGCTTCGCCGCGGTTGGCCTGGGCTTCGGCACCGTCCACGGCATCACGCTGGGATTTGGCGTCACGCTGCTGGGGGAGAGCGTCGACTACGCGATCTATCTCTTCACCCAGACGATGCCGGGACATCCGGCACGCCGAACCCTCGTTCGCATCTGGCCGACGCTGCTGCTGGGCGTCGGCACCTCGGTTGCCGGGTTCGGCACCATGCTGTTCTCCAGCTTCAGCGGCCTGGCCCAACTGGGGCTGTTTTCCATCACCGGGCTGGTGGCGGCGCTGTGCGTCACCCGCTGGGTGTTGCCGTCGCTGCTGCCGGACGGCTTCTCGACGGCACGGCCGGCACGGATGGCACCCCTGCTGGCGGCGCTGACAGCCCGTGCCCCGGCTTTGCGGATGCCGTTGGCTGCGGCGATGCTGCTGTCCCTCGCGTGGCTGTTTTATCAGGGCCCGGCGCTGTGGTCGGGCGAACTGTCGAGCCTCAGCCCGGTTTCCGAGGCCGACCAGCGCCAGGACGAGGCGTTGCGGAGGGACCTCGGCGCACCCGATGTCGGCCACCTGCTGGTCATCGCCGCCGCCTCGCCCGACGCGGCGCTCGCTGCGGCGGAGCGTCTGGCCGGCCCTCTCGACGCCTTGACCGGAGAGGGACTGCTGGGCGGCTACGATTCCCCTGCCCTCTATCTGCCCAGCCAGGCCACGCAGCAGGCGCGCCGGTCGGCACTGCCCGATGCCGGCAGCCTGCAGGCTGCACTCTCCCAGGCGCTGCAGGGGCTTCCCTTCCGCGCGGACGCCTTCACCCCCTTCCTGTCCGACGTCGAGGCCGCCAGGACCCGGCCGCCGCTGACCTCCGCGAGCCTGGACGGCACCGGGCTGAAGCTGAAACTCGACTCGCTGTTGGTACGCAGCGGCGCCGGCTGGACCGCGATGCTGCCGTTGCGCGGAGTCATCGACCCTGCGGCTCTGGCCGCGCGGCTGGATGGCGACCCGGCGGCACAGGGCGCCGTCCTGCTGAACCTGAAGGAGGAATCGGACAGGCTCTACCGCACCTACCGCCAAGAGGCGCTCACTCTGGCCCTGATCGGGGCCGCGGTGATCGCCGTGCTGCTGGCGCTGGCGTTGCGCTCGGCCCGCTCGCTGATCGCCGCACTGATGCCGCTGACCGCCGCGGTGGTGATCACCATGGCTCTGCTGACCGCTCTCGGCCAGACGCTGTCGATCTTCCATCTGGTCGGCCTGCTCCTCGTCGTCGGAGTCGGCTCGAACTATTCGCTGCTGTTCGAACGGCCGGAACCGTCAAAGGCACTGCGGGAACGCACGGTCTTCTCGGTCGTGATCGCCAACCTCTGCACCGTCATCGGTTTCGGGACGCTGGCATTTTCCACCATCCCGGTGCTGCACGGCATCGGCCTGACGGTCGCCGTCGGCGCCTTCCTGTGCCTCGCCTTCGCCGCGGTGCTGGGCGATCAGCCCCCGTCGCCGGCGGTGGACGAACCCCACCATGGCTGACCATGTCCTGCCCCGGTCCCGCTGGCACCCCTCGCCGCTGCTCCGCGCCTCCGCCGCGCTGCACCTCGCGGCCCTTGCCGGCGCGGCAGCGGTGCCGGCCGCCTGGCCGTGGGCGTTGGGGGTGGTGGCGGGCAACCATGCCCTGCTCGGCGCCGCCGGCCTCTGGCCGCGCAGCACGCTGCTCGGTCCGAACCTTCGGCGGCTGCCGGAACGCAACGCCCGCCTGGGGCAGGTCGGCCTGTGCTTCGACGACGGACCGGACCCGGAGGTGACGCCGGCCGTCCTGGAGATGCTGGCGCGGGCGGGTGCCACCGCCAGCTTCTTCTGCATCGCCGAACGGGCCGAGCGCCATCCTGACCTGATCGGGGCCATCACCCGATGCGGGCATACGGTGGAGAACCATAGCTGGCACCATTCCCACCGGTTCGCCGCGATGGGCGCCGGTTCCATCCGGCGTGAAGTGGGGACGGCGCAGCACATCCTGACGGGGTTGGCCGGCCGGCCACCACGCTTCTTCAAGGCGCCGGCCGGCCTGCGCAACCCGTTGCTCGACCCCGTGCTCTCTGGGTTCGGCCTCCGGCTGGCGAGTTGGACACGGCGCGGCTTCGACGCCGTACGCCGCAATCCGGTCGAGGTTGAACGGCGCCTGGTGCGCGCCCTGGCTGCCGGCGACATCCTGATGCTGCATGACGGCTCCGCCGCACGGTCGCCGCACGGACAGCCGGTGGTTTTGCAGGTCCTACCGCGCCTGCTCGACAGGCTGGCCGATCAGGGATTGGCGGCCGTGTCGCTGGAGGTGGTCGCCGATGACTGACTCCCTGTTCCGCGAGCTCGTCGAGACGGCCGCCCTACCCTACCGCCATTGCGGCCGCTACGCCTGGCATTTCGCCAAGGGAAAGCTGAAGGGGGACCCCGTCTTCCGCCACCTGCTCCGCAGGCCGCTCCTGCCTGGCGCCGGGCGCCTGCTCGATCTCGGCTGCGGGCAGGGGGTGCTGATGGCGCTGCTGCGCGCGGCTGCGGCACGGCATGCCGTAGGAGACTGGCCACCGGACTGGCCGGCCCCGCCGTCCGCCCTCAGCCTCCATGGCGTGGAGCTTTCAGCCAGGCGCGCACGGCTTGCTCGGGCAGCACTGGGAGACAGCGTGGTCCAGGGCGACATCCGGGATGCCCTGCTGCCGCCCAGTGATGCCATTGTCATCCTCGACGTGCTGCTCTATCTCAGCCGGGACGAACAGGCGGCCGTTCTTGCCCGTTGTGCGGGCGCGCTGGCCTCCGGCGGCGTCCTGCTGCTGCGGGAGGCCGATGCAGGGGGTGGCCTGCCCTTCCATGTCACGCGCTGGGCCGAACGGCTGGCATGCCTGATGCGCCGGCAATGGCACCAGCCCCTGGTCTATCGCCCGGCACGGGAATGGATCGTCCTGCTGGAGGATCTGGGCCTTGCGGTGACGGCTCTGCCGATGAGCCAAGGCACACCTTTCGCCAACACCTTGTTCATAGCCCGCCAAAGCAATCGCACAGTCCAATTTTGCCCTTCCTCCGGCGAAACGGTGGATGCTAGCATTCCTTGAACAATGAAACTCCAGACTGCTGCCCACCTCGCCCGACAATCATAAGAATATCATCGTGCAGCCACTTTCCCTAAGCCATATGAGCATCGTCAGCAGCCTGGGCGCCGGGCAGGATGCAACCCTGGATGCTCTGCGTACCGGAAGAGGCGGCCTGAAGCCTTGCCGATTCGAAACCGTGACGCTGGACACGCACATCGGCGAAGTCGCCGGACTGGACGGCGTGCGCCTGCCGGACCGGCTGGCGGGCTACGACTGCCGCAACAACCGGCTGGCCGAGCTGGCGCTTTGCCAGGACGGGTTCGACACGGCGGTGGCAGCGGCCCGCGAACGCTATGGCGCACATCGCATCGGCGTGCTTCTGGGCACCAGCACATCCGGCATCCTCTCCGCCGAACTTGCCTATCGCCAGCGTGACAAGGACACCGGCGCGCTCCCTTCCGCCTTCAGCTTCGCAACGACGCACAGCACGGGTTCCCTCGCCGAGTTCGTGCGCGTGCGCCTGGGTTTGGAGGGGCCGGCCTTCGTCTCCTCCTCCGCCTGCGCCACGACGTCGAAGGTGTTCGCCAGCGCCGCGCGGATGGTCGCAGCCGGGCTCTGCGACGCGGTGGTGGTCGGGGGCGCCGACAGCCTGTGCCTGACGACGCTGTACGGCTTCCATTCGCTGGAGCTGGTTTCTCCCACTCCCTGCAGACCCTTCGATGCCGACCGCAGAGGGGTTTCACTGGGGGAAGGTGCCGGCTTCGCCCTGCTGGAACGGGCGGATCCGCGCCCCGCTCCCGGCACCGTCCACCTGCTGGGCGCCGGCGAGAGCAGCGATGCGCATCACATGTCCACGCCACATCCGGAAGGGCTGGGCGCAAGGCTGGCGATGGAACGGGCGCTCACCGCCGCCGGGCTGGAGCCAGGCGACATCGACTACGTCAACCTGCATGGCACCGCGACCACCTACGGCGACGCGGCCGAGGACCGGGCGATCACCGGACTGTTCGGCACGCGCACGCCGGTCAGCTCGACCAAGGGGTATACGGGTCACACGCTGGGGGCGGCGGGAATCGTCGAGGCGATCATCAGCGTGCTGACCTTGCGCGCCGGGCTGATCCCCGGCAGCCCGCAGACGCGCACCCTCGACCCGGCCCTGCGCAGCCGTTATCTGCAGGCCAACGAAACAGGGCGCATGGACCGCGTGATGACCAACTCCTTCGGCTTCGGCGGCAGCAACAGTGCCCTGGTCTTCGGGTGGGCGGCGTGATCCGGGTCTTCGTCGAGGCCGTGAGCCTGCTCGGCCCCGGACTGGCCGGCTGGGACGAGGCCAGCGCCGTTCTGGCAGGGCTCCGCCCCTATGCGCCGGCGCCGGCAGTGCTGACAGCCAGCCCGCTGCTTCCCCCTGCCGAACGCCGGCGCAGCGTGCCCACCGTCAGGCTGGCCATGGCGGTGGGGGCCGAAGCGATGGAGAGGGCGGGCCGGGATCCGGAAACCGTCGCCACCGTTTTCGCCTCGTCCAGCGGTGATCCCGATACGCTGCACACCATCCTGGAAACGCTCGCTTCGGACGAGCCCGAGATCTCGCCGACACGGTTCCACAACTCGGTCCACAACGCACCGGCCGGCTACTGGAGCATCGCCACCCGCTCCCGCCAGCCCTCGGCCAGTCTGTCGAGCCATGACGAGAGCTTCCAGGCTGGTCTGCTGGAAGCGGTGACCCAGGTCGCGACCGCGGGCTGGACCGTCGCCCTCATCGCCTACGACCTCCCCTACCCCGAACCGCTGAATAGCGTGCGGCCCATCGCCGGAGCGTTCGGCACCGCCCTGGTCCTGACGCCGCAGCCGACCGGGCGCAGCTTCGCCCGCCTCGATCTCACCCTGGACCGCACCGATATGCCGGCAACGCGAATGGCCGATGCGGCGCTGGAGGCACTCAGGGCGGGCAATCCGGCGGGGCGCGCGCTGCCGCTGCTGGGCGCCCTGGCGCGCGTGGCCTCGGGTGACGGTGCCGAGACGGTGGTGCTTGATCTGCCTCCCGGAAGCCATCTGGTGCTGCAGGTCGGCCCGCCATGCTGATGGGGCGTGCCGACCTTGCGGCCCTGATCCCGCATTCCGGAAGCATGTGCCTGCTGGAAAGCGTGCTGTCCTGGGACTCCCGCCGCATCCGCTGCACCGCCGCCAGCCATCGTTCCCCGGACAACCCGCTGCGTCATGCCGGACGCCTCGCCGCGGTGTGCGGCGTCGAATACGCCTCGCAGGCCATGGCCGTTCATGGCGGGCTGACCGCCGGCGGCAAACGCCCGGCGGCCGGTTATCTCGCCAGCCTGCGCGATCTCGCCTGCCACGCCGACCGCCTCGACGACGTGACGGCGGATCTGCTGATCGAGGCGGAGAACCTGACCGGAGACGGCAGCCGCGTGATCTACGGCTTTTCCATTCACGCCGACGGTGCGCTGCTGCTGAGCGGTCGGGCCGCGGTGGTCATCGACGCGGGGGAGCGATGAAACGCGCGCTCGTTACCGGCGGCAGCGGCGCATTGGGCGCCGCCATCTGCCGGACACTGGCTGGCGACGGTTGCCATGTGCTGATCCATGCCAACGGCCGCACCGACCGCGCCGAGGCACTGGCCGGTGCAATCCGGGAGGCCGGTGGCTCTGCCGAGACGGTGGCCTTCGACGTCACCGACGCGCAGGCCGCCACAGCGGCGCTGGAACGGCTGCTCGACGGCGGGCCGATCCAGGTCCTGGTCAACAATGCGGGCGTTCACGACGACGCGGTGATGCCGGCCATGCGGCACGACCAGTGGGCACGCGTCATCGACGTCTCGCTGAACGGCTTCTTCAACGTCACACAGCCTCTGCTGATGCCGATGATCGGCACCCGGTGGGGACGGATCGTCACCGTTTCATCCGTGGCAGCGGTCGCGGGCAATCGCGGCCAGACCAACTATGCCGCAGCCAAGGCCGGCCTTCATGGAGCCACCAAGTCCCTGGCGCTGGAGTTGGCACCGCGCGGCATCACCGTCAACGCGGTGGCGCCGGGGATCATCGCGTCTCCGATGGCCGATGCCGCCTTCGATCCCGAAGCGGTCAAGCGGCTGGTGCCGATGAAGCGTGCCGGACGGCCGGAAGAGGTCGCCGACCTCGTTGCCTTCCTGGCGTCGGAGCGTGCCGCCTATATCTCCGGACAGGTGATTTCGATCAACGGTGGGATGATCTGAAGGAGGCCTTCCTGGCCCGCCGGACGGCAAGCATCGGCAGGCGGCCGAGAAAGCCCAGCATCAGGCGCGTGTGCATCCAGGTCAGCAGGGCATTGTCGCGGAGATAGCGGAAGTGGGAAACGCCACCCTCCTCCGGCTTGAAATAACGGACAGGTGCCGGCACGTTGATCGTCGGCACCCCGTTCCAGCACAGCCGCACGGCCGCCTCGGGATCGAAGTCGAACCGGCGCATCCAGGGATTGCGCGCCATCACCCGGCGCAGCGGCGCGATGGGATAGACGCGGAAGCCGAACAGCGAATCGTCGATTCCGCCCCACAGGGTTTCCAGGTTGGCCCACCAGTTGGATATCCTGCGTCCCCGCACGCGCAGACGCGGGGCGGCGGCGTCGAACACCGGCCGCCCCAGCACCAGCGCCTCGGGGTTGGCTTGCGACACGCCCTGGAATTGCGGAATGCGGTCGGCTGGATGCTGTCCGTCGGCATCCATGGTCAGCACATGGGTGAAGCCGCAGCGTTCGGCCTCTATCAGCCCATGCAGAACGGCCGCCCCCTTGCCGCGGTTGACCGGCAGAACGAGGACCCGCAGGTTCGGGTCGTCCGCGGCCATGCGATGCAGGTCCTCGGCGGTGCCGTCGGTGCTGCCGTCGACCACCACCCAGACCGGCGCCCAGTGCTGCCGGGCAGCCTGAACCGTCTCGAACAGCTTGGGGCCTGTGTTGTAGCTGGGGATGAGGACGAGATGGCTTTCGGAGTGGGAGGCGATCACAGCTCGGACCTGTAGTGGCGTTCGAGATCCTCGACCAGGTCGCGGACATCGGTTGGCGGGTCGAAACGGCGGCCGAGCCGGACGGTGTAGACCAGGGGGAATTCCGGCTTGCGGAACAGCGGCCAGCCTTTGCCGAGGAAGTGGGTGTTGCTCTCGATGAAGACCGTTTGCACCGGTGCCTTGGCCGTCTTGGCGATCAACGCGAATCCGCCCTTCAGCGCGTTGATCGGCGGCCGTTCGGTTCGGGTCCCTTCCGGGAAGATCAGGAGCTGCTGACCGGCCCGCACCTCGTGCGCGGCCATCTTGACCAGCGAGGACGGGGAGTCGTTGCGGATATAGCCGGCCATCCGGGCCCCACTGCCGAGGCACAGGTTGTCATAGACCTTGGACTTGGCGATGCACACCGCGTCCGGCAGGCGGGAAACCAGCAGCACGGCGTCCAGGAGAGACGGATGGTTCGGACAGACGACCAGCCCGCCCTCCGTCCGCAGCCGGTCGAGTGCCGAAAGATCGGTCTTCAGGATGCCGAACGCGCGCAGGATGCCGAGATAGAGCCGGAAGCCCGACCTGATCATGAAGCGGCCCAATGGCCGCCCGAGGCGGCGCGGCAGCAGCGGGTCGAGCAACGCCGCCGTCAGGCTCCAAGCCAATGACAGAAACCCGAACAGGAACAGCAGGACATAGAAGAGCGGATATTCCCACATCCGCCGGACCGCGCCTGAAAAGGTCAGACCACGTCGCCCACGGGCGCGCGAATGTTCCGTCGCCGTTTCCGCCATGCCACGTAGTTCCTTTTAAGGTCCAGTAGGGCGTTCATATAATAGATCGCCTTGAAGATCTTCAGCCGTGACTTGATCGGCGATGGCCGGAAAACGTCGCCGGCCAGAAGCGACAGCAGCGCCTCCTCCACCCGGAAGACGTTGCGCGGTCCCATGAAGAGGTTGCGCAGGGCCGGGGTGGTGACGCGATAGATGTACCAGGAGAAGGTTCCTATCCCCTGACGGACCGTCTTTTCGAACTGCTTCAGCACTTCATCCTGGCGGTGCGGTTCGCGCAGGCACGCATCGACCGCCTTGGCCCCTTCGAAGGCGCTGGTCATCGCCAGGTAGACGCCCGTCGAGAAAACCGGGTCGATGAAGGCGAACGCATCGCCCAGCATGACGTAGCCCGGCCCCGACATCCGGTCGGCCTGATAGGAGAAGTTGCCGGTCCCCGTCACCGGTCCGGTCAGTTCCGCCCCCTCCAGACGTTCCGCCAAGGCAGGGCACAAGGCGATGGTGTCCAGGAAAAAGCGGGTCTGGTCGGTTTTCCGGGTTTTGAAGTAGTAGGGCCAGCAGACCGCACCGACGCTGGTGGTGCCGTCGGCAAGCGGAATGAACCAGAACCATCCGTGATCGAACCAGAAGACGGTGATGTTCCCCTCGGCCTTTCCCGGCAACCGCTTCGCCCCGGTGAAATGGCCGAACATGGCGGCACTGTTGTGCTTGGCATTGCGCCGCTTGATGCCGAAGCGCGAGGCCAGCAGCGTATCGCGACCGGAGGCATCGACCAGGAAGCGCGCCCGTACGGTGCGGGTGGTGCCGTCGTCCTGGCTGGCTGTGACCAGCGTTCCGTCGCCGCCGATTGCGACGTCGGTCACCTTGCAGCCTTCGATGACGGTGGCGCCCTTGGCCGCCGCGTTGCGGATCAGGATATGGTCGAACTCGGACCGCCGGACCTGATAGGCATAGGGTTTGCTCTTGTCCCAGGCGTTGGCGAAATCGAAGGTGACCGCCTTGCCATGGTAGGGCGAGACGAACTCCGCCCCGTACTTCAGCATGCCGATCCGCTCCACCTGCTCCAGCACGCCGAGCCGCTGCAGCAGCGGCAAGTTGCAGGGCAGCAGCGATTCCCCGATATGGAAACGCGGATGACGATCCTTTTCCAGCAGCACCACGCGGTGGCCCATCTCCACCAACAGCGCTGCCGCGGTCGATCCGGCAGGGCCTCCGCCCACGACCAGAACGTCGCAGTCAGAACCGTTCGACACCATCTGCATGGCTGCTCTCTCGATCGTGCGACTAGGAGTTCACAAATATCTTCTAGCAAAGCCAATCGCGTGCAATCCAGAGCCAAAAACCCGACATTCCCATTTGTCTGGGAGATAGCCGTAAAGATATATACATATCGCGCGAGCCGTTGAGGTTTCTCTTTTACGAACCTGTGACATGATGAAAGTCATCGGATTCCATCCGCGGCTTCGCACCGGAATCCGCACAATTACTCGACAGGAGCGAAGCCGCTTTACGCCGTCAGGCGTTCTTCGTCGCCAACCGTCAAGGCAATCCAAGCGTCTCAACGCCTCCTTCCGGCTACCCACTCCGGCAGCGGGCTTTTCCTTGCCCTCGAACCATCTCACACACAGAATGCGCTGGCGCTCCGGCACAAGCCCGGACGCTCCGCGGTGCGCGGCCGGCGGTCGACCGCGCAGGGTCGCCACTATCGGGATCGCCACTGCCGGGGCAAACGCGGTTCTGATGCGGGCTCCGTGCTCCCGACCGTGTTCCGCCGCTGGGACGACCGGCGTCAGGGTGGACACGGTGAACGACATGTTCGACCGAGATGCACCCGAGGGGGATGGATTTGCCGACCGATCAGGACCAGCGTACCCGCTCTCCCATCGAACCGCACCCGGTGCTGGAAAGCTATTATCGGGAGAGGACCGAGCGGCTTGGTTTCGTGCGCGGGCTGTTCAACCGCACCGCCCATCACTATGACCGCATCAACGCGATCTTCGCACTCGGGTCCGGTCCATGGTACCGCGCCCAATGCCTGCGCCGGGCCGGCTTGCGGCCTGGCATGCGGGTGCTGGACGTCGCCATCGGCACCGGGCTGGTGGCTCGCGAGGCTGTCCGGCTGGGCGGACACCAAGCCGAGGTCATCGGGCTCGACCTCAGCGAGGCCATGCTCGCGCAAGCCCGCCGCTTTCTGCCCATCCCCCTGATCCAGGGCGTGGCCGACGCGCTGCCGCTGGCGGACGACAGCGTCGACATGATCACCATGGGCTACGCGTTGCGCCATGTCGGCGACCTCACCGCCACATTCCGCGAATTTCATCGCGTGCTGCGGCCGGGAGGCTCGGTGTTGGTGATGGAAATCGCACGGCCGGAGCGGCCGATCACCCGCCACCTGATGAACGGTTATCTCGGCTTGGTGGTGCCTGCGCTTTCGCGGCTGAGCGGCGGGGGCGAAGGTGGGCGCATGCTGATGCGCTACTACTGGGAAACGATCGATCGCTGCGTGGAGCCGGAGACGATCAAGCAGGCAATGGCCGGTGCCGGCCTGGAACAGGTCCGATGCGCGACCGATTACGACCTGTTCAAGAATTATACCGGATGTAAGAGAGCGCTGAACGGATCCTGAAAGCGGTTCCGGCAAATCCCTATCTGACGTTATTACCTCTCTTGGATGTTTTCATCCGCCTTTGCTGGTGTGGCGCTGCCGTTATCCGCTTCATAGTCGGCCCTGGACAACGAGAACCTGACCATCTTCAGCGAGGAACATCATGGCGGTGAAGCGGCTTTTGGCGGCGGTGTCGGTACTGACCATCCTGACTGCCTGTGCCGGTCAGCAGCAGAACGCGGCCGGCAGCGCGGCAACGGGGGACGGCACCACCGCGGCGGCAGCGTCGGCACCGGGCGCACGGCTGGTGAAGTCGCGGGACGGCCGCTACGAAGGCGAGGTCATCGGCACCCCCGCCCCCAGCAGCCGCTTCGCCAAACTCCAGATCGGCATGACGATGGAAGAGGTGTCCACCCTTATCGGCGCGCCGGACAACATGATCCGGCACGAAACCGGGAAGCGCTGGATCCCGTTCTATTTCGGAAACGACGCCCAGCGCCTGCAGGTGATCTATCGCAATGAGGGCTGCCTGACCTACACCGGCGGCAACGTCTTCGGCGGCGGATCGGCCGAGCTGATCCGCATCACCGTCGCCCCGAAGGGCGGCTGCCTCGACACCTGAGGCATCGCCCCTTCCCGCCTCACAGGCTCCGTGAGGGCGCCGATGCCGGCAGGGCAGCTCTCAGTGCTTTCCCGACCCCGGCTCGGCGATCTTACGGTGTTGCTCGGCCAGCATGCCCGACGGCGTCACGTTGGCCATGGCGGCCTGCAGCTTGTTCTTCCAGCCGGCGACGACGTCGCCCTCGCCATCCATCATCGCCTCGAAACCGACCTTGGCGACCATGGCAGGATCGTCCTTCTTTCCCTGCCCCACCTGCGTGTCCATCATACCGGCGCGTTCGAAGAAATCGGTATCGGTGGGTCCCGGCATCAAGCAGGTGACGGTGACACCGCTGTCCTTCAACTCGTTGCGGAGCGCGAAGGAGAAGGAATCGATGAACGCCTTGGTTCCATTGTAGACAGCCTGATAGCTGCCCGGCATGAATCCGGCGATGGAGCCGGTGATCAGGATGCGCCCCTTGCCCCGCGTGCGCATGCCACGCCCGACCTTGTGGATCAGGTAAAGCGTGCCGGTGACGTTGGTGTCGACGACGTGGCGGGCCTCGTCGAAATCCTGGTCGAGGAAGCCGTGTCCAAGCCCATGGCCGGCATTCGCCAGCAGGGCATCGACCGCCCGGCCCCGCAAGGCGTCGTAAAGCCGGTCGACGCCTTCCGTGGTCGCGAGGTCGCCCTGGACGGCCTCCACCGCACCGCCGAGCGTGCGCAGTTCGCGCGCGGCGTCCTCGATGGCCGGATCGTCGGCGGCGATGACCAGGTCGAAACCGGCGCGGGCACAGTTCCTGGCAAGTTCAAGGCCTATTCCGCTGGAAGCGCCCGTGACGACGGCAAGCTGTGTGTTGGCTGCGCGAGCCATGCTGTGCCCCTTCCGAAGTGCTGGAGATATGCCTCATCAACCGGCCGACGGGAGTGGAGGTTCCTGCGGGAGCGGGATCGGACGGACCTCCGCATCGGCAAAACCGGCTCCCCGCCTCTGCGGACCCGGTGCCCCCGATCGCCTGGGTGACGCCGACAACGCTGTCGGTGAGGGCCAGCCGCATCCGCATGACCTGTGCCGTCGCGCCTATGGAATGGACCGGGCCGGACGGTCACCATCTCCCATTCCCAAGGGAAATCGATGCCGCCCGGCAACCCGCCGCTTTATTGTGCTTCCGCCAGGGTCCTGCGCACTTTGGCGACGTCGTCGACGCCGACGGGGGCCGCGGCGTTGCGCCAACTGTTGCGGATGTAGGTGACCACCGCAGCCACCTGCGCGTCGTCGAGCCTCCATCCCAACGGCGGCATCGCCGGCCCGGTCGGCCGGGTGTCGGTCGCCACGGCCCGTGATCCGTCCAGAACCAGCCGGATCAGCGTCGCGGGATCATCCGCCTGCACCACGCCGCTGCCGGCCAGCGTCGGGAACAGGAAGGTCTGACCCTTGCCGTCACCGCCATGGCAGGCCATGCAGCTATCGGTGTAGATGGCGCTCCCGGCGGTCATCCGCGCATCGTCGGCCGCCAACGGTGCAGGACCGCCACCTCCCTGACCGCTTGCCGACCCCTTGCCGTCGAGCAGATAGGCCGCGATCGCCGATAGATCGGCGTCGGTCATCCTGGAGCTTGAGTTCTGGATCTCCTCCGCCATCGGACCGGAGGCGAGCGACTGGTGGTTCGCGCCGGTCTTGAGATAGGCGGTGAGCTGTTCCGCCGTCCATCCGCCGATGCCCTTGCGGGAATCCGCGGTGATCGACGGAGCATACCATGCCTGGAGATTGGCCCCCTGCAGCGCCTTGCCGGTGTCGTCGGCACCCAGCATGGTTTTCGGCGTGTGGCAGGTGCCGCAATGGCCCAGCGCTTCGACGAGATAGGCGCCGCGGTTCCATTCCGGCGACTTCTGCGGATCGGGTTTGAAACGCCCCGGCTCGAAGTTCAAGAGGTTCCAGCCCGCCATCACCAGGCGGACGTTGAAGGGAAAAGGCAACTGGTTGACGTCGACCTGATTCCTGACCGGCGCCAGGGTCTGCAGATAGGCCCAAAGCGCGTGGATGTCGTCGTCCGTCATCTTGGTATAGGCAGGGTAAGGCATGGCCGGATACAGCCGCTTTCCGCCGCGGCCGACCCCGTCCTGCAAGGTCCGGCGCAGATCCTCCTCCGTCCAACTGCCGATGCCGGTTTCGCGGTCGGGGGTGATGTTGGGCGCCACCAGCGTGCCGAAGGGCGTCTGGAGTGCCGAGCCGCCGGCGTATGGCTTGCCGCCGGGCGCGCTGTGGCAGGCAACGCAGTCTGCGGTGACCGCGATGTAGCGCCCGCGCTCTATCTGGGCGAAATCCTGGTCGGCGGCCTCGGCCCGGGGGGCGGCGGCCAGCAGGACGGTGACGGCCGCCGCGGCGGCAAGACGTGTCCTGGTCATGCGTGCACCAAGGGGCCGGGGGATTTCAGATAGCGGGTGCGGATGGCGTCGGCAGCGCGGAAGGCCAGGGCGCCCACCGTTCCGGTTGGGTTGAAGCCCGAGTTCTGCGGAAAGACGTTCGCTCCCACGGTGAAGAGGTTCGGCACGTCCCAGCTCTGCAGATACGGGTTCACCACGCTGGTCGACGGATCCATGCCCATCGCCGTTCCACCCACCACATGGGTCGACTGGTAGGGCACCACCGACCAGGGCCGGGTGCGGGGATTTTCGACGATCTGCTGCGCCCCCATGGCACGGACGATCTCCGCCACCTTGCCGGTGACATAGGCCGACATCCGCACATCGTTGTCGGGGAAGTCGAAGGTGATGCGCAACAGCGGCCGGCCCAGCCGATCGGTGTAGGTCGGATCCAAGTCGAGAAAGTTGCCACGGTTGGCATAGCTGCTCGCCTCACAGCCGACGCTGAGATTGCTGAGATAGCTGTCCCGCATCGCCCTTTTCCAGCCGGAACCCCAGGTGGGGCTGCCCGGCGGCGTCGGCCTTTTGGAGATCGGCTCCGCCCCGATCGGCGCGCAGCGGGTGCTGCCGCCACCGAGGAATCCCAGCGGCCCGTGGTCGAAATTGTCGTTGTTCAGCTCGTCGATGGCCATGCCGGTGGCACCGCCGCCGATGAAATTGTTGAAGTTGTATCTCTTGGGATCGAAGAAGCCGACGACCTGATTGGCCATCTGGTAGCAGAAGTTCCGGCCCAGCGTGCCCTTGCCCGTCCGGACGTCGTAAGGCGTGCCGACGCCGGACAGCAGCATCAGGCGCACATTGTCCAGCATGAAGGCGCACAGCACCACCAGATCGGCCGGCTGCTCGAACTCGTCGCCGGAGCTGTCGACATAGGTGACGCCCGTCGCCCGCTTGCCCGAAGGATCCAGGTTGACCTTCAGGACTTCGCACAGCGTGCGAAGTTCGAAATTGGGCTTGCGCATCAGCACAGGCAGGACGGTGGTCTGGGCGCTGGCCTTGGAATAGTTGGCACAGCCGTAGTTGGTGCAGAAGCCGCAGAACGTGCATTGCCCCATCGTCACGCCGAGCGGATTGGTGTAGGTGCGCGACAGCAGGGAGGAAGGGATCGGGAAGGGCTTGTAGCCCATCTTGGCGGCCGTTTCCGCGAACAAGGTCGGCCCAAAGGTCTGCATCATCGGCGGATTTGGGTACTCGCGCTTGCGCTGCCCTTCGAAGGGATTCCCACCATCCTGGATCTGGCCGTTCAGGTTTCCGGCCTTGCCCGACACGCCGGCCAAATACTCGAAGCGGTCGTAATAGGGCTCCATCTCCTCGTAGCTCAGGCCCCAGTCCTGGATGGTCATGTCGTCGGGTATGGCCTGGGCGCCATAACGCTCGGTATAGTGGGAGCGCAGCCGGAAGTCGTAGGGGGAGAACCGCCAGGTGATTCCGGCCCAGTGCACGCCGGCCCCGCCGACGCCGTTGCCGGGATGGAAGGAGCCATATTGGCGCATCGGCAACGCCGTCTGGTCGGCATTGTTGCGGGCCGTGACGGCGGTCTGCGCCGGACGCAGCATCAATTCCTGGCGTGAGTTGTAGCGCAGCTCGTCAGGAGCATAACCGAGATTGAAGTCGGTGGCGGTGTCGCGCCAGGGGCCGCGCTCCAGTGCCACGACATCCAGCCCTTCATCGCACAGTTCGTTGGCGATGATCGCCCCCGTCCAGCCGAGCCCGATGACCACCACGTCCTTGTGGGGCAGTTTGCGTGCCATTCGTCAGCCTTTCCTGGCCCAGTCGCTGCGGCCGCCGATGGAGACGGGGGGCAGCGGATATTTCTGATTGTGCTTCAGCACGAAGTCCCGATAGTCGTAGCGGGTGCCGGGAAAGCCGATCATCTTCCAGCTCACCATGTCACGGTTGCCGCCGTAGATCGGATCCGCAAAGAAGCCTTCCATGGTGTTCTGCAGGACCAGGCTGAAGAAGCTGCCGGACCCGACCGGGCCATCGAAGGCCACCTCGTCCTTTTCCATCGCCGCCAGGAGGCTATCCTTCTGCTCCGGCGACAGATCGGTGAAGCCCTTGCCGTCCATGGCCGTTCGGCAGTGAGCATCCAGAGCCTTCAGCCCCAGGCGATATTTCTTCGCCGGGGTCAGGTCCGTCTGATCGCCCTGGGTCGGCAGACCGGGTTGAAAGGGACCCTTCATGTAGAGGCGGTCGGAGGTGCCGTAATGTCCGGCGAGTTGGCGATCGATGAAGACGGCGCAGCCGGCATCCTTGCCGCTGACGCTGAGTTCATCGGCCGGAATCAACCGTTCGACGATCGCCTCCACCACCTCGCCCTCGCGGGGGGTGAAGAACTGCCATGGCCCCGGCAGCACCTGCCTGGGCGGGTCGGTCGCCCCGGAATCCCAGGGCAGGCCCGTCCCGAACAGGACGCGCGCCTTGACCCCGGAGGTCGCCAGCACGACCAGCCCCATCGCCGTGGAGGCGAGGAAGCGGCGTCGGCTGGTGCCCAGCACATCAAGTCTGTCTGCTGCGGAGGTTTTGCTCATTCTCGGGGAAGCTCCGGAAGACACGGCGATTTCTCTTTCCACCGCTGCGCACCGTAAATCTGCGGTGGAACAGAAATTTCCAATGAGCGGAAGGCATACACCCACTCTTGGAGTGGTGCGCCCTGGTCATCCGGCGATGCACCGCCGCCGACGGAGGATTCCCCGGATGCAACAGGCCTGTTCAGGAGGGGTAAGGCAAACGCCAGGCTTCGGCGAGGGATCAGGTGCCGTCGCCGCCCAGCACGGACTCCACGAGCGTCTGAAGTTGACGGGGCGTGACCGGCTTCGCAGCCAGCACGAGCCCGAGCGCCGCCGCCGCCTGCTCGGCCTCCGGCCCGATCTCTCCGGTCAGGATGATCCCCGGAATCCGCCGGCCTGCCATCCCCCGGATTTCGCGAACGACGTCGGTCCCGACCTCGTGGTTACGGAGCCGGTAATCGGCGACGACGATGTCGGGTGAGCGGCCAGCGGCTCGCACGATCTCGAGAGCCTGGCCGATGGAGCCTGCGACCCCCACCTCATACCCCCAGTCGTGGAAAAGGGTCCGCAGGCCGGCAAGCACGATCGCATCATCGTCCACCAGCACCGCCAGCCGTCCGCTGCCGTCATTGCCGGCGACGGACGGCTGGGGCTCTTCCGGCACCCCCTCCGGCGAGTGCGCCCGCGGCACCTCGATCGAGAATGTCGATCCTTTGCCAGGCTCCGACCGCACCGCCACCGGATGGCCGAGCAGGCGCGACAGGCGCTGCACGATGGCAAGGCCGAGGCCGAGCCCCTGGCTGCGATCGCGCTCCGGATTGCCGACCTGGTGGAACTCTTCGAAAATCCGGCTCAGATGTTCGGCGGAGATACCGATACCGCTGTCGTGGATGCGGATGCACACGCTGCCGTCGGTCACGTCGCAATCCATCCTGACGAAGCCGCGTTCGGTGTAGCGGATGGCGTTCTCGACGAGGTTGCGAAGCATGCGGCCAAGCAGCAGCGGGTCGCTGTGCACGCTGGTCGCGCCGCAGGAGGCGTCTACCCGGAACTCCAATCCCTTTGCAGAGGCGACCGGTGAATAGGCGGCGGCGATCTCGTCGAACAGCAGCCGCAGCGGCATGTCCTGTACCCGTGGCACGATCACGCCGGCGTCAAGACGCGAGACATCGAGAAGGCTATCCAGCAGGTCCTTCAACGTCACCAGTGCGCGTTCCAAGGCCATCAGCGGAGAACGGCCTTGCTTGGGATCGACATGCGCGTGCAGCACGCCGGCGAACAGCAGCGCCGATTGCAGCGGCTGGCGCAGGTCATGACTGGCCGCCGCCAGGAACTTCGACTTCGAGACGTTCGCCTCCTCCGCGCGCTCCTTGGCGGACCGCAGGGCTTCCTGCATCGCCCTGCGGTTGGTCACATCGATGTTCAGGCCGCTGAAGTGGGTCGCCCGCCCGGCCGCATCCCGCTCGACCCGCCCGATGCTCAGGATCCAACGCACGCCGTCCTCGGGACGGCGGATGCGATATTCAATCCCCGGGTCGGGTATGTCGTCCCTGATGATGACGTCGATGTGCGCCTCCACCCGCGCACGATCGGCCGGATGCACCTGCGCCAGATAGGCCTCGCGACTGGGCCGCACGGACGTACGATCAAGGCCGAACAGGCGGAAGTTGCTGTCCGACCAGGTGATTGCGCCCGTGCGCAGGTCGACGTCCCACAGCGCCGCGTCGGCCGCCGAAAGCGCGATGTTCAGACGGGTTTCCGTCCGGCGCAGCGCCTCCTCCATCCGCTTGCGCTCTGTTATGTCGATGGTCAGTCCATTGTAGCGGACGGGCATTCCCTGCTCGTCATAACAGACGCGCCCGACCGACATCACCCACCGCACCTGACCCCCGGGATGGATCACGCGATATTCGAGGCTGACTTCCGGCGCACGCTCGGCCAGAAGCTGTGCATGCGCCAGCGAGGCCGCCGGCAAGTCGTCCGGATGGACGATGGCGGCCCAGGTGTCGGTGCTGATCTCCTGCGCCTCGGCTTCCAGGCCGAAGATGCGGTAGCTTTCGGCCGACCAGAGCCCGCGCCCACTCCTCAGATCCCACTCGAACGTTCCGGCACCGGCGGACTCAAGGGCAAGGTCGAGGCGCTCCTTGTTGATCCGCAATTCGTCTTCCGCATGCCGGCGCCGGGTTATGTCCAGCAGATAGACCGCCAACCCGTCCGCCGATGGGAATGCACGCATCCAGAACCAGCGACCGGTCTGCATTCCCTGGAATTCGACCTCGCTGGGCACCCGGCGTGACATCGCCTGTTGAGCCTTGTCCCACAGGGGGCTGCCGACCAGTTCAGGAAAGGCCTCCCACAGCGACTGCCCCACCAGTTCGCGACCTTGGGCGATCAGGGCCTTTGCCTTGTCGTTGAGGTATGTGAAGCGCCAATCGCGGTCGAATTCGACAACACCGTCCACGGTGCTCGCCAGCACCATCGCGGTCTTCAAGGCGTTGCGCTCGGCCGTCTCGCGGACATGCAGGAAACGCCGCAATCCCCAGAAGAACCCAGCCGCGGTCAGCAGCAGCAGTCCTGCGAAGATCGAGAGGGTGCGCAAGGCGGCAAGGTCGACGGCCCGCATGGCGCGTGCCTTGTCCAAGCTGACCATCAGGCCAAGATCGTGGGAACCGGCATCGGCAGGAGAGCGGACAACGATCCGTGGCCGCCCGTCGGCTCCCTGCCCTTCAACTGTCTGCCGTGGAGATTTTGCAGCCGACAAATCAAGCAACGGCAGACCCATCGCCCGACCGGACGGTGGCACAGACGCGACGATCGTCCCGGCCTTGTCGGTCAGGAAGACCGAAGCGTAGTCCGGGATCGGCTGACGGAGCAGGAATTCCTCCAACCAGCCGATGTCGAGCAGAACCGCCGCCACACCCGATGCCGTATCTGACCCACCGCCATAGCCGAGCGCAAAGGCGATGGCGGGACGTTTGGTGGTCCTCGATTCGATGAGTTGGCTGACGGTGAAGTTGCGGGTTTGGATCGCCTGCTGCCGATACTCGCGGTCGGCAACCGACAGACCGATGACGGCGGGCTCAGTCGTGCACCAGACCACGCCCGACGCGTTGCTGATGCTCACAGCCAGGAAAGGCGGATATTGGCTTCTAAGATGAGCCATTGACGCTAGGCAAGACGCTGCGTCCATCCGCCCGACGCCCATCTCCGTCAGGGTAACCAGAATATGGCGTATGTCTTCAATAATTCGTTGCTGCTCGGCCTCGATCAAGCTGAGAAGGCGAACCCCTTGGTCCTTGATCTCCCGTTCTCGGTACTGCCGAAACTCCAACTGACTGTAGATTTCAAACCACAGGAAAGGGAGCGCAACCGCGAGAAGAAACACCAGCAAACGGCCTTCCGTCCACCTTGGTTTGGAGGAAGGTGGGGAAGCAGACATGTGCAAACCCCTTGAATTTTATTATTGCACCCTCAGGGTGCCATAGTCGTTCTTTTGAGAAAACTACCTCTTCGTTCAAGTTCCGCACGCAAAAGAGAGCAACTTGGCTCCGCTTATCCGGCTGGAGCCGGCACATCGATCCGTCCGTGCCGCCATTCGCAGGCAGAACCAGACATGCCGGTTGGGCCATGGCATCAAGCAGGGCCAAGGCCATGCAGACAAACTCAGTCGATCGTTACCGGCAAGCGCATCAGGTCGCGGTCCCAGGTGATCTTGCATTTGCTCAGATTGAGCCGCGTCAGATACACGTAGGCCGTCTTCCCAATGTCGTCGAAGTTGGCGCTGGGACTTTGCGGGTCGAGCAAAGCCGGATAATCGTAGGCCGCATAGTCGCTGCAATCATAACGAAACAGCAGTGACCCCCCCCACAGAAGCTGCGGCTCCGACCAGTGCAGCAAATCCGGAGACGTCGTTGTCCAAACGCCCGGAACACCCTGGCGCACCGTGGCCATGGTCGCGATGAACAGCCCGCTCGGCCCGTGGTGGACGACGCTGCGCACTGTTCCCTGCAGGATACCGGGAGAGACCGGAGCGCAGACATGCTCGCCCGGCGCTTCTCCCGATTGGCCGTCACGGACGAAGCGGACCGAAAAGGATGCTCCATTCCAGGCTCGCCAAGCCTGCGGGTTTGCCAGATCGTCAGTACGCAGGAGGCAGGCGCCGCGCCTCTGGGCCTCCAGCGCTTCAGCCCAGATGAAGGCGTACCAATAGCTGCCTTGGCGAATGATGTTCGACGGCGCGAAATAGCCGGTCCGCCGCCCGACATCTCCGCCATAGGGATAGGGAAGCGTCGCGACGGTGTGGTCAGGAGGCGGCGCGCTTGGACGAAAGCTGGCGCCACCGTCTGACGAAATCGCAGACGTGATGCTGTTGCGCCAACAGCGCATATAATCGCCGGATGGGCAGAGCTCAGGCCGCTGGTCGCCATGGAACTCGTTGCTGACAAGCGCGTAGACCGTCCTGCCGTCCGGTGTGTAGAAGGACGAGATCCAGCTACGATCATCATGGAGGCGAGGATCGTTCCCACCGTTTCCCTGGTATATGACCGTGCAGTTCGGTCGGACCGTGTCAAGGGACGCGCCGGTCAGCGCGCGGGCGGTGGAATGCGAGGCAACGAGGTGGACGGTGCCCCCCGCATCACGGAAGGCGCGTGCCGGCGTGTCCGGAGCGTCGGTCTTGGCGCAAGCGTCATGCTGCCAGGAGGTCACCAGTTCCGGTTCCCCCGTTTTCCTGACGGTGACTGCCCAGGCTGGGGCCGGGTCCGTGCCCAGCCCTAGCGCGAGAGACAGGATGAGCGCGGCACCCGGACGCCACATGGCGGTTCTGCGGCCATCGCGCCAATCCATGCGGATCACCTGCCGACGGCGATGGCTTTCAGGAAAGGTGCCGGCTTCAACCGGTTGGCTTCCAGGAAGTCCAGATAGCGCCCTGCGGAGTCGGCCCGATGCCGGTCGTAGGCATCGGGATCGAAGGCCACCAGGGCCTTGAGACGCTTGCGCGTCAGCGGAGCGGTCAGGGCGGCGGCATCGACGTAGGGCACGCCGGTGTTCTCGCACAACTCGCGCGTACGGGAATCGATCGTTACGGTCACGCCCATCCGCTCGGCCTGGATAGCCAAGGCGACGCCATGATAGCGGCATCCGATGGTGAGATCCTGCTGACGCAAGCTGTCCATCCAAGCCGGAACATCATAGTAGGAGCGAACGTAGTTACGGCACCAGGACCTGAATTCTTCAGGCGAATAGTGCGGGACCGTATGTTCCTGGATTTCTTTCAAGACCTGAGGTTCGATATCGTCGAAGATGCCTCTCGATATCTTGATCATTTCGCCCATCGACTGGACGACATACTGCCCGGGTGCAATCGGGTCCATCATCAGGCTGATGAGCTGGTGCTCGATCTCGCGGGTTTTCACCCACGCCTGATGTCCGGCAGCCACCGAAATCGACCGAGGCAGCTCACATGCCGTCCAGTTGGCATGGATCTTCCGTCCAAGCCCCGGCGCTTGGTTCAGAAAATGCGACGGGCAGCCCCCCGGCAACGAGCCGGTGATGCCCAGCTTGTCGAGCTGTGCGCTGGTATAGGCGCCGCGGGTATAGATGTTGGAAGAAGCCGAGGACGGATTGGATGCGGCGATCACCTGTGCCCAGCGCAGGGTACCGGGACTGAGTTCGATGTCGTGGTCGTAGCTGTTCGCCTGCGCACCAAGGCCGATGGCGACGATGGGCAGTCCCGATTTCTCAAGATTCTCTGCCATCTGCCCGTAGTCCGTGTGACGGCCGAGCTGGTTGGCGCAGGGGATCACAATGATGTCGGCGTTCTTGCGCAGCGTCTCCGCCGACGTTCCCCAGGCGAAGAAGCCGACCGGATTGGTGATGTGGCTGGCGATCGCGTGCACGAAGGCGAGGTTGCCGTTGTTGTGCCCGATCGCCGTGTAGAGCGAGTCGAATGGCGCATTGGAATAGAGCCCGAGGTTGGGAGTCTTCCAGAGCACGGCAACACGCAGCGGCTCAGACGAGGCTGCCGGCCGTCCGGAGGGTTGCGGCTGGGAGACAGGGGTATCGAATGCGATGTCTTCAAGCATGTCGGCTCTGCCTCGAGACGTTGGGCATGGAAACAGAGCGACGGTACGCACAGAAGAGGTAACCCCGCAAGAGACATCCAACAAATAGCACAGAATAAGATGCCATATAATGCTTAGATTTTCTATTCAAACTCACTATATCATAAATTATCAAAATAACTATTTCAGATCAGGAAGACTTCACGGCATCCGCCCTCATAAATTCCCTTTCCGATCTGCTAATTTTTGTCAGGATGATTGACAGGGGCTTATATTGCCGCACCGGGTCCCGGAATGGCCGCTGGCGGACATTTGCCAAGGATGATCATTCCCAGCACCTCGTCCTTCGTCACGTCCGCGACCACGGCGGTGCCGACCAGCATGCCGTTCTTCATCACATGGATGCGGTCCGCCAAGTCGAACACGTCGTGGATATCGTGTGAGATCAGGAAGATGCCGATTCCTTCCTGCTTCAGTTGTCTGACCAGTTCGCCCACTTGCCGAGTTTCCGCCGGTCCCAGGGCCGCCGTCGGCTCGTCCATGATCAGGACCCGGGCATCGAAATGGATGGCGCGTGCGATCGCGACCGACTGGCGCTGGCCGCCGGACAGCGCCTTCACCGGCTCCTTGAAGCGCCGGAAATGCGGGTTCAGCCGGCCCATCACCTTGCGCGCCTCCGCCTCCATGGCATGGTCGTCCAGCGTCCCCCAGCGGGTCAGCTTCTCCCGGCCCAGAAAGATGTTGGCTGCGGCATCGACGTTGTCGGCGAGCGCCAGTGTCTGGTAGATCGTCTCGATGCCGCAGCGTTTGGCGTCGCGTGGGCTGGCGATGTGGACGGGCTCGCCATTGACCCGGATCTCGCCATGGTCGGCGGCGTAGGCGCCGGACAGGATCTTGATCAACGTCGATTTGCCTGCGCCATTGTGGCCGAGCAACCCGACCACCTCGCCGGGGTAGAGGTCGATGCTGACGTTGTCCACCGCCTTGATGCCGCCGAAGGCGATGGAAACCTCGCGCATCTCCACCAGGGGAACTGGGACATCTGGATGCGATCCAGCCGGAGCCATGCCGAGATGGGTCATTTGATTCCCTTGCGGTAGAGCGTGTCGATATAGACCGCGGCGACCAGCACGATTCCGACCACGATGTTCTGCATCGGGGCATCCACCCCCAGCAGCACCATGCCGGACTGGAGCGACTGCATGACCAGCGCCCCCAGCATCGCACCATGGATGGTGCCGACGCCGCCGGCCAGCGAGGTTCCGCCGATGATCGCCGCGGCGATGACGTACAGCTCGTCCAGCGTCCCGTTGGCGTTGGTGGCGGCGTTCAGGCGGGCGGTCGCAATGCAGGCGGACAGTCCGCACAGCGCCCCCATCAACCCGAAGACCAGCATCAGCACGCGTCGGGTGTTGATTCCCGACAGCTCCGCCGCCTCGGGATTGCCGCCAATGGCGAAGACATAGCGGCCGAAGCGGGTGCGGCTGGAAAGGAAGGTCACCGCCACCCCCACCGCCAGCGCGATCAGCACCGGGATGGCAAAGCCGTGTGTGATGACCGGCAACGCACCGTCCCCGATGGCCCCCTGTGCCTCCATCATCCGGCGGACGACAGGGGCCGGAAGAGGATAGGAATTGACCACCATCACCGCTCCGACGATGGCGGCGGCAATCAACAGGATCACCACCCCCTCTGCCCAAAGTGGCCGGACCGGAAAGCCGAAGCCCGCCCGCCGCCGCCGGGTCACCATGATCGCTGCAACCGCCAGCAGGATCGCCGCGACGCCGACTGCCCAACTCGGCCCGGCACCGATGGCACCCTCGAACCCGCCGCCCAACCGCTTGAACAAGCCGTCCATCGGGGCCACCGTCTGGCCGGTCGTCACCCACCACGCGGCCCCGCGCCAGACCAGCAGCCCGCCGAGCGTGACGATGAAAGACGAGACGCCGAGATAGGCGATGACCGCCCCTTGCAGAAGCCCGACCGCCCCGCCGACGGCGACGCCGGCCGCAACCGCCGCAACCCAGGTCAAGGGATGGTCGAAGCCCCACAGCTCCGGCAGGACGCGGGCCTGGAAAACACCGACCACCATACCGGTGAAGCCCAGGATGGACCCCACCGACAGGTCGATGTTGCGGGTAACGATGACCAGCACCATGCCCGTCGCCATTACGGCGACGGATGCCGCCTGGACCGACAGGTTCCACAGGTTGCGCGGCGTCAGGAAGGCACCGCCGGTCATGACGTCGAAACCAATCCAGATGACGGCGAGGGCGCCGATCATGCCGAGCAGTCGCGTGTCCAGCTCCAACGCACGGAAAGCGTCGGTGAGGCTGGTCCGGCCGCCGGCATAAGGTGCTTCGCCATGCGAACCCGATGAGGGCGATCCAGGGGGTGGCGATCCTGGAGAGGAGAGCGTAGACGGCTCGCCCATCAATTGCAGACCTTCACCGAACCCGGCTTCACCCCCTGGCAAACCACCTCCCTGGTCACCCAGCCGGCATCGATCACGAGATCGAGGTTATCCTTGGTGATGGCGACCGGCGTCAGGAACAGCGAGGTCATCGTCTGCTTCTTCGGCCCACCATCGAAGGTCGTGGCGCCGGCGATGCCGGTCATCGCCTTGCCGCTGGCCAGCTCGATGGCGATCTCGGCAGCGCGGCGACCAAGCTCACGGGCATCCTTCCAGACCGATACGGTCTGGGTGCCAAGCGCGATCCGGTTCAATGCCGCCTTGTCGCCGTCCTGGCCCGACACCGGCACCGAACCTGCCAGCCCCTGCGCCGTCAGCGCCGCCACCGCCCCGCCGGCAGTGCCGTCGTTGGAGGCGACGACCGCGTCGACCTTGTTGCCGGTCTTGGTGAGGATCTGCTCCATGTTCTGTTGGGCGATGGCCGGCAGCCACTTGTCGGTGTAGGCCTCGCCGACATTCTTCACGTCGCCGCGGTCGATGGCGGCCTTCAGCACCTCCATCTGGCCGGCGAACAGGAAGTCGGCATTGGGATCGGTCGAGCTTCCCTTGATGAAGGCGTAGTTGCCCTTGGGCTTCAGCGCGAACACGCTGCGGGCCTGGAGGCGTCCGACCTCCTTGTTGTCGAAGGTGATGTAGAAGGCCGACGGGATTTCGATCAGCCGGTCATAGCCGACCACCGGGATTCCCTCCGCCGCAGCCTTCTCCACGGCCGGGCGGATGGCGTCGCCGTCCTGCGCCAGGATGATCAGCGCCTGGGCGCCGCGCGCGATCAGGGATTCGATGTCCGACAGTTGCTTGGCCGGCGAGGATTGCGCATCTGCAGACAGATAGCTGCCGCCAGCCTTCTCGATCGCCGCCTTGATCGCCGCCTCGTCGGTCTTCCAGCGCTCCTCCTGGAAGTTGGACCAGGACACGCCGACCGTCGGGCCGGCAGCCAGCGCCGCCGTCGAGGTCATGATGGTGGTCGTGGCTGCGGCCAGCATCATGAGCAGGCCTGCGGCGGCGGTCATGCGGTGCTTCATCATGGTTCCTCCCTGTCCGGCCGTCCGGTGCGGCCTTGTTGCCGGAATGGCCGCCGCGGGCGGCCCTGCTGATCGAAGAAGGCGGGAGCGGACGCGGTCAGACGTAGCGGTTGACCAGGTTCTCCAGATATTCCTGCCGACCGGAGCGCGGCTGCGGGTTCAGGTTGTCGGCGACCGCGCGATCCGCCAGCCTCGCAAGATCGCGTTCGCCGGCCATGATCGCCCTGCCCTCCTCGCCGTCCCAGGCGGCGTACCGTTCGGCGAGCGGACCGGTGAGCGCCGCATCCTCCAGCATGACGGCCGCTTGAAGCAGCGCGCGGGCGCAGGTGTCGATCCCACCGATGTGACCGTGCAGCAGATCGGCCGGATCGAGCGATTGACGGCGAATCTTGGCGTCGAAGTTCAGACCGCCGGTGGTGAGGCCTCCGCCGTTCAGGATGTCGTGGAAGACCACCGTGAGCTCGCCGACATCGTTGGCGAACTGGTCGGTGTCCCAGCCCAGGAGCGGATCGCCGCGGTTCATGTCGAGCGATCCGAAGATGCCCAGCGCCAGCGCCAATGCCACCTCGTGCTGGAAGCTGTGACCGGCGAGGATGGCATGGTTCTGCTCGATGTTCACCTTGACGTCGGCCAGCAGGTCATAGCGCTCGAGGAAGCCGTAGACGGTGGCGACGTCGAAGTCGTACTGGTGCTTGGTCGGTTCGCGAGGCTTCGGCTCGATCAGGATCGGCCCCTTGAAGCCGATCTTGTGCTTATGCTCCACGACCATCGACACGAAGCGTCCCATCTGGTCCATCTCGCGCTTCATGTCGGTGTTCAGCAGCGTCTCGTACCCCTCGCGCCCGCCCCACATGACGTAATTGGCCCCGCCCAGGGCATGGGTCGCCTCCAGCACCGCACGCACCTGCGCACAGGCGTAGAGAAAGACCTCGGGATCCGGATTGGTCGCCGCCCCCGCCATGTAACGGCGGTGGGAGAACAGGTTGGCGGTGCCCCACAACAGGCGGACCTTTGCGTTCTCCATCTTCGCGGCGAACACCTCGGTGATCGCCTTCAGATTGTTCACGCTCTCAGCCAGGGTAGCGCCCTCCGGAGCGGCATCGAGGTCGTGGAAGCAGAAGAAGGGGATGTCCAGCAGACGGAACATCTCGAAGGCGGCATCAGCCTTCATGCGCGCCGCAGCCATTGGATCGAGGCCGGCCTTCATCCAGGGACGCAGGAAGGTCTCGCCGCCGAACGGATCCGCGCCCGGCCAGCAGAAGCTGTGCCAATAGCAGGCGGCGAGCCGCAGATGGTCTTCCATGCGCTTGCCCAGCACCACGCGGTCCTTGTCGTACCAGCGGTAGGACAGAGGATCGCGGCTCTCGGGCCCACGGTAAGCCACCGGCGACAACTCGCCGAAGAAAGGAACGGTGCTCAAGAGGCGAACTCCTTGGCAAGGGGGTAGAGCCGGCGCCAGCGCAACCAGGCGCGGGTGTAGGCCTCGGCGCGGGCGGGATCTGGCGTGAAGCTCTCCAGGCGGCGCGGCTTGCGGCAGACCGCGGACGGCTCCTCTCCGGTCGCCGCCATACGGCCGAGATGTGCCGCACCCAGCGCCGCCCCGACCTCGCCGTCCTCGATGCGGTGGATGGTCAGGCCGAGCGCGTCGGCGCAGATCCGTGCCCATAGCCGCGACCGCGAGCCACCGCCGGCCAAGTCGAGCGAGGATGGGACGACCCCGCCCTCGCCCAGGGCCAGCAGATTGTCCCGGGCGGCGAAGGCGACGCCTTCCAGCACTGCCTGCACCAGTGTGTTCCGACCGGTTTCCGCCGATAGTCCGGCGAAGAGCCCGCGGACGGTGGCGTTGTTGTGTGGGGTGCGCTCGCCCGACAGGTACGGCAGGAAGGCGACCGGCGCCGGGCCATCCACCGCATCGCCGAGCGGAGCCAGCAACTCCGCCTCCGGCGTCCCGAGAGTCGATGCCGCCCAGGCGAGCGACGCTGCCGACGACAGCATCACGCCCATCTGGTGCCAGACCCCGGGCAAGGCATGGCAGAAGGCATGGACCGCCATCGCCGGGTTCGGCAGGAAGCGGTCGGTCGTCTGCCAGACCACACCGGAGGTGCCGAGGCTGAGGAAGCCGTCGCCGGGGGCGATCGCACCGAGGCCGACCGCGCTCGCCGCACAGTCGCCGGCTCCTCCCGCCACCACCGGCGGCGTGCCCATGCCCCAGCGCCGGGTGAACTCCGCCGACAGCCGCGCGACGGGAGCCGACCCTTCCGCAAGCTCCGGCATATGGGCGCGGCTCAGGCGGCCGGCACCAAGCAGCGCGTCCGACCAGTCGCGCCGGGCGACATCAAGCCACAATGTCCCCGAAGCATCCGACATCTCCTCCACCATCGTCCCGGTCAGGCGCCAGCGGACGTAAGCCTTCGGAAGAAGGACCTTGGCGGTTTCGGCGAAGAGCTCCGGTTCCTCCTCCGCCACCCACAGAAGCTTGGGCGCGGTGAAGCCTGGCATGGCGATGTTGCCGCTGATGGCCCGGAAATCCGGCAGGGCCGCCTCCAACGCCGCACATTGGCGGTAGGACCGGCCGTCGTTCCAGAGAATGGCAGGCCGCAGCACGCGCCCATCGCGGCCAAGCAGCACCGCACCGTGCATCTGGCCCGAAAAGCCGATTCCGGCGACAGTGGCGACGGCGCCCGGGTGACGATCGGCCAGCTCATCCACCGCGGCGATCGCGGCGGCAACCCAATCCTCCGGCTCCTGCTCCGACCACAGCGGGTGCGGATGCGATACTGCACATGCACGCGAGGCGACGGACATGACCGTGCCGTCGGCGCCGGTCAACACCGCCTTGACGCTGGATGTGCCGATGTCGATACCCAGAAACATAGCCCGCCGCCTTTCCCAAGCCGTATGGACCATCCCACGGGCCCCGCCGACCGCGGGGCAGCAGCCGCATCCGGTCCGGAACAGCACTAAGGCAGGTTGTCCCGCAGGATCACCTGCACCCGAATACGTTCCTGTGCCGCAACGATCTCCTGCCCGGTAACCAGCGCATGAAGCACCCGAGCCATGGATCGCGCCTCATGCCCGGGATCCTGTGCCACAAGGGCGGCAAAGGTCCCGTCGAGGAGCATCCGGCGGGTCGCCGGCGTCAGTTCGTGCCCGACACACAGCACCGTCCGGGCAAGACCGGCCTCCGCGAGAGCGTCGCCGATACCGACGGACCCCTCGCCGGTGTTGTAGATCGCCACGAGGTCGGGCGTGTCGGACAACATGCGCCTCACCAGTTCCCGGTTGCGCTCCGCATCATCCCGCCCCTCCAACGGCGTGAGCAGCGTCAGATGCGGATACTCCTCCGCCATCACCTGCCCGAAACCGAACCGCCGCTCCGCATGGTCACGAAGTCCGGCCGAGCCTGTGACGATTCCGACCTTGCCATTCCCGCCACCGGCCGGCTGACGACCGAGAAAACGACCGACCAGAGATCCCGCGGTTCGGCCGGCAGCGATGTTGTCGATGCCGACATAATGCTGTCGGCGTGACGATGGGGCATCCGACACCAGCGTCACCACCGCCATGCCCCCGTCGACCAGATCATCGATCACCGCCCGGATGCGCGGATGATCGAGCGCCACCACCGCCACCCCGTCGAAGCGTCCACCCAGGTCCGCCAAGGCCTCCGCCAAGCCATCCGCGTCGAAGACGTCGACCTCGATGATCTCGACCCCGATCCGGCGGGCGCGGAACCAATCCGCCTGGGCTCTCACATTGTCGGCGATGTCCATCATGAACCGGTTGCTGCCACGCGGCAGCATCACCGCGAAGCGCCAGGACCGCGCACGCGCCAGTTCCGCGGCGGCCGCGAGAGGGCGAAAGCCGAGCCGCTCCACGGCCTCATGCACCTTGCGAGCGGTCTTGGCACTGACACCCGGACGCCCATTGACGACCCTGTCGGCCGTCGCAAGGCTGACACCGGCCGCAGCGGCCACGTCACGCAGCGTCAAAGACGTTTCACCAACCGTATTGTTCATGATGCCAACATACTGCGCCAGGCTGAGGTACGCAACTCATACGAAGGCCAGAGTTGGGCATTTCTCAAATGAGGACGACTTCACCGCGTCCCACTTATCTTATCGGCCATCCGTCGAGGTGCGCACCTCAGAGCTTTGGGTCTGAAGCACCGGCTTATTAGGCATGGGGGACAGGAAGATGTGGGGGGGAGCCGGAGGGTCGAGGACTATACGTCCGCCCGATATCGATCACTGCTTCACGGTCGAATGCCGAAGGTTCCGGGGAAGACACCCGATAGCACCATAAAGCCGCCGCGCCGTCTGCGGCGGGCGCGGCGGCAACCTCTCAACGAAACCTGCGGCACGTCCCTTTTGCGCGCAGGAACCGGCCTGCCGGCTTTTTCCACAAACCCGTCGACATCAGACACCTTCGCCATGCTGTCCCTGCTGGGTCAGCGTGGCGATGAAACGTTTGGTGCGATCATGCTTCGGCTGGGTGAAGAGCGCTTGAGCCGAACCGGCCTCCACCACTTGGCCAGCTTCGAGAAACACGACATCGTGAGCGATACGGGAGGCCAAGCGCAGGTCATGGGTCGCCATCACCATGGTGGTCCCTTCATCGGCAAGCCGACCAAGAACCTCCACCACCTCGCCGGAAAGCTCAGGATCAAGGGCGGATGTCGGTTCATCGCAAAGCAGGACACGCGGAGACGGAGCCAAGGCCCGCGCGATGGCGACCCGCTGCTGCTGGCCGCCGGACAGCGTTGCGGGCCAAGCGTCTGCCTTGTGAGCCATGCCCACCTTCTGCAGCAGCGCGAAAGCCCGCTCCCGCGCCCGCTCATGCGGCCACTTCTGAACGGTCACCAACCCTTCCATCACATTCTCGATCGCCGTGCGGTGCGGGAATAGCTGGAAGTTCTGAAAGACCATGCCAGTCTGGCGGCGCAACCGCTGGATTTCCCTCCAGGCCGGCGGAACGCCGTCGCGGAAGGACAGTTCCTCCTGCCCGATGCGCAAGGTGCCGGCGGTCGGGATTTCCAGAAGGTTGATGCAGCGCAGAAGCGTGCTCTTGCCGCCACCGGACGGGCCGATCAGGGCGGTCACCCTTCCCTCAGCAACAGACAGCGTCACGCCTTTGAGGACAGTCAGGTCCCCGAAGCGTTTCTCGATGTTCGTCAGCCGGATCACGACTTTGCCTCCAGGAAACCGCCATATCGCCCCAGCCGCCGTTCCAGCCGCAGTTGCAGAGCCGACAGCGCGGAACTCAGCACAAGGTAGATGAGGGCGGCCTCGACATACAGGATCAGCGGTTCATAAGTCGTCGCAACGATGCGCTGGGCGGCCTGGAACAGTTCCGGCACGGTGATTGCGGCGGCGAGCGACGTATCCTTGACCAGCGAAATGAAGCTGTTGGCCAGCGGCGGCACAGCGACGCGTGCGGCTTGAGGCAGGATGGTGCGCCGCATGGCCTGATTCCAGTTCATGCCGATGGAATAGGCCGCCTCCCACTGTCCCTTCGGCACAGATCCTATCACGGCACGGATGATCTCAGACGTGTAGGCGCCGACATTCAGGGTGAAGCCGATCAACGCGGCCGGGAAGGCATCGAGCACGATGCCCGCACTCGGCAGACCATAGAAGATGAGGAACAGTTGGACGAGCAGCGGCGTGCCACGGATGATCCAGACGTAGAAACGGACCACGACTGCCAGTGGGGCCGGTCCAAACAACCGGATCACCGCGCTCAACAGTCCAACCATGAGACCGAGCGCGAAGGAGGCGAGTGTCAGCGGAATGGTGAAGACCAGCGCCGCCCATAGCAGCGACGGAAGCGAGTCCGCCATCAGGGTAAGCCAGTGCAGCACGGGAAAGGTGCCTCTCGTTGAAGGGGGTGCCGACGGAACCTAACCGCATCCGGTAGGAACGAAGGGTCGATCTTGAGCCGTCGGCACGCTCCGTTACTTCGATACGTCCTCGCCGAAATACTTCTGCGAGATTTCCTTGTAGGTACCGTCGGCCTTGATGGCCTCTAGTGCCTTGTTGATTGCATCGACGAGGCCCGCTTCGCCCTTGCGCACGATGATGCCGGAATACTCGGCGTTGTCCTGGGTCGCCACGACCTTCACGTTGGCATTCGGCTTCTGCTTCTTGAAATCGAGGAAGGACAAGCTGTCGTTGAGCGTCGCATCAGCCCGCCCGTTGATGACGAGTTGGATCGACTGATCGAATCCGTCGGTTCCGACGAGTTGGGCTCCCGACACTTCGGCCAACTTGCCGAAGTTGCTGGTCAGCGACTGGGCAGCCTTCTTGCCCTTCAAATCGGCAAAGCTCTTGATGCTGTCATTGTCCCCACGCACGATCAACACCGCACGGCTCGCAATGTAGGGGGCGGAAAAGTCGTACTTCACCTTGCGTGCCTCGGTGATGCCGACCTGATTAATCACCGCATCGTAGCGGCGGGCATCCAGCCCGGCGATCAGTCCATCCCACTTGCCTTCCAGGAACTGCGCCTTCACGCCGATACGCTTCGCGACCTCGCGCCCGATCTCGACATCGAAACCGACAAGGGTGCCGGTGGCGTCATGGTAAGTGAAAGGTGCGTAAGTGCCTTCAGTTCCCATTTTCATCACGCCCTCCGCCTTGATGCGCTCAATGTCGGATTGGGCATGGGCGGCGGAACCGGCGGCGACTTGGATCAGGCCGGCGACGACCAGTGATTTGAGCCATTTCATTGATTGGTGCCTGGTGTCTGTTGCGGGGTCGTCGGACCGGCGCAGCTTGTGGCGCGCTCGTTAAGAATCCGGCGATCTGCGCCCACGCTATAACAAAGAATAGTGTTGAACAAGAGAACAAGATACCGATTTTGCACATGCATTATGTACTATGTGCGTACCCCCGCCGCGGTGAAGTCGTATTGAATCCGACCTGTCCAGGGTAATGCCGCCGGAAGGACGTTGACCTTACGACCACAAAAGAACATTTCAAGCACAGGGGAACACGGTGGGCTGGACGCGAGGAGTTGCGGGAAAAATGTCGACGAAGCGGCAGATCGACCGTGATCACTGTGCAGACGTCCTCGCAGAGGCTCGCCGCATCGTTGCCGCAGGAGATGAAAGCGCCTTGTCTCCAACGGCTTCCCTCAACGACCTCCATGCCATCCTGGCAGACAACTTCGATGAAACCTATACCGCCGAGCGGATCATCGGACTGCTGGCGACCGACAACTGGAAGGCCGGCGGTGCCGATATCCGGCTGCCGGCCGACGTTCTTGAACGCCTGCGGGAGATCGCCGATGAGCCGGTTGAGGCGATCCGCATGCTGCTGGCAAGCGGCGCGGGACGGCCGGAACCCGGCAGCGAGGAATATTGCCGCGTCCGCCATTGTGATGCCCATGCCCTCCTCTCGGACCCTGGTGCCTGGGTGTGCGGAACCTGCGGTCTGGGCGGGCGGGTGGACCAAACCTTCAACCAAGTCATCAGGGAACGGCTGTCCGCGCAAACGGGGCATATCGCCGACCTGCACACGCTCGCCGCGGACATCCATGAGATGTGGGGAGGAGGTGCCCGGTTCACCGTTGCGGATGGCGTGGCACGCCAACTCCTGGGTGGCCGGATCGATCGCGAGCGGCTCAAGCATCTTCTGGCCGATCTCGTGGAGGCCGGACTGATCGAAGAGGCGCCGGGTCCGCGTGGAGGCGCCGGGTACCGCACGCTTGAGGAGCCGCCCGACTGGATCGCCGGAGTGAT
Source organism: Azospirillum picis (assembly GCF_017876115.1). Lineage (GTDB taxonomy): Bacteria > Pseudomonadota > Alphaproteobacteria > Azospirillales > Azospirillaceae > Azospirillum > Azospirillum picis. The sequence continues at coordinate 67,576 of NZ_JAGINO010000021.1, forward strand.
GGCCGAGCGCCGGGAGCGGCAGGAGGCGGAAGCGCGCATCCGCGGGGAGCGAGCGGCCGCACTCAAGCGGGTCCTGGAAGAGGGGATGACCTACACAACCTCGGGCGGCGATGTGGTGGAGATCAACCAGAGCGAACGCGGGATGGAGCTTTCCTTTCCCTCCATCCCGTCCTGGGACCTGCGGGACGACATGAAACGGCAGGGCCGCTGCCGCTGGGATGGACGTCGGCGCCGGTGGTGCCGCACCTCGCCGGTCACGTCCGTCGAGCCCTGGCTGGCTGCGGCGCTCGACGCCGGCGCGACGGTGGCGCCACTCGGAACGGCGGACCCCGATGCCGAAGATTGGGAGTATGGCGACTGGCAGGACTGACGACGGTGTCAGAACGGCTTGACCACCACCAGGGTGATGACGGCGATCACGGCGGCGACGATCGCCAGAGGTGCAAAGCGCAGCCCCGTGCTGATCGCGCCACCACCCGCACCCGCCATCGTCCGCAGCGCCCGAGCAAGCCGCCCGTGGAGGGCCGACAGGGCGATCACGACGACAAGCTTCACCATCAGCCAAGGCTCGCCGAACCAGCCGCCCCGGATCACCAGAGTCACGCCGAGAAGCCAGGCGAGCCCCATCGCCGGTGTGGTCACACGCCGGTCCCAGCGATGCAGGCCCGAAAGGATGGCCGAAGGCCCCGACGGAGCGCCCGGCGCATGTGCCGGCGTGGCGAGGGCGGTAACGATGACCGCAGCTCCGAACATCCCGCCGATCCAGACCACGACCGCGAGGATGTGAAGGCCCATGAGCCACATGTAATCCATAGCGTTCCCCAGCCGATCCCTTCCCTGGTCCTACTTCGGGAACGCTGCCGTCCGCAACGCCAAGCGGCCGATGCCCGGCAGCTTGATCGCCAAGTCCAGCGGGTCGATCCCCACCGTCAGGCCAAGCAGGTTGACCTCCACCCCCTCCTCCACCGCCAGCAGCAGTCCGGCGACGCCGTAGAGGCTGACCTGCCAACCGGTTCCGCTCGGCGCCCGCGCCACGACGCCATGGCCCAGATAGTCCTTTCCCAGCGCCGTCGACGGCAGGTCGAGCCGCAGTCCCGGTACCGCACGCGCGACCCAGGCGGCGAAGGTGTTGCTGTTGGGACCGGGCCAGACCCGGTACTCGCCGGCATAGGGATAGCTGGCGGCAGCCTCCGCGATCCCGGTGATCGCCGCCTCCGCCGCAGGCCCCCGCAGTTCGGCGAGCACGGTGGGAGTGGCCCCGAACCAGCGGCCATCCGGATCGCGATTGCTGACGGCGACCACCGGCAGCCCGCGATAGGCCCGCCAGCCGATCACCTCGTAGACCGTGTAGGTCCGCGCGCCAGCCGGCTTCACGGCGAACCAGGGATGCACCCCGAAGGCGCCGCGCCAGGACAGGGCACGGGCGGCATAGACCTGGACCACCGCCTCCGGCGTGGCGGCCGGGTCGGGAGCGAGACCGACCGGCGTCCGGTCGGCCCTGCTCCAGTCGACGCGCAGCGACACCGTACCCGAGGCGATCACGAACACCGGCCCGGCGAGGAGCAGGGCCAACAGCAGCAGGCAGATCGACAGCACCTTCACCGCCCCTTTCGCAGTCATGGCGGCGTGCCCGGCATCAGGCGCCGACCTGAAGGATGATCTTGCCGCGCCCATGGCCGGAATCGAGGCGCTCATGCGCCCTCCCGACCTCCTCCAGCGGCAGGACGGAGTCGACGACGACACGCGCCTGCCCCCGTTCGAACAGCGGCGCCATCTCGCGCAGGCGGGAACCCTCGCGGGTCAGGAAGGTGCCGTACAGCGTCTGGTTCCGGATGTAGAGGCCATCGAGATCGCCGGTCGGCGACAGGATTGTGGCGATGCGGCCGAAGGGGCGGGACACCTGGGTGCTGAGCGGCACGTTGCCGCCCGCGGTGTCGAAGGCGGCGTCGACGCCGCTTCCGCCGGATTCCCGCAGGATGCGGTCGGCAAGCCCGGCCTCCCGGTAGTCCAGCGCCAGATCGGCGCCGAGGCTGCGCATGAAGTCGAGGTTCCCCTGGCTGGCGGTGGCGATGACGCGGGCGCCGGCGGCCTTGGCGAACTGGATCGCGAAGGAGCCGACACCGCCCGCCCCGCCATGGATCAGGACCGTCTCGCCCGGACGGACCGCAAGGCGGCGCACCACGGCCTCCCAGGCGGTGCCGCCGGCCAGCGGGATGCCGGCCGCCTCGACATGGCTGAGGCCGGCGGGCTTGCGCGCCACGATGCCGGCGGCCGCAACCGTGTATTCGGCATAGCTGCCGTGGGGATTGCCAAAGATTTCCGGTGTGAAGAAGACCTCGTCACCGACGGCGAAGCCGGTCGCGCCCGGCCCTGCCTCCTCCACCACGCCCGACACGTCGTAGCCGAGCACCGCCGGCAACGGGATGCCCGCCCAGTCGCCCGCCTGCCGGATCTTGGCGTCCACCGGATTGGTGCCCGAGGCGACCACCCGGACCAGCAATTCGCCGGGTCCCGGCACCGGACGCGGCCGGTCCCGCAGTTCGAAGACGTCCGGGTCGCCGAAGCGTGAGATCACCATGGCACGCATGCGCATTCCCTCCATGGAGCCGTGCCGACGGGCACGGCCGGTTTTCCCGGGCCGGTCTGCCTGGTGAGGGAAACCGTGTCAAAGCCGCCACAGGCTGTCCACAACAGAACGGCCGAGCGGCCGAATGGGCCAACCTGGCCTTTCGAGGAACACACGGCGCGCTCAATTGTTGGTACCTTCAACAGAAGGTCGTTCAGCTTGAGGAATTACTGACATCGCGCGCCGATGCGCACTAGATCATGGAGGCATCCCATGCGTAACCAGCAAACCCTCCCCAACAGTTTCGCGTCGCCCCCGTCCTTTCATCGCCCCGGTTTCCTGGTCGCCGTCGGCGCTTCACTGCTGTTCTGGATTCTGTTGGCGGCCTGGATTTTCTGATCGGGTCACCCAGCGCGATAATCCTCGCGGTGGATTGCCGTCATGGCCCGCCCTTCTCCGCCGATCACGCCGCGGTACATCCCGGAACAATTGAAGGGAAGTGCCACCCGGCCGTCGCGATCCACCGCGATCAGCCCGCCCGAGCCACCGATCACGCCCAATTCCTCGACGACGCCGCCAGCCGCCCGCTCCAGCGACTGACCGCCCCAGCGCATGCGGGCGTCGATCTCGTGGGCGGCGCAGCGGCGGATGAAATGCTCGCCATGACCGGTGGCCGAGACCGCGCAGGTGATGTTGTCGGCGAAGGTGCCGGCACCGATCACCGGGCTGTCGCCGACGCGCCCCTTGGCTTTGGCGGTCATGCCGCCGGTCGAGGTGGCGGCCGCCAGGTTGCCGTCGCGGTCGCGGGCCACCGCACCGACGGTGCCGTGGCGGCGCTGCTCGTCTCCGTCGTCGGGGGTCCCGCTGCGCCGGCGCTCCAGTTCGGCCTGCAGGGCGTCCCAGCGCGGCTGGGTGAAGAAATAGGGCGCCTCCTCCATCGCGAGCCCCTGGTGGCGGCAGAGGTCCATCGCCCCTTCGCCGATCAGCAGCACATGCTCGCTGTGCTCCATCACCGCGCGGGCGGCGAGGATCGGGTTGCGCGGCCCGAACAGGCCGGCGACGGCGCCGGCGGCACGGTCGCGGCCGTCCATCACCGCCGCGTCCATCTCCTGCCGGCCCTCGGCGGTGAAGACGGCGCCACGGCCGGCATTGAACAGCGGCTCGTCCTCCAGCGCCATCACCGCCCGGGTGACGGCGTCCAGCGCGCTGCCGCCGTCGGCCAGCACGGCATGGCCGGCGGCCAGCGCCCGGCGCAGGCCGGCATGATAGCCCTCGGTCAGGTCAGGGGTCAGCGCATCGCGCCTGATGGTGCCGGCACCGCCATGGATGGCGAGGACGAAGGGCTGCGGGTCGGAGAAGGTCATGGATCGGGGTCTCAGCGCAGGGTGGCCGACATGGCCGACAGGGTGTTGATCCAGCCCAGCACGGCGGCCATGCCGTCGGCGGACAGGCGGATGGTGACGGGATCGAGACGCTCCGCCACCGGGATCAGCGCCGCCAGGTCGGCCAGCGCCGGGCTGTTCATCTCGATTTCCAGCCGGTAGGGCGCGCCGTCGGTCCGCGGCGGGACTCGGAAGGGCGGGATGGCGGCGGCACGCCGCACCGCCCGGCAGGCGGCCTCGCGGATGCGGGCGCGGGCCACCGACGGCGCCACCGAGCGCGCGGCGCGCTGGCCCAGCGCCCATTTCACGACGACCTGTTCCGACTCGGGGAAGAGCGGGGCGACCTCCTCGGCGAAGCGGTCGTCGCCGCTGAGCAGGATCACCGGCACGCCGATCTCGCCCGCCCAGGCACCGTAATTTCCGGCCTCGCCCAACTCCAGCCCGTTCACCCGGACGCGGCCGAAGGCGAAGCTGTTGGTGGTGTGGGCGAGGATGCCGGCCTGCCGGGCGCCACCGTGGAAGCCGAGGCACATCACCCCGGCCATGCCGGGTTCCAACCCGGCGAACATGCCGTTGGGCTTCGGCCGGCCGAGGATCAGCTCGGCCGCCGGGTGCAGCTCGTCGGGCAGCAGGTTGGTCATCGGGCCGTGGCTGTCGTTGACCAGGACCTCGGTCGCCCCGCCCTCCAGCGCGCCTTCGACGGCGGCGTTGACCTCGGCCGTCATCAGCCGCCGCGCCCGCTCGTACTCGCCATTGCCGGCGGTCACCTGCTGCGGGGCGACGACGCCGGCCACCCCCTCGATGTCGGCGGAAATGTAGATCTTCACGATGAGCTCCCGGAGGTCAGGACATCCCGGAGGCAGGGCCGGGTGGCGCCATCGCGGCCGACCACCGGCGTCGCCGCGGCCAGCGCGTCGAGCACCGCCTCCTGGGTGGCGTCGGCCATCGCCTCGAACAGCATGTCGATGCGGCGTTCGTTCAGCATGCGCAAGGCCACGGTGTCGGCGGCCTCGTCATGGCCGAGGCGGTTGGCGGTGGTGAAGCCGAGCGCGATGTCGCCGCTGCCATGGCCCCAGAAGGAGCCGACCCGCGCCAGCCCCACCCCTGCCCGGCGGATGACCCGGCGGAGCTGGCGGTGGTCGAGCGGCGCGTCGGTCGCGGCGATGACGATGACGGAGCCTTTTTCGGGCGCCGCCTCCCCCGCCGGATCGCTGGATGGATCGCTGGATGGCGGCGGCACGCGACGGCCGTCGGGCAGCCGCAGCTCCCCCGGCCGGCCGAAATTGGCGAGCACCAGCACGCCGAGATGATGGCGCGCGCCATCCAGCTTCAGCCGGCGCGATGCGGTGCCGATGCCGCCCTTGAAGCCGAAGCAGGACATGCCCCGCCCCGCCCCGACCGCACCGGACGCGACCTCCGCCGCCTCCGGCGAGCCGGCTGCGGCGGCCAGGGCCGAGGCGGCATGCGCCTCGCTCACCGCCAGCGCCTGGATGTCGTTCAGCGGCCCGTCGTTGCATTCCATCACCACCGGATTGACGGTGGCGGTGGCGCGGCCGATGTCGGGGTTGCCGGCGATGGCGTGGCGGACCAGGGCGGTGGCGGCGGTACCGACCGACAGGGTGTTGGTCAGCAGGATCGGGGTTTCCAACACCCCCAGCTCCTCCACCTGCATCAGGCCGAGGCTCTTGCCGAAGCCGTTCAGCACGTCGGCGGCGGCGACCGGCTTGTCGCGGTAGAGGTTGCCGGCATGCGGCAGGATGGCGGTGACGCCGGTCTGGACGGCGCCGTCATCCAGCGTGCAATGGCCGACGCGCACGCCCGGAACGTCGGTGATGGCGTTGCGTGGCCCCGGCTTCAGCCGGCCGCAGGCGAGCCCGAAGGACCGCGCCCGCGATGCCCCGTCAGCGGAGTTTCGGGTCGAGGGCATCGCGCAGTCCGTCGCCGAGCAGGTTGAAGGCCAGCACCGTCAGGAAGATGGCGAGGCCGGGATAGAAGGTGACGTGGCTGGCGACGCCGATGTAGCTGCGCCCGTCGGCCAGCATGGCGCCCCATTCCGGGCTGGGCGGCTGGGCGCCGAGGCCAATGAAGCTGAGGCTGGCCGCCGTCAGGATCGAGGTGCCGATGCGCATGGAGACGTAGACGATCACGCTGGGCAGCGTGCCCGGCAGGATGTGGCGGACCATCAGCAGTCGGTCGCGCACGCCGATGGCGCGGGCGGCGTCGACATAGACGGCGCGCTTCAGCGCCAGCGTGCTGCCGCGCACCAGACGGGCGAAAACCGGCACGCTGAAGATCGCCACCGCGTAGATCACGTTGTCGATGCCCGGCCCGAGGATGGCGACGATGCCGATGGCCAGCAGGATGCCGGGAAAGGCCAGCAGCACGTCGCAGATGCGCATGATCAGACTGTCGATCCAGCCGCCGCGGAAGCCGGCAACCAGCCCGAGCGCCACGCCGGCCACGCCGCCCAGCAGCACCGACAGCAACCCGACCGACAGCGAGATGCGGGCACCCCACAGGATGCGGCTCAGGATGTCGCGGCCATAGGCGTCGGTGCCGACCCAATGGTCGACCGAGGGGCCTTCCAGGATGCGGTCGTAGTCGAAGGCGGCCGGATCGTAGGGCGCGATCCAGGGCGCCGCCACCGCCGCCACCGCCAGCAGCAGCAGGCACAGTCCGGCGGCCATCGCGGTGCGGTTGCGGCGGAACTTCCGCCAGAACTCGCGCAGCGGCGAACGGACGTCTTCATGGGCGGCGGCCACGCCGGTTGCGTCTGTCGTGGTCATGAGTAGCGAATCTCGGGGTTGGCGAGGGCGTACAGCACATCGACCAGCAGGTTGATGACGATGAATTCCAGCGAGAACAGCAGGATCTCGGCCTGGATGACGGTGTAGTCGCGGTAGTTGACGCTATCCACCAGCAGCCGGCCCAGGCCCGGCCAGGAGAACACCGTCTCGACCACGATGGAGCCGCCGAGCAGGAAGCCGAACTGCAGGCCGACCATGGTGATGATCGGGATCATCGCGTTGCGCAGCGTGTGCTTCCACACCACCAGCCGCGCCGGCACCCCCTTGGCCCGCGCGGTGCGGACATAGTCCTCGCGCGCGATCTCGATGAAGGCGGAGCGGGTGAAGCGCGCCATCACCGCGGCGACGCCGAGCCCCAGCGTCAGCGACGGCATGACGTAATGCTGCCACGTCCCGTAGCCGCTGGTCGGCAGCCAGCCGAGCTTGACCGAGAACAGGTCGATCATCAGCAGGCCGAGCCAGAAGGAGGGGAAGGCGATGCCCGACACCGCCACCACCATGCCGACATGGTCCTGCCAGCGCCCGCGCCTCGTCGCCGAGGCGACGCCGATCAGCAGGCCGGCCAGGGTCGCCCACACCATGGCGACGACGGTGAGGTAGAAGGTGGGAAGGAAGCGCTCGCCGATCTCCTGCGACACCGGCCGCTTGCTCTTCATCGAGCGCCCGAACTCGCCCTGCACCGCATTGCCGAGGAAACGGCCATACTGCACCCACAGCGGCTGGTCGAGGCCGAGATCCTGGCGCACCAGTTCGACGTCCTTCTGGGTGGCGTCCGGACCGGCGACCAGCCGCGCCGGATCGCCCGGCAGCAGATGGACGAAGCCGAAGACGAAGACGGAGATCACCAGCAGAACCGGCAGGATGCCGGCGAGACGACCGACGAGATATTTCAGCATGGGCGGAGGTCCGGGAAGAGGGCCTGGGTGGGGTGTCGGCTTCGAATGCCCCCTCCCTAGCCCTCCCCCTCTGCGAGGGAGAGGGGACTGCCGCCGCTCTGCGACTTACCCCCTCTCCCGCCGAAGACGGGGGAGGGTTGGGAAGGGGGCAATGCGGCGCCCGCCGCAGGAACAACGGGCGCCGCACTCACATCACTGCAGGTCGGCTTCTTCCATCTGCAGGCCGCCGTCGGCGACGTAATAGAAGCCGGTCAGCTTCTTCGACTTGCCGGCCAGCAGGTTCTCGACGCCGAGGAAGATCCAGGGCGCGTCCTTCCAGATCTGCTCCTGGGCGACGCGGTAGGCCTCGGCGCGCTTGGCGGTGTCGGCGGTGGCGATGCCGGTCTCGATGGCGGCGTCGACCGTGTCGTTCTTGTAGTAGGCGACGTTGAAGAACTTCGGCGGGAAGCCCTTGCCCCACAGCAGCGGGCGCAGGCCCCAGTCGGCGTCGCCCGTCGAGGCCGACCAGCCGCCATACTGCATCTGCACCGTGGCGTCCTCCGGCTTCTCGACGCCCCAGACGCGGGCGGTCTCGACGCCGGCTTCCAGCGGGGTGACGGTCAGCTTGACGCCGATCTGCGATAGCTGCTGCTGGACGAACTGCATGCCGCGGATGAAGTTGGTGCTGTTGCGGCCGAACATCTCGGCCTCGAAGCCGTTCGGGTAGCCGGCCTCGGCCAGCAGCGCCTTCGCCTTGGCGAGGTCGTAGGTGTACTGGCTGGGCTGGGTGACGTGGAAGCCCAGCTTGGACGGGATCGCCGAATCCAGCGGGCCGGCGTAGCCGCGATAGACCACCTTGGCGTAGGCGTTCTTGTCGATGGCGTAGTTCAGCGCCTGGCGGACGCGCGGGTCGTTGAACGGCTTCTTCATGGTGTTCATCGCCACGTAGCGGGCGATGATCGACGGCGCGTCGATGATCTCCAGCGCCTGGTTGCCTTCCACCATCTTCACCATCTCGGGCGGCAGCGGATAGATGAACTGCGCCTCGTTGGTCTGGAGCATGGCGATGCGGCTGCCGTTCTCCGGCACGCTCTTCAGCGTGACGTGGTCGATCTTCGGCAGGCCCTGCTTCCAGTACTTGTCGTTCTTCTCGACCTTCAGCGTGTCGGCTTCCCAGCTCACGAACTTGTAGGGGCCGGTGCCGACCGGGTGGCGGCCGATGTCCTTGCCGTAGGTCTCCAGCGCCTTCGGGCTGTGGATCATCGCGCCGGGATGGGCGAGGTTGTTGTTCAGCGCGCCGAAGGGCTGCGACAGCTTCAGCGTGATGGTGTAGTCGTCGACCACCACGGTTTCGGCCAGCATCGCCAGCAGGCTCTGGCGCTTCAGCCGGTTGGCCGGATCGGCGAGACGGTCGAAGCTGGTCTTCACCGCCTGGGCGTTGAAGGGCGTGCCGTCATGGAAGACGACGTTCTTGCGCAGGCGGTAGGTGTATTCGGTGGCGGTGTCGTTGACGGTGAAGCTCTCGGCCAGCAGCGGCACCAGCTTCATGTCCTTGTCGAAGCCGAACAGGCCCTGGAGCATGGTGCGGCTGGCCGACTGCGACAGGGTGTCGTTGATGTCGGCCGGGTCCAGCGTGGTGATGTTGTCGGGCATGCCGACGACGAGATCCTTGGCGGCGAAGGCCGGGCCGGCCAGCGCGGTGCCGGCGAGCAGGCCGGCGAGCAGGGGAAGAGCGAAACGCGTCACGTGATGTCTCCCTTTTCTTGGTTCAGAAGTCGCCGCCGATGGCGTGGCGGGCGACGAAATGGTCGGGTCCGACGGCGACCAGCGGCGCGACCGCCGGTTCGTCGCCGAGCGCGCGGATGGGGCTGGGGATCTCGCCGGTCAGCAGCCGCAGGTCGCGGGTGCGGCGGCCGGGATCGGCGACCGGCACCGCCGCCATCAGGCGGCGGGTGTAGGCGTGCTGCGGGTTCTCGAAGACCGCGCGGCGCGGGCCGATCTCGACGATCTGGCCGAGATACATGACGGCGACGCGGTGGCTGACCCGCTCGACCACCGCCATGTCGTGGCTGATGAACAGGTAGGAGAGGCCGCGCGCCGCCTGGAGGTCCATCAGCAGGTTGACGACCTGCGCCTGGATGGAGACGTCGAGGGCGGCCACCGCCTCGTCGGCGATGATCAGCTTGGGATCGCAGGCAAGCGCGCGGGCGATGCAGATGCGCTGGCGCTGGCCGCCGGAGAATTCGTGCGGATAGCGCCGGGCATGCTCCGGCCGCAAGCCCACCTGGGTCAGCAGCTCCGCCACCCGCGCCTCGATGGCGCGGCGGCGCGACTGGCCGGGGGCGGCGGCCGGCGCGTAGTCGTGGACCAGCATCGGCTCGGCGATGCTGAAGCCGACGGTCATGCGCGGGTTGAGCGAGGCGAAGGGATCCTGGAAGATGTACTGGATCTTCTCCTTCAGCTTCGCCTGGCCGTTGGAATCCAGCGTGGTGGTGTCGACGCCGTCGAAGCGGATGGCGCCGGAGGTGGCGGCCTGCAGCCCCATGATGGTGCGGCCTGTGGTCGACTTGCCGCAGCCGGACTCGCCGACCAGCGCCAGCGTCTCGCCGGGACGGACGGCGAAGCTGACCTTCTCGACCGCATGCACCCGCGCCTTCAGCGAGCCGAAGATGCCCTTGCGGACGTCGAAGCGGGTGGTGAGGTCGCGCACCTCCAGCAGCGGCGCCGCCTCGCCGCGCACGGTGTCCTGCACCGGCGGGGCCGGCGGTGCGGCGCCGGCCTTGGCGTCGTCGACCACCAGCAGGGGGAAGCGCACCGGCAGGTCCTGGCCGCTGAGCGCGCCCAGCTTCGGCACCGCCGACAGCAGCGCCTTGGTGTAGGGGTGCTGCGGCGCGCGGAAGATCTCCTCGACCGGCCCCTCCTCCACCTTCTTTCCGCGCCACATGACGACGACACGGTCGGCCACCTCCGCCACCACGCCCATGTCGTGGGTGATGAAGATGACGCCCATCCCCATCTCGTCCTGCAGCAGGCGGATCAGCCGCAGGATCTGGGCCTGGATGGTGACGTCGAGCGCAGTGGTCGGCTCGTCGGCGATCAGCAGCGACGGCCGGCAGGACAGCGCCATGGCGATCATCACGCGCTGGCGCATGCCGCCGGAAAGCTGGTGCGGGTGGCGGTCGAGCAGCCGGGCCGGCTCGGGGATCCGCACCTTCTCCAGCATGCGCAGCGCCTCGGCCCGCGCGGCCTTGCGGTCCAGCCCCTGGTGCAGCATCACCGCCTCGGCGATCTGGTCGCCGATGGTGAAGACCGGGTTCAGGGAGGTCATCGGCTCCTGGAACACCATGGCGATGTCGTTGCCGCGCATGCCGGTCAGCGAATCCGCCGACGGCGCCGCCAGGTCGCGCTCGCGCCCGTCGCGTCCGGTGAAGCGGATGCGCCCGCCGACGATGCGGCCGCCGGCATAGTCGACCAGCCGCATCACCGACAGCGAGGTCACCGACTTGCCCGAGCCGGACTCGCCGACGATGGCGACGGTCTCGCCCGGCGCCACCGAGAAGCTGAGATCCTCGACCACCCGCACCGGGCCGTCGTCGCCGGCGAAGGCGACGCTCAGCCCCTCCACCGACAGCAGCGACGGCGCCGGCCCGGCGGACCGGGTCAGCGCATCGATGGCAGCGGCGGCGGCAGCGGCGGGCGACCGGCTCATCGGCCCAGCCTCTCGGCGAACAGCGGGAACAGGCGCCGCCACACCGGACCCGGCGCGCCGGTGCCGACCGGCTTGCCGTTCAGGCGGGTGACGGGGGTGATCTCCTTGGTGGTGCTGGCGATCCAGATCTCGTCGGCGGCATCGAGTTCCGCCGCCGCGACGTCGCGCTCCTCCAGCGCCAGGCCGTGCTCGGCGGCGAGCCGCAGGATGACGGTGCGGGTGATGCCTTCCAGGATGCGGCTGTCGTTGGCGGGCGTCGCGACGGCGCCATCCTTGACCACGAAGACGTTGGTCGCCGCCCCTTCGGTGACGACGCCGTCGCGGAGCTGGATGGCGTCGACCACGCCGGCGTCGGTGGCCGCCTGCTGCGCCAGCACGCTGCCGAGCAGGGCGATGCTCTTCAGGTCGCAGCGCAGCCAGCGGATGTCGGGGATGGTGATCGCCGCCACCCCCTGCTCGCGCCAGGCGGCGGGCGGCCGCTTCAGCGGGCTGGTCATGCCGAAGACCGACGGCGCCACCCCGGCCGGGAAGCCGTGGCCGCGCGAGGCCGCCGCCCCGCGGGTGACCTGGAGATAGACGGTCAGGTCGCCGGCGATGCCGGAGTCCGCCGCCAGCCGTTCCATGATCGCCAGCCAGTCGCCGGCCGACAGGCCGGTGTCGATGCGCAGGGACGCCATGCCGCGCTGAAGGCGGGCGATGTGGGCCTCCGGCTCGAACAGGCGGCCGTTGTAGGCGGCGGTCACCTCGTAGAGCCCGTCGGCGAACAGGAAGCCGCGGTCCAGCGGCGACACATGGACCTCGTCCAGCGGCAGGTAGCGCCCGTTCCAATAGGAGATCGTCATCGGCTTCAGCTTCTTCAGCGCGGGATGGGTGGGGAAAAGGCCGGTCATCCGTCGGTCTGCCGGCCCGCTTTCGGCACGACGTGGAGATAGGGCAGGATGCGTTCGGCGACGTCGGCGGCCTGCCCGACGCTGTCGTGCCCGGTGCGCGACAGGGCGGTGCCGAGGGCCACGACCAGCGCCATCAGCCCGGTGGGGGAGCTGTGGCGCACGCCGTGGTCGGCCCCGGCCAGCAGCGTCACGTCGGCGAGCGGCACGATCGGCGAGTCCGGCGCGTCGGTCAGCGCGATCGCCTTGGCGCCGCGGTCGCGGCAGAGCTGCAGGTGTTCGATGGTGCGGCGCGAATAGCGCGGCGAGGTGATGGCGATCACGAGGTCGCCGGGCTTGACCGTCATCAGCCGGCGGATGGCCCGCTCGGTGCCGGCGAACTCCACGGACTCGCGGACGTTGTCGACATAGGGCTCCAGCACGTCGGCGAGGAACAGGGCGAGGTAGGCGCTGTCGCCGAGCCCGAGGGCGATGACCCGGCCGGCCTCGCGGATCAGGCGGATCGCCGCCTCGCACTGTTCGGGCTGCAGCAGCTCGGCGGTGCGCAGGACGTTGCCGGCGTCGCTGGCCAGCGATTCCCGCATGATCTCGGCGTTGGAGGTGTCGCGCTGCACGGCGACGCGCAGCTTCTCCACCGGGGCAAAGGTGGATTCGAAGGCGCGCAGCAGGTCGTCGCGGAATTCGGGAAAGCCGTCATAGCCGAGGAAGCGGGAATAGCGGTTGACCGAGGCCACCGACACCTCCGCCGCCGCCGCCAGCTCGCCGATCTTCAGCGTCGCGGTGCGGAAGGGATAGGCCAGCGCCCAGGCCCCGACCTTGGCCAGCGCCGCCGGAAGCTGCGGCTGGCAGTTCTGCATCCGGATCAGCAGCGATCCCGTCTGGATGGGCGGCTTCATTCCCGTGGATGCCCTTCCTGCAAGCCCAAGCGCGGCAGCGATGGTCGAATGGTTACAGAAATTTCCAATTTCTGTAAATCCATTTTCACATGGCAGCCTATGCCCGGGGCTATGCCGTTCCAGGTAACGGGCTATGCCAGGGCGGCGGATGGAACGTCTGAAACCGGGTGCACCATCGCCGCCCCCCGTTCACGGTTCGCCGCCGCCCAGCCGGGCAAGGCCGGGATAGGAGAAGGCGCGCCGGCCGCCGCGGCGTTCGCGAGCCGAGCCGAGGTCGGGGTGGAACTCCCCCTCCGGCAGCGCGGTCCAGGGAAAGACGCCCTTCGGCCCCTCGGCCTCCGGCCGGGCAAGGATGGCGGCGACCATGCGCGGATCGGGCGGCACGCGCTCGCGCAGCGCACCGGGGGGATCGAGGTCGTCGAAATCCGGGCGGCGCGACGGGCCGGCATCGGGACCGGGCTGCTGTCCGGTTCCCGAGCCGGCCCCGGAGGCGGGTACCGGCGCCGGAGCGAGCCCGGTTTCCGAGGCCGGGGCGGACGCGGCGGCGGATGGATGCGGACGGCCGCGCCCGTCGGGCACTTCGTCGCCGGCGAACATGCCGAGCCTGTCGGCCAGCCAGCGCACGGTGGCCGGATCGCCGGCCGATACCAGCCGCTCGACCTGCTCGGCCACCAGCCCGCGCAGCGACGCCAACCGCAGGTCGGACTCGCGGGTCAGGGACTGGCGCTCCCACCACACCCGGTGGCGGAACGCCTGCGATCCGTAATAGGCCCGCCACAGCGTGGTGCGGCTGCATCCGATGCTGCGGGACACCTGGAGGAAGGAGGCGCCGCGGGCGAGCATGCCTGCCGCCATCACCCACTGCTCCTCGTGGAAACGCGATCCCGGAACCAAGGCCCCCTCCGGCGGCTCCGGCGGCTCTGCGGCCCAGGGCGGCAGGCTGCCCGCCCTCGGAGCATCGCCGGTGGCGGGGGCGGTGGTGCGGGCGGCAGGATCGAGGCAATCGGGGGGCATGGCGATCTCCCGGGGTTGAAAAAGGCCTGTATTCCTATTTTATGACGAGAGCGGGAGTTGTTGTAGGTTTTTATTCTAACAACACAACCGGCTGGCAAGCCCGACCGGCGGCCGGGTCCGATCGCGGCCGCGCTGTGCTGGGGGCATGCCGGGCGCGGCTTCTTCAAGTTGGCCGACATCGCCGCGAACACCAGACGCAAGGATGCTCCGCCAATCCCGCCGGCGCCGGCGCTGGCGCTGGCGCTGGCGCTGGCGCTGGCGCTGGCGCTGGCGCTGGCGCTGGCGCTGGCGCTGGCGCTGGGGGCCATAAGGCGCATCGCCGCCCTCGTCGATCTCAAGCGCGCCTTGAATGGCAAGCCGGCGGCCGAGCGGTTGGCGGCCAGAGGGTGGCGATCATGTATGGCCTGATCACCACCGCCAAGTTGAACGACGTTGATCCGCAGGCGTGGCTTGCCGACGTGCTGGCCCGCATCGCCGGCCTGCCGCAGAAACGCCTGCACGAACTGCTGCCCTGGAACTGGAAGGCGGCCTGACCGCATCACTCACCGAGGCGTACGTCGGCAACGGATCGGATGTCGATTGGGTGTCGATTGGGTGTTTCCAAACCGGGTCCCGCTTCCGATCCTGGGGCAAAGGATCGGCTCACAGGGGGCGTGATGACACCAAGGATCGAGGCCGCTGGGGCGTCTCATGCTGAGAACCGGGAGGATTTTTCATGCAGAAACGCATATTGTTCATCTCGATGCTTGCCACGTCGGCGAGCCTATCTGCGGTAGCTCAAGAGGTTTCCGTACCTCCGGTTACGACTGCCGATCCAGGCTACCTGTTCCCCAACGACCAGTATCAGCGTGGCCGACAGGAAAAGGATCGTGATCGCAGCCGCAGCGGGCGCTCCCAGTCCGGACAGACGGGCATGATCGAACTGGATGCCGCGGCGCGCGCCAGGGTTGAAGCTTCGATCAAGGCCCTCGTTCCTGAGTATAACAGGCGGGCCAAGCGGGACGGAGAGGTCAAGGCGAATGCCTGGATCCGTCAAAAAGCCTTCGTCCTCGGACAACGCGAGGCCGACCTCATGAAGGAGCGGATGAAACGTCAATGACGTCCGGTACGGGCCAAGGCGATTGCGTCCAATGCCAAAACGCCGATCGCCGGCCTGAAGCCGAAATCGGGAAACTCCGGCGCGACCTCTGCGGCACGCGCTCCAGACGCAAGGCGCGTCTTCTGCCCGGCACGGCTTCTTCAGGCTGGCCCATTCGGCCGCGGCAAGGATCTGCAACTCCTCCTGTTCGCGGCCCGGCCAACCGGCGCCGGGACCGGAGTGTCCGTCTCAGGGCATTTGCTTCAGGATGACCTTCGTCTTCAGAAGGGATTCGGCAAACGTTACGACGGCTCTTTCGTCGACGCGGCCGGCCACATGGATATAGACCGTGCCGTCTTTTGCCACCGCGATCCTGCGCCCCTGAGGGATACGCGCTTCCAGCGTCCTGATGTTTTTCCGAAGCCGTTGGATCACGGCGGTGTCGGGACGTTCGCCGCGCGTCTGTGCGCTTTTGTTGGGCCGTGTCGACCTCTCCCCGCCGGCATCGCGGTTCGGCACCCGCTGCCGTTCCGCATTCTGGTGGTTCTGATGCCGGTTCCACAATTGCTGGTTAAGGTGGATGTCGAGATTGTCGATGAACTGGCTGGAGGCGGGCGAGGCGCTGCCGAGGAGGATGGCCACGGCAAAAGGCAGGGCGAGGAGCATCACGGCCGCTGAGGCAGTCACGTGCTTTAGGCGTGCAATCATCGGCGTGGCTTCCTTCGGGATCGTGGGGAGCGGATGATCTTCTCGATGAGACGTACCGGCACGCAGAGAGCTTGGTGGCTGATTGCGATTTCGCGTGGGCTGCGGTTGTGATCAGGGTTGTTGCAGGCCCTGCCGTGCGTCGTCACGGTTGGGCGCATGCTGGATACGGAGGGACAGATCGATCGAGCGGCTATAGCCCTGCTCGCTGCGAAGGAAGACGTCCCAGCGCTGATTCGAACCCATGCCGGAACATACCACGACCATGTCCTGTCCGTTGGCGGTCTTCTCGCGAAAGGCATCGAAAAGGGCGATTCGCTGGCTTTCTTTTTTGTTCGTGACACCCAGCCGCTCCTCGCTGCCGCCTTCGAGCAGAAGCAGTTCAGCGGCCTCCGGCATGTTGTGCAGGTCGAGCTCCAGACCTTCAAAACTGTAGTGTTCGATCGGAAAAGCCGGAGCTGCTGGGCCTCCTGTCATGGGCGGCGTCTGCGTGTTGCGAGCAGGCCGCCGCACCTCGCGCGCGAACAGGTCCGTACTCGCACGGATGGTGGCCTGCATCCGTGCCGGGTCCGGTTCGGAAACCTCCTGACGGAGCAGGCGCGATAGCGAACTGTCTTTTTGCCGGCTCATAGAAGGCCTCTCAGCGTTTTACGCGCATTGTGGATATGCCAGGAAACGGTCACCTCTTTGCACCGCATGATCCGCGCGGCCTCGGCGTGACTCATCTCTTCGCCATAGACGAGCATGACCGCATCGCGCTGTTTCTCCGGCAGTTCCTGGACCTTCCGCCAGATGTCGGCGACATGCAGCGCGTCTTCCTGATCCCCGTCGCTTCCCTCGGTGGCCATCGAAGCGACCTCGGCCGCCTGGCGGTTGACGCGCGCCTGACTGCGCAGCAGGTCCCGCACCGCATTCAGCGTGACTTGATACAGCCAACTGGTGAAGCTGGCCCGGCCGTCGAAGGACGGGAGGATGGTGGCAAGGCGCATGCAGACCGTCTGGGTCACGTCTTCGGCGTCGGTCTTGCAGCCGAGCCATCGGAACGCCGTCCTGTAGATGAATGGGTAATGCCGGGTGACGAGGCGCTCGAAGGCGGCGACGTCGCCAGTCTGCGCCTGCCGGACGAGAGACATGGGATCGTCGGTCCCCGGTGCTCCATCTGCGATATGCTCCTGCACGCCGCCCTTGTCCTCCGCCTTGCACATCCCCCTGCTTTTTTAGCGGAATCAATACACCTGTGTCCAATTCCCGTGACTTCCCGGACATCACCGATCGGCGTCGGGATCTCGAAGGAGGTGGCGTTTCCCATTCAATCCTCCAGCCAGTACGCTTCCCCGCGCACGAGAACCGTGTCGGGCAGGGCTTTGTCCGTGCTTTCGGGGACAGCGAAGAAATGGCGCTCGACCTCTCCGTTCCGTTCAAGGATCAGCGCATAATCCTCAAAGCGGTAACGGGCGGTGACCTCCGCTTCGTCGGGAGGGGCAACCATGATGTAGCTGGTCGCGACATTGCCGGCGACGAAACCGCTTCGATGGTAGGTGACCATCCCATCCTTGCTGAAGGTGTAGCGCCGATCCTGCCTGTGACCGCCCATCCCGACCTGAAGATAGTGGTAGCTCGCCTTCAAGCGCGATGCCGTCATCGGGCGCAGGCGTTGCGGCTTTTCCAGCTCGACCGTGCGTCCCTCGTCGTCACCGCGGCTGTGGGTCAGCGTCACCTTCCCGCCACGCTCCTTCCAAGTGAACCAGCGGTGCGGCTCGCGCTCCTTCGACCGTTGCACCGCGAGATCCGTGAACGGAAAGCTCCAATCGTGCCGGTAGGCGGTGCCGTCCCGCAGCAGGACGTAGACGGCTTCCTCACGGTCGACATAGCCGTTGCCGAACCCATCCAAGCGGTTGTCGAAGCTGGATTCGTACAGAACAGACTCGACCTCCCCGAGGGCGATACCGTTGTTGGGGCCGGCATAGGCTTCGCTTTCCTCAAGGGGGCGCGGCATCAGTCCGACGGTGTCGTCCTCCTCGACAAAGGGGCGGCGGGTTTCCTCCGGGGTGAAGAGACTGCATTTCGTGAGCGTCAGCTTTCCGCCGGTATGGGCGTCAAGAACGGAGCGCGGCATGCCGGCGACGACGCGGTCCTTCCCCAAGGCCTGCGCCATGCGTGCTTCGTGCGTACCATCGACGAAGGTGTCGCATTCGACCTTGAAGGAGGATTGCCGGTCGCCGCGCCATTCACGCAACTCGCTGTCCCCGGTGACGCGGCCGTAGAGAACCTGCATGCCATCAGCGATCAGCCAGTTGAGGGCCTGCTCCTCGCGGGCGCGTCTCAGGTCGCGGTAACGGCGCGCGCCTTCCTTGCTGCCGATCTCGGCCATCTTGGCTTCGATCCGGGCAGACAGAGCAGCCAGGCGCAGGATCCGCGTATCCTCGACGCGCTTCTGGCCGGGCAGGATTTTCGGAGTGTCTGGAACCTCGATCCCGAGATCGGACGCGCGGCGGAGGAGGCGGCGAACGGTTGTTTGCACGGAGAACTGGCTGTCGTCCCGGAAGACGTCCCGGAAGACCTTCATGAGATCGTCGCATTGTTGCGGGTTCTTCTCGAGGTCCTGCTGGATCACCCCAGCCAGCCGGTCCCGCCCGGTGTCGTATTGTCCGGCAAATTCGGGCATGCGGTGGCGGATGGCGCCGATCAGCCGTTCATAGCCCGATCTGCCATTCCCATATGACCAGCCGGCAAGGATGTCGCGACGCCCGGCCCCACCGGCAGGGTCGCGCTGATTGCACTGCTCCACATAAAGCTCCGTGGCCGTGAAAGCCCCGATGACCTTGCCAAGCTCCGCCGTGAACTCGGCGACGTCATCGGCTTGGGCATAAACCGGCATAAGGGCGATCAACACGACGCCGGCAAAACGGTGTTTCATGAAGAGTCTCCGAGGTTCCTGTCGACCCGCAGGTTTTGACCGTTGGGCGTACCGTCTTTCGCCACTCATCGTCCTTCTCCCCAAGTTTCGCCCAACCCGGTCCTGTCGGGAGACGAGGCTTCCAGCACGGGCGGTTCCTGCCAGTTCCAAAGCGGGGGAAACGGATCGCGCGATGCGTCATCCGGATCCGGAATTCCGCGCCAAGGGCAGGACAGCATGAAACAGTCAACGCCGGTGTCACCAACGGCCGGCCTTTTGGTGGGCGCCACGGGCGTGTCAGCCACAATCATACCGATGCCAATCAAGGTGAAGATCAGGGGACGGCGACGAGGAGCGGAATGGCTTGCTTCCCGGTTGTTCAGCGATTCTTCAGGCCATTCTTGCTGCGCTCGCGGGCGATCTCGTCGCGGCGGCCATCAATGTCGTCACGAAATTTCGTCAAGTTCTTGCGAATTTCGCTGATGATCGCCGCATGTTCAGTCTTGTCCACCAGCCCGTTTGGGTTGGTGTCATCCCATTCCAGTGCCCAGTTGATCGCAGCGATCCATTCGTCGGGATCACCGGCGATATATTCGTTGACGGGGCGGCCAACCTGTTCCGTCAGGGCGCCGAACAGCGCGCGGTCGTTGCCGCTGGCGGCCTGCTTCGCAGTGGCAATCAGGATGCGGTAGCGAAGCTGACCCGCATACATCCAGTTCGCCGCTTCCTGTCCTTTCCCTTGCGCAAGTAGCCGCGCGGCAAGAACATAAAGGGCCGAGGGATGAAGCTCGGGCGCAGTCGCGATGATCTTTTGGTTGCTGAGCTTGCTGAGATCCAGCTCCTCCGCGGCTCCGGGCCAAGCGAAGACAAGGCCGAACAGGCCGAACAGGGCGAACAAAGCGAGTATCCAGCGGCCCATGTCATGGAACCTCTTCAGTGACTCCCTCGGTGAGACGGCGGGCGCGCGACGATCCTTGGCCGTGCGGAAAGCTTCGCCGTGATGGGTGAGAACAGAACCCACCAAGACCGCAAGCCTGAGCGGCGTCGAACATGCATGTCGAAGTGGCGGGCCGAAATGCACCGGACCTCCGTCGGGCTGATCGCAGTCCTTCTTTCCGGAATCATGCAGGTCCGGACAGTCCGGGTTTTCCGACGCAGATTGACCTGTCGGAACAGGCAAGGGAAACGGATGAGATGTTCAAGCGACTGTTCGCCGGATTGCACAAGGATGAGGAGGCCTCCAAAGCTGTGCCGGACTCGGTGGGGTCCTTACAGGATGATGTCGTCCGTAGCATCGTTGCCGACAGCAGCGATCTTTATGACGATGAGTGGGGCGATCGCGATTGGGTTCACATCGCCGTCAATCATGAACTCCTGATCGAGGAAGGGCGGCGGTCGAGCACGCAGACGGCAGTGTTGGCGCACAGGCCCGGAGCACCGCTTGAAGATCTGAGCTTCCGGATGAGCATGGGCACGAAGCGGAAACTTATCGCCTTAAGGGATGCGATGAGCCGTGAAGGCAGGGAACCCTGGACGATCGCCGACATCACCATCGAGGGCGATGGCCGGTATAAATTCACGTTCGGCTACGGGCCGCCGCCCCGGATCAATGGCGACCTTCTGCACACCCCGTTGAAGGGCCTGCTGGAACGCTACAAGGCGGACAGGGGGCTAAAATGAAGGCTTGGCGCGGCGACGGCAGCACAACCGCCTTCGTCTGCGTCTTGTCATGATGGCCGGCGCCGCTTCTTCAGAGCCTGTTTCAGAAGGGGGCCGGGAAGCGGGCTCAGCCAATCCGGTCCCGGAATCGCTCAGAATCTCGGGTCCGGCCGCCGATGATCTCGGGCCGCTACAGAGACCGCTTGAAACGGTCACGCTCCAGCAGCGGCGGGGCGGTCCTCAAGCCGAGCTACGGCATCCGGCCATCACCATGGTGTTTCGCCGTCCGGTTCGAAGAAGCGACCTGTTTCGTCGCCGCTCATCGCATGGCGAACCGGAAGGCGAGCCCCCTCCTCCGGCGTCATGAAGCCAGTGTGGCCAGTGAGGTCGGTCTTCACGTAGCCGGGGCTTACCGAGTTGACGAGGATGCCGGTGTCGCGCAGCTCCTCGGCAAGCTGAACCGTGAGCATGTTCACCGCAGCCTTCGAAGCGTTGTAGCCGATCAGCCGGGCGGAGTAATAGGGCGAGGCCGGATCGCCCATGACCGTCAACGACCCCAGCGAACTCGACAGGTTGATGATCCGGCCGGCCGGCGCCTTCCGCAGCAGGGGCAGCATCGCTTGGGTCACCGCCAGCGTCCCGACGAAGTTGGTCTCCATGATCCGCCGCGCCGCCTCCGGAGCGGCCATGCTGGGCGGTCCATCCTCGGGATCGACAATGCCGGCGTTGTTGACGAGAATGTCGAGCCGGCCGTGTTCCGCCCCGATGGTCTCGGCCGCTGCCGAGATGCTGGCATGGTCGGTCAGGTCGATCCGCACAGACTGCGCCGTCAGCCCTTGGGACGCGAGAGTGCCGACGGCTGCCCGGCCGCGGGCGCCATCGCGCGCTCCGATGACGACGTGGACGCCGGCCTGGGCAAGCTGGCGGGCAATCTCCAATCCGATGCCCTTGTTGGCGCCCGTCACGAGGGCAATGCGACCGTCGTTCGGCATGAGCTGTTCCTTCATTCTCCTGCGTGTGACGGCTAAGATATGAAGAATCATTCAGCTCCGGAATTCGCTTATGCCTCCCCCCGCACCACGACACCTGAAAGCCCGGAAACGCCCGCGCCAGGCGCGTGCCGGAGTGACGTTGGACGCGATCTTTGAAGCGACCATTCAGCTTTTGCTGGCCGATGGCCTGCCCCGCCTGACCACCACCCGCGTTGCCGAACGGGCGGGAGTCTCGGTAGGCACGCTGTACCAGTATTTTCCGCACAAGCAGGCGCTGCTCTACGCACTCAACGAACGATACCTGGACGCTCTGGCGGACAGGATCGAGGCGACCTGCCTCGCCCATCATGGGGTATCGCTGCGCGTGATGATCGATGCGCTGATCGAAACCTACTGGAAGGCCAAAACGGAGCGGGCGGATGTCACGCGCGCGCTGTATCGCACCGCCGTCGAGCTCGACAACGAGGCGCTCATCGAGGACTTCGCGGCGCGGGTCGACGCCGCCACGCTTGCCATGCTGGCGAGCGCCTCCGACTGGACGGGGCAGGACCTCGCCGGCATCAATCTGACGCTCGTAACGGTGATCTTCGGCACGGTCCGCAACGCCTTCGAACGCAATCTGCCGCCCGCAGCGATCGAGACGCTTCGGGATCATCTGCTCCGGATGTGTCACGCCTACCTGAGCAGCGCCGGCAAACGGCACGGACCCGCGGACGTTGGCGGCTGACAGCGGCCTCGGCCGCGGCATCAATCATGGCTTCGGTGAAGCGGCCATCGATCACCCCGTTGGAAAACCGGCGGCGGTATAACAGTGGACCAAAGGCCTGGGTCACGCTTCCAGCGACACCGCTTGAACCGACCACATCCTAGGCGAGCGACAGGCGGGCCACGCACCAATCCCATACCGCATCGAGTGGCCTGCGTGACGATGACGAGCGTTTGCGGACAAGGAAATAGCCGGGCTCCGCGATCATCGTCGCATCGGTCACCTGCACCAGCCGTCCAGCCTCCAGATCGGCGACCACGAAGGCCCTGCACGCCAGGGCGATACCCTGGACAGCCAGGGCGGCATCCAGCGCCAGCGCCGTCTGGTTGAACACGGCGCCCGGCAGCTTCCCGCCGGTTCGCAGGAACACCGGCCAATGATCGTGCGCATCATGCAGAAGCGGAAATTCCCGAAGCTGCTCGACGGCCAGCGGAAGAGACACGCCCCTCACCAGGTGCGGGCTGGCGACCGCCACCAGTTCCTGGCGGAACAGCAGCCTCGCCTCCAGGTCCGGCGGAAAGGGCGGACGGGTCAGCCGCACCGCTATGTCCACCTGATCCCGGTCGAAGTCCGACAGCGCCTCGGTCGCGACCGTGCGCAGCTCCACGTCGGGAAGGGATTCGTTGAGCTCGGCCAGGCGCGGGATCAGCAGCTTGGTCGCAACGGTGGGGGTGACGCTGATCGTCACGGTTCCCGGCCGCGCGAGCAGCCGCCCCGTCGCCTCGCCGAGCATGTCGAAGGCGCGCGTCATGTCGGCGAGATAGGCGGCGCCAGGCAGCGTCAGGGACAGGCCCCGCGGCTGGCGCTTGAACAGGGCGATGCCGAGCTGATCCTCCAGCGCACGAACCTGCTGCGCAACGGCGCCCTGCGTGACGCCGAGCTCCTCGGCGGCGGCGCGGAAGCTCAGCCGGCGGCCGGAAACCTCGAAGGCGCGCAGGGCATTCAACGGGGGCAGCTTGCGGCGAGGGTAGACCATAGGAGCGCCAGTAGTTTTTCTACATGCTAGCGCGCTTCCTTCTGGTGCGGAAGACCGCCGGCCGCCATGGCATGATCCCGGCGAAATCTGGATGCCGGAGGCTTTCATGTCTGGAGAAAAAGTCGCTCTCATCACCGCCGGCGGGTCGGGGATGGGAGCAGCGGCCGCGCGGAAACTGGCGCAGGACGGCTATCGGGTCGCCATCCTGTCCTCGTCGGGCAAGGGCGAGGCGCTCGCCCGGGAACTCGGCGGTGTCGGCGTGACCGGTTCGAACCAGTCGAACGCCGACCTGAGGCGGATCACCGATCTGGCGATGGAGAGGTGGGGGCGGATCGACGCGCTGGTCAACTCCGCCGGCCATGGCCCGCGCGCGCCGATCCTAGAAATTTCGGACGAGGACTGGCACCGGGGCATGGAGGTCTATTTCCTGAATGCCGTGCGGCCGATCAGGCTGGTGACGCCGATCATGGAGGCGCAGGGCGGCGGCGCGATCGTCAACATCTCGACGGCATGGGCGTTCGAACCATCCGCCATGTTCCCGACCTCTGCGGTGTTCCGGGCCGGGCTGGCGAGCTTCACCAAAATCTTCGCGGATACCTATGCGGCGAAGAACATCCGCATCAACAACGTCCTGCCCGGCTGGATCGACAGCCTTCCCGCGACGGACGAGCGGCGCGGCAGCGTTCCGATGGGCCGCTATGGCAGGGCAGAGGAAATCGCCGCCACCATCGCCTTCCTGCTGTCGGAGGGCGCCGGCTACATCACCGGCCAGAACATCCGTGCGGACGGCGGGGTGACGCGCGCCGTCTGAACCGGTGGCGGGAGTGAACCGGTGGCGGGAGGGGAGCCGTGGCGGACCGCCATGGCTCCCCGGCAATCACTCAGACGGATCACTCCCCGGATCACTCCGGCCGGGGCGCCCGCAGGCAGGCCCTGCCCCCTTCCACGAAACGCGGCCGGGGGGAGAGGCAATCCTGGCTCACGATGCCGGCGTGCCGAACAGCTTCTCGCAGTAGGCAGCCAGCGGCTCCGGCCGGTCCATCCGGCCACGGTACGCGATGTGCCCGTCCGGCCGCACCAGGACCACGGCGCCGTCGCCGCCGATCCCATAGGCCGCATGCGCCTCGCCGTCCAGGTCGGACAGGGCCACCGCGTCGCCCGGTTCCGGCACCGCCGCCCCGAGCACCAGCCTTGGCCGCACCCAGCCCCAACCGGCGACCGCCGCGAAGGCCCGCCGCAGGTCTGGCAGGGCGTCCGCCTGGCGGCCGTCGAAGCCGAGAAGCGACCAGCCCCAGCTCCTGCCATCCGGATTGTAGAGATGGGCGAACAGCGTCGTCGAGGTGCCGTCGGCGGCGATCAGGGCCGCGTCGGGAGCGCGGTCGCCGGCCTTGGGCGTGCGGTGATGCAGCGCGTCCGCCACGCCGGCGAGATGGTCCTCGTTGAGCGGGCTGGCGGGATAGGCGACCGTGAGCTGCTGCAGATCGGCGCTGCCCTGGATCAGCGCGCCGATGTTGGGCAGGAACCGGGCGGCGACGTCCATGATCGCGTCCTTCACCGGGCCGCGATAGACGCTGTTCTGGAAGCCGCGGACCTGCTGGGCGTCGAGCCGCCGATGCTCGCCGCCCCGCTCGGCATCGTAGGACTCAAGCAGCAGCGGCGTCGCCTTGCCCCGCAAGGCCATCGCCAGCCGCCATGCCACCCCGACCGCGTCGTGGAAGCCGGCGTTCATGCCCTGGCCGCCGGCGGGAAGGGACAGGTGGCCGGCATCCCCGACGAGGAACACGCGATCCTTGGCATAATGCGCCGCGGTGCCGTGCTGGAAGCGGCTGTGCGTCAGCCAGATCGGATCGGTCAGCGTCAGCGTCTCGTCCTCGGTCACCTCGCGGGCGATCGCCTGCATTTCCTCCAGCGTCGGATCGCGGTCGGGGATGCCGGTGTCGTCGGCCAGAAAGAACAGGCGGTGATAGCCCTCCCAGACCGGCAGCACGCCGCAGAAGCCCCTGGGATAGTAGAAGAACCAGAGATGGTCCCGATCCAGCGACCGTCGCCAGTGCAGCTTGGCATCGACCTGCCGGTTCATGCAGTTCGGCAGCTTTTCCGGCTCGAAGCCGAAGCCCAGCTCGTTGCGGATGAAGCCCTTCGCCCCGTCGGCACCGACCAGGTAGCGGCAGCGCAGGGTGGCGGCCGGCCCGACGGCCTGCTCCTCGTCCTCCTCGTCCGCCGCCGCGATCCTGACGGAAACGCCGTCCGCATCCTGCGTGAAGCCGGTCACCTTGCGGCCGCGTTCGATCCTGCCGCCCTTCGCCACGACCTGCTCCGACAAGGTGGTCTCGATCACGTCCTGCCCGCTGTAGAGCACGGGGCCGTAGGGGCTGGGGACGTCGGCGATCCCGATCGGGTCGACGGCGCGTCCGTTCAGGAGCGTGTTGATCTTCGTGATCTTGTAGGACTTCTCCGCGATCGCGTCGCGGACACCGATGCCGGCGAGCAGTTCCTGGGGCCTTGCCCAAAGGTTGTTGGCCCGCGAATACTCCTTCGGCTGCCGCCGCTGCTCCACCAGTAGGCAATCGACGCCATGGTGGGCGAGCGCGCAGGCCGTCGTCAGGCCGATCGGGCCGCCCCCGACGACGATGACCTCCGCATCAAGACGATCGTGTTCGGTGACAATGCTCATTGAGCTTCCTCTGAAGGGGGAGGCGGAGCGGACGTGGCCGCCGCCTCGAAGGTCTGGTCGATGACCGAGGTCATCTCGCGGAGCACCGCGACCGCGACCGCAAGCCGCTCGGCGCCGATCCGTTCGAGGATGGCGCCGTCGAGCGGCACGACCGCGGCTTCGGCCGCATGCAGGGCGGCGTGACCGGCCGCGGTCAGGACGACGAGCCTGGCGCGCCGGTGATGCGGGTTGTGTTCGAGACTGACGAGGCCGCGGTCGGCAAGGAGGTCGACGACCCGCTGCACCGCCTGCCGCGTCAGGCCCATGTTGCGCGCGATGTGGGCCACCGGCAGCGGCGTCGGCGAATAGCCCAGCGCGCCCAGGACCTGCCACCATGCGGCGGTCAGCCCGAGCGGGCGCACCAGCTCGTTGCCGGCGCCGACAAGCCGGCCGTTGGTCTCGAACACCGCCAGCACCAGATCGCGGACGCTGGCCGGCTCAGGTGGGCCACCCATCGGAACAACACCCTGTCGTGATGACAACATGCTGTCGTAACGGCGGTGGGCCGGCCAGGTTCCATCCGCCCCGCCAAATCGCCCGCGGGTCCCGAGGGCGTTTCCAGCCGTTGACTCATAACGCAGACCTGATTAGGTTGCGTTATGACACCTGAACCGGACCCCTCCGAGGAAGACGGCGCCGAGATGGCGGATGGCGAAGCCGGCGGGCTGCGCAAGGGAGCGCCGAGCCTCTACGGCGCGTCGGTCGAATACGGCCTGCACACGGTGCTTTGGCTGCTGGCCGAGCATCCCAAGCGCCCGAGCAGCCGCGAACTGGCCGAGATGCAGGGGATCCCGGCGGCCATGCTGTCGAAGATCATGCCGAAGCTGGAAAGGGCCGGGATCGTCAGTTCGAGCGACGGAATCAGCGGCGGCTACGCGCTGGCGAAGCCGCCCGCCCAGGTGACCGTGCTCGACGTCGTCGATGCGATCGAAGGCGGCCGCAAGCTGTTCGACTGCAAGGAGGTCCGCCGCGGATGCATCCTCTTCGGCGGCTCGCCGCCCGCCTGGGCGGCGTCGGGCGTCTGCCGCATCCATGCCGTGATGATCCGCGCCGAAAAGCAGATGCGGTCGGAGCTTTCCAGGACAACCCTCGCCGACCTCGCGCGGGGCGGGCGACCGGCGGAGTTCGAGGCGCTGGTCGCCGACTGGTTCCGCGACCGGGCCGCCGCCCGCGAAACGGCACGCATCACCGCGGTGAAGACGGGGCGCCGTCCGCTTCGCAAAGGCGGCGCAACCGCACAGCCGGGCGATCCCGGTGCGGTTCCCAGTGCGGATCCCAGTGCGGATCTGGGCACCGGCGAGGAATGAACCATCCACCACCAGCAGAAAGGGCTGACACATGGAACGCTTGACTTGGTACGACGTGGCGCCGGAAAGCGCGAAGGCCGTCGGCGGCCTCTATCACTATGTCACCAGGGGCACGAACCTTCCGGAGGACCTCGTCCACCTCGTGTTCCTGCGTGCGTCCCAGATCAACGGCTGCGCCCATTGCATCGACAAGCATGGCCGCGACCTGCGCAAGACCATGTCGGCGGACAAGGTGGCGCTGGTCCCGGTCTGGCACGAGGTTCCGCACCTGTTTTCCGACCGGGAGCGCGCGGCGCTGGCCTGGACCGAGGAGGTGACCCGCATCGGCGAAACCCATGCGTCCGACGAGGCCTACGCCGCGGCTTCGGCGGCGTTCGAGCCGAAGGATTTCGTCGACCTGACGGTGGCGATCGCGGCGATCAACGCCGTCAACCGGCTGGGCGCCCCCTTCCGCCTTCCGGTGGCGGCCAAGGCGTAACCCGCCTCGCGCCTGATCCGGTCCGCCGGGCGGGGGGCCGGCCGGGCGGGCGGCGTGACGGATCCGCGAGACCGGACAGGGCGGCAGGGGATCGAAGCCGAATCCGGGATCAGAAAGCGGAGTTCGCGGCAGGCCGCCGACTGGCATCACTCGATGGCCCGCACATCGCGGGTGCCATCCAAGGATACCAGTTTCCATGACCAAGCCGCTCGCCCTGGCGACCACCCCCGAAGGCATCGTTCCCGCGCTGCTTGCGCACCTCAATTCGCTCGACGTCGAGACGATGCTCGGATTCTACGATCCTGACGGCATGATCGTCGATGCCGGCGGAACGCCGCATGCCGGGCGCGCCGGGATCGGCGCCGAACTCGAAAAATACTTCAGCCTGGGCCTGGAGATGTCGATCACGCAGCGGCACCTGTTCGTCGCCGGCAACATCGCCCTGCTGATCCTGGACTGGTCGTATGTCGGGATCGCGCGGGACGGAACCGCGGTGAACATGGTCGCGACGGCGACCGACATCGCCCGCCGCGGCGAGGACGGGCTGTGGCGCTACCTGATCGACAATCCGTTCGGCTCCGCCCGCCGGGAGACCGCCTGATGCCGGGCGGCGCAGCCGCGGACGGGAGCGCGCCCTGGCGCGGGGTGACGACGACGGGGATCTATTGCCGCCCGACCTGCGGCTCCCGCCCGCCCAGGCACGAGAATGTCAGGCTGTTCGAGAGCCGGCACGACGCCGAGGCCGCCGGCTTCCGCCCCTGCCGCCGCTGCCGGCCGCAGGACGGGCCGGTCGCGGACCGGCATGCGGAGCTCGTGGCGGAGGCGTGCCGGCTCATCGAGGCGGACGAGGGTGTTCCGTCGGTCGGCGCGCTGGCGCACGCCCTGGGCATCAGCGAGGGCCACCTGCATCGCCTCTTCAAGGCGCACACCGGCCTCACGCCGCGTGCGTTCGCCCAGCAGAAGCGTGCGCAGGACGTCCGCCAGCGCCTCTCGCGAGGACAGAAGATCACCGAGACGATCTACGAGACCGGATTCGGCTCCAGCGGCCGCTTCTACGCGGTGACCCGCAAGTCCCTGGGCATGACGCCGTCGCACTACAAGGCGGGCGGGACGGGAGAAACC
This sequence comes from Azospirillum picis, assembly GCF_017876115.1. Lineage (GTDB taxonomy): Bacteria > Pseudomonadota > Alphaproteobacteria > Azospirillales > Azospirillaceae > Azospirillum > Azospirillum picis. Next base: position 96,404 of record NZ_JAGINO010000021.1, read on the forward strand.
CTCCGCTTCGCGGTCGGCCAGACGTCGCTCGGAGCCATCCTCGTGGCCTCCAGCGAGGTCGGCGTCGCGGCGATCCTGCTGGGGGACGATCCCGACGCCCTGCTCCGGGATCTCCAGGAGCGCTTCGCGCATGCGACCCTGGTCGGGGCCGACGCGCAGTATGAGGCGCTCGTCGCGCGTGTCGTCGGGTTGGTCGAGGCGCCGGCCCTGGGGACGGCCCTGCCGCTCGACCTGCGGGGCACGGCGTTCCAGAGGCGCGTCTGGAGGCTGCTGCAGTCCGTGCCGGCGGGGTCGACGATTTCCTACGACGAGATCGCCAGGGCGGTGGGCCGGCCGCGGGCGGTCGGCGCGGTCGCAAGCGCATGCGCGAGCAATCCGCTCGCCGTCGCCATCCCCTGCCACCGGGTCGTGAAGGCCGACGGGAGCCACTGGGGATATAGCTGGGGTCTCGACCGCAAGCGCAGCCTGATGCTGCGCGAAGGGATCGGACCGCCGCCTCCCGGTGCCGATGCCGCCCGGACCGACGGGGAATGATCCCGGACGGCGTGCCGGGCGCCCGGACGGAGGGCGCCTGGGCGTCCTATGCCGCGGCGTCCTATACCGGAGCGTCCTGGTCCTCCGCCCGCTGCTGCGCCTCGTCATAGGCGTGGCGGCAGTCGACGATGCGGGGCCAGTTCTCCCGGATCCACGAGGTGAAGCCTTCCAGCGCCGGCAGCATGCTCGCGCCCATTTCCGTCAGCTCATACTCGACGCGGGGCGGCACCTCCGGGAAGTAATGGCGCACCAGCAGGCCGTCGCGCTCCAGATTGCGCAGCGTGAGCGTCAGCATCCGCTGGGTGATCCCTTCGATCCCGCCCTTCAGCGTCGAGAAGCGGAGGCGGTGGCCGGGTGCCACGGCAAGGTGCGACATGACGAGGATCGTCCACTTGTCGCCCAGCCGGGCGAGGACGCTGTTGGGCGCGCAGGGCTTGAAGCGGGGGCCGTCCTTGGTCTCGATGTAGGGCCGGCCGTGAATGACTCGTTCCACGCGTATCATCCTTGTGCCTGAGGGTGAAGAATGTGCCGTCTTCCGGGCCGTCCCGCCCGGGTATATGTGGATGGCCCTCGTCCAAGCGCGAGTTCAAGCACGAGGGTAACGTCCATGTCCGACGGAAAGCAGCGAATTCTGGTCTTCGGCGCGACCGGCCAGCAGGGTGGATCGGTGGCATCGGCACTTCTGGCGGCCGGCTGGCGGGTCCGCGCCCTGGTCCGCGACCCGGCGTCCGCCAAGGCGGCGGCCCTGCGCGGGGCCGGCGTCGACCTCATGCAGGGCGGCTTCGCCGATGCCGCCCTGATCCGGCAGGCGATGGAGGGGGTGCACGGCGTCTTCAGCGTCCAGCCGAGTTCCGGCCAGGGCCCCCTGCTGGGGCTGAGCGACGAGGAGGAGGAACGCTACGGCATCGGGATCGCCGACCTCGCCGCCGAGGCCGGCGTCCGGCACCTCGTCTACACCTCGACTGCGGCCATCGGGAACGAGCCGACCGGCATGGGCCACTTCGACACCAAGGCCCGCATTGAGGCGCACATCCGCAGGCTGCCGATCACCGCCAGCATCGTCCGGCCGGTGACGTTCATGGAGATGCTGGCGATGCCGGGCTTCGGGCTGAACGAGGGACGCTTCAGCTTCCTCCTGCGCCGCGACCAGCGGATGCAGGTCATCGCGGTGGAGGACATCGGCCGGTTCGTCGCGGCGATCTTCGCCGATCCGGCACGGTTCGGCGGAACGACGCTGGAGATCGCGGGCGACGCCGTCACCGGGCGGGAACTGGAAGCCCTGTTCAGCGAGGCGGCCGGCCGGCCCATCGCCTATGCCCGCTTTCCCGACGACCTCCTGGCCGCCGACCCCTTCCTGGGCAAGCTGGCGGCGCTGATGGATGCCGGGCGCCTCGCGGGCAACGCCGACCTCCAGGCGCTGCGGGAGCTGAATCCCGGGATGCTGTCCTTGCGCTCCTGGCTCGCCGGGCCCGGCCGCAAGGCGTTCGCGGCGGCGCTCGGCGACGCGGGCAAATGGGACTATGGGCCGGCTTGACGGAAGGGGCGGGCGGGCAGCGGCTGGAGCCGGCCGAGCGGCCGGGCACGCGGGTTCTCATCCCCTGCCCTGCGCCCGCGTGGTCATCAGCACGCCCACGGTGATGACGACCGCCCCGGCCCAGGTCATCGCCTGGTATCGCTCGCCCAGGATCGCCACCCCGAAGACCAGGCCGACCGCCGCCGCGACGTAGCCGATCTGACTCAGATACACCGGCCCGCCGACCGCCTGGAGGCGGAAGAACAGCGCGAACATCCCCGAGGCCGCAGCGACCTGCCCCAGCACCACCAGCGGCAGCGGGGCGCCGGCGAGGCTGGCGACCGGCCCGCCGGCCCCCGTCACGAGCATCCCCGCCAGCAGCATGGCGGCGGAGGCGAGGTTGCTGCCCACCGCCAGCTCGATCGGGCCGGCGCCCTCCGGCCAGTCCAGGGTCCGGTAGATGTTGCCGGCCGCGAGGCAGACGGGAATGAGCAGCCCGGCGGCAACCCACAGCGGCTCGGCCGGCTGCCCCGCCTCGCCGCGCGTCGCCGCCACCATCACCGCGCCGGCGAAGCCGACGGCGATCCCGGCGATGCCCAGCGCGTTGGGCCGGCGCTGGCGGAACAGGATCGACAGCCCCAGCGTGAAGACCGGCGACAGCGTGAACATGACGCCGGTGTAGCCGGCCCCGAGGTGCGGGATCGCCGAGAACATCAGCAGGTTCGGGATGGCGTAGGAGATCGCGGCGGTGGCCGCGAAATAGCGCAGCCGGCGCGGGGTGAGCCCCACCCTGCCCCGGCGCGCCAGCAGCGCGCACAGCAGCACGACAGCCGCCCCGAACGAGACGACGAAGGCCCAGAGCGGCGCGCCGACCCCGCCCTGCGCCGCCAGCTTGCCGAACAGCGGCGTCAGGCCGAGCAGCCCGCCGGTGGCGAGCAGGAGGCCGGCGGCCGAGTTCCAGAGCCTGGTCATGGTGAGGTTCCCGCTTGGCAAGGATCGCGTGCGGCGGTAATGTTTAGCCTGAAGAATCTTTACGTCAAGATACTTGATGGTGAGAGGAATGGATCGGGCCGACAGGGCGCTTGAGCAGTGGCGGCGGGAACGGCCGGACCTCGACGTCCGCCCGATGGCGGTGATCGGCCGGCTCACCGAGGCGGCGCTGCTGGTGTCGCGCGACCGGCTGGCACCGGTCTTCGCGCGGTTCGGGCTGCAGCAGGGGGAGTTCGACGTGCTGGCGACGCTGCGCCGCTCCGGCAGCCCCTATGCGCTGACGCCGACGGCGCTCTACGAGGCGACAATGGTGTCGTCCGGGGCGATGACCAACCGCCTCGACCGGCTGGAGCGGGCGGGCCTGATCCGGCGGGAGCCCCATCCCGGCGACCGGCGCGGCGTTACCGTGCACCTGACGGACCAGGGCCGCGCCGTGATCGACGAGGCGGTGACCGCCCATGTCGAGAACGAGCACGCCATCCTCTCGGCCCTCACCGAGGGGGAGCGGGACGCGCTCGCCGCCCTCCTGGCGAAGCTGATCGCCGGCCTGGAACCGCAGGACGGCGGGTGACGGGGGTCATGAACCGGTGGAGGCGGCTCCTCCGGCGGGGTGCGCGAGGCTGCCGCCGACACGCGCCGGCGGGGCATGGAAGCACCCGGTCGAGCCGCGCGGTTCCGGGTCGAAGCGGGGAGCCCGCCTGGAGTAATGCGGCGTACGCACAGTCGGGGCGTTAAGCTTTTCGCCAAGCCAAGGCGCCGGTCCGCCCGCCGTCGCCGGGACAGCGGGACTCCACGGTCCGTTCGCGTGGCCCGGCGAGCAGGCGGGCGGGTGGCCCGCCTCGCGCCTTTCAGGCGCCGATGACCCAAAGCAGGAGTGATTCCAATCGTTTGACAGCGCATGCCCGGGGCACCCGCACGGGGCGTGGGCACCGTGACGCCGAGGCCGCCGCCGGTGCCAGGCCGGTTGCCGGAGCAGCCGGGATTTCCACCCGCGCGCGCATGGCCGCCCAAGCGTCGCCGGGCATTCGCCGGCGGATTTTAAGGGGCTTCCCCTGCTTACCGTTAACCACTTCGAAGATCCTTCGAGGCTCAATGTAAACCTCTCCGGCCGCGATGAAACGCAGCTCTATTCGCATCGAAACCGTACGACCGAGCAGCTACGGGCTGAATATAAATGGAGCGTTTCTTGCTTTCTCGTCTCTCGATGTCGTCGAAGATCCTGAGCAGCTTGGCGCTGTTCGCCCTGCTGGTCGCGGGAGTTGCGGCCACATCCCTGGATTCACTTCGTACGGTTGCCGCGACGACGCAGACGATGGCGACGGACGATGCCAGATCCCTGTATCTGGCCGCCACCGCCAAGGAGAAGATGGCGCGCGCGCACCAACTGACCTACGAGGCGATCGTCGCGGACGACCCCGCCGAGATCGCCGAGCAGTTCCGCGAAGCCGATGAGGAGTTTGCCGAGTTCGACCAGATCATGAAGGAGCTCGACACCTTCATCGACCGCTCACAGGCGACCTTCGACAAGGCGACCGACGACGCGACCAACTATCGCGCGACGTTGAAGGATGCGCGGAAGTTCATCGCCTCGAACCAGGATGTCCAGGCCAAGGCCCTGCTGGACATCATCACCGAGTATTACGATAGCTGCAACAACGCCCTGGCGGCCCTGGTCAAGGACCAGCAGGACGACCTCGCCGCGTCCGCGAAGGCCGCCAGCGACCTCTACGAACGCTCCTTCATCCGCACGGTCACCGGCACGACGGTCGGCGCCCTGTTCGCGTTCGCGCTGGCCATCTGGATCATCCGCAGCCAGGTGACCGGGCCGCTGAAGCGCCTGGCGGGCGTCATGCAGGTCCTGGCGAAGGGCGACCACTCCATCCAGGTCGAAGGGACCGCCCGCAGCGACGAAATCGGCCTGATGGCCAGGAACGTCCAGGTGTTCAAGGACAACGGCCTGGAGATGCGTCGCATGGAGGCGGACGCCGCCGAACGCAAGGCGCTGGCCGAGCGCGAACGCAAGGCCGCCATGCTCGGGTTGGCCGATCAGTTCGAGGCGAGCGTCCTGAGCGTCATCGAGGCGGTGTCGTCCGCAGCGGCCCACCTGCAGTCGAGCGCCCAGAGCATGTCGGCGATCGCCGAGGAGACGTCCCGCCGGTCGACCGCCGTCGCCGCGGCGACCGAACAGGCGTCGGTCAACGTCCAGACCGTCGCCTCGGCGTCCGAGGAGCTGGGCGGCTCGATCTCCGAGATCAGCCGCCAGGTGACCGACTCCTCGCACATGTCGCAGAGCGCGGTGGCCGAGGCGGAACGCACCAACGAGACCGTCGTCAGCCTCGCCTCGGCGGCGCAGCGGATCGGCGATGTCGTCGGCCTGATCCAGAACATCGCGAGCCAGACCAACCTGCTGGCGCTGAACGCCACCATCGAGGCGGCGCGCGCCGGAGAGGCCGGCAAGGGCTTCGCCGTGGTGGCGAGCGAGGTCAAGCAACTGGCCACCCAGACCGCCAAGGCGACCGAGGAGATCTCGGCCCAGATTTCCGAAATCCAGGCCCGCACCGACGGCGCGGTGGAGGCGATCCGCAGCATCGGCCGCACCATCGCGCAGGTGAACGAGATCTCCGGCGGCATCGCCGCCGCCGTCGAGGAGCAGTCGGCCGCCACCAGGGAGATCGGGCGGAACGTGCAGCAGGCGGCGCAGGGCACGCAGGAGGTTTCGACCAACATCACGGGCGTGAGCAGCGCCGCGGAAGAGGCGGGAACCGCCTCCAGCCAGGTTCTGTCCGCGGCCGGCCAACTGTCGCGCGAGGCCGATCGTCTCCGCGCCGAGGTGAACGCCTTCATCACCCGCATCCGGGCGGCCTGACGCGATCCCGGTCCACGGCCTGATCCACCGCCTGGCGCCTCGGCCGGGCGGCTTCCCGCGCGGCGCCTCTAGGGCCGCGCGGCGTAGCGTCGCGGCGAGCATCCCATCACGCGCTTGAAGGCGGTTCCGAACGCGCTTTCCGACTCGTAGCCCAGCGACGCCGCGATCGCGGAGACCGGTTCGCCGCCGCCGGACAGGCGGTCGCCGGCCAGCAGCATGCGCCAACGGGTCAGGTAGTCGATGGGGGACGAGCCGACGGTCGCCTTGAACCTCTCGGCGAAGGCCGAGCGCGACATGCCCGCCCGTTCGGCCAGCGCGGGAAGGGTCCAGCGCGCGCCGGGATCGGCGTGCATCGCGCCGAGGGCCGCGGCAAGCCGCGGATCGGCCAGGGCGAAGAGCCAGCCGACGCTCCGGCCAACCCCCTCTGCCAGATAGAGCCGCAACGCCTGCACCAGCATCATGTGGGCGAGGTGCCGGGCGACCAGCACGCCGCCCGGCTGCCCGCCGGTCAGCTCCCGCCGCATGCGCTCCAAGGCCCAGCGCAGGCCGTCCTTGTCGGCATCCTCGCGCAGGCGGACGATCGAGGGCATGGCCCCCAGCAGCATGTCGGCATGGGCGCCGCTGAAGGCGAAATGCCCGCCGAGGATCATCGTCCCGCCGCCGCCGTTCAGCGTCAGCACCCCGCCCGGCCCCACGGCCGGGGCCAGATCCGGATAGGGGACGGGGTCGAGCGCAAGGTCCGCCGCCAGCACGAACCGCCGCCCGTTGGGCAGAAGGACGCAGTCGCCCGCCTCCATCTCCAGCGGCTCGGCGGCGCCCTCCACCGTCAGCCAGCAGCGGCCCGACACCAGCGCGTAGCACTTGATGCCGGTGTGGGCGTTGAAACGGATCGACCAGCCGCCGGCGAGGTCGAAGCCGCCGGCAATGTAGGTGTGAGGCTTGAGAAGCGACAGGACGTCGGAGAGCGGGTCAACCGGCATTCTGGACGATCGCGAGGGTATTGCGGATTTCCGAGCATAGATTGTCCAGCCCCTTGCGTCTACCTAACTCCGGCACCCAGTCAACCGGCCCCGCGGGCGGACACGACGGCGTCCGCCCGCGGGCGCAAGACACAGGAGACCGGCATGGGCAGGCTTCAGGACAAGGTCGCCATCGTCACGGGCGGCAATTCGGGGATCGGCCGGGCGGCGGCGCTGCTGTTCGCCCGCGAGGGCGCCAGCGTCGCGGTCGCGGCGCGGCGCGAGGCGGAAGGGCGTGCGGTCGCCGACCGGATCGTCCGGGAGGGCAGCAAGGCGATCTTCGTGCGGACGGACGTGGCGGTGGCGGACGACCACCGCAAGCTGGTCGATGCGACGGTCGCGGCGTTCGGCAGGCTCGACCTCGCCTTCAACAACGCCGGCATGGCACAGTCCGGCACCGCCATCGCCGATCTCGGCGAAGACGAGTGGAACCGCGTGATCGCGGTCAACCTGACGGGCGTGTTCCTCGCCATGAAGCACCAGATCCCGGCGATGCTGGAAGCCGGGGGCGGTGCGATCGTCAACACCTCCTCGGTGGGCGGCCTCGTCGCCAATCCCGGGCTGTCGGCCTACCAGGCCTCCAAGCATGCGGTGATCGGCCTGACCAAGGTCGCGGCGCTGGAGCTCGCGCAGCGGAACATCCGGGTGAACGCGATCTGCCCCGGCGGCACGCGCAGCGAGATGTTCGACCAGTGGACGGCCGACCCGGCGGTGAATGCCCAGGTGCTGGCCGCGCATCCGATCGGGCGCTTCTCCGATCCGGCGGAGCAGGCCGAGGCGGCGCTTTTCCTTCTCAGCGACAAGGCCTCCTACGTGACGGGCGTGGCGCTGCCGGTCGACGGCGGAATGACCGTGCCGTGACGGCCGGCCGCCTGCTGTTGGGGGCCGCGAGGGTGCCGGCCTTGGCAAGCCAGACCCCCACCCCAACCCTCTCCCGCTGGGCGGGGGAGGTTAGGTGGGGGCAACGTCGAGGTCGCGCAGGGGCGGCGGAACGTGTGGAGCCACGGGGAAATCCGGCCCGTCGGGGAAACCGCGGCCGGTTGTGGCCCGGCTCACATCCGGGATCCGCGGGCTTGGGTAGGGTCTGTCCATCGACAACACGGCCGGACACCACGGCCCCCAGACAGGAGACCACACCATGATCCGCACCGCCCTGCTGACCGGCTTCGCCTCGCTCGCCCTGTTCGCCGCCCCGGCGATGGCGCAGAACGTCTCCACCATCTCCAACACCGCCGCCGGCATCGGCAACACCGCCGACCAGAGCGCCCTGGTGATGCAGCGGTCCAAGGGCGGCTTCGCCGGCCCGAACGTCTCCTCGGTCTCCAACCTCGCCGCCGGGATCGGCAACACCGCCACCCAGGGCGCCTTCGTCAGGCAGAGCAGCGGCGGGCTGTTCAACGGCGGGTCGGTGGCCGGCGTCTCCAACACCGCGGCGGGCATCGGCAACACCGCCGGGCAGGCTGCGACGGTGATGCAGCGGTCCGGCGGCATGCTCAGCGGCGGCTCGGTCGCCACCATCGGCAACACCGCGGCCGGCATCGGCAACACCGCCCTGCAGCGCGGCACCGTCCTCCAGCGCTCCGGCGGCCTGCTCGGCCCGTCCAACCTCTCCAGCATGCAGAACCTGTCGGCAGGCGTCGGCAACTTCGCCGGCCAGGGCGCCTTCGTCCAGCAGCGCTGAGCGGTCCGCCTCCTCCTCCCTGCAAGGCTTCCTCCCTGACCCTCGCTCCGGCCGGACCCCCGGCCGGAGCTTTCCTTTTCGGGCCGGCGCCCGTCCCACTGCCGCGGCCGCGGGGGAAAAAGGAAACGGGGCGATGTGTTGGCCGCCTCACATCGGCGCCGCGGCTCTCCCGATAGGCTGGATCCATCGCCCTTCCCCCGCAACCAGATGAAGGATACCATCCGATGATCCGCAGCATTCCGAACCGCGCCCCGTTCATGGCCGTCTTCGCCGCCGCGGCGCTGCTCTCGACCGCCGCGTCGGCCGACACCACGGCCATGGGCAGGGGCCGCGCCGCCGGCATCCCCGCCATGACCGTCGCCGGGATGGTCCCGGGACTGGCCAGCACCAATGTCGGCACTGCGACCAACGTCGGCGCCGGCATCGGCAACACGGCCCACCAGCAGGGGATCCTGGTCCAGGGTATGGGGCAGGCTGCCGGCCCCGGAATGGCCGTGCCGGGCCGCGGCGTCGGCCCGCTGGTCAGCACCAACGTCGGCACCGCGACGAACGTCGCCGCCGGCATCGGCAACGGCGCCGGCCAATCGGTGGCCGGGATGCCGGGCAGCGGCGTGCGGGTGGGGCTGAACTTCACCGGCCGCGGCCCGCTGGTCAGCACCGACGTCGGCATCGCCACCAACGTCACCGCCGGCATCGGCAACAGCGCGGTCCAGGCCCTGGCGGGCGGGCGCCGCTGACGACGGCGCGGCCGGCAAGGGCACGCCGGCTGCCGCTTCCATCCTTCCCGCCCCGGCCCCGCCCCGCTCCCCGGGCGGGAGCGGGGCGGGCCACCGCGTCCCGATCATGGGAGTCCCACGACCATGGGCAAGACCATCCTTCTTCTCGGCGCCACGCTCCTCGCCGCCACCCCGGCACTGGCGGACTCGCTGGCCTGCCAGACCGTCAACGGCAAGACCGTCTGCATGCGCGGGTCCGGCACCCTGAGCTGCCGCACCGTCGACGGCGAAACCCGCTGCACCGCCACGTCGGCGCAGGCGATGCGGGCGATCCCCTCGGACGACGGCGCGATGCTGCCGCCGCGGCCCGTCGATCCGGACCTGCGGGGATTCCTGGACCGCCGCCTTCCTCCCCAGGTCGGGCAAGTCGGCCAGGGCGGAGACTCATGGGCCTTCCCCGAAAATCCGGATGCCGATCCGGAACCGGACCCGGATTGAGGTGGGCCGGCGCCGAGGGCGGGGTAACGCCGATGACGGCGCCGGGCAGACCCGCAACGGCTGTACCATGCCGCGAGCGACCGGCCCTGAGACATCGCTCTGGAGGCCCTCCATGACCGCGATCCGGATCAACTTCGACAAGGACCTCGTTCTCGCCGGGCATTTCCTGCTGAAGCATCTGGAAGGCGAGGAACGCCGCCGGCTGGCGGCCGGCGCGCGGCTGTCCCACCACGGGCGCGGCGCGGTGATCTTCCAGAAGGGAGACCCCGGCGACAGCATGATGGCGGTCATCCGCGGCCGGGTGAAGATCTGCTCGCACTCGCTGGACGGCAAGGAACTGGTGCTGAGCATCATCAACAAGGGCGGCCTGTTCGGCGAGATCGCCCTGCTCGACGGCGAGCCGCGCACCGCCGACGCGGTGGCGCTGGAGGAAACCGACCTGCTGGTGGTCGACCGCGCGCAGTTGATGCCGCTGCTGACCGCCCGGCCGGACATTGCGCTGCGCATCATCGGCGTGCTGTGCAAGCGCCTGCGCCTGACCAGCGAGCATCTGGAGGACACGCTGTTCCTGGAGGCCGCCTCGCGCTTCGCGCGCGCGCTGAAGCGGCTGGGCGACGCCTTCGGCAAGCCGGCGGCCGACGGGCTGCGCCTGGACATCAAGCTGTCGCAGCAGCAGCTCGGCTGCCTGGTCGGCGTCTCACGCGAGAGCGTCAACAAGATGCTGAACGAATGGCAGCGCGCCGGCGTGATCCGGATGGAGGCCGGGATCATCACCATCCTCGACGCCGAGGCGCTGGAGGAGATCACGGAGTCCTGCGGCTGAGCGGCAATCGGCCGCCGCCTGTGGCCCAGACCACAGCGGCGGGGTGGCCGGCGCCCTATCCTGGCTCCCGGACAGCCCAGCGCATGTCCGCCCGCCACATGTCCGAGGGAGCCCGCGATGACCAAGCCCCGCCGCCTCCTGCTCGCCACAGGCGCCGCCCTGCTGCTGACCGCCGGCACCGCCGCGGCGCAGGTCAGCGGCGGCATCGGCTTTCCGTCCGGCCCGATCCCCGGCGCCGCCATGGCCCAGGCCCTGTCGCAGGTGCCGCGATTGCCGGTGTCGGTGGCGCCCAACCGCCGCGGCGCCCCTCCCGGCGCAATGGTCACCAACCCGTCGGCCAGCCGGTCCTCCGTGCACCAGCAATCGATCACCCGCATCCGCGGCGACGCCGGTTTCCTCGCCGGCTTCAGCAAGGGCCAGCCGTTGGCACCCAGCCGCCAAGCGCCGGTGCCGGCCGACCCAGCCCTCACGCTGATCGAGGCGCCCTTCATCGTGAACAACTTCAACAGCGCGCTGAACTTCGCCTTCGGCGACGGCAACCTCAGCCAGCAGCAGCTCGGCGACGGCAGCGGTGCCGCGCCGGCGGGTCCCAGCGGCCCGGCGCCGCAACCGCAGCCACAATCCCAGCCCCAGCCCCAGCCCCAACACGAGGCGCGGCAGCATCGGGAGGAAACCGCGCAGGTGCCGGATCCGCTGATGCGGACGGCGGGGCCGCTGCCCCACCTGCCCTTCGCGCTGGAGAATGGCGGCGTGCAGTTCAACAACCTGAACAGCTCGATCAACCTCGCCACCGGCACCGGCAACCGCGCCACCCAGACGGTGACGACCGTCCAGCGCTGAGCGCGACGCCGATCAGGCAGGTGGAGCAAGCATGGGGCTTGCGGATCGGCGACGGGGGAGCAACGGCCGCCAGACGATGTCGGACACCGGGTTGGCGGCATTTCCGGTATTCTTCATGCAGAGCCCGTCGTTTCTGTCGCACCGGCGCGGCTTGGCCAAGGGCACCGGGCGTGGGCGGTCGAACGCTCATACCCTGTCCGGGTTGACAGCAATCCCCAGCGACAACTCCGGCGGCAACCACCTGCAATCGATGCTGGACGGAGTGCCTTCCGATCAGTTCGACGCGGTATTCGCCACGATCGTCGAGGGTGCGGACGCGCCCGGCGCCACAAAAATCGTCCCCCAGCGCTTCCTCCGGCAGCAGGCTAGTGACGACGACGGTGAAGGAGCCGAGTTGGACGACGCAGCATAGGGTTATCTGAGAGAACGCCTCAGCCCTTCTATGAAACAGCGGGTACGAATCGAAAGGTGCCGCCGGCTGGGATAGATCGCATGGACGGCGATTTCGCTCTTAGCGTTCTCCGGCAGGACTTCCACCAGCTTACCCGTATTCAGGTCCATCTCGACGATGAATGAGGGGAGAAGCGCGATCCCGAGGCCCGCCACAGCCGCCACGCGGATCGCGTCGCCACTGTCAAAGCGGGCATGAGTGCCGCCAGCGACGATGGCGGGCTCCCCATCTTCTCCCGGCAGGTTCCATGCCGTTGACGTGGCACCCAACCCGTAGATCAGCCGCTGATGATGCACCAGGTCCGCAAGGCTGGCCGGAACGCCCTGCTTATGGAGGTATTGCGGCGACGCATAAAGCCCCAGCCGAGCCCGGTCGATTACCTGGGTGATATACTGGCCATTCGACGTGGCCAACCCGACCCGGATCGCAAGATCGAATCCCTCTTCCACGAGATCGACAAGCCGGTCGGTAAAACTCACTTCCACCGCCAGATCAGGCGCGTTTTCAAGGTAAGTCGCGAGATAGGGAATGACTTTCGATTTCCCATATCCTTCGGACACGGTCAGGCGCAGTGTTCCGCGTGGCCGAAGCTGGCTCTGACGAATGCTTGCCTCGGCCTCGGCAATGTCTTCAAGCAACTGCACGCTGCGCCTATAGAATTCATGACCTTCGGTGGTCAGGGACAGACGGCGCGTGGTCCGGTGAAACAGCCGGACCCCGAGATAGCTTTCCAGCCGCGCCAACGCCTTGCCGGCGGCAGAACGGGTCAGCCCCGTGGCCTTTCCGCCGCCGACAAAACTGCCGGCCTCGGCTATGGCGACAAAGATGCGCAACGCTCCGATATCGAGATCGGAGGCGACGGGCAGACGCTTGGCGATATCTCGGCTCTGCATTGGGGAAATTTCTTCGTCAATTGAAGGCCTACATTACCGATTGTCGAACAGATTACGAAAGGTACTGTAAATGCCCTCCGCGAACGCGCTTCCCCAGAACGCACAGAGCGCCCTCGATGGCTGGATCGCCGCCGCTGCCCCGGTGGTGGAGAAGATCTGCGGCACGTCAGAAGCCGGTTGGGCGCAAGTCCGGGCCAGCTATATGAGCGGCCTGAACCACCTGTTTCCCGCGCCGGAAGGGGTGACCTTCGGGGCCATGGCGCTGGATTCGGTATCTGCGATGACGGTGGTTCCCGAAGGCAAGACGCAGGGGCGGGTTCTGCTCTATATCCACGGCGGCGGATATGTCCATGGCGGCGTCGAAGGCTATCGGGGTTTGACCGGACGACTTGCAAGCGCCCTGAATGCGGAGGTCTATGCGCCCGATTATCGTCAGGCTCCGGAATTCCCGTTTCCAACACCGATCGATGATGTGTTTGCTGCCTACCGCGCTCTTCTCTCGTCGGGCGTCGATCCGCACAATCTTGTTCTGGCAGGCGATTCAGCCGGCGGGGCGATGGTCGTCACCATAATGCGCAAGGCTCGTGATGCGGGGATCGCGTTGCCCGCGGCAGGTGTCGCCTTTTCGCCATGGGCCAATCTGACCCATAGTGGTTTGTCCGCCACCGTGCGCGACGGGATCGATCCGCTTTGCAGCGTCGATTTCCTGAACAAGCTGGCACGGATGTTCCTCGCCGGGGAATTGCCGACACATCCCGACGCCTCTCCAGTCTTCGCAGATGTTCACGATCTGGCGCCGATCCTGGTTCAAATCGGCGAGAACGAGGTCATGCTCAGCGATGCGATCCGCCTTGCGGCCAATCTGGGCGAGGCACGGGTGCGCACTTCGCTTGAAGTCTGGCCGGGCATGTTCCACGTCTGGCATCTGCTGGCCGGAATCCTGCCCGATGCCGATCAAGCGCTACGCAATGCCGTGCGGTTCCTTGATGACGCGCTGCACGCGGGAGCGCAACGAGATGGGCGCCGCACTTCCATTTAGGGTCCGTTGACAGTTGCGCGAAGAAGGGGATTCCCGTCGTCGCCGAAATCCGGTTCAAGGCTGCCAAAGAGGAGGTGGCCTTGGATCGGATGGTTCTGCGTGACGAGCAGTGGGAGCGGATAGCCGAAAGTGTTTCCAGAAAGCGCCGGGCGCTGACACTCCGCGCCCATACATGGAAGAGCATTCAAGCAATAATGCCAAATCCGGAAAATTCCGGCTCTTGCCGTTGCGGACTGCGTTGAGTATGGCGCCTCGTTCGTGGTGCTGAGCCTCCCGGCTGACGGACAACTCCGGGGTCTGGTGACCACCGCCCTGTTTTTCGAACATGAGGCTGTGTCTGACGAACTGATGCTGGAGACGGTCGTCAATGGCAGGGCGGACGTGCCGGTGACCCATAATGTCCGGGGCTTTGCCGCAGCCGCAAGGTTCGGCATTCCCGTGCTCCACCCGGCGGAGGTCCTCGCAGGAGTGGCGACATGGGCAAGGCGACCTGTCCCCTGAAACTGCCCGCCTCCGTCAAGGGCGCCGCGGCCCGGCTCGCTCGGGAAGAGGGCGTATCGCCGACCCAGTGGATCGCCTCTGGCGTCGCGGAAAAGGTCGGCGGGGCCGCTGCCGCACCTGCCCTTCGCGCTGGAAAACGGCGGCGTGCGGTTCAACAACGTCAACAGCTCGGTCAACCTCGCCACCGGCATCGGCAACCGCGCCAGCCAGACGGTCGGGTCCGCCCAGCGCTGACGCCGCCTCACTTGAGGTCGCGGGCGACACGGAAGCCGTTGTCGAGGTAGCGGACGTCGGCGTCGTAGAAGTTGCGCAGGCCGGCGGCGATCTCGGCCGGCTTGTTGCGCCAGGAGCCGCCGCGCAGCACCCGCTTGCGGCAGTCGCCCTTGGTCCAGGCGCCGCCGTCGGCGGGGGCGCCGCGATAGTCGCGGTTCCAGCAGTCGGCCACCCATTCGGCGACGCCGCCGTTCATGTCGTGCAGGCCGAAGGGATTGGGCCTGTAGCTGCCGACCGCCGCCGGGGCCAGGGCCTCGTGCGGGCCGCCGCAGCCGTCGCAGTCGGCGAAGACGCCCGTCTCGCCGCCCCACCACAGCGGCCCGGCGGTGCCGGCACGCGCGGCATACTCCCATTCCGCCTCGCTGGGCAGCCGGTAGCGCTGGCCGGTCTTGCGGCTGAGCCACGCCACATAGGCGTCGGCATCCTTCCAATGGACGTTGTGGACCGGCGTGGCGTCGGTGGCGTCGGAGATCCGCGGCATCTCGGCACAGCCGCCCTCCTGCATGCAGGCGCGCCATTCGCCGACGGTGACCTCGTAGACGCCGAGCGCGAAGGGCTTGGCGATGGCGACGCGGTGGGCCGGCCGCTCCGAGGCGTCGCCGCGGTCGTTGCCCATGGTGAAGCTGCCGGCGGGCACCCGCAGCATCACCGGGCAGGTCGGGCAGTCCTGGAAGCTGTTGCCGGAGCCGTGGTTGCGGGCGGCCCCATTCGCCGCCCCGCTCCCGCTGCCGGTCGGGGGTGGCGGGGCCGCGGCCGCCATCTGGCCCGCCGCCTGGCTGGCCGACTGGCCGGCAGCGCCGGAGGGATCGGGGGGCGGAGCCGTCGGCGGTGCGGGTTGCGGAAGCGGTTGAGAAGGCGGTTGCGAAGGCGGTTGCGGGCCGGCGGCCGTCTCGGCACGGCCGTGGGCGCCGAGCATCTCAAGCTGGCGGCGCGCCAGCGCGGCATGGCCGCCGTTGCCGAAGAGCTGGAGGAAGGCCCGGTAGTCGCCGGGCTCGCTGCTGGTGCGGACGCGCGTCCAGACGCTCTCCTCCAGGTCCGCCACCGGGGCCGTGCCGGGACCGGCGACCTCCAGCTCGACCGTCGCTGCGGCGCTGCCGCCACGGCCGTCCTCGACGCTGTAGCGTAGGCTGCCGGCCGGGCCGGGCGCCGCCGCGCCGGGGTCGAAGCTGAGGGCGGCCAGCGCCTGCACCGTCAGCCGGTCGCCCGCCGCCACCGCGGCGGCGCCGTTGCGCACCGTGCCGCGGTCGGGGACGCCGGTGACGGTGACGGTCAGGCTGTCGCCGTCGGGGTCGGTCGGCGCCTCGATCGCCAGCGGATTGGCGACGGCGCGCAGCCGGCGCTCGGCCGCGACGACGGGCGGCCGATTGCCCGGCAGGATGGTGACCGGGACGGTGCCGGCGGTCGAGCCGCCGCGCCCGTCGGACACCGTGAACTCGAAGGCGCCGGCATCGCCGTTGAAGCTGCCGTCGGGCTTGAAGGTGGTGGCGGCGAGCTGCTCGGCGGTCAGGTAGTCGCCGATCAGCACGCTGCGCTCGTCGACGCGCACGCTGCCGCCGCGCGGCAGGCCGGTGACGCGGGCGAAGATCTGGTCGTCGTCGGGGTCCGACGGCTTGCCGACATTCATCGGCGCGGCGCCGCCCTTGTCGGTGACGGTCAGCGCCATCAGGTCGCCCAGCACCGGCGCCCGGTTGGACGGCCGCGGGTTGAAGTAGAAGGGCGCCGCCCCCAGCGAGCCGTAGATGAAGGGCTCCTGCCGGCCGTTGGTCGCCTGCCGCACGGTGTCGCGCACGTTGCGGAAGAACAGGCTGAGCTCCAGCCCCGGCGTCTTCAGGTGTTCGAGCAGGGCGGCGCTGTAGGGGCTGTGGTCGCCGGTGCCGTCCTCGGCGAGTTGGTCGGCGCGGGTCGCCATGGCGACCAGGGTGTCGCTGGGGGTGTCGTCGACGCTGCCGAAGCCGGGGTGCGCCTGGATGCGGTTGGAGCCGGTGCGGGTCAGCCGGTCGACGAAGGGGTTGTTGCGGCAGGCGTCGAGGATGAGGATGCCGAGCTTGCGGGCCTGCGCCAGCTCGCCCAGCGGCAGGTTCAGCGGGATCGCCTCGTAGACGAGGTCGCGCTCGCGTTCGAGCTGGGCGTCCGCCGGGATCAGGTAGTTGACGCCGCCGACCTGGATGCCGTGGCCGGCATAGAAGATGACCGCCACGTCGGCCTGCGAGGCGCGCAGGCCGAACTGCCGCAGCGCGGTGGAGAAGCCGCGGGCGTCGAGGTCGTACAGCTCGTCGACGGTGAAGTTGAGCCCGCGCAGCGCCTCGCCGATGGCGCGGGCGTCGTTGCGCGGGTTCAGCAGCTCCGGCGCGTTGGTGTAGGTGCCGACGCCGATCACCAGAGCGTAGCGGCTTTCGGGGCGGCTTTCTGGGCGGCTGTCCGAACGGCTGTCGGGACCGCCCGCGGGACCGGCGGCCAGCGCAAGGCCCCACGGCCCCGCCACCACGAGCAGGATCGCCAGAACCATGCCCAACGCCGGGCGCGGCCCGTTCCATGTCACCATTCCGCCTCCCTGCCCGGCGAAAGCGGCGCCGACAGCCGTCGGATTTTTCCAAATATTTCCCGAAACCCGCCAAGGATCGCAAGAACGATACAGAGGAAACAGGGGGCTTCCAAGCCGTTCCTCCGGCCTACCTCCGGCAATCGGGGACTTGTCCGCCCCAAGGGATTACTTCATCCGCTGGCGCTCTGGTCCCGGCCGCCGGCAGCCTCGTCGAGCAGCAGCCAGATGCGCACGCTCCGCATCTTGCCCTTCAGCGCGACCTCGCCCACCGGCAGGGCGGCGACGCGGTCGCGCACCGCCTGCCAGGTCGGCTCGCCGACGATGATGCGGCAGTGAGGCGAGCTGCGGGCCGCGACCTGCTTGCCGTAGGCCTCCAGCCGGGCGGCGGTGTTGGCGGTGTCGCCGAGCAGCGAATATTCGCTGTGGCGCAGCCCGCCGAGGCTGCCGGCGACCAGCGGGCCGGTGTGCAGGCCGACGCGGATGCCGACCGGCGGCAGCCCCTCCTCCTGCCAGCGCCGGTTCAGCGTCGCCAGCTCCCGCCCCATCTGCAGCGCGCAGGCGACGGCACGGCCGGCGTCGGCGTCGATCTCCGCCCGCGTGGTGCGGGCGACCGGCGCCCCGAAGACCGCCAGCACGGCGTCGCCGACGAAGCGCAGCACCACCCCGTCATGGGCGGCGACGATCCGGACCATGGCGTCGAGATAGCCTTCCAGCCAGCGGATCAGCGGTTCCGGCTCCAGCGCCTCGCAGATGGTGGTGAAGCCCTCGATGTCCGAGAAGAGCACGGTGGCGGTGAGCTGCTGCGGCCGCGGCCGGCCGCCGGCCATGAAGGTCGCGCGCGCGCGCCAGATCTCGTCGGCGACCGGCTGCGAGACGTGGTTGGCGAACAGCCGCATCATCACCCGGCGGTCGGCCCGCTCGCGCAGCGACAGGTGCGCCGTCATGGCGGCGATGCCGAGCCCCCAGGCCAGCGACGGCGCCACCAGCGGCACCAGCGGCCCGCCGGCCGAGTACAGCGCCGCCGCGCCGGCCCAGGCGGCGGCCAGCAGCAGCAGGGCCGCCGGGGCCAGCAGCCACAGCGGCGGCGCCGACGCCGCCAGCGCCACCCCGGCGGCCGCAGCCAGCACGGCGAGCGCCGCCTCCCCCGCGGCCGGCAGCCGCGGGCTGGTCCGCCCGTCGAGGAGCTGGGCCAGGACATGGGCCTCGACCTCGACGCCGGGGGTCGAGGAGCCGGCCGGCGACAGCGGCGTGCGGTGCTGGTCGATCCCCGCCAGCGCGGTGCCGACCAGCACCAGCCGCCCGGCCAGCCACTCCTTCGGCAGCAGCGCCACCGCGTCGGCGGGATAGACCGGAAAGGGGGCGGTGGCGGCGTCGGGGCGCCCGTGCCAGGCGATGCGGAACGGCTCGGCCGGCACCGCCGCGGCGCCGCCGAGGCGGGCGAGCCGCACCGGCAGGCTGGGCGTACCGTCGGCGCCGAAGGGCACGTGCCAGCGCACCACCGCGTCCAGCCGGTCCTTGGCGAGGTTGGCGTGGCCGCGCGGCAGGCCGTCGGTGAAGCCGTCGAGGAAGCGGCGCTGCCGCTCGGTCAGCGGCGTCTGGTCGAGCGCGGTGATCGCCACCACCGGCACCGCCGCCCCGAGCAGGGCCCGGCGCAGCCGCTCGTCCTGGGCCGGCAGGGTCGGCTGGTCGAACAGGATGTCGATGCCGATGGCCTTCACCCCCGCCGCCGCCAGGACGGCGACGATGTCGGCCAGCATGCCGCGGTCGAGCGGCGAGCGGCAGGCCAGCCCGGCGAAGCTGTCCTCGCCGAACAGCACCAGCGCTACGGCCGGATGCTGCGGCTCGGCAGGGGCGGCCCCGGCGGCGAGCCGGTCGGCCAGCGTCTCGTCGGCGGCATGCAGCGGCGGCACCAGCCGCGCCGCGGCGAAGGCCAGCACGGCGCTGCCCAGCACCACCGCCAGGGTCAGGCGCCACCGGGGATGCCGCGCGGGCTGCGGGCGGCCTGCCTCCGGTCCACCGCCGCCGGCTTCGGCGGCAACCGTTTCGGCAGCAACGGCTTTGGCGGCGGCACGGCCGCGGCGGCGGGGAGAGCCATCCATGCGGCGCCCTCACCGGATGGTGAGGGCGAGGCGGGCGGAGGCCGCCTCGCCGTCGCGCAGGCCGGACATGGTGCGGTCGAGCCGGGCGGCATCGGCGTCGGACAGCGGCCGGAACGGCTCGGCCCGGCCCGGCATCTCGCCGTCCAGGTCGCGGACGGCGGCGAGGCACTGCACCTCCAGCGCGCCGTCGCCGGCCCGCAGCGGCAGCGGCATGCGCTCGCCCGGCAGGGTCAGCGGCGCATTGCCCGCCACCTCGGCGCTCTTCGCCGCCCCGGCGGGAAAGATGGGAACGAGCTGGGCCCGCGCGTTGCGCAGGTAGCAGTAGACATGGGCGTCGCGGTCGGTCCTCACCTGCAGCCGGATGTCCTCGCCAGGCCGGTAGGCGGCGGCGGGGCCGCGTTCGGCGGTGACGGACAGGTCGAGCGGCAGCGCCGCGTCGCGCAGCGCCGCCAGCGCCGCCCCGAGCTGGGCGGCGCAGCCGGCCGCGGCCATGCCGACCGCCATGCCGGCAGCGCCGGACGCCTCGACCACATGGAAGCGCAGCGAGCCAAGCAGCGTGCCGTCGGCGCGCAGGACCCGCACCTCGCTGCCGTGGCCGAGCGGCAGCGACGGCGGCCAGGGAGCGGGGGTTCCGGCGGTCCAGGCGATCGGGATCCCCCCTCCCTGCCCGCCACCGCCACCACTCCCACCGGGGCCGCCAGCGGAACCGTCGGCGTCGGCCAGCAGCAGGCGGTCCAGCGCCGGATCGGCGGGGCGGCGCAGCGGCGGCGGGCTGCCCGCCCGCATGCAGTAGGTTCCGGGCAGCGAGGGATCGAGCGCCAGCGCCCTGTCGAGCGCGCCGTCCAGCCGGTTGCCGAGCGCCCGCGCGGCACCGAGGTCGGTCTGCACGAAGCGGTCGTCGGCGGTGGCGCCGGCCGGCGGGCGGCCCGACGGCACGGCGGCGTCCGGCACGCCGTCATAGGGACCGCGCAGGCGCAGCAGCCGGCCGTTGGCGAACAGGACGGTGGCGCCGGCCCCCTCGGGCAGGCGGACCGCCTGTCCGTCGGGCAGGAGCTGGCCCAGCGTGTAGCCGGGGGCGTTCGACGCCACCACCACCGCCTCGGCCCGCAGGCCGCCGGCCTGTCCGCAGGCGAGCGCCGCGACCGCCACGGCCGGCAGCAGACGCAAGAGGGTATCGCGGGCCATGGGCCGGCTCCTTCCGGGATGCGCCGTCATCCGCCCTTCTCACGGGGCGTCAGCAGGCAGGTGGTGCGGAATTGCGTGGTGACCGACATGATGCCGTCGGACGCGCCGCTGCGGCGGAAGCGGAGCCCGTCGAGTTGCCCGGCGATGCTGAGCGACACGACGGCGAGGTCGGTCTCGTCGATGATCTTGCGGCCGTCCTGCCAGCACTGCACCCGCACCCGGTTGCCGGACGGAACCACGTCGACGCCGCCCGGCTGCGGCCCGGAGGCGCGGTCTTCCGACTTGCGGACGAGGGTGGCGCCCGCGGTGCCGGCGAACAGCAGGCAGAGGGCGACGAACGGCAGGACCGCCGCCCGGACCGCCGCCCGGACCTCCATCGGAACCGCCATCGGGAGTGGTTTCATGGCATCGTTCCTCCATCCTGCCGGCGGTCAGCGCGACGGCTTGAATTCGACGCGGCGGTTGCGGCTGTCGTAGGGGTCGGCGGCGAGCGGGGCGGTCGGGCCGCGGCCGTCCACGGTGATGCGGCCCGGATCGATGTGGTGGACGCGGACCAGATACTCGCCCACCGCCACCGCACGCCGCTGCGACAGCAGCATGTTGTAGGCGAGGCTGCCGGTGGCGTCGGTGTGGCCCTGCACCGTCAGGGCGAGCCCGCCGTCCTCGGCCATCAGCTTGCCCACCGCATCGATATAGCCGGCGGAGTCGGCCGGGATGTCGGCGGAATTGAAGGCGAAGTTGATGCGGAAGCCGAAGGCCTGCGGCGCCGGGTCCTGTTCGGTGACGGCATGCTCGACGGCGGCCTGTTCGGCGGGAACGGCGGCTTCCTGCGCCGCCGCCGGGGGGGCCGGGGGGGCTTCGCGGTGCCGCCGCGCTGCCGTGCGGTCCGGCG
Source organism: Azospirillum picis (assembly GCF_017876115.1). GTDB lineage: Bacteria > Pseudomonadota > Alphaproteobacteria > Azospirillales > Azospirillaceae > Azospirillum > Azospirillum picis. Next base: position 117,759 of record NZ_JAGINO010000021.1, read on the forward strand.
CCTGCCGGGAGGAGGCGGACTGCGGCGCCGCCGGAGAGGCCGCGGCCGGGGTGACGGCAGGAGTGGCGGGAGCGGAAGACGGCGGCAGGGCGTAGTTCACCTCGTCGACCGGCCGCGGGCGGCGGGCGGCGGCATCGGCGGCTCCGCCGACGATCTCGATGCTGCGCGTGCGGATTTTCTGGCCGCCGGCGTCCGGGGCGACCAGCCCGCGCAGCTCGTCGACGCTGGGCGGGCGGTCGAACATCATCACCCGCGAGGCGCCGCTGCCCTCGACGGTCTGGGCAGCGGCCGGCAGCGCGCAGAGCAGGGCGGCAACCGTGATCGGCAGGACGAACGGAACGGCGGAGGGCAGCGCGGACCTGGTCATCGGAAGCTCCATCGGCAGGGGGAATGCGTCGTCTTCCCCGGTTCTATCCCCTGCCCGCCCCGCCCCGCTGTGAGCCGGTCAACACCCGGACGGGGATTTCCCGCCCCCTCGCCCTTGCGCCCTCATCATTCGGCGTCGTCATTTCCGCACCGTCCGATGCACCCATCCGGCGGCCGTGTCACCAGCGGGCATGACGGCTGGCATCACCATCTGCGGGGGGGAGGTTCCGTGACGGGACGGTCCCCTCACCCTCCCTGCGCCACGGTTCCCGGCAGCACGCGGACCGTCAGGTAACGGGCGCGGGCGTCGCTGCCCTTGGCGGCGGCGAAGGCGTCGACGACGTCCTTCAGCGCGGTGCCGGGGATCGGCTGGAGGTCGTCGCGCTTGAGGCTGTCCGGGATGCGCAGGCCGATCTCGTCGTGGGAGACGATGCAGGCGACCGCCTCCTCCGCGCCCGGTCGGTCCATGCGCAGGTTGAAGGGCTTGCGCACCCCCGGCGGGATCTCGACCTGCCGGCCGGCCTCGACGAAGGCGTCGGGCTGGAAGCGGTTGGGGAAGATGCGGGCGACCGTGCCGGCGGCGTCCTGGTAGTAGCAGTAGACGAAGCCGTCCGCCCGCGGCTGGACCCGCAGGACCAGCGCCTCGCCGGCGCGGTAGCGCGGGGTGGGGCCACGGTCCGAACTCAGCACGAGATCGAGCCCGGCCGGCGACGGGGCGGCGCGCGGCAGCCCCTCGCCGCCGGCGTTGCTGACGGACTGGAGACGGGCCGGCGGCGCGCCGTCGCGGCCCGGCGGCCGGGCGAGCAGGCGCTGGTAGAGGTCGAAGTCGATGCGGCCGGTGGCGATCAGGTCGTGGTCGGCCTGGTAGCGGCCGACTGCCTCGGCGGTGCGCTCGTCGAGCCGGCCGTCGGCCGCCCCCTCGTAATAGCCGTCGGCGGCCAGCGCGCGCTGGGCGAAGGAGATGCGTTCGGTCGGCGACATGCCTTCGAACCAGCCGCGCGCCTCGGCCATGAAGGCGGGATTGGTCTGGTCGATGCCCAGGCATTGCCAGTAGGGCACGCGGGTCAGCTTGCCCAGCACCTCGATGGTGCTGAGCTCGACCAGGGTGCGGACGGCCTGGTGCAGTCCCTCGGTCCGGTTGAGCGAGACGTTGAAGGAGAGGCCGGCCTTGCCGATCAGCCCGCCGGCATCCGCCCCCTTGCCCGATGAGACCACCGCCAGCGTGTTCGAGGCCGACATGCCGGGGATGATCTGGCGGGTCACCAGCTCGCCGACGTTGAGGTCGACCGAGACCATCGACACCACCTGGTCGGCGGAGACGCCGAGGTCGAGCTTGGGCAGCGACAGCCCGGCGTTCGCGGCCTCGCTGACGACGTTGTCGTCGAGCTGGGTGATGGCGCCGCGGATGTAGTAGGAGGGCGCGCGGAAGTCCGGCTGCACGCCGATCAGCCAGTAGAGCGCGTTGACGTCGTCGAGCGCCGGCTCGAAATCGACGAAGCGGAAGGCGTTCGAGGTCTCGGACATGCGGGAGACGGCGGTGATGAGCATCTCCTTGGTGCCGCCGGCGACGCGGCCGGTGGCGTCCGGCAGGCCGTTGGCGGTGAGATAGATGTCACGCTTGCCGTGGGCCCACAGCAGCCCGTCCATGCAGCGCAGCGCCTCGCTGAAGCTGCTGATGGTGCGTACCGCCGGCGTCTTGGGCTGCTGCACCACGCGGGCGGATTCGCCGGAGGTGAAGCAGCCGCCGAGCGCCAGCGTCAGGACGATGGCCGCCAGCGGCCGGAGCTTGCTCATGCCGTCATCTCCTTGCGGTGTGCTGCGGGCGATCCTTCCCGGCCGGCCCCGTCCGGCCGTCAGCGTGCCGAAAGCTGCTGGCTGCCGCGGTCGGCGCGGACGGTGATGGTGATCTTCTTCGACATGATCGGCGGGTCGTGCGGCACATGATCGGCATCGGCCAGCACGAGCTGCAGCGTGTGGCGCCCCGGCGGCAGGTCCAAGACCGTCTCGGTCTGACCCTTGCCGAAATGCAGGTGCTGCTTGTCGCTGGGGATCGGCTCGTCGAAGGATTTCAGGTCGGTGTCGATCAGCAGGTGATGGTGGCCGGTGTTCTCCCGGCGCACGCCGGCCGGCGCGACGCCGAAATTGCGCAGGCCGAACCACACCTTGAACCGCGTCCCCACCACCTCGCCGTTGTTCGGCCAGCCGATGTAGAGCCAGGCGTCCTTGTTGCCCGGTGTCCGCCGCGGGCCGTCGGTCCCGGCGGCGGGCCGGGCCGGGTCGCCGGATGCGTCGTGATGGTCATGTCCGGCCTGCTGCGGCGCTTCACCGGCCGCCGCGGCCGGCCGGCCGCAGGCCAGCGCCAGCAGCATGACGGCCACGACAGCGGCAGGGGATATGGCGGACTGCGCGATCGTCGACTTCATGACGGCCTCCCCGGCGGTCGGTGTGGCGGGCGGAGCGACGGCCCGGCGGACATGGCCCAGCGGACACGGCTCAGCGGACGGTGACGGTGATCTTCTGCGACATCACCGGCGGGTCGTGCGGGACATGGTCGGCATCGCCGAGCACCATCTGCAGCGTGTGGCGCCCAGGCGGCAGGTCCAGCCGCGCCTCGGTCTGGCCACCGCCGAAATGAAGGTGCTGCCGGTCGTTGGGGATCGGCTCGCCGGGGTTCCCGAGATCGGTGTCGACCAGCAGGTGGTGATGGCCGGTGTCCGGCTGCGCCACCCCGGCCGGCGCCACGCCCATGTTCTGCAAGCCCATGCGCACCCACAGCTTTCCGCCGGACACCACCGCGCCGTCACGGGGCCACAGGATGTAGGCGTGTGCGTCGTCCGGTGCCTTCGACCGGTGGGCGGTATCCGCGTTCCCCTGTTCCTGGCCGTTTCCCGGTGACGGCAAGAGCAGCGGCAAGACCAGCACGGCACCGGCCGCGATCACGGCAGTCCGCATCATGACGTCCTCCCCGGTTCTTCATGCCCTTCGTCGGATGCCGTCCATCTTAGTCTTCCTCCGGGAAGCGAAGCGCCCTGTAATCATAGGTAAGCCAATCAATCCGCGACCCGGGTCATCCGTGTTCCGGCTGGTGTGGGATCGGCCCGTGGCCTCCTTCCGAATTGGTGCAGCGGCCGGGATCGGGAGCCGGGCCGGGGGGCTTGGCAGCCCTTCTCCAATGCCTCAGCGTTCGATGCCTCAGCGCCGGATGCCGAACAACTGCTCGTTCAGGGCAGACCGGCTCGCCGGATCGGGGGCGCCGTCGCGCGGCCCCTGCCGGCCCGCCACGGGCACACCGGACATCGGCAAACCGGAGGATGAAAGGCCGCCCATCGGGCCGGCGGCCATGCGTCCGGTTGCGGGAGCGCCACCCATCCAGGGCGGGAAAGGTCCGCCACCACCCCCGGCGGCGATGCCGGCCCCGGCGGGCGGCCCGCCGCGCGGCGCCACGCCGGCCAACGCCGCGGCAGACAGCGGAACCCCGCCCGATCGGACCTCGAAGGCCTGGGCGGACCCGGCCCAGGACGCCAGGAAACCGGCGAGAAAGACGGCGGAAAGCGCGATGGCGGGAGCGGCGGCCATCGGGCCGTGCCGGGGCTTGGAACGGGGACCGGCGTGGGGGACGGTGCGGCGCATGGGCGCTTCCTTCGATCCGGGCGGGCTGGTGGGCCGCGACGACCACAGCCTAGCGCCGCCCCACCGTCGCCCGCTGTGGCCCAGCTCACAGCCGCGGGCTAGCGCCACCCGGATGTCCGCAATCCCTACCCGAGACCCCACCCGACCCCCGCCCCGGCTCCTCCGGGATGAGGCCGGCTGCCTGCATCAGGCGGCTGCGGGTGTCCAGGAGCCACTGGGACACGCCAAGCCTTTCGGCGTCCGGCTGATAGGCCGCCATCCGTTCCAAGACCGTCTGCCGAAGGTTGGGTGGAGCGGGCATCGACCATGGCGCATTACATGCTCTACGCCCTGCTGGCGGCGGAGGCCTGCCTTGGCTTCCTGCTGCGCTGGTCCGGCAACGAAGCGATGAGCTTCTTCGGCATTCTCATCCAGCCGCCATTCCCGCCCTTCTCGAAGGACGGGCACCGTCTCGTCGGGGAGATCCACGAATGGGTCGGCTGGACCATCGTCATTCTGGCCGCCGGGCATGCGGCCGCGGCGCTCTACCACCATTATGTGCTGCGCGACGATGTGCTGCGGCGCATGCTGCCCGACGGCCGGGCGCACGCCAGCGACACCTGACCGCGGGAGCGATCACCGCGATCCGGGCGAGGAGGCGGGTGACCGGAAACCCTACAGCTTCCAGCGCAGTCCGGCGGTTGCGGAGACGCTGTTGGCATGGGCGCGCAGTTCGTCCTGCACCGTGACGCCGGCGCTCAGCCGCTCGTCCAGGTCGACCGCCAGCCCGGCGCCGAGCAGCGCCGCGTCGCGGCCGGGGTTGGCCGACTGCACGCGGAACGCAACCCCGGACAGCCGGTTGGTGCTGTCCGCCGTCACGTCGGCGAAGTCGTGCGCCCACGCCGCCGAGGCGCTCGGCCGCAGCGTCCAGCCCCCCAGCGTCACCGCCGTGCCCGCCCGCACCCCGATGCTGCCGCGCACGCTCGTCCAGGCCGACGCCTCCACCGACAGCGCCGCAGCGCCGCCATCCTCGGTGAAGCCGCCGCGGGTGATGCGATCCAGCCGCAAGCCCGCCCGCGGCTCGATCCAGGCACTGCCGGCCAGCGCCATCCGGTGCCCGGCCGCCAGCTCCGCCGACAGGTCGTGGCCGTTGGCCTTACCCGATGCCCCGCCCGATGCACCTTGGCCGAAGCCGCCGAAGCCGATCCCCCGGTCGCTGTCATAGTGGGCGTAGCCATAGCCGACCGCGCCCTCGACATAGGGGCCGGCATAGCCCATCACGTCCCAGCTTCCGTACAGCGTCGCCTGGTAGCTGTCGGTGTCGGCGCGGCCCAGCTCGCCCTGCGTCGACACGCGGTTGCGCAGGTAGCCCAGCGCCACGCCGGCGCTGACCCCGCCGTCATAGGCATGGTCCGCCCCGACCAGGAAGCCGCCGATGCGCTCGCTCATCCCGGCGGCGTTGCCGTCGGCGCCGACCCGGCCGTAGCCGGCCAGCGGCTGGCCCCACACGCCGCCCATGCCGGTACCGGTGGCATCGCCGGCCGCCGTGCCAATCGCCGTGGCGCCGCCGGTGCCGGCCGACACCTGCACGCTACCGCCACCGGCACCACTGCCGGCGCCATCACGCAGCGCCGCCAGCCGGCCGGCCACCGCCTGGCCGAACAGCCGGCGGTTGGCGAGGTCGGCGGCCAGCGTGTCGGCATGGGTCTGCCCCGACAGCCGGTCCAGCGCCCCGGCGATGCCGCCGGCATCCAGGCCGTAGAGCCCGCTGAACAGCGGCGCCAGCTCCCCAGACAGCCGGGTGCCGGCGGCCGGGCGCAGCGCATCCACCGCAGCCCCCGCCGCACGCTGGTTGCCCGAGCCGCCGAGCGTGGCATAGCCGGCCGGCGTCACCACCAGCCGCAAGGCGGTGGCGTCGTAGAGGGTGTCGAAGCGGGTGCCGGCGGCCAGCCCTTCCACCGGCTGGACCAGGCGGTCGAAGCCGCCGAGCACGCCACCGGAGGCGGTGACGACGGCGAAGCTCTGGCCGAGCGTGGCGGTGTAGGCGTTGGTGGCGCTGCCGGCGATGCCACGCAGCACCGGGGCCAGCGTGCCGGCGGCGGTGAAGCTGGCGCCCTGCACCGCGACCTGGTCGTGGTGGCCGGCGCCGCTGCCGGCGGTGGGGCCGTCGATCTCGGCGCGGTAGACGCTGGTGCCGGTCAGGGTGACGGCGGACCGGGCGGTCAGCACGCCCGGCGAGTTGCCGGGCGACAGGGTGCCGGCCACCGTGGTGGCCCCCAGGATGGTGCCATTGCCGCTGAGGGTGGAGCCGGTCTTCACGTCGACGGTGCCGGCGGCGATGCCGTTGACCCTGGCGGCGCCGCCGTCGCTGACGGTGAGGGCACCGGTGCTGCCGGTGGCATCGACGGTGAGGGTGGCGTTGCTGACGGTCACCGGGGCCATGATGGCGCCGTCGACGGTGACGCTGCCGCGGTTGCCGGCGCTGACGGCGCCGTTGATGACGCCATTGGCGGCGACGGTGACGCTGCCGCCGGAGACGGTGACCGCCCCGCCGACACCACCGCCCTCGACCACCATCATGCGGCCGCCTGACAAGACGGTAACCGGGGCGGCGACGATCCCGCCGACGGTGGCCGAGCCGCTGGTGATGCCGAGCGGACCGGTGATGGTGCCGCCGTTGCCGACCGTCAGGCTGCTGGCGCCGTCGATGCCGACGGGTCCGGAAACGATGCCGCCGACGCTGGCGCTGCTGGCGCCGGTCAGGGCCAGCGGGCCGGTGAGGGTGCCGGTGCGGCCGATGGCCAGAGTACCGCCGCTCTCGACGGCGACGCCGCCGCTGTTGGTGACGCTGCCGTTCAGCACGACAGTGCCGGCGCCCGAGACCGCCAACCTGCCGCTGCCCGACACCGGGCCGGACAGGGTGACGGAGGTGCCGTTGGGGGTGATGCCGCCGTTGTTGGCGGTGACGATGACGGGCTGGGCAAGGGTGAGCGTCGCCGACGGCGCCAGGGTGCCGCCGTCGAAGGTGATGGTCCCGGCCTGCGTCAGGCCGTCGGGATCGGCCCCGCCGCTGCCGATCACCCCCGGCGCCACCCCCGGGACCGGGGGAGAGGGGGGCGAAACCGGCGGCAGCGGTGAGACGGGCGGTGAGACGGGTGGGGAGACCGGTGGCGGGGCGGGGGGTGCCGGCGGCGGCGGGGACGGCAGGGTCGCCGTCAGGACCAGGCTCTCGCCCACCTTGCTGGCGGTGAGCAGGAAACCGGGGTCGGTGCCGGAAACGGAACTGAAGGCCGAATAGCTGCCGGTTCCGCCCGGACGGACGATGGTGAAGCTGTCGCCGGCGGACAGGATGGCCGCCGAGCTGTCCAGGACCAGCGCCGCGCCGGTGACCGTCGCGTTGCCGGTGGCCGTCAGGTTGCCGTAGCCGGACGGGCCGGCGGCGGCGATCTCCAGCGTGCCGCCGGTCTGCAGGTAGTTGCCGGCGATGGTCACCGGGTTGACGAGCCTCAGCACCGCGCCGCTGTTGACGACCGTGCGGCCCCCGACGTCGATGTCGTCGTTCAGCAGGATCCTGCCCGCGCCGAACAGGACGTTGGAGGCGGTGTTGGTGATCGTCCCCTTGCCGGTGCCGCCGGTGCCGCCGCCGAAGCCGGTGAGCACGCCATGGCCCGGACCGCTGCCGCCGCCGAAAGCGAGGTCGCCGGGGCCGGCATTGGTGATGTTGCCGGCGATCAGGCCGGCGTTGAAGATGGTGCCGATGCTGCCGGTGCCGCCGACCGCGATGGCGCCGGACAGGCCGGTGATGGTGCCGCTGTTGACGAGCGTGCCGATGGCCGCGGCGTTGCGGACGACCACGCCCGTCTGGCCGGCGATGATGCCGGAGCTGTCGAGGATGCCGATGCCGCCGCCGTTTTCCGACACCACGCCGGCCCCGAGGACGGAGCCGGTGTAGGTGGACCCCCTGATCGTGCCGCCGTTGACGAGCGTGCCGATCGTGCCGCCGTCGTTGTGAAGGCCGTAGATGCTGCCGCCGATGCCGCCGGAGCCGTTGCTGGCGGCGGCAACCAGCCCCTGGTTGCGCAGCAGGCCGATCGTGCCGCCGCTGGCGACGCCGCGCCGGTTCCCGGTTATGGTGCCGCCCGCGTCGTTCCCCAGGGTCCCGATGCTCCCCTGGTTGTTGAGCCCGAGGGCATAGCCCGAGGTGCCGATGCCGAGGATGGTGCCGCTGTTGGTCAGCGTGCCGATCGTGCCGCGGTTGTCGACGGGATAGTTGATGGCGGATATGCTGCCGCTGTTGATCAGCAGGCCGATCGTGCCGTAGCTGGCGATTGCGGGGGCAACCCCGCTGTTGGCGATGGTGCCGATGCGGCCGGTCACTTCGTTGTAGATGCCGCCGACGATCGTGCCGGTGCCGGTGTTGGTCACCCCGCCGATGCTGCCGTAATTGTCGATCGCACCGTTCAGCCCGCCGACGAGCCACCCGCTGTTCGTCAGCGTGCCGATGGTGGCGTTGGTGTCGTTGCTGAGAAGAAGGTCATTCGAGTTCCCGGCCGCCATGTAGCCACTGTTGGTCAGCGTCCCGATCCTGCCGGCATTCATGAGCCCGGTGCCGAAAGACGCCCTGATCGTGCCGCTGTTGGACAGCATGTCGAGAATGGTGCCGTAATTTGCGATGGCGAGGCTTTGCGTCCCGCGGATGGTTCCCCCGCCGGTGATGGACAGGCTGGTCAGGGTCGAGACGTTGAGCGGCGCACCGCAGTCCGTCGAGATGGTGGCGTTCGGCCCGGTGATGAGGGTTCCGCAAAGAGCGGCCTCGGCGCCGTTGATGGCCAGGACGGACAAGCCCAGGCCCAGTGCGAAAGACGAGGCACCGCCGCGAAGACGGCGCTTCCGGTCAACTCCAGTCCCCATCTCCCCGCGCGAAGTGGCGACACCCGACATTGCGCCGACGATCATAACGGCTCCCTTTTCGAATCCTTCCGCCAAACCATCGTCCCATCCACAGAAATCAAGCGCAATCTTAAGAAGATTTTGCCAGATTTACTTTCACACCGAAATCCATTTTTCCGGAAGCCCGTTCTTTTTACTCTTGATCGCACTCGGCATGCCGGCCAACAAAGCGGAAAGCTTCGGCGGCTCCGCACCCTATACACAAGAAATCGATTTAGACAGATGACCATGCGTCCAATTTTTTTGATCATCCATCCACATCGGAAGAAGGGCATGCCGGGTGGCGGCCGCGCCCCATGGGTGCGGGGCCGCCGGCACCGCTTGAAGTCGAGTATTGCAGTCGGGATTCAGAGCAAAAGCGGCCGGGGTGGCGCCAATGCTCGAAACCGGAAGGGCGGACGGCGAACAGAACCCGCGGCCGGTCATGTAAACAGGTGCAATCGGGCCTTGTATGTGCCTGAAAAACAAAACATCATCCTGGCCAACCAATAACAGGGAGCTTGCGAGACACCATGACCGCTGAACGCCTGCGCGCCCGTCTCTTCGCCCGGATCACCGCCCCGCTTTTCGCCGTCGGCATCGGCATCGCGGCCGGCCCGGCGACGGCGGTCGCCGAGACCTGGGACATGCCGACCCCGTACCCGGACACGAACCTGCACACCGTCGTGGTGCGCCAGTTCGCCGAGGACGTGAAGGCGGCCACCGGCGGCAAGATCCAGATCACCGTCCATTCGAACGGCTCGCTGGTCCGCCATCCCGAGATCAAGCGCGCCGTCCAGTCGGGCCAGGCGCAGTTGGGCGAGGTGCTGATCAGCTCCTGGGCCAACGAGGATCCGCTCTACGGCCTGGATTCGGTGCCCTTCCTCGCCACCGACTTCACGGCGGCCCACAAGCTCTACGACGTCTCCAAGCCGTACCTGGAGAAGAAGCTGGAGCGCCAGCGCCTGAAGCTGCTCTATTCGATCCCGTGGCCGCCGCAGGGGCTCTACGTCAAGGACGAGATCCAGTCGGTGGAGGGGCTGAAGGGGCAGAAATTCCGCGCCTACAACCCGGCCACCACCCGCATCGCCGAACTGACCGGCGCCGTCCCGGTCAAGATCGAGGCGGCCGAAGTGGCGCAGGCCTTCGGCACCGGCATCGTCACCGCCATGATCACCTCGGCCGCCACCGGCGTCGACACCAAGGCCTGGGACTTCGTCAAGGTCTACTACGACGTGCAGGCCTGGCTGCCGCGCAACATGGTGTTCGTCAACGCCGAGCTGTGGAAGGGGCTGGACCCCGCGACCCAGAAGGCGGTCCAGGACGCGGCCGCCAAGGCCGAGGCCGCCGGCTGGGCCGAGTGGGAGAAGAAGACCGCCGACCTCAACAAGACCATGGCGGACAACGGCATGAAGGTGCTGCCGCCGTCGGACAAGCTGAAGGACGGCCTCGGCGCCATCGGCAAGACGATGACGGACGAGTGGATGAAGGCCGCCGGCTCCGACGGCGAGGCGATCATCGCCGCCTTCCGCAAGTAGGACCGCGCCGGACAGCGGATCTGCCGCGCCCGGCGGACCGGCGCGCCGCCCCCCGCAGGTTCAGCGGGGACGGCCGGCCGCCGGCCCGCCGGGCGCCTTTCTTCACGACCGACCGCAGGAGGTGGTTGCGCCATGCGCACCGCACTGTCCATCCTCTACAAGGCCGCCGAGATCCTGGGCGCGGTCCTGCTTGCCGCCATCGCCCTCCTGGTGGTGACCCAGGTGGCGAGCCGGCTGCTCGACCGCATGGTGCCGGGCGCCGACGAGCTCGCCGGCTACTGCATGGCCGCGTCCTTCTTCCTGATGCTGGGGCCGTCGCTGCGCCGCGGCGCGCACATCCGGGTCGGCGTGCTGGTGGAGCGGCTGCACGGCGGCGCGCGGCGCGCCATGGAGCTGCTGTGCCTGGGCTTCGCCACCGCGCTCAGCGCCTATTTCGCCTGGTACTGGGCGCGCATGACCTATGATTCCTACGATTTCGGCGACCTCAGCCAGGGGGTCCTGCCGATCCCGCTGTGGATGCCGCAGGCGCTGATGGCGGCGGGGCTGGCCGTGCTGGTGATCGCCCTGCTCGACGACCTGCTGGCGGTGCTGCGCGGCGGCGAGGCCTCCTACCAGCAGGCCGGCCTGCAGAGCGAGGGCTGAACGATGGACCAGACAACCGCCTCCATCGTCGTCGTCGTGACCATGTTCCTGATGCTGGGCGCCGGCATCTGGGTGGCGCTGGCGCTGGCCGGCGTCGGCTTCGTCGCCATGGCCCTGTTCACCGCGCGGCCGGTCGGCATGGTGATGGCGACCAACATCTGGGGGGCCAGCACCTCCTGGACGCTGACGGCTCTGCCGCTGTTCATCTGGATGGGCGAGATCCTGTTCCGCACCCGCATCTCGTCCGACATGTTCAAGGGCCTGGCGCCCTGGACCGGCTGGCTGCCCGGCCGGCTGATGCACGTCAACATCATCGGCTGCTCGATCTTCGCCGCGGTGTCGGGATCCTCCGCCGCCACCGCCGCCACCATCGGCCGCATGACGATCCCCGAGCTGAACCGCCGCGGCTACGACCCGATGATGACGCTGGGCTCGCTGGCCGGGGCCGGCACGCTGGGGCTGCTGATCCCGCCGTCGATCATCATGATCGTCTACGGCGTCGCCGCCGACGTCTCGATCGCCCGGCTGTTCATCGCCGGCGTCATCCCGGGCATCGTGCTGACCGGCCTGTTCATGCTGTATGTCGGCGGCTGGTCGCTGCTGAACCCCGGCCGGGTTCCGCCGCCCGAGCCGCCGCAGAGCTTCGCCGGCCGCATCCGCGACACCGGGGCGCTGATCCCGGTGGTGCTGCTGATCGCCGCCGTGCTGGGCTCGATCTATGTCGGCATCGCCACCCCGACCGAGGCGGCCGGCATCGGCGTGCTGGGCTCGCTGGTGCTGGCGCTGGTGACCGGGACGCTGAGCTGGACCAACTTCCGCGACAGCCTGTTCGGGGCCGCCCACACCTCCTGCATGATCGGCTTCATCCTGGCCGGCGCCGCCTTCCTGACGGTGGCGATGGGCTATACCGGCATCCCGCGCCTGCTGGCGGAATGGATCACCTCGATGCAGCTTTCGGCCGCGGCGCTGCTGGTGGCGCTGACCGCCTTCTTCGTGGTGATGGGCTGCTTCCTCGACGGCATCTCGATGGTGGTGCTGACCACCTCGGTCATCCTGCCGATGGTGCAGAGGGCGGGGATCGACCTGCTGTGGTTCGGCATCTACATCATCATCGTGGTGGAGATGGCGCAGATCACGCCACCGGTCGGCTTCAACCTGTTCGTGCTGCAATCGATGACCGGCAAGGACATCTTCACCATCGGCAAGGCGAGCCTGCCCTTCTTCCTGCTGATGGTGGTGATGGTGGGACTGCTCTGGCTCTTCCCCGGCATGGTGTCGTGGCTTCCCTCGCTGATGATCGGGTGAGGGGGCCGGCCGTGGACGTCCGCTTCACCAGCGCCGGCGACACCGCCTTCAACGTCGAGTTCGGCGAGGCCATCGACCGGGCGACCAACGCCCGCGTCATGGCCCTGCATGCCCGGCTGAAGGCCGACCCGCCGCCGGGGCTGGTGGAGACGGTCCCCACCTTCCGCTCGCTGCTGGTGGTCTACGATCCCGTCGCCACCGGCCGGCGCGAGGTGCAGGCGGCGGTGGAGGCGGCGCTGGCCGGCAGCACCGCCGTTCCGGCGGCGGGCCGGTCGTGGCGGCTGCCGGTCTGCTACGACCCGGAGCTCGGCCCCGACCTGGCCGGGCTGGCCGGGGCGCTGGGGCTGGCGGCGGAGCGGCTGGCGGCGCTGCACGGCGCGCCGGAGTATTTCGTCTACATGCTGGGCTTCATGCCCGGCTTCGGCTACATGGGCGACCTGCCGGCCGAACTGGAACGGCCGCGGCGGCGCGAGCCGCGGCTGCGGGTGCCCGCCGGCTCGGTCGCCATCGCCGGGCGGCTGACCACCGTCTATCCCTGGGAAAGCCCCGGCGGCTGGCACCTGATCGGCCGCTGCCCGGTGCCGCTCTACGACGGCGGCCGGCCCGAGCCGGTGCTGCTGGCCGCCGGCGACCGCGTGCGCTTCGAGGCGGTGGATCGCGCCGCCTTCGACCGCATCGCCGGGGAGGTGGCCGAAGGCCGCTTCGACCCCGCCGGGCTGAGGGCGGCGCCATGACCGTCGCCGCTGATGCCGATGCCGCCGCCGCCAATGCCGATGCCCGGCCCTGCCTGACGGTGGTCCGGCCGGGCCTGTTCGCCACCATCCAGGATCTGGGGCGCTTCGGCTACCAGGAGCTGGGCATGCCGGTGGCCGGCGCGCTCGACCCGCTGGCCCTTCGGCTCGCCAACGCGCTGGCCGGCAACCCGCCCGGCACCGCGGGGCTGGAGATCGCGCTGCTCGGCCCGGTGCTGCGGGTGGACGCCGGCTCCGTCCGCGTCGCCGCCGCCGGCCCGCTGGCGATGACGCTGGAACGGCCGGGGCAGGCGCCGGAGGTGCTGGCGCCGCACCGCAGCCACACGCTGCGGCGCGGCGACCTGCTGCGGCTGGGGGCGGTCGAGGGCGCCGCCGTCGCCTGCCTGGCGGTGGCCGGCGGCTTCGCGCTGGAGCCGGTGCTGGGCAGCCTGTCCACCTATGTGCGCGCCGGCGTCGGCCCGCTGGGCGGCCGGCCGCTCGCCGACGGCGACCGCCTGCCGCTCGGTCGCGGCGAGGCCCCCGCCGGCCCGGACGTCGAGCTGCCGCAGCCGCCGGATTACGGGACCGGACCGCTGCGCGTTGTCCTCGGGCCGCAGGAGGACCGCTTCACCGAGGCGGCGGTGGCGACCTTCCTGTCGGCACCCTACCGCGTCGGCAAGGAGGCCGACCGCATGGGCCTGCGGCTGGAAGGCCCGGCGCTGGAGCATCGCGGCACCGCCGACATCCCGTCGGACGGGCTGGTCACCGGCTCGGTCCAGGTGCCGGGCAGCGGGCAGCCGATCCTGCTGCTGAACGACCACCAGACCGCCGGCGGCTACGCCAAGATCGCCACGGTGATCTCGGCCGACCTGCCGCGCGCCGGCCGGCTGCGCCCAGGCGACGCGCTGTCCTTCCGCGCCGTCGCGGTGGAGGAGGCGGAGGCGATCCGCCGGCGCCAGGAGCAGGCCATCGCCGCCTGGATCCAGGCCATCCGCCCGGCCCGCCCGGCCGGCGGCATCGATCTGGAGGCGCTCTATGCCGAGAACCTGATCTCCGGCACCGTCGACATCGTGAACGGCGGCAGCGACCTGCCGCTGGCGTGAGGCGCGGGGGATCGCAGCCGCCGCCAGATGCGGGATACATGACCGCCGTGTAATCACAGGCTACGCTCCCGATCGGTCCGGGCGGCATCGGCATCCCGATTACCTCCTCCCGGACGCGACGCCACGGCGGTACGTCTCACGCCCCGATCGATTGCGCTTCTTCACGGTGGCGATCCGCCGGCTGCCCGGCCATCTTCAGAGCATCTCGCCCGGCCGGCAAACCGGATGATGCCCATCCACCGGCGCAGCGCGTGCAGTGGCTGCACGTCGGCCGTGGCGAGAACGACCCCCGCGCCGGCCGACCGGGAAATGTGAAATCCCTGTCACCCACATCTTCGAAGTGCACCCGGCGACGCGGACGGTGTAGGCTTCCCATCGTCACTTGATAGAGACGATCATGGCCACCGCGTTCACCGATCCCCCCGCCATCGTCAAGGCCGTCCATACCGTCCGCCTCCACAGCCGCGACTGCCACGACCTGGAGACGCGCGAGTACCTGATCCGGGTCGAGCGCCGGCTCGTGGCGATGGTGCAGAGCGACTTTTCGCCGATGGCCCGTTGAGCCCGTCCAGCCCCCGCGGGTGCGCCCGGCGCCGCTTGAAGCGATCACATTCCAATGCCGCCCCATAGATGCCGTCCTGCCGCAGCCGCCGACGGAATGCGGGGCATGCCGCGCAGGTGGTTGACCCGGGACCGTTCGTACACTCAAAAATAGAGAGGCTGAACGGTCGGGAGATTGCCGACCGGGACCTTGCCGGCCGGGAACTTGCGGGGCGGATGCATATGGCGGTCATCAGCGGTCAGTGTTCGGAAGGGCGGCCCCCACGGGCCGGCCGGCTTTTCGCCGCGCCCCACCCCGGAGGCGGGCGATGGTAGCCGAGGCGATGCCGGGTCCGCTGGCAACCCTGCCGCCGCTGCGGCCGGCGCTGGCCGGCATGACGCTCCTGCAGGCGCTGGTGGCGCTCGGGCTGTTCGCGCCCGGGGTGCTGGCGCCGCGCCTGGGGATCGACGCGGCCGGCCTCGGGCTGTTCACCACCGCCGGCTTCGCCGTCGGCATGGCCGCCTCGCTGGCCGGCGGCGTGCTGGCCGGACGGCTGGGCGCCTTCCGCGTCGCCAGCTTCTGCGCGCTGGCGGTGGCGGTGTCGATGCTGTGCGCGCTCGCCGGGAACGGGCCGGCGGCGCTGCTGGCGGCGGGCATCGTCATCGGGCTGGCCTGCGGCCCCGAGACCCCGGCCAGCGCCGCCATCCTCGGCCGGCTGGCCAGCGCCGCCCAACGGCCGATGGTCTTCTCGATCCGCCAGACCGGCAACCAGCTCGGCGCCATGGCGGGATCGCTGGCGCTGCCGGTGCTGGCGACGGCGCTCGACCCACGGGCCGGCTATGCCGCCATCGCCGTGCTGGCGCTGGCCGGCGCGCTGCTGTTCGACCGGATGCGCCCGGTCTACGACCCGCTGACGCGGTCGGCCGGACCCCGCTTCGGGCTGCTGGCGGCCTGCCGGCTGTTGCGCGGCGACCGGACCCTGCGGCGGATGGCCCTGGCCGCCTTCCCCTATTCGGCGAGCCAGCTCACGCTCAACGGCTTCTTCGTCGTCTTCGCGGTGGCGGAGCTGGGGCTGGAGCATGTCGCCGCCGGACTGGCGCTGGCCGCCGGGCAGGCGGGCGGGCTGGTCGGGCGGCTCGGCTGGGGGATGGTCGCCACGCGCTGGATGGCGCCGCGCCTGCTGGTCGGGCTGCTCGGGCTCGGCATGGCCGCCGCCTCGACCCTGCTGGCACTGGCCGGCGCCACCCTGCCCCTTCCGGCGCTGGGGCTGGTCACCTTCCTGTTCGGGTTGACCGCCAGCGGCTGGAACGGCGTCTTCCTGGCCGAGGTGGCGCGGCTGGCCCCGGCCGGGCGCATCGGCGAGGCGACGGGGGCGGTGATGGTCGGCGGCTTCGCCGGCCTGATCGCCGGGCCGATCCTGCTGGTCGCCATCGCCGCGGTCAGCACCCTTTCCGTCGGCTACCTCGTCGTCGGGCTGCTGGCGGCGCTGGCCGGGCTGAGTTTCCTGGCCGACAGGTCCTGACCGCACCGGCCGCCCCCTCCCCCGCACCGCCCCACCCCCCGTCCGCGCGGGCTCCTTTCCCGCGAACCACCCGGCGCCGACACCCGGATCCGGCGCTGACGAAATGCCGCATCCGGCACCGTTGACCGCCGGGCGGAAGCGCGACTACCATACCAGCAACTGGAATGGTAGTATGCAACGCCACGAACGGTGCCCTTGGACGCGCCGCTTCCCGACGATGGCCGGACTGCTCCAGGAGACAATGCTGACGCGCGTGACCGCCGCCGGCCGATGCAGGGGATCCGAAGACCCGGATCCCGTCGATCGGCAGGGGGACGGCCATTCATCGATGCAAGGACCCGCGCGGGCGCACATGCCGGCGCGATGACCGGCGGCGGTGACACGCGCCCTGGCTGGAGGCGCCAATCATGAGCGATCAAATCATTGCCGACGCGGCCCCCGGGGCCGCATCGGCGGAACCGGCAAAGACCGGCGGCATCGGCAAAGCGGCTGTCACGGTGAGCAAGGCCATCGGCCGCTACCGCTGGACCATCTGCGGCCTGCTCTTCTTCTCGACCACCATCAACTACATGGACCGGCAGGTCCTGGGCCTGCTGAAGTCCACGCTGATGGGCGACATGGGCTGGACCGAGTCCGACTTCGGCGACATCGTCGCCGCCTTCTCGCTGGCCTACGCCTTCGGCTACATAGGCTGCGGCCGGTTGATGGACAAGGTCGGCATCCGCATCGGCCTGCCGGCGGCGGTCGCCGGCTGGAGCTTCTTCGCCTGCGTCCACGCCTTCATGGGCAGCGTCTTCGGCTTCAAGATCGCCCGCGCCGGCCTGGGCCTGACCGAGGGCGGCAACTTCCCGGCCTCGATCAAGGCGGTGTCGGAGTGGTTCCCGGCCAAGGAACGGGCGCTCGCCACCGGCATCTTCAATGCGGGATCCAACGTCGGCGCCGTCGTGGCACCGATCCTGGTGCCGATCCTGCTGGTCGCCTATGGCTGGCAGGCCGCCTTCCTGGTCACCGGCGGCATCGGCTTCTTCTGGGTCATCGCCTGGCTGCTGATCTACCGCAAGCCGGAAGAGCATCCGAAGCTGACGGCCGAGGAGCTGGCCTACATCCGCAGCGACCCGGTGCTGCCGCAGGAAAACATCCCCTGGATCAAGCTGCTGAGCTACCGCGGCACCTGGGCGAACATCGTCGGCACCTGCTTCTCGGCCCCGGTGTGGTGGTTCTACCTGAACTGGGTCCCGGGCTTCCTGAACAAGCAGTATGGCGTCAACCTGTTCGGGGCGATGCTGCCGCTGATCATCATCTACACCATGGCCGACTTCGGCAGCGTCGGCGGCGGCTGGTTCTCCTCGCACCTGATCAAGCGCGGCGTGAAGCCCCTGCGGGCCCGCAAGCTGACCTTCCTGGTCTGCGGCCTGTGCGTCCTTCCGGTGTTCTTCGCCTCCACCGTCTCCAGCATGTGGATCGCCGTGCTGCTGATCGGCATCGCCGCCTCCGCCCACCAGGGCTATTCGGCCAACGTCTACACCATCGTCTCCGACACCATGCCGCGCAACGCGGTGGGCTCGGTGGTCGGCATCGGCGGCTTCTGCGCCTACTTCGTCGGCATGTTCGTCTCGATGGGCGTCGGCCGCCTGCTGGATGCGACCAACGGCAACTACCAGGTGCTGTTCGGCATCGCCTCGGTCCTCTACCTCGTCGGCCTGGCGATCATGCACTTCATCCTGCCGAAGACCGGGTCGGGCATGACCCCGGCGGGCATCGAGGTCTGAGCCGAGGCCCGGACACCTTCTCTCCACCGCCCCAGGGCTCCGGGGCACCCGCCCCGGAGCCCCGTTCGACCCAACGTCCCACCAACCGTTTTCCCGCCAACCGATTTTTCCAATGACGGAGCACCGGCCTCCCCCGCAAGGCGGAGAGACCGCAGCGACCGCCGCGAACCGGAGCCCATCATGCCCGACGCGATTACCGTCCAGCCGACGACCCATCCTTCCGGAACCCGTCTTTCCAGCGGCAGCCTCGACAGCCTGCCCGCCACCATCGGGCGCCCCGCCTACGACCGCGCCGCGGTCACCCCGGGGATCGTCCATATCGGCCTCGGCGCCTTCTGCCGCGCCCATCTCGCCACCTACACCGACGACGTGCTGGCCGCCGGCGACACGCAGTGGGGCATCGTCGGGGTCGACCCGCTGTCGCCGGCGATCCGCGACGCGCTGAAGCCGCAGGATTGCCTCTATACCCTGCTGGTCCGCGAGGAGGGCCGCGACAGCCTGCGCGTCGTCGGCTCCTTCCTCGACGCCCTGGTCACCGCCGACCAGCTCGACGAGGTGCTGGCGCTGATGGCGGCGCCGGCCACCCGCATCGTCACCCTGACGGTGACCGAGAAGGGCTATTGCCAGGACGCCGCCACCGGCGCGCTGGACGAGGCGCACCCGCTGATCCGCGCCGACCTGGACGCGCCGGAAGCACCGCGCAGCGTGCCGGGCCTGCTGGCCGAGGCGATCCGCCGCCGCCGCGCCGCCGGGGTGCCGCCCTTCACCGTGCTGGTCTGCGACAACCTCGCCCAGAACGGCATCAAGGTGCGCGGGATCGTCGTCCGCTATGCCGAGCTGCGCGATCCCGATCTCGCCGCCTACATCGCCGCGCAGGTTTCCTTCCCCTGCACCATGGTCGACCGCATCACCCCCGCCACGCAGGACGCCGACCGCGCGACGGTCGAGGCGGCGCTGGGCTGCCGGGACGCCTGGCCGGTGGTAAGCGAGCCCTTCAAGCAGTGGGTCATCGAGGACCGCTTCCCGCTCGGCCGTCCGGCCTGGGAGAAGGCAGGCGCCATCCTGGTCGAGGACGTCCATCCCTTCGAGCTGATGAAGCTGCGCTGCCTGAACGGCGCCCATTCGCTGCTCGCCTACCTGTCGGTGATCGCCGGCATCGAGACCATCGCCGACGCGATGGCCGACCCGCAGCTTCCCGCCGTGGTGCGCCGGCTGTGGGCCGAGGACCTGATCCCCACCCTGCCGCCGGTGCCCGGCACCGACATCCCGGCCTACACCGCGGCGCTGGAAGCGCGCTTCCGCAACCCCGGCATCCGCCACCGCACCATCCAGATCTCGTCCGACGGTTCGCAGAAGCTGCCGCCGCGCCTCTTGGAGCCGGCGCGCGAGCTGTTCGCCGCCGGCAAGGCCCCGGCGGTGATCCCGCTGGCGGTCGCCGCCTGGATGCGCTTCCTGCTGGAGGTCGACGAAAAGGGAACCGCCTACGCCGTCGCCGACCCGATGGCCGCGGCGCTGACCGGGATCGCCCGGGCGAACCGCCAGGATGCCGCCGCCCTGGCCGCGGCACTGTTCGCCGTCGAGGACATCTTCGCGCCCGAACTGGTCGCCGAGCCGGCCTTCCGTGCCGCCGTCGTCGAGCGGCTCGACAGCCTGATGACCGTCGGCGTCGCCGCGACCCTGTCGGCGCTCCTCGGCACCCCGTAACGCCACCCCAAATCCGCACCCCACTCGGCACCGGGCAGAGCCGCCGCGCCAAGCCGCGGCCCCCGGGGCCTTCAGAAAAGGACAAGATCATGCAAGAGACCTGGCGCTGGTTCGGCCCCGACGATCCCGTCACCCTGGAAAAGGCGCGTCAGGCCGGCGCGACCGGCATCGTGACCGCGCTGCACCACATGAACCAGGGCAGCGTCTGGACCACCGAGGAGATCATGAAGCGCCGCGCCATGATCGAGGCCGCCGGCCTGACCTGGGCGGTGGTCGAGAGCATCGGCGTCGGCGAGGAGATCAAGACCCGCACCGGCAACTTCCAGGCCAAGATCGACAATTACAAGCAGTCGATCCGCAACGTCGCCCGCGCCGGCATCCCGGTGATCTGCTACAACTTCAT
Source organism: Azospirillum picis (assembly GCF_017876115.1). Lineage (GTDB taxonomy): Bacteria > Pseudomonadota > Alphaproteobacteria > Azospirillales > Azospirillaceae > Azospirillum > Azospirillum picis. The sequence goes on from NZ_JAGINO010000021.1 coordinate 137,921, forward strand.
GGTCATCACCGACTGGAGCCGGACCAACCTGATGCACCGGCTGCCGAACGGCGGCTATGCGCTGCGCTACGACAGCGTCGACTTCGCGGCCTACGACCTGTTCGTGCTGAAGCGCCGCAACGCGGCGGCCAGCTACGACCCCGCCCATGTCGCCGCCGCCGAGGCGCGCTTCGCGGCGATGACCGAGGAGCAGGTCGCCGAGCTTGAGCGCAACCTGATCGACTGGCTGCCGGCCCGCGACTTCGCCTACGACCGCGACAGCTTCCGCGGCATGCTGGAGCTGTACCAGGAGATCGGCGTCGAGGACCTGCGCGCCAACCTGATCGCCTTCCTGCGCGAGATCACGCCGGTGGCGGAGGAAGAGGGGGTGCGGCTGTGCATCCACCCCGACGACCCGTCCTTCCCCATCTTCGGCCTGCCGCGCGTGATGTCGACCGCCGAGGACGTGCGGGCGCTGTTCGAGGCGGTGCCGCAGGAAGCCTGCGGGCTGACGCTGTGCACCGGCTCCTTCGGGTCCAACCCGAAGAACGACCTGGTGGCGATGGCCAAGGAATTCGCGCCGCGCATCCATTTCGTCCACCTGCGCAACACCACGCACGAGCCCGACGGGTCCTTCTACGAGGCCGACCATCTCGGCGGCGACACCGACCTGATCGGGGTGACCGCCGCGATGATCGCCGAGGAGGGGCGCCGCAAGGCGGCCGGCCGCGCCGACGCCCAGATCCCGATGCGGCCCGACCACGGCCACCTGCTGGGCGACGACATCGGCCAGACGATGAACCCCGGCTACTCCTTCGTCGGCCGCCTGAAGGGCCTGGCCGAGCTGCGGGGCGTGATGCGGACCGTCGAAGCCTTCCGCGAAGGCCGGGTGGCCTGAGAGGGGTGGCCTGACAGGGTGTCTCGGGGAAAGGCCGCGTCGGCGCGGCCTTCCCCCTGGTGCCTTCAAGGATTTCAGGACCGGATGCGCCCGCCCTCGCGGAGCACTGCTGCCTCACGGCGCCCCGTTCCCGTTGTCATATGACATCGGATGGTTGTTCGATAACAATCAAGATGGATCCGTCTGCTACTTAGCATTACAGTTGCGATAGAGCGTCCTCCCGCCTGTTGAACAGGCTTTGGGAGGTCGCCATGTCCGGTGTCGCGGTCGAGGACCTGCTGGGGCT
>NZ_JAGINO010000022.1 GCF_017876115.1 Azospirillum picis
ACCCTGACCGCCCACCGCATCGCCATCGCCCGCCGCATGGTCAACCAGTACCCGTGGCTCTACGAGCGCGCAGGTCCCTTCGCCTGGAGGGAGCGCCAGCCGGCCCGCGGCTGAAACCGGTTTGGCAGGCTGACTCCCCGACATAGGATCGGGAAAGAGCTGGCCTGCCGAATGATGTATAGCCGAAATAATTCATCCGTCGGAGCCTATGCCCACGACGTGCTCGGGCGCCGCTTCCCTGAAGGGAAGTCGGCGCCCTTTTTATTTTTTAACCACACGATGTCTTAGGTCGAGAGGTTTTCCATGGAATTCTTCCGAAAGTCAGAGAAAAACCATCTGGTGGGATGCATCGTGCTCTGACATACTATGGAAATTATCGAAATTTGAAGAACAGGCACCACGAACGCCGGCTTGGCCGGCGGCGCGGGGGCGTGCCGTGGCGGGCGCATCGCGCCGGCCCGCCGGCGCGTCCGTAACGGCATCCGCCAAGGAGAAGGCATGAGCATGGCAGCGGGCAAGACGGCCGTTTCCCGGCCGCGTCGGTTCTGGAGCATCGGGCGCAAGGTGACGGCTGCCTTCGTCGCGGCCATCGTCGGTGGCTTCATCGCCATCATGGGGCTCCAGGCCAAGATGCAGTACGACGACGCGGTGCGCCTGGCCACCCACGACGCACGCGTCAAGACCGACATGCTGGCGAACGCCACCCGCACCAGCTTCGTGGCCGGCGACGGCGCCTCCATCGAGACGGAATACATGCCGCTGGCCGACAGCGCGGAGGTGCAGCTCACCTCGCTGCGGGCGGTGAGCGCGTCCGACCGGCTGGCGGATTTCGCCAACCCGCGCTTCGCCAAGTACGACCTCGGCGCCGACGCCGACCTGATCGAGGCGGTGCTGGCCGGCAAGGGGGCGCAGACCCGGTCGGCCAAGGGGCATATCGTGGTGACGGTGCCGGTGGTGACCGGCAAGAGCAACCGGCTGGTCGGCGCGCTTCAGGTCGCCTGGAGCCTGGAGCAGCAGATCGACGCCATAGCCGCGCAGATGCGCAACCAGATCGCCATCTGCCTGGTCGCGCTGCTCGTGCAGATCGTGATGCTGAACGCCATGCTGGGACGGATCGTCGTGCGGCCGCTGCGCGCCATGTCCGGCGCGATGGCCCGGCTGGCCGGCGGCGACACCGCGGTCGAGGTTCCCGGCAGCGGGCGGCGGGACGAGATCGGCGACATGGCCGGTTCGGTCACCGTCTTCCGCGACAACGCCCGCGCCATCGAGCGGATGCACGCCGCCCAGGCGGAGGCCGACGCCAAGGCCGAGCAGGCCAAGCGGGTTGCCCTGCTCGAACTCGCCGACCGGTTCCAGCGCACGGTGATGCAGATGGTGGACGGGATCGCCGCGTCCGCCTCCGGCATGGCCGACAGCGCCGACCGCATGGCCGCGGTGGTGGGCGAGGCGTCGAGCCAGACCCGCAGCGTCGCCCGCGAATCCGACGACATCCAGGCCAACGTCCGCTCCGCGGCGGCGGCGGCGACCGAACTCGCCGGCTCGATCGGCGGCATCTCCGACCAGGTCGCCCACTCCGCCCGCATCGCCGGCGAGGCGGTGTCGCACACCGACCGCACCAACGCCACCGTCCAGGGGCTGATCGCCAACGCCGAGCGCATCGGCCAGGTGGTGGGGCTGATCCACGCCATCGCCAAGCAGACCAACCTCCTGGCGCTGAACGCGACCATCGAGGCGGCGCGCGCCGGCGAGGCCGGCAAGGGCTTCGCCGTGGTGGCGACCGAGGTGAAGGGGCTGGCCGACCAGACGGCCAAGGCGACCGACGAGATCGCCTCCCAGGTCGCCGCCATGCAGTCCGTCACCCGCGAGGCGGCCTCGGCCATCGGCGCCATCGGCAGCACCATCACCGAGATCGACGGCATCTCCGGCACCATCACCCACTCGGTGCAGGAGCAGAACGCCGCCACCCGCGAGATCGCGCGGGCGGTGGAGATGGCGGCGCAGGGGACCCAGGGCGTGTCGGCGACCATCGCCACCCTGGCCCACACCGCCGAGAGCGCCGGCGCCACCGCGTCCGGCGTGCAGGATGCCGCCCGCGGCCTGTCCGGCCAGACCCGCGCGCTGGCGGCCGAGGTGGACCGCTTCCTCGGCGAGGTGCGGCGGCAGGCGACGGGGGATGTGAAGGCGGCGTAGGTTCCCTGACGGCGGGGCTCACCCCAGCAGCAAAAATCCCGCTCCGGTGCCGATCAGGGCACCCGCCCACAGCAGGTCGAAATTCACCCAGCCGCGGCGCAGGATGCCGAGCCCGACGGTTTCGAACACCGCCAGCCCGATGGCGGCGATCACCGCCATCATCGCCGCCATATGCACGAGGACCACCGCCAGCCCGGCCGCCGCCGATCCCAGTGCCGCGACCGGGCCTGTCATCCCCGCTCCCGGTCCGCACAGCGACAGGGCCATCACCTGCGCCGGCGCCAGCATGCCCAGCAGCAGGGGCAGGATCATCAGCCCGGCCCCGTGGGCCGAGGCCATCAGGAAGGACCAGAGCGTCAGCCCGGCAAAGCCGGTGCGCATGCCGACCCGCAGCCGGTGGCGGTATCCACGCACCAGCCTGTAAAGGCCGAAGCCGATCAGGAGGGCGGGCGTGACCAGCTTCAGCGGGGCCGTCGTGACGACGAACTGGAGGATGGCGAAGCCCGCCACCACGACCAGCACCGAAAGGGCATGGCCGAGCGCGATGGGGGGCAGAGCCCTGATGACGGCGCCCCGCCGCCCCTCCTGCAGGCCGAGAGCCACGGCGAAGAGCCATCCCATCGCCGGGTTCACTCCATGGAAGGCGCCGAGCCCGGCCAGCGCCAGCCATTGCCAAGGGTCATCCATGGAGAGGCGTCCCCGGATGGCGGTCAGGGGTAGCAGTAGGAATCCGAAGAGGCGTCGCCCCCCTCCAGGCGGATCTGGTGGCCGCGGAACCCGTCGTCGAAGCGCAGGAAGAACCGCTCGTCGATGGCCAGGCCGCCATCCGGTCCGGCATCGAGCTTGACCATCCAGCTCTTGATGCCGTCCGGGTAGAACTGGTCGTCCCAGCTCCGGTAGAGCGAGTTGGTGAAATAGACCCGCTTTCCGTCGCGGCTGACCTCGACCATCTGCGGGCCGCCGTTGAGGGCGGCGCCGTCGGCGGGATGGCGGTCACGGCCGACGATCCCGCCGAGCCGCACCGATGCGGTCAGCCGGGGGTGGAAGGGATCGGACACGTCGTACCGCCGCATCTCCCCGGTTCCCCAGCACGACACGTAGAGCCAGCGGTCGTCCAGCGACAGGTCGATGTCGGTGACGAGCGGCGGCACCGCCTTGAAGCCCTTGAGCATCGGCGGCAGCAGGTCCGGGTCGGCCGGCTCGGCCGGGATGTCGATCACCTTCCGCATCGCCCATTGCCCGGCCCCGCTCCCGCCAGCCTCGCGATACCAAAGCCAGATCGACGAGGACAGGTCCGTCAGGTTGACCACGGCGTTCATGAAGCCGTGCGCCCTGGTCGGATCGTGGGCCGGCCGCAGTTCCAGTGCGAGCTGGTATTCCGCGCCGAGGTCGATGGTCTGCCGGTGCCGGCGGCTCCGCAGATCCCAGAAATGGACCTGATGGCCGTATTTCGCGCCGAGCAGCAGGTCCGGGTTCAGCCCGTCCTCGATCATGTCGGGCGTTCCCCATTCGCTGGTGATCAGCGTGTCCTGGCCGAGATGCCACCACACGTCATAGGCCAGGACCTGCGGTCCGCGGTCGATCTCCCACTGGCCGAGCACCTCGAACGTCTCGTGGTCCATCAGGAAGACGCCGCCCGGCCCGCCGCCATCGCCCTTCCCGTTGCCGAGCGCGCTGACATAGATGCCTTCGGGGCCGCAATGCAGCGTGTGCGGCCGCGAGTAGCCGGCGCGCGCCGCGAGGTCGTCCGGCTCGATGACCTTGACGATCCTGGGATTGGCCGGGTCCGGTCTGGTGTCCAGGATGTGGATGCGCGACGACCGCAGGCCGGGCACGATCAGGTAGCGCCGTTCGACATGCGGGTGCGGGGCGTAGGGACAGAGGGCGGAGCTGCAGGCGTTCCAGCCGAAGTGATGCAGCTCGTCGCCGGCGTTGGGCATGTCGACCCGGCGCAGGAGCCGGCCGTAGTCGGCCGAGGAGGGATCGACGTCGACCACCCCCAGCGCATCCGGCCCGGTGCCGACATTGAGCATCGCCACATAGGCCAGCCGTTCCGGCGGAGCCTGCATCGCCATGCGTGGCGACGGATAGAAACTGGGATCAGGAGTCCAGGTTGCCATGGAAAGTCCCCCCAACTCGGCGCGTGCCGAATGTGGAAGGATACCTCAGCCTGGACCGGCTCCCACGGCGGCAATCGGGGTGTATTGTCTATCTGGAGAGGCGACAATCATCCCAATTCCGGGTTCAATCCAATTCCAACCGGGCACCCGGAGGCACCGGGATGGCGGTCCACCACGGAAATGAAAAGTGAAATGGAAAAATCCCGCCTCGGAACGGAGGGCGCCGGCGTCGGTGGGGGACGGGCCTGGTCCTGGGAATCCGCAACCACACCGATTCCAGGATCCTCCCACCCGTCCGTCGCGCCACGGCGGCTCCCTCCTTCTCCCCGGCCCCGGGCGGATTTGCGATCCGTCCGGGGCCGCCGGCACGCATGCGCGGGCACGGGAGGCGGGAAAGGGGATGGACTTCCGCAGGCCGGGCTTTACGAGAACGCCTGCAGGCCGGTCTGCGCCCGCCCCAGGATCAGGGCGTGGACATCGTGGGTGCCCTCGTAGGTGTTCACCGTCTCCAGGTTCACCATGTGGCGGATGACCTGGAATTCCTCGGAGATGCCGTTGCCGCCGTGCATGTCGCGGGCGACGCGGGCGATGTCGAGCGCCTTGCCGCAGTTGTTGCGCTTGATCAGCGAGACGGCCTCCGGCGACCAGCTCCCCTCGTCCATCATGCGGCCGACCCGCAGGGCGGCCTGCAGGCCCAGCGTGATCTCCGTCATCATGTCGGCCAGCTTCTTCTGGACGAGCTGGGTCTGGGCCAGCGGACGGCCGAACTGCTTGCGGTCCAGCGTGTACTGGCGGGCGGCGTGCCAGCAGAACTCGGCCGATCCCATCACGCCCCAGGCGATGCCGTAGCGCGCCTTGTTCAGGCAGCCGAAGGGGCCGCCGAGACCCGACGCTTCCGGCAGCAGGTTCTCCTCGGGCACGAAGGCTTCGTCCAGCACGATCTCGCCGGTGATCGACGACCGCAGCGACAGCTTGCCCTCGATCTTCGGGGTGGTGAAGCCCTTGGTCCCGCGCTCCACCACGAAGCCCTTGATCTTGTTGCCGTGGGCCTCCGACTTCGCCCAGACCACCGCCAGGTCGGCGATGGGGGAGTTGGTGATCCACATCTTGGAGCCCGACAGCAGGTAGCCGCCGTCGACCTTGGTGGCGCGGGTCTTCATGCCGTTGGGGTCGGAGCCGTGGTCGGGCTCGGTCAGGCCGAAGCAGCCGATCAGCTCACCGGTCGCCAGCCGCGGCAGCCACCGCTTCTTCTGCTCCTCGCTGCCGTAGGAGTAGATCGGGTGCATCACCAGCGAGGACTGCACCGACATCGCCGAGCGGTAGCCGCTGTCCACCCGCTCCACCTCGCGGGCGACCAGGCCGTAGGCGACGTGGCTGACGCCCGGTCCGCCATACTCCTCCGGGATGGTCGGGCCCAGCAGGCCCAGCTCGCCCATCTCGTTCATGATCTCGCGGTCGAAGCGCTCCTCGCGGAAGGCCGAGATCACGCGGGGCTGGAGCCGGTCCTGGCAGTAGGCACGGGCGCTGTCGCGCACCAGCTTCTCGTCCTCGGTCAACTGGTCTTCAAGGAGGAAGGGGTCGTCCCACTGCATGCTCTTCACGGGTGCGTCTCCTGGTCGGGTCTGGTGGCCGGGGGCCGTTCCGGGCGCGCGGGCCGCGGGGCTTCCTGTGCCGGTCCACCGATTGAAGCGCACTGTGCCGCGCCGCCGCCATAGCTGCAAACACATATTTTAGATCAGACCCATATGGAAACGATATGGGGTGGTCCAAACTGTCCGGAAATCTTTCGGTTCCACAAAAGTTTTAACGTGAAGGTTACCATTTCCTATGCAATTTTGCCTGTGGCCCAGTGCCGTCACCTACACCAACGGACAGACCGCCCGTGTTTGCTGCATTGCAACCAATAACCGCGTTCGCCGGTTTTCCCCTGTTGTTTGGCCTCGCCATTTTGACGCTGCTGCACGAAGACGTCGCGATTGCGGCGGGTGCCAGCCTGGTCAGCGTCGGTACGGTCAGCATCGGTGTGACGGCTCTGGCGCTGCTTGGTGGAATTATTGCCGGCGACGTTTTCATTTATGTCCTGGGAATGCTGTCATTGCGGATTTCCTGGATAAGGCGGCGGACCGAAGGGCCGCTTCTTGAGCGCTGCCGTACGGCTCTTCAGAACAACTTGCTGCCGACACTGGTGACTTGCCGGATTGTTCCCGGTGTCCTGTTCCCGACCTACTTCGCCTGCGGGGCGATGCGGGTGCCCTTCCTGCGCTTCACCGCCATCACCCTGGTGACCGCCGGGCTGCATGTCGGGCTGCTGCTGACGCTGATGACCTCGTCGCTGGAATCGGCGGCGGTCCAGGTGCAGGTGATCGGGATCGCGGCGGCGGCGGCGCTGATGCTGTCGCGCACCCGGCGGGCGCGGTCGCTGCTGAAGGCCCTGGCGGCACGGGTCGCCGCCGTCGCCGGGCCGCACCTGCCGGACTCCCTGCGCGAGGCGCTGCGCCGCAACCCGACGCCGCGGCCCATCGCCCTGCCCGGCCTGCCGGTGGTTCCGGCCGGCGCTCCCACCATCGGCTGGGCCGAGCGCATCCCGCCGCTGCTGTTCTACATTCCGCTGGTGGTGCAATGGGCGGCGCTGGGCCTGCGCTACCGCAGCCTCAGCCTGCCGACCGCCGCCAACCCTTCGATCGAGGCGGGCGGCCTCCTCGGCGAGTCGAAGATCGCCTGCATGGATCTCATCGGGCCGCAGGCGCGGCAGTGGGCGGCGCGCTCGATGGCGCTGGCCAACCGCCCGTCCCTGACGGCGGAGCGTCTGGCAGCGCTGGCGGAGGGGGCCGGCCTGTCCTTCCCGCTGGTGGCCAAGCCCGACATCGGCTGGCGCGGCATCGGCGTGCGGCTGGTGCGCGACGCCGCGGACCTGCTGTCCTACCTGCGCGACTTCCCGGCCGAGGCGCGGGTGATCCTGCAGGAGCATGTGCCCCACGCCGGCGAAGCCGGGATCTTCTATGTCCGCAAGCCGGGCGAGCGGCACGGGCGCATCTTCTCGATGACCTTCCGCTACTACCCGCATGTGGTGGGCGACGGGCGGTCGAGCCTGCGCGACCTGATCGCCGCCGACCCGCGCGCCTCCTGGAAGGCCGACCTGCACCATGCGGCCCTCGCCGGGCGGCTCGACCAGGTGCCGGCGGCCGGCGAGACGGTGCGTCTGTCGCTGGTCGGCAGCAGCCGGGTCGGCGGTCTCTACAAGGACGCCTGCCCCCACGTCACCGCCACCCTGACCGCCCGCTTCGACGAGATCGCCGACGCCATGCCCGGCTTCCACTTCGGCCGTTTCGACGTGCGGTTCGAGTCGGTCGAGCGGCTGGCGCTGGGCGAGGGCTTCCGCATCATCGAGGTGAACGGCGCCGGGGCCGAGGCCATCCACATGTGGGACCCCGACTTCCGACTGGCCGACGCCTACGCCACCCTGTTCCACCAGCAGGCGCTGATGTTCGAGGTGGCCGACGCCAACCGGGCACGTGGCGCCAAGCCGCTGACCGCCTGGGAGCTGGTGCGCTACCAGCGCCGCCAGCAGAGCCTGCTGCCGCTCTACCCCGCCTCCAACTGATCCGTCCCGTTTCCGGCCGGCCCGGCTTGCTCCGCGGGCTGGCGCCGCTCGTCGCGCACGCCGGCGGTGCAGCCGAAGGCGGCGGCCGGGTTCAGTCGGACGTCCGCGGGAGTGGCCGATCGGGCGCCTGCGTGGACGGCTCCGCGGGCAGGCTGTAGCGGAAGTCGCAGTGGCTGGCGCCCTGCATGATGGTTCGGGTGCGGGTGAAGCTGGCGTCCGGCCGGTAGCCGCACATGAACTCGCCGTCGCGGTTGCAGGACAGGATGTCGCCGATCTCCTCGACGCCCATGGCGCGGTAGGTCTCGGCGTAGCGGCAGCGCGTGACGTTGAAGCCGAGGCGCTCCGGCGTGCTTTCGATCACCTCCAGCCGCAGCGCGTCGCCGGCGGTCCACAGCGCCAGCCGCTCATGGAAGGTGGCGAGGTCCGCCGTCCCGCGGGCGGCGCGGTCCTCCGCGGCCATGGCGGCGCCGGCCTCCCGCGCCATCGTCTCGATGGCGCGGGCCAGCACGGCGCGGGCCCGCTCCCGGCCGATCTCGGGCACCATCTGGTCATAGAGCGCCTTGGCGAAGGCTGCCTCGACGCGCCGGCGCTCCAGGATGGGCATGCTGTGGAGCGATGCGGCGGCAGGCGGGCTGTCGTCGGTTTCGGTCATCGGTCGGCTCCTTGTTCCGGCCGCCGTTGCTGATCTTGCCCGGCGGCGCCCTCCGCCAGCCTAAACCGCCTCGCCGTCCCGGCACATGCGGGACTTTCATGTCAGAGCGGCGTGCCGCCATCGAGGAACGCCTCGATCGCGGCCTCGTGGCCGGCGGTGTCGAAGCCGGCCTGCCGCATCCAGGCGTCGTCGTGGTAGGTGTTGCGGTAGCGCTCGCCGGAATCGCAGATCAGCGTCACCAGGGAGCCGCCGCGGCCCGCCTCGCGCATGCGCCCGGCAAGCCAGCAGAGGCCGAAGAAGTTGGTGCCGGTGGAGCCGCCGACCTTGCGGCCGAGCCGCCGCGACAGCACCCTCATCGCCGCCAGCGAGGCGGCGTCCGGCACCTTGATCATCTGGTCGACGACCTCGGGGATGAAGGACGGCTCGACGCGCGGGCGCCCGATCCCCTCGATCCGCGAGCCGCGCCCGCTGGTGAGGGCGGCGTCGCGCCGGACGAAGCTGTCGTAGAAGACGGAATGCTCGGCGTCCGGCACGCACAGCCGGGTGGGAAGGCCGCGGTAGCGGATGTGCCGCCCGATGGTGGCGGCGGTGCCGCCGGTGCCCGCGCTCATGACGATCCACTCCGGGACGGGATGGCGTTCGCCGCGCATCCGGTCGAAGATCGCCTCGGCGATGTTGCCGGCGCGCCAGTCGGTCGCCCGCTCCGCATAGGTGAACTGGTCGAGATAGACGCCGCCCAGCCGGGAGGCCAGGCCCGCCGCCTCGGCGTAGATGGCCTGCGGCCCGTCGACGAAGTGGCAGCGTCCGCCGTGGAATTCGATCGAGGCGACCTTCTCCGCCGAGGTCCCGCGCGGCATCACCGCGTGGAAGGGCAGGCCGAGCAGCCGGGCGAAATAGGCTTCCGACACCGCGGTCGAGCCCGAAGACGCCTCGATCACCGGCGTTCCCTCGCCGATGCGGCCGTTGCAGATGGCGAACAGCAGCAGCGAGCGTGCGACGCGGTGCTTCAGGCTGCCGGTGGGGTGGGCGGATTCGTCCTTGAGATAGACGTCGATGCCGTCCAGCGCCGGAAGGTCCAGCTTCAGCAGCGGCGTGTCCGGCGCCTGCTCCGCCTCGGCCTGCAGCAGGCCGACCGCCCGCCGCGCCCAGCCGCAGCGGGCGGCGTCGGGCAGCGGGGTCGCGTCGATGCCGGCCGGGACAGCGCAGCCGGCCATGGGCGGGGGCTGCTTGGTCGCGACAGGACCGGTTTCCGCCGGACTGGTCATCATGCTGCTCATCTCCCTGGGCATCCTCGTCCTTCCCCTTTCCGAGAACGGCGGGGGCATATGTGGAAAAAACTTTCCCGGCCGGGGCCGGACAGGCAAAAATCCTCCGCGTCATCCGCCAAGCCCCCGGACCCCCCTGACCATCGACGCCCCATGACCATCGACGCCACCGACCGCAAGATCCTCGCCGCGCTGCAGGCAGACGCCACCCTGTCGCTCGCCGACCTCGGCAGGCAGGTCGGCCTGTCGGCCACCCCCTGCTGGCGCCGTGTCCAGCGCCTCGAACAGGAGGGCTACATCCGGCGGCGGGTCGCCCTGCTGGACCGCGAGAAGCTTAATGTCGACGTGACGGTCTTCGTCGCGGTGCGGACCAGCAACCATTCCGCCGAGTGGCTGGAGGAATTCCGCCGGGTCGTCGCCGATATACCCGAGGTGGTCGACCTCTACCGCCTGAGCGGCGAGATCGACTATCTGCTCCGGGTGGTCATCCCCGACATCAAGGCCTACGACGCCTTCTACCGGAAGCTGATCGGGCGCATCGAGCTTCAGGACGTGTCGTCGATGTTCGCGATGGAGGAAATGAAATCGACAACGGAGGTTCCCCTCTCCTACGTGAAGACGTGATCCGGGGCGCTGTCCGCCGCCGTCCGAAGGTTCGATACTGTCGCACGGCCGCCCTGGGATTTTTTCGCTTTTTCAGCGGAAGCCGCGGCATCGGTCTGGAATGAATTTCCAAATGATCTCCATTCCGAGCGAAAATATTCTTCTCCCGGGTGCCGGCCTCGGCGCCGGCCTCCGGCCCCGCATTTTTCTTCCGACGAATTTCCCGGCCGCCTGCGTATCAGGAGGGTCAAGGTCGGCCGCATGCCGCCGACCGGTATGGACAGGATGTGGGTCGAGGGATGAGCGTTCGTTGGAAGCCGGTGGTGACCGGCGTGGTTCTCGCGGGGCTGATCGGCGGCATCGGCTATGCCGTCCATGACAGGCTGAACGCCCCGGCGGCGACCGCCGGAAGGCCGCCCGGCGCCCCTCCCGGGCCGGGAGCCGCCCGCAGCGCCGTGGTGGCGGTGCAGGCCGGCACGGTGGCGCGCGAGGACGTGCCGGTCTGGTTCGACGGCATCGGCACCGTCCAGGCCTTCAACACCGTCACCGTGCGCGCCCGCGTCGACGGCGAGCTCCAGCGCGTCTCGCTGCAGGAGGGGCAGATCGTCAAGGCCGGCGACGTGCTGGCCATCATCGATTCCCGCGCGCTCCAGGCCCAGCTCGCCCAGGCCGAGGCCAAGAAGGCGCAGGACGAGGCGCAGCTCGCCAACGCCCGCCGCGACCTCGACCGCAACATGAACCTCAAGGAATTCGCGTCGCGCCAGACCGTGGACACCCAGCGCGCCCTGGTCGCCCAGTACGAGGCGCAGATCCGCGCCGACGAGGCGGCGATCGAGGCGGTGCAGGTCCAGCTTACCTACACCACCATCACGGCACCCATCGGCGGCCGCATCGGCCTGCGCAGCGTCGACCAGGGCAATTTCGTGCGGGCCAGCGACCAGACCGGCATCGCCACCATCACCCAGATCCAGCCGATCGCCGTCCTGTTCACCCTGCCGGAGAAGCAGTTGCCGGCCATCCTCGCCGCGCAGGCCAGGGGGTCGGTGACGGTCGAGGCGCAGGACCGCCAGGGCCGCCGCGTGATCGACACCGGCACGCTGTCGGTGGTCGACAACCTGATCGACAGCGGCACCGGCACCATCCGCCTGAAGGCGGAGATGCCCAACGACCCGCAGAAGCTGTGGCCCGGCCAGTTCGTCAATGTCCGGCTGCTCTCCGACATCCGCCGTGACGCCGTCACCGTCCCGGCCACGGTGGTGCAGCGCGGCCCTCAGGGCACCTACGCCTACGTCGTCAAGGACGACCTGACGGTGGAGCAGCGCCCGGTCGCCGTGGCGCTGCAGGAGGAGAACCGCGCCGTCATCGAGCAGGGGCTGACCCCCGGCGAGCGCGTGGTGGTCGACGGGCAGTACCGCCTGCAACCCGGCTCCAAGGTCCGCATCGTCGAGCCGGTGGCCTCCGCCGCCCCGGTCGGCGCCGATCCGGCCGCCTCTCCAGCCGCCATCCCGCCAGCGACCCAACCCGCCGCCCCGCCCGCCGCCCCGCACCGACGCCCGCCCGGCGCCCAGGGCGTGCCGGCCGACGCCGCGCCGGCCGACGCCGCGCGGCAGGGACGGCAGCCCTCATGAACATCTCCGCCCCCTTCATCCTGCGGCCGGTCGCCACCGGCCTGCTGATGCTGGCGATCGTGCTGCTCGGCCTGCTCGGCTATCGGGCGCTGCCGATCTCCTCGCTGCCGTCGGTCGACTTCCCGACGCTGCGCGTCACCACCCAGCTTCCCGGTGCGGCCCCCGACGTCATGGCCTCCTCGGTCACCGCGCCGCTGGAACGGCAGCTCGGGCAGATCGCCGGCATCTCCTCGATGATCTCGACCAGCTCCTTCGGGCTGTCGGTCATCACCATCCAGTTCGACCTCAGCCGCGACATCGACGCGGCCAGCCAGGACGTCCAGTCGGCGATCAGCGCCGCCTCCGGCACCCTGCCGAAGGGGCTGCCGAACCCGCCGGTCTACGACAAGGTCAACCCGGCCGACACCCCGGTCATGGTGCTGGCGCTGAGTTCCGACAGCCTGCGGCTGGAGACCGTCAGCGACGCCGCCGACACGCTGCTGGCCCAGAAGCTGAGCCAGGTCGAGGGCGTCGGCTATGTCGGGATCGAGGGCGGCCTGCGCCCGGCCGTGCGGGTGCAGGTCAACCCGGCCGCGGTGGCCGGGCTGGGGCTGACGCTGGAGGATGTGCGGACCACCATCACCCAGGCCAACGTCAATGCCCCCAAGGGCAGCTTCGACGGTCCCCGCCAGTCCTGGTCGATCGGCGTCAACGACCAGATCTCGACGGCCGCCGCCTACCGCCCGATCATCGTCGCCTACAAGAACGGCGGGCCGGTGCGGCTGTCCGACATCGGCACCGTCGTCGATTCGGTGGAGAACAGCCGCCTCGCCGCCTGGCATGACGGCAAGCCGGCGGTGCTGCTGAACGTGCTGCGCCAGCCCGGCGCCAACATCATCGACACGGTCGACCGCATCCGCCGGCTGCTGCCGTCGCTGGAATCGACGCTGCCGCCGCAGATCCACATGGCGGTGCTGACTGACCGCACCGAGACGATCCGCGCCTCGGTGCTCGACGTGCAGAAGACGCTGGTGCTCACCGCCGGGCTGGTGGTGATGGTGATCTTCCTGTTCCTGCGCAAGGCGTGGGCCACGGTGATCCCGGCGGCGGCGCTGCCGCTGTCGCTGATCGGCACCTTCGGCATCATGTCGCTGTGCGGCTTCAGCCTGGACAACCTGTCGCTGATGGCGCTGACCATCGCCTCCGGCTTCGTCGTCGACGACGCCATCGTGATGATCGAGAACATCGTCCGCTACATCGAGAAGGGCGAGAAGCCGCTGGCGGCGGCGCTGAAGGGGGCGCGGCAGATCGGCTTCACCGTCATCTCGCTGACGCTGTCGCTGATCGCCGTCTTCATCCCGCTGCTGTTCATGGGCGGCGTGGTCGGCCGGCTGTTCCGCGAGTTCGCCATCACGCTGTCGATCGCCGTCCTGGTGTCGGCGGTGATCTCGCTGACGCTGACGCCGATGATGTGCGCCCGCCTGCTGAAGCCGGAGGCGGAGAGCCGGCCGAACGGCCTCTTCCGCTGGACCGAGCGCGGCTTCGACGCGCTGCTGAACAGCTATGCCGCCTCGCTGCGCGTCGTGCTGCGCCACCAGCCGGCGACCCTGATGGTCACCGTCGCCACCCTGGCCGCCACCCTCTACCTCTACGACGTGGTGCCGAAGGGCTTCCTGCCGCAGCAGGACACCGGCGTCATCATCGGCGTGACCGACGCCGCCCCCTCCATCTCGGTCAAGGCGATGGCGGAGCGCCAGCGCGAGGTGGCGGAGATCGTGCGCCGCGACCCCGACGTCGCCGGGGTGGCGAGCTTCGTCGGCACCGGCACGGTGAACCCGACCAACAACGCCGGCAGCCTGACCATCGCGCTCAAGCCGCGCGACCGGCGGAGCTCCTCGGCGGAGGAGATCATCGCCCGCCTGCGCGAGGCCACCTCCGGGCTGAAGGGGGTGTCGCTGTTCATGCAGGCGGTGCAGGACGTCCAGATCGACAGCCGGGTCAGCCGCACCCAGTACCAGTACGTCCTCCAGGACGCCGACCCGCAGGAGCTGGAGGCCTGGACGCCGCGCCTGCTGGCGGCGCTGCGCGCCCGCCCGGAGCTGACCGACGTCGCCACCGACCAGCAGCCGGACGGGCTGCAGGTCTACCTGACCATCGACCGCGACGCGGCGTCCCGCCTGCACGTGCTGCCGCAGGCGATCGACGACACCCTCTACGACGCCTTCGGCCAGCGCCAGGTCTCGACCATCTACACCCAGACCAACCAGTACCGGGTGATCCTGGAGGTCGAGCCGTCCTTCCAGATGGACCCGGAGTCGCTGTCGAAGATCTACGTGAAGAGCAGCGCCGGCGGCGTGGTGCCGCTGGACGCGCTGGTGACGGTGGAGCGCAAGACCGCCCCGCTGGTCATCACCCACCAGGGCCAGTTCCCGTCGGTCACCCTGTCCTTCAACGTCGCCCAGGGCGTGTCGCTCGGCCATGCGGTGGCGGCGATCGGCGAGGCGCGCGAGAGCATCGGCATGCCCGCCACCGCGACCGCCCGCTTCGCCGGGACGGCGGCGGAGTTCCGCTCGTCGCTGGAGACCCAGCCCTGGCTGATCCTGGCTGCGGTGGTGGCCGTCTACATCGTGCTCGGCGTGCTGTACGAGAGCACGATCCACCCCGTCACCATCCTGTCGACCCTGCCGTCGGCCGGCATCGGCGCCCTGCTGGCGCTGATGGCCACCGGGCACGACCTGTCGCTGATCGCGCTGGTCGGCATCGTGCTGCTGATCGGCATCGTCAAGAAGAACGCCATCATGATGATCGACTTCGCCCTGGAGGCGGAGCGGCACCAGGGCATGGCGCCCGAGCGCTCGATCTACGAGGCGTCGCTGCTGCGCTTCCGGCCGATCATGATGACCACCATGGCGGCCCTGCTCGGCGCCCTGCCGCTGGCGCTGGAGCACGGCACGGGGTCGGAGCTGCGCCGGCCGATGGGCATCGCCATCGTCGGCGGCCTGCTGCTGAGCCAGGTGCTGACGCTCTACACCACGCCGGTGGTCTATCTCTACATGGACCGGCTGGGGCGGTTCCTGCGCCCGCAGCGGCGGCGGTCGGCGCCGCTGCCGGACAATGGACTGCCGGACAATGGACTGCCGGACAACGGCCGGTCCCCCGGCCGGGCGGCGGCGGAGTAGCCGGCGATGGCGCTGCCCCTCCCCTCGCTGTCCAACCCCTTCATCCGGCGGCCGGTCGGCACCTCGCTGCTGATGCTCGGCCTGATGATCCTCGGCCTGGTGGCCTACCGCTTCCTTCCGGTGGCGCCGCTGCCGCAGGTCGAGTTCCCGACCATCGTCGTCACCGCCTCCCTGCCCGGCGCCAGCCCGGACACCATGGCGGCGTCGGTGGCCACGCCGCTGGAGCGGCGGTTGTCGCGCATCGCCGGCATCTCGGAGATGACGTCGAACAGCAAGCTCGGCAGCACGTCCGTCGTGGTGCAGTTCGACCTCGACCGCGACGTCGAGACGGCGGCGCGCGATGTCCAGGCCGCGATCAACGCCGCCGGCGGCGACCTGCCGGCCGACCTGCCGAACCCGCCGACCCTGAGGCGCATCAACCCGGCCGACGCGCCGGTGATGACGCTGGCCATGACCTCGACCACGCTCGATCCGGCGGAGCTCTACACGCTGGCCGACACCATCATCGGCCAGCGGCTGAGCCAGATCGAGGGGGTGGCCCAGGTTTCGATCAACGGGGCGGAGAAGACCGCCGTCCGCGTGCGGGTGAACGCCGCGGCGGCCGCCAACATGGGCGTCAGCCTGGAAACCATCCGCAGCGCCATCTCCCAGGCCAACGCCAACGGTCCCAAGGGCAGCTTCGACGGCGCCGCGCAGTCCTGGTCGATCGGCGCCAGCGACCAGCTCTTCGGCGCCGACGCCTACCGCCGGCTGATCGTCACCGAGAAGAACGGCGCCACCATCCGGCTCGGCGACGTCGCCGAGGTGGTGGAGGCCCCGGAGAACAGCCGCACCGCCGCCTGGCAGGACGGCCAGCGCGCCGTCCTCATCAACATCCAGAAGCAGCCCGGCTCCAACGTGGTGGAGACGGTGGACCGCATCCGCGCCGAGCTGCCGACGCTGCGCGGCTGGATGCCGCCGGGGGTGCAGCTCTCCGTGCGCACCGACCGCACCCCGACCATCCGCGCCTCCATCGACGACGTGCAGAAGACGCTCGCCATCACCGTGGCACTGGTCGTGATGGTGATGGCGCTGTTCCTGCGCCGGCTGTGGGCCACCCTGATCCCGGCGGCCTCGGTGCCACTGTCGCTGGCCGGCACCTTCGCCGTGATGTGGACGGTCGGCTACAGCCTGGACAACTTCTCGCTGATGGCCCTGACCATCTCGGTCGGCTTCGTGGTCGACGACGCCATCGTCGTCATCGAGAACATCGTCCGCCACATCGAGCGCGGGGCGACGCCGTTCGAGGCGGCGGTGAAGGGGACGCGGCAGGTCGCCTTCACCGTGGTGTCGATCAGCCTGTCGCTGGTCGCCGTCTTCATCCCGATCCTGTTCATGGGCGGCATCCAGGGCCGGCTGTTCCGCGAGTTCGCGGTGGTGCTGGCGGTGGCCATCGCCGTCTCGGCCGCGGTGTCGCTGACGCTGACGCCGATGATGTGCGCCCACCTGCTGGAGCCGGAGGGGGAGCGCAAGCTCCCCGGCCGGGCCGCCCGGGCGCTGCAGTGGCTCGGCGACCGGCTGTTCGGGCTCTATGCCGACGGGCTGGACTGGGTGCTGGCCCACCGCCGGACCATGCTGGCGGTGACCGTGGCGATCGCCGGCGGCACCGTCTGGCTCTACGGGCAGGTGCCGAAGGGCTTCGTGCCGCAGCAGGACACCGGGCTGCTGATGGGGTTCAGCGACCCGCCGCCCGACATCTCCTTCCGGGCGATGGTGACGCGCCAGCGTGCGCTGCAGGACGCGGTCGCCGGCGACCCGTCGGTGGAGAGCGTCGGCGGCACCATCGGCGGCGGCGGGCCGGGCGGCAGCTATTCCGGCCAGATCTACATCGCGCTGAAGCCGCGGTCGGAGCGGCCGGACCTGCAGACCGTCACCCAGCAGCTCCGCCAGCGCGCCGCCCGCGTGCCGGGGGTGCAGCTCTACCTGATGCCGGTGCAGGACATCCGCTCCGGCGGCTTCCAGGGCCGCAGCCAGTACCGCTACTCGCTCCAGGACAGCGACATCGGCGCGCTCAACGAGTGGGCGCCGAAGCTGGTCGACAAGATGCGCACCCTGCCGGAGCTGGTCGACGTCGCCAACGACCGCCAGAACGGCGGCATCCAGGCCAACGTGATCGTCGACCGCGACGCCGCCTCGCGCCTGGGGGTGTCGCTGAGCGGGCTGGAATCGACGCTGTACGACGCCTTCGGCCAGCGGCAGGTCTCGACCATGTACCTGATGCAGAACCAGCACAAGGTGGTGCTGGAGGTCGACCCGAAGGAGGCGCTCGGCCCCGACGACCTCAAGCGCATCCATGTGCCGGGGCGCGACGGCATGGTGCCGCTGTCGGCGGTGTCCCAGGTCGTCATCGGCAACCAGGCATCCAGCATCCAGCACCAGAGCGGCTTTCCGGTCGCCAACCTGACCTTCGACCTCGCCCCCGGCGTCTCGCTGTCGCAGGCGACCGAGGTGATCCAGCGGGCGTCCGAGGACATCGGCATGCCGGCCAGCATCCGCGCCGGCTTCCAGGGCGACGCGAAGGCCTTCCAGGACTCCTCGTCCAGCCAGCCGCTGCTGATCCTGGCGGCGCTGATCACCATCTACATCGTGCTCGGCGTGCTGTACGAGAGCCTGATCCACCCGCTGACCATCCTGTCGACCCTGCCGTCGGCCGGGCTCGGCGCGCTGATCGCGCTGGTCGTCACCGGCTACGACCTGTCGGTCGTGGCGCTGATCGGCATCATCCTGCTGATCGGCATCGTCAAGAAGAACGCCATCATGATGATCGACTTCGCCCTGGAGGCGGAGCGGACGCGCGGCCTGCCGCCGCTGGAGGCGATCCGCGAGGCCGGGCTGGTGCGCTTCCGCCCGATCATGATGACGACGATGGCGGCGGTGCTGGGAGCGGTGCCGCTGGCCGTCGACTATGGCACCGGCGGCGAGATCCGCCGGCCCCTCGGCATCGCCATCATCGGCGGCCTGCTGGTCAGCCAGATGCTGACGCTCTACACCACGCCGGTGGTCTACCTGACGCTGGAGCGGCTGGCCGTGCGGCGCCGGCGGCGCCACGCCCTGACCGCCCCCGGCACCGCCCCCGGCAGCGCCCCCGGCGCCACTCCGGCGGAATAGCGGGAGGCGGCGATGGACGGCGGAACCCTCGCGGCCGGGCGGCTGTGGCACCGGTGGCACTGGCGGCCCCGGGGGCTGTTGGGCATAGTTCTGGTCCACGGCGGGCATGGGGCG
The DNA here is from genome assembly GCF_017876115.1 of Azospirillum picis. GTDB lineage: Bacteria > Pseudomonadota > Alphaproteobacteria > Azospirillales > Azospirillaceae > Azospirillum > Azospirillum picis. The sequence continues at coordinate 18,479 of NZ_JAGINO010000022.1, forward strand.
TTTTTGAGCGGGGACGGCGACAGCGACGGCGAGCTGATGGCGCGGGTGGCCGGCGGCGACGCCGCCGCCTTCGACCGGCTGGCCGCCCGCCACATGCGGCGCGCCGTGGCGCTGGCGCAGCGGATGACCGGCAACCCCTCCGACGCCGACGAGATCGCGCAGGAGGCGTTCCTCAGGGTCTGGCAGCATGCCGGCCGCTGGGACGCGGCGCGGGCGGCCTTCACCACCTGGCTCTACCGCATCGTGATGAACCTTGCCATCGACCGCGGCCGCCGGCCGGGCTGGTCGCCGCTGGAGGCGGCCGGCGACCCGGTGGACGAGAGCGCCGACCCGCTCGCCCGCATCGCCGAGCGCGAGACCGCCGCGCGGGTCAACCAGGCGCTCGCCGCCCTGCCCGACCGCCAGCGCGCCGCCGTGGTGCTGTTCCACCAGGAGGGGCTGAGCCTGCGCCAGGCCTCCGAGATCCTGGCGATGAGCGAGAGCGCCTTCGCCTCGCTGCTGGCGCGGGCGCGGGGGGCGCTGAAGACGGCGCTGGCCGCCGAGAAGACCGCGTGAGGGGGGGATCATGACCGACGAGGACTTCCTTCGTCACCTTGACGAGCATGGCGCGGAGCCGGAACGCTGGCCGCCGGAGCTGCGGGCCGCCGCGGATGCGGTGCTGGCCCGCTCCCCCGCCCTGCGGGCGGCGCGGGAGGAGGCGCTGTCCTTCGACCGGCTGCTCGCCGGCCCCCCCCCGCCGACGGTGGAGGAGGCGCGCGTCGCCCGGCTTCTGGCGGCGGTGGGGACCGCCGCCCGCCGCACGCCGCAGGACACGCTGGTGATGCTTCTTCTCGGGCGGATGCCGCGGCGGCTGGCGGCCGGGCTGGGTGCCGCGCTGCTGGCGCTGGGCTGGCTCGCCGGCAGCATGGCGGTTCCGGCACCCGCGCCGCGCGGCCAGGAGGTGGCGCTGCTGGGCGACGAGGTCGCCACCCTGTTCGACGGAGAGTCCCGATGAGCGGCCTCACCCTGCAGGGCCTGATGGCGCGTCCGGGGCTGCGCACGCTGGCGCTGGCCTCGCTGGCGCTCAACCTGTTCCTGGCGGCGATGCTGGTCGGCATGGTCCGCCATCCGCCGCCGCCACCCTACCAGCCGATGCCCGACCGCTTCGTCGAGCGGGTGGCCGCCGACCTGTCGGAAGCCGACGCGCAGCGGCTGCGCGCCGCCTTCGAGCCGTTGCGCCCGCGCTATGCCGAGCTGAGCCGGGAGTACCGCGAGGCCGGGCAGCGGGTCCGTGAGCTGCTGCAGTCCGACCGCTACGCGCCCGAAGCGCTGCGTGACGCGACCGACTCAGCCCGCGCCAAGCGCCGCCAGATCGGCGACCTGACCGAGGAAACCGTCCTGTCGGTCCTTCCCGGCCTCTCCCCCGCCGGCCGCCTGCGGCTGGTCGGCGGCCGCGGCCCGTGAGACTTGTCCTTTATGCCTAAAAAATAGGCAAACCTACTCATCCACAGGCCGGATGCGCCATCCGGAAGGGTGTCGGCGACTCTGTTCGGGGATTGCGCACAAATCTATCCACAGATTCTGTGGAGAAGAAAACCGGACGGATTTTTATCCACACAAATTCACATTCTATCATCCCCAGCTTTTATAGCTCCGCCGCCCGAGGATCCTTGTATCCACCGCCGTTCCGGCATATCCAAATCACATGGATCGGCAAGATTGGTGGGGAGATCGTCATGATCGGAGATCCGTTTCATCCCAAAAAGGCGACGATCTCTTTGCGCGTTGATCGCAGAATCAAAGACGTCGCCAAGAATTACGCTCGCCAGCGGCAGACGCCCCTGGCAGAAGTCATGCGCGAGCTCTTGGCCCGCTATGTCGCCGAGTGCGCGCGGGAGAATGCACAGGCGTCGCCGGACCTGTTCAAGGACCGCCCGGCGCAATATGTGGATTTCGCAAAGCTGGAGAACCTGATCGGCCGCCGGGACTGACGAGCAGGCGGCTTGAGCAGCGGGTGGTGGCCCCATACATCGCTTGTGGGTCCGGTTTGCGGATCCGCATTGCCAGGGGAAGTCCCGATGCCGACAGCCGCCCACTCATCCACAGCAGCGTCCTCCACAGGTGCCGACAGCCTGCATGTCGCCTGTCCGCACTGCGACACCCTGAACCGCGTGCCCGTGGCGCGGCTGGGCGGCGGCAAGTGCGGGCGTTGCGGCCAGCCGCTGTTCGAAGGCAAGCCGGTGGCGCTCGACGGCCGCCGCTTTGCCGCCCACGCCGAGCGCGGCGACCTGCCGCTGCTGATCGATTTCTGGGCCGAATGGTGCGGCCCCTGCCGCATGATGGCGCCGGTCTTCACCCAGGCCGCCGGCCAGCTCGAACCGCAGGTCCGCCTCGCCAAGGTCGACACCGAGGCCGCCCCCGACCTCGCCGCCCGCTTCGGCATCCGCAGCATCCCGTCCCTGGTCCTCGTCCACCACGGCCGTGAGATCGCCCGCACCGCCGGTGCCATGCCGTTGCCGGCGCTGGTGGGATGGGTGCGGCAGTCGCTGGGGCGCTGACGCTCCCCAACTCCTCGCTTTGCCCCCTCCCCCGCCCATCGGGGGAGGGTTGGGGGGTGGGCAACCCCCGCGCCCGCCTCGCGTCAGGCTGCCCGCACCGTCGCGATGAAGGTGCCGACCTCGCGGCGCAGGCGCTCGGCCTCGGCGGCCAACTCCTCGGACGTGCCGTGGACCTTGCCGGCGGCGTCGCCGGTTTCGTGCACGGCGGTGCTGACGCCGGCGATGTTGCTCGACACCTCCTCCGTCCCCTGGGCTGCCTGGGTCACGCTGGCGGCGATGTCGCGGGTGGCGGCGGCCTGTTCCTCGATGGCGGCGGCGATGGCGGTGGCGATCTCGCTCATGCGCGCGATGGTCTGGCCGATGCTGCCGATGGCCTGCTGGGCGCCGCCGGTGGCCTGCTGGATCTCCTGGACCTTGGCCTGGATGTCGCCGGTGGCCTTGGCGGTCTGGGTGGCCAGCGCCTTCACCTCGCTCGCCACCACGGCGAAGCCCTTGCCGGCCTCGCCGGCACGGGCCGCCTCGATGGTGGCATTCAGCGCCAGCAGGTTGGTCTGGGCGGCGATGCCGCTGATCAGCTCCACCACCTGGCCGATCTGTTCGGCGGCGGTGACGAGGTCGCGCATGGTGCGGTCGGCATCCCCGGCATTGGCCACCGCCTCGGTGGCGATGCGGGTCGAGTTTTCCACCTGGTGCCCGATCTCGGCGATCGAGGCCGACAGCTCCTCGGTCGCCGTGGCGACCGTCTGCACGTTGGCCGAGGCCTGTTCGGACGCCGAGGCGACCAGCAGCGACCGCTCGCTGGCCTCCTGGGCGGTGGCGGTGAGCGCGGTCGCGGCGTCGCGCATGCCGGTGGCGGCGCTGGCGACGGACTCGACGATGCCCTTCACCGTGCTCTCGAAGGTGTCGGCCATCCTTATCATGGTTTCCCGGCGCTGCTCGGCCGCCTTGCGCTCGGTCTCCTCCTGCACCCGGCGCAGGCGCTCCATCTCCAGCGCGTTGGTCTTGAAGATCTGGAGCGCGCGGGCCAGCGCGCCGATCTCGTCCCGGCGCAGGTCGTGGCTGACCGCCACCGTCAGGTCGCCCTGGGCCAGTTGCCCCATCGCCCGCGTGATGGTGTCCAGGGGCCGGGTGATGGCGCGGGAGATCGCCCAGGCCAGCAGCAGGCCGAGCAGCAGCGCCACCGCGGCCACCGCGGCACCGCGGCGTTCGGCGTCCTTCGCCGCGTCGGCGGCGACCCGCTCCATCCGCATCAGGAAGTCGGCGGAGTTGTCGGCGATCAGGCCGATCTTGTCGCTGATCTCCTTGCCGGCCTTGCCCAGCGTCTGCTGGTTCAGCGATTTCAGCTCGTCGCCCAGCGTCGCGATGCGGTCGATGCCGGCGCCGTAGCCGGGCAGCTTGGCGATCGCGCCGTCCAGCCTGTCCTTGACCGGGCCGTCCTCCAGGCTGTCGCGCAGGGAGGCCGCCTTGGCCTGGACGTCGGCCAGATCCTTGCGGATGCGCACCAGATCCTCGGCCTTGGTCTCGGCCACGAAGCGGGCGACCAGGACGCGCACCAGCAGGAACCGCTCGCTGATGTCGGCGGCCTGCACCGTGCGGTCCAGGTTGCCGCTCTTGCGCTCCGCCTGGACGTTTTCGCTCAGCGTGCGCCGGATGTCGGCGCCCAGCGTATTGACCACCGCGGCGACGGTCGCGTCGCGTTCGGTGCGGGCGGCGACCAGGCGGTCGAAGCCGCCGGTCAGCGTCTGCTGCAGGCCGCGGATCTCCTCGGCCGCCTGGCGGTCGGCGGTGCCGGTCATGCGCGCGACCGCGGCATCCAGCTTCTGCCGGAAATCGTCGATGTCACTGCGGAAGCGGTCCGCGATCTGCGGCGCGCCGCTGGCGAGGAACTCCTCCGCCGCCGCCAGCGCGTCCGCCATCCGGGTGTCGGCCTCCGCCACCGCCATCGCCACCGTCGCCTGTCCCGAATAGCGGCGCATGGCATCGTCGCTCGATCGCAGGCCGGTCCAGGACACCGCCCCCAGCCCGACCAGCAGCGCCAGCGTGACGCCGAACCCGGTATAGACCTTGGTGGCCGTCCGCAAATCCGCGAAGGTACCGATCCGGGCGGGCTGCTTCTGCTGGTGGCGTGTCATGGCTGGGGTTCCCGACGGCTGGGCGAAATGACGGCTGGACGAAATGGCCGATCATCCTATCGATCGTGCCGGGTCGTTCATTGTTGAAAAATGGTGGCATACGGCAAGTTGCCGCCCATTGTTTTTCTACCCTACGAAATCGCCAGTCAATCGGGGGTGACCCCCGCCCCGGTGTTCCCTTCTGCAAAAGCTGTTGATTCCGTTTTTGGTTTTGCGATGTGCGATGCATTTTGACGCACCGCACATCGCCGTCAGCCATAGAACTGTCCGCCATTCACCTCGATGACCTGCCCGGTGACATAGCCGGCCAGCCGGCCGGAGGCGAGGAACAGGTAGGCGCCGACGCAGTCGCCGGCCGTGCCCAGCCGCTTCAGCGGGATGCGCGCCGCGGTCTGCGCCAGCTTCTCCGGCGTCGAATAGCGCTCGTGGAAGTCGGTGGCGACCGTTCCGGGGGAGACGGCGTTGACCCGGATGCCGTGCGGCGCCAGCTCGGTGGCCAGCGAGCGGGCGAGGCTGGCCTGGAAGGCCTTGGCGGCGCTGTAGAGCGACGATCCGGGGCTGCCGCCGGTCCGGCCGGAAATGGAGCCGGTGTTGATGATCGACCCCTTCGTGGCGGTCAGCGCCGGAAGTGCTGCGCGGCTCGCCACCACCGACGATGCGGCGTTCAGGTCGAACTGGCGCTGGAGGAAGTCGTCGTCGATGTCGGCCAGCGTCACCCGGCCCAGCATGGTGCCGGCATTGTTGATCAGCACGTCCAGCCCGCCGAGCCGCTCCACCGCCTGCTCCACCACGGCGCGGACCTGCGCCCGGTCGGCGAAGTCGCCGGCCAGAGGAACGACGCCCACGGCCGTCCCCCGGCCCGTCCCTTGGCCCGCCCCCTGCTCCATCGCCGCCGCGGCCGCCTCCACCGCCGCCGGGTCGCGGCCGTGGATGGCGACGCGGGCGCCGAGCTGTGCGAAGGCCGCCGCCACCGCAGCACCGATCCCGCGGCTGCTGCCGGTCACCAGCACCCGCTTGCCGGCGAACTCGCGCCCGAGCAGGTCGGCCGGCCAGTCCGGCGTTTGGCTGGAGGGGGCGCCGCTTCCGGCCGTTGCGAGGGTATCGGTCATGGCGTTCTCCCTGGTCCCGGTGCCTTGGATCTTCGGAATCGAAAACCCGGCTGACTGTTCGTGTTCCGATCCGATGATAGGACCGCGGCTTTCGAGCCGTCAACGCGGGGGCGCCGCCCGCGAGGCCGGTCCCCCGCCGCCGCCTTCGGGCAGCGCCCTTGACGCCGCGCGCCCGTGGGGGTCATGTGCCGGCGCGGTTTTCTTCGGGAGGGCAACGGTTCGATGAGCAAGGCGCTTCCCATCCTCGAACGCGCCGTCGCGGCCCATCAGGCCGGCCGCCTGGGCCAAGCGCGCACGCTGTACCAGCAGGCGCTGAAGCTGGACCCGCGCCATTACGACGGGCGCTATCTGCTGGCGATGCTGGAGTGCCAGGACGGGCGCGCCGCTGCCGTGCTGTCCACCCTACGGCGGCTGGCCGCCGAGCAGCCGGGGCGGATGGACGTGCTCTACACCTACGGCCGCGCCCTGCACGAGGCCGGGGACCACGGAGCGGCGCTGGGCGCCTACGGTGCGGTGATGGCGCGCTATCCCTCGAATGCCGATGCCTTCCTGGAGGCTGCGCGCTCCTGCATGGCCCTGCGCGACTGGGGCCGTGCCGCGGCAGTCTGCGACTGGGGAGTGGCGGTACATCCCGCTCATCCCCTGCTGTGGGCGGCGTCCGCCGCCGCCGCCGGGGCGGCGAAGCGCGACGCCGACGCGGTGGCGGCGATGGAGCGTGCGGACCGGCTGCAACCCGGCGATGCGGACATCCTCTACGGGCTCGGCCGGGCGCTGCGGCTGGTCAACCGCACCGGCGACGCCGCGGGGGCGTTGGGCCGGGCGCTGGCGCTCCGGCCCGGCATGGAGAAGGCGCGCATGCTGCTGGCCAGGCTGCTGCCCGTGATCTACGACAGCGCGGGGGAGGTGGCGCTCTGGCGCGGGCGCATCGAAGAGGCGCTGCGCGCCCTTCCGGCCGGGCCGCCGCCCGAACCCGCCGCCGCCTTCGACGCCGTGGCCGACACCGCGAACTTCTACCTCGCCTACCAGGGGCTCGACGACCGGGAACCGGCCTGCCTCTGGGGTGCCTTCGTCCAGCGCGTCGTCGCCGCCCGCTTTCCCGACCTCGTGCAACCGCCCCGCCGCGGCGGCCGGAAGGGCGTGCCGCCGGGGCGGCGCATCCGCGTCGGCTTCCGTTCCGCCTTCCTGCGCGACCACACGGTGCTTCACCTGTTCCGCGGCTGGATGACCGGGCTCGACCGCGCCCGTTTCGAGGTCTTCGCCTATGGCGAGGGCGAAGGGGATGCCGAAACCGGCCGCCTCGCCGCGGCGGTGGAGCATTTCCGCAGCCTGCCGCCGGACATCGAAAAGGCGGCGCGGCGGATCCGCGCCGACGGGCTCGACGTGCTGGTCCATCTCGACGTCGGCATGGAGCCGCTCGGCCAGATCTACGGCTCGATGCGGCTGGCGCCGGTCCAGGCGGCCGCCTGGGGCCACCCGGTCACCACCGGGCTCGGCCAGATCGACTGGTTCCTGTCCGCCGACTCCATGGAACCGGCCGGGGCCGACGCGCACTATGGCGAGAGGCTGCTGCGCCTGCCCGGCCTGTCGGTGTCTTTCGATCCGCCGGAGCTGCCGGCGCGGCCGGCCGACCGCTCCACGCTGGGGGGCGGCAGCGGCCTGTCGCCCGAGCATGTCCTGTTCTTCTGCGGCCAGTCCCTGTTCAAGCTGCTGCCGCAGCACGACCATGTCTGGGCGGAGATAGCGGCACGGGCGCCGGCGGCGCGCTTCCTGTTCCTGGAGACCTCGGCGCCGGAGGTGGTGGCGGTGCTGCGCCGCCGGTTCGACCGCGCCTTCGCGGCGTACGGCCTGACGGCCGCCGACCATGTCGTCTGGGTGCCGCCGGTCGACCGCTCCGGCTATCTGGCGCTGAACATGGCGAGCGACCTGTTCCTCGACAGCCTGGACTGGTCGGGTGGCCGGACGGCCCTGGAGGCCGTTGCCTGCGGCTTGCTGCCGCTCACCTGCCCCGGCCCCTTCATGCGCGCTCGCCACACCGCCGGCATCCTGGCGGAACTCGGCCTGCCGGAGCTGGTCGCCGCCGACAAGCCGGCGCTGGTGGAACTGGCGGTGTCCCTGGCCGGCGACCGCGCCCGGCGGGAGGCGCTGCGGCAGCGCATGATCGCCAACCGCGCCGCCCTCTTCGCCGACCGGCGCTGGCAGGCGGCGCTGGAGGCGTGGATCACGGCGGAGGCGGCCCGCGCCGCCTGACTCACCCGGCCGTCTCGCTATTCGCCGGGCATCAGGGCGGAGACCGGCGGCCAATCCAGCGCCGGGTGGCCGGCCAACCGGTCGAGCAGGCGGTCGAGCAGGTCCCAGATCGCCGCGTCGTGGACGCGGTGGTGGGTCAGCAGGCCGATGGGTTCGGTCCCGTCCCGCGGCCCCTCGCGCCGCTGCCGCAGCTCGCGGGCGAGGGCGGCCAGCAGATCCTCCAGCGGGACGGCGGAGCGGCTGCCGCGCCAGTCGATCAGGTCGAGATGGGTGTTGATCCAGGCGATGCCGCCCCCCCCGGACGGCGGCGCGCCGAAGGCGGAGACGGCGCGGTAGCCGGCGCCGGCCAGCAGCTCCGGCATGTCGGGGGCCATGCGGTTCCACGGCGGCACGAACAGGGGAAGCAGCCGGCCGCCGAACAGCGCCCGCAGCCGGTCGAGGCCGCGCGCCGCCTCGGCCTGCCGCACGGCGCCGGGCCGCTGCGGGCCGAATTCGCACTTCTTGCCGGCAGGGCCGGCATGATCGGCGTGCGCCCAGCCATGGACCAGGGGAAACGCATGCGCCTGCCCGGCCAGCGCGTCGGCGAGCGAGGAGGCGGCATCGGCCGGGATGACGGCGAGGCCCAGCGGCACGTCCGCCCCGGCGCAGCGCCGCAGCAGCCGTTCCAGCTCCGGGCTTGCCGCCACCGCGTCGTCGTCGCGCAGCCACATCCGGCAGCGGCGGCCCTCGGCGCTCCAGCGCGCCAACTCCTCCTCCACCGCGGTCCACCCGGTCATGATCGGCGCTCCGCCAGCATGTCCTCGACGATTTCGACGCTGCGTGCAGCACCCGCCAGCGACGACGGGGCGAGCGGGGCCACCCGTGTCCCAAGGACGGCGCCCAGCGACCGGGCGAGGCTGTCCGGCGTCAGGTCGGCCTCGCGCAGCATGGCGATGCCGGGGCGGCGGGCCAGGAGGGTGGCGCGGATGGTCTGCTCGACCTCCCGGCCGTCCTCGAAGGGGCAGAAGACGCTGGGGACGCCCGCGGTCAGGCAGTCCAGCGCCGTGTTGTAGCCGCAGCGCCCGACCGCGGCGGCGGCGCGTCCCAGCAGGGCACGGAAGTCGGGGCGGACCGGCTCGACCAGCAGCCGCTCCGGCGGGGCCAGCGCCCGCAGCCGGTCGGCCAGCGCCTCATCCCCCCTGGCGACCAGCAGGCGCCAGCGCAGCGGCGGCAGGGAGCCGGGTTCCAAATCGCCGGCGGCCCAGAGGGCGGCGCAGAGGGCGGCGCAGCGGGCGGCGGCCTCGAAGACCGCACGGCCGACCGGTCCACCGCCGGCGGTCACCAGGATCTCGCCCTGCCCGTCGGTTCCGGCGGCGGCCGCTGGCGGCGGCGGCACCACGAAGCCGGTGTAGCGCAGCAGCGGCATCATCGCCGCCGTCAGCGGCCAGCTCTCCTCCAGCGGCACCACGGCGGGATCGGAATGGACCAGTACCCCGTCGTAGAGGCGGAGCAGCCGCCGTTCCGTCTCCGCCACCCGCGCCGGCTTGGACGGCGGCGCCAGGATGTCGCGGACCGAGGCGAGCACCAGCGGCGGCCGGCCGGCGGCGCGTGCGCGCTCCAGCAGCGCGTCGAACTCGGCGGTCAGCGCCCGGCGGCCGAAGGGGAACAGCTCGGTCACCAGCACGTCGGGGCGCAGCGCGTCGAACAGGGCGCCGAGCATCGCCGCCCGCGCCGCGAACAGCCCGGCGGTGGCCGGGGCGCCGTCGGCGGCCAGCAGCGTCGAGAAATCGGCGCCGTCGCTGGCGAGCGGCGGCAACTGGTGCAGGGTCGTCCCGCCCGTTCCCTGGCCATCGCCCAGATGCGGGGCGGGGCGGCCGCCGCTGACGACATCCACCGCCCAGCCGGCACCGGCGAAGGAGTCCGCCAGCGCCAGGGCGCGGCTGAGATGGCCGGTGCCCAGCAGGTGGGTGACGACGATCATCAGGCGCTTCGGCCTCAGCGGCACGGCAGGCGCTCCCCGTCCGGGCCGCCGGCCGGGCGCAGGGTCCCGTCGTCGGCGAGCGTCATGGCGTAGAGCCGGTCCCGCTTGACCAGGAGCGGCGGCGGGCCGCGGAAGTCCCAGCCCCAGGCCAGCGCCAGCGCCACCCGGATCACGCCGATGTGGGTGACCACCAGATGCGCGGGCGCGCCCTCCCCCGCCCGCTCCGCCAGCCAGCCGCCCAGCCGGCCGCGCACGTCGGCCGGGCTCTCGCCGCCGGGCGGGCGGAAGTCCCAGCCCCACTCCTCCAAATCGCGGTAGCCGCTGGCCGGGTCGGCCCGCAGGTCGACGCCGCGCCGGCCCTCCCAGTCGCCCCAGTCCATCTCGACCAGCCGTGCGTCGGTGCGGATTGGGCGCCCGGCGGCCAGAAGCCCTGCGGTTTCCACCGCGCGCGACAGCGGGCTGGCATGCAGAACGGCGTCGCGCCAGCCGTCGGGCAGGACGCGCCGGCCGACACGCTCGCGACCCTCCTCGTCCAGCGGGATGTCCGTGCGGCCCTGGATGCGTCCCTCGCGGTTCCACACCGTGACGCCGTGCCGGAGGAAGGCCAGCCGGATCATGCCGCCGCCCGTCCGCACAGGTCGCCGAGCAGGCCCGCCAGCCGCCCGGCCGCCGCATCCAGCCCGTGATGCGCCTCGACATGGGCACGGGCGCCGCGGCCGAGCGCCGCCAGCGCCGCCGGGTCGTCCAGCAGCCCGGCCAGCCCCGCGGCGAAATCCGCCGCCGCCGGCCCGGTCAGCCGCCCGCCGATGCCGTCGCGCACCACCGTGCCGGTCCCGGCATTGTCGACCGCGACCACCGGGACGGCATGGGCCTGCGCCTCCAGATAGACCATCCCGAAGGCCTCGTTCAGGCCGGGCCATGCCAGGAGGTCGGCCTCGCGGTAGCGGGCGGCCAGCGCCTCCGGCGCGCAGGCGCCATGACGCCGCACCCGGTCGCCGAAGCGGGCGAACAACGCTTCCACCTCCGCCGCCGCCGCACCGTCGCCGACGATGTCGAGCCGCCAGGGCCGGCCGGCCACCAGCGCCAGCGCGTCGGCCAGCAGCCGGTAGGAGGCCAGCTTGTCGCCCGGCCGCATCATGGCGACGGTCAGCAGGCGCGGCGGCGCGCCGGGAGGCGGCCGAAGCCCCGGCGGCGGTGCCGGCGGCAGGTCGAGGAAGGGGGGCAGCATCGCCACCCGCTGGCCGGGCGGTCCGTAGGCCTCCACCGCCTCGCGGTCGCGCGCGCTGACGCAGAGCACGAGGTCGGCCGCCGCCACCGCCTCCTCCGCCGCCGCGGCGAAGCCGGCCCACGGGCCGGACAGGCGCTTGCGGGCCCGCGTCGCCTCGGCCACCACATAGGGAATGCCGAGGCTGCGCGCCACCGCCGGGCCGATCAGGTCGGGCGCCTTGTAATAGACATGGTAGCTCAGCCACAGGTCCGGCCGCCGCCGCGGCTCGGCATGGTAGAGCGCCAGCAGCCGCTCCCGCTCCGCCGCCGCCGCCGCGCGCAGGCGTGCCTGCGCCCCGGCGTCGCCGGCCCCGTCATAGACGCGCAGGCCGCTCGCCACCTCCGCCTGCCGGCCCCCCCGCTCCAGGGCGCGCAGGATCAGCCGCGCCATCTGCCGGTCGCCGGAGGGAACGGGATGGTCGACCGGCTTCAATGGCGCATAGAAGGCCACCCGCATCCCATCTGCTGGGCCACCTGCCTGTCCGGTGCTCTGCCCGGTCACGCCACCTCCTCCTCCAGCCGGCGGACCAGGCGGTCGATGCCGGCGGTCATGCCGAACTCGGCGCACAGGCGGCGGCGGGCCGCTTCGCCCAGTTGCAGGCGCAGCGCCGGGTCGGCGATCAGGCGGGACAGCGCGTCGGCGATGCCGGGTGGCGTGCCGTCGGCGAGCAGGCCGTGGACGCCGTCGTCGATGAATTCGGGGATCGCCGACACCGGGGTCGACAGGATCGCCAGCTCCTGGCTCGCCGCCTCCATCAGCACGTTGGGCAGGCCGTCGCGGTCGCCGTCGCCGGCCACCACGCTGGTCAGCGCGAACAGGTCGGCCTGCCGCAGCGCCCCGATCACCGTTGCCTGGTCCTGCGCGCCGCGCCAGTCGATCCGGCCGGCCAGCCCCAGCCGTTCGGCCTGCGCCCGCAGCGCCGGCTTCAGGTCGCCGGACCCGATATGCACCAGCCGCCAATGGAGGCCGGGCGGCAGCAGCGCCAGGGCGTCCAGCAGCCGGTCGTATCCCTTCTTCTCCACCAGCCGGCCCACCGACAGGATCTCCACCGCCCGGTCGGGCGCGGAGCCGTCGCGCGCCGCGCCGCCGGCCCGGTCCGGCGGCGGCGGGAAGCGGGAGAGGTCGAGGCCGTGATAGACCAGGTCGATCCGGCCCGGCTCCGCGGCCAGCCCCCGCAGGTGGGCGGCCCCCACCGCGGTGCAGGTGGCGCCGAACCGCGCCTCGGCCAGCTTCTCGCGCTTCTCCCAGTCCGGGGTGGTCCAGATGTCCTTGGCGTGGGCGGAGAAGCCCCAGCCGATGCCGCGGATGGCGGCGGCGTAGCGGGCGACCGAGGCCGGGGTGTGCAGGAAATGGGCGTAGAGGAAGGGGACGTCGCGTGGCAGCTCCGCCGCCAGCACCAGCGCCTGCCCGAACCGGCGCCCGCGGTTGGCCGTCGGATCGCGGGCCAAATCGCGCAGCCACGCCGCGACCGCCCGCGCCAGCCGCAGCGGACGGCGGGCGGCCAGGGTCCCCAGCGCCCGCAGGACCCGCCCCGGCTCGTCGTGCAGATATTCCGGCAGGTAGTGGACCGGGGCGGTGATGCGCTCGTGCAGCGCGTGGCGGCGCGTGTCGGTGGGGTGGCGCAGCGACCAGATCGCCAGATCGATCCCGCGCTCCTGGAAGGCCAGCAGCTCCTGGGCGATGAAGGTTTCCGACAGGCGCGGATACCCCTTCACCACCACGGCGACCCGCGGCCTTCCGCCGGCCGCCGCCGGACCGGAGGTGGGAGACGGCCGGGCGCCGGAGCGTGCCGCGGAACTGGACAAAACGGCTTCGGGCAAGGCGGCTTCGGGCAAAACGACTTCGGACAAGGCGGATGGCGGCAATGCGGATTGGGACGGGGTGGGCTCGGGTGGAACCGTCATCACGCCCGCTTGCCCATCGCCGCCCGTGACAGGCGCGCGGCGGCGCGGCGGAGCGGCGTGACCGCCCGTCGCTGTCCGGGAGGCTGCCCGGCGCATTGGCCGTCGGACTGTTCGCTGGACTGTTCGCCGGACCGCTCCCAGTCGAGCAGCTCGCAGGTCAGTTCGGCGATGCGCTCCAGCCCGTCGAGCAGTCCGGGCAGCGGGCTCGCCGACGGCGGCGCCTGGCTGGCCAGCGCGTGGATCGCCTCCCCCATCACCCGCGGGTCGCCGCCGTCGCGGTCGTGGTCGAGGGTGCGCAGCAGGCCCAGCGCCTCCGCCGCCTCGGCGCGGATGCGCTGCTCCAGCCGTGGACGGGTGCGCGGGGCCAGCACCGACGGCTTGTCGAAGGACAGGATCTCGCAGAAGGTGTTGTAGCCGCCCATCGCCACCACCCCGACCGCGCCGGCATAGAGCTCCTCCATGCGGGAATGGAAGTCGAGAGCCTCCACCCGGCCCTTCAGGCGGCGGATGCGCCGCGCGAACTCGCGCTTGCGGACATCGTCGAGGAAGGGGCCGTAGACGATCAGGGCGCGCGGGGCCAGGGTGGGGTCGGCCTCGTAGGCGGCGATGGTCCAGTCCACCAGCGCCGCGCCGTCGCCGCCGCCGCCGGGCGTCACCAGCACATAGGGCCCGGCCTGCCGCCGCCCGCCGCCTTCGGCGCCCTCGCGCCGGAGATAGCCGGTGTAGCGCACCCGTGCGGCGATGTCCTCCGGCAGGTCCAGCCCGTCGAGCGGACGGTAGACCTCCGACAGGCCGTAGACCCAAAGCTGGTCGTAATAGCGGGCGACGGCGGCCAGCGCCTCCTTGCGCTCCCACTCCGGCTGCAGCACCTCGGGCGCGTCGAGCACGTCGCGCAGCCCGAGGACGACACGGGTGCCGCCGGCGGCCCTCATCTCCTCAAGGGCCGGCAGGAACTCGCCATGCAGGCCGGTCGGCTCCTTGTCGACGATGGCCAGAGTCGGGCGGAAGGCGCGCGCGGTCGCCCGGATGATCTCCGCCCGGATCGCCGTGGTCTCCTCGATCGGCAGGCCGAGGTTGCGGGCGGTGTAGCCGCCGTCCTGCAGCTTCACCACGCCGGGCAGCCGGACATGGTCGACCCGCTCCGGAAAATCGAAGCGCCCGGCCACCGGGGACCCGGTGATGATCAGCGCCGAGGCGCCGGGGAAGGTCGACACCAGTGCCTGGGCGATCGTGCGCGACCGCCGCAGGTGGCCCAGCCCGAAGGTGTCGTGGCTGTAGAGGAGGATTCGCGGCGGTGTCCGGTCGCGATTGGGGGACCGAAGGCCGGCCAGGGGCTGGTGCATGCTCGGACACTCCGCTTCAGCAAGGAGTCGGAACCGAAAAGCCTTCGCAGATCAAATTGCTGTGCTCTTTGTCGGTGCTTGGTGGAGGACCGGACCGGTCCCGGTGGTTGCGCGTCGTGGTCCAGGCGCCCGCGGTGGCGCTTCAGCCTGGATAACACGCCTCACATGGATCGCGCCATACATCACGCCGAAGGCCGGCCGGGTCAAGGCAACCCACCTATGTGCCGCCGCACCTGCACCGGCACTTGCGCCGGCATGGCCGGCGCGCGGCGGTCCGCCCTGCGGCGCGTCAGTCGTCATGGTAGGGGTCGAGCGCGTCACGCAGGCCGTCGCCGAGGAAATTGAAGGACAAGACTACCAGGATCACCGGCACCATCGGCAATGACACCCAAGGATAGGTTTCCACCGCCATCAGGTTCTGGGCGTCGTTCAGCATCACCCCCCAGCTCGTCGCCGGCGGCCGCAGGCCGAGGCCGAGGAAGGACAGCGCCGTCTCGCCCAGGATCATCGAGGGGATCGACAGGGTGGCGCTGGCCAGCAGGTGGCTGGCGAAGTTGGGCAGCAGGTGGCGGCGGATGATCCGCGCCGGCGACGCGCCCATCAGCTCCGCCGCCATGACGAAATCCTCCTCGCGCAGCGCCAGGAAACGGGAGCGCACGGCGCGGGCCAGCGACGGCCAGTCGAGCAGGCCGAGGATGACGGAGATGCACAGGAACACCGTCACCGGGCTCCATTGCGCCGGCACGGCCGCCGACAGGGCCAGCCACAGCGGCAGCTCCGGCAGCGACTTCAGGATCTCCGACAGGCGCTGCACGCCGGCGTCGATCCAGCCGCCGAAATAGCCGGCCATTCCGCCCAGCGTGATGCCGATGGCGAAGGACACGGCGATGCCGAGCAGACCGACGGTCAGCGAAAGCTGCGCCCCGATGGCAAGCCTGGAGAGCATGTCGCGGCCCAGCCGGTCGGTGCCCAGCAGGTGCAGCGAGGCTCCCGGCGGCGGGCAGACCAGCCGGACCTCCGCGTCCACCAGCCCCAGAAAGCGGTAGGGCGCGCCGGGGCACAGGAAGCGCAGCGGCATCGGCCGGCTCTCGTCCACCTCGTAGCGCCAGCGATAGTCCTTCAGGTCGGGGTGCCCGCTGGTCGGATAGACGAAGGGGCCGACGAAGCTTCCCTCGTGGAACAGGTGGACGGCCTGCGGCGGGGCGTAGAGATGCTCGACGTCGCGCTGGTTGGCGCCGTAGGGAACCAGGAAGTCGACGAAGGGCAGGCTGAGGTAGGACAGCCCCAGGAACAGCGCCGACAGCACCGCCAGCCGGTGGCGCAGGAAACGCCGCAGCATCAGCCGCCGGTTCGAGGCCACGGGGTCGAAGCGGGTCGCCGCGCCGGCGCCCTCCGGGTCGGGATAGGGCCTGGTGTCGACGTAATGCTCGGGACTCTCGCTCACGACCGCCTCCCCTTGCCGAGCCGGATGCGCGGGTCCAGAAGCGCGAGCGCGATGTCGGAGATCAGCATGCCGACCAGCACCAGCAGCGAGATGAACATCAGGATGAAGCCCGACAGGAAGATGTCCTGCGCCCGCAGCGCCTCCAGCAGCGCCGGGCCGATGGTCGGCAGGCTGAGCACGACCGAGATCAGCACCGATCCCGACACCAGCGAGGGCAGCAGCGAGCCGATGTCCGAGACGAAGGGGTTGAGCGCCATGCGCAGCGGATAGCGGACGACCCGGCGGACCGGCGGCACGCCCTTGGCCTTGGCGGTGACGACGTAGGGCTTGCCCAGCTCGTCCAGCAGGTTGGCCCGCAGCCGCCGCACCATCGCCGCCGTGCCCGACAGGCCGATGACGATGGTCGGCACGATCAGGTGCTGCAGCACCGAGCCGACCTTGGCCCAGCTCAGCGGCTGGTCCTCGTATCGGGCGTCGACCAGCCCGCCGATCGGCAGGCCCAGCCATTTCTGGCCATAATAGAGCAGGATCAGCGCCAGCAGGAAGTTGGGCGTCGCCAGCCCGATGTAGCCGATGGCGGCGGCCAGGTAGTCGACCCAGCTATTGGCGCGGATCGCCGCCAGCGCCCCCAGCGGAAAGGACATCAGGTAGACGAACAGGACGGCGGCGACGTTGAGGATGACGGTGAACCACAGCGTCTCGCCGATCACCTCGGAGACCGGCTTGTTGAACTCGAAGGACCAGCCGAGGTCGCCCTGCAGCAGGCCGTTGAAGCCGTTCGGCCCGGGCCAGACGCCGATCCAGATCAGGTACTGCTCGGCGATCGGCCGGTCGAGCGCATATTCGTGGCGCAGGAACTCCGCCTTCGCCAAGCCGGCCTCCTGCCCGGTGGCCCGCAGCTCGGCGATCTGGTTGGACAGGTAGTCGCCGGGCGGCAGGTTGATGACGACGAAGATCAGCATCGAGACCACGGCCAGCGTCGGGATCATCACCAGCAGGCGGCGAAGGATGAATCGCAGCATGGGGGCGTCAATCCTCCCGGCGGTGGATGCCGACGGGGTCCGGATCGGCCGGCCGGGCATCGGCGAAGAAGAACTCGTCGGGCCGGTAGACGCCGAGATAGGCGCCGGGATCCCACAGCCACAGACCCTTTTCCGGAACGTTCCGCAGCCGGTTCGACACGGCGATCGGCTGCGGCGTCTCCGACACCACGCCGATGGCGAAGACCTGGTCGGCCTGGATGTCCAGCATCCGCGTCCACAGGGCGCGGCGCTCCGCCTTGTCGGTGGTCAGGCGCCAGCGATGGGCCAGATCCATCAGCTCCGCCGCCACGGGCAGGTCGACCGCTTCGCCGGCACCGCCGGAGGTCTGGTAGTACTGGCCCCATTTCGGCCAACTGAAATTCTCCTGGGTCATCGGCGCCAGTTCCTCCGGGCTGCTGTCGGCGTCCGGAACGCCGTTGTCCCAGCCGCCCCACACCGCCATCATCGTCTGCCCGGCATAGACGCGGTTGCGCAGCACGTCGCGGTCGACGGTGCGCACCAGCAGCCTGACCCCGATGTCGCGCCAGGTCTCGGCGATGATCTGCAGGGCGTCGGTGATCTCGGGCTTCTCGCCGGACGTCTCGACGATCACCTCCAGCGGCCGCCCGTCGGGCAGTTGCCGGTAGAGCGCGCCGCGCGGCCGTTCCAGCCCGATCTCGTCCAGCAGTGCGGCCGCCCGCTGCGGGTCGTAGCCCGTCCATTCGCCGGTGCGCTGCGGGTCGTAGAGCGGGCTGTCCGGCAGGACGCCGACGCCGCTCTCGCGTGCCAGCCCGAAGAACAGCGAGCGGTTGATGATCCGCCGGTCGACGGTCAGCGACAGGGCGCGGCGGAAGCGGACGTCGCGCAGCAGCGCGCGCCAGACCGGGTCGTTGTAGTTCAGGTTGGGATAGAGCGCGATCTCCGCCCCCTTGCCCTCCGGCCACAGCAGGGTGCGGTAGTTGCCGCCCCTCTCCCCCGCCACCAGCACCGGCACCTGGGAGAAGGTCAGCCCCTCGGCCTGGAGGTCGGCCTTGCCGGTGGCGACCTGCGCCGGGATCAGCCCGGCCCCCATCACCGAGACGTCCAGCCCGTCGGTGTAGGGAAGCTGCATGCCGTGGCTGTCGAAGCGGTGATAGTAGGGGTTGCGCTGGAACAGCAGGTGGTTGCCGGTTCCCTTGGACAGCACCATCCAGGGCTGCAGCGTCGGCTCGTCCGGATTCTCCATCCGGAACATGTCGTCGAGCAGGTTGTGCAGCGCCGCCCAGTTCCGCACCTTGTACCTGGCCAGCAGCGGCGCCAGCGTCGTCTCCGGGGTGTAGCGGGCGTGGAACTGCTTCAGGTAATGGGCCGGGCGGTAGATGAAGGGCGGCCGGGCGGCGGCCAGCGTCGGCAGGAAATAGGGGTTCGGCTCCTCCCAGCGGAAGCGGGCGGTGACCGCGTCGGGGAAGCTGACCTCCGGCGGCTTGCCGTTCACCAGCATGAAGCGCGGCGGGCCGGACGGCGACAGCATCGGGTTGTTGGCGATGTCCTCCCACCAGTAGCGGATGTCGTCGCTGGTGAAGGGGGCGCCGTCGGACCAGCGGTGGCCGGCGCGCAGCGTCAGCGTGAAGTCGCGCCCCTCCTCGACCGCCACCGACTTTGCGATGTCGGGCACCAGCTCGCGCTTGTCGTTGTAGCCGACCAGGCGGGCATAGCCGTAGAGCACGGCGATCCGGCTGTTGCGCCGCTGGGTGATGAAGGTGCGGATCCAGCCGCCGGACCGTCCGGCCTCGCGCTCCTTGGCTTCGAGGTCGACGACCAGCGGTTCATCCGGCATGCGCTGGCGGACCGGCGGCAGCAGGCCGTAGGTCACCTCGTCGCGCAGCAGCGCCGGCTCCTGTGGCGTGAAGGCGGCGGCCGGGCCTGCCGGGACCGACAATAGGAGCAGCGCCGCGAGGAGGGCTTTGGGATGGCTCATGCCGCCCGCCTTTCGGCGTGCCGCCGGACGAAATGGCCGGGGGACCATTCGACCAGCGACGGTGGCCTGCCGTCGGCGTCCGGGCGGAAGGGCTCGGGCCACAGGTCGGGTTTGCCGGCGCCGAGCGCCACGGTGGCGACGTCGATCGGCCGGTGGACGTCGGGCTCCGGCGAGGCGGCGATCAGCGCGCGGGTATAGGGATGCAGCGGGGCGGAGAACAGGGCGGCCGGCGGCGCCTCCTCCACGATGCGTCCGGCCCGCATCACCGCGACACGGTCGGCCAGCCGCGCCACCACCGCGAGGTTGTGCGAGATGAACATCAGGCTGAGGCCGAGCCTCTCCTTGATCGCCTCCAGCAGGTCCAGCACCTGCGCCTGGACCGACACGTCGAGTGCCGAGGTCGGTTCGTCGCAGATCAGCAGCCGGGGATCGAGCGCCAGGGCGCGGGCGATGCCGATGCGCTGGCGCTGGCCGCCGGAGAAGGCGTGCGGGTAGCGGCTGGTCCAGGACGGGTCCAGCCCGACCTGCGCCATCAGCGCCCGCACCCGGGCGCGCCGCTCGGCCCGGTCGCAGACGTCATGGATCGCCAGCGGCTCGGCGATGATCTCGCCGACGCTCATCCGCGGGCTCAGCGAGGCGTAGGGGTCCTGGAACACCATCTGCGCCAGGCGGCGATAGGCGGTGAGTTCCGGGCCGGACGCCGCGAGCAGGTCGAGCGGCGGGGTGCCCGCCTGCGGCCGGAACAGCAGGGTGCCGCCGGGATCGGGGCGGTCGGCCAGCATGGCCAGCCGCGCCAGCGTCGTCTTGCCGGATCCGGACTCGCCGACGATGGCCAGCGTCTCGCCGCGGCGGATCGACAGGTCGACGCCGTCGAGCGCCCGCACCCGCGTCGACCCCCGCTCGAAGGTCTTGCTGACGCCGCGGAATTGGAGGATGGCGTCCTCCTCCTCCGCCGCTGCCGCTTCCGCCGCCGCTGCCGCCGCTTCGGGAGCGGCGGCGAAGGCCGCGGGGATGCCGGGGGCGGCGGCGATCAGCTTGCGGGTGTAGCCGTGCAGCGGCCGGCCCAGCACATCGGCGGTGCAGCCCGATTCCATCACGCGTCCGGCGCGCATCACCACCACGGCGTCGGCCATGTTGGCGACGACGCCGAGGTCATGGGTGACCAGCAGCACCGCCATGCCGGTTTCGCCCTGCAATTCCTTGATCAGCGCCAGGACCTGCGCCTGGAGGGTGACGTCGAGCGCGGTCGTCGGTTCGTCGGCGATCAGCAGGCGCGGGCGTGCGACCATCGCCATGGCGATCATCGCACGCTGGCGGAGGCCGCCCGAAAGCTGGAAGGGATAGGAGCGGAAGGCGCGCACCGGATCGGGGAAGCCCACCCGCTCGAACATCGCCAGGCAGCGGGTGCGGGCGACGGTGCGGTCGCAGTGGCCGTGCAGCCGCAGGACCTCCATGGTCTGGTCGCCGATGGTGTGGAGCGGCGACAGCGCGCTCATCGGCTCCTGGAAGATCATCGAGATCCGGCTGCCGCGGATGGCGCGCAACCCGGCCCGCGACAGCCGCAGCAGGTCGACGGGGCCGCCGTCGCCGCCGTTCCCGTCCCGGTCCCCGAACAGGATGGAGCCGCCGCACACCTCGGCACCGCGGGGCAGGATGCCGAGGATGCTGCGGCAGGTCAGCGTCTTGCCCGAGCCGGACTCTCCGACCAGCGCGACGCTCTGGCCCGCGCGCACGCCGAACCCGACGCCGTCCACCACCGGCCGCGGCATGGTCGAGCGGCGGAACCGGATCGACAGGTTCTCCACCTTCAGCATCGTGCGTCGCCCCGCCCCATCGCCCTTCCTCTCTCGCCGGTTCCCGTGACCGCATGCCCGGTGGCGGGGTGAGCCGCGGCCGGATAATGGCCGGTCTTCATGACGTTTCGATGTGCTTGCGCCCCGCCCCCGGCCCGGCCGTGCCGGTGCGCCTCATGGCGGCGCCTCGCTGGTCAGCCGCTTGCCGACCTGCTGGATGACCCGCATCGGCAGGTCGGGGACGGACGGCATCAGGTGCTGGATCGTCGCGCCGTCGATCCGCAGCAGGCGGAGATGCGTCCGCGCCCGGATGGTTGAGAAGCGGCGCACGCCGGCCAGCAGTTCCAGCTCGCCGAACACCTCGGGCGGCTTGATGAAGGCGATGTGCAGCGGCGGCTGGCCGTCCGGCATCAGCCGCACCTGCTCCGCCTCGCCGTCGGCCAGGACGAAGACGAATTCCGACGGCTCGCCGCTGCGGTAGATGAAGTCGCCTTCGGCGACGTTGCGCCAGTCCGCACCCGCCAGCAGGCGGCGCAGCACCCTCTCCGGCAGGTCGGAGAAGACCGACGAGCGCGACAGCAGGCGCAGCGCCGGCTCGTCGGTGTCTCCGGCCTCGCCCGCCACGGTGTCCTCGTCGGGTGCGGCGCCCTGCTGGCCGCGGCGCACCAGACGGCCCTCCTCCAGGTCGTAGATCGCATCGTAGGCGGGATTGTCGCCGATCCGCTCTTCCAGGACGATCAGGGTCATCGTCGGCAACAGCTCCTTCATCCGCAGGAAGATGCGCATCCGCTCCTCCGGATCGTAACTGTTCAGCGCCTGATAGATCACGAAAATGTCCGGCTTCTTCATCAGCCCGCGGATGAGCTGGATCCGCTGGCGGACGCTGATCGGCAGCAGCGAGCCGCCGATGCCGACCTCGCCCAGCGCCACCAGGATCAGCACGAAGGCGCGGGCGTCGGTGCGCTCCAGCGCCTCGTCCACCAGGGCGCGCAGTTGGGTGATTGCGCGGGGATCCTCGCTGGTGATGCGGCCGAACAGCAGGTTGTCCATCACGTTCAGCCGCGGATGGTACAGGTCCGGCTCGAACACCGCGACCTTGTCGCGCAGCTCCTGCGGCAGTTCGTCGAGCAGCCGGCGGCGGATCGTCATGATCGCCTCGCGCTCGGCCGGCTGGACGAAATCGGCACCGTCGCGCTTGGGCACGATCATCAGGAACATGGTGGCGAACAGCAGCGTGTCGGCCTCCTGGTGCCGGCGCTGCGGCCGTTCGCTGCGGCGCTTCAGGCGGGTCACCGCTTCCACCAGTTCCTCGAACAGGGCGTCGTCCATGTGCGGATAGCGCATGATCATGACGTCGCCGTCGGCGCTGCCGCGGTAGACCGACACCACCCGCATGGCGAAGCGCCGCCCGATGCGCACGGCGGCGTCCCACAGGCCGTGCGCCTCCATCAGCGCCCGGATGGCCGGGTCGGTGACCATGCGGGCGACCGTCAGCCGCTTGCCGTCCGGCAGCCCGAACAGCATGTTCTCGGCCAGGCTGGCGTAGGGGTTGAAGCGGTCGCGGTCGAAGCGGGCCAGCAGGTGTTCCAGCCCGCGTTCCGCGATCGCGTCCCGCAGCCAGTGGCGGGCGCGCAGCAGCGGCTCGGCGACGAAGGGGTAGTCGTCGGGGTCGAAGACCTCGCGCAGGCCGCGCTGGTAGACCTGCGCCTCGCCGCCGGTGGCGGCGAGGCACTGCATGAACCAGGGGCGCAGGCTCTTCCAGTCGGATGCGCCGATCATGGCGAAATCGGTCCAGATCCCGTCCATGCTGTCGGTGGAGTTGCCCGATGCCTCGGCCTCGATGATCTCGCGGCGGCGGGCCGGCGACATGGTGGCGGGATCGTCGGGCGGCGGGCGGTGACGCAGCCCGTAGGTTATGT
The DNA here is from genome assembly GCF_017876115.1 of Azospirillum picis. Lineage (GTDB taxonomy): Bacteria > Pseudomonadota > Alphaproteobacteria > Azospirillales > Azospirillaceae > Azospirillum > Azospirillum picis. Next base: position 41,113 of record NZ_JAGINO010000022.1, read on the forward strand.
TCTGCATCATGCTGCCGTTGAACATGCGCGGCTCCGGGCTGGCATAGGCCATCCGCTTGCCCAGCAGTTCCAGCGGCACCTCGTCGAGCGGCAGGCTGCCGATCTGGATGCGGCCGGAGGTCGGCGGCGACAGTCGCACCAGCAGTTCGGCCAGACGGCGCAACGCCAGGGCGTTGGTGCCGGCGATGCCGACCATGGCGCCCGCCGGCACCTCCAGCGACAGGCGGTTCAGCATGCGGTCGCCGTACTCGTTGGCCCAGGACACCGCCTCCAGCCGCAGGGGAGCGCGCAGGTCGGTCGGCGTCTGCGGTGTCGCCGGGTGCCAGTCGAACAGGAAGGGCGGCGAGAACTGGTCGGAAATCTGTTCGTACTTGATCTGCGCGTCGATCATGTTCTGGTAGTAGTCGAGCAGCTCCTTCCAGGGTGCCGTCAGATCCTTGAAAGCGGACAGCGCCGCCACCAGGGCGCCGATCGTCAGATCACCCTGCAGCACCAGGTATCCGCCGATCGAGAACAGGAAGAACGGTGTGATCTGGTTGATGAAGTTATTGAGGAACTTTACGAAATACTTTCTCTTGTAGATCTCCAGGCGAATCCAGTAGATGCTGCCGAGGAACTGTGTAAACTCCGCCATCGAATAGCGGACAGTGCCGTTGACGCGGATTTCGCGGACGTTCTCCACGCTTTCGCCGATGCGCTCCGAAAGCTGCCGGACCTTCTTGACCCGCTCCTTGCCGAGCTGCTTCACCTTGATCTGGAGTTTCGGGATGATGTAGGCCTGGACCGGGATCAGCGCGACCGAAACCAGGCCGATGGTCGGCTGCTGGATGAACAGGAACAGCAGGATCGTCAGCATCGTGCCGCCCTGGTAGAGCGGTTGCGCGAAGGAGTCGCCGATGAAGCCGGCCAAAGGCTCGGTCTCGGCGGTGATGGTGGAGATCAGCTCGCCCTGGCTGACCTTGGAGAAGTGGGGCAGCGGGAAGCGCAGCATGCGCTCCAGCAGGATGTAGCGCAGGCGCCGCACCTGCCGTTCGCCGACCACCCCCTTGTAGGTGTTGATGCGCATCTTGAAGGCGCCGTTGGCCAGCACCAGAGCCAGAAAGCCGACGCACAGGACCAGGAGATACGACACCGGCCCCAGGCTGAAGCCGAGGATGTCGCGTTCCGGCTGCGGGTCGGAGATCGCCCGGTTGATGATGATCTTCGGCAGTTCCAGCGAGGCGTAGAGCACGGGGAAGGAGGCGATGGTCAGCAGGGCCAGCACGATCTGCTGGCGGCCGCTATGCTCCCAGATGAAATGAAAGATGTTCCGGTTCATCAACGGCCTTCAGCGTCGCGGCGCCTGTGGCCGCTTCGGTTGCGCGCATCCCCCGCGCCGGCCGGCGCGGGCCGGCCCTTGCGGGCTGGAGGAAGATTGGCTTGAGCGGCACTTTTTCCAGTCGGCAATCCGGCCGTCCCCCATCCCGCTGTCCCTATCGCGCTGCCCCTCTCCCGCCAACCTCAGCCGTCCACCCGCCAGGCATGGTAGGTCCACCGCCCGCGGACCGGCAGGTCGACGGCCGTCCAGCCGGGCTGGTCCAGCGGCCGGTCGGACAGGACGATGCCGCCCGGACGCATCATCGCGCCGATCAGCGGGGCCAGCCAGGCGGCCTGGCGCGCGTCGTGGCCGCCGTCGGTGCTGCCGAAATCGGCATGGGCCAGCCGGGCGCAGCGGCCGAAACGGCCGGCAGCCGCCGGCAGGGTCTGCTGGAAGTCGCCGACGAACAGGCGGTCCTCCTCGGGCGTCAGCTCCGGCGGCACCCGCACCCACATGTCGAAGACCAGGATGTCCCACGGCGGGAACAGCCGGCGCAGGTGATCGAAGGTGCGCCCCTTGCCCAGCCCGATCTCCAGCACCATCCCCTCCTGCCCGGAGACGGCACCCTCCGCCCAGCCCAACGCATCGCGCTGCATGGTCAGCCGGTCGATCATGCGCTCCAGTAGCGAACGCCCGTCCAGCGGCGCGCCAGCGGTGGTCATCGGCCCCTCCCCTCCCGTTCTCGCAAACTCCAGCCCCAGTTTGGAATCTGCCGCCGCCGCCGTCGAGACGAATCACGGCATGCGGCCAGGGCGATCGCATATGGCGATAATCGCCCTCTCCCGCCTCTCGCACAAACTTCGTTTGTGCCGACGGCGTCAGGCGGATCAAGGATCCGCTGAGAGCCCGGGGAGAGGGAGCCATATGCGATAGCCGTGGGGCATGGGCTTGGGCGGGCGCTCAGTTGATCGCCGGCGCCGGCACGTCGAGCAGGAAGTCGCCGCCCTCGTCATAGCCGGCGGCCTTGATCACGCCATATTGCGGGGTTTGCGGCGCCTCGGCCGTCACGTCGTCGCGGACCTGTCCATAGAGGGAGAAGCCGTTGCTGTCCCGGGGCAGCATGCTCACCCGCTTGACCAGCGCCGAGGCGAAGGGGGAGTTCACGTCGCCGTCGGCCACCGGCTCGTCGCCGCCCGACGAGAGTGCCATCACGGACCGCCGCTGCCGGATATCCTCCTGGCTGCCCAGCCGGCCGGCGTCGATCTTCTGCTCCTTGGTGAAGGCGCCCGAGTAGCAACTGTCGGACACCACCATCACATGCTTGGCCGGCATGCGGCTGAGGAAGCGGCCGAGGTCGTTGTTCGACACCCAGTTGCGGGCGCTGGTCGTTTCCGCATCGGCCGGCAGCCAGTAGCCGGTGCCGGTCTCCGCCAGCTCATAGCCGTGGCCGGCATAATAGACCATCACCTGGTCCTGCTCCTTCACTTCGCGGCCGAGCCGGCGCAGCGCGTCGCCGATCTCCGCCTTGGTCGGATTGCGCAGCACGCGGGTCTCGTACCCCAGGCGTTGCGCCAGCGCCTGCCCCACCGCGCGGGTGTCGGCGTCCGGCGTCGCGAGCGCCGGGATGGCGCTGTCGCGGTAGCTGTCCACCGCGATCATCAGCGCGATCTTGCGCGGCTTGGCGGGTGCCGACGGCTCGGCGGCGGCGTCGGGATCGACCTTGATGAGCTTCTCGGTGGTCTTGCCCTCCTCGTCGGTCAGGGTCAGCCTGGCCTCGGTCGCTCCGGGCTCGACCGGAATGCTGGTGCGGAACTGCCCCTGGTCGTCGATGAAGACCCAACGCCCGTTCACCCGCGCTTCCGCGAGGTTGGAGCTGTCGGCGACGATGCCGCGCAGCGTCATGGTGCCGCCGCGGGTGCGCGCGCCTTGTGCCTGGCGCAGGCTGGGCACCGACGGCATGGCCCCCGGCCGGCCGAACATGTCCGCCGCCGCCGGGTCGGCGACGAGCTGGCGGATCGCCGGCGCCAGGGTGCGGGTCCGGACCTCGCGCTCCACCCGCTGGACCATGGCGAGATAGGTGCGCGCGACCGATGGCGGCAGCGTCGCCTGGACCACCGTGGCGCGCACCTCGGCATAGCCGCCGGGCTGGCCGGCAGCGGTGTTCTGCAGGATGCCGCCGACGCGGGCCGCGACCGGATCGCTGCTGGAGGTCAACCCGGCGATCAGCGTCGGGACCGGAACGCCAACCAGCACGGCGCGCTGTTCGGCCAGCGACAGGCCACCGGTCGCCAGCGCCGTCACCGCCTGCGCCATGCCGCCGTTGCCGGCGGCTTGGATCAGCGAGCCGGCGGCGGCCTGCACCTGGGGCGAGGCGAGGAGCTGCGGTCCCGGCTGCCACAGGGTGGCGCCCGTGGCATGGGCTTCGGCCGCCGCGCCGCTGTAGCTGACAGAACGGCCGGACGGCAGCGCCACCGTCACCGGTCCCGGAGATGGTGGTCCCGGAGATGGCGGCGGAGATGGCGGCGGCGAGGGCGGCGCCCCGGGTGGCCTGCGGTCGCCCTGTTCCAACCCGGCCAGGAAGGCGGAAGCCGATCGCCCATCGCCTGCCGTGCCGTCGACCGGCCTAGCCGGCCTGGCCGGCCCGCTCGCCGAATCCACCCCCATACCCGGCACGGATGCGGCGGGACCAGCGGCCGTGACCTGCGCCACCGTCTGCAGGGCCGCCTGGACGGTCCGGTTGTCGGCGATGCCGGTGACCGGACTGCCGGTACCGGTCTGCGACGGGCTTGAAGGCACCGTCGTGCCCGTGCCGCCCGTGCCGCCGGTGTCGCCGACGACCGGCGGAGGCGGGGGCGGCGGTGGAGATGGTGGCACGGGAGGAGACGGCGGTGCCGGCGGCGGGGTGGGAGGAGACGGTGGCGGTGGCGGCGAAACGGGAGGTGACACCGGTGGCGACACCGGCGTGGTGATGACCGGCGGCGTTACCGGCGGGGATGGCTGCGGCGCTGGAGGTGGCGGCGGGGCGCTGGCGACGGTCACGGTGCCGACCCGGCGCGTGCCGACGGCATTCGGGCCGGTGCCGGCCTCGCCCCGCAGGATCACCGGGCCGGCACTGGCATCGAACGTGATCGCGCCATCGGCGTCGAGGCCGATGCCGGCGACCTCTTTGGCACTGGTCGAATGCCCCGCCCTGCCGAAGAGGGAGATCCCGCCGACTCCCCTGAACGAGGCGCTGCCGAGGATGTGGAGACCCCAGGCTTCGTCGGCATCGGCGCTGCCGGCATCGCCCTCGATCCTGATGGCGTCGGCAGCGCCGGAGCGCGCCACGATGGACGGCGCACCCGCCCCCGTCGCCTCGATCAGGACGCCCGCGGTGACGCCGGCCCGGGCAACCGACCTGCCGCGGATCGCCACCCGGCCGTCCCCGGCATCGATGCCGGTGAGGCCGCTGAGCGAAACCCCGTATGCCTGCCCGCCATACAGGGTCCGCGCCGCCATCCGGGCGCCGAACCCTCCATGCTCTTCATACTCCACCCCTTCGCCGGTGATGGCGATGGCGCCGCCTCCCGAAGACAGGCCGCTGTCCTCCAGGGTCACGCCGGCCGTCAGGATGTCGCCGCCCTTGGCCGGCATGGCCAGCGGATCGGTCCCGCCACCCAGCGTGATGGCCCCGCCGCCGGTTTCGATCCCGCTCCCGGCCATCAGGATGGCGCCGCCCTTCTCCCCGCCGTTGCTGTTGCTGTTGAGCAGGACGGACGCGCCGGTCGTGGTCACTTGGCTGGCCTGAAGCTCGATGTCCTCCCTGGCCCGGAGCGTCACCGCCCCGGCGGCGGCGATGGCCGCATCGCTGATCGACAGGCTGCGCCTCGCGTCGATGGCAAGGCCGCCGGTGCCGGCGCCCAGGTCCGTGGACGAGACGACGATGTCGGATTCGTCGTTCGCCTGTCCGGCCAGCCGGATCGAGGCGGTGCCGCGGCCGGTGATCGCCGAACGGATGAACACGTCGTCGAGGAACATGCCGTCGACCCGGATCGCCTCCCCGCCGCCGAAGCTGCCGAAGCCGAAGCCGCGTCCGGCGCCGGTGAGCGTCACCGCGCCGTCGGTGGAGTCGATCGTCGATCCCTCCACCACGATGCCGCCGGCGGCACCGACCTCCCTGGGGTTGCCGCCCCGCCCGCTCAGCGTGATCGGTCCACCGGTTGTCTTCAGCGTGCTGTGGGTCAGGACGATGCCGTGATTGCCGTCGCCGAAGTTCTCGCCGCCCTTGCCGTTGATGGTGATGGCGCCGGCCCCGCTGTCGAGGGTTGCATGCCTGATCTCCACGCCGGCCCTGTCCGCCTGGACGGCGGCGCCGTCATAGCTGCCGACCGCCGCCATCGTCTCGGGCGCGCTGCCGCCGCCGACGATGATCCGGCCGCCGTTGGTGTCGATCTCGGTCTTGCGGCCGGGCGAGCCGGTGATCCGCACGAACCCGTCGACGATGAAGTCCGGGTTGATGGGGGCAGCCGCCGCATCCAGCGTCAGGTCGAGCGCACCCGCGGTCGAGATGATGCTGTTGTTGACATAGATGCTGTGGTCGGCCGTCAGCGTCAGTGACGCCCCGCCACCGGCCGTCTTGTGGATGGCCTCGCTGACGATGATGTCGCCGCTGCCCTCGTCGGCCGAGACGGTCTGGATGGTGACGTTGGTCCCGAGGTTCAGCGCCGACTCGATCGTCGCCGGGGCGATGAAGGTGGGCGACGGGGGGGAGGGACCGGACTCTCCGCCGCCGGGATCCTCTTCTCCGGGACCCGTGCCGATGATGACCTCGGACGGGTCGAGCAGCCAGGACCCCGCCTTCCCCGCCGGGGCGCCGGCATCGACCCTTCCCCGCACCTGCAGCGACAGCTTGCCCGAGGTTTCGACGAAGCCGCCGTCTCCTCCCGCCGTGGCCCCGCGGGCCGAGATGGTGCCGTCGAAGCGCGTCCGCTCGTCCGCCCACACCACCACCTTGCCGCCCTTGCCGCTGCCGGTGGCGTCGGCCTTGATGGCGGCACCGTCGGCCACCACCGTCACCGCCGAGGGCGGCACCGGCTTGCGGGCCGGGCGGATGCCGTAGCCCGCCAGCGCCGCCGCCGCCGCCCTGCCCCCCTGCACGTCGCCGCCGACCAGCACCTCGCCGCCCCCGGCCATCCCCGAGGCGTTGATCCTGGCGGTGGCGGCCAGCGCCGTGCGGGCGCCGGACACGGTCACCGATCCGCCGGTCTGTCCCGGCCCGCTCCCGGCGGCATCGAGCGTGCCGGAGACCTCCACCTCGCCGCCGTCGCCCAGCAGCACGATGTCGCCGCCCTGCTGTTCGACACGTCGGGCCTGGACGGTGCCGGACATGTTGACGACACGGTCGACGAGGCCCTTGGCCGCCGCCGCCGTCACCTGCACCCGGCCGCCGTCGGCGAAGATCCTGCCCTTGTTCTCGACCAGCGCCTTGACGCGCTTGCCGTCGGCCCCGACCGGTGTCGCGTCGGTCTTGGCGTCGACGGCGAGATTGATCTTCTGGTCGCCGAACAGGTCGACGACGAAACGCCGCCCGGAGGCGAGCGACACCTCGCCCAGGCGGGCGGTGATGGTGCCGCGGTTGGACACGCCGGGGGCCACCAGCGCCGCCAGCCCGGCCTGCGCGACGGTGATGGCACCTTCGTTCTCCACCGTGGCGGTGGCACCCGCCTTCCCTTCGAAGCGGTAGCGGCCGGCCATGAAGTCGTCGTTGCGGATGTCGTGCGTGGTGGCGATCAGCCCGCCGACGTCGACCCGTGCGTTCGGGCCGAACAGGATGCCGTTCGGGTTGACCAGCCACACCTGGCCGTTGGCGGTCAGCCGTCCCAGGATGGCCGAGGGATCGGGGCCGACGACGCGGTTGAGGGTGACGGCACCGGCATCCGGCTGCCGGAAGTCGGTGTGCTCGCCCTCGCCGATGCCGAAGCTCCGCCAGTCGATCACCGCCTTCGACGTCGTCTGGATGATGTCGAGCCTGCCGGGCGCCCCCGGCCGGATGGTGGCGCTGCCCTCGGTGACCGATCCGCCCGCCGGGTTGGCCAGGGCCGGAGCGGAAGGGCCGGCGACGAGGATGAACAGTCCGGCGGCTCCGGCCAGTGCCGTGCTGCGACGCAACCCGATCCGGTGCCGCGCCGCCGACCGGTCCGGCGGCAGCCTGCAAGGTTCACCCGACTTCCCCATTCCCCCACCGACCTCTGCGAACGTCCCCGGCGCTGTGCGGCATCGCCCATCGGCAATGCCCATGCATACTAAACATTCTAGCGGCCAGCCTTCCGGCCGCAAATCCGAAAGTGGTGTCGGCCTGTTTCGGTTTGGTCATGGTGCTGAAACGCGGGCGGCGGACGCCGGAAGCGTTACCGGTAACGCCTGGGCGGGATTTGCGTTACCGGTAACGCTTCTTCCGGTACAGAAATTCGTGTATTTCCATCGTTCAGGTGCCGCCTTTGCCCTTTCGAGCGGCCCGCCGATCCGCTAATAAGGGGGCGTTACGCGATGCAGGGGGAACAGATGGCCGATCCGACCGCCGTCGCCACCAGGAAATCCAAAGCCAAGCCTTCTGGTAAACCAGCCGGTGCCGGCTCCGGCCAGAAGGCCGGCGCGCCGGTAAAGGAAGTGCTGCGCAAGCCGGCCCGCTGGGTCGTCTACAGCGCGCCGAAGGGCGGCACCGGCAAGACCACGAGCTGCAAGAACACGGCGGTCGCCGCGGCCAAGGACGGCATGCGCGTCGCCACCCTCGACTTCGATCCGCAGCGCACGCTCGGCCAGTGGCACGAGCTGCGCCGGCCGCACGACGTCGCCAACATCGATCATTACGAGGGGACGCTGGAGGCCATCGACGAGGCGCTGGCCCAGATCGATCCCGACCGTTACGACGTCGTCTTCATCGACACGCCCCCGTCGGTCGAGCTCTACCCGGAGGCCACGAAGATCCTTCTGCGCCGCGCCGATCTGGTGCTGGTGCCGACCGGCGTCGGCCGCTTCGACAAGATGAGCGTCATCCCCTGGATGGAGTTCCTGCGCGACTACGGCCGCCCGGCGGCCTTCCTGCTCAACCGAGTCAAGCGGCGCTCGGTCAGCCTGCGCGAGGCGAAGCTGGAGCTGGGGCGGGTCGGCCGCCTTGTCCCGCACGAGGTTCCCGACATCGAGGACATGCACCGGGTCGACGACATCGGCTGCTCGATCGTCGATGTCGGGTCGGTGAACGGCGCCGACGAATGCCTCGGTGCCTGGTACTTCATCCGGCACGAGCTGGGGATCTGAGCATGGTCAACGTCAAGTCCTTCATGAAGAAGGCCGCCGAGCAGGGCAAGGCCGCGCCGGCCGCCCCCCGCGGCCCGGCGGCCTCCCCCGCCTCGGCCATGGTGGCACCCTCCAAGGCCGACCGCCGGGCGTCGGACATCAGCGATGCCATCGTGCCCTGCCACACCAGGCAGGAGTTCGCCCAGGAGATCCGCTACCACTGGAACCGGAGCCGCAAGGAATTCCTGTCGATCGGCCGCTACCTGAACCGGGCGAAGGAAATCCTGCCGCATGGCGACTTCGAATCGATGATCCAGAGCGACATGCCCTTCTCCGTCGAGACCGCCTTCCGATTCCGCGCGGTGGCCGAGGCGGTCGACACCGGCCGGCTGTCGCTGGAGGTGCTGCCGGGGGCGGAGAGCGTCGCCTACCAGATCGTGACCATGTCGCCGGAAGAGCTGGAGCGCGCGAAGGCCGAGGGACTCATCCGGCCCGACGTGACGCGCCGCCAGTTGATCGAGTTCAAGCGCTCGCTGCGTCCGCCGAAGGACGTCACGCCGAACGACCGCCGCCGCCAGCTTCTGGACGAATATGCCAGGCTGGCGTCGCGGATCGCCGCCATCCGCGAGGAACTGCGGCGTGACCACGGCCTCGATCCGGAGCGTGCAGGCGGGCAGGGCGGCATCACCATCGACGTCGAGGCGGAGGACATCCCCGCCGGGACGGACGGTGACGCCCTGGCGGGCCGGTAACGCTAAGCAGATTTTCCGAACTCCGCCCACACATGGGTGGGCTCGGAAAACCTGCAAAACCATGGAGTCCACAGGTTTCTTCAGGCCGGGCCTGCGGCCCGATCTGGAGAAACCTGCTTGGTCAGTGGCCGTGCGACAGGTGGGAGCCCGGAACGATCCCGCTGTTGTTGCGCGGTGGCGGGGCGCCGCTGCCGATCAGGTCGGTCAGGGCGTTGAAGTCGCGCCGCAGGTTGGCGAAGAAGTCGAAGTCACCGTTGCCGCCGCCAGCGCGCGCCGCCGAACTGCGGGTGACATGGGATTCGCTGCGGCTGGAGGCGCGAAGGTGGCGTGCCGGCGGGCGTGGCTTGCGGGCAGGGGTCGCAGCCGGGCCGGGCAGGGCGGCCGGTGCGGCGAGGGCGGCGGTTTCCGGCGAGGCGGCAAACGCGTCGGCACACAGGCCGCGGTCGGTCGCCCTCTCCAACCGTTCGGGTGCCAGCAGCCAGCAATCCACCGCGCCCGGCTGCGGCGCTGTCTGTGATGGCGGCGCTGGCAAGGCGGCGGTCGCGGTGGCCGGTGTGGTGGCAGGCGCCGTGACAGGCGCCGTGACAGGCGCCGTCGTGGGGGCGGAAGACGCCGCGGCCGGCGGCGTGTCGGGCGCCGAGGGGAGGGGCTCCGCCGTGGCCGGGCGGCTGAGGGCAAGGCAGAGGATCGCCGCTGCCGCCGTCATCGTTGCGATCGACGCGGCAGCCCTGCCTCCGGTCCCTGCCACCCCGATCCGTAATCCGATCCGGCCGTTCCCCGGCATCGCCCATCCCTATCGTTGCCGTCCTGAAACACGTTCAACAGATAAACGCTCCAGGCGGCGGCTTCGTCCACGCGAATTGGGGAAAGCCGGCCTTAAGGTGCGGTACCCCGTCGGGATGGGAAAGCGGTTGCCACCGCCATGGAGCGGGACCGGCCGCGGCGATCTGCCTATGCCGACACGAACGACATCCGTGCGAGCGGCGGGGGAGGGCGATGATATCGCCTGGCCGATGCCCCTGCGCGCAGGCTCGCGGCCTTGCCAGACGGGCGGCTTGATGGGACAGTTCGGCACCCCGGTTTGACCACACCACGAGCGGACGGCGACAGCCGGAGGATATGGCGGACTTCAACTGGAACGACCTGCGCTTCTTCCTGGCCGTGGCCCGCGCCGGCACCCTGACCACCGCCGCGCAGCGGCTGCGCGCCGACCACAGCACGGTCAGCCGCCGCATCACCGCGCTGGAGGACGCGCTGCGCGTCACCCTGTTCGAGCGCCGCCCGAGCGGCTTCACCCTGACCGCCCAGGGCGAGCGGCTGAAGCAGACGGCCGAGGTGATGGAGAGTGCCGCCTTCCTGGCCCAGGGCATGGTGGCCGACGGTGACCTGTCCTTGGCCGGCGCCGTGCGGATCGGCGCGCCGGACGGGTTCGGAAGCTGCTTCCTGGCGCCGCGCATCGGCACGCTGTGCGAGCGCCATCCGGAACTGGAGGTGCAGCTCGTCGCCATGCCGCGCGTCTTCAGCCTGTCCAAGCGCGAGGCCGACATCGCCATCAGCCTGTCCTGCCCGCAGGAAGGACGGCTCTATGCCCGCAAGCTGACCGACTACCGGCTGGGGCTTTACGCCGCCGCGGCCTACCTGGAGGGCCACCCGCCGATCCGCTCGCGAGCCGACCTCGGCGGCCATTCCTTCATCGGCTACATCGACGACCTGATCTTCGCCCCCGAACTCGACTATGTCGAAACCATCGGCGAGGCGGCGCCGCGCATCAAGAGCAGCAGCCTGGTCGCGCAGCTCAAGGCGACGCTGGCCGGGGCCGGCCTGTGCATGCTGCCGGCCTTCATCGCCGCCGGGGAACCCGACCTCGTCCCGGTGCTGGCGCACGAGGTCGCGATCACCCGGTCCTTCTGGCTGATCGTGCACGAGGATCTGCGGCCGCTGGCCCGCATCTCGATGACCGCCGACTTCATCGCCGAGGCGGTGCGGCGGGAGCAGTCGCTGTTCCTGCCCCCACCGCCGGTTCCCTCGGCCTGAGCCACGGCCCCGGCGCTCCCGCCGAGGCCGTGCAGTTCATCAGCCGGCCGCTCGGGCCGCAGGCCGCACGGCGTCGGCAAGGATACCGGTGGCCATCATCTCGCGCGCCTGCGGCAAGAGCTTGCAACAGAGCCGCACGCCCGGTTCGCAAGCGTTCCTCCCCGAACAGGGTTGCTACACCACGCTCGGGGGCACGGCGACGATGGAGCGCATCACTTGGGCGCTTCGATGTGGATGGTGGGATCGAAGCGGTAGCGCATCATGCTGGTGGAGATCAGGCGACCGGTTTCCAAGGCAGTCTGGCCGGCGACCGGCAGGCGCGACACCGGATCGAAATAGGCGGTGATCTGCGTCTTGTAGCTTTGCGTGTTCTGGACAAAGCGGAAGGTGAGGTAGGTCTTGTCGTCAAAGGATTGCAGCCCAAGACATTCGAAATCCGAGGCGTTGTCCGCATAGAAGAAGCCGCTTTCGGTCAGCCTGGCGCGCGATGCGGCAACGTCGGCGGCTGCCATCGGTACCCATTGGCCCTTGTCGTCGATCCATCCCGCCTCGCCGACAATGACGAAATCCGGCTGGGTGAGAAGATTGACTCCGGTCATCCGCACCGACCCGTGGCTGTCGAACTGCGTGACCACGCGGGATTTCCGCACGCGATCGGCCTTGCGGTCTTCAATGACGACGTCACCCGTTATTTCGTAGGCGCCAGCCCGGGTTTGCGCGGCATTCAGGTCTTCGAACTCCTCCTGGCATCCGGCACTGGCCGGTGACGTCGACAGCCCGATCATGCATAAGTTCAGGCCGACGGCCAGGACGGTTCCGATAACGGGTGTGGGAATTTGCATCAGGTCCTCGCAGGGATTGGTGAGTTGCACTGGTCGGGTTCTTGGTCGGCAGACGGTAAGACGCCGGGGATACAGGGCATCAGTGCCCGGACAGGATCGGCAGGATGGATGCTGCCAGCAGCACCGCCATGCCGATGTTGAACCTCCGCCGTTTGCGCGGATTCGTCAGAAAGCGGCGCAACGAGGTTCCTGCCGCTGCCCAGACGGCGACGCAGGGACCGTTGACGAGGGCAAACAACACCGTCAGGACGCCTATGTTGACTGCGTAGTCGGCCTGCGGTGCATAGGTGGCGACGGCGCCGATCGCCATGATCCAGGCTTTCGGATTCACCCATTGGAACGCGGCCGCCTGCATGACGCTGAGCGGCCGGGTGGTGCCGGCGGTGCCGTCGTCCGGTGCGCCCGTCCCGGCAATCCTCCACGCCAGATACAGAAGGTAGGCGGCCCCCAGAAAGCGCAGGATGCTGTGAAGCACCGGAACGATCTGGAACACCGCACCCAAGCCGAGGCCCACCGCCAGCACCATCAGGGTGAAGCCGAGGGTGATGCCCAGGATGTGCGGCAGGCTCGGCCGGAAGCCGAAGTTGACGCCGGAGGCCAGCAGCATGGTGTTGTTCGGGCCCGGTGTGATCGAGGTCACGAACGCGTAGCCTATGAAGGTGATGAGCAGGTCGGCCGTCATTGCGCCATCTCCACCCCATCCTCGTCCAAGGCGATCTCGACCCCTTCCCGATGCAGCTCCGCCATGACGGCTGACGGGCTCAGCACAGCCTCGCCCAGGTGGGGACCGGGCGACACGCCGCCAGCCAGCAGATTTTCGATCTGCAACAGGGCGCCCAGCGCGGTGAGGTGGGTTTGTCCGGCTGGATCTTTGACCAATGCCCGGCGGATCACACGCTTGCCGCTTGGATTCAGGCCGGCAATCGAGAGGCTCAGGCGGTGGGCGTCACCACCGCCGGGATTGTAAAGAACACTGCGGCGCCAACTGTCGAAACGGGGGCGCGCCATCGCCGCCCACAAACCGCTGCGGACCAGGCCATGCAACATGGCTGTTGCCGGACGGCTGTCGAAGCCGATGCGGGTGTCGACACGCCCGGCCCTGAGCAGAGACGGCAGCGACGCCTGGTCGGGCGTATCGATGCGGTAGACGCGGTGCCAGCCTGCGTCGCCGAAACTCACCAGCTTGCCGTCCGAAAAGGGCCGGCGGCGATGCCACTTGCCCCATTCATGCGTCCAGAAGGGCATTTCCAGGCGGTCGATATAGGCGGTGGAGTCGGGACCGGCTCGATCGGCCATGGCATAAAGGATGTTGAGTTCGACGCTCTCGACGGCGCGCAGAGGCGCTGCGGCCCAGCGCGCGATCAGCGCCGCCACCGACGCCATCCAGGAGGAGGCGAACACCATCGGGGTGGGGGGCCGTTCCCGGCCGGCGACCGCCACCAGCGTCTGTTTCAGCCGCTCGGTCCAGCGCGTGATGTCGAGATAGGCATATCCACCCCGCCACGCAGCCTCCAACAACTGGTCGTGGCTGTCATTGGTGAGACCGACAACCAGGCTGTGCGCCGGCATCGCCGGCAGCGACGGCTCATCGGCATCGAACGCGACCGCACTGGCCCCAAGCGGCATGGCGACTGCGCGAGCAGCCTCCAGCCGCCGCCCACCGATGACGATGTCGAGCTGTGGATTGCGCCGGCGCAGCAACTCGGCAACCTGCTGGCCGACGACGCCGCTGCCGCCGGCAAGGAATACGATGCGAGGGTGGGTCACGGACCACCTTTCATTTATTGGTCACGCGACCAACTAACATATCTTGGTCGCTTGAACAAGATGCTGCGCCGGCTTTAGGATGGCTGCCGAGAAAGGAGTCCCATGGCGACCAAACACGAGATCAGGCAAGCGCGGGTCCAAGCCATTCTTGAAGCCGGCGAGCAGGTCCTCCTGCACAAAGGGATGGCGGGTTTCGGCCTGCGGCCGGTGGCCGCGGCGGCGGGCCTTGGGCTGAGCCATGTGCAGTATTATTTCCGCACGCCCAGCGACCTCCTGCAGGCGCTGGTGGAGCATTACCTGACGGGCTGGGATGAGCGATTGTCCCAGTGCAGCGACGATCTGGACATGGTGGTGGATGCGATCGTCGCCGGCATCACCGACACCCCGTCCTGCAGCCTGATCGCGGAATTGTGGGCGGTGGCAGGCCGGGATCGGGTGGCCAACGCGGCACTGGGCACCTTCTATGACGGGTATGTCGCGCGCTTGGCCGTGGTGATGGGGAAAGCCGACCCGCGCCTGTCCCCATCACAAGCCCACACCCGCGCCCGCTTGGTCACGGCCATGCTGGAGGGCTTGTGGGTGTTGGGGCGCAGCGGCGGCGCCTCGGCCCTGCCGTCCCGGGATCACATCCTCCTGGCCGTACACGCGGTTGCGGCGGCTCCGATCGGGTGAGGCCGGCGCAAGGCAGCCGCTGAGCCGGAGCGCGCAGCACCGCTCCATCGCAAGAACGGCCTTGACCGGTTGTGCACGATTATGCACGATCTTGCGTAGTCAGGCATCCTGCGGAGAGCCCCCATGGACGACTGCGATGCGGCGTTCCGATTGCCGCAGCAACGTCAGAAGTTGATCCTCGACCGTCTCGCCCAGGAAGGACAGGTGCTCGCCGCCCGCCTTGCCGAGGAGTTCCAGACCTCCGAGGACACGATCCGCCGCGATTTGCGGGATTTGGCGGCGGCCGGCCTCTGCAAACGGGTTTATGGCGGCGCCATCCGGTTGTCGCCGGCCTCGACCTCGGCACGCGTCCGGCACGAGGCCATGACGTCCCGAACCCACCGGCTGGGAAGGCGGTTGGCCGGCCTGATCGTGCCCGGCCAGTTCGTGTTCATGGATGCGGGAACCACCGTGCTGGCCGCCGCCACGGCACTGCCCGACGGCTTGGCGATCACGGTGGCGACCCATGATCCACGGATTGCCACGGCTCTCCTGGGCCGGGAGGGTATCGACCTGATCCTCCTCGGTGGCAGGGTCGATCCTCTGTCGGGGGCGGCGCTTGGCCTGCACGCTCTGCGCACGGCCATGGAGATGCGTCCTGACCTGCTGCTCCTCGGCACATGCGCGCTCAATGCCGCGGTCGGCATCGGCTGCTTCGGCGTGGACGACGCCGAGATGAAGCGGACCCTCGTGCGCAGCGCCGGCGCGGTCGCGACCGCCGTCGCCAACGAAAAACTGGGCACGGCGGCGCCCTACCTCGTCGCCGCCTCGGACGCCCTGTCCGATCTGGTGGTGGAAGCCGACGCACCGCGGGCCGCACTGGCCGGACTGCAGGCGCTGGGCGTGCGCATCCACCCGGCCGACGACATCACAGAGGACGGAAAGCAATGAGCACCCCCCATGCTGTTCGTATCGCCCATGTCGCCCTGTGGACCAGGGATCTGGAGAGGGCCGCAGGATTTTGGCAGGCCCAGTTCGGCGCCGTGATCGGTCCGGTGTATGCCAGCGCCCGCCGGCCCGGCTTCACCTCCCGCTTCGCCACGCTGCCGGACGGACCCAGCCTTGAACTGATGTCCGCACCCTGGATCGGTCCCGGCGACGGACCGGCGGAGCGGTCCGGCTGGGCCCATGTCGCCCTGTCGCTCGGATCGGCGGACGCCGTGCGGAACGCCGCCAGCAGGCTGGGGGAGCTCGGACTTCTCGTCTCGGCCCCCCGGACGACAGGAGACGGCTTCTACGAGGCGGTGATCCAGGATCACGACGGCAACCTGATCGAGATCACCGCATGACGGGCGGGGGACGATAGGCGCCCTCCTACCGCCGGTGTGCCACATGCAGGCCCTTGCCCACGGGCACCAGTGTCGCGGCCACGCCTGGGATCGCTTCGGCCGCTGCGATGTAATTGGCGATCTCCCCCGGATGGGACAACGCGTTGTCGGCAAGGAGCAGGCAATCCTGCTCCAGCTTGGGCAGCAACAGCCGCAGTTGCTCCGGCGCGCTCAGGCGATCCGCATCGAAGAAGACGCAATCGAAAGGGCCGGGGAGGCTTGCCACGATGTCCGTCGCATCGCCCTGCACCAGGCGCACGCGGTCGGCAAGTCCGCCGCGTTGCAGATTGGCACGGGCTTGGTCGAGCTTGACGGGATCACGCTCGATGCTGGTCAACGGCTCCTCGGCACCGATGGCGGCCAAGGCGGCTGCCAACCAGAGCGTGCTGACGCCGTTCGACGTTCCGATTTCCAGCATCCGCCGCCGCCGCCCGCTGCGCACCAGCACATACAGCAGCTCTGCCGTCTCGCGGTCCAGGTTCAGCATCTTGCCGGCGCGTTCGCCCACGCGGGCGTCGTTTTCCCGTCCATGAGCCTCCAGCTCACGCAGCAGATCATCGACGACTGGTTCCAGGCGCATGGCATTCCTCTCCGGACGGAGTGTGCAAGGGGGTGCGTGACTGTGGGCATCTGACAGGTTAGAGTCAATGGTGACATGACAACCCGGATTAGAGGGGGGTGACTTGACCACCACTGCGGGCCGTGGCGCGGAACGCCGTCCGAATCTGGGTGAGGAGGCGTACATCAGGCTGCGCCGGCTGCTGGTCGAGGCGAAGCGCTTCGCACCGGGCGACAGGATCGGCGTGATGGAACTGGCGCGGGAGCTGGCGATCGGCCGCTCCCCCCTGTGGGATGCCATCAACCGCCTGGAGAGCGAGGGGCTGGTGGAGGTGGCGCCGCGCCGCGGTGTGTTCCTCGTGCGTTTCGACCGCCAGGGGCTGGCGGACCTGTTCGAAACCCGCGAGGCCCTGGAAGGCATGGCTGCGCGCCTGGCCGCGGAACGCGCCGTCCTGGCCGACGTCGCTGCGCTGGAGCGGTCGCTGGCACAGCAGGAGGAGTGTCTGGATCGCGCAGACCCTGCCGCCTATGCCGACGCCGCTCTCGCCTTTCATCAACTGGTGCTGCGCATCGCCGGCAACCCCACCATCGAGCGGCTGCTGGACACGCTCTACGCCCGAAGCCGGGCGATGTGCCGGGGGCTGCCGGCCAGCGTCCCGGACCTGACGGCACGCCGTGACGATCATGCCCACCTGGTGGCCGCCATCCGTGCACGCGACCCCGACCGGGCGGAAGCCGTGGCCCGCGTGCATGTCCGCTACCTGGCTGCCACCGTGCCGGCAGCGCCGGCCGACGGGCAGGGCGGCGAGGACTGAACGCGCCGGTCCTCGAAAAAACGATACGGACACGTGCCGGGATGTCACGTCGCGCCGCGCCGGTTTGTCATCTCCTGTGCAACCGGCCATCGCAGGCCGGCAATCACAGGCCAGACATCACGGGCCAGACATCACAGGCCAGACATCACAGGAGTGCACCATGGCGCCGTCCAACGCCGCAACCATCGAGGCGGAAGCCGACCGTCTCACGCTGATCAACGTCTATGAGGTGGAGCCGGAGAAGCAGGTGGACCTGAGCAGGCTTCTCTCCAAGGTGACGGAAGACACGATCCGGCATCAGCCGGGCTTCGTGTCGGTCTGCATCCACACCAGCCTCGACGGGTCGAAGGTCGTGAACTACGCCCAATGGGAGTCGAAGAAGCACTTCCAGGATTTCATGGCGCAGCCGGCGGTCCAGGAGGAGCTGAAACGATTTGCCGCCCTGGCGAAATCCGTCACGCCGAGCCTCTGCATGGTCGACGCCGTCCATGTGGCGCGGGCCTGACCGCGGACCCCGGAAAGCCGAGAATGGACATGCAGCCCGATCCCGTCCTGTCCGATCTTCGCCCGCGGCTGGTGCGGCTTGCCTACCGGATGCTGGGCTCCGTCGTCGATGCGGAGGACGTGGTTCAGGATGCCTATGCGCGCTGGCTCACCGCCGACCGGGACATGGTCCGTGAGCCGGCCGCTTTCCTGCGGACGATCGTCACCCGTCTTTGCCTCAATGCGCTGAAGGCGGCGAAGCGGCGCGACGAACGCTACATCGGGCCATGGCTTCCCGACCCGGTGTTCGATCCGGAAGACGACGCGGCCCCGGACGACGTCACCCTGCCGCTGATGATGGCCCTGGAGCGGCTATCGCCGTTGGAGCGGGCGGCCTTCCTGCTCCACGACGTGTTCGGGGTGAGCTTCGCGGAGGTCGCAAGGACGATCGGCCGCAGCGAGCCGACATGCCGCAAGCTGGCCAGCCGGGCGCGGACGCATGTCCACAAGGCGCGGCCGCGCTTTTCCGTCACCCGGGAAGAAGGGCACCGCATGGCCGCCGCCTTCTTCAAGGCGACGCGGGAGGGCGACATGACCGCCCTGCGGTCCCTTCTGGCCGCCGACGTGGTGGCCTACGCCGATGGCGGGGGCAAGGTGCCGGCCACGCCGCTGCCGCTGAACGGACTGCACAGCGTGCTCGTGCGTCATGCCGAGATGGCGCGGGGCTTCGCCCTGGCCCCGTCGCGGCTCGTTCTGTACGGCTTCATCAACGGCCTGCCGGGCTTCGTCACCGTCGAGGCCGGCGACATCACCCAGACCACAAGCCTGCAGATCAGCGACGGCAGGATTTCGGCCATCTACGTCATGCGCAATCCGGACAAGCTGCGGCATCTGTTCGCCGCCCCGCCGGCCGGATTTGCCGTGGGAAGGGAATAGCTCCGCCATGATCGAAAGCGAACGCCTGCTCCTCCGCCCCCCGCAGATCGGGGACTTCGAACAGACGGCGCAGATGCTTGCGGAGACGGCCGTCATGACCCACATCGGCGGCAGTCCGCTGAACAGGGAGGAGGCCTGGGCACGGTTCCTCCGGGATGCCGGTCATTGGGCGGTCGAATCCTTCGGCTTGTTTTCCGTCATCGAGAAATCGAGCGGCCTTTATGTGGGAAAGGTCGGATATGCCCGCTTCGAACGGCCGCTTGGCGACCATGCCCGGACCTCCGTGGAGATGTCCTGGACGCTGAGGTCGCGCTTCCACGGACGAGGCTATGCCACCGAGGCCGCCGTGGCGGCGCAGGGCCGGTTCAGCCGGTCGAACCGGCAACGGACGGCGTGCCTGATCGCGCCGGCGAATGGTCCGTCCCTGAAGCTGGCGGCACGGCTGGGGTATCGGCAGGTTGATCGCATCATGCGAGGACAGGGCGAGGTCGTGGTTCTGGTCCACGAGCCATGATGCCGCGGGCCGCGGCGACGGCCTCGCCCGCGTCCGCCGGATCGACGCCCGCTATGAGCGGCGATCCGGCATCTTCATCGCCCTTATCCTTCCCCGCGCAGCATGCGGATGATGCCGGAGAAGTCGGCGCCGCCCTGTCCGGCGGCGTTCATCATGGCGTAGAGCTGCGCCGCGGCGGCCCCGAGCGGGGTGGGGGCGCCGGCCCCCTGGGCCGCCTCCTGCGCCAGCTTCAGGTCCTTCAGCATCAGCGCCGCGGCGAAGCCGGGCTGGTAGTCGCGGTTGGCCGGGCTGGCCGGCACCGGGCCGGGAACCGGGCAGTAGGTGGTCAGCGACCAGCACTGGCCCGACGAGGTCGAGGAAACGTCGAACAGCGCCTGGTGCGACAGCCCGAGCTTCTCGGCCAGCACGAACGCCTCGCACACCCCGATCATCGAGACGCCGAGGATCATGTTGTTGCAGATCTTCGCCGCCTGGCCGGCGCCGGCGCCGCCGCAATGGACGATCTTCTTGCCCATGGCTTCCAGGATGGGGCGGGCGCGTTCGAAGGCGTCGGGCTCGCCGCCGGCCATGAAGGTCAGGGTGCCGGCCGAGGCGCCGCCGACGCCGCCGGACACCGGGGCGTCCAGCGACGCCGCCCCCCTGGCCGCCGCCAGCGCATGGGCCTTGCGCGCGGACTCGACGTCGATGGTCGAGCAGTCGATCAGCAGCGTGCCCGGCTTCACCACCGCGACGATGCCCTTGTCGCCGTCATAGACGCCCAGCACATGCTTGCCGCCGGGCAGCATGGTGATGACCACCTCGCAGGCCGCGGCGATCGCCGCCGGCGACTCGCCGATGGTGACGCCCGCCGCCCGGCCGGCGTCGAGCGCCGCGGTGGACAGGTCATAGCCCACCACCTGGTGCCCGGCCTTCACGAGGTTCGCGGCCATCGGGCCGCCCATGTTGCCCAAACCGATGAATCCGATCACCGCCATCGTCGCGTCTCCCTTTGCTTGCTTGGTCTTGTCGTTGCCGCGGTCCGCGCCGCTGCTTGTCGCCGCCGCCTTTTGCCGCCGCGTTGGCCCTCAGCCCATCCGCCCGATCTCGCTGCGCGAGACGATCAGGCGCATGATCTCGTTGGTGCCCTCCAGGATCTGGTGCACCCGCAGGTCGCGGACGATCTTCTCCACGCCGTAATCGGCCAGATAGCCGTAGCCGCCGAACAGTTGCAGGGCGCCGTTCGCCACCTCGAAGCCGGTGTCGGTGGCGAAGCGCTTGGCCATGGCGCACAGCCGCGTCGCGTCCTTGGCACCGGCGTCGAGCGCCGACGCGGCGCGGTGGACGAAGGTGCGGGCGGCCTCCAGCTCGGTCGCCATGTCGGCGATGCGGAACTGCAGCGCCTGGAAGCGGTCGAGCGTCTGGCCGAACGCCTTGCGCTCCGACATGTAGGTCAGCGCCTTGTCCAGCGCCGCCTGGGCGCCGCCGATCGAACAGGCGGCGATGTTGATGCGGCCGCCGTCCAGCCCCTTCATGGCGAACTTGAAGCCCATCCCCTCCTGTCCCAGCAGGGCCGAGGCGGGGATGCGGGCGTCCTCCATGATGACGGCACGGGTCGGCTGGGCGTTCCAGCCCATCTTGTGCTCGTTGGCGCCGAAGGACAGCCCGGGGGTGTCCTTCGGCAGCAGGAAGGCGCTGATGCCGCCGGGTCCGTCCTCGCCGGTGCGGGCCATCACCAGATAAAGATCCGAGCTGCCGGCGCCGGAGATGAACTGCTTGGCCCCGTTCAGGATGTAGCTGTCGCCGTCGCGCACCGCCTTGGTCCGCAACGCTGCGGCGTCGGAGCCGGCATTGGCCTCGGTCAGGCAATAGCTCGCCAGCCATTCCATGCGGCAGAGCCTCGGCAGCCAATGGGCCTTCTGTTCGTCGCTGCCGAATTTGTCCACCATCCCCGCCACCATGTTGTGGATGGAGATGTAGGAGGCGATGGTCGGGCAACCCTGGCTCAGCGCCTCGAAGATCACCGCGGCGTCGAAGCGGCTCAGCGCCGAGCCGCCATGGTCCTCCGACACATAGATGCCGCCCATGCCGAGTTCGCCGGCGGCACGGAGGGTGTCGATGGGGAAATGCTTCTTCTGGTCCCACTCGACGGCGTTGGGCGCCAGTTCCTCGCGGGCGAAGGACAGCGCCATGTCGCGGATGGCGACCTGGTCTTCGGTCAGTTCAAAGGACATCGCGTCACCTCAATCAAGGCCCTCTCCCGCCCCGGGAGAGGGAGGGGACCCGCCGTAAGGTGGGGAGGGTGAGGGGTGATCCAAGGATAAGCGCAACGATCCTTGTCTTCCCTCTCACCCTTCCCATGCTGCGCATGGGGTCCTTCCCGCTCCCGGGGCGGGAGAGGGAGGCTAAGAACCCATCACTCCATGGTCGGGATGACGAAGCTGGCGCCTTCCTTGACGCCCGAGGGCCAGCGCGAGGTGACGGTCTTGGTCTTGGTGTAGAAGCGGACCGCATCCGGCCCGTGCTGGTTCAGGTCGCCGAAGCCCGAGCGCTTCCAGCCGCCGAAGGTGTAGTAGGCCAGCGGAACCGGGATCGGCACGTTGATGCCGACCATGCCGACGTCGACGCGGCTGGCGAAGTCGCGGGCGGCGTCGCCGTCGCGGGTGAAGATGGCCACGCCGTTGCCGTACTCGTGGTCGTTGGGCAGGGACAGCGCCTCCTCGTAGGAGTCGGCGCGGACGACGGAGAGGACCGGGCCGAAGATCTCCTCCTTGTAGATGCGCATGTCCGGCTTCACCTCGTCGAACAGGCAGCCGCCCATGTAGAAGCCGTTCTCGTAGCCCTGCATCTTGAACTCGCGGCCGTCGACCGCCAGCTTGGCACCTTCCTTGACGCCGAGATCGACGTAGGACTTCACCCGCTCCAGGTGCTCACGGGTCACCAGCGGGCCGAAATCGGCGCTGCTGTCGGTCGAGGGGCCGACCTTCAGGCTTTCGACGCGCGGGATCAGGCGGTCCATCAGGGCGTCGGCGGTCTTCCTGCCCACCGGCACGACGACGGAGATCGCCATGCAGCGCTCGCCCGCCGCACCGTAGCCGGCGCCGATCAGCGCGTCGGTCGCCTGGTCGAGGTCGGCATCGGGCATGACGAGCGCGTGGTTCTTGGCGCCGCCGAAGCACTGCACGCGCTTCCCGGCCGCGCAGCCGCGGTTGTAGATGTATTCGGCGATCGGGGTGGAGCCGACGAAGCCCACCGCCTTGATGTCGCGGTCGTCGAGGATGGCGTCCACCGCTACCTTGTCGCCGTGGACGACGTTGAGGACACCCTCCGGCAGGCCGGCCTCCAGCATCAGCTCGGCCAGCTTGACCGGGACGCCCGGCGTGCGCTCCGACGGCTTGAGGATGAAGGCGTTGCCGCAGGCGATGGCCGGGGCGAACTTCCACATCGGGATCATGGCCGGGAAGTTGAACGGCGTGATGCCGGCGACGACGCCCAGCGGCTGGCGCATCGAATAGATGTCGATGCCGGGGCCGGCGCCGTCGGTGAACTCGCCCTTCAGCAGGTGCGGGATGCCGCAGGCGAACTCCACCACCTCCAGCCCGCGCTGGATGTCGCCCTTGGCGTCGACGATGGTCTTGCCATGCTCCAGCGACAGCAGCAGAGCCAGCTCGTCGTAATCGCGCTGGACGAGGTCGAGGAAGCGCATCAGCACGCGGGCGCGGCGCTGCGGGTTGGTGGCGGCCCAGCCGCGCTGCGCCTGCTTGGCGTTCTCCACCGCGGCGCGCATCTCCTCCACGCTCGCCAGCGGCACGCGGGCGCGCACCTCGCCGGTCATCGGGGAGTAGACGTCGGCGAAGCGGCCGGAGGTGCCGGAAACCAGCTTGCCGCCGATCAGGTGCTGAAGTTCGGTCGTCATCCTTATTGTCCTCCCTCGGGAATGTTTGTCACCATCTGGACCCGTATGGTCCCGCGGATCGACCGGATTCTTTGCGCATCGGTTGTGCAGGAATGCGGCAAGGCGAATGGAAGGGCGTGCACCGGTGCGCGGTCAAGCCTGCCGAACGGCGTGTCTGCCGGTGCCGCGCCGGGCGGCGGTTCTGCTATGCTGGCCGGCCCCTGTCGATGAAGGCCGATGTCCATGCAAGACTATGTCCGCAAGATCCTCACCGCGCGCGTCTACGACGTCGCGATCGAGAGCCCGCTCGATCCGATGACGCGCCTGTCGCAGCGCCTCGACAACACGGTTTTGCTGAAGCGCGAGGATCTGCAGCCGGTCTTCTCCTTCAAGCTGCGCGGCGCCTACAACAAGATGGTCGGCCTGCCGGCCGAGGCGCGGGAGCGCGGCGTCGTCTGCGCCTCGGCCGGCAACCATGCCCAGGGCGTGGCGCTCGCCGCGCAGAGGCTCGGGATCACGGCGATCATCGTGATGCCGCGGACCACGCCTGCCATCAAGGTCGAGGCGGTCAGGAGCCGGGGCGGGCAGGTGGTGCTGCATGGCGACATCTTCGACGACGCCTACCTCCACGCCCGCCGGATCGAGGCGGAGAGGGGGCTGACCTTCATCCATCCCTATGACGATCCGGACGTGATCGCCGGGCAGGGCACCGTCGGCATGGAGATCCTGCGCCAGCATCCGCACCCCCTGGACGCCATCTTCGTGCAGATCGGCGGCGGCGGGCTGGCGGCCGGCGTGGCGGCCTACGTCAAGTTCCTCCGGCCGGACGTGAAGGTGATCGGCGTCGAGCCCGACGACGCCGCCAGCATGGGGGCGGCGATCGCGGCCGGATCGCGCGTGCAGCTCGACCATGTCGGGCTGTTCGCCGACGGCGTCGCGGTCCGCCAGGCCGGCAGCGAGACCTTCCGGCTGTGCAGCGAGCTGCTGGACGAGGTCATCACCGTCAACACCGACGAGATCTGCGCCGCCATCAAGGACATCTTCGAGGACACCCGCGCCGTCACCGAGCCGTCGGGCGCGGTCGGGCTGGCCGGGCTGAAGAAATACGCGGGGCGCGAGGGCCTGCACGGCAAGGGGCTGGTCGCCATCGGCAGCGGCGCCAACATGAACTTCGACCGGCTGCGCCACATCGCCGAGCGGGCGGAGATCGGCGAGCGCCGCGAGGCGCTGTTCGCGGTGACCATCCCGGAGCGGCCCGGCGCCTACCGCCGGTTCATCCAGGCGCTCGGCAAGCGCTCGATCACCGAATTCAACTACCGCTACGCCGACGACCGCGAGGCGCAGATCTTCGTCGGCGTCCAGTTGACCGAGGGCGATGCCGAGAAGCGCCGGATCATGGAGCTGCTGCGGGGGCTGGACTGCCCGGTGCTCGACATGAGCGACAACGAGATGGCCAAGCTGCATGTCCGCTACATGGTGGGCGGCCGGGTCCCCGGCCTGAAGGACGAACTGCTCTACCGCTTCCAGTTCCCCGAGCGTCCGGGGGCCCTGCTGAAGTTCCTCGACGGGCTGGCGCAGGAGTGGAACATCTCGCTGTTCCACTACCGCAACCATGGCGCCGACTACGGCCGGGTGCTGGCCGGCATCCAGGTGCCGGACGCCGATCGTGAACGGTTCCGCCGCTGCCTCGACGAGCTCGGCTATCCCTGCTGGGACGAGACGGCCAACCCCGCCTACCGGCTGTTCCTGGGCGGAGCCGGGCGCGGCTGACGCGCCCCGCCGCCGGGCCGTCAGGGGACGGCGGCGCCGCCGTGGGGGCGGCTGTCCGCCAGCCAGTGGCCGATGGGCGCCTGCGGATCGTCCGACGCCTCGCTCCAGCCCGGCGGAACGCCGTTCATGTCGGGCAGGCGGTGGGCGATGCCCTTGTGGCAGTCGATGCAGGTGCGCTCGCCGGTGAACAGATACCGTTCGTGGATGCGCGCCGCCCGCGCGCCCTGCTTGGTGATGTCCATCGACTCCGCGCTGTGGCAGTTGCGGCATTCCAGGGAGTTGTTGGCCTTCAGCCGCGCCCATTCGTGCTCGGCCAGTTCGCGGCGCATGGCGACGAACTTGTCCCGGGTGTCGATGGTGCCGAAGATCTTGCCCCAGACCTCCTTGGACGCCTGCATCTTGCGGGCGATCTTGTCGGTCCACTGGTGGGGAACGTGGCAGTCGGGGCAGGTCGCCCGCACGCCGGAGCGGTTGGTGAAGTGGATGGTCTGCTTCATCTCCTCATAGACGTTCGACTGCATCTCGTGGCAGCCGATGCAGAACGCCTCGCGGTTGGTCGCCTCCAGTGCGGTGTTGAAGCCGCCCCAGAAGACGACGCCTGCGATGAAGCCGCCCAGCGTCAGGAAGCCGAGGCTGAGGGTGCGGCTGGGACTGGCGAAGGTCCGCCACGCCTGGCGTAGCGACACCGGGATGCGCGCCTTCATCGCCGGTCCCCCTGGTCCGATGGCCGGCTGACCAGGCTGTCGAGATCCTTGAAGGTGTTCGGGACGATCGGCTGCGCCGTCGTCTGCGGCACGTGGCACTGCATGCAGAAGTAGCGCCGCGGCGAGACGCCGCCCAGCGTCTGCCCCTCGCGGTCGACATAATGGGTGATGCTGACCATCGGCGCCTGCACGGCTTCGGTGAAGCGCCGGCTGTGGCAGGTCAGGCACTGGTTGTTGTTCAGCGTGATCTGGTAGTCGCGCACATTGTGCGGGATCACCGGCGGCTGTTCGGGGTAGTTGCGGGCGACGCGGCGGTCGTCGGTGACGTCCGGCGGGATCGGCGGCGCGGGGTTCTCGTCGACGAAATTCACCGGTGGCCGGAACGGGGAATCAAGCCGCCGCGGCTCGGTGTTCTGTGCCGACAGCATCGCCGGGACGAGGAAGGGCAGCACCGCCAGGGCGGCGAGGTGATGGGGACGCATGGCTCAACTCCTCCCTCAGGCGGCGACGATCTTGACGGCGCACTTCTTGAAGTCGGTCTGCTTGCTGATCGGGTCGGTGGCGTCCAGCGTGCACTTGTTGATCAGCCGGGCCGAATCGAACCACGGCACGAAGACCACGCCGCGCGGCGGCTTGTTGCGCCCGCGGGTCTCCACCCTGGTGCGCATCTCGCCGCGGCGCGAGACCACCCGCACCTCCGATCCCCGGCGCAGGCCGCGCGCCTTGGCATCGTCGGGATGCATGAAGACCAGCGCCATCGGCATCGCCCGGTACAGCTCCGGCACCCGCATGGTCATCGAGCCGGAATGCCAGTGCTCCAGCACCCGCCCGGTCACCAGCCACAGGTCGAAATCCTGGTCCGGCGCCTCGGCCGGGGGCTCGTAGGGGAAGGCGAAGAGGTTGGCCTTGCCGTCGGGATTGCCGTAGAAGCGCACCTCCTCGCCGGACTTCACGAAGGGATCGTGCCCCTCGCGGTAGCGCCAGCGCGTCTCCTTGCCGTCGACCACCGGCCAGCGCAGGCCGCGCACCTGATGGTAGGTGTCGAAGGGCGCCAGGTCGTGGCCGTGGCCGCGGCCGAAGTCGGCGTATTCCTCGAACAGCCCCTTCTGCACGTAGAAGCCGAAATGCCTGGACTCGGCATTCTCGTAGCCGGGGTCGAGGTCCGACAGCGGGAAGCGGTCGACGGTGCCGTTGCGGAACAGCACCTCGTACAGCGTCTTGCCGCGGTAGGACGGGTTGGCGTCCAGGGTTTCCGCCGGCCACACCTCGTCGGTGGTGAAGCGCTTGGAGAATTCCATCAACTGCCACAGGTCGGAGCGCGCCTCGCCGGGCGCCGTGACGAGCTGGTGCCAGAAATGGGTGCGGCGCTCCGCGTTGCCGTAGGCGCCCTCCTTCTCCACCCACATGGCGGCCGGCAGGATCAGGTCGGCGGCGGACGCCGTCACCGTCGGGTAGGCGTCGGACACCACGATGAAATTGTCGGGGTTGCGGTAGCCGGGATAGGTCTCGTTGCCGCTGTTGGGCGCCGCCTGCAGGTTGTTGTTCACCATGATCCAGAAGGCGTTCAGCTTGCCGTCGTGCAGCATGCGGTCCATCAGCACCGCGTGGTAGCCGATCTTGCCGGGCAGCAGGTCCTTCGGCAGCTTCCACGCCTGCTCGGTATGGGCGCGGTGGGTGGGGTTGGTGACCTGCATGTCGGCGGGCAGGCGATGGGCGAAGGTGCCGACCTCGCGCGCGGTGCCGCAGGCCGACGGCTGGCCGGTCAGCGAGAAGGGGCTGTTGCCCGGTTCGGAGATTTTTCCGGTCAGCAGGTGGATGTTGTAGACCATGTGGTTGGCCCACACGCCGCGGACATGCTGGTTGAAGCCCATCGTCCACAGCGACATGACCTTTACCTTGGGATCGGCATAGAGCTCGGCCAGTGCCAGCAGCCGCTCCTTCGGCACCCCGGTCAGCTCGGCGGTGTGGTCGGCGGTGTAGGTGCTGACGAAGCTGGCGAAGGCGTCGAAGTCGATCGGCTTGGAATCGGTCGGGTCCTTGGCGTTGGCGGCGCGGACCTCCAGCACGTTCTCCGGGCGCAGCCCATACCCGATGTCCTTCTGGCCCAGCCGGAAGTTGCAGTGCTTCCCGACGAACTCCCTGTTCACCCGGCCGGTCTGGATGATGTGGTTGGCGATGAAGTTCAGGATCGCCAGGTCGGTGCCGGGATGGAAGATCATCGGGATGTCGGCCAGCTCGAAGCTGCGGTGCTCGAAGGTGGAGAGCACCGCGACCTTGCAGCCGGGATGGCCGAGCCGGCGGTCGGTGATGCGCGTCCACAGGATCGGGTGCATCTCCGCCATGTTGGAGCCCCACAGCACGAAGGCGTCGGCATGCTCGAAATCGTCGTAGCATCCCATCGGCTCGTCCATGCCGAAGGTGCGGATGAAGGCGACGGCGGCCGAGGCCATGCAGTGGCGGGCGTTGGGGTCCAGGTTGTTGGTGCGGAACCCCCCGCGCATCAGCTTGGAGGCGGCATAGCCTTCCCAGATCGTCCACTGGCCGGACCCGAACATGCCGACCGCGTCGGGGCCCTTCTCCTTCAGCACGCGCTTCCACTGCCGCGCCATCTCGTCGAAGGCGCGGTCCCAGGACACCGGCTGGAACTCGCCCTCCTTGTGGTACTGGCCGTCGCGCATGCGCAGCAGCGGCTGGGTCAGGCGGTCCTGGCCATACATGATCTTGGACAGGAAATAGCCCTTCACGCAGTTCAGGCCGCGGTTCACCTCCGCCTGCATGTCGCCATGGGTGGCGACCACGCGGTTGTCCCTGGTCGCCACCATCACGCCGCAGCCGGTGCCGCAGAAGCGGCAGGGGGCCTTGGACCATTTCAGCGCCGTGTCCTCGCCGGCCACCATGGAGGACTGGGCGGCGGCCGGCAGGCTGATGCCGCCGGCTGCCGCGGCGGCGGCCACGGCCTGGGCCTTGATGAAGTCGCGACGATCCAGCATGGGTGGTTTCTCCCCTTTTCTTGTGGCGATCCCGGCGAACGGGCGTCGGCCGCTCAGGAGCCGGAGCGGCGGGCGTCCGCCGCCGTCACGTCTGCCGTCTTCACGTCCGCCGTCGTCAGGTCGGCGGCGCGCTCGATGTGGTGGAAGACCATCACGGCGGAGAAGACGCCGTCGAGCAGGTGCAGCGCGGTCATGCGGTCGGCGATCCAGCCCTCGTGCGGCCCCTCGACGGTGACCACCATCTTGCCCGGCTGGTCGATGTGCAGTTCCACCCCCGGCAGCGCGCCGATGGCGGCGCGGACCGCCGCCCGGCGGTCGGGCCGGACGTGCAGCAGCAGCGAGGCGAGGTGGCGCTCGGCGCCATCCTGTCCGGCGGCCGGTGCGGGCGTCACCGCGGGAAAGGCATCAGGCTTCATGGTCGCCGGCTCCCGGATCGGGCTGGGTGGACTGGTTGGGTGGACTGGGGTGGAGGGTGACCGCGCCGGTCGGGCAGGCGGCGACGCAGGCGCCGCAGCCGGTGCAGGCATCGTCGGCGATGCGGGCGACGGCGGCCCCGCCCGCGGCCGGGATGAAGCGGATTGCCGATTCCGGGCAGGCGTCCTGGCAGCTCCGGCACACGACCCGCCGCGCCGCGAGGCAGGATGGCGCGACGGCCGGGCGCAGGGACCAGGCGGGCAGGCTGCGGTCGAAGACCGGCTCCGTGCAGGCGTCGGCGCAGGCGCCGCAGAAGCTGCACTCGCCGCGCGCGAAGTCGACCTGCGGATAGCCGCCGTCACCACGGTGCAGGATCGCCTCCGGGCAGGCATCCGCGCAGGCCCCGCAGCGGGTGCACAGGTCGGCGAAGCGGCCGGGACGGGACCAGGGCGGACGGATCGGCTCGGGGGCCGTCTGCGGCCGTCCCCGCAGGAAGCCCCGCCGCCGCAGGTCGACGGTGTCGCCGGCCATGGCGGCCGGTCCCCGTCAGACCGGCGGCGGTCCCGGCGGCCCCATGATCAACTGCGACATCCACACCGCGAAGCCGTAGCCTCCGACGACCGCAACCGACAGCACCGGCCAGATGAAGACGGCGAGCATGAGGAACATGGCGAGTTCGCGCCGACGGGTGCCGGGAGCGGGAGGCGGCAGGTCGTCCCGCCGCAACCCGCCATCGTCCACACCAAAGTGCCGGTCTCTGCCAGTGCCCATGAGATCAGCCTCCATCGAAAGTGCCGGATTCCGCTCTACAACCGAGAATTGGGAATTCCATTCCCACCGCTTGGACGCTCATAGGGGGTAGCGGCCCGGTGTCTGCGGCGGGCGTTTCCGGGAAGCGCGGCGCCGCGCGCCGGGGCTGCCGCTTCCACCTGGCGGACGCGCGCCAATCGCCCCCTTTCAAAACCGGCGGCGGGCATTCTACCATGTGGCCGAGACCGTACCTTCCCCGGACAGCAGGAGCCGGTTCCCCGGATGGACAGCCTGACCGACATGACCGAGCCCCCGGCGCCGGCCGCGGAACCCGCGGCCCCCCAGCCGAAGGCGACCCGTGACCCGGAAGGCACCCGTGCCCGCATCATGGCCGCCGCGACCGAGGAGTTCGCCCGCTACGGCCTGGGCGGCGCCCGCGTCGACCGCATCGCCGAGCAGGCCGGCACCAACAAGCGCATGCTCTACTACCATGTCGGCAACAAGGAGGAGTTGTATCTGGCCGTCCTTGAGGACGCCTACGACCACATCCGCGCCACCGAGCGCACGCTGAGCCTTGAGACGCTGGAGCCGCCGGAGGCCATCGCCCGGCTGATCGGCTTCACCTGGCAGTATTTCCTCGACTGCCCGGAATTCATGGCCCTGCTGAACATCGAGAACCTGCACAAGGCGGAGCTGCTGAAGACCTCCGGCAAGGTCCAGTCGATGCACTCGCCCTTCGTCCAGATGATCGCCGACGTGCTGAAGCGCGGCGTGGCGCAGGGGGTGTTCCGGCCGGGCGTGGACGCGGTGCAGCTCTACATCTCCATCGCCGGCCTGTCCTATTTCTACCTGTCCAACGTCCACACCCTGTCGGTGATCTTCGGCCGCGACCTGCTGGCCGAGCCGGCCAAGGAAGAGCGCCTGTCCCACATGGTGGAACTGGTGCTGCAGTCGCTGCGGGCGTAAGAGGACGGGGCCAGGGGATCGGCGTCCGCGCGATCCCCGCATCACCGGTCCGGAGCCCCGTCATGGTCCCATCCACCGCGCCGCCGCAGATCCCGTCCGCCGACCGGCTGGAGGCGGCGCTCGCCCGCATCGCCGACCCGCAGCGGCAGGGCTCCCTGGTCTTCACCGACGTCTATGCCGAGGAGGCACGGGCCGCCGCTGCGGCCAGCGACCGCCGCCGGGCGGCCGGGCGCCCGCTGGGGCCGCTCGACGGCCGCATCGTCTCGGTCAAGGCGCTGTTCGACGTGGCGGGGGACGTCACCGCCGCCGGGTCGGCCATCCTCGCCGGCCGTCCGGCGGCCACCGCCGACGCCCGTGCCGTCGCGCGCCTGCGCGCGGCCGGGGCGGTCATCGTCGGCCGCACCCACATGACCGAGTTCGCCTTCTCCGCCGTCGGCATCAACCCGCATCTCGGCAATCCCGGCAACCCCCGCGACCGCGCGCGGGTGCCCGGCGGCTCGTCCTCCGGCGCGGTGATCTCCGTGGTCGATGGCATGGCGGAGATCGCGCTGGGCAGCGACACCGGCGGCTCGCTGCGCATTCCGGCGGCGCTGTCCGGGGCGGTCGGCTTCAAGCCGTCGTCGGGACGGCTGCCGGCGGCCGGCGCCTTCCCGCTGTCGCCGACGCTCGACGTCGTCGGCCCGATCGCCGCCACGGTCGCCGACGCCGCCTGCCTGGACCTGGCGCTGGCCGACGGCGACCCGGCACCGCTGCTGCCGCTGCCCGTCGCCGGGCAATCCTTCCTGGTGCCGCGCGGGCGCCTGTTCGAGGGGGTGGAGCCCGCGGTGTCCGCAGCCTTCGAATCCGCGCTCGACCGCCTGCGCGCCGCCGGTGCCCAGGTCGTCGACGGCTCGCTGGAGGAGGAGCTCGAGGCGCTGGCCGATCTCGACCGCATCGGCGTCTTCACCGCCATCGAGCTGGCGGCGACCCTGGCGGAGCTCGGCATCGCCGGGCTGGACGGCATCGATCCCAAGACCCGCGCCCGCATCGAGGCCGGCGGCAGGGCGCCGGCCGCCGATTATGTCCGGATGCAGCACCGCCGCGCCGGCCTGATCCGCCGGATGGACGAGCGGCTGACCCGGCACCCGGTCCTGCTGCTGCCGACCGTGCCGGTGACCGCGCCGGCCATCGCCGAGGTGCTGGAGGACGCCGCCTTCCACCGCGTCAACATGGCCTTGTTGCGCAACCCCCGCGTCGCCAACCTGCTCGACCTGCCGGCCGTCTCGCTGCCGGTCCCGGCCGACGGCCTGCCGGTGGGGCTGATGGCGGTCGGCCGCCGCGGCAGCGACCGTGTGCTGCTGGGGATCGCCGCCGGGCTGGAGCGCGCCCTGGCCGGCTGAGTGGCCGGGCGGGTGGCCGGGGGTGCCTGGACGCAAGCCCTCCGGCCACCTGCGAGTGCGCCGCCGGGGGCCGATGGTCCCCGGCGGCATTGCCGTATGCCATGGTCCCGATAAGTGGAAGGGTGGACTGGGCAAAGGGGCATGAACTTGTGTTGGCTTTACGCAGGATCGCGACGCTGCCACACATGACGGACACAGTCGTCGGTGCCGCCCCGCCAAGACATGGCCGGTGGTGACCGACGGACGGACTGGTCGCGAATACCCGGCGCCATCATCGGATGGCAGCGGGGACGGCGGCGCCGGACTTCGGAACCCTTGGGGAGGACTGCGCGGATCCTGCGCCCTTTCTCCCGCCGCGCCCCTGCCGCTCCCCTGTCGGGCAGCTTGCCGGGCGACGGTTTCCGCATGGCCGGAGCGCGGCTTTCCCGGGCGGCTTTCCCGGGCGGCCTTGCCGTGAATTTCCACGGATTCGAGCGTGCGATCGGAGGGCGTTTCCGGATGGATTGCCTGCAAGTCGTCAAGAGCGCGCCGGCCCGCGCCCGCATGGGGCGGGGCTTGAGCCTGGGCCGTGGCCTGGTCCTGGCCTTCGCCGGCCTCGGCCTCGCCGCCTGCTCGGGCGGCGTGCTGGACCCGCTCGGGCCGGTCGGCGAAGGGGATGCGGAGATCCTGATCAACGCCACCGTCATCATGCTGGTCATCGTCGTTCCGACCATCCTCATGGCCTTCTGGATCGCCTGGCGCTACCGCGCGTCGAACACCAGGGCGGAATACCTGCCCTACTGGTCCTACTCGGGGCGGGTCGAGGCGGTCGTCTGGTCGATCCCGATCCTGACCATCCTGTTCATCGGCGGCGTGATCTGGATCGGCTCCCACCGGCTCGATCCGTTCAGGCCCCTGGAGTCCGACGTCCCGCCGATCGAGGTGCAGGTCGTATCGCTCGACTGGAAGTGGCTGTTCATCTACCCGGAGCAGGGGATCGCGGCGGTCAACCAGTTGGTGGTGCCGGCCGGGACGCCGGTCCGCTTCTCGATCACCTCGGCCAGCGTCTTCAACGCCTTCTTCGTGCCGCGCCTGGGCTCGATGATCTACGCCATGCCGGGCATGGTCTCGCAGTTGCACCTGCAGGCCGACGATCCCGGCGAGATGTGGGGCATCTCGGCCCAGTTCTCCGGCGACGGCTTCTCCGACATGAACTTCCAGGTCAGGAGCCTCGCGGCGGCCGATTTCGAGGCGTGGGTGGGGGGGACGCGGGGCGCCGGCCCCGTCCTCGACCAGGCCGCCTATGCCGGCCTGACGCACCAGAGCGCGCGCGTGCCGCCATCGACCTTCCGCGCCGTCGACCCCCGGCTCTTCGAGGCCGTCGCCACCCAGGCGCATCCGCCCGGCCCCGGGCCGCAGCCCGGCGGAGCGCCGCATGCCGGGCGTGAGGCCACCACCGGAGGAAAGGACTGACGATGCTCGGGAAGCTCGGCCTTTCGGCGATCCCGTTTTCCGAACCGATCCCGCTGATCACCTCGATCATCGTGATCCTCGTGGCACTCGGCGTGCTGGGCCTGATCACCGCGAAGGGGTGGTGGCCGTATCTCTGGCGCGAGTGGATCACCAGCGTCGACCACAAGCGGATCGGCATCATGTACTGCCTGCTCGGGGTCGTGATGCTGATCCGCGGCTTCGCCGACGCGATCATGATGCGCACCCACCAGGCGATGGCGATCGACGCGCCGGGCTACCTGCCGCCGGAGCACTACAACCAGATCTTTACCGCCCACGGCACCATCATGATCCTGTTCGGCGCCATGCCGCTGGTGCTGGGCTTCATGAACTTCCTGGTGCCGCTGCAGCTCGGCGTCCGCGATGTCGCCTTCCCGACCTTCAACTCGGTCGGATTCTGGCTGACCGCGAGCGGGGCGCTCCTCGTCAACATCTCGCTCTTCGTCGGCGAGTTCGCCCGCACCGGCTGGCTGCCCTATCCGCCGCTCAGCGAGACGACCTACACGCCGGGCGTCGGCGTCGACTACTATCTCTGGGCCGTCCAGATCTCCGGCGTCGGCACCCTGATCACCGGGATCAACATCGTCACCACGGTGCTGAAGATGCGATGCCGCGGCATGAGCTACCTGCGCATGCCGGTCTTCTGCTGGACGTCGCTGGCCTCCTGCCTGCTGATCGTCGCCGCCTTCCCGGTGCTGACGGCGACGCTCGCCATGCTGACCCTCGACCGCTACCTGGACTTCCATTATTTCACGCACACGGCGGGCGGAAACCCGATGATGTTCGTGAACCTGGTGTGGGCCTGGGGGCATCCGGAGGTCTACATCCTGGTGCTGCCGGCCTTCGGCATCTTCTCCGAGATCTTCTCGACCTTTTCCGGCAAGCCGCTGTTCGGCTACCGCTCGATGGTCGCGGCCACCCTGTTCATCTGCGTCGTCTCCCTGATGGTGTGGCTGCACCATTTCTTCACGATGGGGGCGGGGGCGGCGGTCAACACCTTCTTCGGCATCTCGTCGAGCATCATCGCGGTGGGGACGGGCGTGAAGGTCTACAACTGGATCTTCACCATGTACGGCGGCCGGGTGCGGTTCGAGGTCCCGATGCTGTGGTCCATGGGCTTCATCTTCACCTTCGTCATCGGCGGCCTGACCGGCGTGCTGCTCGCCGTGCCGCCTGCGGACTTCCTGGTCCACAACTCGATGTTCCTGGTGGCGCACTTCCACAACGTCATCGTCGGCGGGGTGGTGTTCGCGATCTTCGCGGGCATGGAGTTCTGGTTCCCGAAGGCTTTCGGGTTCCGGCTGCACGAAGGCTGGGGCAAGGCCGCCTTCTGGTGCGCCTTCATCGGATTCTGGGTGACCTTCACGCCCTTCTACGTGCTGGGCCTGCTCGGCATGACGCGGCGGCTGCAGCACATCAACTTCCCGGAATGGTCGCCCTGGCTCTACCTGTCGGTGGTCGGCATCGCCATCCTCATCCTCGGCGTGATCGCGCAGGTGATGCAACTGGTGGTGAGCATCCGCGACCGCGAGAGGCTGCGCGACGTGACCGGCGATCTGTGGGACGGCCGCTCCCTGGAATGGGCCACGCCGTCGCCGCCGCCCTTCTTCAACTTCGCCGTCCTGCCGGACGTCGAGGGCGAGGAGGCCTATTGGGGGATCAAGCTGCGCGCGGTGGAGACCCAGCAGCTCGCCCCGGAGCCGGACTACCGGCCGATCGAGATGCCGGTGAACAGCCCCGTCGGCATCTGCACCGCCTTCTTCGCCGCCGTCTTCGGCTTCGCGATGGTCTGGTACATCTGGTGGCTGGCGATCGTGGCGCTGGTCGCGGCCTTCGCGGGCTTCGTCGTCTTCGCCTGGCGCGACGTCCACGAGTTCGAGGTCCCGGTGCGCGAGGTGGCGCGGGTCGACCGCGCCCGCCGCGCCGCGCGCGAGGCGCTGCTCGAACGGATGTCGCGACACGGAGCCCTGCCATGAGCGACGGCGGATCGCCTGCCATGGGTGATAACGGATCGCCTGCCGTCGGCGACGGCGGATTGCCCGCCAGCGTCGAGGCCCTCCGGCGCGTCCGCGAGGACCCCCACCGGCTCGGCCACCGTCCCCACGGCCCGCGGGAGGTCGTCGCGGGCGCCGGGCACGGAGCCACCGGCCCGGCGAACAAGCGGGTGATCGTCGGCTACGGCTTCTGGATCTTCCTGCTGAGCGACATCATCGTGTTCTCCTGCTTCTTCGCGGCCTTCGCCGTGCAGCGGGGTGCTACGGCGGGCGGGCCGGCGGTGGCGCAGATCGTCGACCTGAACCGGGTGGCGTTCGAGACGGCGGCGCTGCTGCTGTCGAGCTACACCTGCATGCTGTCCTTCGCGGCCACCGACGCCAGGAACCGGCTGTGGACCCAGCTCTTCCTGCTGGCCACCGGGGTGCTCGGCCTGGGATTCCTCCTGCTGGAGCTGCAGGAATTCGCCGAGCTGGCCGGCCAGGGCATAACGCCCCAGCGCAGCGGCATGCTCACCTCCTTCTTCGGCTTGGTCGGGCTGCACGGGGTGCACGTCGCGGCCGGCCTGCTGTGGCTGGCCACCATGATGGCGCAGGTGCAGCTCAAGGGGTTCCGTCCGGAGATCATCCATCGGCTGATGTGCTTCAATCTCTTCTGGCACGCGCTGGACATCGTCTGGATCGGCATCTTCACGATCGTCTATCTGATGGGGAGCGGTGCATGAGCAACCTCGGATCGGACCCGCACCGGCACACCGACATGCTGGATGGCCGGGAGGACCATGCCCCCGGCGACGAGCCGGAGGAGAGCGCCGGCCACTGGGTGCGCAACGCCAATCTCGGGCTCGGCTTCTCGGTCGTGCTCACCGTCGGCGCCTTCCTCCTGGCCGCCTCGGACGTGATCTATCCTCCGGCCATCCCGGTGGCGCTGATCGTGCTCGCCATCGCGCAGATGGGCGTGCACCTGGTGTTCTTCCTGCACATCACCACCGGTCCCGACAACGCCAACAATGTGCTGGCGCTCGCGTTCGGAATCCTGGTGGTCTTCCTGATCGTCATCGGCTCGATCTGGATCATGGACCACCTGGACCAGAACATGATGCCGATGGAGCAGATGATGCGGATGCAGCGATAGCATCCGCCGCCGGAGCCTCTCCCGTGGCATGAGGTTCATGCCACGAACCATCCGTTACCACCATTTTCGGTGTTGACGGCATGCCGCTGTCCGCCGTACTTTTAACCAGCCGGTTAAAAGATCGCGGCCGCTCCTCCGGCCGCCAAGCCCGCCGGCGGAGGAGACGCATGGAACGTCGCTCACGCTCGGGCGCAGCGCTGCGCCTGCTGAATTCCGATTGGGTCCGCCCCATCCTGCTGATGGTCATCCTGCTGGTTCTGTGGGATCTGTCGGTCCGGCTGTTCGGCGTTCCCGCCTACCTGGTTCCCAAGCCCGGCGACGTCGTGCTGGCGATGGTCGACGAATGGCCGCGGCTCCTGGCGGAATCCGTGCCGACCTTCACCGCCACGCTGGGCGGTTTCGCCCTGTCGGTGCTGTTCGGCATCCCGATCGCCATGCTGATCGCCGGCTCGCGCGTGGTGGAGGCCTATGTCTACCCGCTGCTGGTCTTCTCGCAGTCGATCCCCAAGGTCGCCATCGCGCCGCTGTTCGTGGTGTGGTTCGGCTTCGGCCTGATGCCGAAGGTGATCGCCGCCTTCCTGCTCGGCTTCTTCCCGGTCGTCGTCTCGGCGGTGCAGGGCTTCAAGTCGGTGGACGGCGAGATGATGGACCTGGCGCGCTCGATGAAGGCGTCGCGGCTGCAGACCTTCCAGATGGTCAGCCTGCCGCACGCGCTGCCGGCGATCTTCGCCGGGCTGAAGGTCTCCATCACGCTGGCGGTGGTCGGCGCCGTGGTCGGCGAGTTCGTCGGCTCCAACTCCGGCATCGGCTTCGTCCTGCAGCGCTCGATCGGCAACTTCGAGCTGCCGCTGATGTTCGCCGCGCTGACGCTGCTGGCGCTGATGGGCGTCGTCCTGTTCTGGGTCATCGACGTGCTGGAGCGCATCGCCATTCCCTGGCACGCCAGCCAGCGCGAGAAGGCCGGCCACACCGCCTGACCCGTTTCCCGCTTCCCGTTTCCCAACGAAACCAAGGGCAAGAACCCCGGTGCCGGACCGGCCGGCCAACGGGGCGCACCGCCACCCATGGGAGGATTACGGTCGTGATCAAGAAGACCATCGCCGCCGCGCTCTGCGCCTTCGCCGCCTCCACCCTGCCGGCGCAGGCCGCCGACAAGGTGACGCTGATGCTGAACTGGTACGTCTACGGCGAGCACGCGCCCTTCTATTACGGCAAGCAGAAGGGGTTCTACGAGGCCGAGGGCATCGACCTGGAGATCCAGGAGGGCCGCGGCTCGGCGGTGACGACGCAGCTCGTCGCCAGCAAGGGCGTCACCTTCGGCTATGTCGACGTGCCGACCATGATGAAGGCGGCGATGAAGGGCGCGCCGGTGACCTCGCCGGGCGTGCTGCTGCAGACCAGCCCGATGTCGGCGATGGGCTTCACCGACAAGAACATCCGCAAGCCCGAGGACATCAAGGGCAAGATCGTCGCCATGACGCCGGGCGACAGCATGTCCCAGATCTGGCCGCTGTTCCTGAAGAAGACCGGCCTGAAGGAGCGTGACTTCGAGGTGGTGTCGGGCGACGCCCAGACCAAGCTGAACGCCGTCATCAACGGCCAGGCCGACCTGCTGCTGGGCTACGTCATGGACCAGAGCATGAAGATCAAGGACGCCACCGGCAAGTCGGTGACGCCGGTCCGCTTCGCCGATTACGGCGTCAACATGGTCTCCTCCGGCATCATCGCCAACACCGCGACGCTGAAGGACAATCCCGACATGGTCCGCCGCTTCATGGCCGCCACCACCAAGGCGGTGGAGGAGGCGTCCAAGGCGCCGAAGGACGCCGCCGCGGCCATCCTGGCCGTCAACCCCAAGGGCGGCAAGCCGGACACGCTGCAGGAAGGCTTCGAGCTGACCATCCCGCTCTACCACACCAAGGAAACCGAGGCGATGCGGCCCTTCCAGGTCACCGACGCCAACATGAAGGAAACGGTCGACCTGCTGGTCGAATATGGCGGGCTCGACGCCGCCGCCAAGGAAAACCCCAAGCGCTTCTACACCCGCGAGTTCCTGCCGCCCGACCCCGCCGCCAAGGGGCTGGACACCGCTGCGAAGTAAAGGCTCGACGAACACGTGGGACCGAGCGACGAGGAGACATCCGGTATGGCACAGCCACAATTGAAGCTGGTCGGCGAGGCGGAGACGCAGCGCCTGTCCGGTGAGCCGCTGATCCAGATCGACGGCGTGACCAAGACCTACCGCACCCGCGACGGCGAGGTGCCGTCGCTCCGGCCCATCACCTTCGACGTGCGGCCGGGCGAGTTCCTGGTCATCGTCGGGCCGTCGGGCTGCGGCAAGTCGACCCTGCTGAAGATGCTGGCCGGTCTGCTGCCGGTCTCCGGCGGCAGCATCCGCATCGAAGGCGACACGGTGACCGAGCCGCACGACGACACCGGCATCGTCTTCCAGAGCCCGACGCTGCTCGCCTGGCGGTCGGTGCTGCGCAACATCATGCTGCCGGTGGAGATCCGCCGCCTGCCGCGGGAGCGCTACCTGGAGCGCGCCCACAAGCTGGTCGAGATGACCGGCCTGAAGGGCTTCGAGCAGAAATACCCCTGGCAGCTCTCCGGCGGCATGCAGCAGCGCGCCGCCCTCTGCCGGGCCCTGGTGCACGACCCGAAGATCCTGCTGATGGACGAGCCGTTCGGCGCGCTCGACGCCATGACGCGGGAACGGATGAACGTCGAGCTGCAGCGCATCCAGCACGAGACCGGCAAGACGGTGGTGCTGATCACCCACTCCATCCCCGAGGCGGTGTTCCTGGCCGACCGGGTGATGGTGATGTCGGAGCGTCCCGGCAGCATCGCCGCCACCTACGAGGTCCCGCTGCCGCGGCCGCGGACGATGGACGTCATGGGCGACCCGATCTTCATCGAGCTGACCCGGACGATCCGCGCCCATTTCGCGGCGCAGGGGCACCTGGACTAAGCGCCGGTCCCGGCTGCCCCCTCCCTACGCCGCTCCGCAAATTCCCCCTCTCCCGCAAAGCGGGGGAGGGAAGGGGCCCATGCGCCAGCATGGGAAGGGAGGGGGCACAGTATGAAGGACTTTCAAGCATGCCCGCCCCCCGTCTCCGCATCCGCGCCATCGAGCTGTACGAGCGGCCCGTCCGCTTCGCCAAGCCCTTCCGCTTCGGCGCGGTGACGGTGGAGGCCGCCCCGCAATCCTTCGTCCGCGCCCTGGTCGCGGTGGAGGGGCAGGGCGAGGCCTGGGGGGCGACGGCCGAGATGATGATGCCGAAATGGTTCGACAAGCGCCCGGACCGCAGCCCCGCCGACACGGTCGACGGCCTGCGCCGCTCGCTGGCCGAGGCCCGCGAGGGCTATCTCGCCGACGGCCGGCTCGACACCGCCTTCGGCCATCACGCCGCCTTCACGCCGACGCTGGAGCCGAAGCTCGCCGCCGCCTTCGGGCCGGCGCAGATCGACAAGGCGGTGCTCGACGGGCTGCTGCGCGTCCTCGGCCTGAACGTCTTCGACGGCCTGCGGGCCAACGTCGCCGGGCTCGACGCGCGGCTGGCGCCCGACCTCGACGGCTTCGATCTCGACGGCTTCCTCCATGGTCTGGCGCCGCTGCCGGCGGTGGAGCTGCGCCACACCGTCGGGCTGCTCGACAGCCCGGCCGACCTGCGGGCGCTGCTGTCCCGCTCGCCGCTGCGCTGGTTCAAGATCAAGCTGGGCGGCGACGCCGCGGCCGACCTCGACCGGCTGGCCGAGCTCGCCGCCGTGCTGGCGGAGGCCGCCCCCGGCTACCGCGCCACGCTGGACGGCAACGAGCAGTACCGCGACGCCGCCCATGTCGCCGATCTCCTCGACCGGCTGGATGCCCGGCTGGACACCCACCCGGCGGTGGCGGAGTTCCGCCGGGCGCTCGCCTACCTGGAGCAGCCGATCGCGCGGGACGAGGCGCTCGCCCGGCCGCTCGGCGCGGTGGCGGAGCGCGTGCCGGTGATCATCGACGAATCCGACGACGGCTACGACGCCTTCCCCCGCGCCCGGGCGCTCGGCTACCGCGGCGTGTCGTCGAAGTCCTGCAAGGGCCTCTACAAGGCACTGCTCAACCGGGCGCGCTGCGCCGCCTGGGGGCCGCCCCACTTCATCTCGGCCGAGGATCTGACCTGCCAGGCCGGGCTGTCGGTCCAGCAGGACACCGCGCTCGTCGCACTGCTCGGCATCCCGCATGCCGAGCGCAACGGCCACCAGTATGGCGGCGGCTTCGCCGGCGCCGCGGAAGGCGAGGCGTTCCTCGCCGCCCATCCCGGCTTCTACGCCCGCGACGCCGGCGGCGGCGTGCGGCTGGCCGCCGACGCCGGTCGGCTGGACACCACGACGCTGGCCGGCCCCGGCTTCGCCCGCAGCGCCGGCCACCCGGCCGCCGAGCCGGACTGGGCCGGCCTCTCCCCCCTTTCAGCCCCCAACGCGACATCAGCGCTTTCCGAAGGAGTCCACCCATGACCACCAAGCGCCTCGGCCTCATCATGCACGGCGTGACCGGGCGGATGGGCATGAACCAGCACCTGATCCGCTCGATCCTGGCCATCCGCGCCCAGGGCGGCGTCACCCTCTCCGACGGCTCGCGCGTCATGCCCGACCCGATCATCGTCGGCCGCAACGCCGAGAAGATGCAGGAGCTGGCCCGCCGCCACGGCATCGAGCGCTGGAGCGACAACCTCGACGCGGCGCTGGACAACCCGGACGACGTGATCTTCTTCGACGCCGGCACCACCCAGATGCGGCCGACCCTGCTGGAGAAGGCGATCCGCGCCGGCAAGCACGTCTATTGCGAGAAGCCGATCGCCACCAACCTGGACGAGGCGATGCGCGTCGTGCGGCTGGCCGCCGAGGCCGGGGTGAAGAACGGCACGGTGCAGGACAAGCTGTTCCTGCCCGGCCTGGAGAAGCTGCGCATGCTGCGGGACAGCGGCTTCTTCGGCCGCATGCTGTCGGTGCGCGGGGAGTTCGGCTACTGGGTGTTCGAGGGCGACTGGCAGCCGGCGCAGCGCCCGTCCTGGA
The DNA here is from genome assembly GCF_017876115.1 of Azospirillum picis. Taxonomy (GTDB): domain Bacteria; phylum Pseudomonadota; class Alphaproteobacteria; order Azospirillales; family Azospirillaceae; genus Azospirillum; species Azospirillum picis. The sequence continues at coordinate 82,938 of NZ_JAGINO010000022.1, forward strand.
ACTACCGCGAGGAGGACGGCGGCGGCATCATCCTCGACATGATCTGCCACTGGCGCTACGTGCTCGACAACCTGTTCGGGCAGGTCAAGAGCATCTCCTGCCTGGGCGCCACCCACATCCCGGAGCGCCGGGACGAACAGGGCAAGCCCTACAAGGCGACCGCCGACGACGCCGCCTATGCGATGTTCGAGCTTGAGGGCGGGGTGATCGCCACCATCAACTCCTCCTGGTGCACGCGGGTCTACCGCGACGACCTCGTCACCTTCCAGGTCGACGGCACCCACGGCTCGGCGGTCGCCGGCCTGACCGACTGCGTGATCCAGCCGCGCCAGGGCACCCCGCGCCCGGTGTGGAACCCCGACCAGAAGCAGACCATCGACTTCTACGACACCTGGCAGCCGGTGCCCGACAACGCCGTCTTCGACAACGGCTTCAAGGTGCAGTGGGAGTCCTTCATCCGCCACGTGGTCGAGGACACGCCCTACAATCACGGCCTGATCGAGGGCGCCAAGGGCGTCCAGCTTGTCGAATGCGCGATGCAGAGCTGGCGCGAGCGCCGCTGGGTCGACGTGGCCCCGCTGGCCGGGTAAGGCGCTCCCGCCGATTGCCCCCTCCCTAACCCTCCCCCACCTCCGGTGGGAGAGGGGACTGCCGCCACTCTCCCGCAAAGCTCCTACCCCCTCTCCCGCGAAGCGGGGGAGGGATGGGGAGGGGGCTCGTCGACGCGACCTACCCAGGAATCCATCCCATGCCGACCATCCGCCTCCCGCGTTCCGACCGCAGCATCGAGAGCTACACCCTGGCCCCGCCGCGCGGCTTCCCGGCCCGCACCGAGCGGCCGCTGACCCGCGTCGCCTTCGCCGCCGCCCACATGGTCGCCGACCCCTTCGCCGAGTGCGACCCGTGGCTGGCGCCCGCCATCGACTGGGACCGCACCATCGCCTTCCGCGAGCATCTGTGGGACCTCGGCCTCGGCGTCGCCGAGGCGATGGACACCGCGCAGCGCGGCATGGGGCTCGACTGGCCGACCTCGCTGGAGCTGATCCGGCGCTCGCTGTCGGCGGCCAAGGCGCGCGGCGGCGTCATCGCCTGCGGCGCCGGCACCGACCACCTGCCGCCCGAGAACGCCAGGACGGTCGAGGACGTGATCCGCGCCTACGAGGAGCAGATCGAGGCGATCGAGGCGCTCGACGGCCGCATCATCCTGATGGCGTCGCGCGCGCTGGCCCGCGTCGCCAGTGGGCCGGAGGATTACGCCCGCGTCTACGGCCGCATCCTGTCGCAGGTGAAACAGCCGGTCATCCTGCACTGGCTGGGCGACATGTTCGACCCGGCGCTGGCCGGCTACTGGGGCAGCGGCGACGTCGACGCGGCGATGGACACCGCGCTGTCGGTCATCGGCGACTTCGCGCCGAAGGTCGACGGCATCAAGATCTCGCTGCTCGACAAGGACAAGGAGATCGTCATGCGCCGCCGCCTGCCGGAAGGCGTGCGCATGTACACCGGTGACGATTTCAACTATGCCGAACTGATCGCCGGCGACGGGCAGCTCTACTCCCACGCCCTTCTCGGCATCTTCGACGCCATCGCCCCCGCCGCCGCCGCGGCGCTTGCCCATCTGGCGGACGGCGACGAGGCCGGCTTCCACGACATCCTGGCGCCGACCGTCCCGCTGTCGCGCCACATCTTCAAGGCGCCGACCCGCTTCTACAAGACCGGCGTGGTCTTCATGGCCTACCTGAACGGCCACCAGGACCATTTCACCATGGTCGGCGGCCAGGAGAGCACGCGCTCGACCCTGCATCTGGCCGAGCTGTTCCGTCTGGCCGACCGGGCCGGGCTGCTGTCCGACCCCGACCGCGCGGCGCAGCGGATGGCGGCGGTGATGGCGGTGCGGGGGATCGCCTGATGCGCGACTTCTCCTCTGACCACCGCTGGCTGTCGATCAACACCGCCACCGTCCGCAAGCAGGGCGACCTGCTGTCGATCATCGACGCCTGCACCCGCAAGGGCATCCGCGCCATCTCGCCCTGGCGCGACCAGGTGGCGGCGGTCGGGCTCGACGCCACGGCGCGCGCCGTGCGCTCGGGCGAGCTGGCGCTGTCCGGCTATTGCCGCGGCGGCATGTTCCCGGCCGACCCCGCGAAGGCCGCCGAAGTGCGTGACGACAACCGCCGCGCGGTGGACGAGGCGGCGGCGCTGGGCGCCGCCTGCCTGGTCCTGGTGGTGGGCGGCCTGCCGCAATACTCCCGCCCCGGCTCCGCCCCCGGCAAGGACATCGCGCTGGCGCGCACCCAGGTCGAGGACGGCATCGGCGAGCTGCTCGACCATGCCCGCAAGGCCGGCATGCCGCTGGCGATCGAGCCGCTGCACCCGATGTATGCCGCCGACCGCGCCTGCGTGAACACCATGGCCCACGCGCTCGACATCTGCGACCGGCTCGATCCGGGCCGGACGGGGGCTCTGGGCGTAGCGGTCGACGTCTACCATGTCTGGTGGGATCCGGACCTGGAGGCGCAGATCGCCCGCGCCGGCACCGACCGGCTGCTCGCCTTCCACGTCTGCGACTGGCTGGTGCCGACCACCGACCTGCTGCTCGACCGCGGCATGATGGGCGACGGCGTCATCGACATCCCGCGCATCCGCGGCTGGGTCGAGGCCCAGGGCTTCGCCGGCTATTCGGAGGTGGAGATCTTCTCCCAGGCCAACTGGTGGGAGCGCCCGATGGACGAGGTGCTCGACACCTGCATCGAGCGCCACCGCAGCGCGGTGTGAGAGGCGGGGACGAGCGATTCGGCTTGAACCGGTCACACCCTGGCGGGCACTCGGCCCTGCCGCCGGGCCGAATTCCGACGGCGGTGTGGTGCTGGACAGACGGCTTGGCCGGGCGGCCAGGCCGTCCTGCACTTTTCCGAGGGTACCGCCAAGGTTCCGCAGCACTTTGGATTGGGATGCGTATAATGCCGGCTCATCGCCTCTGGTGGGAGATGGACGATGGCCGAGGAGCGTCAGCTCTGGCTTCCGTTGGCCGACCCTGACGGCTCTGCGGGGAGCGGGCGTCGTGTCTGGCTCATCGGCTGCCCGCCTGGAGAACAGTCCGCACTCGTCCGCCGGCTGACGGAAGGCACGCACTTCTTCGTGGATGCGCTGAACGGCGGTCCGGTTATCGGTTCACAGGACGTCCTGCTCCTGCGCGGCCAGCATGGGGAGGCATTCGAACTCTACATTCCGGAAGACCCGATCGTCGGTCATCGGACCCTTGCGGATTGGGAGGAGTGTGTCCTCGACACGATCGTCCAGTCGGCGAGCCGGATACGACGGACGGCCCTCGACGTGCTGCTCATCGGACATGGCGCCGGCCAGAGGGCGCCGGCCATCGTCCCGACCAGCACCCACCTGGAACGTCTGTTCCGGATGCTCCAGGCCCCGGGGGGCGCCGAAGACCTGGATGACCGGCAACGGCTATGCGCGGGAGCGTGGGATCGGTTGGAGCCCTGTGGACACCGGTTGCTTCGGGCGCTGCTCCGTTTGGAGGCTGACCGCTCGGCAATTCGCCTCGGCGTGCCGACGGGGGATGTTAGACGGGCAACGGGCGAGGCCGTCAGCATATTGCGCGGTGCCGGCTTCGGCCGCCTCGTGGACCATGCGTGGCCGGCATGCCGGGACGAGAGCGAGCAGTTGACCTTCCCGTGGCGCGAGTCCGCTTCGCTTTGCCAGGCAGCGCTGCGGTCGGTGGGCTACGGCATTCACCGGCTGGTGGCGATCGGGTTCGGGAATGCTGGTCGGCCGGAGGAGGCCGGTCCGTTGCGGCGTCTCCGGCGGACCGGTGTGCGCATCCCGGAATCCGCACTGATCGGGGCGCTCTCCGGCGTCCGGTCCCGCCTCCTCCGCCTTGATGCCGGATTGGCACCCGTTGCCGGCAAGGAAAGGACCCTGCGCCTGCACGCCACCGTGGACTGGGACTTTCGCGTCATGGCTGCCCTGGCGGGAAAGTGCGGGCTGGAAGATATGGATGTGTGGATCGAAGTCTCTAGTAGAACTTGCCGATCGCGCCCGTCCGCTGCTAAAACACGGGTCGGAAAGACCGTCTTCTTCGACTTGGAGATCGGCAAGGCCCGGGGGCAACGGGTCGAGTTGACCTTCTTCGACCGTAGGGGGAAGGGGGGGCGTCATTCCGTGCCGATCGTTTCTTGACGGCACGCGCCCTCGCCGCGTGCGTGCGAGGTGCTGTCGTGAGCTCATTCGTATTCGACGACGTGGACGATGAGGAGGATGACGGGGCGGCGGTCGTCTTGCGGCTCGGGCGGCGCGACGACGAGATCGATGGCGGGCACCGTCTTCAACTTGAAGCCTATGTCCGCGGCGAGCAGGAACCCCAGGTCTTTCCGATCACCCTTTCGATCGTGGAGTTGAAGCGGCGGTCTGCGGAAATCATCAAGACCCTGTCCACGACGGACTACAGCGAGGACATCTTCGCGCGTGACCGGTACAAGCAGGCCGACCTCGTCGACCATGTTGCCCTGTTGGGATGGGGGCTCTTCTCGCGAATGTTCAGCGCCTCCGACCGGAACCGGTTGCTTGGGCTTCTCGATGAACTGGAGGAGGGAGCTCCCGTCCTGGTGCGTGAGCAGCACCTCACCGTTCCCTGGAACCTGCTGTACCCCGAACCAGTCGCGTCCTCTGCCGATCCGCTGCGTTTCCTTGGAGCCCGCTGGCTGTTCGCCAGCATTCTGGAGGAGCGCTCCAACAATCTCTCCAGCCGGGCTGAACTCGGGATCGACGTCACGTTGCCCAGGGGCGCGCTGCCGGGGATCGGACTCGTCCATGACCGCGAACTGAGCGAGGAACAATGGAAGCGTGAGGAGGACGTGCTGCGGCGGCAGTGCCCGACGGGCGTCTTCCGGCCGATGCCGACCGCGCTGGGAGCGGAGCCGCGGGACGACGACCTGAAGACTTATGCCAAGTATTTGGCGGGACGTTGGCTCGGCATGCATTTCGGCGTGCATGCGGTGATGCCGTATGACGACCCCACCGAATACCGCATGCGCGTGACGGACAAGTTCGAGCACCTCCTCAGGGAAGTCGTCAAGGCAGTGCGCAAGGACCATGGGGGGTTTCGCTCCTTCCGCTTCGCGTTCATGAACTCGTGCCAGTCTGCCGCCCTCACCGACCTCATCGAGGCGAACGCCATAACGGTGCTGCACCGGAATGGTGTGGACGCACTCGTCGGCGTGCAGAGCGCAATCTGGGACTCCTGCGCCGGACCCTTTGCCGAAGCCTTCTACGAGGAGGCGCTCGGCAGCGCCGAGGAACGGAACGTGGGGCAGGCGCTGTTCAGAGCGCGACGGACACGCCTCGACGCATCGCCCAACCCGGCCGTGCTGCTGTACGTCCTGTATGGCCGGCCCGACACGCACATCCGACCCGCGCTCTGAGGCGTGCCCCGCCCCCGGGGGGGAAGAGGCATGCGCTCCACCTCACCGCCGGCTCCCCAGGGAGTGGCGGCGCAATCACCAAGGCAGCCGCCAAGGCTGCCGCCAAGGCAGCCAAAATGGGCAGAAAGGCAGCGATGAGGTCCGGTTTGCTGATGCAGAAAGTCGGAATGACCCGCGCCTTCACAAGCGATGGAGAGCATGTTCCAGCAACCGTGCTGAAGCTCGACAGTTGCCAGGTCGTCGCCGTGCGCACCGAGGACAGGGACGGCTACACGGCCGTCCAACTCGGCGCGGGCTCCATCAAGGTGAAGAACGTCACCAAGCCTGAGCGCGGGCATTTCGCCAAGGCGCGCGTCGAGCCCAAGCGGAAGCTGGCGGAGTTCCGCGTTTCTCCCGACGCCCTCATCGAAGTCGGCGCGGAGCTCTCCGCCGCGCATTTCGTGCAGGGCCAGTACGTCGATGTGCAAAGCACGTCGAAGGGAAAGGGCACTGCCGGACCGATGAAGCGGCACGGCTTCGGCGGGCTGCCGGCGACGCATGGCGTGTCGGTGGCGCATCGATCGCATGGATCGACGGGAAACCGGCAGGATCCGGGGAAGGTGTTCAAGAATAAGAAGATGGCAGGCCACTCGGGGAACGAGACGGTCACCATCCAGAATCTGCAGGTCATCCGGATCGATGAGGCGAAGGGGCTTGTCCTGCTCAAGGGGGCTGTTCCCGGAGCCGAGGGGGCCTGGGTCAAGGTTCGCGATGCCGTGAAGAAGAAGGTTCCCGAAGGTCTGCCGTTTCCCGCCGCGGTCCGGATGCCGCGGGCCGACGAGGAGCGTCCGGCAAAACGCACGGCCTCGCCGGACGGGGGGCCGGAGGTGCACCATCGGGATCGTGAGCCGGAATCGGGCCATCCACCGGAAGGGCCGGGCGCATCCGTTGCGGCCCCAGGTGCACAAATCGCCGGGAATAAAGTAGGAGTGGGGAATGACCTCGCCCCTCCGCCGTTGTATCGTGGCGGTGAGGTCGACGAAGCGGCACTGGCCGAACGCCGCAAGCGGGTGGAGCCGCATGAAAGCAAAAGGGAGACGCTTGAGGGCAGGACGGTAACCAACTGGGAAAGAACGTTGATGCAAGCATGGAAGGAAGCGCAGTCGCCCAATCCTTCCGAAAGGGCGGGTGCCTTGAGGCGGATGCTCGGCGTTGCCCGAGACCTCCACAGCCATTCTGCCGATTTCGCCGGCACCGATGACGAGCTGCAGGCTTTCGGGGCGTCTCTGGACTATTTCCCGCGGCAGCTCCATGCCTCGCTCTTTGACGCCGATCCCGCCGTGGGCCGGACGGCGGCGTTTGTGCTCGGTGCCTTGCTGGGGCGTGATGATCCGGCCCTTGCCCACGCGTCGATGGAGGAGCCCTGGTCGGCCGATGTCGAGAAAAAGGTCCGCGCGCGACTGGAGCGCTACCTGTCGGAAAAGCGGGTCGGCCTCGTCACTCACCTGGATATCACGGCCAAGCGCGAGCCATCCGGGCAGGTCGTGCTCGACCTGCTGGTCGAGGTGGCCGACCGCCTGCCGTTCAATCTTGACGGCCGGCCCATTCCTACCCGCCGGCCGGCCTGGCTGACCGATGCACCGAGGCTGGAGGTCGAGGTTGGAGCGCTTGGCGCGGACATCTTCGAACGGCTCCCCCACACCGACGGTCCGGTGCGGACCGGGCGGCTGGCCGGTGCCGCCGCCCGTGTTCGACTGGATGGTGCTCCCAACACCTGGGTGTTCGTCGACCCCAGGCTGGATGGTCACCTTCTCCGGCGTCGTGGCTTCATTCTGTCAGAGCACCTCGACCACGGCTGATCGGCAAGGGGGTGAGGGCGACGGTCAGTCGGAGGCTCCGGCGTCGGTGAAGTCGAGCCCGGCCTCATCCCCCAGCGGCACATCGAAGAGCTGTTCCGAATCCTCCGGCCCGCGCAGCGTGTCCTTGATGGCCTGCCGTGGCCGCGCCACGAGGCGCCCCTCCCGGACCACCAGCCCGAAGCCCGATGCGCCGAATGTGGCGCCGTCGCCCTCCGCGGAAAAGGTGATCTCGTTCTCGGCGTTGGTGATCACCTTGAGGTCCCCCGACAGCTCGCCGATCTCCTTGGCCAGCAGCGCCGCGTCCATCTTCGCCTCATGTTCGTCGAAGGCGCGGACGGTCAGTGCCTTGCCCATCCAGACCCGGTCGATCACGTACAGCGGCACGCTGCCATCCAGCAGGGCGCTGTCCACGACGGGCTTCGCCTTGATGGCTTGCTCCAGCAGCAGGAAATCGGCCCGCTGCTCGCGCCCGTGCGTCACGCTCATGTCGATCCTGCGCGCACCAGCAGCCTTCACCGCGGCGGTGAAGCGCCCTTCGGCTTCTGTCGGCAACACCCAGCCCAGGCACTTGGCGAGAAGTTGTGCCCCGATGCCCACCTCCAGCTTGGCGGAGAACACATCCCTGAAGCCGGGAAGCGCCGGAAGCGTTTCTACGATCCCCGACAGGTCGACGCCACCCTGGACCAGGCTGCCGATCTGCGTCGTTGCGACCGGCTTTCCATCGCGGACGGCGACGACAGCTCCGACACCGAGCCCCGGCTTGGGCGGCAGGACCGGCACGAGGCCGAAGCGCTGCCGCATGGCGGCAAGAAGCGGATCCTGAACTCCTGGCAGACAGCGCATGAAGCCTCCTCGGTGGAACGGCGCGTCGAACGAGAAATGCTACCATGGATGTATGGTGATCACAAAGATGCAGGCAGCGGACGCATGTCCTCGGGTCCTTTGTGCTCGACTGCCGGCCACCCGGATTTGAGCATCCACGGATGGACACCCTGTCGCAACGGGTCGCTCATGACGGCAGGTGATTGGTTGTCGGGTCCATGCCCTCTTCCGCGGGCGGGAAAGGGAGCCGTATGGGATGCTCCTGCCCGGCTTGGTCATTGCCGGCGGCGCTTCGCCTTGACGATTGTGCGGCCCTGCATTGTCACTGGGACAGTGTAATTTCGGGCGTGTCGGGATTATCGGCCGGAACGAAGCGGCCTTTTCAGTCCTTCCCTATCCTGCCCACGGGAATTTCCTCTGTGTTTTCAAGCCATTATGCCTCTCCTCCGTAGGACCCGCTCAACCATGTGGCCGAAAAGATACATCCGACATCGGGAATGTAATGGTGACAATATACGATTTGACCCTGACGATTGCGCCGTCATAATCACGATTGTCTCGATTGTTCGAGCAATGTGCGCCAGATGATGGAGGATCCGATGCGCCACACCGACGTGACCCGCAGTTCCGGTTCGTACACGGCCGCCCGGCGTGCCGTTCCGGCCGTCGACCGCGTCATCCGCGTCCGGGAGGAGGCGCAAGGGGAGGCGAAGGCCGGCCTTGTCGGGCGCAGCGCCTGGTGGCTGTTCGAGCTGCTGTTCGCGACGCTGGAACGGCACAAACAGCGCCAGGCCCTGTCGGCGCTGGACGACCACCTGCTGAAGGACATCGGCATCAGCCGCGCCGAGGCCGAGCAGGAAGTCACCAAGCCCTTCTGGCGGGGATGAGACGATGGCCGAGCAATCCCTTCCGCACTCCCTGCCGACCATCCAGTACGCCGTCGAGCCCGACCTGACCGCCGATGCCTTCATCGACGTCCTGGAGCGGTCCGGGCTGGCGGAGCGCCGGCCGGTCGGCGACCGCCCTCGGGTCGAGGCGATGCTGCGCAACGCCGGCCTGATCGTCACCGCCCGCGCCGACGGCGCGCTGGTCGGCGTCGCCCGCTCGGTCACCGACTTCGTCTATTGCTGCTACCTGTCCGACCTCGCCGTCGACCGCGCCCTCCAGGGGCGCGGCATCGGCAAGGAGCTGATGCGACGCACCCGCGACGCGATGGGGGAGGGCACGATGTGCCTCCTCCTGTCGGCCCCCAAGGCCGTCACCTTCTACGAGCAGGCGGGAATGAAGCGGCACGAGCAGGCCTTCCTCTTCACCGACCTCGACTGACGCCGGAGCATCCCGCCATGACCGACACCAGCGGCCTCGCCATCTCCTACGCCGACGTGGCGTCGGCGGCGGAGCTGATCGCCGGCATCGCCCATCGCACGCCGGTTCTGACCAGCCGCACCGCCGACCAGCGGACCGGCGGCGAACTGTTCTTCAAGTGCGAGAATTTCCAGCGCACCGGCGCCTTCAAGATCCGCGGCGCCCACAACGCCATCGCCCGCTTCACCCCCGCCCAGCGGGCGGCCGGCGTCGTCGCCTATTCCTCGGGCAACCACGCCCAGGCGATCGCGCTGTCCGCCTCGGCGCTGGGGGTGCGCTCCACCATCGTGATGCCGCTGGACGCCCCGGCGGCCAAGCTGGAGGCGACGCGCGGCTACGGCGGCGAGGTGGTGCAGTACGACCGCTACGCCGAGCCGCCCGACGCCGCCGTCGCCCGCGTGCTGGAGGAGCGCGGCGGCACCGTCGTCCCGCCCTTCGACCATCCCCATGTGATGGCCGGGCAGGGCACCGTCGCCAAGGAGCTGATCGAGGAGGCGGGTCCGCTCGACCTGCTGCTGGTGCCGACCAGCGGCGGCGGGCTGCTGGCCGGCTGCGCCGTGGCGGCCAGGGCGCTCAGCCCCGGCTGCCGGGTGGTCGGCATCGAGCCGGAGGCCGGCAACGACGCCCAGCAGAGCCTGCGCAGCGGCGCCATCGTCCGCATCGAGCCGCCGAAGACCATCGCCGACGGCGCCCAGAGCCGCAGCGTCGGCCAACTGACCTTCCCGGTGATGCGGCGGCTGGTCGACGACATCGAAACGGTCAGCGATGCCGAGCTGGTGGAGGCCATGCGCTTCTTCGCCGGCCGGATGAAGATGCTGGTCGAGCCGACCGGCTGCCTCGCCGCCGCGGCGCTGCTGTCCGGCAGGATCGACGTGCGCGGCAAGCGCGTCGGCGTCGTCGTCACCGGCGGCAACGTCGACCTCGTCCGCTTCGCAGCACTGGTCCAGGCGGCCTGACCGCCGGCACCGTCACCCCCCTTCGAAGGAATCCTTCCCATGCGCCTGCCCCTCTATCAGGTCGACGCCTTCACCGACCGTGTCTTCGCCGGCAACCCGGCGGCGGTCGTGCCGCTGGAGTCCTGGCTGCCGGACGCGCAGCTCCAGGCCATCGCGGCGGAGAACAACCTGTCGGAGACCGCCTATCTGGTCCGCAGCGGCGAAGGCTACGAGCTGCGCTGGTTCACCCCGGCGGTGGAGGTCGACCTGTGCGGCCACGCCACCCTGGCCAGCGCCTTCGTCATCTCCACCATCCTGGAGCCCGGCCGCGCGCATATCGAGTTCGCGACCCGGCAGGCCGGCGTCCTGACCGTCACCCGCGACGGCGACCGCTATACCCTGGACTTCCCCAGCCGCCCGGCGGCGCCGGCCGGCAGCCCCGACCCGGCACTCGTCCCGGCCCTCGGCGGCCCGGCCCCGGCGGCGGTGCTGCGCGGACGCGACTATCTGGTGGTGTATGACAGCGCCGACGCGGTGCGGGCGCTCACCCCCGACATGGCGGCAGTGGCCAAGCTCGACCTGTTCGCGGTCTGCGTCACGGCACCGGGGGAGGGCGGCGTCGACTTCGTCTCGCGCTTCTTCACCCCCGCCAAGGGCATCCCGGAGGACCCGGTCACCGGCTCCGCCCACTGCATGTTGACGCCCTATTGGGCGGAACGGCTGGGCAAGACGGTGCTGACGGCCCGCCAGGTGTCCGCCCGCGGCGGCGACCTGCTGTGCGAACTGGCCGGCGACCGGGTGAGGATCGGCGGCCAGGCGGTGCTCTACCTGGAAGGCTCCATCCTGGTGTGAGGCCGGGGCTCGCGGGGAGATGGCCACCGCGGATGTGGTTATCGGTGGGGGCGGCGGTCATCGCGATGGCCGCCGGTCTCACATGACCTTTTCGAACCGGAACGCCAGATCCTCGCCGGGCAGGCCGGACGGGCCGGGCGCATGCGGGTCCGGATGGCGTGCGCAGAAGAACTCGACGATGCTGAAGCCGCATTTGTTGACGTAGAAGTGGATGTTCCGCTTCTCGAAATACGGCGTGTGCGTCTGCCAGACCAGGGTGCGGGGAAACATCCGCTCGATCGCCCGCCAGGCCTTGAGGCCGACACCCCGCCCATGCTCCCCCGGCGACACGAAGAACAGGTCCAGCGAATTGCGCTGCGTGTCCTCGTCGATCGCCACCACGGCGCCGCCGACCCTTTGGCCGGCGCGCAGGATGTGCAGGACCACGGCGCCCGGCGCGGCGATGGCGCCGTCGAGGTCGCTGTCGGACGGAACCGGGCCGTCCGGGAGGCCGCCGAACTCCTCGATGACCGCCACCGCGAAGGCGTGCTGGAGGTCCTTCTTGAAGGCCGGCAGGTCCCGCGGATCGGCCTCCGCAAGCGTAATCGGGATGTCCGGCATGATCCTGGGTCACGGCCCTGTTGTGGCGTCGCGAAGCGGGGCAGGGGAGCGGGGGCAGCGGAGCAGGGGAGGGGGCGGCGAAGCAGGGGAGGGGGCGGCGAAGCGCCGGCGGGTGGAGGCCGGCGGTGCCGGCCTTACGCCTCGGTCTCCATCTTCTGCTCGACCGCCGCCGCCTTGATCGCCTTCTGCAGCTTCTCGAAGGCGCGGACCTCGATCTGGCGGACGCGCTCGCGGCTGATGCCGTATTTCTGCGACAGGTCCTCCAGCGTCGTCGGCACCTCGCGCAGGCGGCGCTCGGTCAGGATGTCGCGCTCGCGGTCGTTCAGCGCCGTCATGGCGCCGGCCAGCAGCTTGCGCCGCTTGCCCAACTCCTCGCTGTCGGCCAGGGTGATTTCCTGGTTGGCGGTCTCGTCGACCAGCCAGTCCTGCCATTCGCCCTCGCTGTCGGCGCGCAGCGGCGCGTTCAGCGAATGGTCGGGGCTGGCGAGGCGCCGGTTCATGTTGACGACGTCCTGTTCGGGGACGTCCAGCTTGGTGGCGATGGCGTTGACCTGCTCGGGCGACAGGTCGCCCTCCTCGATCGCCTGCATCTGGCCCTTCAGGCGGCGCAGGTTGAAGAACAGCTTCTTCTGGGCGGCGGTGGTGCCCATCTTCACCAGCGACCAGCTATGCAGGATGTATTCCTGGATCGCCGCGCGGATCCACCACATGGCGTAGGTCGCCAGCCGGAAGCCGCGGTCGGGGTCGAAGCGCTTGACCGCCTGCATCATGCCGACGTTGCCCTCGGAGATCAGCTCCGACAGCGGCAGGCCGTAGCCGCGGTAGCCCATGGCGATCTTGGCGACCAGCCGCAGGTGGCTGGTGACGAGCTGGTGGGCGGCGCCGGAATCCTCATGCTGCTGCCAGCGCTTGGCCAGCATGTATTCCTTCTGCGGCTCCAGCATGGGAAACTTGCGGATTTCCTGCAGGTAGCGCGTCAGGTTGCTCTCGGACCCGATCGCCGGAAGGTTGGATGCCGTCGCCATGCCTCAAAACCCCTCTTCGACGGCCCACGTACCTGCAAAGGATCTGCATGTACGCCGCCGTTCTTCGCCGCGGGTTCCACAGGCCTCTCGCAGTGAGCCGCCCCGGGAACCTCGCCATTGGCTGGAAGTCTAACGAAGAAAGACTTCCCCGTGTACCGTTTTAACCCATCTCCAAGGTGACAATTAGTTCATGAATATCCGCCGGGATTGGGGAGTGGAACGTCACGATCTCGCCGGTGCCCGGATGCCGGAATGTCAGTGCCGCGGCGTGCAGCGCCTGACGCGGAAACCCAACAAGCGGTCCGCGCGCCGGTTCCGGCAGCAGCGAGGCGAATTTGCCCCCCGGCCGCCCCGACCGGCCGCGGCCGTAGAGCGGGTCGCCGACCAGCGGATGGCCGGCATGGGTCAGGTGGACGCGGATCTGGTGGGTGCGCCCGGTCTCCAGCACGCATTCGACCAGGGCCGCCGCCTGGCCGAAGCGCTGCAGCACGCGGTAGCGGGTGGCGGCCGGCTTCCCGCCGCCGGTGACCACCGCCATCTTCTTGCGGTCGGCGCTGCTGCGGCCGATGTTGCCCTCGATGCGGCCCTGCGCCGGGTTGGGCACGCCCCAGACCAGCGCCAGGTAGGTGCGGCTGAGGGTGCGGTCGGCGAACTGCTCGGTCAGGCCGTGGTGGGCGCGGTCGTTCTTCGCCACCACCATCAGGCCGCTGGTGTCCTTGTCCAGCCGGTGGACGATGCCGGGCCGCCTCACCCCGCCGATGCCGGACAGGCTGTCGCCGCAATGGGCGAGCAGGGCGTTGACCAGCGTGCCGTCCGGGTTGCCGGCGGCCGGATGCACCACCAGCCCGGCCGGCTTGTCGATCACCAGCACGTCGGCATCCTCGAAGACGACGTCCAGCGGGATGTCCTGAGCCCGGGGCTCGGCCGGCTCGGCGGCGGGCACCCGCACCTCGTAGATCTGGCCGGGTTTGACCCTCACCGACGCGTCCGTTATCGTCCGCCCGTCGCAGCGCACGCAGCCCTGGTCGAGCAGGGCCCGCAGGCGCGAGCGCGACAGGTCCGGCAGCCCGGCGGCCAGCGCCTTGTCCAGGCGGTCGCCGGCGGCCGTATCGGGAATCCTGTAGGCCAGCGGCGAGGCGGCGGCGGGGGCATCCCCGAATTCGGGGAAGTCTTCGGGCAGCTCGTCTTCGGGCAGGTCGTCTGACATCGGGCGTGCGTCGTCGCTGGTGCTGTTTCAATCGTCCGGGAGTGGACCCCAAACCGTGCAGATCCTCAAGGCACTCGTCGTCATCATGGGCGTTCTGATCGTCGCCGGCTTCGCCTTCCTCGGCGTCGAGCTGTACAAGCGGATGTCGGATCCCTCCCGCTCCGTTTCCACGTCATCCGGCGATGCCGACCGCACCGCCGCCGACCGCAACGCCGAGGTGACGCTCGACGTCCCGGCCGGCGCCCGCATCGGCGAGATGCTGGTGGTCGGCAACCGCGTCCTGTTCAAGGTGACGCTGCCGCAGGGGCCGGACCGCCTCTACCTGATGGACCCGCGCAACGGCGCCGTCACCGCCACCATCACCGCCGGCAAGCCCGCGCCCTGACCCCGCGCCCTGATCCCGCGCTGCGGCCCCTTACCCTGAGCCCTGACCAGGACCCCAGACCATGCATGACTTCCGCAGCGACAACGTCGCCGGCGCCGCTCCCCAGGTGATGACGGCGCTGGCCGCCGCCGCGTCGGGCACCGCCTCGCCCTACGGCAACGATCCCTGGACCGCGCGGGTGACCGAGCGGCTCCGCGCCATCTTCGAGACCGAGGTCGCGGTCTTCCCGGTCGCCACCGGCACCGCCGCCAACTCGCTGGCCCTGTCGGCGCTGACGCCGCCCTTCGGCGCCGTGCTGTGCCACCACGAGGCCCACATCACCACCGACGAATGCGGGGCGCCCGAGTTCTTCACCGGCGGCGCCAAGCTGGTGCCCTTGCCGGGCGATCACGGCAAGCTGGTGCCCGAAACGGTGACCGCCCATGTCGCCCGGGCGGGCGTCGGCGTCGTCCACCGCGTGCAGCCCGCCGTCCTCAGCCTGACCCAGGCGACCGAGGCCGGCACGGTCTACAGCCCGGCCGAACTGGCGGCGCTGGTGGAGGCCGCCCATGCCAACGGCATGGCGGTGCACATGGACGGCGCCCGCTTCGCCAACGCCGTCGCCCGGCTGGGCTGCGCCCCCGCCGACCTCACCTGGCGCGCCGGGGTCGACGTGCTGACGCTGGGCGGCACCAAGGGCGGCTGCCTCGCCGCCGAGGCGGTGGTGTTCTTCAACCCGGCGATGGCCGAGGATTTCGGCTATGGCCGCAAGCGGGCGGGCCATCTGGTTTCGAAGATGCGCTTCCTGTCGGCGCAGCTCGACGCCTGGCTGGCCGACGGGCTGTGGCTGCGGCTGGCCGCCCACGCCAACGCCATGGCCGACCGTCTGGCCGCCGGCCTGACGGCGCTGCCCGGCGTGACGCTGGCCCACCCGGTGGAGGCCAACGAGCTGTTCGTCGGCCTGCCGGCGGCCTATGCCGAGGCGCTGGAGGCGGCCGGCTACGGCTTCTACCGCTGGGACGACGGCACCGCGCGCTTCGTCACCGCCTTCGACACGCCGGCCGCGGTGGTCGACGGCCTGCTGGATATTTTGCAGGGGCTGAAAGAAAAGGCTTGATCGGCGGTCCGGCCTTCGATAGAAAGCCGCCCACGCCGATGACGTCCCCTTCGTCTAGAGGCCTAGGACATCGCCCTCTCACGGCGGTAACAGGGGTTCGAATCCCCTAGGGGACGCCAACCTTCCGGGTTGGGTCGAGCGACGGTGGCAGCCTCCGCCGTCGAAGTGCATCATCGGGACCAGACGTCCCCTTCGTCTAGAGGCCTAGGACATCGCCCTCTCACGGCGGTAACAGGGGTTCGAATCCCCTAGGGGACGCCATCCACGCGCGACACAGTATACAGCGCGCGCCATTTCTCTCCCTCAGAGATCATTGCCGGAAGATCCGGTTTCGAGAATCTGCGCTGACCGTCTGCGCTGCTTTCGCCTGGTCATCTGGTCGTCAGGCGGGAGTGCGGCCGACCGGCCCGGCAGGGTTTCCACCCTCTCCCAAGGCCCCGACTCTCCCAGTCGACGACATGCCTGCCGTTGGCAACTCCCCAACGACGAAGTCGGTCATCCCTTCATCCTGTTGATGAACAGGTTGCCGTCCTTGCCTCGGCGAGGCGTTCACCGTGCCGGGCATGAGGTTATCGGCGGCAACCGGCGACACCGGAACACGCCGTCAGGACAGGGGAGACACACCGGGAAGGGACGGCATGGCGCATGCGTCTTTCAGGGAACCCGCCTCCGTCCCTGCACAACCGCGTTGCGTCGCCTGTTCTTCCTCGACGCGGCGGGCGTTGCCGATGATCCCGGAGCGGCGGAGGTCGGCGATGGCCCGGTGCGATCAGAACTGATCCTCAAGAGGAATCGGCGCGGCACGACCGCATCGAAACGCGGTCTGTCCGCGCATTCTGCGAGCGTAAACAATCCCGCTTTGTGCCACATCCGACCTTCAGTCGGGGCGGTGGAGTGGCCACCGCCCGCGCCGCTCTGGACGGAGGGAGCGAGGATGAAGGAAAGCCTCACTCTCCTGATCCTTGTGCTGGAGATCGTCAAGCGGCTGCCTGACCTCTTCGGCTAAGGACCGGGCGGGCATGCCGGGGGTCGCATCCTCTGCACGCCTGCCCCGAAGATAGGCCGATGCCCGTCGCCCAACAACCGCCCCTGATGCTCGGCCACCGATGTTCGCCTCCGGTTCACTCCCCGCGGTTCATTCCCCCGCCGGTGCCGGCCCCGAGCTGAGTTCCAGCCAGTCGAGTTCCTCCTCGACGCGGCGGTAGGCGTCGTCGCCGATGGCCCCCGACCGGCGGAGGTCCGCGATGGCCCGGCGCGACGCCGGGACCGCGCTGCGCCGCAGCCGGTTGTCGGCCGACTCGCTCGGGTTCCGGCCCTTGCGGGCCTTCACCAGGGCGTCCCGGTACTCCAGCCGGAGACGGTCGGCGGCCGGCGTGTCGTCGCCGTCCAGCACCGCCATCGCGGCCTTGAGCGCGGCGGCCCTGGCCAGGCTGAGTTCCGTCTCGACGGTGTTGTCCTCCGGCAGGCGCAGGAGGACGAGGAGCGGGCGCAGCGTCAGCCCCTGGACAACCAGGGTGCCGAGCACCACGACGAAGGCGGTGAGCTGGATGAAGTCGCGGCCGGGGAAGTCCGCCGGAAGGGCCAGAGCGGCGGCGAGCGTGACGATGCCGCGCATCCCCGACCAGCCGATCACCAGCCCTCCCTTCACCGTCAGCGGCTCCGCGGCGCCGGGGGGAGCGGGAAGGCCGGCATGGCCACCGCGCTGCGTCAGGGTATATGCCATCGCCCACAGCAGCCGGGCCGCGACAACCACCGCCAGGACGATCAGCGCCGCGCCGGACTGGGTCAGCAGCTCGGTGCCGTCGAGCGAGTCCAGGATGGGGCCGAGCTGCAGGCCGATCAGCGTGAAGGCCAGGACGTTCAGCACGAAGGTCACCGTTTCCCACACCGCGAAGGAAGGGACCCGCAGGCGGGCCGGCTGCGGCGTCGACCGTGCCGCCGTCAGGCCGAACACGACGACGGTGACCACCGGCGACAGGCCGAGGCGTTCGGCCAGCAGCCACACGCCGAAGGTGACGACGAACTGGATGATCACCGATGTCGGCACGTCGTCGATCCGATGGATCAGGGATCTGGTCAGGCGCGCCAGGCACCAGCCGGCGGCGACGCTGCCGACCGTGACGAGCGCGAAGGCCGGCACAGCCTCCTCCAGGCCGAAGCCGCCGGCGACCGCGGCGCCGACCGCCAGCTTGTAGAGGAGGAGCGCCGAGGCGTCGTTCAGCAGGCTCTCGCCCTCCAGCACCTTGCGGATGCGGTGCGGCGGCTCGACCTGGCGCATGACGGCCAGGGCGGCGACGGCGTCCGGCGGCGCCAGCAGGGCGCCCAGCGCGATCGCCGCCGCCCAGGGCATGTCGGGAGCGAGCAGCCGCGCCGTCACCGCGACGGCCAGCGTCGTCAGGCCGACCGCGACCAGGACGAGCGACGTCACCGGGCGCCAGTTGTCGCGGAGATCGCGGAGCGAGGCGTCGTAGGCGGCGTCGAGCAGCACGGGCGCCACGAACAGCGCCAGGATCAGCTCGGGCGGCAGGTCGAGCTTCGGCGCGCCCGGCAGGAAGGCGACGACCGCGCCGCCCAGCGCCAGGAGGGTCGGGTAGGGCACGTTCGCCCGTTGCGCGGCCATCGAGAGGAAGGCCGAGACGAACAGCAGCAGCAGCAGGGTTTCGAACACGAGCATGAGCGTAGAACATCCGTCCGGGCATCCTGTTCTGCACGCAACCATACCCGTTTTGCCGGACTGCCGGGACTCTCCGGCGGTGGGATCGCGCGCGGGCACCAGCCGCGCTCCCCGAGGGCGATCCGCATCCCGTGGGGCGCGGCATCGGATGAACCCGCAGGGCCGGCTCCGCCAGTGCGACAGCGCAGGAAAGCATAGGCGGCGGCCATCCTCCGCCCCAGCCGTTCTCTATGGACGAACGAACATCACCATAAGGCGTATTATTTGTTCAATTTTATAAATTTTTATCTTTCTTCTTTGGGTCGACCCGAGAATTTCGGAAATTGGCGCAGAATTGTAACGGAATATACCACCTGTTCGTGGATTGCGCGGAAAATGCCTCACCAATGCCCCAGCCGTCCTGCCAATCGTGGCGCCGCATCGCAACTGCCAAGGATACGGATCAATGGCCACGACCTCCGGGAACTCGACCATCATCGTGACCGCCAAGGGTGCCGCCAACGCGCATTTCGACCTGCTGGTCGACGGCAGGAAGATCGGCGAGGGCACCACGGGCGACACGGCCAAGGATTTCGTCTTCAAGACGGACATCGTCGAGAGCCAGGCCCACAAGGTGCAGGTCCAGTACGACAATGACGGGATCGTGCACGGCACGGACCGCAACCTGTTCGTCGACGGGATCACGATCAACGGCAAGTCGATCCTGCCGACCGACGACATCGTTTCCTACGACAAGGGCGCGCTCGACGGCCGCGACGTCGTCGATGGACGGGACGGCCTGTGGTGGAACGGCACGCTCGTCGTCGACGCCGACAAGAGCTTCTTCGCGCATGGCGGCGCGGAGGCTCCCTCCACGCCGGCCCCGACCCCGACCCCTGCGCCGGCTCCCGGGACGCCTCCCCAGACGTCGCCCGAGCCGCCCGTCGACGGGTCGACGCCCGGCGTTCCCAAGCCGACCGGCCCTGGCTTCTACGTCGCCGAGAACGGCAACGATAGCTGGTCGGGCAAGCTGGCGGCTCCCAACGCCGACGGCACCGACGGTCCCTTCGCCAGCCTGCAGAAGGCCCAGTCGGCCATGCGGTCGAGCGACATCGACACCACCTACGTGCGCGGCGGCGACTACCACCTGAAGAGCCCGCTGTGGCTGGACGGCCAGGACTCCGGCGTGACCTTCACCAGCTACGGCAACGAGAAGGCGGTGATCCACGGCGGTTCGCAGGCATCGGTGTCGATCGGCGTCGGCGGCGCCAAGAACGTCACCATCGAGGGGCTGACCTTCACCGACGGCGTGGCGAGCGGGCACTATGTCTTCGCCGACAACGCCTCCGGCCTGGTCTTCGCCAACAACGCCGTGAAGGGCGGCGGCTACGGCATCACGGTGCAGAACAGCGCCAACAGCCAGGTCGTCGGCAACCAGTTCGAGGGCACCGGCGCCGAATCCATCTTCGTCAAGGCCGGTTCCAACGCCACCGTGGTGTCGGACAACCTGATCCGCCATCCCAACGCCGCCGACCGCGGCGACGCCGGCATCTGGGTCAACGGCAGCTCCGACGTCAAGGTCACGCACAACCAGATCGAGGACTCGCCGGAGAAGGCGATCGCCGTCGGCTCGGTGCAGACGGACGGCAGCGACGCGACCCACCGGGTGACCATCGCCTACAACAAGGTCATCGACGCCAACCTGGAATCGAACGACGGCGGCGGCATCTACCTGATCAACCGCCAGCAGGACCTGACGAACCACACCGTCGTCAACAACGAGGTGACCGGCACCACGGCGACCAACCCGTCGGGCCAGGTGGCGAGCTGGGGCATCTACCTCGACGACTGGACCAGCGGCGCCACGGTGAAGGGCAACCTCGTCCACGGCAACATCGGCGGCGTGTTCCTGCATGGCGGCTGGGACAACAAGGTCACCGAGAACGTGATCGCCGACAACAGCGGCGCCCAGATCGGCCTGCAGCAGCCCGTCGCCTGGAGCGGCTGGAAGGGCCACCAGATGACCGGCAACGACGTCTCGGGCAACGTCGTCGACGTCCGCGACGGCACCGCCGTCCACATCTACGGGCCTGCCGACGTCGGCAACATCCATGGCAACTTCTACAGCAACCTGGACGCCTCCAAGGACATGTTCGACGTCTGGCCGCAGGTGATGGCGGGCGGCGGCAAGGGCGACCTGGCGGAATGGAAGGCCGCGGGCTACGACAGCGGGTCGATGATGCTGGACCCCGGCTTCGTCAATCCGGGTGCGCACGACTACAGCCTGGCGTCGAACTCCGCGGTCTATGGCCACGGCTTCGACCACATCCCCTACGGCGACATCGGGCTGCTGGGCTGACCGTCCGCGCCGCTCGGCCACCGATGACCTGACAGCGGGCCGCCCGGAGACGGGCGGCCCGTTCGCGTTGCCGGCCAGCCGCCGGCCGGACGGCGGCCCGATGGCGGCCGGATCGCGGCAAGACCGGAGTTGCGCCGTCCGGCTTGTTCGTCTAGAGATCCGCCCTGCCAGGCCGGGCCCCTCTGACAGTTCCGCGAACTGTGATGTCGGACTGGAAAGACCTTCAGAGTGGCCCAACCCCGTGCCTGCCGGCAGCGCTTCTCCGTATGTCCGGACCAGCATCGTGGATGCCACTCTCTTGCCCGATGTAAGAGGAAAGCACCCTATGACTGATCTGTTCACCGCCGACGCGCTCGCCGCGCTGCTTCAGGTTATCGCCATCGACCTCGTGCTGGCGGGCGACAATGCCATCGTCGTCGGCATGGCCGCCGCCGCCGTGCCGCTGGCCCAGCGCCGCAAGGTCATCTTCTGGGGCATCGCCGCCGCCATCGGCCTGCGCATCTTCTTCGCCCTGATCACCGCGCAGCTTCTGGCGATCATCGGCCTGACGCTGGCCGGCGGCGTTCTGCTGATGTGGGTGTGCTGGAAGATGTTCCGCGAACTGCGCAGCCACGGCGCGGACGAGGTCGCCCCCGACGAGGCGATGGGCCTGCCGGACTCCGCGGGCGCCGCGGCCGCCGGTTCGGTGGGGGCCGGTTCGGTGGGGGCTGGTTCGATGGGTGCCGGTTCCGCAGGCACCGCCGCCGTCGCGGCGGCCGGGGCGACCACGGTCGGCGCCGCCATCTGGCAGATCGTCGTCGCCGACGTGTCGATGTCGCTGGACAACGTGCTGGCGGTCGCCGGCGCGGCCAAGGAGCACCCGACCATCCTGGTGATCGGGCTGGTGCTGTCGGTGGTGCTGATGGGCGCCGCCGCCAACATGATCGCCCACGCGCTGCACAGGCACCGCTGGATCGGCTGGGTCGGCCTCGCCATCATCACCTATGTCGCGCTCGACATGATCTGGCGCGGCGGCAACCAGGTGTTCCGACAGTTCGCGTAAGGGCGGCGATCCCGCCTCAGGGCAACGGTCCCGTCTGGTGGAGCGTCACCCGCAGCCCGCCGTTCGACACCGACACCCCGCCCTCGGCGAACGGCAGCTCGGTCGCCTTCGCCAGGGCGGGCTCGTTGGTCAGCACGCCCACCCGCCAGCCGGCGAAGCCCTTCATCAGGGTCTGGCCCATGGCGTGATACAGCGGGATCAGCGACTTCCTGTCGCCGATGCGGGTGCCGTAGGGCGGGTTGACGATGACGAGGCCCGGCGGGCCTTCCGGGGCCGTCAGGTCGCTGATGGCGTGCTGGCGGAACTCGGTCCAGTCGGCGACGCCGGCCCGCCCGGCATTGGCGCGGCTCATGGCGATGGCGCCGGCATCGCGGTCGCTGCCGTGGAAGCGCCCCGCGAGCCCGGCGGGGGCCGGGGCGGTGCCGGCGGCCCGCAGGGCCTGCCAGGCGTCGGCGTCGAAGCCGGCGAGGCGCTCGAAGGCGAAGGCGCGGGAACGTCCGGGCTTCAGGCCGGCGGCGATCTCGGCGGCTTCGATCACGAAGGTGCCGGAGCCGCACATCGGGTCGACCACCGGTTCCCGCCCGTCATAGCCGCACTGGCGCAGGAACAGGGCGGCCAGCGTCTCGCGCAGCGGCGCCTTGTTGACCGCCTCCTTGTGGCCGCGCTTGTGCAGCGACTCGCCGGAGGTGTCGACGCTGATGGTGCAGAGGTCGTCGTCGATCCGCGCCTTGATGACCACCTCCGCCTCGGCGGAGAGGGGAGCGCCGAGCCCCTCGGCGATCGCGCGCTCGATGCGCTGGGCGGCGGCGCCGGCATGGTAGATGCGCGACGCCTTGCACGAGGCTTCGACCCGCACCGGCACGTCGGGGCGCAGGAACTCCGCCCACGGGACGCGGCGCGCCCGCTTGTCGAGCTGGGCCAGATGAAGGGCGCGGAAGGCGGCGACGCGCGCCAGGATGCGGGTCGCCCCGCGCAGTTCCAGATTGGCGCGCCAGACCTCGCGCCAGCCGCCGGTGACGGTCACGCCGCCCTTGACGGGCGTCGGGTTCGCGAAGCCGGCCGCCTGCGCCTCGGCACAGGCCACGGCCTCCAGGCCGGGCGCGGTCACGATGAAGATTTCAAAGGATTGGTCGGTGTTCATCCCGCCTACATAGCCCGAAGGCCGCCGGTCTTCGACATCTTTCTCGGAGTGGAAAGAGGATGGTGGCGGGCGGGGACGGGGATGTCCTGGGAAAGGCGGAGGTCCTGCTTGCCGCGCCGCGCCGCCGGCGGGGGATTCGGCGGGCGTCCGCGGCAAGGACAGGATCAGTCGGGCACGAGATGCCGGTCGAAACCCGTTACCGGTAAGAGGTGTGCGGGGCCACGGCGTCGCCGCGGCCGACGGTGTCGCCGGAGGCGGACAGCCCGACCAGCTCGCCACGGGCGACGGTCGTCAGGCCCAGCTTGCCGCGGGCGAAGTTCAGGTAGCCGGCGGCGGCCTCGGTATCGCCCTGGGCGGCCAGCGAGCGGGCGACGGACAGCGCGATGCGGGCGGCGTCGCGCTCGGTGCGCTCGGCGGTGATGGCGTTGGCGCTGGCGGCGGCGGCCGAGGTTTCGGCCAGCAGGCCGTTGAAGTCGGTGGCGGTGGCCGGCGCGGCAGCCAGGGTCAGGGCCGAAACCGACAGGACGGCGGCGGCGGCGATGGAGAAGAGCTTGTTGGTGGCCATGATCTTGTCCCTTGGAACAGCGGCCCTGCCGGGAGAAGCGCCCGGTGACGGGGGAAGATCACCGGGCGCAGGGCGGGGCTGGAGGTTGTCGTCCGGTCGGCGCCGGGGAGCGTCGGCCGTGAAGAAAGAGTTAAGCGTCCCGGCCCGCCGGATAAATCCGCGAGTTCCAACAACACTATTCGCCTCCGGACAACAATGATGCCGGCCATCGTCAGGATGGGGGCATCGTCAGGACGGGGCATCGTCAGGACGGGGCCACCGTCAGGACTGGGCCGTCGGGCGGACGACGATGTCGCCCACCTCGACCTCCGCCGGCTGCTCGATCGCGAAGGCGATCGCCCTGGCGATGGCATCCGGCGGGATGCCGGTGTCCGCCATCTGCCCGGTGACCGCGTCCCGTGCCGTCTGGTTCCGGATGGAGCCGGCGAAGTCCGTCCTGACCACGCCGGGCGAAACGCCGGTGACGCGAAGCTTCGCCCCGGCTTCCTGGCGCAGGCCTTCCGTGATCGTCCGCACCGCGTTCTTGGTCGCGGCATAGACCCCCTGGCTCGGGACGATCCTGAGCCCGGCGGTCGAGATCACGTTGACGAAATGTCCGCTGTCCTGGCGCCGGAACATCGGCAGGGCGGCGGCGATGCCATAGAGCACGCCCTTGACGTTGACGTCGATCATCGCCTCCCAGTCCTCGACGTCGGCCTGGTCGAAGAGGGCGATGGGGCCGATGCCGGCGTTGCTGACCAGCACGTCGAGCCGGCCGTAGCGATCGCCGGCCAACGCCACCAGCGCCTCCACATCCGCGCGTTTGCTGACGTCCGTGACCAGCCGGACCGCCTCGCCGCCGCGTTCGGCGATCTCCGCCACCAGGTCGTCGAGCTGCTCCTGCCGGCGGGCGCCCAGCACGAGCTTCGCGCCCCGCTCGGCCAGCAGCAGTGCGGTCGCCCGGCCGATGCCGCTGCTGGCCCCGGTGATCGCGACGATTTTTCCGCTCACGCCCATGTCTTCCTCCTGCGCTGTCGGTGATGGCGTGAGTTTTGCGCAGCCGGCCTGGACGGTCTATGCTCGCAGCGCCATGTTTTCGTCGCGGCCGTCCAATTCACGACGGCCGGAGTGTTGGTGGCCACTGTCAGGCGGGTCGATCTCCCCGATGCCCAGTTCCTCGAAGTCCAATTCCTCAACGTCCAATCCCTCGGCGCCCAAGTCTTCGATGTCCGCCTTCCCGGTGCTCGGCTTCCCGGTTTCCGGTTCCCCGGCTTCCGGCTTCCAGGCCGATCCCTTTTCGGATGTGCTGTCGCTTCTCCAGGTCCGCAGCGTGCGCTGCAGCCGGCTCGAAGCGCGCGGTCCCTGGGCATTGCGCTTTCCGGAACGGTCGCGGCTGAAGCTGGTGGCGGTGCTGCGGGGGAACTGCTGGCTCCTGCTGCCCGACCGCCCGCCGCACCGGCTGCGGGCCGGCGACCTCTTCCTGCTCACCAACACGCCCTATGTGGTGGCGAGCGACCCCGCCGTCCCCGCCAGGGACGGGATGGAGTTCTACAGGGAGGGCGGGGAGGGCACGGTCCGCCTGGGCAGCGAAGAGGGGGGTGGCGGTGGGGAGGACGGCGGAACGGTGATGCTCGGCGGCGGGCTGGTCTTCGAGGAGGACGGTGCCCGGCTGGTCGTCGAGGCGCTTCCGCCCGTCATGTGCGTCTCGGCGGATCATCCCGCCGCGGCGGTCCTGCGCAACAGCCTGGACCTGCTCGACCGCGAGATGGAGCGGCCGGAGATCGGCGCCGCGATGGTGGCGCAGGGGCTGGCGGCCATCATCGTCGTCCAGATGCTGCGCGCCTATGTGGCCGAGAATGGACGGGACTGCGCCGGCTGGGTCAGCGCCCTGACGGATCCGCGGATCGCCCGGGCATTGACCGCGATGCACCGCGAGATCGCCCGCGGCTGGACCGTAGGGGCGCTGGCGGCCGAGGCCGGCATGTCCCGCTCGGCCTTCGCCTCGCACTTCCGCCGGCTGGCCGGGGTCGCCCCGCTGGATTACCTGAGGCGCCTGCGGATGGAGCGCGCCCGTCTGGCCCTGCGGCACGGCCGGGTGCCGGTCGGCGAACTGGCGGCCGGCCTCGGCTATGCCTCGGAGAGCGCCTTCGGCCACGCCTACAAGCGGGTCTTCGGCCGCTCCCCGCGCCATGACCGGGCGGTGGACGCCTGACCGGCCGGGGCCGGTGGCCCAATGAAGAAAGGGGCCGTCCTTTCGGACGGCCCCCCTGAGTGGAGTGCTGGCGTTCGGTACCGGCGGACGGCGTGGTTACGCCGCGTGGTCGAGGATGGTGCCGGTGGCGGTGCCGAGCAGCGCGTTGCCGTTGCTCAGGTGCAGCAGGAAGTTCTCGCTCCCTTCGGTGGCGTGGTCGCCGGTGACGTGGACGGAGATGGTCTTGCTGGTCTCGCCCGGCTGGAAGGTCAGGCTGCCGGAGGCGGCGGTGTAGTCCGACCCGGCCTTCGCCGTACCGTCTTCCGTCGCGTAGTCGATGGTGGTGGCGGTGGTCAGTGCCTTGGCCAGCCGCACGGTGAAGATGGCCTCCTCGCTGCCGGCCACGGTGGTGGCGCTGTCGGTGCCGGCGGCGAGCGCCCCCTTGATGATGCTCAGCTTGGTCGGGTCGACCGTCTTGTAGTCCGGCATCAGCACGCCGCCGACGTCACCGGATTCCGGGGTCCAGGCCCAGAAGGTCGAGCTCATGCCCTGGTCGCCGGCGGGGATGTCGCTCTTGCCGTCCAGGTTCCAGTCGCCGTTCAGGTACTTGACCATGGCCTTGCCCCAGGTCTGCTCGGCCTCGGTCTTGAACTGGCCGCCCCACTCGCCCAGCAGGATCGGGGCGGTGTCGTTCTTGTACAGGTACCCCCACATCTTGTCGTACTGGGCCGGCAGGTTGTTCGGGTAGTTCGGGTCGTTCAGCCAGCTGAACTGGCCGACGCTCTGGCCGTAGGCGTGCGGCGAATAGACCAGCTTGTTCGGCACGTCGAACTCGACGGGGTGGTCCTTGGCGCCGGCGAGCGTGCTGCTCCATTCCGTGCCCTCGACCAGCATCAGCCAGTCCTTGTTCACCGACTGGATGGCGTTGCCGATGCGCTCGGCCGCCGCGGCCCAGTCGGTGGCGGCGTTGCCGTCGCCCCAGGTGGCGCTGACGCTGGGCTCGTTGTGCAGGTCGGCGCCGATGACCGTCTCGTTGCCGGCGTAATGCTTAGCCAGCATCTTCCAGTTCTCGATCATCTTCGATTCCGGGTGGGCATCGGTGTACCACAGCCCGTGCTCGTTGGTGCCGGCGCCGCCGTCGTTGCGGTGGTGGTCGAGGATCACCTTCATGCCGATCTTGCCGGCGTAGTCGATGACCTTGTCATAGACCTGCAGGCGGGTCAGGCCGGCGAGATCCGGGTTCTTGGAATAGTCGATGCCGTTGGTCACCGCCGAGCTGTCGAACATCTCGTCCGACCAGGTCAGGCGGATGGTGTTGAAGCCCACCTCCTTCATGTTCTCGAGGTGGTGCTGGTAGCTGTCGGACCACAGGCCGGCGGGTACGTAGTTGTAGCCCTCGCCGCCGAACCAGTTGACGCCGGTCAGGCGCACGTTCTGCCCGGCCTCGTCGACGATCTGGTTGCCCTCGGTGTGCAGGAAGCCCTTGATGGCGCCGGAGCTCTCGACCATGCCCGGATCGGTCACGGTGACGTTGCCGACGCTGACCGAGGACGCGCTGAGGTTGGAGCCGCCGCCGGTGGAACCGCCCGTCGAACCGCCGGCCGAGCCCCCCGTGGAGCCGCCAGTGGAGCCGCTGCCGCCGTCGGCCGGCTGGTTGCCCGGCTTCGCCGGCTCGCTGCCGCCGGTGCTGCCGGCCGGCGCGGTGAAGTGGCTGGCGCCGACCTGGGTGGTCAGGGTGGCGTCCCAATAGAGGCTGCCGGTCGCCCCGACGTCGGCGCCGCTGTCGTCGCGATGCACCGAGACGGCATCGTCGGTCGGGCTGATGTGGTGGCCGTTGACGGAGATCCCGTTGATCTGGAGGTTGCGGTCCTCCCAGCCGGCGACGGCATCGTTGTCGTACTGGATCTGGACCTTGTGCGCGGCGCCGTCGACCTTGGCGGTGAAGGTGAAGTCCTTGGCCTCCTCGCCGACGGTGCCTTCACCCACCTTGTGGCCGTCGACCAGCAGGTTGAAATGGGCGTTCTGGCCGGCGGCGGCGGTGCCCTGCGCATTCACCACGATGGTGGCGTCGGTGCCGGCCGCCGGGGCTGCCGGGGCCGCCGTGGGGGTGCCGGCCGGAGCGGCGGCGCCCTTGCCGGCGTAGAAGTCGGCCGGGGTGTCGAACTTCAGCGCGCCGTCCCACCACATGTTCTGCCGGCCGGCTTCGGCGGCACCGACGGCGCCGCCGTCGTCGCGGGTGTAGGTGGCGTCGGCCGCCTTCAGGACGTGGCCGTTGACCTCGATCGACTGCACGTAGAGATCACGGGAGGAACCGTTCACGGCATCGTTGTCGTACACGATCTGGATGCTGTGCGGCTTGTTCGCCGCCAGGTCGGCCGTGAAGCTGTAGGGGCGGGTGGACTCAGAGGCGGCGCTGGCCTCTCCGACCGCCTGCCCGTCCACCAGCAGCTTGAAGTGGGGCGGCAGTTTGTCGCCGGACATTCCAAAAGCATTGACGGTGATCGTGCTCGACGTGGTGGCCGTGCTCATGACTGAAATCCTATGTCCGTTTCGCTGGGGCCATGCTTGCGGTCCAATCCTTAACGAAACCTTTCCAAATCCGGTTAAGTTTTCCCGGCTTTTTTCCAATCGCCCCGCATCCGGCACCGCTTCAGCCTGAGCGGCGTGAAAATGGCGGAAAACCAGGGCTCACACGATGATCACAGTTATATAGAATGCAATCTGTCGCCGCTTTCGCCTGATCGTGAGGGATGCGGATGTAACAACCCTGCCCGAAGGGTCAATGCCCGTCCTTACCTTGGGAATTTACTATATGATTGCCATCAGTTCATAGAGACACGCAAAGAACTTAAAGAACTATATATTATCAAGACTGTAAATATACTGAAAACCGCGAAAGGCGGGGAAACGCAAAAGTACCGGCTTTCCGGTGTGCCGTACCTGTACCGATGGCGCCTCCTCGCCGAAATGGTCCACGAAAAAGGTTAAGAACGCCGGGGTCGGCCTGCGGCTTCAGCCGAGGCCAAGGTCCGAACTTTGTCCTGTTTTCTTTCCTAAATCGCGAGAAAGAAAGGGGCAGGGTTACCCTTTTCCCGCAGGCGAAAACCGGTTTCCGGCCGGCGGGTATTCCGCCCTTTCCCTCCCGGAACACCTTAACCTCTGCCCTGTGACAAGGAGGGGCACGGGCGTTTCCTTACCGGATCCGGTGCCGGCGCCCGCCTCCGGAACGGGGGGACGCCGGCCTGAACCGCCGGATCCGTCAGACCTGGGCCATGCCGCCATCGGCGAACAGCTCGATGCCGTTAATGAAGCTGCTGTCGTCGGAGGCGAGGAACACCGCCGCCTTGGCGATCTCGTCGGGATCGCCGACGCGGCCCAGCGGCACCTGCGATGCCAGGTAATCGACCAGCCCCTGCTGCTGCGCCGCGTCCGGACCGGCCAGCTCGACCAGGCCGGGGGTGCGGATCGGTCCGGGGCTGAGGGTGTTGATGCGGATGCCGCGGTCCTTCAGGTCGAGGATCCAGCTACGGGCGAAGTTGCGCACCGCCGCCTTGCTGGCGCTGTAGACGCTGAAGGCCGCCGTGCCCATGCTGCCGGCGGTGGAGCCGGCGAGGATCACCGAGGCGCCGCGCCCCAGCAGCGGCAGCGCCTTCTGCACCGTGAACAGCACGCCCTTCACATTGCGGTTGAAGGTGTCGTCATACTGCTCCTCGGTGATCTCGCCCAGCGGCAGCATGCCGCCGCCGCCGGCGTTGGCGTAGAGCACGTCGAGCCGCCCCTTCTCGGCGCGGATGCGGCCATAGAGCCGGTCGAGGTCGGCCAGGGCCGAGGAGTCGGCCTGGATGCCCGTCGCGGCGCCGCCGGCCGCGGCGATGGCGGCGACCGCCGCGTCCAGTTCCGCCTGCCGGCGGCCGGTGAGATAGACGAAGGCGCCTTCCGCGGCGAAACGCTTGGCCGCGGCGAGGCCGATGCCGCTGGTGGCGCCGGTGACGAGGGCGATCTTGCCGTCAAGCTTGCGTGACATTCCGGTCTCCATGTCCTGGATCGTGTGTGGAGGGGCGCCGTGTACGGGGTGCCCCGCTTGTCGTTCACAACGCTATCGACGGACCGGTCGCACCGAAATAGAAATGGATGAAAACCATCGTTGCAGGTTTGTCGATGTCGAAGCTGCCGGATTTCGAGGGCATGGCGATGTTCGCCAAGGTGGCGGAGGAGCGCTCCTTCGCCGCGGCTGCCCGCGCCATGGGCGTCTCGGTCGCCACCGTGTCGCGCGCGGTCAGCCGGCTGGAGGAGCGGCTGGGGGCGCGGCTGTTCAACCGCACCTCCCGCCGCCTGGCCCTGACCGATTTCGGCCATTCGCTGGCCGAGCGCGCGACGCGCCTGTATGAGGAGGCCGAGGCGGCGGAGAACGCGGTGCGCGAGATGTCCAGCCGGCCGCGCGGGCTGGTCCGGCTCGCCGTGCCGATGTCCTTCGGCCTGCGCTGGGTGGCGCCGCTGCTGCCGGATTTCTTCCGGGCCTATCCCGGGATCACCATCGACCTGCATCTGAGCGACGCGGAGGTCGATCTGGTGGGCGACGGCTTCGATGCGGCGCTGCGCATCGCGGTGCTGCCGGACAGCTCGCTGATGGCCCGCCGGCTCTGCCCGGTGTCGCCGGTGGTGCTGGCCGCCCCCGCCTATCTCGCCCGCCACGGCCGGCCGCTGCACCCGCGCGACCTCAACGGCCATCATTGCCTGGGCTACGCCTACCGCCGGCGGCAGGACATCTGGCGCTTCACCAATGCCGCCGGCGAGGAGGAGAGCGTGGTGCCCTCCGGTCCCCTGCGGGTCACCAACGCCGACGCGATGGTGCCGCTGCTGGTGGAGGGGCTGGCGATCGCAGAGCTGCCGGAATTCATGGCGGCCGAGTATCTGGCCGACGGGCGGCTCACCGCCATCCTGACCGACTGGTCGCTGCCGTCCGGCGGGCTCTACTTCATCACGCCGTCGGCCCGCGCCCGGCCTGCGAAGGTCGGCGTGCTCGCCGACTTCTTCATCGACCGCCTGTCGGAACCGGCGTGGCGGCGCCCGCCCGCCGGCGCGGGCAAGCCGGACGAGGCGGCGTGACGCTCAGCGCGCCTCGATCATGCCGAGGAACTGCGCCAGCTCCGGGGTGCCCGGCCGGTCGAACAGCGCGGCCGGCGGCCCGTGCTCGACGATGCGGCCGCCATGCATGAAGACCAGCCGGTCGCAGACCTCGCGGGCGAAGCGCATTTCATGCATGACCGCGACCAGCGTCATGCCATCCTCGGCCGGCCGGCGGATCAGGCCTGTCGGCAGGCGGTCACGACCGTCGCGCAGCAGGCCGGAATCCCCGAGGATCGGGCGCGCCAGCGGCTCCCGGAACTCGAACAGCAGTTCGGCGCATCACGCTGCGGCCTTCGGCGGTCAACGCACGACCGGTATTGCAGTGGCCTGGGAAAACCGGGGTGGATGCCAAGGCCCGCCGGCTTGGACTCTGGACCGGCCTTGGCACCGCTTCAAGGACGCTGGACGGATCAGACAAACCAGGAATTGGAAACCGTGACGGCTCCCAAGCCGGAACCGTAGTTGCCGGTAATGACGACGCTGTCGCCGCCACCGAAATCCACCGTGGCACTGTACCAGCCACGCACCGTCCAGTCTTGATAACTGACGCTGTAGGCCCGGCCGCCGGCGTCCAGCCGATCGCCGTCGCTGAAGTTGAAATCATCGATCCTGTCGGCGCCGTCGCCCTGCCGGAAGACGAAGATGTCCGCTCCCGTGCCGCCGATCAGCATGTCCTTGCCGGAGCCGCCTTCGAGGCGATCGTTGCCGTTGCCTCCGAACAGCCCGTCGCCGCTATCCCCGCCGATCAGCGTGTCGTTGCCGTGGTTGCCGAACAGCGCGTTGTGATCGCCGCCGCCGGTCAGCACCTCTCCGTTGGTGCTTTGGGCGGAAACCAGGTTCATGGTCTCCGTCATGGTCCCGTCGGGACCGTCGAACGTGATGCTTCCCCAGAGGTTCGAAGCGGCTTCCGGGGGGCTGTAGGCATGCCCGATGCCGGTGGGCCAATCGGACAGGAGCGTTCTCGGCTCCACGGTGCCGTCGCCCCAATCCACGGTGACGGCCGGGTCCACGTTTCCGCCGGTCGCGTAGGCTCCCCAAAGAAGCACCGGAGCCAGCGTCGTGGGACCGGTGCCGTCGGGCGGCGATACGGGCGTTCCCATCACCCGCAGGGTCGCCTCCCAACTGGCTGCCGGCTGGGGGGCGAACTGGAAGTTGCCGGGCGTGAGCTCGGCTGGCTTGACCCCTTCAAGCCTCAGGGTGTCATTGTTGCTGAAGACGAGGATGGCGTCGCCATCCTCGCCGGTCGCGATGGTCAGGTCGTTGATGCCGTGAATGCCTGTCCACGCCCTGAGGTCGAGGCGGTCCCCTTCGGACGACTTGAAGTCGCCGATGGAATCCCAGCCATCTCCCTGTTTGAAAACAAAGCGGTCGGCACCGGCCCCACCTTCAATCCAGTCGGCGCCCGCGCCGCTGACAAGCACGTCATCGCCGGCCATTCCGACGATATAGTCCCTTTCCGCGGTGCCGGTCAGGGTATCGGCACCCGCGGTTCCAATCATGGTTGTCATGTGACCCCATCCGGAACGTGTTTGAAGGAAAACGCCACCGATGGTTGCGTCAACGCCGATGCGGCAACAATGTCGCGTTAGGGGTGATGCCCGGAACAACGGGATGCCGAGCAAGTGGTACCTCGGCACCAAGCCCGGGACATCAGGCCCCGACGGCCGTCGCCGAACCGGATGCCGAGACGTGAGCGCGCGGCGGCGATGGAGGCGCCGGCCCCTGCCGCCGCCGCAGGTTCGCGGCGATTCGCCGGCATCTCCCCAGGCGGGCCGCGCGATGGGAGTGGAGGGCGGGCTGCAAGCCGACCCGAGCGGCCGCGACCGTGGCCGCGTCGAGGGCACGGCTCCTCTTCGCGGAGCGGCGTCGAAAGCGTTTCGACTCCGCGCCGCGGCTCACGACGCGGCCGTCATGCCCGTCCCGGCCCTATGGGACCGCAGGGAGTCCGCCGTGATCCGCGCGATGTCCATAAGGTCGGCGGCACTGGCGCCATCCCTCGCCTGGACCGACATCCCTTGCACGACGCTCCCGATGTACCGCGCCCATCCATGGGCATCCAGGCCTCCGCTCACCTGCCCATCCTCGATGCCCTTGAGCAGGCGCGCCTCCACCAGCCGGACGCTGGCGGCCCGCATCTCCCGCCCGAGCAGCGCCAGCGGGGTGTTGGCGGCGTCGAACGGTGTCGTCGAGATCATGCACCCGGGCGTGCCCGTCGTTCGCGCGAAGGTCTCCGCCGACTCCCGGAGAAGCCGTGCAACCGCCTCGATCGCGTCACCTTCATCCTCCAGTGCCTGCGCCGCATAGCCGCCGATCGTCCTGCTGTAGAACTCGATGGCCTCCCGGTAGAGCGCCTCCTTGGAGTCGAAAGCGGCATAAAGGCTCTGCGCCGATATCCCCATCGCCTCCGTCAGCATCGGGATCGAGGCGCCATCATACCCCGACGCCCAGAACACCTGCATCGCACGCTCCAGAACCGTGGCACGGTCGAAGGCGGGCGGGCGGCCACGGCCCCGATTATTTTTCACATTGGTCATTGTGATTTTCCTCGCCCCGGCTAATATCACATCAACTATTGTGATATATGGACCCCCTCCCATGGACAACCCTTATCTCGTGCCTGCCGGTCAACCGCTGGCCTCGCTCACCCGCCCCGACGCGATTTCGGCATCGACGCGCGCCGTCAATCAGGGATTGGCGAAGACGTTGGCCTTGATGACGCCCCCCGCCGGCCTGGCGGAAATGCGGGACGCTTACGTGAAGGGGCTCCTCGGTCTGCCCGCTTCGCCGAAGTCGCCCCGTGCCCGCAGGATGGCGATCGACGGTCCGGCCGGTCCGATCGAACTGCGGGTCTTCGTGCCTGACGACGTGCGCGGCGTGTACCTTCACATCCATGGCGGCGGCTGGATAGCCGGCAGCAACGACACCTGGGATGAGCAGCTTGAGCTCTTCGGCCGCGAGGCAGGCATGGTGGCGGTCAGCCTCGACTATCGGCTGGCTCCCGAACACCCCGCCCCTGCCGCGGTCGAAGACTGCGTGGCGGTGGCGTCCTGGCTGATCGAGCATGCCGGCAGGGAGTTCGGCACATCATGGCTGTCGATCGGCGGCGAATCCGCGGGGTCCAATCTTGCCGCCCTGACACTGCTCCGTCTCCGCGATCTTGGGCAAGGAAGCGCCTACCGTGCCGCCAGCCTGCTGTTCGGTTGCTTCGACCTTTCGCTCACACCCAGCGTCTATCGGGCGCAAGCTGCCCCCTTCGTGAGCCTGGAGGCGATGCGGCAGTTCACGGCGGCTTTCGCGGGCGGCACCGATCTTCGGGACCCGGCGATCTCTCCGCTCTATGCGGATCTCCACGGCCTGCCTCCCGCCCTGTTCAGCGTGGGATCGGTCGACCCGCTGCTGGATGACAGCCTCTTCATGCACATGCGGTGGCAGGCGGCGGGCAACGATTCGTACCTTGCGGTCTATCCGGGCGGCACCCACGGCTTCAACTCGTTCGCGGGTGAACTTGCCGCCGCAGGAAACCGCGGCATCGCCACCTTCCTGGCCATGATCCGCCGGCAGGCGCACGCGTAGCGGCCCGGCCGTCGGCGACCGCGTCCGCCAGGGCCGGCTTCCGGCCTGGGAGCGCGGCCCCGGCGGGCAGGTCGCGGCCTGCCCGAATGCCTGTCCGGTACGCCGCCCCTCTCTCCAGGCGGGAGTGCAAGGCGCCGGAAACCGATCCCCCGTCCGGGTGTTGGTCTGGAAATGATGGAAGACCCGCCACAGGACCCCTTGTCGCAACTGTACGCCCGGAGCCTGGTCTTGAGGAGGGCGTCCAGGCAGGTGCAGGAGAAGACTGCGGCCATAAGGTCCATGGCGGCGGCTGCACGCGCGACCGCGGAGCGGCTTCACACCGAGGCGGAGGAGGCGCGCCGCAGGGCGGAGACCCTGCAACGAAGCCATGCCGCGGGCATGCAGGCCGCGCGGGGCCCCTTGGCGGCGCGCGACGACGAGGGGGGGGACCAGCAGGGAGGACGGTGAGGCGGAGCCTGGACCTTGCGGGCTGGCGGGAGGCGCTCCGGCCCGGCCGGCTCTGTGGCGCGGCGGATACCGCCTGGAGCGAAGGCCGGCCATCGGCAGGCTTGCCCTGCTCCACGGGATATCCTCCACCTTCCCGCTCGACCTTCGGGCCGGCACATGATCTTTGGTATGCGCAGCCTGCTCTTGGCTATACCCTGGAGCGCCATCCCGGCGCGTGCGCCGCCCCGCTACCCCCGAAATGGACGTCCCGACTCTTCATGGCCGCATCCACCGAACCGCCGCGCAAGGCGCAAACCGGCGTCGCCGGGCTCGACGACATCCTCGCCGGCGGTCTCGCCCGTGACCGGGTCTTCCTGCTCGAAGGCAGTCCGGGCACCGGCAAGACCACGGTGGCGCTGCAGTTCCTGCTTGAAGGTGCCGCTGCCGGAGAGACCGGGCTCTACATCACCCTGTCGGAAACCGAACAGGAGTTGCGCGCCGCCGCCGCCACCCATGGCTGGACGCTCGGCGACGGGATCACGGTCTTCGAACTGGTCCCGCCGGAGAGCCTGCTCGACGCGGCCCACCAGCAGAGCCTGCTCTATTCCTCCGACCTGGAGCTCGGCGAGACGACCAGGCACCTGTTCGACGCCATCGAGCGGGTCAAGCCGGCGCGGATCGTCCTCGACAGCCTGTCGGAAATCCGCCTGCTGGCACAGGATTCGCTGCGCTACCGCCGCCAGATCCTCGCCCTCAAGCATTATTTCGCCCGGCATGGCGCCACCGTGCTGCTGCTCGACGACCTCACCGCCGACACCATGGACAAGACGGTGCACAGCATCGCCCACGGCGTGATCCGCCTGGAGATGGTGACCCCGGCCTATGGCGACGAGCGGCGGCGGCTGCGCGTGCTCAAGTACCGCGGCCAGGCCTACCGCGGCGGCTATCACGACTTCGCCATCCGCACCGGCGGCATCCGGGCCTTTCCCCGGCTGGTCGCCGCGGAGCACCGCACCGGCTTCACCGGGGAGCGCGTGGCCAGCGGCATCGCCGAACTCGACACGCTGCTCGGCGGCGGCATGGAGCGCGGATCGAGCTCCCTCATCCTCGGCCCGGCCGGGACCGGGAAGTCGCTGTTCGCGCTCCAGTTCGCCGTGGCCGCCATCGGGCGCGGGGAGCGCGCCGCGCTGTTCGTCTTCGACGAGGAACTCGGCCTGCTGTTCGCCCGGACGAAGGCGATGGGCATCGACCTCGAAGCGCTCCGCGACCGCGGCAGCCTGCTGATCGAGCAGGTGGATGCGGCGGAGCTGTCGCCCGGGGAGTTCACCCACCGGGTTCGCGGCTGCGTCGAGCAGAACCACATCCGCACCGTGGTGATCGACAGCCTCAACGGCTACCAAGCGGCGATGCCGGAGGAGCAGCTCCTGGTCCTGCACCTGCACGAGCTGCTGCTCTTCCTGAACCGGCAGGGGGTGACGACCTTCCTCACCATCGCGCAGCATGGCCTGATCGGCGACATGCAGACGCCGGTCGACGTCACCTATCTCGCCGACACCGTCGTGCTGCTGCGCTATTTCGAGGCGGCGGGCCGGGTCCGCCGGGCGATCTCCGTGATCAAGAAGCGGGCCGGCCCGCACGAGGACACCATCCGCGAATACCGCGTCACCGACCGCGGCATCAGCGTCGGGCCGCCGCTGGAGGAGTTCCAGGGCGTGCTGCGTGGCGTGCCCGTCTACCGCGGCGAAGACGGCCCCCTGATGCGGGATGATCCGGCGTGAGCGGGACCGACCCGATGGAGCGCGCGCTGGTCCTGGCGCCGCGCGGACGGGATGCCGCCGTCGCGTCCGCCCTGCTGGCCGAGGTCGGGATCGCCACCCAGGTCTGTCCCGACCTGACGGCGTTGTGCGACGCGCTGGACGAGGGGGCGGGGCTGCTCATCCTGGTCGAGGAGGCCGTGCGCACCGCCGACCTCCAGCGGCTCGTCGCCTGGATCGGCGCACAGCCGCCCTGGTCCGATCTGCCGGTCGTGCTGCTGACGATGCGCGGCGACGGGGCCGAGCGCACGCCCGAGGCCGCCCGCCTGACCGAACTGCTCGGCAACGTCACCTTCATCGAGCGCCCCTTTCACCCGACCACCCTGGTCAGCGTGGTGCGCACCTGCCTGCGCGGGCGGCGGCGCCAGGTCGAGGCGCGGGCGCACCTGGTCGAGCGCGAGCGCCTGCTCGCCGACTTGGCCGGCGAGCGCGCCCGCTTCGCGACGTTGATCGAGCATCTGCCGGTCGGCGTCTCGCTGATGGACAGGGACGGCCGGGTCACGCTGTGCAACCCGGCCTTCGAGAGGTTCCTGCCGGACGCGGTGATCCCGTCCCGGCATCCCGACGAGAACCACGGCTGGGTCGGGTACGACGACCAGGGGCGCCGGCTGCCTCGCGACCAGTTCCCCGGCGCGCGGGCCCTGCGCGGCGAGATGGTCCATGGCGTCGAGTTCACCTACCGGCTGCCGGACGGGTCGGCGACCTGGCTCCGGGTCAGCGGCGTGCCGGTGCGCGACGGGGCGGGCCGGGTGGCCGGGGCTCTCGCGGTCATTGTCGACATCGGCGCGCAGAAGGCGGCGCAGGAGGCCCTGCAGCGCCTCACGGCGATGCTCGAGGCCACGGTGCAGGAGCGCACCCGCGAACTGGAGGAGGCGCTGGAGCGCCTGCGCGCCGAGATGCGCGACCGCGAGCGCGCCGAGGAGCAGTTGCGCCAGACCCAGAAGCTGGAGACCCTCGGCCAGCTCACCGGCGGCGTCGCGCACGACTTCAACAACCTGCTGATGGCGGTGCTCGGCAACCTGGAGCTGCTGCGCAAGCGGATTCCCGACGACCCGACGACGGAGCGCCTCTTCGACGGGGCCATGCAGGGGGCGCGGCGTGGGGCCACCCTGACGCAGCGGCTGCTGGCCTTCGCCCGCCGCCAGGACCTGCAGCCGCAGGCGGTCGACCTCTGCGGCCTGCTGGAGGGCATGCGGACGTTGCTGGAGCGTTCGGCGGGGCCGCGCGTCGTGGTGCGGATCGAGGGACCCGACGCCCTGCCCCCGGCGCTGATCGATCCCAACCAGCTCGAGCTGGCGATCCTGAACCTCGCCATCAACGCCCGTGACGCCATGCCGGATGGCGGCACGCTGACCGTGTCGCTGGACGAGGCGCCGGCTCCCGCGGGCTCCGCGTTGCCACCCGGCGTCCATCCGCGGATTCGCGTGCGCGACACCGGCACCGGCATGGATGCGCTGACGCTGACGCGGGCGATCGAGCCGTTCTTCTCGACCAAGGGCATCGGCAAGGGCACCGGGCTCGGGCTGTCGATGGTCCATGGCCTGGCGGTGCAGTCCGGCGGCGCGTTCCGGCTGTCGA
Source organism: Azospirillum picis (assembly GCF_017876115.1). GTDB lineage: Bacteria > Pseudomonadota > Alphaproteobacteria > Azospirillales > Azospirillaceae > Azospirillum > Azospirillum picis. The sequence goes on from NZ_JAGINO010000022.1 coordinate 120,946, forward strand.
GCGTGCCGGGCGAGGGCGCGCTGGTGGAGCTGTGGCTGCCGAGGGCGGCGACGCCGGTCCGGGCGGCCGAGCCGGCAGCGGCCGCGGCGGTCGACGTGTCTCCCGGCCTGGTGCTCGTGGTCGACGACGACGCGCTGATCGCCATGAGCACCGTCGACATGCTGGCCGATCTCGGCCACACCGTCGTCGAGGCGAATTCCGGCAGCGAGGCGCTGGAAATCCTGCGCAGCGGCCAGCCGGTCGACCTGTTGCTGACGGACTATGCGATGCCCGGCATGACCGGCGCCGAACTCGCCCGCGCGGCCAGGGCGATGCTCCCGGACCTGCCGGTGCTGCTGGCGACCGGCTACGCCGACCTGCCGGACGGTGCCGGCGCCGACCTGCCGCGCCTCGCCAAGCCCTACACCCAGACCCAGCTCGCGACCGCCACCGCCAGGCTCCTCGGCAAAGCGGCCGCAGGCAGGAGCAGGCCGGAGGACGCGGCCTAGAGTGTGATCGTCTCAAGCGGTATCGCTTGAAACGGGACCCGCACGGAGAACCAAAAGCTTAGAGTTCGGCGGCCTTGCCGAAGCAAGGCAATCGCATATGGCGGTTATCGCCCTCTCCCGCCTCTCGCACAAACTTCGTTTGTGCTGACCGTCAGGCGGATCAAAGATTCGCTGAGAGCCCCAGGAGAGGGAGTCATATGCGATAGCCGTGCTTGCCGAAGAGGCCCGGCTTGACATTGTCCTGATCTGGACCACATCATCCAGCCATGGACAAGAGGAGATCGCGCCATGCCCGTCCCCCTGCGTGGCCCCCTGCGGGCTCCCCTGCGTGCCGACAGCTACCGCATCGCCGACGCGGCCGCGGCGGGGCCGGCCCTCCTCCAGCCTGACCGGTTCACGCCGGCCAAGCGCCGGCAGCTCGGCGCGCCGGGGCTGCGCACCTTCCTGGCCATCGCCGACCGCTGGGGCTGGACGGAGGCCGAGCGCCTGCTGGTGCTGGGCTCGCCCGGCCGTTCGACCTATTTCGCCTGGGTCGCCAAGGCGCGCGACGGCCAGGACCTGACCCTGCCGGTCGACGTGCTGCTGCGCATTTCCGCCGTGCTGGGCATCCACAAGGCGCTGATGATCCTGTTCGGCTCGGAACCGGCGGCCTTGGACTGGCTGACCGGCCCGCATGACGGGCCGTCCTTCGGCGGCCAGCCGCCGATGGCGCTGGTCACCAACGGCACGATGGACGGTCCCATGCTGGTGCGCCGCTACCTCGACGCCGCGCGTGGCGGCGTCTTCGGGCCGCCCGGCCCCATGGATGAGGCGGCCGCCCCCTATGGTGACGACGACATCGTGATCGTGTGAGACCGTGACGACCGGCATCGCGATACCGCACCCGACGCACCGCCTGATCCCGTCCCGGTTCCCGCCGATCCCGGCCTTCGACGGCGTGACGCACCCGGACGACCTCGAAGCCGTCATGGAGCTGGAAGGCTGGACCAACGACCGCCTGGTTCGGGAGCGCGTCGCGCGGCTGCCGCGCGACCAGTGGGTCTACGGCGTCCCCAACGCCTCGGTGGTGATGGCCGCCTTCCTGCACGCCGCCCCCGGCGGCGGCCGCTTCAACAGCGGCGAGCTCGGCGCCTGGTATGGGGCGTGGGCGCTCAAGACGGCCATCGCCGAGGTCGCCCACCATCTCCGGCGCGAGGCGGTCCACCGCCGGCTTCCCGAGATGCGGCTGACCTACCGCCTCTACACCGCCCGCCTCGACGGCGGCTTCCTCGACATCCGCGGCCAGGGCGCCGCCCGGCCCGACCTGTACGCGACGGCCGACTACCGCGCCTCCCAGGCCTTCGGCGAGGAGGTGCGCCGGACGGGGCCGGCCGCCGGCATCGCCTACGACAGCCTGCGCCACCGCGGCGGCATCAACGCCGTCGCCTACCGGCCGCGCCGGATCCTGGAGGTGACCCAGGCGGACCATTACGAGATCACGGCACCGGTCGAGGGGGCGGTGGTGGCGCGGCGGAAGGGGCTCTGAGACCGGCGCCGCCGCCGGATGGGGCGGCGACGCCTTTTCCCGGATCAGCCGGTGATGACTCAGCCGGTGATGAACCAGCCGGCCGAGACCTGATCCGCCCGCACCCCCATGAGCTGCACGCTGTCGGAGGAGCCGAACCGCACCAGTGCGTCGGCGCCCAGGCTCTCCACCATCCAGGTCTGCCCGGCCCCGATCTGCAGGCGGTCGCCGCCGGCCGCGTCGAAGTCGGTGATGACATCGGCGCCGCTGCGCGACCCGAACGCGAAGAGGTCCGCCCCGGCCCCGCCGGTCAGCGTGTCGGCCCCGATCCCGCCGACCAGCACGTCGCTGCCGTCGCCGCCGACCAGCCAGTCGTTGCCGGCACCTCCGGACAGGTAGTCGTTGCCCGCCCCGCCGCTCAGGGTGTCGGCGAAGCGGCCGCCGACCAGCAGGTCGGTGCCGCCGTCCCCGGTCAGGGCGGCGCCCGCCGTGGCGGCCGGGTCGGCCACCTGGGCACGGAACGCGGCGCCCGACGTCTGCCCCTGCGCGTCGGTCAGGGTGACGGTGCCGGCGAAGGTGCCGCCGGCGTAGAGGTGGTTCACAGACAGGCTGCCGGCTCCCCCCGTCACCGCCCGCGTGGTGGTCTGCCCGTCGCCCCAGGCCACCGCGACCGCGACGGCGGCGTCATGGCCCGCCCCGCCGGCCAAGCCCCCGATGGTCAGGTCGACGGCGTTCGCATTGCCGGCCAGCCTGTCCTCCGGCAGCCGGTCGAGGTCGATGGCCAGGACGTCCCGGATCTGGTTCTTCGAATCGCCCGGGGCCGGGTCCTTCGCGCCGAGATAGGCGACGCCGTCGGACGTCAGGGTGAGCACGTCGTAGCCGGCGCCCAGGTCCGACCCGTCGGCGGCGGTGATGCGGCGGACGGCGCCGCTGTCGAGGTTCTTGACGTAGAAGTCCGCCACGCCGTTGGTGTCGCCGGCGTCGAGGTTGCTGGCGGTGCTGGAGAACACCACCGACCGCCCGTCGGCGCTGAACTTCGCGGCGTTGCTGACGCCGTTGGCCGCCGTGCCGTCCGCCGCCGTGCTGACCAGCTCGACGGCCCCGGTCGCGGTGTCGAGGATGTTGACGCTGCCGCCCTGTATCCGGCTGAACAGGACGAAGCGTCCATCCGCCGACAGGTCGATGGGGGCGTTCGGGTCCAGGGAGCCGTTCACCTCGAAGGTGGTTTCGGCGCCGGTTCCCATGTTGCGGACGACGAGGTCGGTGTGGGTGCTCGGGGGGGCGGAGGCGCCGTTGTCGATGGTGCGCAGCCGTGCGAACGCCAGGATGCCGCCATCGGCGGACAAGGCCGGCGGGCCGAGCGGCCTCAGCCCGTTCTGCGTATCGGAGAGGCTCGTTCTCGTGCCGGTATCCGTGTCGTAAAGGACGGTGGGCAGCCCGTTGAATCCACGGGGGGCCTTGCTCTGGAACGCGGCCACGTCCCCGTCCGCGGAGAGGACGAGGTTGAAGGGCAGGTTGGTCGCGGCGTCGACGGCGGCGGTGTTCCCGGTGACGAGATCCCGGATGCGGACCTCGCTCGGACCACCCATCCCGAAGTACCCGCCATACTGGACGTTGCCGTAGGCGATGGCCGATCCGTCATCGGACAGGGCAAGGGCCGACTGGGTGCTGGCGCTGGAATCCCCCACCCGGTCGATCTTCGACACCACGCCGGTTTGCAGATCCTTCAGGTACACGTCGATGCTGTAGTGGCCGTAGGGCTGCTGCGAGGTCGCGGCGTCCAGCGACTTGACGCCATAGGCCAGGTAACGGCCCTCGGCCGAGATCGCCGCGACGTTGACGGCCTGGTCGGTGCTGCCGGTGTCCGTGTTCTTGACGATGGTGGACACCGCCGTCGCATCGAAGCCCGCCGGCCCCCAGGACAGCAGCGGCGCCGCCGGGCCGACGGGGTCCGGGGCGGAACCGCCGCCGGACAGCAGCACGTTCTCGCGCGTCAGCGATGCCTTGGTGACGCCGACGAGCTGCACGCCGGTGTTGCCGCTGAACATGACGTTCAGCCCGTTGGCGTCCTCGGTGGCGGAGGCCACCAGCGCCTCGAAGCTCAGGCCGCTCCAGCCCCGCAGGTCCAGCACGTCGCCGCCGGCGCCGGCCTGGAAGTCGCCGATGGCGTCCCAGCCGTCGTTGGGGTCGATGACGAAGCGGTCGGAGCCGGCGCCGCCGACCATCCAGTCGTTGCCGCCGCCGCCGATGATGACGTCGTTGCCGGCGGTGCCGCTCAGCAGGTCGCGCGCGGCGGTGCCGGTGATGGTGGTGGAGGCGGGCGGAGCCGACGGATCGCCGCCGGCCAGCCGGAAGTTGGCGGCGGTCAGGCTGGCCGGGGCCACGCCCTGCAGGCGCACGCTGGCGGTGTCGCTGAAGGTGATGACGGTGTCGCCGCCCTCGGCGGTCGCCTTCGACAGCACGTCCTGGAGGCTGGCGAGGCCGGTGTAGGCGGTCAGGTCCAGCACGTCGCCGCCGGTGCCGGCCTGGAAGTCGGCGATGTAGTCCCAGCCGCCGCCGGGGGCCAGCACGAAGCGGTCGCTGCCCGCGCCGCCCTGCATCCAGTCGTTGCCGCCGCCGCCGGCGAGCGTGTCGTTCCCGTCGCCGCCCATCAGTTGGTCGCGGCCGGCGCCGCCGGTCAGCAGGTCGTTGCCCGCGCCGCCACCGATGGTGTTGTCCTCATTGCCGCCGGTCAAGGTGTCGTTCCCGGCCGTCCCCCAGATAGTCGCCATGCGTGCGCTCCACCAGCTTATTGTTGCAGAAGCGCGCCCATCTTCGCCGCAGGGTCGTTCCGGGCAACCCACTCACTCAGCCATCATCCATCCTGGCGTGCGCATGCCGAACGTGACCCCGTTGGGATGATGCGCAATCTTTAAGGGAAGCCGGAACCGGGCGGCCACCCCCGCGCGGACCGCCGCACCGGCCGAAGCCGTACCGCAAATGGTTTGGGGCGACGGCCTGGGGCAATGATCTGGGGACGCGAAACGGGATCGCAGACCGGGAGGGAGGATGTCGGAGGTTTCAATCCGGCCCGCAGGGCAGGGCGACGCGGAGACCATCAGCCGCCTCGTCATCTCGACGCTTCGGGAGTCCAACGCCAGGGACTATTCCGAGGCGGTGATCGCACGCGTCGGGCAGGGGTTCCGCCCGGAGGCGGTGCGGGCGTTCATCGACCGCCGGCGCGTGTTCGTCGCCGTCATCGGCCATGAGGTCGTCGGGACCGCCAGCCTCGACGGGCATGTCGTCCGCACGGTGTTCGTCAAGCCGGCATTCCAGGGCCGCGGCATCGGGCGAGCCCTCATGGACGAGATCGGGCGCACGGCGATCCGGAACGGCATCACGACGCTGGCGGTGCCCTCGTCGGTGACGGCCGAGCCGTTCTATGCCAGCCTCGGCTTCAGGGCCGTCCGGGACGCATGGCGTGGGGACGAGCGCACCATCGTCATGGAGCGTATCCTCAGGGAGCGCCGGCTTCCCGGCCGCGACCCGGACCGGTGAGCGCTACCCCCTCAGTGCCGCCGTGGTTTGCGGATCGGCCGGAAGGAAGGCTTCGATCACCAGTTCCGACAGGGTGATGTCGGTGGGCGTTCCGAAGACCGTGGTGGTGGAGAGAAAGGACAGCACCTGCGGACCGACGCGCAGGCGCAGCGGAACCAGCACGCCGCCGTAATCCGCATGGGCGGCCCCGGCGTCTGCGCCCTCCTCGCCCGCCGGCAGGGCGGCCAGCTCGTCGTGGAGCCGTGCCAGCTCCGGATCGTTGGTGGTCTCGGCCTGCCGGCGCAGCCGGTCGAGCAGGTGGGAGCGCCACTCCGCCCGGTTCAGGATGTGGGGCGCCAGCCCGCCGGGATCGAGGCTGAGGCGCAGCACGTTCACCGGCGGCAGCAGGAGCGTCCGGTCGGCGACGAGGGCCAGCAGGGGAGCCAGGGCGGCATTGGCCGCGACCAGGCGCCAGTGCCGGTCCACCGCCAGGGCCGGGAAGGGCTCGTGCCCCCGCAGGATCAGGTCGATGGCCGCCCGCGCCGCCGCCAGCGCCGGGTCGTCGAGCGGCCGCTGCCGGAAGACGGCGGCGTGGCCCGCCGCCTGCAGCATCAGGTTCCGTTCCCGAAGCGGCACATCCAGTCCGGCGGCGATGCGCAGCACCATCTCGCGGCTCGGGATCGCGCGCCCGCTCTCCAGGAAGCTCAGGTGCTTCTGCGAAATCCCGATGTCGAGCGAGAGGTCGAGCTGGCTCCGCCGGCGGTGCAGCCGCCAAGCGCGGATCCGCTCGCCGACCGGGCCGGCGGGACGGGGAGGGGGAAGGGGCGTGCCTGTCATCCCGCCAGGATAGCCGAACCCGGCGGCTTCCCAATTACTTCCCTGGTAATCGACTCGCCGCCCGGTCCGGCGCGATCCTGGCGTCCCGACGAACCCGATGACCGGAAACCGACATGCCAACCCTCGCCATCGCCAATCTCCGCGCCGTCACCATGGGGCCGGACATCACCGCCTACCTGGAGCGGATCGACGCGACCCTGGAACCCTTCGCCGGCCGCTTCCTCGTCCATGGCGATCCCATGGAGGTGCTGGAGGGGCACTGGTCCGGCGACCTGGTGGTCATCGCCTTCCCGGACCGTGACAGCGCCCTGCGCTGGTACCGCTCGCCGGCCTACCAGCGCATTCTGCCGCTGCGCCTCGCCAATGCGGAGGGTGACGTCTGCCTGATCGACACGGTCCCCGACGGGCACCGGGCGACCGACATCCTGCCGGCCCCGGACCGCCCCGGCTGACCGGCGCCCCGGTCCCGTCAGCCCCCGAAGCCAGCCGCAACGCCGCCTGTGGCCAAGCCCAAACCGTATCCTGTATAGAATTGGCCGGTCGTCCCGATCGCGTCGAATGGCGGAGACGGGGAAAACGGAAGTCCTCGTTGGACCGTTTCCCCATACCGACCGTTCCCTCCTTGTTGAAAGTCGTCTGAATGGAGAGGCATCTCAATGAGGGGAAATTTTACAATCATCACTTGCATTTTCTGGTCGGGCGGATGAGTTGATTTTTCTTGAAGTGCGATCGTTTGGGTTGAGCGGAAAAAGGGTGGCGGATAGAAGATGAATGTTGAATCAAGAACCGCACCCCTGCTCAGCAGATTTGTGGTTTGGTCGGTCAGCAAGCGCCCGAGACAGACAACGCGCTATATAATCGCTTCTCTGATAATACTGTTCATCGCTGTGTTCCGGTATGCGGCGGTCACGTCGCTGGTGCCGTGGATGCTGTTCATGCCTGCGGTCATGTTGATCAGCCTCACCTTCGGCCCCCTGGTCGGGGTGTACGCAACCTTTCTGTCCGGTGTTCTTGCCGCCGTGTCGATGGCGCCCGGCCAGACGCTTGCCTCGCTCACGGCGGAGCAGTGGGTGGGCAGCGGCCTTTTCCTGATCGTGACGTCCGGCATTGCAGTCACCGCCGGTGAACTGCGTCGCGCGCTCTGGAACGCGCGCCGCCTTGCCGACGAGACCGAACGGGCCAAGCTGGCACTGGGCAAGAGCGAAAAGCGCTACAGATCACTCTTCGAGAACATCGATGCCGGCTTCTGCATTTCGGAAGTCAAGTTCGACCAGGATGGCCGCCCCGTGGATCATCGCGTGGAGGAGGCGAACCCTGCCTTCGAGCGTCACACGGGTCTTGCCGACGCCGTCGGACGATATGCCAGCGAGGTCGCTCCCGGCATCGAGCAGCATTGGCATGATGCTTACGGAACGGTGGCGAGGACCGGCAAGGCTTTCCGCTTCGAAGGGGAGGCGAAGCCGCTCGGCCGCTGGTACGACGCGCACCTCTTCCCGGTTCCCGACGGCAAGGTCGGCATGCTGATCGCGGACACCACGAAACGCCGGGAGGCCGAGGAGGCGCTGGCCAGGAGCGAAGAGAAATGGCGCAGCCTGTTCAAGACGCTTCGCGAAGGCTTCATCCTCGGCAAGGTCATCCGTGACGCCGACGGCCGGATCGTCGACTGGTGTTACGAGGAAGTGAACGATGCCTGGTACAGCCTGGTCGGCATGGCGTCGGGAGCGGTCGTCGGCAAGACGATCCGCGAAGTGTTTCCCGGAATCGAAGACGACTGGGTCATGGACTTCGCCCGGGTCGTCGATACGGGGGAGCCGATCCGCTTCACGCGGCAGGTGGGCTCGCTCGACCGCTGGTATGAAGGTGTCGCCCAGCCGAGCGGCCATGACCGCTTCACCGTGATCTTCGTCGAGGTCACCGACCGCATCCAGCGGGAAAGAAGGCAGGCCGCCCTGGTCGACCTGAACGACCGCCTGGCCGACGAGGTGACCGTATCGGGAATAGCCTTGTCGGCCGGCGAGATCCTGGGCCGCGCGCTGGGCGTGGAGCTCGCCGGCTACGGCGACGTGGATCCCGACGCCGGAACGGTCACGGTGGACAGGGACTGGACGACCGGCGGCGCGCGGCCGGTTGGCGGCACATTCAATTTCCGGGATTTCGGATCCCATGTCGACGATCTGAAACGCGGTGAGACGGTCGTCGTCCGTGACTGCCGGACCGATGATCGCACCCGGCGCCATGCCGCCGCGCTGGAGGCCGCGGGCGCGCGGGCCTTCGTCAACGTCCCGATCTTCGAGCGCGGGACCGTCGCCGCCCTGCTTTACGTCTGCACCTCGGTGCCGCGCGGGTGGAGCGGGGAGGATCTCCGCTTCATCCACGACGTCGCGCACCGCCTGCGGTTGGCGGTGGGGCGCCGGCGCGCGGAACAGCAACAGCACATTCTCAATGAAGAGCTGTCCCACCGCCTCAAGAACACGCTCAGCGTCGTTCAGGCGATCGCGATGCAGACGCTCGGCCGCTCGGAGGACCGCACGGCCGTCCTGGAGTTCGAGAGCCGCCTGTCCGCCCTGTCGAAGGCGCACGACCTCCTGTTGAGGCAGAACTGGTCGGCTGCCGACCTTCACGATGTCGCGGCATCGGTGCTCGGCAGCTTCGGATCGGACCGCTTCCATCTGTCCGGCCCGCAGAGCCCGGCCGGACCGCGCGCGACCCTTTCGCTCTCCCTGCTCTTGCATGAGCTGGCGACCAACGCCGTCAAATACGGCGCGCTCAGCGTTCCGGAAGGGTCGGTCGACCTGAACTGGTCGATCCGGGGCGACGGCGAGAACCGCCTCCTGCATATGGCCTGGACGGAACGCGGCGGGCCGGCGGCGGTGGAGCCGACCCGCAAGGGGTTCGGTTCCCGCCTGATCCGGATGGGACTAATCGGGGCCGGCGGGGTTGAACTTCACTACCGGAGGGAAGGGTTGGCTGTCGAGATGACGGCACCGCTTCATCAGCTTCAACAAGCCTGAGGAATTGGACAAAAGATGGGCCAAGCGTTTCCCGAGAGGCGGGTGCCGGTTCTGATCGTCGAGGACGAGCCGATTCTGCGCATCGACGCCGTCGATATGGTCGAGCAGGCCGGTTTCGACGCTGTTGAAGCGACCAACGTCGAGCATGCCATCCGCATTCTCGAAGAGCGGAAGGATATCCGGGTGGTCTACATGGATCTCGACATGCCGCGCGGCGTCAAGGGGATCGAGATCGCCGCCGCGATCCGCAACCGCTGGCCGCCGATCGAGATCATCCTGACCGCAGCCTTCTTCACCGCAGCCGATCTCGACCTGCCGGTGAGAGCCGAATTCTTCCCGAAGCCGATCCGGAAGCCCGACATGATCGCCGCGATGCGCCGGATGGCGATGCGCCACTGAGTTGCGGATGGCGATACGCCATCGAGTTGCGGAAGGCAGTTGCGGAAAGCGCGGCCGAAGCCCATTCCCGCCGGGCGCGCGGACGCGGACGACCGGCTGCGGGTCAGTCGATCGCCTGCCGCTGGTTGAGGGTGTGGCACGTGCGCTCGGCCATGTCGCCCGACAGGCCGATGAGCGGGAAGCCGTCGGCTTCCGCCAGGCGGCCCGACATCGTATCGATGACGGCCCAGCCGGTGAGGTCCCAGGCGATGCGGTATCTGTTCTGCATGCCCCATTATTACAGAATGGAAATATGCTGGCCATTAGGGGAAACCGCGCCGGGCGGGATGGCGGCCATGGGGATCGGTGGTCACGACCCGGTATGAGGCGCGGGCGCCGGTTGGGGAATGGGACGCCCGGCTGCCGTGAAGAGGGCCGTCCTCGGCCACCATGGCGCTGTCGTGAAAGGGAGGCGGTATGATGCAGAACGAAGCCTGGTTTCATGAGACGCTGGAGTTCGCCAAGGCCCTGCACCACGGCCAGGTCGACAAGGCCGGCGCTCCCTATTGGATGCATCTGGAACGGGTCGCCCGCCGCCTGGCCGGGCTGTTTCCCGATGCGACGAAGGCCCAGCTTCAGGCCGCCCTGCTCCATGATGCGATCGAGGATGCCGGTGCCACCGCGGACGATCTCCGTGCCGCGGGCATCGAGGAGGACGCCATCGCCGCCATCCAACTGGTGAGCCGGAACCTCGATCCGGATGGAACCTACCTGGAGTGGATCGGGCGGATCGCCGCCACCGGCAACGTCACGGCGATCCGCGTCAAGCTGGCCGACAACCTGGACAACAGCGATCCCGCCCGCGTCGCCGCGCTCGCCGCGGGGCCTCGGATGGTTGCCGAGAAATACGCGCCCGCCAGGGCGATCCTGGAGCAGGCGCTGTAACCGGCCGGTCGGCCCGCTGCCCGCGTCCTCAGGCGACAGCGGCCGGGGGTGCGAACGAGTTCAGCATCGCGCGCCAGTTGTCCGCCGACATCGTCGCCTTGTATTCGCTCTGCATCTCGGGAGTGAGCACTTCGATCATCTGGCGTCCCTCGATCCAGACTTCGACGACGCCGAACATGCCCCCGCGCTTGCGGTACTTGGCCGGCCAGCCCTCCCGCGCCGCGATGTCCAGCACGGCTTCCTGGGAAAGCGGCGTGCCGATCGCGGCATGCGTGGCCGTGAAATGCACCTGACCGGTCGCTTCGCCATAGGCATCCGCATCCCCCTCGGCTTCCCGCAGCACGGTGTCGATCGGGTAGACCTCCAGGGCGGTGCGGCGATCGTCGCCGGCCAGCACGATCCACCCGTTGTCCGAGACCGGAGGGAAGAGCAGCGCCTCGCCGCCCCACAGTTCGGCGATGACCCCGGCGACATGCCGCGGGTCGTGAGCGGCGATCGAGACGTGGAACAGCATGGAAGGCCCCCCCTTTTCTTATGCGATGGCTTGACTTACAAAGTGGCACGGATTGTGTCAACAGACATTTGGCACAGGTTGTGCCATTCAAGAGAGTTTCCGATGACCGCAGATCCCCGACCCGCTCCCGGCCTTCGGGAGCAGAAGAAGAATGAGGCGCGCAGGAGGATTGCCGATGCCGTGATCCAGCTCATGTCGGACGGGCGCATGGACATCAGCCATGATGTCGTCGCGGACGTGACCGGCATCAGCCGCCGCACGATCTACCGCCACTTCCCCGATCGCGAGGCGCTGCTCTCGGGCGCCAGCACGCGGGTGCGCGAACTCGCCGGCAGCCGGGTGGCCTTTCCGTCGCGCGAGAGCGATCTGCTCGACACCGTGCCGATCTACACCGGACTCGACAGCATCGCGCCCATCGCGACCCTGGTGCGGTCGACCCCGCAGGGGCGCGCCATGCGCAAGTCGCAGAAGCTGGAGCGGCAGGAAAGCTACCGGGCGGCCACGGCCGACGCGGTGAAGGATTTGCCCGAACCCGACCGCACCCTCGCCACCGCGATGCTCCAGGTGCTGCACACCACGCCCTGGCTCGAAATGCGCGACCACTGGGACCTGGACGGCGAACAGATCGCGCGCGCGACCGCCTGGGCGATCAGGACCTTGCTCGACGATCTTCGCAAGCGGGGAGGAAAGCCGCTCGACCTGTGACGCCCGATTGCCGGCTTCCATCACGCGGGGTCCGCCGATCCGGCGCTGATTCCGACGGTCTGGGCCATGCCGCCCTGAGGCGCCATCCGGACTCCGCTCCGCCACCGCGCCGCACGGGTGCGCCGGGATGGGACCGCCGGCCCGGGAAGCAGGGTCCAGCCATTCTGGAAGATGGACGAATGCAAACCGCGACCCGACGGCGCGGGCGGGGGCGGCCATGCCCATGCTATGGTCCGGCCCCCTCCTCCCGGCAACCGGCTACCGCAGTGACGCCGCATGGCTGTCCACCGTCGCCGCCAAGCGAGAACCTTGGAGACATCGGAAATGAAAAAGACCCTCTCCGTCCTGCTGCTTCTCTCTGCGGCGATGCCGTTCGCTCCTCTCGGGGTGCAGGCGGCAAGCTTCGACTGCGCGAAGGCTTCGACCAGCGTCGAAAAGCTGATCTGCAAGACCCCCAGCCTCAGCAGGGCTGATGAGGAACTCGGCGCCATCTACAAACAGGCCGTCGCCGTCGCGGTCATCGCGGAGTCCGTAAAGAAGGAACAGCGCGGGTGGATCGCTCGGCGCAACGAATGCTCCAGCGCCCAATGCCTCGCCGAGGAGTACGGGACACGGCTCCTTGTCCTGCGGGCATCGCTGACGCAGGATGCCGCCCCCAGCCCGCCCGCCGGGCAGCCCCTGCTCGTGCGGCCGGCGCAAGCGGAAACGCAGGTGGTGCCCGGTCGGACGCTCCACGCGTCGGTCGTCGGCATCGTCGAGTTCGGGCATGACGCCGCCGGCGGCAGGTACGATCTCGTCAGCGGAAACGCGCGGATCACCCTGTCCTATGTGTGGCATTTCTCCGACGCCGACTTGGAGACGCTGTCGTCCTTGGACGAAAGGAAGACACGGGTGCGCGTCGTCGGAATGCTGAAAGTCTATGCGGAGGACGGCAGTGCCGCCTTTGCCCAGGGAGCACCCTTCGCCGTTTACGCAGCCCAATGATCCCCGCCCGCTCATCCGCCGCCGGACTCTTTCCCCTGATGGCGGTTTGGCTGATCGGAAGCCGGGTGTCACTCAACATGCCGATGATCAGCAGGTCGCCCCTCGGAGGATGGAACGTCACCACAGTGCAATCTGCATAAAATAATATGCAAAGTGCGAGGCGTGTTGGGAGCGCTCTCCATTGGAGTGCCGGAGCGGCCGGGAAAACCGTGAACTTGCAGGACCGGGGCGTCATCGGCCAACGGCCCAGTTCTTGCTTTTTCTGTCAACCAGACCCCGCTCCTCCACACTGAAGAACCGAGTGCCCCTATGACCAACCTCCGTATCGTTCACAAGGTGCTTGCGATGCTGGTGTTGATGGCCGCACTCGCCATCGGCCTCACCGCAGCCGCCCTGTTCAGTTTGCGTGCAGTGGACCGTGACTACTCCAGCCTGCTGGATCATGAGGCGACCGCGTCCCTGTGGCTGGCCCGGTCCAACTCGGCCCTGAATGCCGCCGGCCGCAACGTGTACCTCATCATCGCCAAAGATGATGAGGCCAGCATCCGGCAGGCGGCGGACGCATTGGACAGCGAAGCGAAAAGCGTGGTGGAGCGGCTGAACAAGGCGCGTGAGGCTCTGCCGGCCATCTCGACCGAGGTGGCAACCGTGCTCACCGCCGCCGATGCCCTGATCACCGTTGCCGAGACAGTGAAGACGGAGGCGTTCAAGAACAACGACGCCGCTGCCCGCGCCATTGTCGCCCAAAGCTTCGACCCCGCCTACGTGGAGGTCCGGACCAAAACCCGCACCTTGATCGACCAAGTGGATCAGCAGGCGCAGAAGACCTCCGACATCGTTTCATCCACATCCCAAGCAACCATGACCTGGATGCTGGCCGTCGCCGTTCTCGGGCTGGTCGTGGTCTTCGCCTTGGCTGCCGCCTTGGCCCGAAAGACCATCGCGCAGCCTGTCGAGCAGATCACCCGGATCATGAGCACCTTGGCCTCGGGTTCGGTGGACGTGACCGTGGCAGGCGGCGAGCGCAGCGATGAGATCGGTGGCATGGCCAGGGCGGTTCAGGTCTTCAAGGACAATGCGGTGACGCGCCTCCGGCTTGAAGCCGAG
>NZ_JAGINO010000023.1 GCF_017876115.1 Azospirillum picis
GCTGCGCTTGGCTTTTTTTTTTTTTTTTGTTTTGGGGGTTGTGTTCGGGTGTGCGTCGGCGTGCTGCGGCCCCCCGGCCCCGGCGCCCCCCCACCCCCCCCCCACCACCGCGACCGGAACCGGGTCCGGCACCGAGAGAGAAAAGGGAATCGCTGCGATGGACGACGTGCGTCAGGTCCGCAAGGACACCGAAGGATACTGCATCGAAGATCTCGCCGTCGGCATGACGGCAAGCTTTTCCAAGACGGTGACGGAGGCCGACATCGTCCTGTTCGCAGGCATCTCGGGCGACACCAACCCGGTGCACATCAACCAGGAATATGCCGCCACCACCATGTTCCAGGGCCGCATCGCCCACGGCATGCTGACGGTCGGCTTCATCTCTGCCGTGCTCGGCACCAAACTGCCGGGGCCGGGCTGCATCTACATGAACCAGTCGCTGAAGTTCAAGGCGCCGGTCCGCGCCGGCGACACCGTCACCGCGCGCGCCACCGTGACCGAGCTGGTCCCGGAAAAGCGCCGCGTCGTGCTGAAGACCGTCTGCACCGTCGGCGAGACGGTGGTGGTGGAGGGCGAGGCGCTGCTGATGGTTCCGTCGCGCGGATGACGCCTGCCGGGACCCGAAATGCCGCCGGCGCGTTTACCGCGCGCCGGCGGCGGTCTATATAGACGCCCTAGCCAAGCGGGCCCGCCGGGGCCCGGCCACAGCATCGGGGCGCGCATGCGACTGTACAGACACACCGCCGACCTGCCGGCCGAAGAGCGGGGCGCCGTCGTGGCGCTCGGCAATTTCGACGGCGTGCACCGCGGGCATCAGACGGTCATCGGCACCGCCCAGCGCATCGCCGCGGAGATGGGGGCGCCGTCCGCGGTGGTGACCTTCGAACCACACCCGCGCAGCGTCTTCCGCCCCGACGACCCGCCCTTCCGCCTGACCCCCTTCCGCGTCAAGACCCGCCACATCGAGGCGCTGGGCGTCGACCAGCTCATCGTCTGCCATTTCGACGAGGGGCTGCACCGCAAGACCGCGCAGGCCTTCGTCGACGAGGTGCTGGTGGGCGGCCTTGGCGTGCGGCACGTCGTGTGCGGCTACGACTTCCTGTTCGGCCACAAGCGGTCGGGCGACCCGGCCTTCCTGCTGCGGGCGGGACAGGCGCACGGCTTCGGCGTGACCGAAGTGGGGCCGGTGTCGGACGCGGCGGGCGGGGTCTATTCCTCCACCCGCGCGCGCGCGGCGCTCACCGCCGGCCGGCCGGTGGAGGCCGCGCATGTGCTGGGACATCCCTGGGAGATCGAGGGACGGGTGGTGCACGGCGACCAGCGCGGCCGCACCATCGGCTTCCCCACCGCCAACATCGAACTCGGCGAGTATCTGCGCCCGGCCTTCGGCGTCTATGCGGTGCGGGCGGGGGTCGACCGCGGCGGCGACACCGTCTGGCTGCCCGGCGTCGCCAACCTTGGCGCCCGTCCCACCGTCGAGGGCACCGTGGCCCGGCTGGAGGCGCACCTGTTCGACGTCGATCTGGATCTGTACGACCTGCACCTGCGCGTGCAGATGATCGACTTCCTGCGGCCGGAGATGAAGTTCCCCAGCTTCGACGTGCTGAAGGACCAGATCGTCAAGGACGCCGCCGCCGCCCGCGCCATCCTGGCTGAAGGTTAAGGACCGGAAGGCGGCGGCAGGAAGGGAGGACGGCGTGGAACGGGTTCTGATGCTGCTGTTCATGCTGAACCAGGGCGGTCCGACCACACTGGAATTCGCCAGCCTGGAGCAATGCAGGGCGGCCGAGCCGATCATCGTCCAGAACTACCGCGAGATGACCGGGAACACGGTGCTGTCGCGCTGCATCCGCATGGTGCTGCCGGCCAACTGACGCGGCGGCGGATTCGCGGCCTGGCAAGATGTCGGCTGGCGCCGATTGTTTCGTCTGATACAGTGCGCTCCCGCCTCCGCTTGGCCTTCCGCTCCCGCATGCCGCATCCCGAATCCCTGCCGATCCGCATCCTGCTGACGGCGCTGGTCGCCTTCGGCCCGCTGTCGACCGACCTCTACCTGCCGTCGCTGCCGACGCTGGTGCGGGTGTTCGGCACCGACGTCGCCACCGTCCAGCTCACCCTGTCGGTTTTCCTCGCCGGCTTCGCCATCTCGCAACTCGTCTACGGACCGATGTCAGACCGTTTCGGACGCCGGCCGGCCTTGCTGGCCGGGGTGGTGATCTATCTGGCCGCCAGCGCGGTCTGCGCGATGACCAGCAGCATCGAGGCGCTGATCGCCGCCCGCTTCTTCCAGGCGCTGGGCGCCTGCTGCGGGCCGGTTGTGGCGCGCGCGGTCGTCCGCGACGTCTTCGGGCGCGAGCGGTCGGCGACGGTGCTCGCCTACATGTCGATGGCGATGGCGCTCGCCCCGGCGGTCGGGCCGATGCTGGGCGGCGTCCTGACGGAATGGTTCGGCTGGCGCGCCAACTTCGTCCTGCTGACCGGCTTCGCCTGCGTGATCCTCGCCGCGGTGTGGGGAATGCTGGGCGAGACCAATGCCCACCGCGACGCCGACGCCCTGCGGCCGGGCCGGATGCTCGCCAACTACCTGCTGCTGCTGCGCAACCGCGGCTTCATCGGCTATGTGCTGGTGGTCGCCTTCTGCTACAGCGGCATCTTCTCCTTCATTTCCGGCTCGTCCTTCGTCCTGATCGACCGGCTGCACCTGACGCCGGCGCAATATGGCGCCAGCTTCGGCTCGGTGGTGCTGGGCTACATGCTCGGCACCTTCCTCGCCGGGCGGCTGACGCCACGGCTGGGCGGCGCCCGCATGATCCGCCTCGGCACGTCGCTGTCGCTGGCCGGCGGCGTCGCCGGCGGCTTGCTGGCGCTGGCGGGCGTGCTGCACCTCGCGGCCATCCTGGTTCCGGTCTTCCTGTTCATCCTGGGGGCCGGGCTGACCCTGCCGAACGCCACCGCCAACGCGGTCGGCCCCTACCCGACCATGGCCGGCCTCGCCTCCTCGCTGCTGGGCTTTGCGCAGATGACGGTTGCCGCGGCCGTCGGCATCGTCGTCGGGCACCTGGCCGACGGCTCGCCGCTGCCGATGATGGGAGCGATCGGCCTGGTCGGGCTCGGCGCGCTGGCGGCTCACCGGCTGCTGGTCATCCCCGCGGCGACGACCGGGCGATCCGCCTGATCCGCGCCTCGCCGGCCGGGCCAGTGCCGCCCGGTCCGCGGCCAGGGGGATGGCGGCGGGCGCGCCGGCGCTCCCGGGCATCGTCGTCGCCGTCCCTGCCGGGCCTGCGGCCCTTGTCGGGTGGCTGGAGGCGGTTCATCACGGCAGTGAACAGGATCGTCACGGCGAGGCACAGGGCGAGGGCCATGCCGGCCAGCAGGTAGTAGCCGGCGCCGCAGGCAATGCCGAGCGCGCCCGCCACCCAGATGACCGCCGCCGTGGTCGCCCCATGCACGTTGTCGCCCGAGCGGAACATCACTCCGGCGCTGATGAAGCCCACCGCCTGGGCAACGCCCTGGATGACGCGGACGGGATCGACGGGGCGGTCGTCGCCGGCGGACTGCAGCCCGACATAGAACTCCAGCGCCACCAGCGTGGTCAGGGCACAGCTTATCGCGATCAACGTGTGGGTGCGCAGCCCGGCAGCCTTGCCCCGCATCTCGCGGTCCAGCCCGAGCAGCGCCCCGCAACAGGCTGCCGCCAACAGCCGCAACCCCATGTCCTCCACCGTCAGAACAGCAGTCAAGCCCATGAAATCACTCCGGTTTTTCTTGCTTGACCCGGACCTGCCACTTTTTTGGGACCAGCAGCATTTTTCACTTTGAAATCGACCGCGTTGGATCTATGTAACGCGAACTCGCAAGCGCACGTGCCGCTGGCCCGCCCCTCGGCGTCTCCGAGATGTGGTTATGCAACGACGTAACGCGTGATCCCCGACCGTCCCTTAAACAAGGCGGCGACTTGGAGGTTACGATGGTTGATGTTGTTGTGGGTGGGCGCGTGCTCACCCGTCTCCGAAATTTCGCCATTCTGGGTAACACGGACAGAACGGGGTTCTGTACGGGGCAATCCAGTATTGGCGGCCCGCGCGCCTGATCAGCATCCAGTCCCGCTGATCGGTCGAGCGCCGGGCCGCTCCGTTCCCCCCCGACATCCGCCCTTTCCGTTCCATCATCTTGCGTCCCAGGAGACTGAGATGACCCAGAAGATTGCGCGCTTTTTCGAAGAGCAGCGCCCGCAGACCCCTTGCCTCGTCATCGACCTCGACGTCGTCGAGCAGAACTACAACGACCTGCACGAGGCGCTGCCCGACGCCCGCATCTTCTATGCGGTGAAGGCCAACCCGGCCGCCGAGATCCTGTCGCTGCTGGCCCGCCTCGGCTCGGCCTTCGACTGCGCCTCGGTCCCGGAAATCCAGATGGCGCTGGCTGCCGGCGCCACCCCGGAGCGCATCTCCTTCGGCAACACCATCAAGAAGGAAAGCGACATCCGCCGCGCCTACGAGCTGGGCGTGCGCCTGTTCGCCTTCGACAGCGAGCCGGAACTGGAGAAGATCGAGCGCGCCGCCCCCGGCGCCCGCGTGTTCTGCCGTATCCTTACCTCCGGCGAGGGCGCCGAGTGGCCGCTGTCGCGCAAGTTCGGCTGCGACCTCGCCATGGCGCGCGCGCTGCTGCTGAAGGCCCGCGACATGGACGTCCAGCCCTACGGCGTGTCCTTCCATGTCGGCTCGCAGCAGAAGGACCTGATGCAGTGGGACCATGCCATCTTCCAAGTGGCGCAGTTGTTCCGCGAGCTTGAGGTGCTGGGCGTCGACCTCGGCATGATCAACCTGGGCGGCGGCTTCCCCACCCGCTACCGCACCGACGTGCCGGAATGCACCGCCTACGGCCAGGCGATCTTCGACTCGCTGCGCACGCATTTCGGCAACCACCTGCCGGAGACGATCGTCGAGCCGGGCCGCGGCATGGTCGGCAGCGCCGGCATCATCGAGAGCGAGGTGGTCCTGGTGTCGCGCAAGTCGGCCGAGGATCCCAAGCGCTGGGTCTATCTCGACATCGGCAAGTTCGGCGGCCTCGCCGAGACGATGGACGAGGCGATCCAGTACCCGATCGAGGTGCTGGGCGACGACGAGGCGGCGGGGCGCGAGGCGGTGATCCTGGCCGGCCCGACCTGCGACAGCGCCGACGTGCTGTACGAGCGCGCCGACTACAAGATGCCGATGGACCTGAAGGCCGGCGACCGGGTGCGCATCCACGCCACCGGCGCCTACACCACCACCTACTCGGCCGTCTGCTTCAACGGCTTCGAGCCGCTCAAGCACTACTGCATCTGACGACGACGCCACGACGGCGCCATGGCGGGGACGGAGGCAGGGGCGGATGCCCGCCTCCGTCTCCGCCGGACACGGCCCGCCCGCCGCTCCATCGCGGCAGGCGGGCCGTCTTCTTTTGGGCCCCCGCCACCGATGGCGCTTTCTTGGGCAGCCTATTTATTGGGCAGCCAATGATGCGGACAAAGAAAAAGGCCGCTCCCGATCAACGGGGGCGGCCTTTTTCCTTGCGATCGCCAGTCGGCGTCTGGGCTTTCATTCGCGCCAGAACGGCTTCGACATCTCGCGCTCGGCATCCAGACGGTTGAAGCCGATGTCCTGGAGCATACGGTCGTCCAGATAGCCCAGCTCGCGGCGGGTCACAATGCGCTGACGCCACAGGCCCAGCATGTTGGTGGCCGCTTCGATGACGTGAGCGAAGGGGGAGGTGGTGCGGCCGGTTTCGGCCGAGTGCAGAAGAGTGGCCATGGTGATGATTCCTAGATGTCTTGTTATGGAGGTGGCCGCCTGTCGGCGATCGCGCCCTCGTTCATGTGGAAATATAATTACTCTTCTTCGAGGCATGTTGCCACCCCTCGCGGCAACATGCCCGCTTTGCAGGCAGCGAAGAACTCGCCATGGAATGTCACCGAACTGTGGCCGAAACGTCATTACCGATACTTACCGTCAGTTATGCTGACAATAAAGCCGGCCCGCCGTATCGTTGCTCGACAATCGGTGCCGTCTTGGGCATGTATTGTTTTATTTACGAACGAACAGGGGGATCGGGGAGCGCACCATGATCGACACCATCGGCTTAGACGGCGACGATACGCTGTGGCACAACGAATCGCTGTTCTCGATGACGCAGGAGCGGTTCCGCGCCCTCCTCGCCCACGCCGCCCGGCCGGACGATCTCGACCGTCGGCTGCTGGAGGCGGAGCGGGCGAACCTGCGGGTCTACGGCTACGGCATCAAGGGCTTCGTGCTGTCGATGATCGAGACCGCCATCGCCGTCACCGACGGCCAGGTGCAGGCCCGCGACCTGCAGAGCCTGATCGAGTTCGGCAAGGCGATGCTGGACCATCCGGTGGACCTGCTGCCCGGGGTCGCCGACGTGGTCGAAGCGCTGTCCCGCAGCCACCGCCTGATCCTGATCACCAAGGGCGACCTGTTCGACCAGGAGAGCAAGATCGCGCGCTCCGGCCTGGCCGACCGCTTCGATGCCGTGGAGATCGTCAGCGAAAAGGACCCGGCCACCTACCGGCGCGTGATGCAGCGCCACGGCGTCGATCCGGCGCGCTTCGCGATGGTGGGCAACTCGGTGCGCTCCGATATCCTGCCGGTGCTGGCGGCGGGTGCCCGGGCCGTCCACATCCCTTATGCCATCACCTGGGCGCATGAGGAGGCCGAGGCACCCGACGGGCAGTATGGCCGGATCGACACGATCCGCGACCTGCCGCCGCTGCTGGCCGCCTGGTGAGGAGACGCATCGATGACCGTGACCGCCCTGTTCCCCCTGCCGGCCCTCGACCGCACCACGCCCGAGGCCGGCGCTCCAGCCGCCGACCGCCTCCTGGCGGGCACGCCGGAATTCACCACGTGGAACGGCTACGAGTCGGGCGACGGCAAGAGGTTCGCCGGAACCTGGCGGGCGACGCCCGGAGCTTGGCGGATCGTCTACGACGAGTGGGAGTATTGCGAGATCCTGGAGGGCGAGAGCATCGTCGCCCATGACGACGGCCGCTCCTGGACGCTGAAGGCCGGCGACCGCTTCGTCATCGAGCCCGGTTTCAGCGGGTCCTGGACGGTGGTCGCCACCACCACGAAACAGTATGTGGTGGTCCTGCCCTGAGCCGGCGGCCGGCCGTCCGCCGCCGGGTCAGCCGGTGATCTCGGCAGAGGCCTGGGGGCTGCCGTGGCTGATGATGGTGATCGCCTTGCGGCTGATCTCGACGGCCAGCACGCCGAGCACGAGGACGGAAACCACCAGCATCAGGCGGGCGGCGTCGCGGAGCCGCTGGCGCTTCGCCCCTCCGGTCCGCCGACGATCGCCCGCCGCCTTGCGTCCGCTGAAGTTGGTCATGCCCGACCCCATCGCATTCACATGGAATGTGGCTTTTATATAAAATTTTATCTTGTTCCGCAAGCGCCGCCCGCCGTGACATCGCGCGTCACGGCCGGAGACGGGAAACCTCCCCGGCCGTGACGACAGTCATCGCGCGTAACGGATCGGATCGGTGGCGCCGGCTTCCGCAAAGCCTTTGAGGCGCAGCAGGCAACTGTCGCAGGCGCCGCAGGACACCCCGTCCGGCGTCGGGTCGTAGCAGGAATGGGTCAGGCCGTAGTCGATGCCGAGCCCCAGCCCGCGCCGGATGATCCCTGCCTTGTCGAGGGTCATCAGCGGCGCGTGGATCTTGAACCGGCTGGTCCCCTCGACCCCGGCCTTGGTGGCGAGGTTGGCCAGCGTCTCGAAGGCGGCGATGTATTCGGGCCGGCAGTCGGGATAGCCCGAGTAATCGAGCGCGTTGACGCCGATGAACAGGTCGGAGGCCCCCAGCGTTTCGGCCCAGGCCAGCGCGAAGGACAGGAAGACGGTGTTGCGGGCCGGGACATAGGTGACGGGAATCCCCTGCCCCGCCGCCTGCAGCTCGGCGGCGCTGCCATGCTTCGGCACCGCGATGGCGTCGGTCAGCGCCGAGCCGCCGAAGGCCCTCAGGTCGATGTCGGCCACCACGTGGCGGTCGACCCCGACCGCCTCGACCACCCGCCTGGCGGCGTCCAGCTCCACGGAATGCCGCTGGCCGTACCGGAAACTCAGCGCATTGACCCGGTAGCCCTCCGCCTTGGCGATGGCGAGCACCGTCGTCGAATCGAGGCCGCCGCTGACCAGCACCACCGCCGGCCGGCCCGCCCCCTTCCTCATCATGTCTGCCATCATGCACCCGCCTTTCCCGCATGCCGCCGATCCGCTGCCGGAACGATCCTTCCGGGAGCCTGTCCCGGCAGCTTCTGGCACAGGCGCGGCCCCGGCGACAACTCACGTCATCGCCGCCAGCATCTCCTGCACGGTCATCAGCCGGGCAGCCGGCAGCCGGATGGTCGCGGTGCAGCCCTGCCCCGGCTGGCTGTCCAGCGCCAGCGCGCCGCCATGGGCCTCGACCAGCCGCAGTGCGAGCGGCAGGCCGAGCCCGATGCCGTCATGCCGGCGGCTGACGGACTGGTCGACCTGGGCGAAGGGCATCAGGGCGGCGGCGGCATCTTCCGGCTTCATGCCGATGCCGCGGTCCCGCACCACGACCTCTGGACAGCCGTCGGCACCCTTGCCGACCGTCATGGTGACGATGCCGCCGGGATGGCTGAACTTGATCGCGTTGGACAGCAGGTTCTCGACGGCCTGGCGCAGCCGGCGTTCGTCGGCACGCAGCGGCGCCAGATCGCTGTCGGCCACCAGCTCGACGCCGACCCCGGCGCGGTCCGACTGGAACTGCAACCGTTCGATGGCCTGCGCCGCCAGCGCCGACAGATCGACCGGCCCCTCGCTCAGCGCCAGCCCGCCCGCCTCGACGCGGACCATGTCCAGGATATCGTCGATGATCGCCAGAAGCTGTTCGCCGGCGTTGCGGATCGAGCCGGCATAGTCCCGCAGCCGCTCCGCTCCCGCCCCTGCGCCCGCCGGCTCGCCGATCCGCATCTCCAGCAACTGCGCGAAGCCGATGACGGCGTTGAGCGGCGTGCGCAGCTCATGGCTCACGCCGGCGATGAAGGCTGACTTGGCGCGGTCGGCGGCTTCCGCCGCCTCCTTGGCCGCCCGCAAGTCCGCCTCGGCCCGGCGACGCTCGGTCACGTCGCGGATGATGGCGGTGTAGAGCCGCCGCCCCTCGACCTCGCCGGCGCTCACCGACAGCTCGACCGGGAAACGGCTGCCGTCGGCCCGCTCGGCCTCGGCGGCGCGGTCGCGGGCGATCAGCGCGGTGGTCTGGCCGGACGCGAAGGCCATCCGCTCCCCGCCCTCCTCCCGCAGGACGGACACCTGGATCAGGCGATCGAGCGGCCGCCACAGCATCTCGGCTGCCGATACGCCGAACATCGCCTCCGCCGCGCGGTTGAAGCTGAGCAGCAGGCCGGTCTCGTCGATGGTCAGGATGGCATCGGCGGCGGTGTCGAGCAGTCCCTGGGTGCAGGCTTCCGACAGCAGCAGGGCGTTGGCGGTGCGCACATACTCGCTGACGTCGGTGATCGTGACGATGGCACCGCCGCCATCCTCGATGGCGACCCGCTTGCATAGCACCGGCCGGTCCACCACGATCCCCAGCGTGCCGGACCGGTCCTGGAACCGGAAATCGATCAGCAGCGGCTCCGTCGCGATCTGCTGCCGCCAAGCCGTCTCGACGCGGTGCCGGTCATCGGGATGGACGGCATCGAGCCAGCCGTCGCCGAGCAGATGGTCCGGCGCCAGCCCGGCAACCGCGGCCGCAGAGGCGTTGGCGTAGAGCACCCGGCCGGCCGCATCGGTCTGGAGGATACCGACCGGCGCCGACTCCGCGAATGTCCGGTAGCGCAGTTCGCTGGACTTCAGGCGTTCGGAAATCTCCATCCGCTCGCTGACGTCACGGACGTTCAGGACGAGGCCGCCGATGTCGGGATCGGCCAGGTGGTTGCCGACCGTCGCCTCCAGCCAGCGCCATCCGCCGTCGGCATGGCGGAAGCGGAAGACGGCGGAGCCGGAACTGCCGGCCGGCGCCGCGGCCCGCGCCTGCAGGCGGCGGTACGCCTCCGCGAGGTCGTCTGGATGGATGTGGCTGTCGAAACGGGCACCGGTCAGGATGCAGGGCGGATAGCCGAGCATGCCGGACCCCGCCTCGCTGACATGGAGGACGCGGCCGTCGGGCGCCAGGACCGCCGCAAACTCGCCGGCATTGCGGAACAGGGTGCTGATCGACCGCTCATTGACCTGCAAGACGAACCCTCCGGACCGGCGGTGGACGGTTGGGCATTGCCCTTTCATATCACGAAACGCCGCGATCGTCCCTTGCGGTCCCGACCCCGGCGCTTCGGCACCGGCGCTTCAGGCCCGGCGCCTCAATCCCGGCGCAGCGACAGGAAGGCGGCCAGCGCGTCGAGAACGGCGTCGGGCGCTTCGCTCATCAGCATATGCCCGGCCTGCGGCACCACGACCACCTGCGACGATGCGATCCGCGATGCGAGCGCCCGCCCGGCCTTGGCCGGCGTCATCCTGTCCTGTGCCCCCAGCACGAGCAGGGCCGGGCAGCCGACCGCCCCGGCGGCATCCGCAGCCTGGCCGTAGCCATCGCAGGCGGCGAGGTCGACGCCCAGGACGCCGGGCCGGACCGCGGCCATCAGGCGGCGGGCGGCCGGGATCAGCGCCAGGCCGGGCACCGGGCAACCGCCCCCGCTGGCACCGCCGTGGCCGCGCGGGCCATGGCCCCAGCCGATCACCAGGTCGATGGCCGACGGGTCGCCGGCGCGGGCGGCGGCCAGCAGGTCGGGATGGACCGGCATCCGCTCCGCCACGCCCAGCAGGGCGATCGCCTCCACCCGGCCGCCATGGCGGGCGGCGGCGTCCAGCGCCGCCAGTGCCCCCATGGAATGGCCGGCCAGCGCCGCACGCTCCAGCCCGACGGCGTCGAGCAGCGCGACGACCCAGTCGGCGATCTCGGCGATGCTGCCCAGCGGTTCGCCGCCGGAACGGCCATGCCCGGGCAGGTCGACGGCCAGCACCGAGCGGCCGTGATGGGCGAGGTAGCGGCTTTGCAGGCTCCAGACGCCATGGTCCATGCCGGCGCCGTGGATCAGCACCACGGCGGGCCGGGCCGGGTCGAGCGGCCGGCCGCCGGTGTGGACGAAGACGGGAACGCCCCGGACGGTCAGGTCGGTCAGGTCGGTCAGCGGCATGGCGCGCCCTCAGCCCCTGGTGGCGGCGCGCAGCGCCTGCTTCAGATCGTCGACAAGGTCGCCGCAATCCTCGAGACCGATCGACAGCCGGATCATGTCCTCGCCGACCCCGGCGGCAGCCAGCGCCTCGGCGTCGAGCTGGGCGTGGGTGGTGCTGGCGGGGTGGATCACCAGCGACTTGGCGTCGCCGACGTTGGCCAGGTGCGAGAAGAGGGTCAGCGCCTCGATGAAGCGGCGCCCGGCCTCGCGGCCGCCGTCCCCGCCCCCGCCCCCGCGGATGCCGAAGGAGATGATGGAGCCGGCGCCGTGCGGCAGCAGCCGGGCGGCCAGCGCATGGTCGGGATGGTCGGCCAGTTCCGGGTAGGACACCCAGGCGACCGCACCCTTTTCGGAATACAGTTCCTCTTCCAGGAATCCGACGATCTTGCGGGTGTTGTGGATGTGTCCCCTCATCCGCAGCGGCAGCGTTTCCACCCCCTGCAGGATCTGGAAGGCGTTCATCGGGCTCATGCAGGCGCCGAAGTCACGCAATCCCTCGGCACGGGCGCGCATGACGAAGGCGGCCGGCCCGTATTCCTCGGCGAAGTCGATGCCGTGGTAGCCGGCGTAGGGCTCGGTCAGGGTCGGGAACTTGCCGGAGGCCTCCCAGTCGAACCGGCCGCCGTCGACCACCACGCCGCCGATCGCGGTGCCGTGCCCGCCCAGCCATTTGGTGCAGGAATGCATGACGAGGTCGGCGCCATGGTCGAAGGGCCGGCACAGATAGGGCGTGGTGAAGGTGGAATCGATCAGCAGCGGGATGCCGGCGTCATGGGCGATGGCCGCGACGCTGGGCACGTCCAGCACCTCCAGCCCCGGATTGCCCAGCACCTCGCCGAAGACAAGCCGGGTTTCGGGGCGGATCGCCGCGCGGATGCCGTCGAGGTCACGCGGGTTGACGAAGGTCGTGGTGATGCCGAAGCGCGGCAGCGTGTAGGCCAGCAGGTTGCGGCTGCCGCCGTAGATCGACGCCGAGGCGACGATATGCCCGCCGGTTCCCATCAGCGTCATGATGGCGAGCGTCAGCGCCGCCTGGCCGCTGGCGGTGCAGACCGCCCCGACCCCGCCTTCCAGCGTCGCCAGCCGCTCCTCCAGCACCGCGACGGTGGGATTGGAGATGCGGGAATAGATGTGGCCCGGCCGTTCGAGGTTGAACAGCGCCGCCGCCTGGTCGACATTCTCGAAGACATAGGAGGATGTCAGGTGGATCGGCACCGCGCGGGCACCGGTCGCCGGATCGGGCCGCTGGCCCGCATGCAGGGTCTGCGTGTCGAACTTCAGGAACTTGGCTCCGGCCATGCTCCCCCTCCCCTTGGTGGTTGCTCCCGCCGTCCGGACGGAAGAGGGCCGCTTGCATGGAGCGGCCCTCGTTCTTGTGCTTTTTATTTGCCAGCCCTGTTCAACCCGCGATCGAGCGGTATTGACGGTGCGGAAGCGTATGGAGACATGACGCGCACGTCAAGGCGGCAGTGATCGTCACAGTCCCGGGAACAGCCACACCCCGGCGGCCCCGCCGGCCGCCAGCACCAGGGGAGCCGGCATCCCGGCGGAACGGGCGGCTGCGGCCAGCAGGGCAAGGGCGATCGCCGCCCGGCCGGATTGCCCGGCAAGCTGGAGAATGGCCAGTCCGCCGGCTACCCCCTGGCCGGCCGATACCGGCGCAACCGCCCGCAGGAGGCCGGCCCTCCACGCCGGAGGAACGCGCGCGTGCCAGGACGGAAGCAGCAGGAAAGCCGCGACGCCGGCCGGCAGCAGCACGGCCAAGGGCATCGCGGCGGCGGCGAACGACCCCGCGACATTCCAGCCGATCATCCCCGCCAGCAGGACAAGACCGCCGGCACCGGGCAGAAAGCGGCTGAAGCCGTAGAGTTGCGTCACCATCGGCCCGGTCATCCAGCCATGGACGCCCACCAGCTCATGCGACAGCGGCGCCATCATCCTCGGCCCGCCGCCGATCGAGAACAACGACACCAGCGCCAGCACCGCCGCCAGATCCAGCCCTACGGCGACATCGTGCCGGACGTCATCCGCCGGCTCGCCCATGGCCGCCTCCCTTGCCGTCGCGCCGCCGGGTGACCGCGAGGCTGAACGGCAGGGCCACCGCCACCACGGCAACGAGCGGCCATCGCCAGAGCAGGAGGGCCACGATCATGAAAAGGGCCGTCAGGACGGCACCGGGGGTCGGCCCGATCCGGTACAGGCCGCCCAGCCCGGCGGCCACGGCGATCCCCGCGCTCGCCGCGGCTGCGCCGGTCCCCGCCGCAGCCACCACATGATCCACCGTCGCCGCCGGCATCCATCGGGCAAGTCCCTGCCGGCCCAGCACAAACAGGATGCCGACGGTCAGCGCCGCCGCCGCCGGCGCCGCGATCATGCCGACCGCCGCCGCGATCGCCCCGCGCATGCCGCCGAGATGGCGGCCGAGGGCGATCGCGAGGGACAGGGCCGGCACCCCGGGAGCCACCCGGCCATAGGCACGCAGGCTGCGGAAACCCGGCTCCGACAGCCAGCGCCGCCGGACCAGCAGGTCCTCCTCCATCGCGGCCACCGGATCGCAGCGCAGGCTCCGCAGGCCCAAGCGCAGGAAGCAAGCCAGCAGGACCCGCGCCGGCAGCAGTGTCCGACCGGGTGCCGCGCCGGGCGGACCCGCCGCCGGGCTGCCACCCGCGTTCCTGTGACCGGTCCTTTCCATCGCCAGCCCCCGATCCGGTAATCCATACGCATATGATTACAATCATCGCCGCCGGATTCCAGACCCCGCGCAAATCCTGTTGATCGCGCGGAACCGATATCATAAACATGCGCTTATGAACGATCCGTCATCCAGGGATGCCGAAACCGCCAGCCTGCTGCGGCAGGCGGTCGGGACGCTGTCGCGCCGATTGCGGCAGGCAGGAAAGTCACAGGGGGATCCCCAGGAGGGACCGGTCAGCCTAGCCGGCCTGAGCGTGCTGGCCCGGCTGCACCGCGGCGGCGCGCGCACGCCGTCCGCCCTCGCAATCGAGGAGCACATGCAACCGCAATCGCTGACGCGGGTGCTGGCCGCGCTGGAGGAGAAGGGATTCATCAGCCGCAGCGCCGATCCGGCCGACCGGCGGCAGGTTCTGGTCCGGTTGACGGAGGACGGGACGGCGTTGCTGCGCGAAGAGGCGCGGCGGCGGGACGAATGGCTGCGCAGCGCCCTCGCCACCCTGTCCCCCACCGAGCGCGACCTGCTGCGCCTGGCGGCCGGGCTGATGCTGGACCTGGATGCACGGACGGGGTGAAGGACCCGGGCTTCCGGCGCGTCAGGACCGCGAGGGCTTGGCCCCGGCCTCGACCCCGACCATGGTCTCCTCCACCAGCCAGTCGACCACGCGCCGCAGCGCCTCCTCCTCGCCGGCTCCCTCGGCGAGCGCCGCGTTGAAGATCTCGATCTGGCGGTGCGCGCTGGTGCCGCGCCCGATGATGTCGCGGGCCTGTTCGACTTCGGCGGCGCAGCCGAAATGCTCGGCATCCTCGCGCGTCAGGTCGATGATCTCGTCCAGCAGGTCGGCGTAGGGGACGATGCGGCCCTGGCCGAAGTCCACCAGCCCACTGTCGAGCCCATAGCGCTGGGCACGCCAGCGGTTCTCCTCGATCAGCAGGTTCTTGTAGGGCCGCCAGGTGACGTTGCGCGTCTTCAGCCGCCACAGCATGCGCAGCAGGCAGCGGTACAGCGCCGCGACCGTCAGCGCATCATCGAGGCGGGTGCAGATGTCGGTGATGCGCATCTCCAGCGTCGGGAAGCGCGAGGAGGGCCGGATGTCCCACCACAGCTTGGTGGCATCCTCGATCACGCCGGCATTCACCAGCACCGCCACATGCTGCTGGTATTCGCCATAGCTCTGGAACCCCGCCGGCATGCCGGTGCGCGGCAGTTCGTGCCAGACGCTCAGCCGGTAGGACCGCCGCTCCATGTCCCGGCCGCGCCAGAAGGGCGAAGAGGTGGAGAGCGCCAGCAGATGCGGCAGGAAATAGCGGACCTGGTTCATCAGATCGATGCGCAGGTCATCGTCCTCGATCCCGACATGGACATGCATGCCGCAGATCATCAGGCGCCGGGCCGGCGCACCCAGGTCGCGCGCCAGCATGTTGTAGCGGTCGCCGTTGGTGTGCTTCTGCGGCTCCCAAGCCGCGAAGGGATGGGTGGATGCCGCGATCGGCGCCAGCCCGTAACGGCCGGCCACCCCGGCCACCGTGGCGCGCAATGCCGCCAATTCACCACGCGCCTCGGCCATCGTCCGGCAGACCGGCGTCCCCACCTCGATCTGGCAGCGCAGGAACTCCGGATGGATCCGGCCGGGCGCCTGCTCCTGGCAGGCCTTCAGCATCTCGTCGGGGGGGCTGGGCACAATATCGCGCGTGCCGCGGTCCACCAGCAGATATTCCTCCTCCAGCCCCAGCGTGAAGGACGGCTCGGTAACGGACGGTTCCATGGCAGTCAGGCCCGCGGGTAATGGCGGATGGCCGCCAGGGAAGGGTCGCCGAGCAGCGGCTCCAGCGCATCGCCGATCACGCCGGCCCAGAGGTCGACGCCTTCCGGCGCCGCGATCAGGTCCTGGCGCACTTCCAGCAGCGCGTTGGGATAGCCGGCCGGCGTCGCGTGGGTTTCCACCGTGCCCCCCAGGGTGCCGCGGCCCGAATAGGGCTGGTTGTCGCCGACGCACCAGCGCCCGTCGGCGCGCAGCGCCTCGATCAGCGGCACGGGCAGGCGCGGGTCGTTGTCCCACAGGACGCCGATATGCCAGGGGCGCGCCACGCCGCGCATGGCCGGGGTGAAGCTGTGCACCGACAGCACGACCGGCACCTGCCCGCGCGCACGGATCGCCGCCAGGGCGCCGGCCACCGCCTTGTGGTAGGGACGGAAGATCGCCTCGACGCGTTCGGCCGCGGCCGCGGCATCGAGCGCGCGGTTGCCGGGAATGACGACGTCATCGCTGACCACCGGAATGGCGGTCGGGTCGTCCAGCGCCCGGTTCGGATCGATGACCAGCCGCGAATAGCCGGACAGCACCGCCGTCGCCCGGAAGCGGGCGGCCAGGCGCTTCGTCAGTTCGGCGGCGCCGATGTCGTAGGCGATGTGGCGGCAGAGCTGCTCCTCGGGCAGGCCGAGGTCGCCCAGCCGGCGGGGGATCGCGCGCATGGCATGGTCGCACACCAGCAGCAGCGCACCGGCGGCCTCCGGGTTCAGGATGGTCGCGGGCGGCGGATCGTCGGGGCCGAGCAGCGGAGCGGCGGCCTGCGGCGCCGGCACCGGCGCCGTAAGCGGCTGGCTGCGCTCCACCGGGCCGCCCTTGCTGTCCGGGCTGTCCGGGCCGTCCGGGCGGTGGCCCCGGTCAGGCGGAGACGGGTGATCGGGAGATGAGGAAACCATGCGCCACACTAGCCCAGCCCCGGGGCACGGCGGAAGCTTCGCCGATGGTGGTAGCTCGACGGGCAAGCTGGTAGGATCCGCCTCCACGCCGCCGTGCACACCACCCACCGGGACGAGATTCCGCATGAGCCGCCTGCTGCTTCTGTGTCTGGCCGCCCTGGCGCTCCTGAGCGCCTGCGGCCCCGTCTACGAGACCCAGTACAGCCTCACCCCGCCGGCCTCGCCGGAAGGGCGCCTGTGCGTCAGCCAATGCCAGCAGAACCGCAGCCTCTGCCGTCAGAATTGCGGGCTGGCCGAACAGGCCTGCGTCAGCGATGCGCGTGCCCGCGCCCGCTACGACTACCAGGCCTATGTCGCCACCCGGAAAGCCGAGAAGGCGCCGATCAAGAAGTCGATCAGCGATTTCGACCACTCGTCGTCCTGCGGCAGCAGCAGTTGCGAAGCGCGGTGCGACGCCGATTACCGCGACTGCTTCGGCGGCGCCTGTGGCGGGCGGGTGAGCGCCACGCAGGTCTGCACGGCCTTCTGCGACAAGGAGGTGCCGGCCGCCACCCCGCGCCCGGCGCTCAGCCCGGTCCCGCCGGCAGCCGCGATCCCACCCTCCGGCGCGCCGGCTGGCACCGCCGTCGCCGAAGCCCCCGAGACCGCGGAATCGCTGTGCCAGCCGGGCACGCTGGTCAAGGTTCGCTGGAAGGGCGAGACATACCTCGCGACGGTGAAGGGTACCCTGCGCAAGGACGGCCGCTGCCCGGTCCATTACGACGGATACAGCATGGAGGACGACGAGGCCGTGTCGGTGCGCCGCATGAGCCGCCGTTGAACTGACGCGGGCGGCCGGGGTGGATGGACCGCCCTGCTGTCGGGAGGGTGCGCACGGCAGCCATGATGCGCGCACCGCTGGCCCGACGGACAGTCCGCGGATATAAGCGGCACCATGCCCGATGCAGCCGCCATCACCGCCGACGACGCGTCCCGAAGCCAGCGTATCGCCTTGATCGCGCTGCCGCTCGGGGCGCTCGGAATCGCGTTCGCCCCGATCTTCGTCCGCCTTTCGGAGGTCGGGCCGGTCGCCACCGGCTTCTGGCGCGTGGCCCTGGCCGTTTCGGTGCTGGGCCTGTGGATGGGCAGCGACATCAGGAGCGGCAGCCGGCGGCCGACCTCGGCAACCGATTACGCCCGCCTGACCCTGGCGGGACTGTGCTTCGCCGGCGACCTCGCGGTGTGGCACATCTCGATCCACTACACCTCGGTCGCGAATTCCACGCTGCTCGCCAACTTCGCGCCGATCTTCGTCGCCCCGGCCGCGTGGCTGCTGTTCAAGGAGCGTCTCACCGGGCGTTTCGTGGTCGGCATGCTGCTGGCACTGGCCGGCGCGATGGTGCTGATGGGGCAGAGCTTCCAGCTCAACGCCGACCATCTGTTCGGCGATGCGCTCGCGCTACTGGCGGCCATGTTCTATGGCGGCTACATCCTGACCGTCGGGCGCCTGCGCGCCACCTTCTCCACCGCAACGATCATGACCTGGACGGCGGTGATCACCGCCGCGGTGCTGCTGCCGATCAGCCTGGCGGCCGGAGAGCCGATCCTGCCGACGACGGCGGCGGGCTGGCTCGTGCTGGCCGGCCTGGCGCTGGTCAGCCACGCGGGTGGCCAGAGCCTGATCGCCTATGCGCTCGCCCACCTTCCCGCCTCCTTCTCGTCGGTCAGCCTGCTGCTCCAGCCGGCGGCGGCGGCCGTGCTCGCCTGGATGCTGCTGGGCGAGCCGTTGGGAAGCTTGCAGGCGGCCGGCGCCGCGGTGATCCTGCTCGGTGTCCTTCTGGCGCGGCGCGGCAGCCGCTGACGTCCAAGGGCTGACTTCCAAGGGCTGACGGCCGAACGCCGCCGCCCGCTTTTCCACCCCGTGGGCAAGGTGACGCGGCGTCCCGCCACGCCATTGACCCGGCCGGCGGCGACCGTTACCGGTAGCGATACACCGAACCGTCCAAGACATGCTTCTGACCAGAGGGAAGATCCCCGTGCCCGGCACTGACGACAGCGCTCATGTCCCCTCCTCCTCGCAGCGCATTTCGGAGTGGGTGGCCCAGCAGCTTCTCGACCGCATCGCGCGCGGCGAGCTGGTGCCGGGCGAGCGGCTGCCGGGCGAGCGGCAGCTCGCCGAACAGTTGCACGTCAGCCGCGTCTCCGTGCGCGCCGCCTTGCAGAAACTGAAGACCCAGGGCTTCCTGACGGCGGTCCAGGGGGGTGGCACCCGCGTCGTTTCCTCGGCGGGGGTCATGGACGGCGCCTTGACCGCCATGGTGCGCAGCACGCGCCAAAATCTGTGCGACTTGGTGGAGATCCGCATGGCGCTCGAAAGCTGGGCCGCCCGCCGGGCCGCCGAGCGGGCCGCACCCGAGCAGATCGAAACCATCGGCCGCATCCTGGCGGCAATGAGCGAGACGGACCGCGATGGCGGGCGCGGTGCCGACGACATGGATTTCCACGTCGCCGTCGCCCAGGCGTCCGGCAGCCCGGTCTACCTGCACCTGTTGTCGACGATCCGCGACATCCTCGGCAACATGGTCGAGCTCAACCACACCGAGCCCTACATGGAGAACCACGAGGCGCTGATGATCGAGCATCACCGCGCCATCCATCAGGCCATCGCCCGGCGCGACCCGAACGCCGCGGCCGACGCGGTGAACGCCCATCTCGGCTGGATCCTCGCGCGCTACCGCACCATGACCGAGGAGCCGGCCGCGCAGGCCGCCGCGGCTACGGCCGCGCCGCCGGTCCGCCAAGGCGACTGATGCCCGTATGTGACGCTCCTGTCTGAAGCCGGCGCCCGACGCCCGCGACCAATCCAGGAAAACGCAAACGGCCGCGGCCTCCTTCCGGACGCCGCGGCCGTCTAGCGTTGCGATCAGCCCGACCGGTCAGCTTACGAGGATCGCCTCGATCTGCTTGGTGACCTCATCGATCTCGGCCATGCCGTCCACCATTTTCAGGACGCCACGGCCCTGGTAGTAGGGCAGGATCGGCGCGGTCTGCTGATGGTACTGGGCGAGGCGGGTGGTCACCGTCTCGGCGTTGTCGTCGGCGCGCCGCTTGAACTCGGTGCTGCCGCAGGCGTCGCAGACCCCGGCCACCTTCGGCTTCTCGAAGACGTCGTGGTAGCCCTTGCCGCACTTGGCACAGGTGTATCGGCCGGTGATGCGCTCGACCAGGACGTCGTCGACGACCCGCATCTCGATCACATGATCCAGCTTCAGCCCCTTTTCGGCCAGCATGGCGTCGAGCGCCTCGGCCTGCGCGACCGTGCGCGGGAACC
The DNA here is from genome assembly GCF_017876115.1 of Azospirillum picis. Taxonomy (GTDB): domain Bacteria; phylum Pseudomonadota; class Alphaproteobacteria; order Azospirillales; family Azospirillaceae; genus Azospirillum; species Azospirillum picis. The sequence continues at coordinate 19,964 of NZ_JAGINO010000023.1, forward strand.
CGTCGAGGATGAAGCCGTTCTTGACGTCGGGCTTCGAAATGCGCTCGGCGATCATGCTGACCATCAGCTCGTCCGGCATCAGCTTGCCGGCGGCCATGATCTCCTTCGCCTGCTGCCCGAGCGGCCCGCCTTCCGCGACCATGGCGCGGAGCATGTCGCCGGTCGACAGCTGCACGAGCCCGCGCGTGTCTTCCAGACGGCGCGCCTGGGTCCCCTTCCCGGCGCCCGGCGGACCGAGCAGTATGAGGTTCATTACTTTCTCCCCCGAAGCTTCGATTTCTTGATCAATCCCTCATACTGGTGGGCCAGCAGATGGGAGTGAATCTGCGCGACCGTGTCCATCGTGACGGTGACCACGATCAGCAGGCTGGTGCCGCCAAAATAGAACGGAACCGAATGCTGGGATATCAGGATTTCGGGGAGGAGACAAACCGCCACAAGGTAGGCGGAGCCAATGACCGTCAGCCGCGTCAGCACATAGTCGATGTGATCGGCAGTGTTCTTGCCCGGTCGGATGCCGGGGATGAAGCCACCATACTTGCGCAGATTGTCGGCGGTCTCGGTCGGATTGAAGACGATCGCGGTATAGAAGAAGCAGAAGAACACGATCATCGCTGCATACAGCAGCATGTACAGCGGCGTCCCATGCGCGACGTAGCGCGACACGGCCTGCAGCCACTCCGGCCCTTCGCCGCCGGCGAAGCCGACCGCGGTCAGCGGCAGCAGCAGCAGAGACGAGGCGAAGATCGGCGGGATGACGCCGGCAGTGTTCATCTTCAGCGGCAGGTGAGACGCTTCGCCCCCGAACACGCGGTTGCCGACCTGGCGCTTCGGGTACTGCACCAGCAGGCGACGCTGCGCGCGCTCCATGAAGACGATGAAGAACACGACGGCCACCGCCATCAGCAGCATGAAGACGATGAAGACCGTCGACAGCGCGCCCTGGCGCCCGAGTTCCAGCGTGTTGACCAGCGCCCGCGGCAGTTCCGCGACGATGCCGGCGAAGATGATCAGCGAGGTGCCGTTGCCGATGCCGCGGGCGGTGATCTGCTCGCCCAGCCACATCAGGAACATCGTGCCGCCGACCAGCGTGATGACCGTGGCGATCCGGAAGAACATGCCGGGGTCGATCACCGCGGCGCCGGTCGAGCCGCGCATCGACTCCAGCCCCACCGCGAGGCCGTAGGCCTGTACGGTCGCCAGCACGACGGTGCCGAAGCGGGTGTACTGGTTCAGCTTCTTGCGGCCGGCCTCACCCTCCTTCTTCATCGCCTCCATCTGCGGCGACACGGCAGTCAGCAACTGCACGATGATCGACGCCGAGATGTACGGCATGATGTTGAGGGCGAAGATGGTCATGCGGTGGAGCGCACCGCCGGCCAGCATGTCGAACATGCCGAGGATGCCGGAACCCTGCTGCTTGAACACGTCCTGCAGGATGTGCGGGTCGATGCCCGGCAGCGGGATGTAGGTGCCCAGCCGGTAGACGATCAGGGCCGCCAAGGTGAACCAAATCCGCTTTTTCAGCTCGGTCGCCTTGGAGAAAGCCCCGAAATTGATGTTGGCGGCAAGCTGCTCGGCCGCTGATGCCATGGTCCAATCCCTGTCCCGTAAGCGCGAACGGGGCGGCACTGCGCAACGCAGGCCGCCCCTCGCGACTTCGCTTTTTTAGTGCCGAACCGGTCCCGGCGCAAGGCCGGGAGCCGGCGGGTCACATCACTCGGCGGCTTCGGCGGCGGGCGCGGTCAGCGTCACGCTGCCGCCCGCCTTCTCGACGGCCTCGATGGCCGACTTGGACGCGCCGGCGACCGTGAAGGAAACCTTCGCGGTCAGCTCGCCCTTGGCCAGCAGGCGGACGCCGTCCTTCTTCACCCGGCCGGTGACGCCGGCCGCGTTGAGCGCCGCGGCGTCGATCGTCTCGCCGGCATTGAGCTTGCCGGCGTCGATGGCCTTCTGGATCATGCCCAGATTGACCACCGAATACTCCTTGGCGAAGATGTTCCGGAAGCCGCGCTTCGGCAGGCGGCGGTGCAGAGGCATCTGCCCGCCTTCGAAGCCGTTGATCGCGACGCCCGTACGCGAGGTCTGACCCTTCACGCCACGGCCGCCGGTCTTGCCCTTGCCGGAGCCGATACCGCGGCCGACGCGCATGCGCGCCTTGCGGGCACCGGCGTTGTCACGCAGGTCATTCAGCTTGGTCATGATCTCAGCCCTCGTTCTCGACGCGGACCAGGTGCGCGACCTTGGCGATCATGCCCCGCACGGCCGGAGTGTCCTCCAGCTCGCGGGTCCGGTGCAGCTTGTTGAGACCCAGACCGACCAGCGTCTCGCGCTGGTCGTGCTTGCGGCCGATCGGGCTGCCGATCTGGGTCACGACGACGGTCTTCTTGTCAGCCATGATCAGGCCTCCTGTCCGGCGCCGGCCTCGCGGCGGCCGAGGATGTCGCTGACGCGACGACCACGGCGAGCCGCGACGGACCGCGGGCTGGTGACCTGCGACAGGGCGTCGAAGGTCGCCTTGATCATGTTGTGCGGGTTCGAGGTGCCGATCGACTTGGTCACGACGTCAGCGACGCCGAGAGCCTCGAAGATCGCGCGCATCGGACCACCGGCGATGATGCCGGTACCGGCCGGAGCCGCCCGCAGCACGACCTTGCCGGCACCGAAGTGACCGTTGGTGTCGTGGTGCAGAGTGCGGCCCTCGCGCAGCGGGACGCGGATCATGCCGCGCTTGGCCTGGTCGGTCGCCTTGCGGATGGCTTCCGGGACCTCGCGGGCCTTGCCCGAACCGACGCCGACGCGGCCCTTGCCGTCACCGACGACCACCAGGGCGGCGAAGCCGAAGCGACGGCCACCCTTGACGACCTTGGCGACGCGGTTGATGCCGACGAGCTTTTCGATCAGCTCGCTCTCTTCCCGCTCGCGCGGCTGGCGGTCGCGGTTGTCCCGCTCCCCACGTTCACGTGCCATTTCCGGGCCTCCTTAGAACGACAGCCCGCCCTCGCGGGCGGCGTCGGCCAGGGCCTTGACCCGGCCATGGTAAATGTACCCACCGCGGTCGAACACGACCTCGGTGACCCCAGCCGCCTTGGCACGCTCGGCGATCAGGCCGCCGATGCGCTTGGCCGCCTCGACGTTGCCGCCGTGCTTGAGCTGCTCGCGCAGCTCCTTCTCCAGCGACGAGGCCGACGCGAGCGTCTTGCCGTTTTCGTCGTCGATGATCTGGGCGTAGATGTGCAGATTGGACCGGAAGACCGAGAGGCGAACGCGCCCGCCGGCCTTGTTGGCAATCTGCGCGCGCACGCGCTGCTTGCGGCGCTCGTGGAGTTGCTTTGGCTTCAGCATGGCGGTTACTTCTTCTTACCTTCCTTGCGCAGGACGGTTTCGGTCTCGTACTTGATGCCCTTGCCCTTGTAGGGCTCCGGCTTCTTCCAACCGCGGATCTCGGCGGCAACCTGGCCGACCTTGTGCTTGTCGTAGCCGCTGACCGAGATGGCCGTCGGCTTGTCGCACTTGATCGAGATGCCTTCCGGGATCGGGTACTTCACGTCGTGCGAGAAGCCGAGCTGCATGACCAGCTCCTTGCCCTGCACGGCCGCGCGGTAACCCACGCCGTTGATCTCGAGGTTGATGGTGTAGCCCTGGCTGACACCCGTGACCATGTTGTTGATCAGGGTGCGCGAGGTCGCCCACATGGTGCGGGCGCGCTTGCTGTCGTTTGCCGGCTTCACCACCACCTTGCCGTCTTCCAGCGAGGCGGTGATGTCGTCGATCAGGGTCAGGCTGAGTTGCCCCAGCTTGCCCTTGGCCGTCACCTGCTGGCCGTCGACCTTCACGTCGACGCCAGCCGGAACCGGCACGGGATGCTTGCCAATGCGCGACATCTGCCAATCCCCCTTAGAACACGCGGCAGAGGACTTCACCGCCGACGTTGGCGGCGCGGGCCTCGTTGTCCGACATCACGCCGCGCGGGGTCGACAGGATCGACAGACCGAGGCCGTTATAGAAACGGGGCAGGTCGGCGATCTTCGAGTAGACGCGACGGCCGGGCTTCGACACACGGGCGATCTGCTTGATGACAGGCTCGCCTTCGTTGTACTTCAGCTCGATCTTCAGGTTCTTGATGCCGGGGCGCAGCTCTTCCTCGGACCAGCCGCGGATGAAGCCTTCGCGCTTCAGCACTTCCAGGACATTGATGCGCAGCTTCGACGCCGGGGACACCACAACGGACATACGGGCGTGCTGACCGTTGCGGATACGGGTCAGCATATCGCCGAGCGGATCGCTCAAAGACATTCTCGGACCCTCCTTACCAGCTCGACTTCACCATGCCGGGAATCTGGCCGGTGGAGGCCAGTTCACGGAGGGTGACGCGGGACAGCTTGAACTTGCGATAGAACGCGCGCGGACGCCCGGTCATTTCGCAGCGGTTGCGGATGCGCACCTTCGACGAGTTGCGCGGCAGTTCGGCCAGCTTCAGGCGGGCGGCGAACTGCTCTTCCTGCGGGAGGGTCTTGTCGTTGGCGATCGCCTTCAGCCGGGCACGCTTGTTCGCGTACTGCTTGGCCAGCTTGGCGCGACGCTTGTTCTTTTCGATGGCACTGGTCTTAGCCATGGTCGTGCTCCAGCCTCAGCTCACGAACGGCATGTCGAAGCCCTTAAGGAGCGCCTTGGCTTCCTTGTCGGTCTTCGCCGAAGTGACGATGATGATGTCCATGCCGCGGATCTGATCGATCTTGTCGTAATCGATCTCCGGGAAAATGATCTGCTCCTTGACGCCCATGGCATAGTTGCCACGGCCATCGAAGCTGTTCCCCGGGATGCCGCGGAAGTCGCGGACGCGCGGGAGCGCGATCGTCACCAGACGGTCCAGGAACTCGTACATGCGGTCGCGGCGGAGCGTGACCTTGCAGCCGATCGCCATGCCTTCGCGCAGCTTGAACTGGGCGATCGACTTGCGCGACTTAGTCACCACCGGCTTCTGGCCGGTGATGGCGGCCATTTCGGCCACGGCGAGCTGGATCTTCTTGGAGTCGGCGACAGCCTCGCCGACACCCATGTTGATCACGATCTTCTCGATCCGCGGAACTTCCATGTCGTTCTTGTAGTCGAACTCCGACTTCAGAGCGGCACGGATCTTGGATTCGTAAATTTCTTTCAGACGTGCGGCCATGTCCCGGTCCTCACAGGTCGATGACTTCGCCGGACCGCTTGGCGACACGCACCTTGCGGCCATCCTCAAGGACCTTGAAACCGACGCGAGTCGGCTTGCCGTCCTTGGGGTCGACATGAGCCAGGTTCGAGACGTCGATCGGCGCCTCGAACTCAACGATACCACCCTGCGAGCGGGCGCTGGCACGCTGGTGCTTCTTCACCACGTTCACGCCCTGGACAACCGCGCGGTTCTCCTTGGGGAGAACCTTCAGCACCTCGCCGGTCTTGCCCTTGTCCTTGCCGGTCAGGACGACGACCTTGTCCTTGGTCTTGATCTTGGCGGCCATCACAGCACCTCCGGCGCCAGCGAGATGATCTTCATGAACTTCTTGCCACGAAGCTCACGAGTGACCGGCCCGAAGATACGGGTGCCGATCGGCTCACCCTGCTTGTTGATGAGCACGGCGGCGTTCCGGTCGAAACGGATCGCCGACCCGTCCTCCCGACGCAGTTCCTTCGCGGTGCGGACGATGACGGCGCGATGCACGTCGCCCTTCTTGACGCGGCCCTTCGGAATGGCCTCCTTGACCGAGACGACGATGACATCGCCCACGGTCGCGACCTTCCGCTTGGACCCGCCAAGCACCTTGATGCACTGCACCCGGCGCGCCCCGCTGTTATCGGCGACTTCCAGGTTGGTTTGCATCTGGATCATGGTTTATGACCTTTCGTTATCACGCGGCGCCGCTATCGGCGGCGGACTCCGTCACGACCGTCCAGCGCTTCGACTTGGAGATCGGACGGCATTCGATGATCGAAACGGTATCGCCGACCTTGTACTGGTTGCCCTCGTCGTGGGCGGCGTACTTCTTCGACTGACGAATGAACTTCTTGTACACGGGGTGCATGACGCGGCGCTCGACAAGAACCGTAACGGTCTTGTCGCACTTGTCGCTGACCACCGTGCCCTGCAGAACGCGGCGAGGCATGATGATCCCCCTTACTTGCCGGCGTCGGCGGAGCGGGCACGCTCGCCGAGGATGGTCTTGATGCGGGCGATGTCGCGGCGCACCGTGTTCACCCGCGCGGTGTTCTCCAACTGGCCGGAGGCCTTCTGGAAACGCAGGTTGAACTGTTCCTTCTTGAGCTGGAGGAGCTGATCGTTCAGCTCGTCCGCGCTCTTCGCACGAATGTCTACGGCCTTCATGCCGCGGTCTCCTCGACACCGCCCAGGCGGGTCACCAGCTTCACCTTGATCGGCAGCTTCGCGGCCGCCAGAGCGAAGGCGGTTTTTGCCACATCCGCCGGCACGCCGTCCAGTTCAAACAGGATGCGGCCGGGCTTGACGCGGGCCGCCCAGTACTCCGGCGAACCCTTACCGGAACCCATGCGGACTTCGGCAGGCTTGGTGGAGACGGGCAGGTCCGGGAACACCCGGATCCAGACGCGGCCCTGACGCTTCATCGCACGGGTGATCGCGCGGCGGGCCGCCTCGATCTGCCGGGCGGTGATGCGCTCCGGCTCCAGGGCCTTCAGGCCGAAGGAGCCGAAGTTCAGCGCGGTGCCGCCCTTCGCGTTGCCGTGGATGCGGCCCTTGTGGGCCTTGCGGAATTTCGTACGCTTCGGAGAAAGCATCGCTCGGCCCCCTTACTCGCGGTCGGAGCGCTCGGAGCGCTCGCGACGGTCGCGGCGGTCGTGACGATCGCGGCGCGGCTCGCCGTCGGTCGACACCGGCTCGGTCCCCATGCGCTTGTCCTGCGCCATCGGGTCGTGAGCCATGATCTCGCCCTTGAACACCCACACCTTGACACCGCAGGTGCCGTAGGTGGTCTTGGCGGTGCCCACACCGTAGTCGATGTCGGCGCGCAGGGTGTGCAGCGGAACGCGGCCCTCGCGGTACCACTCCATGCGGGCGATTTCCGCACCGCCGAGACGGCCCGAGCAGTTGATCCGGATGCCCTGGGCGCCCAGGCGCATGGCGGACTGCACGGCGCGCTTCATGGCGCGGCGGAACGCCACGCGGCGCTCCAGCTGGCTGGCGATGTTCTCGGCGATGAGGCGGGCGTCGATCTCCGGCTTGCGGATCTCGACGATGTTCAGGCTCACCTCGGCGCCGGTCATCTTGGCCAGCTCGACGCGCAGCTTCTCGATGTCCGCGCCCTTCTTGCCGATCACCACGCCCGGACGGGCCGAGTGGATGGTGACGCGGGCCTTCTTGGCGGGACGCTCGATCACGACGCGCGAGCAGCCGGCCTGCTGCAGGCGGCCCTGCAGGTAGCCGCGCAGCTTCAGGTCCTGGTGCAGCATGTTGGCGTAGTCGCGCTTGGCGAACCAACGGCTGTCCCAGGTGCGGTTGATGCCGAGGCGCAGCCCGATCGGATTGACTTTCTGACCCATCTTACTCGGCCCCCTCGGCAGCGGCGGTCTCACGCTCGCGGACGATGATCGTCAGGTTGCTGAACAGCTTCTCGACCCGGGCGCCGCGGCCGCGGGCACGGGCGTGGAAGCGCTTCATCACCAGAGCGCGACCGACCGTCGCCGACGACACGTACAGACGGTCGACGTCGAGCTGGTGGTTGTTCTCGGCGTTCGCGATCGCGGCCTGCAGGACCTTCTTCACCTCGCCGGCGATGCGGCGCTTGGAGAAGGTCAGCTCGGCGACGGCGCGGCTGGCATCCATGTTCCGGATGAGCTGGGCGACGAGGTTGAGCTTCCGCGGGCTGGTGCGGATCATCGGATTGCGGGCCAGGGCCTCGTTCTCCGCGACCCGGCTGGGGTTGGCAGACTTGCCCATGGTTACTTCCTCTTCGCCTTCTTGTCCGCCGCGTGGCCGTAGAAGGTGCGCGTCGGAGCGAATTCGCCGAACTTGTGACCGATCATGTGCTCGGTGACCAGAACCGGCAGGAACTTGTGACCGTTGTACACGCCGAACGTCAGACCGACGAACTGCGGCAGGATGGTCGAACGACGCGACCAGATCTTGATGATCTCGTTGCGGCCCGAAGCCCGGCTCTTGTCCGCCTTCTTCAGCAGATAGCCGTCGACGAACGGGCCCTTCCAAACGGAGCGTGCCATCGTTCGACCTCCTTACTTCGAATGACGGCGGCGCAGGATCAGGCCGTCCGTCTTCTTGTTGCGACGCGTCTTCTTGCCCTTGGTGGGCTTGCCCCACGGCGTGACCGGATGACGGCCGCCCGAGGTGCGACCCTCACCACCACCGTGCGGGTGGTCGATCGGGTTCATGGCGACACCACGAACCGACGGACGCACGCCCAGCCAGCGCTTGCGGCCGGCCTTGCCGAGGTTGGTGTTCATCTGGTCCGGGTTGGACACGGCACCCAGGGTGGCCATGCACTCGCCGCGGACGACGCGCAGCTCGCCCGAGGGCAGCTTGAGCTGGGCGTAGCCGCCGTCACGGCCGACGAGCTGGAGGTAGGTGCCCGCGGAGCGCGCGACCTGCCCACCCTTGCCGGCCTTCAGCTCGACGTTGTGGACGATGGAGCCGACCGGGATGCTCTTCAGAGGCATCGCGTTGCCGGGCTTCACGTCGACCTTCTCGCCGGAGATGACGGTGTCGCCGACCTTCAGGCGCTGCGGCGCCAGGATGTAGGACAGCGTCCCGTCCTGGTACTTGATCAGCGCGATGAAGGCGGTGCGGTTCGGATCATATTCCAGCCGCTCGACGGTGGCCGGAACGTCGAACTTGCGACGCTTGAAGTCCACCAGGCGGTAGGTGCGCTTGTGACCGCCACCCATCCGGCGCGCGGTGATGCGGCCGGTGTTGTTGCGGCCGCCAGACTTGGTCAGGCCCTCGGTGAGGGTCTTGACCGGCTTGCCCTTCCACAGCTCCGAGCGGTCGACGATGACCAGCTGGCGGAGCGAGGGAGTAATCGGGCGGTATTGCTTCAGAGCCATCGGATCACACTCCCGCTCAGATGCCCGTGGTCACGTCGATCTTGTTACCCTCGGCGAGGGTCACGACGGCCTTCTTGAAGTCCGAGCGGCGGCCGATGATGCCGCGGAACCGCTTGGTCTTGCCCTTCGAGATCAGGGTGTTGACGGCGGTCACCTTGACGTTGAAGAGCCCCTCGACGGCGGCCTTGATCTCCGGCTTGGAGGCCGTGAGCGGCACGCGGAACGTCACCTGGTTGTGCTCCGACACCAACGTCGACTTCTCGGTGATGACGGGAGCGAGGATCAGGTCGTACATCCGCTCCTGGCTCACCGCAGGTTTCGACTGCTTGCTCATTTCAGGCGAGCCTCCAGTTGCTCGACCGCGTTGCGGGTCAGGACCAGCGTATCGCGGCGGAGAATGTCGTAGACGTTGGCGCCCTGCTCCGGCAGCACGTCGATCAGCGGAATGTTGCGCGACGCCTTGGCGAAGTTGTCGTCCAGGTTCGCGCCATCGATGATCAGGGCCGAAGACAGGCCGAGGGTGGCGAGACGGGCCGCCAGCTCCTTGGTCTTGTGCGTCTCGGCGGCGGCGGCCTCCAGGACGACCAGCTTGCCCTCGGCGGCCTTGGCCGACAGGGCGGTCTTCAGCGCCAGCTTGCGGACCTTCTTGGTCAGGTCGTGGGCGTGCGAGCGCACCACCGGCCCGAAGATGGTCGCACCGCCGCGGAACTGCGGCGAACGGATGGAGCCCTGGCGAGCGCGACCGGTGCCCTTCTGCGAGTACGGCTTCTTGGTGGTGCCGCTGATCTCGCTGATGCCCTTGGTCTTGTGGTTGCCGCCGCGGCGCTTGGCAAGCTGCCAGTTCACCATGCGGGCCAGCAGGTCGGTGCGGGCCGGCAGGCCGAACACGGCGTCCGACAGCTCGATCTCGCCGACGGTCTCGTTGTTCAGGTTCTTGATCGTGGCCTTCATGGCGCTCACTCCTGCGTCTCGGCCGGGGCCTCAGCCGCCGGGGCGGACTTGATGCCAGCCGGGAACGGCAGACCTTCCGGAGCCTTCTTCTTGATGGCGTCACGGACGCGCAGCCAGCCGCCCTCGGCGCCGGGGACGGCGCCCTTGAGCATGATGAGGCCACGCTCTTCGTCGACCGCCACGACCTGGAGGTTCAGGACCGTGACCTTCTCGTCACCGAGATGACCGGCCATCTTCTTGTTCTTGAAGACCTTGCCGGGATCCTGACGGTTACCCGTCGAACCGTGCGAGCGGTGCGACACCGACACGCCGTGCGTGGCGCGCAGACCACCGAAGTTCCAGCGCTTCATCGGGCCGGCGAAGCCCTTGCCGATGGAGGTGCCGGTGACGTCGACGAACTGGCCGGCGACGAAGTGGGCGACCGACAGCTCGGCACCGACCTCGATCAGGGCATCGGCATCGACGCGGAACTCGGCGAGCTTGCGCTTCGGTTCCACGCGCGCCTTGGCGAAATGCCCGCGCTCAGGCTTGTTGACGTTCTTCACCTTGATGGCGCCCGCGCCGAGCTGGACGGCGGTGTAGCCATCCTTGTCCTCGGTACGAACGGCGACGACCTGGCAGCTGTCGACTTTCAGCACAGTGACCGGAACATGCTGGCCGTCGTCCGTGAAGACGCGGGTCATGCCGACCTTCTGCGCGATCAAACCGGATCGCATTGTTCTTTATCTCCTGACCAGGGACATCCGCTTACCGGAGAGGTCCCTTACCAACCAAAATCAGAGCTTGATCTCGACGTCGACGCCGGCGGCGAGGTCGAGCTTCATCAGCGCGTCCACGGTCTGCGGCGTCGGATCGACGATGTCCAGCAGGCGCTTGTGGGTGCGGATCTCGAACTGCTCGCGCGACTTCTTGTCGATGTGCGGCGAACGGTTCACGGTGAACTTTTCGATGTGCGTCGGCAGGGGAATCGGGCCCCGCACGCGCGCGCCGGTCCGCTTGGCGGTGTTGACGATCTCGCTGGTCGACTGGTCGAGCACGCGATGATCGAACGCCTTCAGACGGATGCGGATGTTCTGGCTGTCCATGTCCAAACGTCCCTTGCACCTTCTAGCGATGACGCGGACGCGTCACCGGAACTCCACGAGCTTGCTTCGGGGCTTCGCCGACAGCGCAAGGCCGCGCGCCGATCCACCGAAACGGGGCCGACGGGCGACACTGTGACCGATGCGACGGGCCGATACGAAAAAGAACATCCCCCGCGCGGGCTGCGCGAAGGGGATGTTCCGTTCAGCAGACGGCGCGCCCCCGAGGGGCGCGCCTTAGCCGTTCGTCTCGGGCTGCGTCTAGGCCGAAGCTGCCTACCACCAACCCAAAATCCAGAGGGCGTAATCTCTAGGCGTTCAGCGCCCGCGTGTCAATCCTGAATCTCCCCCGCCAGGAGGAAGCTGGGTTGACAGGCGGACGGCCCCGAACGCCGACGCCCGATGGCTAGAACCGGGCGGGCCGCCCTTCCTGCTCGCGCGGGGAAGACGGCCCGTCTCAATCAACCGGCGGCGGGTCGCCCCGCCGCCCTACCCCACCGGTCCGGCCCCCGCCTCGCGGCGGGCGCCGGCGGTCATCACTCGACGATCTTGGCAACGACGCCGGCACCGACGGTGCGGCCGCCTTCGCGGATGGCGAAGCGCAGGCCCTCGTCCATGGCGATCGGCGCGATCAGGGCGACGTCCATGGCGACGTTGTCGCCCGGCATCACCATCTCCACGCCTTCCGGCAGCGACACCATGCCCGTCACGTCCGTCGTCCGGAAGTAGAACTGCGGACGATAGTTCGTGAAGAACGGGGTGTGACGGCCGCCCTCTTCCTTCGTCAGGATGTAGGCTTCGGCCTTGAACTTGGTGTGCGGGGTGATCGAACCCGGCTTGGCCAGAACCTGGCCGCGCTCGACGTCCTCGCGCTTGGTGCCGCGCAGCAGCGCGCCGATGTTGTCGCCGGCCTCACCGGAGTCCAGCAGCTTGCGGAACATCTCGACGCCGGTCACCGTCGTCTTCTGCGTCGCCTTCAGGCCGACGATCTCCACTTCGTCGCCGACCTTGATGATCCCGCGCTCGACGCGGCCCGTCACCACCGTGCCGCGGCCCGAGATCGAGAACACGTCCTCGATCGGCATCAGGAACGGACGGTCCTTCGGACGCTCCGGCTGCGGGATGTACTCGTCGACCGTCTTCATCAGCGCCAGCACGGCGTCGCGGCCGATCTCAGGCTGACGGTCCTCAAGCGCGCACAGCGCCGAGCCCTTGGTGATCGGAATGTCGTCGCCCGGGAACTGGTAGGACGACAGAAGCTCGCGCACTTCCAGCTCGACCAGCTCCAGCAGCTCCGGATCGTCGACCATGTCGACCTTGTTCATGAACACCACCAGCGCCGGAACGCCGACCTGGCGCGCCAGAAGGATGTGCTCGCGGGTCTGCGGCATCGGGCCGTCGGCGGCCGACACGACCAGGATCGCGCCGTCCATCTGCGCGGCACCCGTGATCATGTTCTTCACATAGTCGGCGTGGCCGGGGCAGTCGACGTGCGCGTAGTGGCGGTTGGTCGTCTCGTACTCGACGTGGGCCGTCGAGATCGTGATGCCGCGCGCCTTCTCTTCCGGCGCCTTGTCGATCTGGTCGTAGGCGGTGAAGGTGGCGCCGCCCGACTCCGCAAGCACCTTCGTGATCGCAGCCGTCAGCGACGTCTTGCCGTGGTCCACGTGGCCGATCGTGCCAACGTTGCAGTGCGGCTTGTTCCGCTCGAACTTTGCCTTAGCCATGGGTTGGTCTCTCCGTTTCTCTGTCGTTCCAGCGGTTTTCAGGCCACCTTGGCGCGGACGCCGTCCGCGATGGCCTGTGGCACCGGCTCATAGTGGTCGAACTGCATGCTGTACTGCGCGCGGCCCTGGCTCATCGAGCGCAGGGAGTTCACATAGCCGAACATGGCCGCCAAGGGAACCAGTCCCGTGACGATCCGCGCGTTGGCGCGCTGGTCCATGCCGGTGATCTGTCCCCGGCGACCGTTCAGATCGCCGATGACGTCGCCCATATAGTCGTCCGGCGTAATGATTTCGACCCGCATCAGCGGTTCGAGCAGCACGGCGGCGGCCTTGGCCATCGCCTCGCGGAAGGCCGCCCGCGCCGCCAGCTCGAAGGCCAGCGGCGAGGAGTCGATGTCGTGGGCGTCGCCGCCGGTCAGCGTCACCTTGACGTCGACCACCGGGTACCCGGCGACCACCCCGCTCTCCTTGGCCGCTTCCAGGCCCTTGTGGGCGCCGGCGGCGAAGTCGCGCGCCAGGCTGGACCGGTTCTCGAAGACGAAGCCGGCACCGCGGGCGAGCGGCTCGACCGACAGCATGACGCGGGCGAACTGCGCGCGGTCGCCGAGCTGGCGGGCGTGGGTGTGGTCGACCTCGGCCTTGCGCGTGACGGTCTCGCGGTAGGCGACCTTCGGCGCGCCGACGGCGGCATCGACGCGGAACTCCCGCCTCATGCGGTCGACGATGATGTCGAGGTGAAGCTCGCCCATGCCGCGGACGACGGTCTGGCCGCTCTCGCGGTCGACCGAGACATGCATCGAGGGATCCTCGTGGCCGAGCCGGTTCAGCGCGGCGGCCATGCGCTCGCGGTCGGCTTCGGTGCGCGGCTCGACGACGATCTCGATCACCGGCTCCGGCACGTCCAGGCGCTCCAGCACGATCGGCCGGGTCGGATCGCAGAGGGTATCACCGGTCGCGGTGTGCTCCAGCCCGGCGAAGGCGACGATGTCGCCGGTATGGGCGCGCTCGATGTCCTCGCGGCTGTTCGCGTGCATCAGCAGCATGCGGCCGACCTTCTCGCGCCCGCCCTTCAGCGGGTTGAGCAGCGAGTCGCCGACGCTGACCGTTCCGGAATAGATGCGGCAGAAGGTGAGCGTCCCGACATAGGGGTCGTTCATCACCTTGAAGGCAAGGCCGGCGAAGGGAGCGCTGTCGTTCGCCGGGCGCTCCTCGGTCCGGTCGCCGGCCAGGGCGTGCCCTTTGACCGCGCCGATGTCGTTGGGCGCCGGCAGGAAGTCGACGACGGCGTCCAGCATCGGCTGGATGCCCTTGTTCCGGAAGGCGGAGCCGCACAGCACGGGGACCACCGTGCCGGCGATGGTCGCCTTGCGGATCAGCGCGCGCAGGCTGTCGGCCGCCGGCTCCTCGCCGCGGTCGAGATAGGCGGCCATGGCCGCCTCGTCGAGGTCGAGCACCGCCTCAAGCAGCGCCTGCCGGGCATCGGCGGCGGCGGCGGCGAGATCCTCGGGAATATCGGTGTGTTGGAATTCGGCGCCGAGCGTCTCGGCCTTCCAGACCAGCGCCCGCATCGCGATCAGGTCGACGACGCCGCTGAAGGCGGACTCGGCCCCGATCGGGAGCTGCAGGACCAGCGGGCGCACGCCGAGCCGGTCGGCCATCATCGCCACGCAGCCGGCGAAATCGGCGCCGACGCGGTCCATCTTGTTGACGAAGGCCATGCGCGGCACGCCGTACTTGTCGGCTTGCCGCCACACGGTCTCGGTCTGGGGCTCGACCCCCGCAACAGCATCGAAGATGGCGACGGCGCCATCCAGGACCCGCAACGACCGCTCGACCTCGATGGTGAAGTCGACGTGGCCGGGCGTGTCGATGATGTTGATGCGGTGGTCGCGCCAGAAACAGGTCGTGGCCGCCGAGGTGATGGTGATGCCCCGCTCCTGCTCCTGCTCCATCCAGTCCATGACGGCGGTGCCGTCATTGACCTCGCCCATGCGATAGGACTTGCCGGTGTAGAACAGGATGCGCTCGGTCGTCGTCGTCTTGCCGGCATCGATGTGGGCCATGATGCCGATGTTGCGATAACGATCCAGGGCGTGCGAACGGGGCATTCAATATCACCAGGACAGGCGTGAACCTTACCAGCGGTAGTGCGAGAACGCCTTGTTGGCTTCCGCCATGCGGTGCGTGTCTTCGCGCTTCTTGACCGCGGTGCCGCGCTGGCTGGCCGCGTCGAGCAGCTCGCCGGACAGGCGCTCGGTCATCGTGTTCTCCGAACGGGCGCGGGCGGCGCCGATCAGCCAACGGATGGCCAGGGCCTGGGCGCGGTCCGAGCGTACCTCGACCGGAACCTGGTAGGTCGCACCGCCGACGCGGCGGGAACGCACTTCCAGGTGCGGCTTCACGTTCGACAGGGCATCGTGGAAGACCATGACCGGGTCGTTCTTGGTCTTGGTCTCGATGCGGTCGAGGGCGCCGTAGACGATGCTTTCGGCGACGGACTTCTTGCCGTCCAGCATCAGGCAGTTCATGAACTTCGTCAGGACGCGGTCGCCGTACTTGGCGTCCGGCAGGACTTCACGCTTCTCGGCGCGATGACGACGGGACATCGTGAGTTCTCCTTACTTCGGACGCTTCGCGCCGTACTTCGACCGGCGCTGCTTACGATCCTTGACGCCCTGGGTATCCAGCGTGCCGCGAATGATGTGATAGCGGACGCCGGGAAGATCCTTCACGCGACCGCCGCGGATCATGACGACCGAGTGTTCCTGGAGGTTGTGGCCCTCACCAGGGATGTAGCTCGTCACCTCGAAGCCGTTCGTCAGACGAACGCGGGCGACCTTGCGGAGCGCCGAGTTCGGCTTCTTCGGGGTGGTGGTGTAGACGCGGGTGCAGACGCCACGCTTCTGCGGGCAGGCCTCCATCGCGGGAACCTTGTTGCGCGCGGCCAACGGCTCGCGCGGCTTACGGATCAACTGGTTGATCGTCGGCATATCTGCCCTTCATCCCTTCAAGATCACTCGACCGGCGGAGCCGGACGATGCGAAAGCCCGCGAAACGGCACTGCCGCCGCCCACGGGCCGAATGAGCGAAAGCCGGTCGGATTTCTCCAACCGGCGGGATCGGTGGATTCAAGCGGACACACGGAGAGCGCCGGGGTCCTTTGAAGTTCGCGGACTTTAGGGAAAGGGATTGGGAGAGTCAAGCGGGCTTTCTGCAGCCGATCGGCAAGCCGCGGGCATTGTCCCACCGGCTCCGGCGCGCGCCGGAAACCCGCCGCCCGCACAAGGAAAGAGGGCGCGCCCCTCGCGGAGCGCGCCCTCTTTCCACTCGTCCGAGCGACGGCGGTCAGGCCGCGCTGCTCTCCTCGCCCGGGGTCGGCAGGGCCGGAGTTTCCTCCGGCGCGCCGGCCTCCAGGGCCGCTTCGCGGTCGCGCTCGGCGGCGATCAGCTTCAGGCGGTTCACCACGGAGCCGGTGCCGGCCGGGATCAGACGGCCGACGATCACGTTCTCCTTCAGGCCTTCCAGGTTGTCGACCTTGCCGCCGACGGCCGCTTCCGTGAGGACGCGGGTGGTTTCCTGGAACGACGCGGCCGAGATGAAGGACCGCGTCTGCAGGCTGGCCTTGGTGATGCCCTGGAGGACCGGGTGGCCGTGGGCCGGCTGCAGCCCCTCGGCGACGGTCTTCTCGTTCTCCTCGTCGAACTCCTGACGGTCGACCTGCTCGCCCACCAGGAAGGTGGTCTCGCCGGCGTCGGTGATCTCGACCTTCTGCAGCATCTGGCGGACGATCACCTCGATGTGCTTGTCGTTGATCTTCACGCCCTGCAGCCGGTAGACGTCCTGGATTTCGTTGATGAGGTAGTCGGCCAGAGCCTCCACGCCCATCACCGCCAGGATGTCGTGCGGCACCGGGTTGCCGTCCATCAGCAGATCGCCGCGCTCGACGTAATCGCCTTCCTGCACGGAGATGTGCTTGCCCTTCGGGATCAGATACTCCTTCTCGTCGCCGCTCTCGTCGTTGCGGACGACGATCCGGCGCTTGGTCTTGTAGTCCTTCCCGAACTCGACGCGGCCGCTCATCTCCGAGATGATCGCGAAGTCCTTCGGACGGCGCGCCTCGAACAGCTCGGCCACGCGCGGCAGACCGCCCGTGATGTCGCGGGTCTTGGAGGACTCGCGGGGGATACGGGCCAGCACGTCACCGGCCTTCACCTCGGCGCCGTTCTCCACCGAGAGGATGGCGTCCACCGACATGAAGTAGCGGGCTTCCAGGCCGTTCGGCAGGGTGATCAGGTCGCCGCGGTCGTCCACCAGCGCGATGCGCGGCTTCAGATCGGCGCCGCGCGGCTGCTGCCGCCAGTCGACCACCACCTTGGAGCTGATGCCGGTCGCCTCGTCCATCACCTCGCGCATGGAGATGCCTTCCACGAGGTCGATGTAGCGGGCGGTACCGGCACGCTCGGTGATGATCGGCAGGGTGTAGGGGTCCCACTCGGCCAGCTTGGCGCCGCGCTCGACCTTGACGCCCTCGTCCGCCAGCAGCTTGGCACCGTACGGCACGCGGTGACGCGCCCGCTCGCGGCCCTGCTCGTCGAGCAGGACGACCTCGGTGCTGCGGCCCATGACGACCGGGATGCCCGACGAGTTCATGACGACGTTGCGGTTGTTGATCCGCACCGTGGCGTCGAACGCCGCCTCGATCTGGCTCTGCTCCGCACCGCGCTGCGCCGCACCGCCGATGTGGAAGGTGCGCATCGTGAGCTGGGTGCCCGGCTCGCCGATCGACTGCGCCGCGATGACGCCGACCGCCTCACCGGTGTTGACCAGCGTGCCGCGGGCGAGATCCCGGCCGTAGCACTTGGCGCAGACGCCGTCGCGGGTCTCGCAGGTCAGGACCGAGCGGATCTTGACCGAGTCGATGCCCGACCGCTCGATGCGGTCGACCGTCGGCTCGTCGATCAGGCCGCCGTCCTCGATGATCAGCTCGCCGTTCAGCGGGTCGATCACGTCGCCGACCGCGGTGCGGCCGAGGATGCGGTCGCCCAGCGGGCTGATGACCTCGCCGCCGTCGATCACCGCCTTGACGGTGATGCCGCGCTCCGTGCCGCAATCATGCTCGACGATGATGGCGTCCTGCGCCACGTCGACCAGACGGCGGGTGAGGTAACCGGAGTTGGCGGTCTTCAAGGCGGTGTCGGCCAGACCCTTGCGGGCGCCGTGGGTGGAGTTGAAGTACTCCAGCACGGTCAGGCCTTCCTTGAAGTTCGAGATGATCGGCGTCTCGATGATCTCGCCCGACGGCTTGGCCATCAGGCCGCGCATGCCGGCCAACTGACGGATCTGCGCGGCGGAACCGCGCGCACCGGAGTGGGCCATCATGTACACCGAGTTGACGGGCTTGCCCGGCTCGGTGGTCGAGATCGACTTCATCATCTCGGAGGCGACCTTCTCGGTGCACTCCGACCACACGTCGACGACCTTGTTGTACTTCTCGCCCTGGGTGATCAGGCCGTCGAGATACTGCTGCTCGAACTCCTTCACCCGCTCCTTCGACTCGTTGACCAGCTTCTCCTTGGCGGCGGGGATGACCATGTCGTCCTTGCCGAAGGAGATGCCGGCGCGGCAGGCGTGGCCGAAGCCGAGCTTCATCAGGCGATCGGCGAAGATCACCGTCTCCTTCTGGCCGCAGTGGCGGTAGACGGCGTCGATGACGTTGCCGACGTCCTTCTTGGTCAGGACGCGGTTGATCAGCGAGAACGGCACCTTCGGGTGACGCGGCAGGATCTCCGAGAGGAGCATGCGGCCCGGCGTCGTCTCGACGATGGTGATCTTCTCCTCGCCCTCGTCGTCGACGCCGACATAGCGCGCCTTGATCTTGGCGTGGATCGACAGGACCTTGGCGTTCAGCGCCTGCTCGATCTCGGAGACGTTCGAGAACACCATGCCCTCGCCCTTCTCGCTCGGGCGGTCCATGGAGATGTAGTAGATGCCGAGCACGATGTCTTGGCTCGGCACGATGATCGGCTTGCCGTTGGCGGGCGACAGGATGTTGTTGGTCGACATCATCAGGACGCGCGCTTCCAACTGGGCCTCAAGGCTCAGCGGCACGTGCACGGCCATCTGGTCGCCGTCGAAGTCGGCGTTGAAGGCGGTGCAGACCAGCGGGTGGAGCTGGATCGCCTTGCCTTCGATCAGCGTCGGCTCGAACGCCTGGATGCCGAGGCGGTGCAGCGTCGGCGCGCGGTTCAGCATCACCGGATGCTCGCGGATCACCTCCTCCAGGATGTCCCAGACCTCGGGACGCTCCTTCTCGACCATCCGCTTGGCGGCCTTGATGGTGGAGGCGAGGCCGTACAGCTCCAGCTTGGCGTAGATGAAGGGCTTGAACAGCTCGAGCGCCATCTTCTTCGGCAGGCCGCACTGGTGCAGCTTCAGCTCCGGGCCGACGACGATGACCGAACGGCCCGAGTAATCGACGCGCTTGCCGAGCAGGTTCTGGCGGAAGCGGCCCTGCTTGCCCTTCAGCATGTCGGACAGCGACTTCAGCGGACGCTTGTTGGCGCCGGTGATGACGCGGCCGCGGCGGCCGTTGTCGAACAGCGCGTCGACGGCCTCCTGCAGCATGCGCTTCTCGTTGCGGACGATGATGTCCGGCGCCTTCAGCTCGATCAGCCGCTTCAGGCGGTTGTTGCGGTTGATGACGCGGCGGTACAGGTCGTTCAGGTCGGACGTGGCGAAGCGGCCGCCGTCCAGCGGCACCAGCGGGCGCAGCTCGGGCGGGATCACCGGAATGACTTCCAGGATCATCCACTCGGGGCGCGACTGCGAGGCCAGGAAGGCGTCGATCAGCTTCAGGCGCTTGACCAGCTTCTTGCGCTTGGCTTCGGAGTTGGTGTCGCGCAGGTCCTCGCGGCAGCGCTTCTTCTCCTCGTCGAGGTCGAGCGCGGACAGCATGATGCGCAGCGCTTCGGCACCGATCGACGCGGTGAAGGCGTCCTCGCCGTACTCGTCCTGGGCGTTGAGGTACTCTTCCTCGTTCAGCAGCGAATGCAGCTTCAGCGGGGTGAGGCCCGGCTCGATGACGACGTAGTTTTCGAAATAGAGGATGCGCTCCAGATCCTTGAGCGTCATGTCGAGCAGCAGGCCGATGCGGCTCGGCAGCGACTTCAGGAACCAGATGTGCGCGACCGGGGACGCCAGCTCGATGTGGCCCATGCGCTCGCGCCGGACCTTCGACAGCGTGACCTCGACGCCGCACTTCTCGCAGATGATGCCGCGATACTTCATGCGCTTGTACTTGCCGCACAAGCACTCGTAGTCCTTGATCGGGCCGAAGATGCGGGCGCAGAACAGGCCGTCGCGCTCCGGCTTGAAGGTGCGGTAGTTGATGGTTTCCGGCTTCTTGATCTCGCCGTAGGACCAGGACCGGATCCGCTCGGGGCTCGCGATCTGGATGCGGATCTGATCGAAGCTCTGCGGCCCCTGGACCTGGCCGAAAATGTTCATCAACTCATTCATGACCGTCTCCCGCTGGCATCGCCGCGTTGTCGGTTAAGGGCAGTGCATGACCCCGGAGCGGTGCCATGCGCACCGCTCCGGGGTTTGGTCACGTCAAATCGGCTCAGTAGGACCGCTGGTTCAGTTCGACGTTCAGGCCGAGCGAGCGCAGCTCCTTGACCAGCACGTTGAACGACTCCGGAATGCCGGCCTCGAAGTTGTCGTCGCCGCGGACGATGGCCTCGTAGACCTTGGTGCGGCCGGACACGTCGTCCGACTTCACCGTCAGCATTTCCTGCAGCGTGTAGGCGGCGCCGTAGGCTTCGAGCGCCCACACCTCCATCTCACCGAAGCGCTGACCGCCGAACTGGGCCTTGCCGCCCAGCGGCTGCTGCGTGACCAGCGAGTAGGGGCCGATCGACCGGGCGTGGATCTTGTCGTCCACCAGGTGGTGCAGCTTCAGCATGTAGATGTAGCCGACGGTGACCTTGCGATCGAAGGTCTCGCCGGTGCGGCCGTCGGTCAGCGTCGACTGGCCCGACCGGTCGAAGCCGGCGCGTTCCAGATGGACGCAGATGTCCTCCTCGCGGGCGCCGTCGAAGACCGGCGTCGCGAAGGGCACGCCCTTGCGCAGGTTGCCGCCCAGCTCCAGCAGCTCGCCGTCGGTCATGTCGGCGATGTCCTCGTTGTAGGTCACCTCGCCGTACGCCGACTTCAGCGTGCCGCGCAGGGCCTCCAACTGCGGAGCGCCTTCCGCCTTCTGGCGGATCGCCAGACGGTACTGGTCGACCGCACGGCCGATCTGCTTGCCGAGACCCGAGGCCGCCCAGCCGAGGTGGGTTTCCAGGATCTGACCGACGTTCATGCGCGACGGCACGCCCAGCGGGTTCAGCACCAGGTCGACGGGGGTGCCGTCCTCCAGGTAGGGCATGTCCTCCTGCGGGATGATGCGCGAGACGACGCCCTTGTTGCCGTGACGGCCGGCCATCTTGTCGCCCGGCTGCAGCTTGCGCTTCACCGCGACGAAGACCTTGACCATCTTCATGACGCCCGGCGGCAGCTCGTCGCCGCGCTGCAGCTTGTCGACCTTGTTCTCGAAGCGGTCCTGCAGGGCCTTGATCGAGTCGTCGAACACCTTGCCCAGGTTCTCGACGGTCTCCATCACCTGCTCGTCGGCGATGGCGATCTGGCGCCACAGGCCCTTCGACAGGCCGGCCAGCACCTCGTCGGTCAGGACCGTGCCGCCCTTCATGCCCTTCGGGCCGGACTGCGCGGTCTGGCCGATCAGCACTTCCTTCAGGCGGGTGTAGAAGCTGCGCTCCAGGATGCCGCGCTCGTCGTCGCGGTCCTTGGCCAGCTTCTCGATCTCGGCGCGTTCGATGGCGAGCGCGCGCTCGTCCTTGTCGACGCCGCGGCGGCTGAACACCCGGACCTCGACGATGGTGCCGACGACGCCCGGCGGCAGGCGCAGCGAGGTGTCGCGGACGTCGGACGCCTTCTCGCCGAAGATGGCGCGCAGCAGCTTCTCTTCCGGCGTCATCGGGCTTTCGCCCTTCGGCGTCACCTTGCCGACCAGGATGTCGCCCGGGCGGACCTCGGCGCCGATGTAGACGATGCCGGCCTCGTCGAGGTTCTTCAGAGCCTCCTCACCCACGTTCGGAATGTCGCGGGTGATTTCCTCCTGGCCCAGCTTGGTGTCGCGGGCCATGACCTCGAACTCCTCGATGTGGATCGAGGTGAAGACGTCGTCCTTGACGATGCGCTCGTTGATGAGGATCGAGTCCTCGAAGTTGTAGCCGTTCCACGGCATGAACGCGACGAGCACGTTCCGGCCGAGCGCCAGCTCGCCGAGATCCGTCGACGGGCCGTCGGCCACGATGTCGCCGGCGTTCACCCGGTCACCGACCTTCACCAGCGGACGCTGGGTGATGCAGGTGTTCTGGTTGGAGCGCTGGAACTTCAGCAGGTTGTAGATGTCGACGCCCGGCGCCGTGCTGTCCGAGCTGTCGGTGGCACGCACGACGATGCGGGTGGCGTCGACCTGGTCGACGATGCCCGAGCGCTTGGCGACGATGGTCACGCCGCTGTCGCGGGCGACCGTCGCCTCCATGCCGGTGCCGACCAGCGGGGCGTCGGCCTTGACCAGCGGCACCGCCTGGCGCTGCATGTTCGAGCCCATCAGCGCGCGGTTGGCGTCGTCGTTCTCCAGGAACGGGATCAGCGCCGCGGCGACGGACACCAGCTGCTTCGGCGACACGTCGATCAGGTCGATCGCCTCGGGCCGGAACATCAGGTATTCACCGCCCTGGCGGCAGGACACCAGATCGGCGGCGAAGCTGTTGTCCTGGTTCAGCTCGGCGTTCGCCTGGGCGACGACGTAGCGGCCCTCCTCCATCGCCGACAGGTAGACCACCTCGTTAGTGACCTTGCCGTCGATGACCTTGCGGTAGGGGCTCTCGATGAAACCGTACTGGTTCACGCGGGCATAGGTCGCCAGCGAGTTGATCAGGCCGATGTTCGGGCCTTCCGGCGTCTCAATCGGGCAGATGCGGCCGTAGTGCGTCGGGTGCACGTCGCGCACCTCGAAGCCGGCGCGCTCGCGGGTCAGACCGCCCGGGCCCAGCGCCGAGAGACGGCGCTTGTGCGTGATCTCGGACAGCGGGTTGGTCTGGTCCATGAACTGCGAGAGCTGCGACGAGCCGAAGAACTCGCGCACGGCGGCGGCCGCCGGCTTGGCGTTGATCAGGTCGTGCGGCATCACCGTGTCGATCTCGACCGAGCTCATGCGCTCGCGGATCGCACGTTCCATGCGCAGCAGGCCGACGCGGTACTGGTTCTCCATCAGCTCGCCGACCGAGCGGACGCGGCGGTTGCCGAGATGGTCGATGTCGTCGATCTCGCCGCGGCCGTCCTTCAGGTTCACGAGAACCTTCAGGATCTCCATGACGTCTTCCTTGCGGAGGACGCGCATCTGGTCGTCGGTCTGGAAGTTCAGGCGCGCGTTCATCTTGACGCGGCCGACGGCCGACAGGTCGTAGCGCTCGCTGTCGAAGAACAGGCCCGAGAACAGCGCCTCGGCCGACTCAAGGGTCGGCGGCTCGCCCGGACGCATGACGCGGTAGATGTCGATCAGCGCGTCTTCGCGGCTGGCGTTGCGGTCGGCGTTCATCGTGTTGCGGATGTAGGCGCCGACGTTCAGGTGGTCGATCGCCAGCACCGGCAGCTCGTCGACGCCGGTCTTCTCCAGCTTGTCGAGATCGCTCGCCGACAGCTCGTCACCGGCCTCGTAGATGACCTCGCCGGTGCGCTCGTTGATGATGTCGACGGCAAGGTAGCGGCCGGTCAGCTCCTCGGTGGAGACCTGCTGCTCGGTCAGGCCGCCCTCGACCAGCTTCTTGATGACGCGCGGAGTCATCTTGGTCCCGGCCTCGGCGACGACGGCGCCGGTGGCGGCGTCGACCAGGTCGGACACCAGCTTCACGCCCTTCATCCGCTCGGCCGAGAAGGGGGTCTTCCAGCCGCCGGCGGAGCGGGCGTAAGTGATGGTGTCGTAGAAGTAGTTGAGGATCTCTTCCTTGGACATGCCCTGCGCCTCGTACGGCAGCAGGTCCTTGCCCATGCTCTTGCGCTCGGCGCGCAGGGCCACGGTCTCCGCGCTGTCCAGGGCGAACAGCAGCGTGGTGGCCGGCAGCTTGCGGCGGCGGTCGATGCGGACGTAGACGAGATCCTTGGCGTCGAACTCGAAGTCGAGCCAGGAACCGCGATAGGGGATGACGCGGGCGGCGAACAGGTACTTGCCCGACGCGTGGGTCTTGCCCTTGTCATGGTCGAAGAAGACGCCCGGGCTGCGGTGCATCTGCGAGACGATGACGCGCTCAGTGCCGTTGATGATGAAGGTGCCGTTGGCCGTCATCAGGGGCATGTCGCCCATGTAGACGTCCTGCTCCTTGATGTCGCGGATGGAACGGAGGCCGGTGTCCTCCTCCACGTCGAACACGGACAGGCGCAGGGTCACCTTCAGCGGCGCCGCGAAGGTCATGCCGCGCTGCTGGCATTCCTCGACGTCGTACTTCGGCTGCTCAAGCTCGTACTTGACGAAATCCAGCACCGCGCGGTCGGAGAAGTCCTTGATCGGGAACACCGACTTGAAGACTTCCTGCAGGCCCAGGTTCGCCCGCTTCTCCGGGGCGACGTCCATTTGCAGGAAGTGGTCGTAGGAGCTGCGCTGCACCTCGATGAGGTTGGGCATCTGGGTGACTTCCGGGATGCGCCCGAAGCTCTTCCGAACACGTTTACGACCCGTAAAGGATTTGGCCATGGATGTCCCCAAACGTCTGTACGTGATGCGCGATTTTCCGACCGTTCAACCGGCCAATGGAGCGGATCGAGTCTTGCGTCGACCGGTCCCTTGGACGCCCGCGCGGGCCGCCCCCCTGGTGGGGACGGAAAGAGCCGGGCCGGGCAAGCCCGGTCCGGCGGAAGGCAGAAAACGCCGTGCGGCGGCAGGCCCCCTGGGGGACCGGCCGCCGTCCGGCGTGGAACTGTATGATCCGTAACGCAACAAGGTCTTACTTAATATCGACCTTGGCGCCGGCCTCTTCAAGCTGCTTCTTGATCTTGGCGGCCTCGTCCTTCGTGGCGCCTTCCTTGACCGGCTTCGGAGCGCCCTCGACCAGGTCCTTGGCTTCCTTCAGGCCCAGGCCGGTGATCGCACGGACTTCCTTAATCACGTTGATCTTCTTGTCGCCGGCATCGGCGAGGATCACCGTGAACTCGGTCTGCTCTTCGGCCGGGGCGGCAGCGGCAGCGGCCGGGCCGGCGGCGGCGACGGCCACCGGAGCGGCGGCGGAGACGCCCCACTTCTCCTCGAGGAGCTTCGACAGCTCGGCGGCTTCCAGGACGGTCAGGGCCGACAGATCGTCGACGAGCTTCTGCAGATCAGCCATTTTACTACTCCAACGACTTGGATTCTGGGTGTGATGAAACGTAGACGACTAAGCGGCTCAGGCCGCCTCGTCCTTCTTCGCGTAGGCAGCCAGCACGCGGGCGACCTGGCCGCCCGGAGCCTGGAGGACGCCGGCGATACGCGTCGCCGGGGTCTGGATCATGCCCACGAGCTTGGCGCGCAGTTCGTCCAGCGACGGCAGGGTCGCCAGGGCCTTGACGCCTTCGGCGTCGAGAACCTGGTCGCCGAGGCCGGCGCCGATGATCTGGAGCTTGTCGTTCGTCTTCGCGAAGTCGGCAACGACCTTGGCGGCCGCAACCGGATCCTTCGAGTAGGCGATCGCCGTCGGTCCCTTGAAGAGACCGTCCAGACCTTCGAACTGCGTGCCCTGAAGGGCGCGGCGGGCGAGCCGGTTCTTCGTCACCTTGAAGCCGGCTCCCGCGGCCCGCACCTTGGCGCGCAGATCGGTGACTTCCTTCACCGTCAGGCCGAGGTGATGGGTAACCACCACCAGGCCGGTATCTGCGAGCTTCGTCTGCAGGTCCGCGATCGTCGCTTCTTTTTGTGTACGATCCACGGATCGCCTCCTTGCACAGAGGTGTACATGAACCCCCTGCCCTGGCGGGCCGGAGGTCCGGCGAACCTGTCCCAGAAGTTCAAGCCGTTCCTGAACCGGACCGGACGCGAGCGCCGGGCCGGAGGGGTAAACGGTTCAACTCCCGTCTGCGCCGGCGGTTTTTAAGCCCCGCCCTTCCCTTGGGAAGGACCGGGCACCAGCGGTCTCGGACAGGGGTGGGCGGGCGCCCTTGGGGAGACCCCGCAGGCAATCCACCCGGACGCCGCCATGCCCCTGGGGACACGGCGGCGGAAGGCGGTCGTCAGGCGGCGGCCGGGGCCGACACGCTGGCGATGTCGAGCTTGACGCCCGGGCCCATCGTCGAGGAGAGCGAGACCTTCAGCAGGTACTGGCCCTTGGCGCCCGACGGCTTGGCACGGGTGATGGCATCGATGAAGGCGCGGATGTTCTGGACCAGCGCCTCTTCCGAGAAGCTGGCCTTGCCCACGCCGGCATGGACGATGCCGGTCTTCTCCGCACGGAACTCCACCGCGCCGGCCTTGGCGGCCTTGACGGCGCCGGCGACGTCGGGGGTGACGGTGCCGAGCTTCGGGTTCGGCATCAGGCCGCGCGGGCCGAGCACCTTGCCGAGCTTGCCGACCACGCCCATCATGTCGGGCGAGGCGATGCAGCGGTCGAAGTTGATGTTGCCGGCCAGGATCTGCTCGGCGAGGTCATCGCCGCCGACCACGTCGGCACCGGCGGCCAGGGCCTCGTCGACCTTGGCGCCACGGGCGAACACCGCCACGCGGACGGTCTTGCCGGTGCCGTTCGGCAGGTTCACGACGCCGCGGACCATCTGGTCGGCGTGGCGCGGATCGATGCCGAGGTTCATCGCGATCTCGATGGTCTCGTCGAACTTGGCCTTGGCGCCGCCCTTCAGCACCGAGACGGCGGTCTCGACGGTGTAGAAGGAGTCGCGGTTGACGTTCTTGTAGGCGTCGGTCAGACGCTTGCCCAGCTTCGCCATAGGATCAGCCCTCCACCACTTCGAGGCCCATCGAGCGGGCGGAGCCGGCGATCATGCTCGCGGCGGCGTCGACGTCGTGCGCGTTCAGGTCGACCATCTTCTTCTGGGCGATCTCGCGGATCTGCGAGGTCGTGATCTGGCCGACGAAGCCGCCCTTGCCGGGGGTCGTCGAGCCCTTGTCCTTGCCCGAAGCCTTCTTGAGGAAGTAGCTGACCGGCGGGGTCTTCGTCACGAAGGTGAAGGTGCGGTCGCCGTAGGCGGTGATGACCACCGGGATCGGCATGCCGACCTCGAGGTCCGCCGTCTTGGCGTTGAACGCCTTGCAGAATTCCATGATGTTCAGGCCGCGCTGACCGAGCGCCGGGCCGATGGGCGGCGACGGGTTGGCCTTGCCGGCCGGAACCTGCAGCTTGATGTAACCGACGATTTTCTTCGCCATCTCACAACCTCCTGGGACGGCGCGGTGCGCCTGCCTGAACGGCCGGGCGCTGCGCCGCGGGGTTTCGCGGTTCGGCCATGGCGAGCCTCCCGCAACAGAATGGAGCCACCGGTGCTGGGCACCGGCGGCTCCGACTCAAAAACGATGGAACCCAGTCTTCAGATCTTTTCGACCTGCGTGTATTCCAACTCGACCGGCGTGGAGCGTCCGAAGATCGACACCGCCACCTTCAGGCGGGACTTCTCTTCGTCGACTTCCTCGACGACGCCATTGAACGAGGTGAAGGGGCCGTCGCTCACTCGAACCTGCTCGCCCACCTCGAAGGTGATCGAGGGCTTGGGGCGCTCAAAGCCTTCCTGCACCTGATGGATGATCCGCTCGGCCTCCCGCTGGGAAATCGGCTGCGGCTTGCCTCCGCCACCCAGGAAGTCGGTGACCTTCGGCGTGTTCTTCACCAGCGACCAGGATTCGTCGGTCAGGTCCATCTTGACGAGGACGTAGCCGGGGAAGAACTTGCGTTCCGTGTTGATCTTGGAACCCCGGCGGACCTCGACCACTTCCTCGGTCGGGACCAGGATTTCCTCGAACTTGTCTTCCAGGCCCTTCTGAGCGGCCTTCTCGCGGATCGCCTGGGCGACCTTCTTCTCGAAACCGGAATAGACGTGCACGACGTACCAGCGCGCGGCCATGTCTCAGCCCCCCAGTCCAAGGATCAAGCGAACGGCAACCGCCAGCACCTGATCGACGACGAGGAAGAACAGGGCGGCGAGCACGACCATGACGAAGACCATGGCGGTCGTGATGCCGGTTTCCTTGCGGGTCGGCCAGGTGACCCTGGCAACCTCGCGGCGGACCTCGCGCGCGAATTCTGCGGGATTGACTTTAGCCATCGTGCGAACCGTGCGAGCTCCGGAGCGACTGTTGGGCGCCGCTTCTACCCTATTCGTTGTCAGCCTTGCGAACCTTGGGGCGAACCTTGGGACGGGATGGCAGGAGTGGAGGGGATCGAACCCCCAACCCCCGGTTTTGGAGACCGGTGCTCTACCAATTGAGCTACACTCCTATCTCCGTCCGGTCGCACCGTTCGGTGCGGGACGCCGCTTAAAGCACTGTTCAGGCGGCTATGTCAAGGCTTTTTCCGGAAGCTCTTACTTTACTGACCTGCCTTGGAAAAAGCGCCCCTCGCCGGGCTTCCGTCCGGCGAGGGAGGCAGGCTTATAGCATCACTCGACGATCTTGGCAACGACGCCGGCACCGACGGTGCGGCCGCCTTCGCGGATGGCGAAGCGCAGACCCTCGTCCATGGCGATCGGCGCGATCAGGGCGACGTCCATGGCGACGTTGTCGCCCGGCATCACCATCTCCACGCCTTCCGGCAGCGACACCATGCCCGTCACGTCCGTCGTCCGGAAGTAGAACTGCGGACGGTAGTTCGTGAAGAACGGGGTGTGGCGGCCGCCCTCTTCCTTCGTCAGGATGTAGGCTTCGGCCTTGAACTTGGTGTGCGGGGTGATCGAACCCGGCTTGGCCAGAACCTGGCCGCGCTCGACGTCCTCGCGCTTGGTGCCGCGCAGCAGCGCGCCGATGTTGTCGCCGGCCTCACCGGAGTCCAGCAGCTTGCGGAACATCTCGACGCCGGTCACCGTCGTCTTCTGCGTCGCCTTCAGGCCGACGATCTCCACTTCGTCGCCGACCTTGATGATCCCGCGCTCGACGCGGCCCGTAACCACCGTGCCGCGGCCCGAGATCGAGAACACGTCCTCGATCGGCATCAGGAACGGACGGTCCTTCGGACGCTCCGGCTGCGGGATGTACTCGTCGACCGTCTTCATCAGCGCCAGAACGGCGTCGCGGCCGATCTCAGGCTGACGGTCCTCAAGCGCGCACAGCGCCGAGCCCTTGGTGATCGGAATGTCGTCGCCCGGGAACTGGTAGGACGACAGAAGCTCCCGCACTTCCAGCTCGACCAGCTCCAGCAGCTCCGGATCGTCGACCATGTCGACCTTGTTCATGAACACCACCAGCGCCGGAACGCCGACCTGGCGCGCCAGAAGGATGTGCTCGCGGGTCTGCGGCATCGGCCCGTCGGCGGCCGACACGACCAGGATCGCGCCGTCCATCTGCGCGGCACCCGTGATCATGTTCTTCACATAGTCGGCGTGGCCGGGGCAGTCGACGTGCGCGTAGTGGCGGTTGGTCGTCTCGTACTCGACGTGGGCCGTCGAGATCGTGATGCCGCGCGCCTTCTCTTCCGGCGCCTTGTCGATCTGGTCGTAGGCGGTGAAGGTGGCGCCGCCCGACTCCGCAAGCACCTTCGTGATCGCAGCCGTCAGCGACGTCTTGCCGTGGTCCACGTGGCCGATCGTGCCAACGTTGCAGTGCGGCTTGTTCCGCTCGAACTTTGCCTTAGCCATCGCTCTGTCTTTCGTTCCCGACGTTCCGGACGCAAAACTGGCCCGGCCGGGATCGGGTTCTCCGTCAGTCGCGCGCGGGAGGGTGGAGCGGGTGAGGGGAATCGAACCCCCGTCGTAAGCTTGGAAGGCTTCTGCTCTACCATTGAGCTACACCCGCCTAGCCATCCCGCCGGCGCGTTCGTCCGGGGAAACGCGATCACGGACAAGCCGTGGAAAGTAATGGTGGAAGGGGCTGGATTCGAACCAGCGTACGCGTACGCGGGCAGATTTACAGTCTGCTGCCTTTAACCACTCGGCCACCCTTCCGTCCCGCCGCGGGACAGTGCCCGCCGCGGAGTTCCGGCAATATGCGAATTTTTCTGACCTTGTCAACACGGGTTAAGCAGTTCACACCAGAAAAAAATCCGGCGGTCCGATCCGGTCCGCCCTTCCCTTTCCCATGGGTACCATGACGCGCTCCAGACACACGGGCTCCGCCCCCCGCCCCTCCTCTCCCTCCGACCGGCCCGAAGGCCGGAACCCGGGCGGCAAGGCCGGGGCCGGCAAGCCCGCCGCCCCGGCCAAGGGCGAGCGCCAGGCCAAGGGCGAACGCCAGGCCAGGGGCGAGCGCCCGGCTCCCGCCCGCGGCGTCCTCCTTTACGGGCTGCACCCGGTGGCCGCCGCCTGGACCAATCCCGAACGGCGGATCCACCGGCTGCTCGTCACCGAATCGGGCCGGGCTGCGCTCGACGCGGCAATGGCTGCGGCGCGGGCGCATGGCCTGCGCCGTCCGGATCCGACGCCGGTCGACCGGACGGAGCTGGACCGGCTGCTGCCGGCGGGAGCGGTCCACCAGGGGATGGCGGTCGACGCCGCGCCGCTGCCGGACGTCGGGATCGAGGATCTCTGCAACGAACTCGCCGGGGAGCAGGCGGCGGTCATCGTCGCGCTGGACCAGGTGACCGACCCCCACAATGTGGGCGCCGTGCTGCGGTCGGCGGCGGCCTTCGGGGCGCGCGCCGTGCTGGTGACGGAACGCCACGCTCCCGAGACCACCGGCGTTCTGGCCAAGAGCGCGTCGGGCGCGCTGGAGGCTGTTCCGCTGGTCCGCGTGACCAACCTCGCCCGTGCGCTGACGGAGCTGCAGCAGAACGGGTTCTGGGCGGTCGGCCTCGCCGAATCGGGCGAGAGCACCCTGGCCAAGCTGAACCTGACCGGCAAGACGGTGCTGGTGATGGGAGCGGAGGGCAGCGGGCTGCGCCGTTTGACGATGGAGCGGTGCGACACCATCGCCCGGCTTCCCACCGGCGGCCCGGTCGGCAGCCTGAACGTCTCGAACGCCGCCGCCGTCGCGCTGTACGAGGTCGCGCGGCTGCGCGACTGACGGCATTCGAAGGTATTCTAAGGCGTTCCGCGGCGGCCTTCGGTCGGCCGGCGCGCAAGTGCTTGTTTGCACGAAAAAGGGACGCTAATGTGGGCGTCCCGCGGATGACGGGGACGCCGGATTAGCTCAGCTGGTAGAGCAGCTGATTTGTAATCAGAAGGTCACGGGTTCGATTCCTGTATCCGGCACCAGTTCAGGCCTGCGAGGCCAGCCGCGTCACCGAGGCCCCGGACGACACGCCGGGGCCTTTGCATTTGGCGCGCCGGCAAGGCCGGCGGCGGTCCAGTTCCGTCGCCCCCAAGCCCCCGCGCAGCCGTCCGTATGGTCGTGGAGCAGCCGCGCAGCGGCGATCCGGCGGGGAACTTTGCGGACAAGGCCCGGTTGGGTTGCGGACGGGCGGCATGCGGCGGTCGCCGCGGCGCCCGGCGCTCCGCCGCTCTGGCGGGGCAGCCGCCATCCCGCAACCGTCATCCTGAAGGCCGACCATGACCAAGCCCCAGCGCCCCGAGTCGGGCCATGACACGCCCTCTTCTCCCAGCGCGGAGGCACACCGCCTGCGCGCCGACATCGACCGCGGCCTGACCGGCGACAAGGTCCCGGCCACGGATCCGGCGGCGGCGCCGCTCGGCACCGACGACGAGGCGGCCGGCACGACGCCGCCGCATGGGGAGAGCCGCGATCGGGTGGTGCCGCCGAACCAGCGCATGCCCCCCGGCCAGAAGAAGGGCGGCGACACGCTGGACACCTGACCCGCGCCGCGGAAGAGCCGGAATCGAAAAGCCCGGCCGGGGGTCCGGTCGGGCTTTCAAAAGGCGCTCTCACGGCGGTCTCACGGCGGCGTTCGCCGCCGCTGCCCATGCCTGGCCGGAAACGCCTGTCCGGCGGGTTCGGGGCGGGCCGGCCTAGGGCGAGATGGAGGTCGTCCCGGCCGGCGGCATCAGGCCCGGCTCAGAAATAGCGCTCCGGCACGCGGACGACGTCGTCGGGCATCACCGTGGTGGTGATCGGCGCCCGCCGGGTCTGCTTCTTGGGATCGTTTCCGCGGGTGATGAGGACGTAGTCCTCCTTGGCGCGGTAGGTGTAGCCGCCGGCCATCGCCACCGCGGACAGCGCGGTCATGCCGTTGACGTACTGGTACTGGCCGGGGTTGCGCACCTCGCCCAGGATGAAGAAGGGCCGGTGGTTCAGCACCTCGACGCTGACCTTGGGGTCACGGACGTAGCCGGAGGACAGCCGCGTCGCGATCTCCTTCTCCAGGTCGCGGGTGCTGCGGCCCTGGGCGGCCACCTCGCCGATCAGCGGCATGGCGACCTTGCCGGCGCCGTCGACGCGGAACTCGCCGGACAACTGCTCCTCGCCGAAGACGATGACGCGCAGGGCGTCACCCGGGCCCAGATTGTAGTCGGTGATCTGGCCGACGTCGGCGGTCTCCATGGGAACGTCGCTGCCGCCGGCGCAGCCGGTCATGGCAACGGCCAGCGCGGCCACCCCGGCACCCTGGCCCAGCGCACGGATCACTTGACGTCGATTCATCCCTATACCCTTTCCCTGGCTGGTGGATGCCCGCCGCAGCGATCTTTCCGTCCCTTGCGGGTGATCGGCCTGCGGCGGCTTTCCTTGGTCACGCACCTGAATTCGGGTGGAGCCTAGCAACTCGCAAGCGCCTGTGAAAAAGTGGAGAGGAATTACCGCCTTCGGATCTCTTCAGTCGACGTCATACGTGACCAAAGCATCGCCATGAGAAAAGGGCACCCGTCATAGGACGGGCGCCCTGTGCGCTTCCGCAGATTTTCTAGGCCGTTCGGCCGGAACTTGGACAGATCCCGGCCTAGGACTTGCAGACTACATCTGCGCACCGACGCGCAGATAGATCAGGTTGTCGGAATAGTCGGCGGCATTCAGGTTCGAGTTGCGCTTCTCGTAGGTGTAGCCGCCGGTCAGGAAGAGATAGCGGTTCATCTGGTAGGTACCGCCGACACTGGCCGTATAAACCTTGTCGTTGCGGTTCTCGCCGTTGAAGTCGTCCATGCGGTACTGCATGCGGCCGTTCAGGACGAGGGTGCGCAGCAGCTCGTGGTCGACGCCGACCGCCAGCAAAGTGCGGGTGTAGCTGGAGGCCGAGCCGAGCCCGGGGCTGCTGCTGGTTTCGCGCACCTGGCGGCTGGCCGAGGCGGAGATCGCGGTGAGCTGCGTGACCGCCCAGTTCAGGCGCCCGCCGAAGGAGATGCCGTTGAAGTCCTCAAGGCGCGAATCGTCGTAGTTGCGCACCAGATAGCCGGCGAAGAGTTCGCCGGT
Organism: Azospirillum picis; assembly: GCF_017876115.1. Lineage (GTDB taxonomy): Bacteria > Pseudomonadota > Alphaproteobacteria > Azospirillales > Azospirillaceae > Azospirillum > Azospirillum picis. The sequence goes on from NZ_JAGINO010000023.1 coordinate 53,332, forward strand.
GACCAGACCGGTCAGGTCGGTGGCGATGCCGCCGACGACCTCGTAGCCGTCGGAGTCGCGGTTGATGCCGGCGACGTCGCGCTCGTTCTGGTGCCGGGTCCAGGAATAGGTGCCCTGGATGAAGGTCTCGTAGCCGTCGAGGAACTCGTAGCCGACGCGGCCGACCGTGGCGTATTCCCAGCGGTTGCGGTCGCCCTGCGGAGCGACGCCGCCGCCGATCAGCCCGACATCGTCATAGTCGGCATACTGGGCGGAGCCGGAGACGCGGGCGCGCACGCGGTTGAAGCGCTGGGTGTAGCCGACCTCGCCGCCGCTGGTGCGGTAGGTCACCGGCTCGGTGTAGCCGGCGAAGCTGTTGATGTCGCCGCGGCCCTCGTGGTTGCGGCGGTGGAACAGTTGCCCGTCGAGCGCGCCGCCCCGGTTGACGTCGAAGCGCCCGTCGGCCTGCAGGGCGTAGTCGGTGTAGTTCTCGCTCGGATGGTCGCTGTAGCGGCCGGCGTCGGCGGAGGCCGAGAAGTTCAGCGCATGGGCCGAGAAGTCGGACTTGATGTCCAGGCGCGGCCGGACGGTCCAGATGAAGTCGTCCTCATGATTGTCGCGCGTGGCGTAGACGTTGCTGTCGTAGGTGGTCCCGGCCTCCAGCCGCGGCAGGAACAGGAACGAGCCGGCGCGCAGCCCGAGCTGCTCGACCTCCGGCCGGCGGCGTTCCAGCACGGTTTCGCCCCGCTGCAGGTCGTCCTGGGCGGCGGCGGGAAGCGACGTCAGCCCGGTCGAGGCGAGAGCAAGTGCGAAAAGGGACAGGGTGCTGGTCTTCATGGAATCACCGCGCTTGGCTGGGTTCGGTCGGCTCACCGGGCCGGGGGACCGGCACCATTTGGTTGGGAGGCGCTCCGCATGCCCGGCCGGCAGGCGGGCGGGCGCGGCGGGGCGGCGTCCATTGGCAAAGACACAACAACGCGTGCTTGCCGTGCAACAATGAAGCCGGAGCCCGCCCGCTTTTGCCGGCCCCTGTGGTGTGGCCGCAACAAATTCTCGCAACTCGTCGGAAGCGGCCGGATGGGCGATCGTCTTGATTTTCGCGCTCTTTTCAGCGGTCCTAAGATCAAGGTCATAGAAGTCCTCGGCAGGATTGCCGGGATGCCGGCCTCCCTGCTTGGAACCGCGGCCGCCGCAACACGGTTGTTCATGGCGACTCCTTGCTTCCGGAAGGTCTGCCATGACACGCCGACTCGACACACCGCCACCGCCGCGGCCGACCAAGCGCCCGTCGGACGACTCCATGCCCCCCTACACGCCCGGCGGCGTTCCGCCGCCCACCGGCGACGCCCCGGCCAGCCCTGCCGAAAAGACGGCGCCCCCCGACAGCTACCCTCCCAAGAAGTCGCCCTGACCAGCCAGAAGGTTCGTGCGACGACGCAATGATCCGGACCGGGCTCCGTCCCGACGATTAGCGGTCCGGGCGCGCCGGTTCACTTGCGGCAACGGGGGGTTTCTTTTCCGGCCGGGATCGGACCACAGGCGGCGCTGTGGCTCTATGCCGCATCCGCGAAGGTTGCGCCGGAGGTGTTGTCTTTCCTACGCTTGTCCATGAGGAACGCATAATGGATGCATCGGGTGGCGACAGGCGAGCAACGCCGCACCACCCCCTGCCCACGCAGCCGGGAGCGGCGGTCCGCGCCCGCCCCAGCCTTCGCCCCGGATCGAAGGCGGGCGAGAACACGGGCCCGCTACCATGGACGATTTCGGACGACTGCCCCCCGACGACTACCAGTTGGCCGGCCAGATACACCACCGCCTGCGGCGGGCCCATCAGCGCGCATCGGCGATCTTCATCGACCTGATCGGCGACTCCATGCTGACGCCCACCCAATGGGCGGTGCTCGCCACGCTGCACGAGGAAGGTGCCCTCTCGCAAAACCAGCTCGGCCGGCTGACCTACATGGACCCGGCCACCACCCAGGGCGTGATCCTGCGCCTGGTGGAGCGCCAGTTGCTGGAGCGCCATCCCGACCCCCAGGACCGCCGCCGCACCAGCGTCCGGCTGACCCGGATCGGCCAGGCGATGGTCATCGACCTGATGGCCAACGCCGCCGCCGCCCACGAACGCACCCTGGAACCGCTGAGCGAGGACGAGCGGGTGCAGTTCATGGCGCTGCTTTCCCGACTGATGTGAAGGTCCGGCGGCCCGGCGCCCGTCCCCGCGGCGGGATGGGCGCCGAATGCGGTCATGCGGCCTTTGAAGCGATGACATTTCCGTACGGTTTGCTATGAACGCGGGGTGCTGCGCCGACGGGGGCGGCACCGGGTCCGCGGAGGCGTCGCGTCCGCTGGCCGGCCATCGCCTCTCTTGACCCGGGGTTCCCGCCGCATGCAGCACCGCCGCCAGACCATCTCGCTGTTGGCCAAGGCCGCCGCGATCACCGCCATCCTCGCTGCTGGCCTGGCTGGCGGCCTCGCTGGCGGCCTGCCCGCCGCCGCGGCCGAGACCGGCCCGGTGCGCGTCGGCGAGATCAACAGCTACACCGGCCTGCCGGCCTTCACCATCCCCTACCGCCAGGGCTGGCAACTCGCGGTCGAGGAGGTGAACGCCAAGGGCGGCGTGCTCGGCGGCCGCAAGCTGGAGGTGATCTCGCGCGACGACGCCGGCAAGCCGGACGATGCCGTCCGCGTCGCGCAGGAGTTGGTGACCAACGAGAAGGTCGACCTGCTGGCCGGCACCTATTTTTCCCACATCGGGCTGGCGGTCGCCGACTTCGCGGCGCGCAACAAGGTGCCCTTCGTCGCGGCCGAGCCGCTGACCGACGCCATCACCTGGGCCCAGGGCAACCGCTACACCTTCCGCCTGCGCCCCAGCACGTACATGCAGGCCGCCATGCTGGTGGAGGAGGCGGCGAAGCTGCCGGCCAAGCGCTGGGCCACCGTCGCCCCCAACTACGAATACGGCCAGTCGGCGGTGGCCTGGTTCAAGCAGTTGCTGAAGGAGAAGCGCCCGGACGTCGAGTTCGTCGCCGAGCAGTGGCCGGCCCAGGGCAAGCTGGAGGCCGGGCCGACCGTGCAGGCGCTGGCCGCCGCCACCCCCGAGGCGATCTTCAACGTCACCTTCGGCGCCGACCTCGCCAAGCTGGTGCGCGAGGGCGAGACCCGCGGCCTGTTCCGGAACCGCAAGGTGGTCAGCCTGCTGACCGGCGAGCCCGACTATCTGGAGCCGATGAAGGACGAGGCGCCGGAAGGCTGGATCGTCACCGGCTACCCGTGGGAGCAGATCGACACCCCCGTCCACAAGGCGTTCGTCGCCGCCTATGCCGCACGCTTCAAAGACCAGCCGAAGCAGGGTTCGCTGGTCGGCTACACCACGATGAAGGCGATCGCCGCCGCCATCGACAAGGCCGGCTCGACCGACCGCGAGAAGGTCGTCGACGCCCTGTCCGGCCTGACGCTGGACAGCCCGGTCGGCCCGGTGACCTTCCGCGCCTCCGACCACCAGTCGACCATGGGCGCCTTCGTCGGCACCACCACGGTCAAGGACGGCCGCGGCACCATGAAAGACTGGCGCTACGCCGACGGCACCGCCTACCTGCCCTCCGACGAGGCGGCGCGCAAGCTGCGGCCGGCGGAATAAGGCGCGGCCCCGCCCCCGACCCCTGCGGAACAAGCCCGCCCCGGAACAAGCGCCCCCATGTCCTTCCTCCTCGTCCAGGCCCTCAGCGGCCTTGCGACCGCGGCGACGCTGTTCCTGGTGTCGTCGGGGCTGACCATCGTGTTCGGCGTGACGCGGATCGTGAACTTCGCGCACGGCTCCTTCTACATGGTCGGTGCCTATGCCGGCTGGTCGCTGATCGAGCGCTTCGGCGGCACGGCTGCGGGCTTCTGGGGCTCGGTCGCCGCCGCCGCGATCGCCGTCGGCTGCCTGGGTGCGGCGATGGAGATCGGGCTGCTGCGCCGCCTCTACCGCTCGCCGGAGCTGTTCCAATTGCTCGGCACCTTCGGGGTGGTCCTGGTGGTGCAGGACCTCGCGGCGTGGGGCTGGGGGTCGGAGGATCTGCTGGGCCGGCGGGCACCGGGGCTGAAGGGATCGATCGACATCCTCGGGCAGTCCTTCCCGCTCTACGACCTCGTGCTGATCGGCCTCGGGCCGCTGGTGCTGGCGCTGCTGTGGGCGCTGTTCAACCGCACCCGCTGGGGCACGCTGGTACGCGCCGCCACCCAGGACCGCGAGATGGCGAGCGCGCTCGGCGTCGATCCGGCCCGGCTGTTCACCGGTGTGCTGTTCCTCGGCGGGGCGCTGGCCGGGCTGGGCGGGGCGCTGCAGGTCCCGCGCGAGGCGGTGACCCTGCAGATGGACATGGCGATCGTGGTGGAAGCCTTCGTCGTCGTCGTGGTCGGCGGCATGGGCAGCCTGACCGGCGCCTTCCTCGCCTCGCTGCTGATCGGCCAGCTCCAGGCCTTCGGCATCCTGGTCTTTCCGCAGATCACCCTGGTGCTGGTCTTCCTGTTCATGGCGGTGGTGCTGGTGCTGCGACCGCACGGCCTGCTCGGCCGCGCCGAGGAGGCGCCACCCACCGCCCCCGCCGCGGTGACGGTGCCGCTGGCGGCGGGGCGCAACGCCGGCTGGTGGGCGCTAGCGCTGCTGGCGGCGATGGCGGCGCTGCCGCTGGCCGTCGGCGACTATGCACTGATCCTGCTGACCGAGACGGTGATCCTCGCGCTGTTCGCCGCCAGCCTGCATCTGCTGATCGGCCTCGGCGGCCTCGTGTCGTTCGGCCATGCCGCCTGGTTCGGGCTCGGCGCCTATGGCGCGGCGCTGCTGGTCAGGCATCTGGGCGCGCCGATGCCGCTGGCGCTCGCCGGGGCGCCGCTGCTGGCCGGGGCCGGCGCCCTGGTCGCCGGCTGGTTCTGCGTGCGGCGCTCCGGGCTCTATTTCGCCATGCTGACCCTGGCCTTCGCGCAGATCGCCTGGTCGGTCGCCTTCCAGTGGTACGCGGTGACCGGCGGCGACAACGGCATCCTCGGCGTCTGGCCGTCGCCCTGGGCGGCGGGCAAGGCGGCCTATTACTGGCTGACCCTGGCGCTGTGCGGCGGCGCGCTGTGGCTGCTGCGCCGCGCCGCCTTCGCCCCCTTCGGTTATGCCCTGCGGGCCGGCCGCGACTCCGGCCTGCGCGCCGAATCGGTGGGCATCGACGTGCGGCGCTTCCAGTGGATGGCCTTCGTGCTGGCGGGCGCCGCCGCGGGTCTGGCCGGCGGCCTCTACGCCTTCGCCAAGGGCAGCGTCTTCCCCACCCTGCTGGCGGTGCCGCTGTCGGTCGACGCGCTGGTGATGGTGCTGATGGGCGGCATCCAGACCGTCGCCGGGCCGCTGGCCGGCGCCGCCGCCTTCCACCTGCTGGAGTCGGAGGTGATGAGCCTGACCGACTGGTGGCGGCTGGCGCTCGGCCTCGTCATCGTCGCCCTGGTGCTGCTGTTCCCCCGGGGCATCGTCGGCTTCGTCGCCGGGCTGCGGGGGCGCGCATGAGCGAACTGGTGGTGCGCGACCTGCACCGGTCGTTTGGCGGCGTGCAGGCGGTGGGCGGCGTGTCCTTCACCCTGCGCTCGGGCGACCTGCTGGCGCTGATCGGGCCGAACGGCGCCGGCAAGAGCACCTGCTTCAACCTGCTGAACGGCCAGCTCCGCCCCGATTCGGGATCGGTGCGGCTGGACGGGACCGAACTGGTCGGCCTGCCGCCGCGGCGCATCTGGGCACTCGGCGTCGGCCGCACCTTCCAGATCACCGCCACCTTCGCCTCCATGACGGTGGTCGAGAACGTGCAGATGGTGCTGCTGTCGCGCGCCCGGCGGCTGTTCGGCCTGTGGCGCCCGGCGGCGGCGCAGTTCCGCGAGCCGGCATTGACCCTGCTGGGGCAGGTCGGCATGGCGGCCCAGGCCGACCGACCCTGCGGCGTGCTGGCCTACGGCGACCTGAAGCGGGTGGAACTGGCGATGGCGCTGGCCAGCGAGCCGGCGGTGCTGCTGATGGACGAGCCGACCGCCGGCATGGCGCCGGCCGAAAGGCTCACCCTGATGGCGCTGACCGCCGGGCTGGTGCGCGAGCGCAACCTCGCCGTCCTGTTCACCGAACACGACATGGACGTCGTCTTCGGCCATGCCACCCGCGTGCTGGTGCTCGACCGCGGCAGGCTGATCGCCGAGGGGTCGCCCGACGAGATCCGGGCCGACCCCCGCGTCCAATCGGTCTATCTGGGAGGCGAAGCGTGAACGATCCCCTGTCGTCTCCCCTGCCGCCTCCCGTGCCGCCTCCCCTGCTGACGGTCGAGGGGCTGCAGGCCTGGTACGGCCGCGCCCACATCCTCGACGGCGTCGCGCTCAGCGTCGGGCGCGGCGAGGTGGTGGCGCTGATGGGCCGCAACGGCGCCGGCAAGACGACGACGCTGAAGGCGGTGATGGGGCTGGCCCAGCGCCGGGCGGCGGTGCTGCGCTTCGACGGCCGCGACCTGGCGGCCCTGCCCGCCCACCGCATCGCGCGGCTGGGCATCGGCTACGTGCCGGAGGACCGCCGCATCTTCGCCGACCTGACGGTGGAGGAGAACCTGGAGGTCGGCCGCCAGCCGCCCCGGCCCGGCGCCCCGGCCTGGACGCCGGACAAGCTGTACGAGCTGTTCCCGAACCTGAAGGAGATGCGCGGCCGCCGCGGCACCCGGATGAGCGGCGGCGAGCAGCAGATGCTGACGCTGGCCCGCACGCTGATGGGGAACCCCTCGCTGCTGCTGCTCGACGAGCCGTCCGAAGGTCTGGCGCCGCTGATCGTCCGCCAGATGGCCGAGGCGGTGCGGCGGCTGAAGGCCGAGGGACTGTCGGTGCTGCTGTCCGAACAAAGCCTGTCCTTCGCCGCCGCCGTCGCCGACCGCGCCTGCGTCATCGAGACCGGCCGCCTGCGCTGGACCGGCGCCATGGCCGACCTGCTGGCCGACCGGCAGGTGCGGACGGCCTATCTGGCGGTGTGAGGCCACGGCGCGTTTGAAGGACTGGGCTCGCGCCGCTGCGCATCGGCGCTGACTACCCCCTCCTACCTCCCCCGCTCTCAGCGGACCGAAGGTCCGCCTGCCGCGTCAGCACAAAGCGGAGCTTTGTGCGAGAGCTTCGCGGGAGAGGGACTGCCGCCGCTTGTCCCGATAAGCACTTGCCCCCTCTTCCGCCCAGCGGGGGAGGGTTGGGGAGGGGGCAACGTCAGCACGCCTGCGTCTTCCCTGTGATGACGGAGGGTGAGATCACTGCCCGACGAAGCTGAGGTCCATCACCGACTTCGGGTCCAGCGCCTTGTCGACCTGGCCTTCGGACTGCCAGAACTTCACCTGGTTCACCACGTCCTCGACCAGCAGGCGGGCCTGCGGGTCGACATAGGGCAGGCCCTCGGCGACGATCTCAGGCTTCTGCTTGGTCGCCTCGGCGATGATCGCCAGCAACTCGTCGTAGCCCGGCCCCTTCACCGGCTTGCCGGCGGCGTCACGGCTGTTGAAGGCGGCGTGGTATTCGGCAAGCGCCGTCTTGTAGGCGCGCATGAACTTCTCGACCGCCGGCCGGTGCTCCTTGATCATCGCCGGCGAGGTGAAGAGGGCGCCGAGCTGCCAGGGAGTCTCGTCCCCGACCCAGCCCAGGATCCTGCCGGCGCCGTCGGCGGCGAGCTGGCGCGACACCGTGGACGGCGCGATGACGGCGTCGACCTGGCCGCCCTTGAAGGCGGCGACCATCTGCGGCACGCCCTGCAGCGGCACCATGGTCACCTCCTTGACGGTGAAGCCGTGCTTCTGCCCCAGGATCCCGACCATGTAGTGGAAGGTCGAGCCGATCGTGGTGATGGCGATCCGCTTGCCCTTCAGGTCGGCCGGCGTCTTCAGACCGGCGTCGTAGGCGGCATTGGTCGCCATGTAGGCGCTCAAGGGAAAGCCCGGCTCGTCGCGGCTCTGGGCGGCGATGATGGTGACCGCACCCTTGGAGGCGAGATTGTAGAAGCCGGCGGTGAGGCCGGTGACGCCGAAGCCGATGTCGCCGGAGGCCACCGCCACCGGCACCTGCTGCGCCGAGGTGAAGAGCTTCAGGTCGACGTCCAGCCCTTCCTTCGCGAAATAGCCCTTGGCCTTGGCGATGAAGATCGGGCCGGAGGAGGACAGCGCCAGGGCGCCGACCGTGGCCTTCTCCGGGGCCTGCGCCAGTGCCGCCGACGGCAGGGCGGCGGAGAGGGCGCTGGCGGCAAGCATCGCCGCGGCGGTGGCGAGCATCGCGCGCCGGGTCAGATGGGCAAGGGTCAAGCGAGCAAGGGCCGGGCGGGCAAGGACCGGGCGGGCAAGGGTCATCGACGCAAATCCTCCCATACGGATCGGTTCGGGTTTCTTGGAAAAGGGCGGTCAGCGCCAGTTCAGCAGCCGGCGCTCCAGCAGCGACAGCACGGTGCCGATGGCGAGCCCCATCAGCGACAACACCAGCACGCCGGCCAGCAGCGTGTCGGTCTGCATCAGGTTGCCGGCCATCAGCACGAAGGCGCCGATGCCGTACTCCGCACCGATCATCTCGGCGGCGACCACCAGGATCAGCGCGATCGACGCCGTGATGCGGAAGCCGGCCAGGATGCCCGGCAGGGCGCCCGGCAGCACGATGGAGCGCAGGATCGCCCCCCAGGGCAGGCCGAAGCTCTGCGCCATGCGGATCAGGTTGCGCGGCACGGAATCGATGGCGCTGTAGGTGGCGATCACGGTGGGGAAGAAGACGCCGAAGCCGATGGTGGCGAACTTCGACGGCTCGCCGATGCCGAACCACAGGATGAACAGCGGCAGCAGCGCGATCTTCGGGATCGGGAAGAAGGCGGATACCAGCGGCACCCCCACCGCGCGGGCGGTGGAGAAGATGCCCATGGCGAAGCCAACCAGCATGCCGCCGAGCGTGCCCAGCACCCACCCGACGGCGATGCGCGCCAGCGACGCCTTCAGGTTCAGCCACAGCGAACCGTCAGCCACCATGCCGGCCAGCGCCCGGCCGACCGCGCTCGGCGGCGGCAGGAACAACGGGCTGGCCAGCCCGAGCCGGCTCACCCCCTCCCACACGGCGAGCAGCGCGGCGAAGGCGGCCAGTGCCGCCCAGCCATGGCGCTTCACGGTGAAGCCGCCGCCTCGGAAGCGCACCGGCTGGGCCGCGACGGTCCTTCCGGCGGCCCCGCCGGCAGGCGGGCGGGCGGGCGGCATGGCGGACGGCGATGCGGGAAGGCTGTCAGGCACGGGCGATCTCCCGGTCGGCCATCTGGGCTTCGGCCTTCATCAGGTGCCAGAGCCGTTCGCGCACCTCGGCGAGATGGGCCTGGGCCGACGGCTCCTGCCGGCGCTCGCGCGGCTCCTCGATGGTGACCAGCTCGCGGATGCGGCCGGGGCGGCGGCTCAGCACGCAGACGCGGTCGGCCAGCCGCAGGGCCTCGTCCAGATTGTGGGTGACGTAGAGGGCGGTGGTCTTCTCCCGCCGCCACAGGCCGAGGAAATCGTCCATCAGCAGCTCGCGGGTCTGGGCGTCGAGCGCCGACAGCGGTTCGTCCAGCAGCAGCATGGCCGGACGGACCGCCAGCGCGCGGGCGATGCCGACGCGCTGGCGCATGCCGCCCGACAACTGCTTGGGCAGCGCCTTGCGGAAGTCCCACAGCCCCATGCGGCGCAGGCCGGTTTCGGTCCGCTCGCGCCGCTCGGCGGCGGAAAGGCGGTGATGCTCCAGCACCAGCGCGATGTTGTCCTCCACCGTGCGCCAGGGCAGCAACGCGAAATCCTGGAAGATGAAGGTGATGGGATTGAGACAGCCGTCGGGAACCGCCCCCTCCACCCGCACGGACCCGGCGGTGGGGGCGACGATGCCGCCGGCGATGCCCAGCAGGGTCGATTTACCGCAGCCGCTGGGACCGATCACGGCCAGGATTTCGCCCTCCGCCAGCGTGAGGTCGATGCCGTCCAGGACGGTCAGATCCTCATAGCGGTGGGTCAGTTCGGAAACGAGTAGCCTCATAGCGCCCTTCCGGCCCGCGCCTCCTGCCCGGTCCATCGGGCGGGGCTGACTGTTCGTTGGGCTTGCCACTATAGCGCGGGGGCCTTGAGGGGGAGAGCGGAAAGCTCGGCCGCAGGCCTGCCATACCGGAGCATGCCGAGGGGGCCGGCAACACGCGCCCCCGCCGCGCGAAAGGACTGGACGGCCCGCGTCCCGGCGGGACAGGATCGCCTCCCCTCCGGCTCTCCCCGCCATCTCCGCCCAGCCATCTTCACCCGGCCATCTCCACCCGGCCGCATCCGCCAAACCGTCTCCGCCACCACAGGCCCGCCACGCCGCCCGATGACCGCCAAACCGCCTGCCAAAGTCGAGGTCATGCGCGAAGACGGCGCCAGCGGCGCCGTCTTCGTCGCGACGCCGGTGCTGACGCCCGCCATCCGCACCCGCTACCTGCTGGTCGCCGGGCTGCTGGCGACCGGCTTCATCGCCGGGGCCGGGCTGGCTCCGGAGGAGATCGCCGGCATGCTCCAGTGGCTGGCCGCCTTCTGCGCGGTGCCCGTGCTGCTGCTGTGGGTGGTGATGCTGGCCGAGACGGTGCAGCGCCGTGCCGTCCGGCTCGGGGTGACCGAGCGCGGATTGACGGTGGATGGCGCGCGCATCCATCCGCACGAGACGATCCGCGACCTCGCCCTCTATCCGATGGTCGGCGGCAAGCCGCTGTTCGTCGCCTGGATCGATCCGGCGCGCGACTACCGCCACGGGGCGGAAATGACGCTGGTGGGCGGCGGCGTGCCGGCGAACGAGGCGGTGATGGCGGAAATGAGGGCGGCCGGCAGCCGCAACGTACGGCTGGTCATGCACCGGCGCGGCGGACGCACGGGCATCGTCCTGGTGCGCGGGCTGAGCTTCTCGGCGGGCCAGACGCTGCTGGCGGCACTGGCGGCGGAGCTTCGCGCCCACAGCCGCTAGAGTGTGGTCGTTTCAAGCGGTATCGCTTGAAACGTGAATCACACGGAAGGCCAAAAGCCCAGACTCCGTCTGGTGCTTCAATAAGCACCAGACGGAGTCTAGGCGGGATTCCCGGACCGCTCCCACCTAGGGGCGGGCGCGGAAACCCCGTGAAGCCCGCCTGGGTCAGCGGCGCGGCGGGGCCGGCGGCTCCGGCAGGTCCTCTTCCAGGATGACCACGTTCAAGGCGTAGGAAATCTCGCCCTCGTCCTCGTCGCGGTTCAGCGTGCCGAAGAACTCGCCGTCCACCGTCACCTCGGCCGACTGACCGGCCTTGGCCGGGGCCTCGATCACGATCTTGGGATTGCCCAGCGTCTTGCGCAGGTACATCTGCACGCGGGCGATTTCCGTGTCGGACATCCGGACGGCGGGCGGCTTGGCGGGCGGCATGGCGAACCTCGTTGTCGTTGGAAGGACCGTCATATAGGCGCCTTCACCGCCCAGGGAAAGCGATAGATCGGCCCGCACATGCGGCCGGCCCGGCGATTTGCTCCGCGTGAGGTAACGCGGCCTCGGCTGGAAGACCCTAAAGAGCGGGGTTACGGAATGACGGAAAAGGCTATGCTCCCGCCGGTGGTACGCCGCCAAAGGCGATGGGGCAACGACAATATAGCCGGCGGCAACGGGCCGGCGGCTGCCGAAGGACTGCGGAGGATCGAAGGCATTGACGGGACACGTCCAGCAACGGAAAGCCCCCTGGTGGCGGGGACTGCTCGCCGGAACGGCGCTGGCGGCGACGCTCGTGGCCGGGCCGGCGCTGGCGGAGTCCGGCCGGCGCGTCGCCCTGGTCATCGACAACGGCCGCTATCCGGCGCTTGAGAGCCGCCCGGCCAACGCCTCCGCCAACGCGGCGGCCATGGCGTCGGCCCTGCGCCGGGCCGGCTTCTCGGTCACGCGTGCCGACAACGTCACCCGGATCGCCATGGAATCGGCGCTCGAACGCTTCCGGGAAACGCTGTCCGGCGCCGACCTCGGCTTCGTCTATTACAGCGGGCTGGCGGTCGGGCTTGACGAGCGCGAATACCTGCTGCCGACCGATGCAGCAGCCGGGGGGGCGGAGGATCTGTCGCGGAGCGCGCTGGACCTCGACGCGCTGCTCGCCGACCTCAAGGAGTCCGGGCGCAAGACCGTCGTGGTGATCGATCCTGCCCCCGCCGAGGCGCTGGCCCAACGCGTCGGCGGCGGGGCGCTGGGAACGCCTGTGACCGCGGACGGCCTGTTCGTCGTCTATGCCCACCGTCCGGGCGTTCCGCCGGTGCCCCCGTCATCCGCCAAGGGAGCCGATCCCTTCACCGCGGCGCTGGCGCGGGAGATGGTGCGGCCGGGTGTCAGCTTCCGCGACGCGCTGGCCGAGGTCGCCCGTGCGGTTGCCGAGCGCAGCGGCGGGCGCCAGTTGCCCTGGCTGCAGGACCGCATCGGCGGCGACCTCGTGCTGGTGCCGCCCGCATCCCAGACCCCACCCCAAAACACGGCGCAGAACGTCGCCAGGAACGACACCACCGCGGCGGCGAAAGGCGAACGGCCGGTGCCCGACAAGCCCGCGCCGCCGAGGGAGGAGCCGGCCACCGCCACGGCAGCGAGGGAGCTGCCGGAGGTGACCTCCCCCAGCCTGTCGCCGGGCGACTACCGGATGGCCAAGGACGGCGTGCTGTTCGACCGGCCGGCCGTCGGCGCGCACGGGGTGGCTCGGCTATCCACGGGTGCGACCGTGACCGTGCTCGATTCCGTCCCGCAGGGAAGCTGGCTGCGCGTGCGCGATCCGGACGGACAGGTCGGCTATCTCACCGCCGGCAGCCTGGCCGCCCGCTGGGGCGACCCGACGCCGCTCGCCGCCCAGCCGCGCGGAACGGTGGAGGCCGGCCCGGCGCCCGGCGTGTCGCCCGATCTGGCCCCCTATGGCGACACCGCCGCCGCCCCGGCGGCCGGCGGCAGTTCCGATTCCTTCGCTGGCGGCCCGGTTGCCGCCCAGCCCCCCGGCGGTGCCGGTTCCATCGCCAACCCGCCCGCACCCCGATCCTCTGCTCAATCCGTTACCCAATCCCCTGCCCCCACCACCGAGGCGGCCACCGAACCGGCCACCTGGGACAGCCCGGCCGTCACCGCGGAGCGGCGGGCGATGCGCGCGCTGGGCGATGCCCGGACCGCGGCGGAACGGGCGGGCAGCCGTCCCGACAGCCGCTACTGGACCTACGGCTTCAGCGGCGGCGACCGCTATGAGGGATCCTGGGCGCAACCCAAGGCGGGAAGCGCCCTTGGCCGGCCGATCCGCGACGGATCCGGCGTCTACCGCTTCTCGAACGGCCAGACCTATGAGGGCGAGTGGGCCGACGACCTGATGTCCGGCTACGGCGTGATGACCTTCAACGACGGCAGCCGCTTCGCCGGCCGCTTCCGGGACGGCCAGCCCGACGGGCCGGGCGTGTTCCACTACACCAACGGGTCCCAGAGCGCCGGGCTGTGGCGCGGCGCCGTCCGGGTCGACCGGTAGGAGCCGCAGCCCCGGCCCGCCACCGGGGCCGCCGCGGAGGGCCGCCGCCGGGGCCGCCGCTTGACGGGAGAGGCGTCAGCGCGGCTTCAGCGCCTCCACCACCTGCAGGTGGCCCTGCAGTGCCCCGAGCGTCAGGGCGGAGTTGCCGTTGGTGTCCATGCGGTAGGGATTGGCGCCACGGTCGAGCAGCAGCTTGGCCACTCCCTCATGACCGTTGTTGGCGGCGTACATCAGCGCCGACCAGCCATAGGCCGTGGTGCGGTCGACCACCGCGCCGCGCTGGAGCAGGGTGCGCGCGACATCCTCGTGCCCGCGGGCGGCCGCAGCCATCAGCGCGGTCTTGCCGTCGCTGTTGGTGGTGTCGAGGTCGGTGCCGGCGTCCGCCAGCGCCTTCACCACCGCATCATGACCGCTCCACGCCGCATACATCACCGCGGTGGCGCCATCGGCGGTGCGCAGGTCGGTCCGGGCATGGCGGTCCAGCAGAACGCGCACCGAATCGGTCAACCCCTGCTCGGCGGCGATCATCAGCAGGGTCTTGCCGCCGTCCAGACGCGTGTCCGGGCTGGTGCCCGACTGCAGGCTGCGCGACAGCTCGGCCGGGTTGCGCAGCAGGGCCAGCACCGCCTCGCGGCTCTGCAGGCCGGGGGCGGCCTTGGCGCCGCCGACGGCGGGGGACGGCGCGAAGCCGGCGCCGGGGTTCGCGGCAGGACCGGTGTAGGCGCGCTGCTCGCTGGCCGCCTTGATGCGTTCGGGAAGATCGGGGCTGGTGGGGGCGACGACCTGCGCCCGCTCGTAGAAGCGCCTGGCCTCGGCCCAGTCGCCGTCACGCTCGGCCTGCATCGCCCAGCGGCGATAGGTCTCCTCCATGGCGGTCAGCAGCTCGGAGGTTTCCGGAGCGGAGGGCGCCAGTTGACGCAGGCGCAGCACCGTTTCATAGGCGTTGTCGCCCGGCGGCGTCGTCAGCTTCTTGCCCGCGAGCTGCCGGCGCGCCTGATCGACCAGCACGCGCACGCGTTGCGCCGTCTCGGCATCGGGCGCCGCCGCTTGCGGCACCGCCGGGATCGCAGTGGCGGTCGACGGCTCCTCGAGCGGCGGCAGCGACGCGCTTCCCGGCGCCGCTTCCGCATTGGCGCCCGGAGCGGCCGCGGCCGGCGGCAGGGCCGGCGGTTGAAGGGCCGGCGTCAGCGGGGATGATGTCTGCGGGGACGGTGTCTGCAGGGCCGGCGCCAGGGTCGGGGGCACGGCCGCGGTCTGGAGCGGAGCCGGCTGGGCCGGGGCGGGCACGGCGCCGGCCGGGGCCTTCGCCACCGTCTGCGTCGCGGCCGGCGGAGACGGCGCCGTCCGCTCGGAGGCCGCCGGCCCCGAAGGCGCACCGGCGGTGGCCTGGACCTGCGGCTGGGCCTGGGGAAGCGGCCCCTGTCCCGGCACGGCCGGCGCGAGCTCGGCGGACGGGGCATGGGTTGCGGGGAGATGGGGGGCCGGGGCGATGGCGGCCGATGTGGCGGGCGCCGCGGGGGTTTCCGCCCCCGCCCGCTCGCCGCCGATCAAATCCTGGACCGTCCGTTCGACGGCATCCCGTGCCCGGTTCCAGCCGTCGCCGATCGCCGCCAGCGCCGCGCCGGGCGCTCCGTCGAGCGAGGTGCCGGGCATGGCGGTGACGATGGTGGCACCGGCGGCCCCCAGCAGCACCAGCGTCGTCAGCGCCGCACCGGCATAGAGGCCGGTGCGCCGCGGCGCCCGCATGCCCGCGGCCGGCATCGCGCCACCGGCATATCCGGCATCCGGACCGGGTCCCTCCTGGCCGAAGCCCTGGCCGACTCCCTGATCGCTCCAGTCATGGCCGCCCCCAGACCAGTCGTTGGCGGGTTCGGACGAAACGCGGCGGTCCACTGGCCTGACCGGCTCCGGATCGGGTGCCGGCGCGGGAGCGGCCAGCATTGCGGACGGCCTGGGCACAGGCTGCGGCCGCAGTTCGGGCAGCGGCTCGCCGGTGACGGCGCCGGCATCCGCAGCCAGGCGGTAGAGCACGCCGGTATCGCGCAGGCAATCGGACAGCCCCGCGCGCGCCAGGGAGCCTTCCAGTTCCGGCGACCCGCAGAGCAGCACCTGGAGGAAGCGTCCGCTCGGCGTCTCCGCCCGGGTCAGCTCCACCAAGTCGGCCAGCACCGGCGGGGCAAGCATGGTGGCGTTGTCGACCGCCAGCAGCCCGGCGCCGGCAAGATCCAGCCGCTCCTCCAGCGCTGCGACCAGCGCATCGAAGCCGCCCTCGCCGTCCTCGTCGCCGCCGGCTGCCAGATCGGGCAGCGCGCCGCTGCCGGCGGCGGCGATCAGATCCTCGACTTCGGCGCCGATCGTCGCGTTCACCGGCAGCGCCATGGCGCCGTCGGCCTCGACATGCCCGACCAACTGCCGGAACAGCGCCGGGCGGCCCGATCCGGCTTCGCCGATGAGCACCAGAAGCCGTTTGCGCGCCAGGAACGCAAGGACCAGCCCGTCGCGGATCTCGTCGGCCGTGACCGGGGCGCCCGCCTGGGCACCCCCCAGGGCGGAGGTGCAGGCGGGATCGTGACGGCCCGAGGCGGCGCGCCGGGCGCGCAGGGAGTGTTGCGGGGCAGAACGGTCCATGGACATCGCACACGCCGGTCAGTGAAAGGAGTCGCTCACCAGACTCTAGTGATTCACTCGGCGGCGCCGGACGGAGCAAAGGGCGGTAGCCCCCCTCTCTTCCGGGGTGGGAAGCCTGAGTCTTCCGGCACGATCGCGCACTGGCCCGCCGAATGGGGGAGCGGTATAGGGTTGCCTCCGAAGCCATAGACTTCTCTCCCAAACCGGACGCGCTCTGCCATGCGACTCGGAATCGACCTGGGCGGCACCAAGATCGCCGCCGTCGCCCTCGATGAGGACGGAACGGAGCGGGCACGCCACCGCCGCCAGACCCCGCGCGGCTACGACGAGACGATGGCGGCCCTGGCCAGGGCGGTCGAGGATTTGCTCGGCGGGCTCGGCGAACACCGGCGGGCCGGCGGGAACGGTCCGGTCGGCATCAGCCTTCCCGGCGTGGTCGATGCGGCGGCCGGGCGCGTGCGGGCGGTGAACCTGCCCTGGCTCGACGGCCGTCCCTTCGCGGAGGACGCCGCGCGGACGCTCGGCCGGCCGGTGCGCATCGCCAACGACGCCAACTGCTTCACCCTGTCGGAGGCGGCGGACGGCGCCGCGGCCGGAGCACGGGTGGCGTTCGGGATCATCCTCGGCACCGGGGTGGGCGGCGGGATCGTGGCCGACGGCCGGATCCTGCCGGGAGCCAACGGTCTGGCCGGCGAATGGGGACACGCTCCCCTGCCCTGGCGCGATGCGGAGGACGGCCCCGCGGTTGCCTGCGGCTGCGGCCGGACCGGATGCCTGGAAACGGTGCTGTGCGGCGCCGGGCTGACCCGCCTGCACCGCCACCGCACCGGCGACGACCTCGACCCGCCGGAGATCGCCGCACGGGCGGCGGCCGGCGACTCCGCGGCGGCCGGGACCCTTGACCGCCACGCCGACGCCCTCGCCCGCGCGCTCGCGCCGGTGCTGAACCTGCTGGATCCGGATGTCGTCGTCGTCGGAGGCGGCCTGTCCGCCCTGCCCGGCCTGTGCGAGGCGGTTACCGCCCGCTGGGGCGGCTGGAGCCTGGCCGCCCAACCACGCACCAGGATGGCCGTCGCCCGCCACGGCGGCGAGAGCGGCATGCGTGGCGCTGCGCGCCTCTGGGGCCGGGAAGATGCCGGCACCGCAAGCCGGGCCTGACCGCGACCGGGGGCGCTGCCGACGGCCGCGGGATGGCACGGGACTTGCCCCTCGACAGGCCAGACCGAACGAGGGTACGCCCATGATGCGGAAGAAGTTGGGGACGCGGGTCAGCAGCAGCGGCGTTCATTTGCATTTTGCAAACCGAAACGCGACACGAACCAGAAATGCGGCGGGCCGTTTGCAATTTGCAAACGACCATCGTACCGGCCGCCGCCTGGAGCATGTCTGCGCCCATTTGCAGGACGCCGCGGTAGAGCTGGAAACCGTGCTGTCCCAGTTGCCGGGAGGCGAGCAGGCCGATCTCCATGAAGCCATCGGCTCGATCATGGAGACCCTTCAGCTAATCGCCTCCGCCCATGCGCGGCTCGAAACACCGATGGCCGCGGACTGACCGCAGACCGCGCGCGGCGCTCGTCTCCCGCGGCCCAGCGGCAGGCCGAACGGCAGGAAGCCTGCGCAAAGAAACCTGCGCAAAGAAAAAGGCGACCTGTAGAGGCCGCCTTCCCGGTTCGCCGGTCCCCCGTCGACGGTGTGCCGGCCTCCCGCCGGCCACGTCGGGTGCGGTCGGCGACAGGCACGGTTGCGTGCGACAGGCCCGTGACCGATCAATCCGTGATCGTCTGCCAGAAGAAGAAGGCGACGGCGAGAACCATGATGGCGATGTCCATGGGATTTGCTCCTGTGGATGGGCGGTGGCGGGTGTCCACGGAGTCTATACGACAGTTCCGGCGCCCGCGGCAGTGGTTCCGTTCGCCTGCGACGGTTTTTCGCGCTCCGCCCGTCATCACCGGGGTAACACTGGCGTCTCTGCTGGCTGGACGCTGCCCGGCCGGGAGCCGCCCCGATCGAAACCCCGCCGAACCCGGCGACCGCCTGAAGAACGGCAGACCCTTATAAGTCAAAGACTTGCACAAGGGTCGCCGGGGTTGCGGCCAAGCGGCGCCTCGCGCGATCCGCCCTGGACCGGAGTCCTGTCGACCGGAAAGCCACGCCGCCGACGCATCCGGATCGCAGCGCTATGACCTTTGTCAGGGGTTGCTTTCCCCAGGGGCTTTCTGGCAGAAAAAAGGCCGCTGAGAGCAGCGGCCTTGAGTTTAGGGAGGAAACGCCCAAGAAGGGCGAAGCAGCAATCGCTTGCTGCACTGCAACAGTACCAGAACCAGAGGGATCCGCAACCCCCGAAACGCCGGCCTTCCCGCAAGGCCGAGGCTTTGCATCCTGCCTGTTGCGGGAGGGCCACATGCAGGCCCATCCCATTATCCTGCCGGAAACGGCCGACCGGTCCGGCCGTTATCCTTGTGCGGCATGCCGGTGCGCTGCCGCATCCCACGGCAACGGCGCGAGGATCGTTTCTTGGCTTTATCAACGCCCTCCGCTTTCGCGGAGTTCGACGCTTTCACCGCGGCGCTCGACGGCCGCCGTCCGGCGCTTTTCCTCGATTACGATGGCACGCTGGCCGCCATCGCGCCGCGCCCCGAACTGGCGGTGATGCCCGACGGTGCCCGCGCCGTGGTCCGCCGGCTGGCGGCGCTCTGTCCCGTCGCCTTCGTAAGCGGCCGCGATCTCGACGACCTGACGAGGATGGTGGCGGTCGATGGACTGGTCTACGCCGGCAGCCACGGTTTCGACCTGCGCGGTCCAGGGCTGCGCCGACAGGTCGGGGTGGAGTATCTCGGCGACCTCGACACGGCGGAAGGGCTGCTGCGCGACCGGCTGGGTGGCTTCACCGGCGTGCTGGTCGAGCGCAAGCGCTTCGCCATCGCCGTCCACACCCGCCAAGCCGCCCCTGGCGACAAGCCGGCGGTCGCCGACGCCGTCCGCACCCTGGTCGGGGAACAGCCGCGCCTGCGCCTGACCGGCGGCAAGGAGCTGTATGAGCTTCGCCCCGACCTTCCCTGGGACAAGGGACGCGCCGTGCTCGCCCTTCTGGAAACGCTGGGGCTGCAGGGAGCCGACACCCTGCCGGTCTATCTCGGCGACGACGAAACCGACGAGGACGCCTTCCGCGCGCTGGCGGAGCATGGTCCGTCCGGAGGCATCGGCATCCGGGTGATGGAGGAGCCGGCCCCGACCGCCGCCACCTGGAGCCTGCGCGACCCCGACGAGGCCGTGGCCTTCCTCGGGCGGCTGGCGGACTGGCTGGCCGCGGCGTGAGGCCGGCGCCGTGACCGGGCCGATTCCGCCTCTGGACCGGGCCGTTCACCAAGCTTAAACCCGGCGCCGGCTATCCTGGCCCTTCCACCATCCGGACATCGCGCCATGGCCATCGGACCGGTCGCTTCCCCCACCCTGTTTCCGACCGGTGCGCCGGGCGATGCCCAGGCCAGCGCCCTGGAGGGCCTCCGGACCTCGCAGGCCCGCGCCGACGACGCCTCCGAACGGATCGCGTCGGGTGATCTCGACCCGGCGGTGGTTCTGGACCTTTCGTCGGCGCAGGTCGGCTTCGCCGCCAACGCCAAGGTCCTCCAGGCCACGCAGGAGAACAGCAAGCGGCTGCTCGACCTGCTGGCATGAGGCTCAGCGCCTGCCCGGGGCGTAGACCTTCGGCTGGCTGAAGTTCAGGTGATCGAGAAGCTGCTGGCTGACGCAGCCGTCCACCGGCAGCTTTGCCGCCTTCTGGTAGGAGCGGATGGCCGAGCGGGTCTGCGGCCCCATGCGTCCGTCGACCGATCCCGCCCTGAAGCCATGCTCGTTCAACGCCTCCTGCGTGCCGGTGACATAGGCCTGCAGCATCTCCTGCGGCAGGTTGTCGGAATCGCAGGCGGCGAAGGAGGGGGCGGCCGCCAACAGGATGGTGCCGCAAAGGACCGGAAGAAGAAGCCTGGTCATGCGTGGGATGCTCCGGGTTGTTGGATCGCACCGCCTTAAACAGCCGCGGCGCGCGCCGCATTCCATTTCCCCGCCGATTTCGCTCCGCAGGGTCCGGGCCGTGCACAGGACGAAAAAAGGGCGGCCGATCCAGGCCGCCCTTCCCCCCTGTCCGCCCGGTCAGCCGCCGGCGGCGTGGGCGTCGTCGCTCTGGCCCTTGATGCGCGAGGCCAGCGCCGCCTCCAGGAAGGGGTCGAGCGCCCCGTCGAGGACCGATTGGCTCTGCGACGTCTCCACCTCGGTCCGCAGGTCCTTCACCATCTGGTAGGGATGGAGGACATAGGAGCGGATCTGGTGGCCCCAGCCGATGTCGGTCTTGGTTGCCTCGAGCGCCGCGGCGGCATCCTCGCGGATCTTCAGTTCGCGCTCGTACAGGCGGGCGCGCAGCATGTCCCACGCCTTGGCGCGGTTCTTGTGCTGCGACCGCTCCTGCTGGCAGCTCACCACGATGTTCGTCGGGATGTGCGTGATGCGCACCGCCGAGTCGGTCTTGTTGATGTGCTGGCCGCCGGCGCCGGACGCGCGGTAGGTGTCGATCCGGCAGTCCTTCTCGTTGATCTCGATGTCGATCTTGTCGTCGATCACCGGGGAGATCGAGACGGCGGCGAAGCTGGTCTGGCGCCGCGCCTGGCTGTCGAACGGGCTGATGCGCACCAGCCGGTGCACGCCGGCCTCGGTCTTCAGCCAGCCATAGGCGTTGTGGCCCTTGATCTGCACGGTCGCCGACTTGATCCCGGCCTCTTCGCCCGGCGTCTCGTCCAGCCATTCCGTCTTGTAGCCGTGCTGTTCGGCCCAGCGGGTGTACATGCGCATCAGCATCAGCGCCCAGTCCTGGGCCTCCGTGCCGCCGGCGCCGGCATTCACCTCGACGAAGCAGTCGTTGGCATCCGCCTCGCCCGACAGCAGGCTCTCGATCTGCAGCTTGTTGGCGCGGTCGCGCAGGCCGTAGAGCTGGGCCTCGGCATCGGAGACGACGGTGGCGTCGCCCTCGGCCTCGCCCATCTCGATCAGTTCGAGGCTGTCGGACAGGTCGCGCTCAAGCGCACGGTAGCCGGAAACCGAGGTCTCCAGTTGGGTGCGCTCGCGCATGATCGTCTGGGCACGCGCCGGGTCGTCCCACAGCTTGGGATCCTCGGCCAGCGCATTCAGTTCGTCGAGACGCCGCAGTGCATTGTCCCAGTCAAAGATGCCTCCTCAGCAGCGCCAGCGATTCTCTGATCTCGCCAGCAGCCGCTTCGATCTCGGCCCGCATCGCGTGCCTCCTCGTCAGCCAGAGTTGAAGGGTTTGTCGGCTGCATATGTAGCGGCTCGGTCCCCGGCTTGCACCCCCTTAATGGACCGGCGCCGTCCCCGTTGACGAACGGGCGCCACCCCAGGCATCCGCCCGATATGGGAGGGCTTGCCACTTTCGGACGAAGCGAAGCACCAGCTTGGCGTTCCTATCCGCTTCGAAGCACATCCCGCCTCATTTCAGAGTACGTCCCAGTTCCATCGGTACAATCCTACCGCGGCTGAAGGGTTTGCGTGCATTCGGGGGTATGGTCGCCGCGGCCTATCGTCCTGCTTGCGGGTCGGCCCAACCGCTCCACCCACCACCTCGCTCGGGGGAAAGATGAGCTTCACCAGCCTGAACTTCCTGCTGTTCATCACGGTGTTCAGCGCCGGCTTCCTGGCCCTGGCGCGCACCCGTGTCTTCACACCCTTCCTGCTGGTGGCCAGCTACATCTTCTATGGATACTGGGACTACCGCTTCTGCGGCCTGCTCGCCCTCAGCACCATGATCGACTTCTATTGCGGGCTGAAGATCGCCGATTCGCCGGACCGCCGGACCAAGAAGCTCTACCTGTTCATCAGCCTGGGCGCCAACCTGGGCATGCTGTTCTTCTTCAAGTACTTCAACTTCTTCGTCGACAGCGCCGAGGTGGCCCTGGCCGGGCTGGGAATCGAGATCGGGCAGCGGACCCTGAGCATCCTGCTTCCGGTCGGCATCTCCTTCTACACCTTCCAGAATCTCAGCTACGGCATCGACCTCTACACCGGCGAGGTCAAGGAGCCGGAGCGCTCGCTGATGCGCTACGCGACCTTCGTCGCCTTCTTCCCGCAGTTGGTGGCCGGGCCGATCGTGCGTGCGCGCGACCTGCTGCCGCAGATCCAGCAGGGGCCGCGCGACATCCCGTTTCCGGAGCGGTTCGCCGGGCTGGAGAAGGTGATCTGGGGCTATTTCCTCAAGATCGGCCTCGCCGACAACGCCGCCGTGGTGGTCGACGCCCGCTTCCACCAGCCGGAGTTCTTCAACGCGCTGCAGCACGTCATCGGCCTGGTCTGCTTCTCGCTGCAGATCTACGGCGACTTCGCCGGCTATTCGCTGATCGCCATCGGTCTGGCCCAGATCTTCGGCTACAAGATGTGCGACAACTTCGCCCGCCCCTATTTCGCCACCGGCATGCGCGATTTCTGGCGGCGCTGGCACATCTCGCTGTCGACCTGGTTCCGCGACTACCTCTATGTGCCGATGGGCGGCAGCCGGACGCGCTGGCTGCGCATCCGCAACGTCGTCATCACCATGCTGGTCTCCGGCCTGTGGCACGGCGCCAACTGGACCTTCGTGGTGTGGGGCGCCCTGCACGGCGGGCTGATGCTGGCCGAGGACGGCATCCGCCGGCTGGCCGCGGTCAGCCCGGTGAAGCTCAGCGGGCCGGCGCTGGCGGCGGGACGGCTGGTGATGGTCGGCCTTGTCTTCATTGTGGTGACGCTGACCTGGCTGCCCTTCCGCGCCGACAACCTGCACACCGTCCACACCATCCTGTCCATCATCGCCGCCGGCGATTTCGGACTGTCGCAGGGCAACCAGCAGGCCAGTTCGCTGCTGCGCGTCGCCATCACCGGGCTGATCGTGCTGATGGTCGACGCGCTGATCGAGCGCGGCGGCGCCAGGCGCTATGCCGGGGTCAACGTCGTTGCGCGGTCGATGGCCTGCTCGGCGCTGATCCTGGTGATGCTGCTGTTCGGCAGCTTCGCCAACCACGCCTTCATCTACTTCCAGTTCTGATCCCGACCGGACGGAGAGCATCCATGTACCGCCTGTTGGCCTGCATCGCGCTGATCGTTGTTACCGTCACCGCGATGGACCGTGTCCTCGCCTCGGCGCTGGGCGATCTGCTGCTTCAATCCAGCGACCGCTTCATGGCGATCTACCGCCCGGCCGAACCGGACAAGGCTCCGGCCGACGTCGTGGTGCTCGGGAACTCGCGGGCGGACAACCACTTCCCCGTCTCCACCCTCGGCGAGGTCGCCTGCGGGCAGGCGCTGAACCTCGGCATGGGCGGCGCGCCGACCGTCCTGTCGGCCCTGCTGTGGGAGGATTACCTGGAGCGGCACGATGCCCCGCGCCTGCTGGTGCTGGAGCCGACCGGACTGGTCGACAATCCGCACGACCTCGCCGACCTGCCGATGCTCGGCTACTACTCGCCGCGGATCGACGACTTCGTCCGCCAGGAGAACCGGGAGCTGTGGCTGGCCAACAACGCCTTCCACCTGCTGACCTTCAACAACAACCAGACCATGAGGCTCGCCGCCGGGTTGATGCGGCCGGCCGACGACCGCACCCTGGTCGGGGTGATGCCGGAGCCGCTGAAGGCCCAGCTCGCCGCCGCCCCCGACGAGGTGATGACCGCCGACGACGCCAACTGGCGCGCCCTGGAGCGCATCATCGGCGCCGCCCAGGCGCGCGGCACCAAGGTGGCGGTGGTCATCACCCCCTACTTCCCCAGCTACATCGCCAAGCTGACGAACTTCGATGCCTTCTTCGGCGACCTGAAGGCCCGCCTGCCCAAAGGCGTCACCGTGATCGACGCCCGCCGCGCGGTGGACAAGCCCGAGATGTTCATGGACAGCCTGCACGTCAACGCCGACGGCGTGCGTGCCATGTTCACCGCCCTGGAACCCGGCCTGCGCCAGCTCGGCAACTGCCCGACCGACCAGCCGGCCGGCGCGATCGCCGCCCTGTCGCAACAGCGGACCGAGCCGGCGGCGGGGCCGATCGTCCGGGTCAGCGCACCCTAATTTTGGGGCGCCCCAACTCGGCCCGGCCCGGCACAAGCGGGCGGAGCGGACCTTCCGCTCCGCCCTTTCTTCATCAATACAGCCCGCCGGTGCCCAGCGTCGCGGCGGCGGGCGGGGCCGGCACGCCGGCCGGGGTCTCCCCGAAGCCCGCCTGGGCGTTCGGGTCGCCGAAGGCGCCGGCACTCTGGGACGACCCGTCGAGGACCTGCGCCGGCTGGTCGGGATTCGGCTCGGTGCCCGGCAGGAAGGCTTCCCAGATGGCGCGGCTGTCGCCGGGCTGGGCCAACTGGCCGTTCGCCGGGTTGACGCGGACCAGCCGCAGGCCGGGCGGCACGCGGAACGGCGTCGCCGGCTTGTCCTTCAGCGCCACCTGCATGACCTCCTTGAACACCGGCACCGCCGCCGAGCCGCCGGTTTCGTGCCCGCCCAACGAACGCGGCTGGTCGAAGCCGATGTAGGTGCCGACCACCAGGTCGGGCGAGAAGCCCATGAACCAGGCGTCGTGGCTGTCGTTGGTGGTGCCGGTCTTGCCGGCCAGCGGCTTGCCCAGCGACTTCAGCGCCGCCGCGGTGCCGCGCTGCACCACGCCCTCCAGGATCGAGACGATCTGGTAGGTGGTGCGGGGGTCGTTCACCTGCTCGCGGGTGTCGGGCACCGCCGGAACCGCCAGCCCGTCCTTCCAGGCGACGGCGCCGCAGCCCTCGCAGGCCCGCGTGTCGTGGCGGAAGACCGTCTTGCCGTTGCGGTCCTGCACCCGGTCGATGAAGGTCGGCACCACCCGTTTGCCGCCGTTGTCGAGCATGGCGTAGGCGGTGGCGAGCCGCAGCACCGTGGTCTCGCCGGCGCCCAGCGACATCGGCAGATAGGGCTGCAGGTTGTCCATGATGCCGAACTTCTCGACCAGCGCCTTGACCTTGTCCATGCCGATCTGCTGGGCGAGGCGGACGGTCATGACGTTGCGCGACTTCTCGATGCCGACGCGCAGCGGCGTCGGGCCGTAGAACTCGTGGCTGTAGTTCTCCGGCCGCCAGACCGGCTGGCCGCCGCCCGGATCGTAGGAGAAGGGGGCGTCCATCACCAGCGAGGACGGGGTGAAGCCCTGGTTGAGCGCGGTCAGGTAGACGAAGGGCTTGAAGGAGGATCCCGGCTGGCGCAGCGCCTGGGTGGCGCGGTTGAACACGCTCATGGCGGGGGAGAAGCCGCCGACCATCGCCAGCACGCGCCCGGTGTGCGGGTCGAGCGCCACCAGGCCGCCCTGCACCGCCGGGATCTGGCGCAGCCCGTAGCTGCCCGCCGGCAGCTCCCTACTTTCCTTGGCCCCCTTCCTGGCCGGCTTCTCATCCTCGTCCTTCGCCGGCCCGCTCACCGGCTCCACCAGCAGCAGGTCGCCGAGCTTGGCCACGTCGGACGGCTTGCGCACCGCGGCGCCGAGCACCTCCCCCTCCTTCCAGGGGCGGGCCCAGCGCAGCTCCGACAGCGGGATGCGGCCGCGGGTGCCGTCGGCCAGCCCGATGTCCAGCCCGTCGCCCTGGTCGTCCTTCAGCACGACCGCCAGCTTCCAGCCCTCGCCGCCCGGCGGCACCGGCATCGCCGCCAGTTTCTTCGGCCAGCCGTCGAAATTCTCCATCCTGCCGACCGGGCCGCGCCAGCCGTGGCGGCGGTCGTAGGCGATCAGCCCGTCGCGCAGCGACTTGGTTGCCGCCGCCTGGAGCTGCGGATCCATCGAGGCGCGGACGGAGAGGCCGCCCTCATAGAGGGCCTGCTCGCCGTACAGCTTCACCAGTTCGCGCCGGACCTCCTCGGAGAAATACTCGGCGGTCACCACCTCCTGCTCGTCGCGCTTGCGGGTGAGCAGCGGGCGGCCCTGGGCGGCCTTCGCCTCGTCCGGCGTGATGTAGCCGTCCTCGGCCATGCGGCCGATCACCCAGTTGCGCCGCGCCATCGCGGCCTCGTGCTGGCGTTCCGGGTTGTAGTTGGACGGCGCCTTCGGCAGCGCGGCCAGGAAGGCGACCTCCTCGATGCTCAGCTCGTCCAGCGCCTTGTTGAAATAGTTGAGCGCGGCCGCGGCGACGCCGTAGGAGCGGTTCCCGAGGAAGATCTCGTTCAGGTAGAGCTCCAGGATGCGGTCCTTGGTGAAGGCCCGCTCGATGCGGATCGCCAGGATCGCTTCCTTGATCTTGCGCGCGAAGGACACCTCGTTGGTCAGCAGCATGTTCTTGGCGACCTGCTGCGTGATGGTGCTGGCGCCCACCGGCCGGCGGTCGCGGCCGAAATTCTCGATGTTGATCAGGATGGCGCGCAGGATGCCGATCGGGTCGACGCCCTGGTGCTCGTAGAAGTTCTTGTCCTCGGCCGCCATGAAGGCGTTGACCACCTGGCGCGGCATCGAGTCGATCGGCACGAAGATGCGCCGCTCCGACGCGAACTCGGCCATCAGCCGGCCGTCGCCGGCATAGATGCGCGTGGTCACCGGCGGCTGGTAGTTCGCCAGCTTCGTATAGTCGGGCAGGTCGTGGTCGTAATGCTGGAACAGGAAGACGAGGCCGCCCGCGGCCACCAGGGCCAGCATCACGAAGGCCATCAGCAAGGACAGAAGAAGGCGCATGACCAATCCCGCAAGAAACGACGGCAGGCGCACCGCGGCCGGAAGTCGATGGCTTCCGATCCGCCGGCACGCCGGTTGATGCGGCGCATCCTACACCGCGACGGTGCCAAGTACCGCCCCCGATCCCGTCATGTCAGGAAAATGTGACATGCAGAGGGCGCCAGCCCGGCCGGGGCTGTGACGGCGGCGCGCGGTTCAGGTCCGCTGCGCCCCGAGCAGCCACTTGAAATAGGCGTCGATGGTCCGGGCCAGCCCCTTGCCCAGCCGCTCGCGGTGGACCGAGGAGATCAGCAGGCTGACGTCGCGGCGGTTCGACAGGTATCCCATCTCGATCAGCGCCGACGGCACGTCGGGGGCGGTCAGCACGGCGAAACCGGCCTGCCGGTGCGGCTTGCTCGGGATCAGCGGGATGTCGCGCCCGAGATTCTGCAGGGCCAGGGTGGCGAAGCGCTTGGAATGGTTCATCGTGTCGCGCTGGGCGAGGTCGATCAGGATGTTGGCGACCAGCGCGTTCTCGCCGGACAGGTCCAGGCCGACCAGCGCGTCGGACCGGTTCTCCTTGGCGGCCAGCATCTCCGCCTCGCGGTCCGACGCCTTGTCGGACAGGGTATAGATCGACAGGCCGCGGACGTCGCCGCTGCTGATGCTGTCGGCGTGCAGCGAGATGAACAGGTCGGCCCCGGCCTCGCGCCCCAGCGCGACGCGGTCGCGCAGGCGGATGAAGACGTCGCTGTCGCGGGTCAGCCGCACGCGGTAGCGCCCGGTCCGCTCCAGTTGGCGCTTCACCTCCTTGGCGGTGGCCAGCGTGATGTCCTTCTCGTAGATGCCGCCGACGCCGATGGCGCCCGGATCCTGGCCGCCGTGGCCGGGATCGAGCACGATCAGCGGCTTCTCCGCCGCGGTCGGCGGCTTCGCCGCAGGTTCCGGCGGCGGCGGGACTGCCGGGAGCGACGCCGTCATGAGCTGGGCCGGCGGGATCGGCGGCAACGGGACGAAGGGAGGCGGCGCCGTCACGACGCCGGCCGCCGCCGCGCCCGTCCCGCCCGCCTCGCCGGGCGCCTCGGGAACGGTCATGGCCGTGGCGATGACCGACGACATCGTCATCTCGTGGCCACCCGGATCGCGCGCGCCTCGCGCCTGCTCGCCACGGCCCGCGCCCTGCCCCGGACCTTGACTCGCGCCGGCGGCGGCCGGCGGCGCGCCCTTGGCGATCCGGCGGAACTCCGCCGGCGTGGTCTTCTCCAGATCCAGCACGAAGCGCGGCTGGTGGCCGTCGCGGGCCGGGATCATGAAGGCGCTGCGCACCTTCGCCGGACCCACCGTGTCGAAGGTCACGCGGGTCCCGCCCGCCGGGGCGCCGCCGGCATGGCGGTAGCGCGCCACCATCCCCTTGCCCTCCACCGTCCGGGATCCGCCGGGCCACGCCAGCTCCGGCAGGTCGACGACGACCCGGTACGGGTCGGCGGCCAGCGTCACCGTGAAGGGGACGGTGTCGCTCAGTTCGAGCACGAAGCGGGTCATGTCCGGATGCAGGCCGAACCGGGCATCCACCACCGCCGCGCGCGGGATCGGCGGCGGCAGCGACGCCGTGGTCTGGGCGTTCGCCGCGGCAGGCGACCCGAGAAGCCCGAGCGCGACCACCGCCGGCAGCACGATGGCGCACAGGCGGGAGACAAGCGGGCGGACCGACGGCGCCGGCGGCTGACTTTCAGGCGGCAGGCTCTCGGTCGGCAGGCTGGGCGGCCGTGGCATCGGATCCCCTGGGCAGCGGCAGCAGTGCAACGGACGACCAGCTATAGACCAGCCGCTTCGACGCCCTCAACGCGCATCGTCGGGCGCCCCGCCAATTCCGTCCCGGGGTGCCGTTCCTGCAACAGTGACGCCCCCGCCGGACGGGTCCGGAGGGTGGCGCGTGGGGTGGCGGGTGGCAGGACCGGCCCGGGCTTCCACGCCGCGAACTTGTTCGGCGAATCGGCGCATTTCCGCGTTGTGCAAGCCGGATCGCTTGTCTATGGTA
This sequence comes from Azospirillum picis, assembly GCF_017876115.1. Classification (GTDB taxonomy): domain Bacteria; phylum Pseudomonadota; class Alphaproteobacteria; order Azospirillales; family Azospirillaceae; genus Azospirillum; species Azospirillum picis. The sequence continues at coordinate 82,171 of NZ_JAGINO010000023.1, forward strand.
TCTTCGCGACAGACCGCAATTCGCCAGAGTCGGGCCGAATTGCCCCGATGGGCGCCGATCTCGCTGACCCCGGTCAGCCGGTCGCCGGTCACGGGGCCGGTCATGGGGCTGCGGCGTCGCCCCCGACACCGCCTGTCCGGCCATCCGCGCCGGAAGGACGTCGCGGGGTGGCGCGTTCGGATTGCCGGTAAGAGGACGAAACCTCGAAGCTGGCTGTGGCCGCAAGGCGGCAGCCCGGCGCGTGTCGACCGGGCCGTCCTGGCTGCTCTCGTCAGCGCCGTTCGGCGGTTCCGGTCCCGTCGTGCCGCACGCTTCGCCCACAACAGACGCTGCGTCCAGGCGGCCCGACCGGTCGCGCGGGTTCCCTGGGTCGCGCCGTTGAGGACCATAAATGGCCAAGCGCATGCTGGTGGACGCCACGCACCCGGAGGAAACCCGGGTCGCCGTGGTCAATGGAAACCGGCTGGAAGAGCTCGATTTCGAGATCGCCAGCCGCAAGCAGCTAAAGGGCAACATCTACCTCGCCAAGGTGACGCGGGTCGAGCCTTCGCTCCAGGCGGCGTTCGTCGAGTATGGCGGGAACCGCCACGGCTTCCTCGCCTTCTCCGAAATCCATCCCGACTACTACCGCATTCCGATCGCCGACCGCGAGGCCCTGCTGGCCGAGGAGCGCCGCCTGGAGGAACAGGCGGAGGCCCGTGCCGAGGCCGCCGCCGACGGCGCCGTGATGGCCGAGCCGATCCGCCCGGAGCAGGTGGTCGAGGAATGGTCGCCGATGCCCTCCCCCATCGCGCCGGAGGCCTCCGACGAGGACGATGCCGGCGACGGCGGCCCGGACGGCGGGGATGAGGACGGCGACGAGGCCGGCAGCGACGGGGCCGGCGACGAGCGCGCCGCCCGCGACGACGGCGCCGAGGCCGGCGGTCCCGCTCCGTCCGTGCCCGACATGGTCGGCGGCGACGAGGACGAGGAGGTCGAAACCCAGCGCCGCCGCTCGCGGCCGCTGCGCTCCTACAAGATCCAGGAAGTGGTGAAGCGCCGGCAGGTCATGCTGGTGCAGGTGACCAAGGAGGAGCGCGGCAACAAGGGTGCCGCGCTGACCACCTACCTGTCGCTGCCCGGCCGCTACTGCGTCCTGATGCCCAACACCGGCCGCGGCGGCGGGATCTCCCGCAAGATCACCAACCCGGCCGACCGCAAGCGCCTGAAGGAAATCCTGTCGGACCTCGACATTCCCGACGGCATGGCGGTCATCCTGCGCACCGCCGGGCTGGAGCGCTCCAAGCCCGAGATCAAGCGCGACCTGGAATATCTCCTGCGCCTGTGGGACGACATCCGCGAACAGACGCTGAAGTCGTCGGCGCCCTGCCTCATCTATGAAGAGGCGAACCTGATCAAGCGGTCGATCCGCGACCTCTACGCCAACGACATCGACGAGATCTGGGTCGAGGGCGAGGCCGGCTTCCGCACGGCGCGCGAGTTCATGGACATGCTGATGCCGGGCCATTCCCAGCGCGTCCAGCTCTACCGCGACAGCCAGATCCCGCTGTTCCACCGCTATCAGGTGGAAACGCAGATCGACGCCATCCACAGCCCGGTGGTGCAGCTTCGCTCCGGCGGCTACATCGTCATCAACCCGACCGAGGCGCTGGTCTCCATCGACGTCAACTCCGGCAAGTCGACCCGCGAGCGCAACATCGAGGAAACCGCCTACAAGACCAACCTGGAGGCCGCCGACGAGGTGGCGCGCCAGTTGCGCCTGCGCGACCTCGCCGGCCTGATCGTCATCGACTTCATCGACATGGAGGAGCCGCGGAACAACGCCGCCGTCGAGCGCCGCCTGAAGGAAGCGATGAAGAACGACCGGGCGCGCATCCAGCTCGGCCGCATCTCCGCCTTCGGCCTGATGGAGCTGTCGCGCCAGCGCCTGCGCCCGTCGCTGCTGGAGACCAACTTCGAGCGCTGCCCGCACTGCTCGGGGACCGGCGTCGTCCGCTCGGTCGAATCCGCCTCGCTGCACGTCCTGCGCGCCATCGAGGAGGAAGGCATCCGCAAGCGGTCGTCGGAGATCACCATCTACGTCCCGACCTCGATCGCGCTCTACATCCTCAATCAGAAGCGCGGCGAGCTGGCGAAGATCGAGGAGCGCCACGGCTTCCACGTCATGGTGCAGGCCGATGACGGCCTGATTGCCCCGGACCATCGCCTGGAGCGCAACAAGGCCCGCCTGCCGGACGAGGACGGTCCGCTGGTCAGCGCCGACCGCGTCATGGCCGAGACCGACCGCGCGCTGGCCGCCGAGCCGGTCGAAACCACCATCGAGGCCGAGGCCGATGCCGAGCCCGTCCAGGGCGAGGATGCCGGCGACCGTACCGCTGCCGTTGACGCCGGAGGCGAGGGCGGCAGCGACGGCAACGGCGACGATCGCCGCCGCCGCCGGCGTCGCCGGCGCGGCCGTGGCCGTGGCGACCGCGAGGAAGGCCGGATCGAAGGCAACGGCGACGAGGCCGAGGAGACCGAAGAGGCCGAGGACAACGGCGACGAGGTGACGGAGGCGCCGCTGCCTGCCGCCGCCGAGGCCATCTCCGGCACGGCGATCTCCGAGCCGGCGGATGCCGGTGAGGAAACCGACGATGGCGAGGGCGAGGGCGACGACGGCGAGGAGGAGACCTCCGAGGCGGGTGACCGCAACGGCGAGGGCCGCAAGAAGCGCCGTCGCGGCAAGCGCGGTGGCCGCCGCCGCTCCCGCCGCGAGGGTGGCGAGGAACTGGAGGCCGGTGCCGACGTTCCGGTCGCCGGCCAGGACGGCACCGTGCCGGCCGCCCCGGCCGAGGCCTCCGACCTCGACTGGATCCTTGCCGGCGACACCCCGGCCGAGCAGGTCCCGGTTCCGGCGACCGAGCCGCCGGTGGTGGCACCTGTCGAGGCCACTCCGGCGGTAACCGCCGAGGCTCCGGCCAGGAAGGGGTCGCGCAAGCGCAAGGCCGCCGCCGAGGCTCCGGCAGAGGCTGCACCCGTGGTGACCGAGGCTCCGGCCAAGAAGGCGTCGCGCAAGCGCAAGGCCGCCGCCGAGGCGCCGGTCGAGGCTGCCCCCGCCGTGGCCGAGGTTCCGGCCAAGAAGGCGTCGCGCAAGCGCAAGGCCGCCGCCGAGGCGCCGGTTGAGGCCGCTCCCGCCGTGACCGAGGCCCCGGCCAAGAAGGCGTCGCGCAAGCGCAAGGCCGCCGCCGAGGCTCCGGCAGAGGCTGCCCCCGCCGTGACCGAGGCCCCGGCCAAGAAGGCGTCGCGCAAGCGCAAGGCCGCCGCCGAGGCTCCGGCAGAGGCTGCGGCCAAGACTTCGGTTGAGGCCGCCCCCGCCGTGACCGAGGCCCCGGCCGCCGACACGGGCGAAGCCGAGGCCAAGCCCCGCCGGGGCTGGTGGAAGCGCTGAGCCGGACGGTCATTTTCCGACCGAAGGACTGGAAAAGGCGCCGCAGGGCGCCTTTTCCTTTTCCTGCCCACGCCTTCATCCCTGCCCACAGCCGACAGGTCGGACCATGAGCAAGGCCTTCACCCGCGAGAACGACACGCCGGACGACGACGAGCTCGACGATCCGGCACCACTGCCGCAGGGCTTCAAGAACTATATGACCCCGGCCGGCTTCCAGCGCATGCAGGAGGAACTGCGCCACCTGCTGCGGGTCGAGCGCCCCAAGGTGGTCGAGGTGGTGTCCTGGGCGGCCGGCAACGGCGACCGTTCGGAGAATGGCGACTACCTCTACGGCAAGAAGCGCCTGCGCGAGATCGACCGCCGCATCCGCTTCCTGAACAAGCGGCTGGAATCGGCTGTGGTGGTCAACCCGCAGGACCAGAAGAACCGTGAGCAGGTCTTCTTCGGCGCCACCGTCACCTATGCCCGCGGGGATGGCGCCGAAAACACGGTCACCATCGTCGGCGCCGACGAGGTCGACCCCGACCGCGGTCATGTGAGCTGGATTTCCCCCATCGCCCGCGCGCTGCTGAAGGCCCGCGAGGGCGACATGGTGGACGTGCGCACACCGGCGGGGATGGAGTCGGTGGAAGTGCTGGAGATCAGGTACGCGGAGTGAGACAGCGGTTGTGGCGGTTGCCCCCTCCCCATCCCTCCCCCGCCTTCGGCGGTGGAGGGGGCAGGACGCTTGTCAAAGTGACCTTAGCCGTCAAAGCAGTGGAGTTCCCTCTCCCGCCCAAGGCGGGGGAGGGTTAGACAGGGGGTATCGCCGCCGAACCTCATTCCGCCGCCGGCTGGTAGATATCCCCGCCGGCCTCGCGGAACTTCGACGACATCTCCGCCATGCCGGACTCGGCGGCCTCGCGGATTTCCTGCGTGATCTTCATCGAGCAGAATTTCGGGCCGCACATCGAGCAGAAATGCGCGGTCTTGGCGCCCTCCGCAGGCAGGGTCTCGTCGTGGTAGGCCATCGCCGTGTCGGGATCGAGCGACAGGGCGAACTGGTCGCGCCAGCGGAAGGAGAAGCGGGCGCGCGACATGGCATCGTCGCGCAACCGCGCCGCCGGGTGGCCCTTCGCCAGGTCGGCGGCATGGGCGGCGATCTTGTAGGCGATGACGCCGGCCTTCACGTCGTCGCGGTCGGGCAGGCCCAGATGCTCCTTCGGCGTGACGTAGCAGAGCATCGCCGTGCCGAACCAGCCGATCATCGCCGCACCGATGGCACTGGTGATGTGGTCATAGCCCGGCGCGATGTCGGTCACCAGCGGCCCCAGCGTGTAGAAGGGCGCCTCCCCGCACAGCGCCAGTTGTTTTTCCACATTGTGCTTGATCTTGTGCATCGGCACATGGCCCGGCCCCTCGATCATCACCTGGACGTCGCGTGCCCAGGCGACCCTGGTCAGTTCTCCCAGGGTTTCCAGTTCGGCGAACTGGGCGGCGTCGTTGGCGTCGGCCTGGCTGCCCGGCCGCAGGCCGTCGCCGAGCGACAGCGCCACGTCATAGGCGCGGCAGATCTCGACGATGTCGGCGAAATGATCGTAGAGGAAATTCTCGCGGTGATGCGCCAGACACCATTTGGCGATGATCGAGCCGCCCCGCGAGACGATGCCGGTCACCCGCTTCGCCGTCAGCGGGATGTGGGCCAGCCGCAGGCCGGCATGGATGGTGAAGTAATCGACGCCCTGTTCCGCCTGTTCGATCAGCGTGTCGCGGAACAGCTCCCAGGTCAGGTCCTCCGCCCTGCCCTTGACCTTCTCCAGTGCCTGGTAGATCGGCACGGTGCCGATGGGAACCGGGGCGTTGCGCAGGATCCATTCGCGGGTCTGGTGGATGTCGGCGCCGGTGGACAGGTCCATCACGGTGTCGGCCCCCCAGCGGATCGACCAGACCATCTTCTCAACCTCCTCCTCGATCGAGGAGGTCACGGCGGAGTTGCCGATGTTGGCGTTGATCTTGGTCAGGAAATTGCGGCCGATGATCATCGGCTCCGATTCGGGGTGGTTGACGTTGGACGGGATGATCGCCCGTCCGCGCGCCACCTCGTCGCGCACGAACTCCGGCGTGATGAGGTCGGGGATGTCGGCGCCGAAATCCTCGCCGTCCCTCGCAGCGTCCAGGGCCGTGGCGCGCCCCAGATTCTCGCGGACCGCGACGTACTCCATCTCCGCCGTGACGATCCCGGCCCGGGCGTAGGCCATCTGGGTGACTGCGCCGCCGCCCCTGGCCCGCAGGGCACCGCGGCCGGTGGCCTCGACGTCGCCCCGAGCCAGGATCCAGTCGCGCCGGTGCTTCGGCAGGCCGGCACGGATGTCGACGGCGGCCGTTTCGTCGGTGTAGGGACCGGAGGAGTCATAGACGGCCAGCGGCGGCTCGCCGCCCGACAGCGCGATTTCGCGCATGGCGACGCGCAGGTCCGGGAAGCGCGTTCCCGGCGCATGGATCTTCCGCGACGCCGGCAACGGGCCGGTCGAAATGCGGATGCGGTCTTCCTGGAAGTCCTTGGGCATTGGGTTTCTCCGTCGGAGTTGGGCGGACAAACCCGGGACTGCGGACGGAGGTGCGGTGTCTGCGTGCGGGGCGCAGGATCGGCAAGGGGCCTGAACAGGCTTGCCTAGGCGATCGATCCAAGCGGCGAATGGGCCGAGTGCGGCCCGTCACGCGGTCCCTCCCTTCGCCGGTATGACCCGGATCAGGTTCAAAGGGTCACCACGCTGCCGGGTGCGCCTGCGGGCGGCGTCCGGCCGTTGGTATCTCAGCCCCCTGTCGGGACCCCCCTGGAATGCGTCCATCCTGCCGGGATGCATGACGGCTGTCAAAAGGAAAGGAGAGCGGACGATCAGCCAGCCCCGCCATCCCAGGGCACCCGCGGATCTCCAAGGCGCCGTGCCGTCCACCGGGCGAACGGCTCCATCGAACCGGTCGCTCTCTAAAGCCAGCGCTTCAGACGCACATAGATCATCGGCAGCAGGGCCGAGACCAGCATCAGCAGCAGGGCCGTGGCATACCCCAGCGGCGCCCCCTCCCCCGGCATGTCGGAGAAGTTCATGCCGGCGATGGTGGCGACCAGCGTCGGCGGGAAGAGCAGCACGGTGAGGACCGAGACGATCTTGACGATCTCGTTCTGCTCGACGTTGATCTGGCCGAGCGCGGTGTCCAGCAGCAGCGCCACCTTTCCGGACAGGAAACGGGCATACTGGTCGAGTCCGCGCAGATCCTGCAGCGCCGTCTTCGCCCAGCGCCGCGTCGCCTTGCCCGCGTTCCAGCCTTCGCCGCGAGCCAGGAAATCGGCCATGCGCGACAGGCTGGCCAGGCTGAGCCGCTCCTTGCCGATCAGGTGACCGGCGTGGCCGATGCGCTTCAGGGTCTCGGCATCGTCCAGCGTCTCGCCACGCGAGCGCAACGTGCGCCCGCGGAAATAGCGGCGGTTCAACGCATCCAGTTCCAACCCGGTCCGGCGCAACACGACCGACGTGCGGTCGACCATGCCATCGACCAGCGCCGCCAGCACCAGTTCGCCGCGCGAGGCCGGAACCTGGCCGTGGGTGGCGCGGCGGCGGAAGGCCAGCAGGGCCTGCGGGTCGATGTCGTGGATGGTGACCAGCCGCCGTCCGGCCAGCACGAAGCTGACGGTGGCGATGCGCGGCTCGTCGGTGTCGGCCCAGACCAGGGCGGTGATCGTCATGGTCAGGACGCCGCCGGCAACGCGCAGGCGGCTCGATTCCTCGATCTCCGCCATCTGTTCGCGGGTCGGCAGGCTGGTGCCGAGCAGCGCCTCCGCCCGCGCCAGTTCCTCGGTCGACGGGTTGATCAGGTCGAGCCATACCGCGCTTGCCGGCAGCGGCGGCGGGACCGTCTCCTCCGGGGTTTCGCGAACCCAGCGGAGCAGACCGCCATCGTTGACGAAGACATGCAGCAAGGGTCGGCTCCTTGCGGGTTCCGGTGCCGGGGGGAGGTTGGCGGCCTCAGGTCATCCGGCCGCCGCGCCGCGGCTTGGGCGATGCGGCCGGCTCCGCTTTCGGGTCCGGCTTGCCGGTGCCATCGAGATCGAGCGCCGCCCCCTCCTCCTTCAGCGCCTGCTCCAGCTTGCGGCGGAAGGCACCGCCGTCGCGGCGGGCGTCGAGGAAATGACCGACGGCCTCCTTGGCGGCATCGCTGTCGTAAGGAACCTTGCCGAGCACCGCCAGTCTGGCGCGCTCCACCAGCTTGGGGTCCATCCGCTCGCGGATGGCCTTCATCTGGCGGAGCAGTTCCTTGCGGGGATCGCTCATCGGTTCCCTCGTTGTGGCGTCAGGCCTTGCCGATCAGGGTGCCGGCGCCGCCCTCGGTGAAGATCTCCAGCAGCAGCGCATGCGGGACGCGGCCGTCCAGGATAACCGCCGCCTCCACGCCCTGTTCCACCGCGCCGATGCAGGTCTCGATCTTCGGGATCATGCCGCCCGAGGCGGTGCCGTCGGCGATCGCCTTGTGGGCATCCTCCAGCGACATCCGCTCGATCAGCTTCTTTTCCTTGTCGAGCACGCCGGCGACATCGGTCAGCAGGAAGAAGCGGGCCGCCTTGACCGCCGCGGCGACGGCGCCGGCCGCGGTGTCGGCGTTAATGTTGTAGGTGTCGCCCTTGTCGTCGAAGCCGACCGGGGCGATCACCGGGATGATGTCCGACTTGGCCAGCGCCTGCAGGATCTCCGGGTTGACCTTGTAGGGCTCTCCGACGAAGCCGAGATCCAGCACCTTCTCGATGTTGCTGTCGGGATCGCGCTGCACGCGCTCCAGCCGGCGGGCGGTGATCAGGTTGCTGTCCTTGCCCGACAGGCCGACGGCGCGGCCGCCGGCGCTGTTGATGGCGGCGACGATCTGCTTGTTGATGGAGCCGGCCAGCACCATCTCGACCACCTCGACCGTCTCCTTGTCGGTGACCCGCAGCCCGTCGATGAAGCTCGACTTGATCTTCAGCCGCTCCAGCATCTGGCCGATCTGGGGGCCGCCGCCATGGACGACCACCGGGTTGATGCCGACCTGCTTCAGCAGGACGATGTCGCGGGCGAACAGCTCCGCCAGCCCGGCATCGCCCATGGCATGGCCGCCATACTTGATGACGAAGGTGCTCCCGGCATAACGCCGCATGTAGGGCAGCGCTTCGGACAGGGTGCGGGCCTTGGCGAGCCACTCGTCACGGGAAGGTGTCTGCACGGGAGAATGCCCTTTGTCGCGGATGGACGGTCCGGCTTCTTTAACGGAAAGGTTGGCCGGTTGCCTAGGGGGCAATTTCAGGGTTCATAGCTGCCGCCGGCCGCCGCCGCCAACCGCCGCCGCCGGCCCCGCCACCGGCCGCAGCCGGTCGACCAGCAGCGTCATCGGCTGCGTCAGCGCGGTCACCGCGACGGCCATCAGGACCATCGCCGAGAAGCAGGGGCCGGACAGCACGCCCGCCTCCAGCAGCACGGTCAGCACGATGACCTCCATCAGCCCCTTGCACGGCATCAGCGTGCCGAGCCGAAGCGCATCCCGCCAGCTTTCCCCGGTCAGGCGGGCGGGCAGCGTGGTGCCGGCCATCTTGCCGGCAAGCGTCGCCAGGCTGGCGAGCGCGAAGACCGTCCACTGCGCCGGGTCGTCCAGCATCAGGGTCACCTTCAACCCGGTGAGGGTGAAGAAGAAGGGCAGCAGGATCAGGGTGGAGAAATGCTCCAGCCGGTCGAGGATCGCCGCGGCGAAGCGGCGGGGCATCGCGGTGCCGGCGATGAAGGCCCCCAGGATGTAGTGCAGGCCGATCAGTTCGGTCACCGCCGCCGAGGCCAGCAGGGCGGTGCAGATCACCACCACGGCCATCTCGCCCATCCGCCCGTCCGGCGCCAGCCGGTCCAGCAACCGGTCGAGCAGCGGACGGGCCACCAGCACCGTGGCGGCGAGATAGGCGAACCCCAGCAGGGCGATCCGGGCCACCGCCCAGTTGCCGCTCCCGCCGCTGGAGGACCAGGCGAGGGCCGCGGTGATCAGCAGCCACAGCAGCGCGTCGTTCACCGCGGCATAGCCCAGGGCGAGCCGCCCGACCCGGTCGCCCAGCAGGTCCATCTCCCGCAGGATCGCGCCCAGCACCGGCAGCGCGGTGACGCCGACGCAGATGCCGAAGCCGGCGGCGAACAGGCCGGGCGTCGCGTGCGGCCCTGACATCGCCGGGAAGGCGCCGGCAAGCCACCAGCCCAGCGCCCCGCCGAGCAGCGTCGGCACCAGCATGCTGGACAGCGACACCGTGGCGAAGGCCGCCCCGCGTCCGCGGAACTCCGCCGGGTCGAGATGCAGCCCGGTGAGGAAGGCGAAGAACACCACGGCCAGCAGCGACAGGCCCGACAGCGGCGCCAGGGCGGCCGGGGCGAACAGCACGCCCCACAGTTCGGGCATCAGCCGGCCGAACAGCGACGGGCCGAGCGCCACGCCGAACATGATCTGTATGACGACCATCGGCGCGACGTGGCGGCCGCCGCCGATCCGCCACAGCAGGAACGGCCCGGCGATCAGCAGCAGGGCCTGCAGGAGGAACAGCAGCGCCGGAGACAGCCCGTTCATTGCCCGATGCCCTCCTCGCTCATTCGGCGGCTAGCGCCGCCAGGCTGGCGCGCAGCTCGGCGATGCCGGTGCCCTTCTCGGAACTGGTGACGTGGATGTCGGGGAAGGCCGCCGGGTGCTTCTTCAGCGCCAGCGCGGTGGCGCCGCGGACCTTGTCGAGCTCCGTCGGCTTGACCTTGTCGGCCTTGGTCAGCACGACGACGTAGGGCACCGCGGTCTGGTCGAGCATCCGCATGATCTCGTCGTCGTTCGGCTTCAGCCCGTGGCGGGAATCGACCAGCACCAGTGCCCGCCGCAGCGTGACGCGGCCGCGCAGGAAGCGGCGCACCATGTCGTTCCACGCCTCGACCTTCTCCTTCGACTCCTTGGCGTAGCCGTAGCCGGGCATGTCCACCAGCTTCAACCGGTTGCCGAGGTTGAAGAAGTTGAGCTGCTGCGTGCGCCCCGGCGTGTTGGAGGTGCGGGCCAGCGTCTTGCGCCCGGTCAGGGCGTTGACGAGGCTCGACTTGCCGACGTTGGAGCGGCCGGCGAACGCGACCTCCGGCAGGTCGGCTTCCGGAAGCTGGTTCAGCGCGTTGGCGCCCCAGACGAAGTCGCACTCCTTGGCGAACAGCAGCCGCCCGGCCTCCAGCGCGGCCTCGTCGAAGCCGGAAACGATGCTGGGGGTGCTGGGGGCCGGCGTGTCGGGGGTGGTCATGGCGGGCGCTCTCGTTGGGATCGGCTAAAAAACATACCGCCGGCAAAGTCCCGTCAAGGGTCTTTGCCGGCGGCAGGTCTCGGACATTGAGCAGGGGGGGACCGCTGCCTGACGGATCAGGCCTTCACACCCATGCGCTTCATGATGGTCCACTGCTGCAGGACCGACAGGGTGTTGTTCCAGGCCCAGTAGATCACCAGGCCGGCCGGGAAGCCGGCGAGCATGAAGGTGAAGACGATGGGCAGGAACTGGAACACCTTCTGCTGCACCGGGTCCGGCGGTGCCGGGTTCATCTTCTGCTGGAACCACATGGTCACGCCCATGATCAGCGGCCACAGGCCGAGATGCAGCATGGCCGGCGGGCTCCACGGGATCAGGCCGAACGCCGTGAACAGGTTCGTCGGATCGGGCGAGGACAGGTCGTGGATCCAGCCGAAGAACGGCGCATGCCGCATCTCGATGGTCACGAACAGCACCTTGTAGAGCGAGAAGAACACCGGGATCTGGATCAGGATCGGCAGGCAGCCGGACACCGGCGACACCTTCTCGCGCTTGTACAGCGCCATCAGCTCCTGGTTCATCCGCGGCTGGTCGTCGGCGAACTTCTCGCGCAGCTCCTGCATCTTGGGCTGCAGCGCCTTCATCTTGCTCATCGCCTGGTAGGACTTGTTGGCGAGCGGGAAGAAGACGGCCTTGACGCAGACGGTCAGCACCAGGATGGCGACGCCGAAGTTGCCGATGACGCGGCCGAGGAAGTCCAGCGCGTAGAAGAAGGGCTTGGTCAGGAAGTAGAACCAGCCGAAGTCGATGGCCAGGTCGAAGTTCTTGATGTTCAGGGTCTCGGAGTAGCGGTCCAGCAGGTGCACCTGCTTGGCGCCCGCGAACAGCCGGCCGGTGTTCTCGACGGTGGCGCCGGGGGCGAGCTCCACCGGGGCGCCCATGGTGTCGGTCTGGTAGCGGTCGGTGTTCGCGACCTGGCTGTGGACGAAGCGGGCGGTCACCTTCTCGTTCGGGTCGGGCACCAGCGACACCAGCCAGTACTTGTCGGTGATGCCGATCCAGCCGCCGGTGGTGTCCTTGGTGATGGTGCCGGCCTTGGCGACCGCGTCGTACTTCTCCTCGGTCAGCGAGCCGTTGAAGACGCCGAGCGGACCCTCATGCAGGATGTAGTAGCCCGAGGTGTGCGGCGTGCCGGTGCGCGACACCAGGCCGTAGGGCAGCAGGGTGACCGGGGCCGAGCCGGCGTTGCGCACCGTCTGGGTCACCGTGAACATGAAGTCGGGGTCGACGGCGATCTTGCGCTCGAACACCAGGCCCTGGCCGTTGTCCCACGTCAGCGTCAGCGGCTTGTCCGGGGTCAGGGCGGTGCCGTTGGCGGTCCAGCGGGTCTTCTCGTCGGGCGAGGCGACGCCGGCGCCCTGCGGCACCCAGCCGAACTCGGCATAATAGGCGGCGGGCGTCCCGGCCGGGGCCAGCAGAACGATCTCCGGGCTCTTGGGGTCCGGCGTCTCGTGGTAGTTGGCCAGCGTCAGGTCGTCGATGCGGCCGCCCTGCAGATTGACCGAGCCGTGGAGCTGCGGCGTGTCGATCTTCACCCGCGTGCCGGCGGCGAGCTGCTCGGCGATCAGGGCGCTGCGGTCCTTGGCAACCTCGGCCGAAGCGGGGGGCTGCGCGGCGGGCACGCCGGGAGCGGGGACGGGAACCGACTGTTCCGTCTGGGCGGCCTGCTGGGCGGCGAGTTGCTTCTGCTGCTCCACCCGGGGCTTCTCGTAGAAGTACTGGAAGCCCAGCAGGATGGCGATCGACAGGGCAATCGCGATGATGAGGTTGCGTTGGTCGGTCATGGCGTCCGGTTGCCGTGGGGCCTTTGGAAGAAGGGCGGCGTGTGCGCGGCCTTGTTACGGGTTTTCGCCGGGCTGGGCAACCGCGGCATGCCCTTTTGCCGTCCCGCCGCGTCGCTGCGGCGCAGCCGGGGCCTTGCGGGCGGGTTCGGGCACGGGGTCCCAGCCCCAACCGCCCCAGGGATGGCAACGCCCGAGCCGGCGCAGCGTCAGCCATCCCCCCCGGATGGCTCCGTGCTTTTCCAGCGCGTCGATGGCGTAGCAGGAGCAGGTCGGCTGGAAACGGCACTGCCAGCCCACGAAGGGCGACAAGCTCCAGCGATAGAGGTAGACGAGCGCGCGGAGAAGATGCGCGAGCGGGGTGAGGCCGGCGATGCGCAGCATGGCGGCCCCCCTCAGCCTTCCGCCTCGCGCCACAGGCCGAGGCGTTTCAGCCCGGCGGTCAGGTCGCCGAGCAGGTCCGTCCAGGGCCGTTCGGCCGTATCGCCGCGGGCAACCAGCACGAAGTCGTGGCCGGGAGCGGCGTGGACGGTGAGAATCTGCCGCGCGGCCTCACGCAAACGGCGGCGGGCGCGATTGCGCACCACCGCGTTGCCGACCTTGCGGCTCGCCGTCAGACCGAGACGGATCGGCGGCTCGCCGTCGGCGGGCCGCTGCCTGTCGTCGTGCCGGCGCACCTGGAGGATCAGGCCGGGCGCCACATGCTTGCGGCGCGTCCCGGCCACGGCCAGAAACTCCGGCCGCCGCATCAGGCGCCCGACCCTGCGGTCCGGCGGCGCCATGGCGGGGCTCAGGCGCTCAGAACCTTGCGGCCGCGGGCGCGGCGGCGGGCGATCACCTTGCGGCCGCCAACGGTGGCCATGCGGGCGCGGAAGCCGTGACGACGCTTACGCACGATTTTCGAGGGCTGGAACGTGCGCTTCATGGCGCCTACTCCTTGAACTTGGCTGATGGTGACGGGAAGAGGACGCCCGGCCGAAGCCGGGCGCCGGACCTATGAACCTGGAACCGAAGGAAAGGCGCCTTACTCGGCGGCCTTCTTCGTGTTCATGCCGCGGCCGGTGGTGCGCTCGGAGATACGAGCGGCCTTGCCGCGCAGATCGCGCAGGTAATACAGCTTGGCGCGGCGGACCGCACCCTTGCGGACCAGCTCGATCGAGTCGATGCGCGGGGAGTACAGCGGGAACACGCGCTCCACGCCCTCGCCGTAGCTGATCTTGCGGACGGTGAAGGAGCTGTTCAGGCCGGCGTTCTTGCGGGCGATCACGACGCCCTCATAGGCCTGGACGCGCTCGCGCGTGCCTTCGACGACCTTCACGTTCACGCGCACGGTGTCGCCCGAGGAGAAGACCGGGATCTTCTTGTCGCCCAGGACCTTCTCGATCTGTTCCTGCTCGAGCTGCTGCAACAGGTTCATAGCACTACCCCTTTTCAATCGGCGCGCCTCGCGGCGGACCGTCACTCCGGTTTCGGGTCGTGCCGGCGAGCCTGCCGTCGACCCTCGTTCTTGACACGTTTCGTACCACGCTCCGCCGGACGGCTCGCCTGGTAGAGCGACCACAGGTCGGGCCGTCGGGCCTCCGTGATCCTCTCCGCCTCGGCAAGCCGCCAGGCTTTGACCTTTCCATGGTGACCGGACAGCAGAACCTCCGGCACCACGCGATCCACACCCTGGCCGTCGGTCCAGACCGCCGGCCGGGTGTAGTGGGGGTATTCGAGCAACCCCCGTTCGAAACTCTCCTCGCCCGCCGTCTCCGTATTGCCCATGACGCCGGGGAGCAAACGCACCACGGCATCGATCAGGCAGAGAGCGGCGGGTTCCCCGCCGGACAGCACGAAATCCCCGAGGCTGACCTCTTCGAGGCCGTGCGCATCGAGGACCCGCTGGTCCACCCCTTCGTACCGGCCGCAGAGCAGCGTCACCACCGGGGTGGCGGCCAGCTCCTTGACCAGCTCCTGGTTCAGCACCCGTCCGCGTGGCGACAGATAGATCGCCCGGCCGCGTCCCGGTGCCCCCGCAGGCCCCGCCGTCGCGGCCAAAGCCGCGTCCAGCACGTCGGGCCGCATGACCATGCCGGCCCCTCCGCCGAAGGGGGTGTCGTCGACGGAGCGGTGTTTATCGCGCGCGAACGAGCGAATGTCCACCGATTCCAGTGCCCACACCCCATTTTCCAACGCCTTGCCGGCCAACGAGTGGCCGAGCGACCCCGGAAACATCTCCGGGAACAGCGTCAGAACCCGGACGGTCCAGGCGCGCGGTCCTTCGGCGCCGTGGTTCACGGCTCCGTTTCCCCGCCGGCCCGGCCGTCCTGCGGCTCGTCGCCGTCCTCCGCCTGGCGGCCATCGCCCTCACGGGCCTCGACCACCGAGGGCAGGTCGACGACGACGCGACCGTTCGGGACGTCCACCACCGGAACGCAGGCCTTGGAGAAGGGAAGCATCTCCAGGGCGCCCGATCCGACGCGGATTTCCAGCATGTCGCCGGCACCGAAGTCGAAGACCGCCTTCACCGTGCCGTAGAGGGTTCCGTCGGCGAGTTCCGCCCGCAGACCGATCAGGTCGGCATGGTAGAACTCGTCCTCGTCCTCCGTCTCCGGCAGGGCGGCGCGGTCGACGTAGAGCCGCACCCCGGCCAGCGCCTGCGCCTGCTCGCGCGTCGCGACACCGTCGACCCTGGCCAGGAAGTTGTCCTTGACCATGCCCTGCAGCGTCACGCCGAAGCGGCGGGCGCCGGCTTCGTCGAACAGGGGTCCGTAGGTCGCCACGTCCGCGGGCTCGGCGGTGAAGCTGCGCAGCTTCACCAGCCCCCGCACGCCGTGCGATCCCGCGAACTGGCCGACGCAGACCCTGGAGCCCGCGGCCCCGGCATTCATCGCCCTGGTGTTCATCGGTGGATCGCCCGGCACGTCGCGTCCCTGACCCCTGCCCCCGGCCTCAACCCTCGGCCGAAGCGGCGGCGGCCGCGGCGGCCTTCAGGCGCTCCTGGGCCTTCGCCTTCGGAGCCGACTTCTTCGGGGTCTCGCGGACGGCGGGCTTCTCGACCAGGCCGGCATTGGCCAGGAAATGGACGACGCGCTCCGTCGGCTGGGCGCCGACCGACAGCCAATGCTTGGCGCGCTCGGCGTTCAGGACGATGCGCTGCTCGTGCTCGCGCGGCAGCATCGGGTTGTAGGTGCCGATCTTCTCGACGAAGCGGCCGTCACGCGGGCTGCGGGCGTCCGCGATGACGATCGAGTAGAACGGACGCTTCTTCGCACCACCGCGAGCCAGACGAATCTTCAGAGCCATTGGTCGAAACTTTCTCTTCTCAAGTCAAAACAGTTAACCGTGCTCCGCCGGTCGGGCGGAAAACCATGGAGCGCTCCGGCGCGGATCCTTATCCGAAGGGTCCCTTGCCGCCGAAGCCGCCCAATCCCTTTGGCAGCAGGTTGCCGAGACCGCCGCGCATCAGCCCCTTCTTTCCGAGCTTCTGCACCTGCTTCATCATCCCGCGCATGGTCTCGAACTGCTTGAGCAGCTTGTTGACCTCCTGCACCGAGGTGCCGGAGCCGGCGGCGATGCGCTTGCGGCGCGACGCCTTGATGATGTCCGGATTCCTGCGCTCCGCCTTGGTCATCGAGGAGATGATCGCCTCCTGGCGCTTGATCATCCCGTCGTCGATGTTGGCGTCCTTCATCTGGTCCTTGATCTTGCCGATGCCCGGCAGCATCCCCATCAGGCCGGACATGCCGCCCATCTTGCGGAGCTGCTTCAACTGCATCGCCATGTCGTCAAGGTCGAAGCCCTGGCCCTTCTCCATCTTGCGGGCGAGCTTCTCGGCCTCTTCCTTGTCGATGGTCTCGACCGCCTTCTCGACCAGCGAGACGACGTCGCCCATGCCGAGGATGCGGCCGGCGACCCGGTCGGGATGGAAGGGCTCCAGCGCGTCGATCTTCTCGCCGACGCCCAGCAGCTTGATCGGCTTGCCGGTGATCTGGCGCATCGACAGGGCGGCGCCGCCACGGGCGTCGCCGTCGATGCGGGTCAGCACGATGCCGGTGATGCCGACCTTGTCGTTGAAGTTGGTGGCGACGGTGACGGCGTCCTGGCCGGTCATCGCGTCGGCGACCAGCAGCGTCTCCGCCGGCTTGGTCGCGTCGCGGACGGCCGCGACCTCCGCCATCAGCTCCTCGTCGATGGCGAGGCGGCCGGCGGTGTCGAGCATCACCACGTCGTAGCCTTCGCGGCGGCCGGTCTCGATGGCGCGCCTGGCGATGGCGACCGGGTCCTGGCCGGCGACGATCGGCAGCGTGGCGACGCCGGTCTGCTCGCCCAGCACCTTGAGCTGCTCCTGGGCGGCCGGACGGCGAACGTCCAGCGAGGCCATCAGGACCTTCTTGCGCTCCTTGGTCTTCAGGCGCAGCGCGATCTTGGCGGTGCTGGTGGTCTTGCCCGAGCCCTGCAGGCCGACCATCAGGATCGGCACCGGGGCGGCGGCGTTGAGGTTGATGTCGGCGCCCTCGCCCAGCATCTCCACGAGGTTGTCGTGGACGATCTTGATGACCTGCTGGCCGGGGGTGATCGATTTCAGCACCTCCTGCCCGACGGCGCGTTCCTTCACCTGGGTGACGAACTGCTTGACGACGGGCAGCGCGACGTCGGCCTCCAGCAACGCCACGCGAACTTCGCGCAGTGCCGCGGAGACGTCCTCCTCGGTCAGCGCGCCACGGCGGCGCAGCTTGTCGAAGATGTCGCCCAGGCGTCCGGTCAGGCCCTCGAACATGCGTTCACTGTTCCCCAGTTACGGCTCGCCGCCCGCACAAGCACGAAAGCGCCAGTGCGCGACACTCGCGGACTGGCGGAGATACCCGGCATGGGGCCGGGGTACCCGGTCTATCGGCTTGGCGGAAGACAGGTCGGCGGACCATAGAGGAAGGCGGAGGCCGGAGTCAACAGTTGCAAGGAGATGCGGCGGACCTCCGAAGATCGCCCTTGCCCCTGCGCCGTTATCGGTCCGACACTTGTCACAACCGGCCGCCACTTAACGGTTTCTTGGCGACTTTCACCGATCATGGGCGACCCACTCGGCAGGGCTTATTCGAAAAGGTATTCCGGCGATGTCGTCCGCCCAGGGCTTCGGCTCCAACAGTCCGCGCAGCAAGCTGAGCCAGAGCCAGCTCAATGCGATCCTGTTGCGGCACCAGGCTTTCCGCAAGAGCCAACCCGGCGGCGTGCGCGCCAACCTGAAGATGCGCGACCTGTCGCACCTCGACCTGTCCGGCATCGACCTGTCCGACGCCGACCTGTCCGGGGCCAAGCTGTTCAGCGCCCGGCTGACCGGCGCCAACCTCGCCAACGCCAACCTCTATGCCGCCGACCTGCGGCTGGCCAGCCTGGAGCGGGCCGACCTGCGCCGGGCCGACCTGCGCGGCGCCTGCCTGCGCGGCGCGGTGCTGAGCGAGGCGACGCTGGTCGAGGTCGACCTGCGCGACGGCACGCTGCTGCATTACGACGCCAGCGGCGAGATGTTCGCACAGGAGTACGAGGACTCGGTGCTGACGTCGGAGCTGACGGCGGCGACCATCCGCGGCGCCGACCTGTCGCGGGCCAAGGTCGCCAACGCCTTCGTCATGCAGACCGACCTGACCGACGCCATCCTGCGCGGCACCAAGTTCATGCGCGCCAACCTGACCGGCTCCAACCTGACCGGCTGCGACCTGACCGACGCCGACCTGACGGAGGCGAACCTGTCGGGCGCCCGGCTGTCGGGAGCGGTGCTGACCGGCTGCGCCATCAACCGCACCAACTTCAGCGGCGCCACCCTGATCGGCGCGATCCTCGATGCCGCCCAGCTCCGCTCGCCGAACATCCAGGCGGCGGTGCTGGCGAAGACGCTGGAGAATCCGGAAGACGACCTGCGCGACCTGCTGGTGGAACACCTGTCCTGGATCGACAGCGGCGGCAAGGCCGGCAAGCGCGCCGACCTGTCGACCCTGGACCTGTCCGGGCGGAAGCTGGACGGCATCAACCTGTCGGCGGCCATCCTGCAATGCATCACCCTGCGCGGCGCCTCGCTCACCGGCACGGTGATGGCGATCGCCGACCTGTCGCTGGGCGACCTGCGCAACGCCGACCTGTCGAACGCCGACCTGCGCGGGGTCAATCTGGAGCGTGCCACCCTGACAGGCGCCGACCTGACCGGCGCCCAGCTCGGCCCGGTGCACATCCAGTCGATGAGCGGCCACATCTGGCGCGCCAACCTGCAGCGTGCCCGCCTCGGCATGGCGCTGCTGTGCAAGGCCGACCTGCGCAAGGCCAACCTCTGCGGCGCCAACCTCGCGGGCGCCGATCTCCGCGGCGCCAACCTCAGCGAGGCCGACCTGACCGGCGCCGACCTGACCGGCGCGGTCCTGGAGGACACCATCCTGGAACAGGCGATCGTCGAGGAGGCGATCGGGCTTGAGACGTAAGGGGCACCGCCCCTCGCGTCACCCTCAGGCCGAGGGCCCGCCGCGCCGCGCCGCCCAGTCTCCGGAGCTGTAGACGGTCCGGACATGGCGGACCAGCAGGTTGCGGGCGTCGATCAACTGGGCCATCCGCTCGCGGCAGGCGACGATCCCGGTATCGGGATGGTAGACCGGGGCCAGTTCGCGGAAGCGCCGGCGCACCCCGTCCTCGTCGAAGCACCATTCATTGATGAAACCGAACAGCCGGGCGGCGTCGCGCACCTCGGTGATCCGGCCGTCCAGCGGCTGGAAAGAGAGCCGCTTCAACGCATGGGCCAATGTCTTGTTGCGGTAGCCGAGCGTCTCCACCGCGGTTTCCAGGCGGCGGACATCCTCGGCGGGGAGGATGCGGGCGCCGGGTCCGGCAAGCGCCAGCGCGGCGGCGAGCGACCGGCGGATCGCGGCGTCCGGCGTGGCGCCGAGCGCCCCGCCCACCTCCAGCAGCCCTTCGCCCTCGTCGTCGCGCGGTCCGGGATCGGCGGCGCTCTCGGGCACCAGGAGCAGCGCCGCCGCAGCCAGCACCGGCAGGGCGACGCCGCGCGCCGACGCCAGCGCGAGCACCGTGGTGCGGAAGCGCGCGCCGCAGGGAACGCTGCGGCCGGCGGAAACGGCAAGGCGCGGATCGTCCGTTACGGTCATCGTCGTCGCCAACAGGTTGAAGGCCGGCGCGAGTCTAGCCAATCGCTAAAATTGTCGCAATTGCGCGGTTGGACGCGCCCGCTTCCCGCCGGAATTACCGCCCGGCGGCTCCGGGCATGGTCATGCCGGGCTTGCCCATCCCGGGCTTGGCGGGCAGCCTGTCCAGCAGTTCGGTGATGTAGGCGGTCTCGTCCTTGCCGGACATCGCGGCGAAGCCCTTCAACATCTGGCTGCCGAAGGCGAACAGGCCCGCCAGATCGATCCGCCACGCGCCGCCCTCGCGCACGAAATCGGCGGGCACCAGCGCCGGGCGGTTGTCGACCATCAGCAGGCCCGACGCCCGGTCGCCCCTGACCCGCACCGGCCCCAGCGAACTGCGGGCGATGACGTTGGGACCGAGCCAGCCGGCCTTCAGCCCGTGGTTGGCGATGTCGCCGATCGACATGCGGTTCAAGTCGGAGGAGCTCAGGTAGCGGCGCAGCCCCATGGCGGCGAAGCGCTCGGCCGGCTCCAGCCGCGCCAGCGGGGCGTCGCCGGGCTGGCGGGCCGCATTGCGCACCGTTTCCAGCGCCTTGACGGAGTCGCGGGTCAGCAGTGGAACCACCGCCGCGCCGCGCTGCTCGCGCAGGGCCGCCTGCGCCGCGTCGAAGGTGGCGGCGACGGCCCGCTCCTCCGGCGTTTCGCGCGGCGGGGCGGCGAAGCCGGCGGCGGAGATGAACAGGACGATGAAGAAGGCGAGGAATGCGGCGCGCATCTGCTGGAAACCCGGATCGCTGGGAAACGTCACGCCTTCGCCTCGATGCCGAAGAACTCGAGCTGCCAGCGCATCTCTTCGTCGGTCATCGGGTAGTGCGTGCCATCGCGAGCATTAAGCGCGGTTTTTGGCGGAATCTGGGCGAGCCGAAGCTGCACCTGGCGGGCGAAGCGCATCGACAGCCCGGTGCGCCAGACCAGCGCGGTGACGGCGCGCGCCGCGTGGGTGGCGACGATGCGGTCGACGACCGGCAGCGGGATCTGCGACAGTTCCGCCAGCGCCGCCATGACGAAGGCGCGGTCGCCTTCGACCATCGAGCCCTCGATCAGCTTCTCCGTCAGCTTGCCCTCCTTGTTCAGGCGGGCGGCGCGGTCGCTCGGCCGCTCCACCGCCTTCTCCGGCCCGGCGGCCCCGGTCGCCTCCTCGCCGAAATCGACCGGGCCGCGCGCGCCGCCGGCTGCGGCCGCCTGGCTGACGCGCTGGCGCACCGCCTCCGCAAGGCCGCGCGCGGCCTCGGGATCGAGGTCGCTGCGGTCCTGCAGGACCTTCAGCAGGTTGTCGGCGACGAAGCTGGCGAGACGCGCCACGGCACGCGCCGGCAGCCGGGGGCGGCGGACCAGCGGCGAATGCCAGGGCTCGTGCTGCGGCGCCTGGTCGAGGATGCGGTCGAGCGTCTCCTCGCGGATCTGCGCGGAGGGGTTGGCGAGCAGCGCCGTCACCGCCGCCTCGTCGTCGGACCGGGCGATGGCGTCCGCCACCGGGGCGGTGACGTTCTGGCGGCTGGCGATCGCGGCCATCGCACCGCGCACCGGCCCCTTCAGGATGATGTCGGCCAGATCCTCGTCGGTGAGGATCGGCGAATGCTGCAGGACCGGGGCGCAGACCGACAGCTCGACGTCGCGGGCCAGCCGGTTGATCACGCCCTGCGGGGCATTGGGAAGATCCTTCAGCGCCTCCGCCAGGATGCCGCGCACCTCCGACGCCTGGTCGCGCGCCAGCGTCTCCAGGCACTCCACCGTCAGCCGCTCGATCTGGGTGGCCTGGCTGGCGGACAGCTCCGGCATCAGGCGGGCGATCTTCTGCGCCACCGCCCGGCGCACCATGACCTCGCGGTCCTTGGCCAGCAGCAGGTCGGCCTGACGCGGCGTGCCGGCGTTGGTCGCGATGGCGCGGCGCACCTCCGCGGCGGCGTCGGCGGCCAGGAAGTAGAGCAGCTCCGGCCGGGTCTTCGGATGCTCGGCGACCTTCCGGCGCACCGCCGGATCCTCGCTCCGCACCATCTGCTTGGCGGATTCGTAATCGGCGGGATCGAGCATGTCGGAACGGGTGCTCACGGCGCGGACTCCGCGACTGGGAGGACGGACGGCAGCCCGGAGCGGTGATCCGGTGCGAGGGCGTAATGCCCCTTGCCGCTCTTCTTGGCGTCGTACATCGCCGAATCGGCCCGCTCGGTCAGCTCGCGCACGGTCTCGCCGCGCCCGGGCATATGGATCGCGATGCCGATCGACAGGCCGAGCGGCTTCTCCGGGCCGGCCGACAGATGGGCCAGACCCTGCATCCCGTTCAGCAGCCGCTCCGCGACGATCCTCGCCTTGCGCTCGTCGGTGCGGCCGAGCCACAGAACGAATTCGTCGCCGCCGAGACGGCCGGGCAGGTCGCCGGGCCGCACGCCGGTGGTCATCAGCGTGCCGATCGCCTTCAGCACCGCGTCGCCCTGCTGGTGGCCGTGCAGGTCGTTGACCGCCTTGAAGTTGTCGAGGTCGATGTAGAGCAGCGACGACGGCCCGCTCTCGGGCCGGGAGATCGACTCCTCCAGCCGTTCGAAGAAGGTGCGGCGGTTGAACAGGCCGGTCAGCCCGTCGCGCTCCGACAGCCGGCGCAGCCGCTCCTGGTAGGCGAGATGGGCATGGGCGATGCCGATATGGTCGGCCACGCCGGACATCAGGTGGCGGTCGTCGTCGTCCCACGGCTCGGCATCGCCGGTACGCCAGACAAGCAGGGCGCCGTTGACCGCCTGGCGGTATTCGGTGCGCTCCACGATCAGTTGCAGGTCGCCCAACTGGCCGTCCAGCCGGGTGGCGAAGGTCCCGTCGCCGCCCGCCGCCTGCCCGCTCCCGTCGGCGATCCGCTCCAGCAGCGCCGGCAAGGCGCCGTGCATGGCCGGCGGCTCCGGCCCGAACTGCGCCACCAGCGACAGGATGGGGCCGTCGCCGGACGCCGTCCCCTCCCCGGCGCGGTAGATGCGGCAACCGTCGGCGCTGAGCGCCCGCGCCGTCTCCGTCGCCGCCACCGCCAGGGCTTCGGCCGCGTCGAGACGGTCGCGCAGGGTATGGACGATGTGGCCGAGCAGCCGCTCGCGGTTGCGGATGCGCGCCAGTTCGTTGGACCGCAGCACCTGCTCCGTCACGTCGCGGCAGACGCCGCGGGCGCCGATCCAGTCCCCCTGCGGCCCGAACAGCGGCAGGGCCGACGCGACGACGCAGGCCGGCGTGCCGTCGGCGCCCTTCAGCCACAGCTCGGTGTGGTCGACCGGGCGCCGGCAGTCGAAGGGCATCGGCAGATCCTCCGCGTCGTCAAGCGCCAGCGTGCGCGGGTCGCGCCCGATCAGCGCGTCGGCCGGATAGCCCAGCGCGCCCTTGTGGCTGACGAAGACGAAGCTGCGGTCCGGCCCGGTCTCCCACGCGAAGTCGGAGGAGGCCTCCACCAGATCCTTGTAGCGCCGCCGCGATTCGGTCAGCGTATGGCGGAGCTGCCGCTCCAGCGTGTCGTCGCGCCCCAGCAGCAGGAAGCCGCCGTCGGGCAGCGGCACGCCCGCCCACTCGACGATCATGATCCCGCGCACCGATTCCACCGGCACCGAGCGCAGGCCCGGCGCGACGCTGGAGGCCGACAGCCATGTCCGCAGATCGGGAAGCCAGCGCGGATCGCTGTCCATCATGTCCTCCGCCTCGGCGTTCGCCTCGGAGACGGCCAATGCCGGATCCAGCCGCAGGGCCGGTCCGGGATACAGCGCGACGAGCGTCGCGGGGCCGGTCGGGTCGGAGGAGGTGGGGGAACCGGTGGTCAGGGGCAGGTCCACAGCGATCTCGGAAGATAGACGGATGAGCGATCCTGGTGGGGCGGAAGCCCGGCGAAATCCAGCCGCCGGAAGACCCCGGGCTGCGGACCGGTAAGCGGTCGAGGCCATGCTACCTTTTCGGGGGTTAATCTTCAATCAACCACCGTAGCGGGGTCAGCCGCAGTCGACACCTGGGCCGGCACCTGGGCCGGCCCAGGGACCGGCACGGCCCGGCGCCTGCCGGCCCCGGTTCGCCCCCCGGCTGCGACCATGTGAAGCGGCTTGCGGGCGGCAGGCGGCAGGCCCATTCTCTGGCCATGACCGATACGCCCTCCCCCGCCGTTCCGGCGCCCGCTTCCGCCTCCGGTTCCGTTCTCCCATCGGCCCCTTCGACGGCTGCCGGGCTCCGCGACCGCGCGGTGTGGGTGTTCGACCTCGACAACACGCTCTACCCGGCCTCCTGCAATCTGTTCGCCCAGGTGGACCGCCGGATCAACGAATTCATCGCCGGGCACTTCAACATCGGCATGGACGAGGCGCGGGTGCGGCAGAAGCGGTTCTTCCGGGAATACGGCACCACGCTGCGCGGCCTGATGGTCGAGCATGACGTCGATCCCGTCGCCTACATGGACTACGTCCACGACATCGACGTCAGCGGCGTCGAGCCCTCGGCACAGCTCACCGACGCGCTGCGGCGCCTGCCCGGCCGCAAGATCATCTACACCAACGGCTCGGTCCGCCATGCCGAGAACGTCGCCGGCCGGCTCGGCATCCTCGACGCCTTCGAGGCGGTGTTCGACATCGCCGCCGCCGGCTTCGTGCCCAAGCCCGACCCCCGCCCCTACGCCACCCTGGTCGAGCGCCACGGCTTCGACCCGGCGGACGCCTGCATGGTCGAGGACATCGCCCGCAACCTCGCCCCCGCCCATGCGCTGGGCATGACCACCGTCTGGGTGCGCGGCGAGCAGGAGTACGAGAAGGCCGGCGTCGGGGCCGGCGTCCACATCGACCACACCGTCGACGACCTGCCGTCCTGGCTCGCCGCCGTCGCGGGCGCCACTTCGGCGTAACGGGGGGCGTAACGGGGAACTGATGGGGGAGCGGCGCGATGGCGGATCGCGGCGAAGCGGGTTCAGTTGACAGGCGGGGCGGGGCGGCTCCATGGTGCCGTCCCTTGACAGCCATCGACAGCAGAACGACCGCGCCATGAGCCACGCCAGCCTGCAATCCACCATCGACGCCGCCTGGGACAACCGCGACGGCCTGAACACCGCCACCACCGGCCCGGTCCGCGACGCCGTGAACGCGGCGCTCGACGCGCTCGACGCCGGCGACCTCCGCGTCGCCGAGAAGACCGCCCAGGGCTGGACGGTCAACCAGTGGCTGAAAAAGGCGGTGCTGCTGTCCTTCCGCCTGAACGCCAACGAGATGATCCCCGGCGGCCCCGGCGGCTCGTCCTGGTACGACAAGGTGCCGCCGAAGTTCGATGGCTGGAGCGAAGGACAGTTCCAGAACGCCGGCTTCCGCGCCCTGCCCGGCGCCATCGCCCGCAAGTCGGCCTACGTCGCCCCCGGCGTCATCCTGATGCCGAGCTTCGTCAACGTCGGCGCCTACGTCGACAGCGGCACCATGGTCGACACCTGGGTGACCGTCGGCTCCTGCGCCCAGATCGGCAGGAACGTCCACCTGTCGGGCGGCGTCGGCATCGGCGGCGTGCTGGAGCCGCTGCAGGCCGACCCGGTCATCATCGAGGACAACTGCTTCATCGGCGCCCGCTCCGAGATCGTCGAGGGCGTGATCGTCGAGGAAGGCGCCGTCATCTCCATGGGCTGCTACATCGGCGCCTCGACCAAGATCATCGACCGCCACACCGGCGAGATCTTCACCGGCCGCGTCCCGGCCTATTCGGTGGTGGTCCCCGGCTCGCTCCCCGGCAAGCCGCTTCCCGACGGCACCCCGGGTCCCAGCCTCTACTGCTGCGTCATCATCAAGCGCGTCGACGAGAAGACCCGGTCGAAGACTGCGATCAACGACCTGCTGCGGGACTGATCGCGACGCATCCCCGTCCCATCCATCGCCTCTCCCGCGCCCGGTTCCCGGCCGCCGCGGGAGGGGCGGCCATCGGATCCCGGGCCGGACTGGAAGAAACAGCATGACCATCGACCCCGTCGCCCTCGCCCAGGATCTGATCCGCTGCCCCAGCGTCACGCCGCGCGACGACGGCGCGCTCGGCGTGCTGGAGGCGGCGCTGGCGCCGATGGGCTTCGCCTGCCACCGGCTGCGCTTCCAGCAGGAGGGCACGGCCCCGGTGGAGAACCTCTACGCCCGCCTGGGCACCCGGGGGCCCAACTTCTGCTTCGCCGGCCACACCGACGTGGTGCCGCCGGGCGACAAGGGCTGGACGGTCGATCCCTTCGCCGGGCAGGTGATGGGCGACCGGCTCTACGGCCGCGGGGCCGTCGACATGAAGGGCGCCATCGCCGCCTTCGTCGCCGCCGTCTCGCGCAGGCTGGAGCAGGGTGCGCCCGCCGGCTCGATCAGCCTGCTGATCACCGGCGACGAGGAGGGGGTGGCGATCAACGGCACCCGCAAGGTGCTGGACTGGATGGCCGAGCGGGGGGAGCGCATCGACGCCTGCGTGGTGGGCGAGCCGACCAACCCCAAGGCGCTGGGCGACATGATCAAGATCGGCCGGCGCGGCAGCCTGTCCGGCTTCCTGACGGTGTTCGGCGCCCAGGGCCATGTCGCCTATCCGCATCTCGCCGACAACCCGCTGCCGCGTCTGGTGCGCATGCTGGCCGCCATCACCGAAGGACCGATGGACGGAGGAACGGAGCATTTCCAGCCCTCCACCCTGGCGATCACCACCATCGACGTCGGCAATCCGGCCACCAACGTCATCCCGGCCCAGGGCAAGGCGACCTTCAACATCCGCTTCAACGACGCCCACACCCCAGCGGGCATCGAGGACTGGCTGCGCCGGACCTTCGATGCGGTCGGCGGCGCCTACGAACTGGAGGTCTACCGGTCCGGCGACAGTTTCGTCACCCCGCCCGGACCGCTGACCGACCTTGTCGCCGACGCGGTCGAACGGGTGACCGGCCGCCGCCCGGACTATTCGACCACCGGCGGCACCTCCGACGCCCGCTTCATCAAGAACGTCTGCCCGGTGGTTGAATTCGGGTTGGTCGGCCAGACGATGCACAAGGTGGACGAATACGCCTCGGTGGAGGACATCCGCAAGCTGACCGCGATCTACGAGGGCATCCTGGCCGATGTCTTCCTGCGGCTGCCCGCATGAGCCGGCGGACCGGGCTCCCGCGATGCCGCTGACCACCGCCGCCATCCTGTCCGCGCTGACCGGCGCCTACCGGCTGGCCCGCTTCGACCGCACCGGCATGGAGTATTTCGACCGCACGCCGGACGGGGCGCTGAACTCCTTCTACGCCGCGCTCGTGGTCCTGCCGGCCTACGCGCTGCTGCTGGTGATCCGGCTGTGGGACCAGGTGGACGACACGCCGTTGCTGCAACTGCTGACGGTGGAGTCCATCGCCTATGTCGTCAGTTGGACGGCCTTCCCGCTCGCGCTGTTCCGCATCTCGACGCTGATGGGCAGGGAGGCCCTCTATCCCGGCGCACTGGCGGCCTACAACTGGTCGGCGGTGCTCCAGATGGCGATCTACCTGCCGACCATCGTGCTGTCCGCCACCGGGCTGCTGCCGCCGATGCTCTCCGAAGGGCTGGCCTTCGGCGTGATGATGGCGATGCTGACCTACCAGTGGTTCGTCCTGCGCACCGCCCTGTCGGTCTCCAGCCTCGCCGCCGCCGCCCTGGTGCTGCTCGACCTGTTCCTGTCGGCGACGATCAGCGACCTCGCGGACGGGATGCTGTGAGATAGCGCTCCTGCCCCCTCCCCGACCCTCCCCCACCTGCGGTGGGAGAGGGAGCAAGTGCTTAGGCGGAAAAGCGGCGGCAGTCCCCTCTCCCGCGAAGCGGGGGAGGGTTAGGGAGGGGGCACAGGAGGGAGACTCCCCCGTTCACCCCTGCGTGCTGACGCCCGCCTCGCCGAAGGTCGCCATGCCGGCATGGCAGGCGACGGCCGACCTGACGATGTTGATCGCCAGGGTGGCGCCGGAGCCCTCGCCCAGGCGCATGCCGAGGTCGAGCAGCGGCTCCTTGCCGATCGCCTGCAGCAGGCGGGCGTGGCCGGGCTCCACCGAGCGGTGGGCGACCATGCAGTGGTCGAGCGCGCGACGGTCGGCCTTGAAGAGCACCGCGGCGGCGGCGGTGCAGGCGAAGCCGTCGAGCAGCACCGGCACGCGGGCGACGCGGGCGGCCAGGATGGCGCCGGCGATAGCGGCGAACTCGTAGCCGCCCAGACGGCGCAGAGCCTCCAGCGGATCGCCCTTCGCCTGCGGGTTGGCGGCGAGTCCGGCCTCCACCACGGCGATCTTGCGGGCGAGCCCGGCATCGTCGACCCCGGTGCCGCGGCCGGTCCAGTCGGCCGCCTCGCCGCCGAACAGGGCGAGGCAGAGGGCGGCGGCGGCGGTCGAGTTGCCGATGCCCATCTCGCCCAACGCCAGAAGCTGCACCCCCATCTCCACCGACATCATGCCGTAGGCCATGGTGCGGCAGCACTCCTCCTCGCCCATCGCCGGACCCTGGGTGAAGTCGGCGGTCGGGTTCTCCAGGTCCAGCTCATAGACGCGCAGGTCGGCGTCGGCCACCTCGCAGAGCTGGTTGACCGCAGCGCCGCCGTTCTGGAAGTTGGCGACCATCTGCACGGTCACCTCGGCCGGATAGGCCGAGACGCCGTGGGCGGCGATGCCATGGTTGCCGGCGAACACGGCGACGCGCGGCCGGCGCAGGTCGGCGGGATGCTGGCCCTGCCAGGTCGCCATCCACTGGGCGATCTCCTCCAGCCGCCCAAGCGATCCCGCCGGCTTGGTGAGCTGGCGCTCGCGCTGCAAGGCCGCAGTGCCGGCATCGAGGTCGGGGCCGGGCAGGTTGCGCACGAGCGCGCGGATTTCCTCGAAGGTGACGGCGGGCTGCTGGTTGCTCATGATCGGTCCTGGGGTGGGCGCCAAAAAACGGCGCGACCTTGCACCCATCCGACCTTCAAGTCAAAGCGCCAGCGTAGGACATTTTGCCCCTTCCGATCGGGAAACCCGGTCTTTGACCGTCCCAATCGATCCGCCCCGCCCAAACGACCCCACCCAAACGCCCCCACCCAAACGCCTGGGTCAGGCTGCCCGGCTGACCGCGTCCGTTCCGGCCGCCCCGGCGGTGGCGGTGGCGACCGGCGTCGCCGACTCCGTGCCGACGATGCGGCCGAGCCCGAGCCCGAAGCCCACGGCGATCCCGGACCCGGCGGCCTGATCGGTGCGCACCGGCTCCTCGCGCATGCGGCGGTGCTCCTTGTCGCGGGCGCGCGCCTGCCGGCCGGCGACGCTGTCGACCTCGTCCGGGGTCTCCAGCGCGTTCAGCGCCAGCACCTGGTAGATCGACAGCGGCGTGCCGTTCAACGACTTGGCCGCCGCCATCGGCACCTGGGTGGTGAAGCCGTCCGGCATGTCCTGCTTGCGCACGGTGTCGTTGACGACCTGGCCGGGAGCGAAGGTCGCGAGCGGGTTCTCGGAGAACTTGGTGGCGAAGCGGTCATAGATCTCCTTCAGCGACTTCGCCTTGCCGGTGGCCTTGTCGTAGAAGACGGCCTTGTTGGCGGCGGCGGCGTCGGGGAAGACGTCGCGCGCGGTGCGGCCGGGGCTCTCCTGCATGGCGTTCAGGAACTTGGAGGCGCCGCCGGCCCCGAGGAAATGGGCGAGATACAGCTCGGTCGAGCCGATCTTCCCGTCCACCGTCTCCTCCAGATACTCCTTGTTGTCGCGGGTGAATTCCGCGGCCATCAGCGCGGAGACGTTGGGATCCTTCCGCAGGTCGAGGATTTCCTGCTTCATCGCCGGGTCGGCGACGGCGGCGCGTCCGTCGCTGCGCATCTGGATGGCGTTGGCGTATTTGCCGAGCCCATGGTCGGCGCCATGCGCCTTCACCGTCTGCAGCCAGGTGCTGTCGATGAACTGGTAGAGCCCGGTCGCCGAGGAGGAGGAGGATTTTACGTCCGTGCGGAACCCGCTCTCCACGGCAGCTTTTTCCATGAGGTAGGAAAAATCGACCCCCGTCTTGGCGCTGGCGTTGCGCACCGCGGCCTCCACGTCGGCCGGACCACGGGCGGCGCGGGCCTGGCGGGCGGCGGTGTCGCTGAGGTTGCCAAGGGCGGAAGAGATGGTCATGGGTCGATCCCCGTGTAAAGGCCCCGGCGCGGAGCGACAGCACTTATGCAGGCACTGTGCCAACACGGGCGGCCTCACTGTCGCCAAGGCCCTCTCGCCAACCACCATTCGATACGGTATGGTGACGCATAGGTAAACAAAACAAACCTGCCAAGCCCTAAAGACCCTTGGCCCTACAGACCCTTGGGAGGTCCGCCCCGCCATGACCTACACCGCTCCGGTCGACGATCTGCGCTTCGTCCTGAACGAGGTCGTCGGCCTCGACGCCGTCGCCGCGCTGCCGAACTGCGACGGCGCAGCCCCCGATCTGGTCGACGCCATCCTGGAGGAGGCCGGCAAATTCGCCTCCGGCGTGCTCGCCCCGCTGAACCGCACCGGCGACAAGGAAGGGGCGCGGCTGGAGAACGGCGTCGTCCGCACGGCGACCGGCTGGAAGGAGGCCTACGGCCAGTTCACCGAGGCCGGCTGGAACAGCCTGCCCTTCGATCCGGAGTTCGGCGGCCAGGGCCTGCCCTGGACCGTCGCCTTCGCCGTGAACGAGATGTGGCAGGCGTCCAACCTGTCCTTCGGCCTGTGCCCGCTGCTGACCCAAGGTGCGGTCGACCTGCTGACCGAGCATGCGAGCGACGAGCAGAAGGCGGCCTACCTGTCGAAGATGATCTCCGGCGAATGGACCGGAACGATGAACCTGACCGAGCCGCAGGCGGGCAGCGACCTCGCCGCGGTGCGGACCCGCGCGGTGCGGGCCGGCGACGGCAGCTACCGCATCACCGGCCAGAAGATCTTCATCACCTACGGCGAGCACGACCTGACGGAGAACATCGTCCATCTGGTGCTGGCCCGCCTGCCCGACGCCCCTCCCGGCATCAAGGGCATCAGCCTGTTCATCGTGCCGAAGTTCCTTCCCGACGCCGACGGCAGGCCGGGTGCGCGCAACGACCTGCGCTGCGCCAGCCTGGAGCACAAGCTGGGGATCCATGGCAGCCCGACCGCGGTGATGGCCTTCGGCGACGACGGCGGGGCCATCGGCTACCTCGTCGGCGAGGAGAACCGCGGCATCGAATACATGTTCACGATGATGAACAACGCCCGGCTCGGCGTCGGCATCCAGGGCGTCGCCATCGCCGACCGCGCCTACCAGCAGGCGCGCGACTACGCCAGGTCGCGCGTGCAGAGCAAGGACCTGGCCGACCCCAAGGGTTCCGGCGTCGCCATCATCCGGCATCCCGACGTGCGCCGCATGCTGCTGGACATGCGCGCCAAGACCGAGGCGGCGCGCGCGCTGGCGCTGTACGCCGGCACCCAGCTCGACATGTCCCGCCACCACGAGGATCCGGCCGTCCGGGCCGCCGCCGCGGCGCGGGTCGACGTGCTGACGCCGATCGTCAAGGCCTGGTCGACCGACATCGGCTGCGAGGTCGCCTCCACCGGCGTGCAGGTCCATGGCGGCATGGGCTTCATCGAGGAGACCGGCGCCGCCCAGCATTACCGCGACGCCCGCATCACCCCGATCTACGAGGGCACCAACGGCATCCACGCCAACGACCTGACCTTCCGTAAGACCGGCCGCGACAAGGGGGCAGCCGCCCGTGCCTTCATCGCCGACATGCGGGCGACCGTCCACGCGCTGGAGCAGGCGCCCGGCGACGACCTCGCGGTGATCCGGACCGGGCTTGCCGCCGGGCTGGACGCGCTGGACAAGGCGGTCGACTGGATGGTCGCGGCGCAGGCCGAAGGCGACCTGCGCGGCGCCGCGGCCGGCGGCGTCGCCTACTTGAAGCTGTGGGGCACGGTGGCCGGCGGCTGGATGCTCGCCCGCTCCGCCGCCAGGGCGATGGACGGCCTGCGCCAGCCGGGCGCCAACGCCGCCTTCCTTGAAGCCAAGCTGATCGTCGCCCGCTTCTATGCCGAGCAGGTGCTGGCCCCCGCCCCCGCCCTGCTGCCCACCATCGCCAGCGCCCGCAACACGGTCATGGCATTGGGCGAGGAGCAGTTCTGAGGGTCGCCGGGCGGCGGCGGAATTCCCGACCGTTCGGAGAGCGCCGCCGCCCCCTGCCGGACGGATAGGGATCCAATGGCTGTTTGAGCTTCATCGTTGCCGGTGACATCCTGGCATTGTTCGCCATGCCAACAAAGACGATGTGAACGCCATGACCCATACCGGACGCTGCTTTTGCGGCGCTGTCGAACTGGAGGTCACCGGTGCGCCGGAGGCCATGGGCTACTGCCACTGCCGGTCCTGCCGCTCCTGGTCCGGCGGGCCGGTCAACGCCTTCACCCTGTGGAAGCCGGAGGCCGTACGGGTGACGGCAGGCGCCGAACACCTCGCGACCTTCCAGAAGACTCCGCTCAGCCAGCGCCAGTACTGCGCGAAATGCGGCGGGCATCTGATGGCCAACCATCCGCCGCTCGGCCTCGTGGACGTTTTCGCCGCGACCCTGCCGACCCTGGCCTTCACGCCCGCCGTCCACGTCAACTATGCCGAGACGGTGCTGCCCATGCGGGATGGCCTGCCGAAGCTGAAGGACTTCCCGGCCGAGTTCGGCGGTTCCGGCGAGGCGATGGCCGAGTAAGCGGCCGCCGGGGGCACATGCGGGCATGGCGGAACGCCATGCCCGCGGAGACCTCACCAGTAGCGCATGGCATCGGCATACAGCCCGCGCAGGTCGTCCTCCGACACCGGGCGGGGGGAGATGGTCAGCAGGCGCTGCTGGGCGGCGGCGCCGCGCACCAGCCCGGCGATGTCGGCCTCGCCGTAGCCCAGCGCCGACAGCCCATTGGGCAGCCCGGTCGCCTTCATCATCGCGATCAGTCGCGACGCCAGCAGTTCGCCGCCGTCCCACGGCGACGCACCCCGCACGTCCGCGCCCAGCGCCTCGGCCGCGCGCAGATGGGCCTCGGGCGCCGCCGGGCCGGTGAAGCGGAAGGCGGCGGGCGCGTTCAGCACCACAGAGATGCCGTGCGGCACCATCGGCTCCACCGTCTCGTAGCCGGTGGCGGTGAAGCTGTGGTTCATCCCCGCCACCGAATAGGACATGGCGTGCGGAATGTGCACCCCGGCATTGCCGAAGGCCAGACCGGCCAGCGTCGCCGCAAACATCAGCGCGTCGCGCGCCTCGGCGCAGTCCGGGTCGTTGACCGCCCGTTCCAGCCACTGCCCGCCCAGCCGGATCGCCTGGAGGCTGCCGATGTCCGACCACGGGTTGGCGCCCTGGTAGGGCGGGCGCGCCGTCGGCGATTCGGGGCGCGGACGGGAGCGGAAGGGCCGCGCCGTGTGGCTCTCGATGGCGTGGGTCAGCACGTCGAAGCCGGTGGCGGCGATGGCGCCGGGCGGCAGGCTGTCGATGGTGCGCGGATCGACGACCGCGAGGCTCGGCCGCAGGAAGCGCGACGAGATGCCGGTCTTCACCTGCTTCTCGACATGGTCGAAGATGGCGACGCCGGTGGTCTCGCTGCCGGTGCCGCAGGTGGTCGGGCAGGCGACGTGCGGCTTGACCGGGCCGGGCACCGGGATGCCCTCGCCCAGCGGCTTGTTGACGTAGGCGAGGAAGTCGGCCGGGTGGGTGGCGTAGAGGTTGGCCGCCTTGGCGGTGTCGATCACCGAGCCGCCGCCGATCGAGACATAGCCGTCGAAGCCGCCGTCGCGCGCGAAGTCCGCCGCGTCGAGGAAGGAGGCGCTGGTCGGCTCCACCCGGCAGCGGTCATAGACGACGACCTCGATCCCCGTCCGCTTCAGCGAGTCGAGCGCCTGGCCGAAGGGCGCCGTCGCCGCCACCCGCGGGTCGGTGAACAGCGCCACCCGCGTCATCCCGAACGAGGCGGCGTCGCCGCCCAGCTCGCCCAGCATGCCGGGCCCGAACTTCATCCGCGCCGCCTCGACGGTGAAGCCCTCCTCGCCGTCGGGCAGGATGGGATAGGCGTTGCCGTGCGTCTCGCGGTCCATGGCCGTCGTTCCTCCTCTGGCGGTCGAGGCCGGCTTTCCTCCCGGCCCATCCTTCACCGTATGGGAACGCGCACCGCCGGGCCTGTCAATGAATCCGTTGGTCCAACAGATCGTCTGCGGGCGCCGTCGGCGGGCCGGGCGGCGTTCCTCCTCCGGCGGTCGGGGCCGGCGGCCGTAGCAGCCGCTGATAGAGCCAGCCAGTGCCGACCAGACAGAGGCCGAGCCCGAGGAAGGAGGCGACGCGGTACATCCCCTCCAGGTCGGACATGTCGCTGAGGAAGACCTTGGCGACCACCGCCAGAACCAGCACCAGCCCGGCATGCCGCATCCAGCCCCAGCCGAAACGGATGCCCGCCACCAGCATCGCCACCGCGAACAGCAGGAAGCCGGCGGAATAGCTGTACCATTCGGCGTCCGACATCTCGTAGCCGTCCAGGACCGGTCCCTGGAAGGTGCGGCGGATCTCCAGCGCCAGATTGGTGGCGATCAGTAGCATCGGCAGGACCGGGGCCGCGTTGCGCAGGCCGCGCGACGGCGGCGGGTCGTACCACAGATAGACCAGCCCGAGCAGGGCCGGAGCGCCATAGGCCAGCAGCAGCCGGTTGACGACCGGCCATTCGCCCACCCATTCGAAGTTCCACAACGGGTTCAGCGCCAGCAGATGCAGGAAGAGGGCGCTCGCCGCCGCCAGCGCGGCCAGCAGGCGCCGGCCCCACACCGCGACGGCCCGGGCGCTCCACCGCCGGTCGGCGGCCAGCAGCAGGGCGAGGCCCAGCCAGGACAGCGTGTGCAGCGCCACCTCCGCCAGGGTCGAGGGCGCGGCCTCCAGGCTGCCGGCCATCCAGCGATGGATGCCCAGAGACAGCATCAGGGTGGTGAAGATCAGGGCACCGGCCTCCAGCACCATCACCACCAGATCGTCGCCGGAGCTGCCGGTTTCCCGTCCGTCGGACGCCGACCGCATCCAGCGCGCCGCCGCCAGGAAGCTCAGCGCCGGGAGGCCGTAGCCGTAGGCGATCCAGCCATAGCCCTCGTAATCGAGCACGGAGGGGTTGAGGGCGAGCCGGACCAGCACGGCGACGGCCACCAGCAGGGTGACGCCGCGCAGCTCGCGCAGGGCCATCTGCCGCTCCAGCCATGCCAGCACCGCCACCTGCATCGCCAGCGCCACGGTCAGCCAAGCTTCCTGCAGCATCATGGTGGCGCCGAGCGCGATGGCGCCGGTCGCCCCGGCGGCGAAGGCGGCCAAGCCCAGCGAGGCGCCCGGCCGGTGACGATGGCGGGCCAGCGGCGTGGTGGCGCCGACCAGCAGGGCCGCCAGCGCGAGGGCGGCGGCCGGCCAGCCGACGGCGGTCTGCGGCATCGTCACCTGGGGATAGGGGGCGGTCACCGGTGCGTAGGCGAACGACAGTTGGGAATAGGCCAGCGTCAGCAGGGCCAGCGGGACCAGCGCCGAAACCGACGCCCACAAGCCGGCCCGCCGCGCGCCCCACAAGGCGATGAAACCGCCGACGCCGAACAGCGCGGCGAAGCAGGCCGCCACCCACAGGAAGCGCACGACCTCCCCCGGAAAGCCGCCAGGGTCTGCGACGATCAGAGGCTGCCCCTCGGCATTCAGCGGCGGCGGGTCGGCCGGGACATAGGGAAGGCTCCAGGGCAGCAGCGACAGCAGCACCGCCAGCGCCGCGATCCAGGCAACCCCGGCGATCCGCTCCGTCCGCCGGCCGGCGACCAGCGCCAGCAGGGCGAACAGGCCCAGGACGATCAGGGACACCGGCCCATGGGAATCGCTCCAGGTGACGGCGGCGGCCAGCAGGCCGAAACTCCACATCGCCGTCATCGCCAGCCGGTCGGCGGGGTGGCGCCGCTTGCGCCGGATCCAGTCGGGCAGCGCCGTGCGCCAGCCGGTGGCCGGCTCCGGTTCCGGCAGGCTCTGGTCCAGAACGCCCAACACCGCCGGAACCAGGAACAGGGCCGCGGTCAGCAGCAGATAGATGCCGGCCGGCAGTGCGTCGCCGCTGCGCCACGGATCGATCATCCACACCAGCGGCCACAGCGCCGCGCCGGCCAGCGCTCCCCAGCCGAGCCAGCGCCAGCCACGGTAGAGCACCACCGCCATCCCGGCGCCGTTCAGCGCCAGCAGGTAGGCGAACAGGCCCCAGGCGTCGGGATTGTCGGACGGCACCAGCAGCGGCGTGACATAGCCGGCCAGCAGCCCGAGGGCCGCGATGAACGGCCCCTGGAGCAGCGACAACCCGATGCCGACCAGCGCCAGGGCCGCCAGCAGCGCGAAGGCGACCAGCGGGTCGAACAGCCCGAACAGGGCGAAGCCGCCATAGACGCTGGCGAAGGCGGTGAACAGGCCGGCGGCGGTCAGGGCCGGCGGCACATAATCGGGCCGCAGCGCGGCGACCGCGCGCTGCTCCGGCCGCCGGCGCAGCCACTCGCCCCCCACCATCAGGCCGGCGCCGGCCAGAAGGCCCAGCGCCACCCGCACCGCGGGTCCCAGCCAGCCATGGTCGACCGACAGCTTGATGAAGAAGGCGGCGGCAAGCGCCATGGTGCCGCCGCCCAGCCAGATCAGCCAGCGCGAGGCCAGCGACTCCTCCAGTTCGCGCCAGCCCGGCCGGCGCGGCGGCGCCGCGTCGCGAACCGGCAAGTCGGAAACAGGCGAATCGGAAACCGGCGCGTCGGAAACCGGCACGGCCGGGGGCACGGCCTCCTCCCTGGCGAGAGCCGGCACCGGTTCGGCAACGGCGGGTGCCTCCGCCATGGGCTCCGCGAGCTCCGGCGGCGCCTCGCCGCCCACGGCGGCCCGGGTCTCCCCCGCCGCTCCGGGCGCGAGCCGGGCCAGCGCCTGGCGGAGGCCGTCGATCTCGCGGGCCTGTGCTTTCAGCCGGCGGTCGAGGCGGTGGGCGACCACACCGAACAATAGCAAGAGAACCACGAACTCCATGACCGCCCCGCCTGCACGCCGTTGCCCCGTTCCGGGTATCGTCGGTCAACTTAGCGCTGCGGTGCCGTCCTGTCTCGGTCGCCCTGGGGGTTCATCCGATCGGCAGCTATCCGGCGATCGGCAGCTATCCGGCGGGCTGCTCCTGCGGACGGGTGGCGTCGCCGCCCAGCCGCGCCATCATCGCCAGCGCGTCGTCGACGGCGTGGAAGTCGGCGGTGTTGTCGAAGACGCACCAGACCGGGCGCAGCACCGCCTCGTCGCGGAAGCGGGCGGCGAGCGCGTCCAGCACCGCCGGATCATAGGCGGAACGGTACATCACCGGAGAGCCGTGCAGCCGCCAGTATCGCAATCCGTCCCAGCCGCCCGGCTCGCCGGCGCCCGGCGCCGGCGCCGGATCGGCGGCGGCGCGGGCGATGCGATGGCCGGCCAACAGCGCATCGCCCTCTCCGGTGAACCAGGAGGCATGGCGCGGCTCCCAGACCACCTCACCGGCGAAGCGGTCGCGCAAGGCCGCCAGGAAGGCGCCGGCGATCGCCGCATCGAAACGCAGGCTGGGCGGAAGCTGCACCAGCAGCGGCCCGAACCGCTCGCCGAGGTGGCCGGCCTCGCCGAGGAAACGGTCGAGCAACCCCTCGGCGCCGACCAGCCGCGCCTCGTGGCTGATCGCCTTCGGCAGCTTCACCGCGAAGCGGAAGCCGGACGGCGCGGACGCGGCCCAGCGCGCCCAGGTCTCCGGCTTGTGCGGACGGTAGAAGCTGCTGTTCACCTCGGTCATTGCCATTACGCGGGCGGTGCGCTCCAGGTGCGAGCCGTCAGCGGGAAAGGCGGGCGCCGACAGCTTGGGGATGCCCCAGCCGGCGGTGCCGATGCGGATCGGGTGTGCCGGGGACGGCGTCATTGCGCCGGCACCTGCGCCGGGCCATCGAAACCGCCCCCCTTCACCGGGCCGCCGCCGGCTTGGCCATCGCCGGCCTGCTCTTCGGCTGCCTGACGGTTGCGGCGGGCGCGCAGCGACTCGGCCTCGACGAAGATGCGGCGGATGATCGGATAGTCGCGGCGGATGCGGGTTTCCAGCGCGCAGACCGCATCCTCGACGTCGCGGGCGTTCAGGCTGTCCTGGAACTCGACCGACAGGTTCAGCAGCACGTCGTCCGGCCCCATGTGCATGGTCAGCACGTCGAGCGGCCGCTTGACACGCGCCTCCTCGCCGACGATGCGGCGGATGCCGTCGACGATGCGGCGGTCGGCCGATTCGCCGATCAGCAGTCCCTTCGACTCGTAGGCCAGCATCGCCGCCACCACCGCCAGCACGACGCCGATGGCGATCGAGGCGTAGGCGTCCCACACCGGATTGCCGGTCATCTCGCCGACGATCAGCCCGCCGCCGGCCAGCAGCAGGCCGATCAGCGCTGCGGTGTCCTCGAACAGCACCACGAAGACCGACGGGTTCTTCGAGCGGTGGACGGCCGACAGGATGCCGAGCCCGCCCTGGGTGCGGCGGAACTCGCGCAGGGCGACGAGCCAGGAAAAGCCCTCGAACAGGACGGCGAAGCCCAGCACGGCGAAGTTCACCCAGGGGTTCTCCACCGGCTCGGGATGGCCGAGCGCCTGCCAGCCGTCATAGATGGACAGGCCGGCGCCGATGCCGAACAGCAGGACCGCGACGACGAAGGACCAGAAATAAACCTCGCGTCCATGGCCGAAGGGGTGCTGCGGCGTCGGCGGGCGGCGGGCGCGGCGGATGCCGTAGAGCAGGAGCACCTGGTTGCCGCTGTCGACGACGGAGTGGATCGCCTCGCTGAACATGGCGGCGCTGCCGGTCAGCGCGCTGGCGACGAACTTGGTGATCGCGATCGCCAGATTGCCGCCGAGCGCGGCGAGCACGACCTTGGTGGAACCTTCGGCCACGGGGAACACCTTTAGGAACGGATGCCGGACTGCCGCAATGAACGGCTGTCCGCCCGCCCCGGTTCCCGCCATACGCTCAAGGGAGGTGGCCCAGGGGAGTGACTCAGGGGGCTCAGGGGCCGCGCAGGGTCCGCCAGGCGCAGACCGCGGCGTAATAGACCGAGGTCGCCAGCCACAGGCCGAACAGCCAGCCCGGCCGCGCCGGCTCCAGCACCACCAGCGCGATGCAGCAGAGCAGCCACACCGTGGTCACGGCGATGTTCAGCGGCATCAGCGCCTTGACGCGGAAGGGGTGAAGGAACTTGGCGGTGCTGAAGGTCAGCAGCCCCAGAACCACCACGACCGCCGCGTTGATCCAGGGGCTGAGGTCGAGCAGCCAGAAATAGAGGGCGACGACGTTCCAGATCGCCGGGAAGCCGACGAAGTAGTTGTCGCCGCTCTTCATCCCGACGTTGGCGAAGCAGTAGAGCGCCGTCAGCAGGATCCAGGCGGCCAGCGCGATGCTGACCAGCCCCTCGGGCAGCAGGCCGAAGCGGTGGATGAAGACCGCCGGCACCACGACGTAGGTCAGGTAGTCGATGACGAGGTCGAGCGCCGACCCGTCGATTCCCG
Organism: Azospirillum picis; assembly: GCF_017876115.1. GTDB lineage: Bacteria > Pseudomonadota > Alphaproteobacteria > Azospirillales > Azospirillaceae > Azospirillum > Azospirillum picis. The sequence goes on from NZ_JAGINO010000023.1 coordinate 121,378, forward strand.
GCAGCACCTGCTTGACCGAAACCCGGCGGGCCAGCGTGCCGTCGACGCCGTCGACGACCAGCGCCACCCCCAGCCACATCAGGCAGAGCTTGGCATCGCCCGCCGCCGCCGCAAGCAGGGCGAGCAGGCCCAGCACGGCGCCGCTGGCCGTGAAGATGTGAACGCCCCAGGCCGACAGGCGATGGGTGATTCCGTAGGCGGCGCTCATGCGGAAGCTTCCGTGGATGGCAGGGGTGAAGGACGGGTCGGGGGCAGGGTCGGCACGGGTCGAGGCGGGCGGATTTTCTGACACAGATGAACGCAGATAAACACAGAATTGTGGATGCACGGAACCCCCGGCTCCGTCCACGCTGCCGCCCGCTCCTCCGGGTATCCCTGCGGCCCGCCCGCCCCGCCCCACTCCCCCCGGCCCACTCCCTCTGCCCAACTCAGGCCGTCGGAGCCGCGGGCTGGCGGAAGGCCGCCCGGCCGGCCAGCGCCTCCGGCAGCGGGCCGCCGGTCGCCCAGTCCAGCAGTTCCACCGTGTGCACCACCGGCAGGCCCGTGCCGGAGGATATCTGGGTGATGCAGCCGAGGTTGCCGGCCGCCACCGCCTGGGGCTGCGTGCTTTCGATCGCCGCCACCTTGCGGTCCCGCAACTCGCCGGCCAGCCCGGGCTGCAGCATGTTGTAGGTCCCGGCCGAGCCGCAGCAGAGATGTGCGTCCGGGATCTCCTTCACCAGGAAGCCGGCGGCCCGCAGCAGGGCGCGCGGCGGCTCCTTGATCCGCTGCCCGTGCTGCATCGAGCAGGCCGAGTGGTAGGCGACCGCCTGCCCGGTCCCGACCACCGGCGGGGCCAGGCCGATCTCGTCCATCAGTTCCGTCACGTCCCTGGCGAGCGCCGCCACCCGCGCCGCCTTGGCGGCGTAGGCCGCGTCCTCGCGGAACAGGTGGCCGTAGTCCTTCACGCTGGTGCCGCAGCCGGACGCGTTGATGACGATGGCGTCCAGCCCGTCGCCCTCGATCTCCGTCGTCCAGGCGTCGATGGTCTTCCTCGCGGAGGCCCTGGCGAGCTCCTCCTTGCCCATGTGGTGCGTCAAGGCGCCGCAGCAGTCGGCCCCCTTCGACACCACCACCTCGACGCCGTGGCGGGTCAGCAGGCGAATCGTCGCCTCGTTGATCTGCGGCGCCAACACCTGTTGGGCGCAGCCGATCAGCAGGGCGACCCGCTTGCGGCGCGGCGCCTGCGCCGGATGCACGCCCGGCCGGTCGCTGTAGCTCGGCGCCGGCACGCTGGACGGCGCCAGCGCCAGCATGGCCGACAGCCGGTCCGGCAGCCGGGCACGGAAGCGCCGCCCGACGGAGGCGCCGAGCAGCGCCAGCCGGAACAGCCGCGGGTTCGGCAGCACCCGTGCGATCAGGTCGCGCACCGCCCGGTCGGCCGGGGCGCGGCGGTGGGTCGCCTCGATGTGGGCGCGGGCATGGTCGACCAGGTGCATGTAATGGACGCCCGACGGGCAGGTCGTCATGCAGGACAGGCAGGACAGGCAGCGGTCGATGTGCTTGACCGTGGTTTCGGGCGGCGGGCCGCCCTTCTCCAGCATGTCCTTGATCTGGTAGATGCGGCCGCGCGGACTGTCCAGCTCGTCGCCCAGGATGGTGTAGGTCGGGCAGGTCGCGGTGCAGAAGCCGCAATGCACGCATTTGCGCAGGATCTGGTCCGAGTCGCGGATGGCGGCGTCGGCAAGCTGGGCCAGCGAGAAGGAGGTTTGCATCGAGTTCCGTCGTCCGGTTACAGCCCCGCGTACATGCGGCCGGGGTTGAGGATGCCGTTGGGGTCGAAGCTGTCCTTGACCCGCCGGCTCAGCGCCATCAGCGGCCCGGGCAGCGGCTGGAACACCTCCGCCGCCGCGCGCGCCGCCTCGGGCGCCCGCACCAGGGTGGCGTGCCCGCCGACGGTGAGCGCCGCGCGGATCGCCGGCCCCGAGTCGGGTGGTGCCGCCAGCCAGACCAGCCCGCCGCCCCAATCATAGACGACCTCGACGTCGAGCGTCCGGCGGATGATGGCGACGGTGGCCGGCCCGGCGGCGGGCGGCACCGAGAGTTTCCAGAGGTGGCCGTCGCCGCTCCCCCCTCCCCGGCCCTCCCCCGCTGACGCGGTGGAGGGAGATGAAGGCGGGGGAGGGTTGGGGAGGGGGCCGTCGGCGCCCACCCCGGCGAACCACGCCGCGTCCCTGACCTCGCGCCAAGCCGCCAGCGACTCCTCGCGCCCGATCACCGCGTCGGCGCGCAGCTCGGGGCGCAGCATGGCGACACGGGCGGCCACCGACGGGCCGAAGCCCTCCAGCCGGACCAGCGTCACCGCCCCGCCGGCCCGCGCCAGCGCCGGCACGCCCGAGCGCGCCGCGATGCCGGCGGGCAGATGGGCGGCTCCCGACACCTCGTAGGGGCTGCGCAGCGCCTCGCCCAGCGCGTCGATCGCCGTCGGGTCGTCCAGGCCGAACAGCAGCAGCGTCGCCGTGTCCTCCGGTGCCGGCAGCACCTTGACGGTGATCTCGGTCAGCGCGGTCAGCGTGCCGAAGGAACCGGCCATCAGTTTGGGCAGGTCGTAGCCGGTGACGTTCTTCACCACCTTGCCGCCGCCCTTGTAGGCCTCGCCGCGCCCGCTGACGCCGGCGATGCCCAGCGTGTGGTCGCGGGCAGAGCCGGCGGAGATCCGCCGCGGCCCGGCGAGCCCGCTGGCGACCAGCCCGCCGAGCGTGCCGCCGGTCCCGGTCTCGATGTCCGGCGGCTCGAAGGCCAGATGCTGGCCGCGCCCGGCCAGCAGGGCGCGGATCTCGGCCATCGGCGTGCCGGCCAGCGCGGTCAGCACCAGTTCCTCCGGCTCGTAGGCGACGACGCCGGTCAGGCCCGACAGGTCGAGGGCGTGGGCGGCCTGGACCGGGCGGCCGAGGCCGCGCCGGCTGCCGGCGCCGACCAGTTCCAGCGGTTCGCCGGCCGAGAGGGCCCAGCGTACCGCGTCGGTCACCTGCCCGGCGGTTTCCGGCTTCAGGGTGGTGGTGGTCATGGCGGGCCGGCCCCTCAGAAGCGCGGGATGTCGGGGAAGCGCAGCTCCCCCTGGTGGACGTGCAGCCGGCCGAGCTCGGCGCAGCGGTGAAGCGTCGGGAAGACCTTGCCGGGGTTCAGCAGCCCGTCGGGATCGAAGGCGCATTTCAGCCGCTGCTGCTGCTGCAGGTCGGCCTCGTCGAACTGGTCGGTCATCAGGTCGCGCTTCTCCACCCCGACCCCGTGCTCGCCGGTCAGCACGCCGCCGACCTCGACGCACAGGCGCAGGATGTCGTTGCCGAAGGCTTCCGCCGCCTCCAGCTCGCCCGGCTTGTTGGCGTCGTAGAGGATCAGCGGATGCAGGTTGCCGTCGCCGGCATGGAAGACGTTGGCGACGCGCAGGCCGCAGCGCTCCGACATCTCCTGCATCCGCTGCAGCACCAGCGGCAGCGCCTTGCGCGGGATGGTGCCGTCCATGCAGTAGTAGTCGGGGCTGATCCGCCCGACCGCCGGGAAGGCGGCCTTGCGCCCGGCCCAGAAGGCCAGCCGTTCCTCCTCGCTGGTCGACACCCGGGCGTAGCAGGCGCCCTTGTCGCGGGCGATCCCCTCGACCCGCTCGATCAGGTGGTCGACCTCGGCGGCCGGGCCGTCCAGCTCGACGATCAGCAGCGCCTCGACGTCGAGCGGATAGCCGGCATGGACGAAGGCCTCGGCGGCATGGATGGCCGGGCGGTCCATCATCTCCATGCCGCCGGGGATGATGCCGGCGGCGATGATGGCGGCGACGCAGTCGCCGCCCTGCTCGCTGGTCGGAAAGCCGAGCAGCACGGCACGGGCGGTGGCCGGCTTCTTCAGGATGCGCACCGTCACCTCGGTGACGACCCCCAGCAGCCCTTCCGAGCCGGTGACGATCCCCATCAGGTCGTAGCCGCCGGCGTCCAGGTGCCTGCCGCCGAGCCGCAACACGGTGCCGTCCATCAGCACCATCTCCAGTCCCAGCACGTTGTTGGTGGTCAGCCCGTATTTCAGGCAGTGCACGCCGCCGGAATTCTCGGCGATGTTGCCGCCGATGGTGCAGGCGATCTGGCTGGAGGGGTCGGGGGCGTAATAGAAACCCTCATGCGCCACGGCGTTGGAGATGCCGAGGTTGGTCACCCCCGGCTGCACCACGGCACAGCGGTTGGCGTAGTCGATCTCGATGATGCGCTTGAACTTGCCCATGCCCAGCAGCACGCCGTCGGCCAGCGGCAGGGCGCCGCCCGACAGCGAGGTGCCGGCGCCGCGCGGCACCACCTTGACCCCCATCGCCTTGCAGGTCTTCAGGATGCGGCTGACCTGCTCCACCGTGCTGGGCAGCACGGCGACCATGGGAAGCTGGCGGTAGGCGGTCAGCCCGTCGCACTCGTAGGCGCGCAGCTCGTTCTCGTCGACGATCACGCCCTCGCCCGGGACGATGGCGCGCAGCGCCTCGACGATCTCCCGGCGGCGGGCAATGATCCCGCCGTCCGGCACCGGCATCTTCATCGCGGACGGTCCTCTTCCGTGGCGGCGAACTCGTCCGCCACACGTACCATCCGTCGAGACTGCCGCACAAGGTGCCGCATCGCCCTTGTGCCCGCGACAAAAGCGGACGCCGCAAAACGCAAGAGCCGCACCCGAAGGCGCGGCTCTTGCGAAAACACCCGATGACGGAGAGGCTGGGCGCGAAGCCCGGCCTCGCAGTCGATCAGCCCTGGCGGGCCTTGAAACGGGGGTTCTGCTTGTTGATGACGTAGACGCGGCCCTTGCGGCGGATCACGCGGCAGGCCTTGTGGCGCGTCTTCATCGACTTCAGAGAGTTGACGATTTTCATGATGCTGTTCCTGAACGCTCGGCGGCTCGATTGAAGGCGCGCACCATAGTGCGGTGCCAAACGGCTGTCAACGCCCGGCTGTGCACAGGAAAACCGACACCGGCGACTCTCTTGCGCCGGTCCGGCGCAAGGAATTCCCCGCATCCGTCCCGCAGAGCTGGAGCCGGCGCCTGCGGCACCGGACAAAACATGCCGCCGGGTGATTGCTTCGTCAATAAAGGGAAACCAGCCGCCGCCATGGCGGGACACCGGAAAGACGCGCACATCCATACCCGCGTCCTCCCGCGCCTGTCATGCAAGTCGTCATTTACGGAGCATCCGCGCTCATCTGCACGCACACTCAAAGCACCTCAACTAACACCATAATGCCGTCGACTCACCCACAGTAATTATTTCCACCATTGCCAGAACAGTGAACAACCTGAAAAATCATTCCGCACGTTGACGCGCCACTTCAATACCGTATGCTGAAGCTCAAGAATGATGTTCTTGCAAGAGCATCGGCCGGGTATCGGCGAGGGCATCGGAAACGGCACGGCATCCAGCGCGGGATTCTAAGGACGCACTCCGGCGGCATGGCCGGTGATTACGCTGGCGCCGGACAGCGGCGGCCCGCATCGCGCCGATCCCCGCCCGCCGGGCCTGTGCCGCGGGACTCGTTGCCAGGGGGGAAGGATGAAGGTCTGGAAGGCTGTGGCGCTGGTGTCCGTCGTGGCGGCGCAACTCCTGCCGGCATGGGATGCCGAGGCAGGCTATCCGGAGAGGCCGGTCACGATCATCGTCGCCTTCGACGCCGGGGGCGGCACCGACCTGCTGATGCGCGCATTCGCTCCCTTCCTCGAGAAGCAGCTCGGTTCCGGCGCGCGGATCCACGTGACGAACAAGCCGGGTGCCAGCGGCGAGATCGGCTTCGCGGCTCTCGCCGACTCCGCGCCGGACGGCTACACGCTGGGCGCCATCAACTCGCCCACCGTCAACGCCATCCCGATCGAACGGCAGGCGCGCTACTCGCTCGACCGGCTCGACCCGCTCTACAACCTGGTCGACGACCCCAGCGCCCTCGCCGTGCGCCAGGACAGCCGGTTCCGGACCCTGGCGGACCTGGCGGCCTTCGCCAGGGCCAACCCCGGCAAGGTGACGGTCGGCACCACCGGCATCGGGTCCGACGATCATCTGGCGATGCTGGCGTTCCAGCGCCGGGCCGGGCTGGCCCTCGACCATATGCCCTTCCAGGGATCGGCGGTCGCCGAGGCGGCGCTGATCAGCCAAAGGATCATGGTGAGCGCCGTCAACATCGGCGAGGCCATGCAGTTCAAGCGGAAGGACCCGATCACGGTGCTCGGCGTGATGTCCGGGGATCGGGTGATCCAGGCTCCCGACGTCGCCACCTTCCAGGAGCAGGGATACGACATCCGGATGTCGTCGCTGCGCGGCATCGCCGCACCGAAGGGGCTGGCTCCCGATATCCGGGCCAAGCTGGTCGATGCCATCGCCAAGGCAGCACACGACCCGGCCTTCCAGGCGAAGGCGCGTGACCTCTTCCAGCCGCTGCGGCTGCTGCCGCCGGAACGCTACGCGACGGCATTGACCGAGGCGACCGAGGATTTGCGGCGGCTATGGTCAACCGATCCCTGGCTCGAATAGGCGGCGTCCTCGATCCCACCCCAACTCCCGCTCTACGGGAGTTATCCTGCTGCACGCTCGCCCCCGGAGGCGCTATAGTCATCTCCGCACGATCCTGCGGCGAAGAGAGATGGCGAAGAAGCAGACGAACGGACGCAGGCGCGGCGGCGGGCCGGCTCTAGGACCCACCCGACTGGATGAGGCCGCCACCGCTGCGGCCCCCCTCCTGCCATTGCCGGATCCGGTGGTGAGCAAGCCGGAGTCTGACCGCGACGGCAGCCCCCCACCGGAGGGGATGGCAGCCGCTGCCGCGGACGACGAGGAGGCCGGGGAGGAACCACCCCTGTATGTCGATCATCGCGAGCGGATGCGCCGCCGCTTCCTCGATCGCGGCGCCGAAGCCCTGGAGGATTACGAGCTGCTGGAGATGGTGCTGTTCGCCACCAACCTGCGGCGCGACGTGCGGCCACTGGCCAAACTGCTGATCCGGACCTTCGGCGACCTGTGGGGAGTGGTGAACGCCCCGCCGGCACGCCTGCGCGGACTGAAGGCGGAGGGGGTGTCGCTCGCCAGCGACAACGCCGTTGCCACCGTGCGGATCGTCGGGGCGGCCGCCCTGCGGGCCCTGCAGAGGCGCGTGCTCGACCAGCCGGTCCTCGCCTCCTGGCAGGCGTTGCTCGACTATTGCTCGGCCGCCATGGCGCACGAGCCGGTCGAGCAGTTCCGCCTGCTGTTCCTCGATCGCAGGAACAGGCTGATCGCCGACGAGGTGCAGCAGCGTGGCACGGTCGACCATACCCCGGTCTATCCCCGCGAGGTGGTGAAGCGCGCGCTGGAGCTGTCGGCAAGCGCGGTGATCCTGGTCCATAACCATCCCTCCGGCGACCCGACTCCGAGTCGGGCGGACGTGGAGATGACCAGAGAGATCATGCAGGCGGCGCGCGCGGTCGGGGTGGAGGTGCACGACCATCTGGTGATCGGCAAGGGCGGCAGGCACACCAGCTTCAAGGCGCAGCGCCTGATGTGAACCGGCCGCCGATGGACCGGGAACCCTCCGGCACGGGAAGGGTTGACCGATTCCGAACCGGCGGCGGATCCTGAGCGGGTGCCGCCGCAGAGATTGCGGCCAAGGCTGCTGCCGGGAGTTGCCGAGATGACAGATGGTCCCACCGTCCGGCTGTTCGTCTGGTCCGACTATGTCTGCCCCTTCTGCTATCTCGAGCTTCCGGTGATCGAGCGGCTGCGCGATGCCTATGGCGGCCGGGTGAGCATCGACTGGCGCGCCTTCGAACTCCGCCCCGATCCCGAACCAACGCTCGATCCGGACGGCGACTACCTGCACGACATCTGGGGGCGTGCCGTCTACCCCATGGCGGAGCAGCGCGCCATGACGCTGCGCCTGCCGCCGGTCCAGCCGCACAGCCGCAAGGCGCATGAGGTTGCCGCCTTCTCCCGCAGCGTGGGGCGGTTCGAGGCGATGCACGAAACCCTGTTCCGCGCCTTCTTCGAGGATGGATTCGACATCGGCGACGAGGCCATCCTGACCGACCTCGCCCGGTCGGCCGGACTCGATGCGCAGGCGCTGGGATCGGCCCTGAGCGGCGGGCGTTTCACCGAGGTGGTCCTGAACGACCAGCGGCTGGCCCGGCGGATGGGGCTGACCGGCGTTCCCGCCATCGTGGTCGCACCCGACGAGAGTCTCGGCGGGCAGCCGCTCCTGGTGTCGGGCGCCCAGCCTTACGAGGTCGTCGCCGGCGCGGTCGAACAGGTGCTCGCCGCCGGACGGAAACCCTCCTGACCGGCGCCGCCGATAACCGGAAGACGAGGGGGATGGCGCCTCGGGCCGGCAAGCCTCTGGCGGAGACTGCGGAGCGGCTGGCAAAGCGGATCGCGGCGCACGGGCCGGGTCGGGCCCGCGCCTCCCAAGCAGCTTTCCCGAGCCCGCCCATCGGCGGATAGAGGTTGGAAAACCTGCTCGGGACCGTGGTCGGACCCGCGCTCCGCCAGCGGCGCCGACAGCAGGCCGGGCGGCCGGGTACGGGGTAGGTGGACGGTATCGGCCGGGCTGGGGCGTACGCCCTGCACCGCAACCGACATGCAGCGAATCCGGCGGCGGCCTGTTGACGGGGAAAACCGCAAGGCCGCCCGACCGGCGGCGACAAGACTGCCGTCAGGTCGACGGCGCGCTGGAGACCACATGCGCCACCCGTTCGCGTTCCCGCCCCCGGCCGTTCCCACGGTCTTTCCCGCCCCCGAGTTTCCCGCCCCCGAGACAGGCCGGGTGCCGGCATGGGCGGTGCTCCCCGCCGCCCCGCTCGCCGGCCGCTGACGAAGACGGGAAACGCCTCATGTTCATGGTTGCACGGTCGGTTGCCGCCCTGCTGGTCGGCGTCGCCTTCCTGATGCTGGCGAACGGCGCCCTGTCCACCGCAATCGGCCTGCGGATGAGCGCCGGCAGTGCCGGAGCGGTGTCGGTCGGGCTGATCACGGCCGCCTATTATGCGGGACTCACCGCAGGGTCGCTGTTCGCCAGCCGCATCATAACCCGGGTCGGCCATATCCGCGCCTTCGCCGCCTTCGCGTCGGTCGTCTCGGTCGCAGCGCTGGCGCATGGGCTGCTGGCCGCAGCGCCTCTCTGGGCCGTCCTGCGTCTGACCCAGGGCTTCTGCATGGCCGGCCTCTACATGTGCATCGAAAGCTGGCTGAACGGGACCGCCACCAATGAGACGCGCGGACAACTGCTGTCGCTCTACATGGTGACCCTCTATGGCGCCTCGGCGGCCGGACAGCAGTTGTTGCGGCTGGACGACCGGACAGGCGTCCTGCTCTTCATGATCGTGTCGATGCTGCTGACGCTGGCGCTGGTGCCGGTGGCGCTGACGCGGAACACGCCGCCGCTCTTGCCCAACGTCGCCTCCTTCGGCCTCCGGCGACTCTACCGGAGTTCGCCGCTGGGCGTCGCTGGCGTCTTCATCAGCGGCGCCATCACCGGCTCGATCTACGGTCTCGCCCCGGTGTTCGGTGCGTCGTCCGGGTTCGGCGTCTCGGGAACGGCGCTGTTCATGACCATGCTGATCCTGGGCGGCATGGTCCTGCAATGGCCGCTGGGCCGCCTGTCGGATCGTTTCGACCGCCGCTCCGTCATCATCGGCCTGTCGGCCGGGTTGGCGCTGGGCAGCGCTGCGATGGTCGGCACCGCGGGGCTCGACAGCCGGGCCCCGCTGCTGCTGGTCGCGCCGCTGTTCGGCGGCCTGGCCTTCACGCTCTATCCGGTCTGCCTCGCCCACACCAACGACCATGTCGGCCGCGAGGATCTGGTGTCGGCCAGCGGTGGCCTGATCCTGTCCAACTCGGTCGGCGCCATCCTCGGGCCGCCGCTGGCTTCCGCGGTGATGGGAGCGGCCGGGCCAGCGGGATTGTTTGCCTTCACCGGAGCCGGTGCGCTCTCCGCGACCGTCTACGGCCTATGGCGCACCCGCATGCGCCCGCCGCTGCCGGCGGAAGCGCAGGCCGCATTCCGCGCCCTGCCCCAGACGACGCCCACGGTGTCGCCACTCGATCCGCTAGGCCCATTGAGGGCACAGTGAGCCGCCGCTGCGGAGACCAACGGCAAAAAGCCCGCCGGAGCGTCGGCTCCGGCGGGCTTTCGTGATTTGGTTGCGGGGGCAGGATTTGAACCTGCGGCCTTCAGGTTATGAGCCTGACGAGCTACCGGGCTGCTCCACCCCGCGGATGTCCTGTGC
>NZ_JAGINO010000024.1 GCF_017876115.1 Azospirillum picis
CAACGGCGGCGCCATCGCGCTCGGCCACCCCATCGGCGCGTCGGGCGCCCGCATCCTGGTCAGCCTGCTGCACGAGATGCAGCGCCGTGGCGCCGGCAAGGGCCTCGCCACCCTGTGCATCGGCGGCGGCATGGGCGTCGCCCTCTGCGTCGAGCGCGCTTGACCGGAAACCCTGCGGTCCGCGCGCTGCCGCCGGTTATGGCCGCCGGTTATGGCAGGGAGCGGGCCGCGACCATTTGTGCACTATCGGAGAATTGCAACATGTCCCAGGTTATCGACGTCTCCATCACCCTCCGCATCGCCGTTGCCGACGCCGCGGACGCCCAGACCGCGGCCCTGCGGGCGGCGGAGCATTTCAGCCACGTCAGCCATGCCGAGATCGCCGCCTTCAACGAAGTGAGCCGGGTCCATTCTCCGGATCAGGGAATTGTCGAGGCGGTCACCAGCATCGTGTCTGGCGTGGCCAGCGCTTCGTAACGTCCGGCCGGTCCCGCAAGAGGGTCGGGAAGAGGGCCGGGAACAGGAAAGTCGGAAATCATGCGCTTGTCGGAACTGCCGCTGCGGTGGCGGATCGGATTCCTCGCCTCGCTGTCGATCATCGCCGCCGGTCTGGTGGCGGCGGTCGGCGGCCATTTCGTCAATCGTGCGCTTGTCGAGCAGCGGATGAACAGCGTCCGCTTCATCGCCGAGAGCGCGGAAGGCATCGCCGCGCGCTTTTACAAGCTGGCACAGGACGGCGCGATGAGCGAGGAGGACGCGAAGGACCGCGCGAAGACCGCGATCGGCGCCATGCGCTACGCCGACGGCGAGTATCTCTGGATCTGGACGTCGCAGATCATCAGCGTCATGCACGCCAACCCCGCCTTGATCGGCAAGAGCGGCGCGGAGATCCGCGACCGCAACGGCGTCTACGTCATCCGCGAGGCCGTGCGCGGCGCCCTGGCGCCGGTGCCGGAATTCGTCACCTACGAATGGCCGCGGCCCAACGATCCCAAAGGGCCGACCTACGAGAAGCTGGCCTACTCCGTCCATTTCAAGCCGTGGGACTGGGTCATCGGCACCGGCGTCTACACCGACGACCTGCGGTCGGCCTTCGCCGGCATGATGACCGTCTTCGGCTTGGTGGTCGCCGGGCTGTCGACCCTGGCACTGCTGCTCGGCTGGGCGGTCGCCCGCAGCGTGACGCGCCCGCTGTCGCGCGTGCATGGCGTGATGCTGCGGCTGGCCGCCCAGGACATGGATGCCGAGGTTTCGGATTCTTCGCGGCGCGACGAGATCGGCGGCATGGCCCGCACCCTGGAGGTGTTCAAGGCCAACATCCTGCGCACCCACCAGATGGAGCGCGAACGGAATGACGCGGCGGCGCAGGCGGCGGCCGACAAGCGTGCCGCGATGCTGGACCTGGCAGCCCGCTTCGAGGCCACCGTCTGCCGCATCGTGGATCAGGTCAGCGAGTCCGCCACCGGCTTCCAGGCGACCGCCGCGCAGGTGTCGGGTGCCGTCGACCGGGTGGAGCGCGAATGCACCGTCGTCGCCGCCGCCTCGGAACAGGCCTCGGTCAACGTGCAGACGGTCGCCGCGGCCGCCGAAGAGATGTCGACGGCGATCAGCGACCTGTCCTCGCGCGTGGCGCAGGCGGCCCAGCGGTCGAAATCGACCGCCCAGGGTGCCGAGCAGGTGCGCGCGCACATCGACGCGCTCTCCGCGGCGATCGACCAGGTTGACCAGATCGTGGCGTCGATCAACGCCGTCGCCTCGCAGACCAACCTGTTGGCGCTGAACGCCACCATCGAGGCGGCGCGTGCCGGCGACGCCGGCAAGGGCTTCGCCGTGGTGGCGAGCGAGGTGAAGAACCTGGCGAGCCAGACCCATGCGATGACCGAGCAGATCGGCCTGCAGATCGGCACGGTGAAGGCGGCGTCCGACCGCACGGTGGAGGCGATGCGCGGCATCATCGGGCAGGTCGACCACATCGACCGCTCGACCGCCGAGATGGCCTCGTCGGTCGAGCAGCAGAGTGCCGCCACCGCCGAGATCAGCCGCAACGCCCAGCAGGCGGCGATCGGCACCACCGAGGTTTCCCGCAACGTCCTGGACATCCAGCGCGCCGAGCGTGAAACCGGCGACGCCACCCAGGAGGTCATGAGGTCGGCCGCGACGCTCGCGGACCGGGCGTCCCTGCTGAAACGCGAGGTCGCCGCCTTCATCGAGGAGATCCGCGCCGCCTGACCACCCGCCCATTGCCGCCGGGCTGACCACCTGGCGGCAATCCGGCGGGTTCGGGGCCGTCCCATATCTCTATTGAACAGATATGAAATTCCGTCTATCAAACCCGCATGGTTGGTGGAAAATCCGCTGACCACCTTCATTCACCATGGCGGGAGCGGCGGGAATGCGGCAGGCGCAAGCGGAGCGGTTCGTCGTCGGCATCACCGACCACATGATCCCGCCGCCCGACCTGGAGGCCGCGGTCCTCGACGGCATCGCCGAGGTCGATTTCCTCGACTGCCGGCGGGAGGAGGATCTCGATCCGGAGCGGCTGGCCCGCCTGGATGCGCTCCTGGTCTGGAGCACCCGCATCGGCCCGGCCACCGTGGAGCGGCTGAAGCGCTGCCGCATCGTCGTCCGCTTCGGCGTCGGCTACGACCGCGTCGACGTCGCGGCCCTGGAGGCGGCCGGCATCCCGTTCTGCAACAACCCCGACTACGGGACCGAGGAGGTGGCCGACCATGCCGTCGCCCTCATCCTGTCGCTGCAGCGGCGGCTGTGGGAGCATGACGCCCGTGCCCGCTCCTACGGCGCCACCTGGCAGGCCAACACCTTGACGCCGCTCCGCCGGTCGACCGCCGCCACCGTGGGGGTGGTGGGCGTCGGACGCATCGGCACCGCCGTGGTGAACCGCCTGAAGGGCTTCGGCCACCGCATCCTCGGCTACGACCCGCAGCAGCCGGCCGGGCACGAGAAGGCGGTCGGCTACCGCCGCGTCCGCCGTCTGGCGGACCTGCTGGCGGACTCGGACATCGTCACCTTCCACTGCCCGTTGAACGCCGAGACGCGCGGCCTGCTGGACGACCGGATGCTTGCGGCGATGAAGCCGGGCGCCATCCTGGTCAACACTGCGCGCGGCGAGCTGTTCGCCGGGCTCGATCCGCTGGAACGGGCGCTGCGCAGCGGCCATCTGGCGGCGGTCGGCACCGACGTCCTGCCGGTGGAGCCGCCGGCCCCTCACCCCCTGCTCGACGCCTGGCGGTCGCGGGAGGCATGGCTGGCCGGCCGGTTGGTGGTGACGCCGCACAACGCCTTCCATTCCGACGAGGCGGCGATCGAGATGCGCCGCAACGCCGCCGAGACGGTGCGCCTGTTCCTGGAGGACGGCACGCTGCGCAACCGCATCCGCGACTAGGGTCCTCCGTGTGAGTCACATCTCAAGCGGTATAGCTTGAGACGTGCCTCACACTCCTGCGCTGCCCGTCGCCGCCCCGCTGTGCCATGTGACCGGCTCAGTCCGGCAGCCTGACCACCAGCTTGCCGGTGTTGTGTCCTTCGAACAGCCCGGCGAAGGCGGTGGGGGCCCGATCCAACCCGTCCACGATCGTTTCGTGCGCACGGAGTTGGCCGGCATCGAGCCAGCCCCGCATCTGCCGCTCGAAATCCGGAAAGCTGTCGAGGTGATCGGCGTTCAAGAAGCCCTGGAGGCGGATGCGTTTGACGATCAGGGACATGAGCAAGGCGTGGATGCTGCCTGCGCCCTCCGTGACGCCGTTATAGCCCGACACCAGCCCGCAAACGGGCACGCGCGCGTCATTGTTGAGAAGCGGCCAGACGGCCTCGCGGATGGCACCGCCGACATTCTCGAAGTAGATATCGACGCCATCGGGCGCGGCTGTGCGCAGCCGGCCGGCAAGGTCGGGCGCGCGATAGTCCAGGCAGTCGTCGAAGCCAAACTCCTCCACAACCTGACGGCATTTGCCGGCGCCGCCCGCGATGCCGACGACGCGGCAACCCAGGAGACGGCCAACCTGGCCGGCCACGGAGCCGACGGCGCCCCCCGCCGCCGACACCACCAGCGTTTCACCGGCCTGCGGCCGCCCGATCGCCGTCAGCCCCCACCATGCCGTGAAGCCGGTCATGCCCAGGACGCCCAGGGCCTGTGACGGCTGCGCCATGTCGTGGGGAAGGCGGCGCAGCCCGGCCCCGTCCGATATCGCAAAGGTCTGCCAGCCCCCGTCGGGCGTGACCACCAAGTCACCTTCGGCGAAGCCGTCGGCGAGCGACCGGACCACCCGCGCCACCGTCCCGCCGCCCGGCGGCGCGTCCAGCGCATAGGGCGGGGCGTAGGAGTCGCGGCTGTCGTTCATCCGGCCGCGCATGTAGGGATCGAGCGACAGGTAGAGGTTGCGCAGCAGCAGCTCGCCCTCGCCGGGCACCGGCAAAGGGTGGTCCACGATGCGGAAGTCGTCGGGCACCGGCGCGCCTTGCGGCCTCCTGACAAGGTGTACCTGTCGGTTGAGGGTTTCGGTCATGGATGGCCTCCTTGCGGGTGGGACGATGCGCCGGCTCCGAGGAGCCGGCGCGCTGGCGATCAGCGGGCGAACTGTTGGCGCAGGAAGTCCAGCACGTCGGCGTCGGCCCGGCGGATGACGCTGAAGTGGTCCGCGCCGTCGTAGACCTTGTAGGTAAGCGGCGCACCGCCGGCCTTCAGCTTGTCGGCGAACTGCGTCTGAAGCGTTTCAAGTACGAACGGGTCGGCCTTGCCTTGGACGATCAGGGCGGGCTGGCGCAACGTGTAGCCCGGCGTCACCGCAGGATCGTTGGCGGCCAGGAAGGCGTGCATCTGCGGCTGGCTGGCCCAATCGGCCTTCAACCCCTCGAAGGCCTTGCCCTTCGTCTTGACCGCCGCGTCAATCGTGCCGATTGCCGCAACCGAGCAGAGCGACCGGAAGCGCGGCAGGGTCGCGGCAAGATCCGATCCCATGATCGCCGCCTCATCGAAGGATGGCTGCGTGACCGTCAGGCCGGTCGCCATCAGCGCGCCTTGGAACTGCTGCATCATCAGGCCCTGATGCGCCGCCGCTTCGTTCGGCGCAGCCTTGCCATCCGCTCCGAAGCGCGCGGCGTGGGCCTCGATCGCGACGTAGGGCGCCGACGCGACCGTGCCGGCGAAGGCAAGACCGGTCGCTTCCCCCGCCAGTGCCTCGACGCCGAGAACGCCGTGGCCGCCATCCGAATGGCCGACGGCCGCCCAGCGGTCCGACAGGCGCGGTTCCGCCGCGCGCGCCGCCATGACGCCTGCGATCAGCGAGCGGGCTAGGCTCGACAGGCTGTAATAGGGGTACGGGGTGGTCGCGTCGGGGCCAAGCCCTTCGAGGTCGGGCGCGACCACGGCATAGCCCGCGCCGATGAACCGGCCGATCTGCCAGGAATAATCGCTCTTGAACCCGTCGCGGGTCAGGCCGCCGTCCAGTTCGGGGGTCTGGCTCGGCGCGCACGTCTTCTGTCCCGGGGTGGTGGTGCCGTGCTCCCAGGCGACGATCGGCCAGCCACCCGCCGGGGGCTCGCCCTTCGGCGTCAGCAGCAGCGTGGTGGCCGGCACCGGCCGTCCACCGACCCCGGGCATGGTGTGGTGCAGGAGTCGGATATCGGCGTCGACGCCAGGGACCGCCGGCTGCGCCGTCACCGACCGCAGCGCGATCGGCGACGGGCCGGCGTCGGCCGCCGCAACCGGCGACAGGCCGGTGGCGCCGAGCGCGACGGCGAGGAAGGCGGCGGCCAGGGGCCGAACCGCCTGCAACAGGGAACGGGTCATGGTGCGTTTTCCTGTTGGCCGGGATCAGACCTGCGCCATGCCGCCATCGACCGGCAGCTCGGCCCCGGTGATGAAGCTCGCTTCCTCGCTGGCGAGGAACAGCGCGGCGGCGGCCACCTCGTCGGTCCGGCCCATGCGGCCGAGCGGGATCAGCGTCGTCAGCGTCCCGCGCACCTCGTCGGACGCCGCCGCCATCATGGCGGTGTCGGTCGGTCCCGGCGCCACGACATTGACGCGGATGTTGCGGGGGGCAAGCTCGTTGGCCCAGGTGCGCGCCAACGAGCGCACCGCCGCCTTGGTCGCACCGTAGACGCCATAGCCCTTGGTGCCGATCCTGTCGGCGATCGAGCCCACCAGCACCACCGAGCCGCCGTCCGGCATGATCGCGGTCGCAGCCTTGGTGGCGAACAGGAGCGCGCGCACGTTGAGGCCGAACGTCCGGTCGAAATGATCCTCGCCGATCGCGTCGAGGGTCGCGACCTCGGCAAGCCCGGCACTGACGGCGAGCACGTCCACCCGTCCGGCCTCGCTGCGCACCGCCTCGAAGAAGGCGGCGAGCGCCGTCACGTCGGAAGCGTCGACGCGACGCGCGCGCAGCGTGCCGGCACCGTGGCCGGCGTCGCCCTCTTCGGCACGTCGGCTGGTCGCATAGACGGTGGCGCCCTCCGCTGCGAAGCGCTGCGCGATGGCGCCGCCGATGCCGCCATGGCCGCCGACGACGACCGCGATCTTCCCTGAAAGCCTGTCCATATGTCCTCACATCGCTGGTGATGACATACAGGTATCATTCCTATATCTAGGCACAAGAACGCACCTGATAGTGCCTAGATATGGAGGCGTATACCCATGCCCGCTAATTCCATGCCCGCCGATTGCATGCCCGCTGATGCCCTCGAACTGCCGCTCGACGTGGCTGTGACGCGGCCCATCCTCGAACAGATCGCCAACAAATGGTCGGTGCTGATCCTCAGCGTCCTGTGCACGCAGCCGGCGCGATTCAACGACCTGAAACGGCGCCTGGATGGCATCACCCACAAGGCGCTGTCGGATGCGCTGAAGCGGTTGGAGCGCAACGGCCTCATCAGCCGCAAAATACTCCCAACGCAGCCGGTCGGCGTCGAGTACACGATCACGGCTCTTGGCGCCTCGCTGCGCGAGCCCTTCTCCGCGCTCTACAACTGGTCACTCGCCAACGGGGCGAAGCTGGCGGAGGCGCAACTTGCCTATGATGGATTGAGAAGGGACTGCGGGGTCAAGGAAGAGGGTTCATTGCCTGGACAGCGGGGAGCGTGATGGTCCCGGCCGGGAATGGGGTCGTGCGCCTGGCCGCATCACTGATGCCGCATCACTGATGGAGCGAAGCCAAGCGCGCCTTGGCTCCGCTCACCCCGCCAACAGCGCCGGCACGTCCAGCCCGAGCCCGCCGCCGATCCGGTGCAGCGCCGCCACCGTGTCGGGGTCGAGCGCGATGCCGTCGCGCAGGGCCGCCTCGCGGTGGCGCAGTTCCGGCTCGCCCGGAACCCGCACGCCGGCTCCGCCCGGCACGGGCGGGGTTTCGGTCACATAGTCCAGCACGGCGTCGCTCAGCGCCTGCCATCCGGCTGCCGTACCGGACCCGTCCGCACCGGCGATCCCGCCCTCCGGCGCGGCGGCCCGCGCCGGGTCGATGACGAAGGCCAGGGCGTTGTTCACCACCCGGCCCGGCCGCAGGTTGACGGGCAGGGCGGGCAGCCCGGCGGCGAGCGCGCCGGCCAGGATCTCGCAGGCCAGCGCCAGCCCGTAGCCCTTGTGGCCGGAGGTCTGGCCGCCGAAGGGCAGGATCGCCCCGGTCGGCTCGCTGAACATCACGCCCGGATCGCGGGTCGGCCGGCCGTCGGGGTCGAGCAACAGGCCATCCTCCACCGGCTTGCCCATCGCGGCGGCGACCCGGCACTTGTTGGCGGCGACGGCGCTGGTGGCGAAATCCAGCAGGAAGGGCGCGCGCCCGCTTCCGCCGCCCGCCGCCCGCGGCATGCCCGGCCCCGATACGCCAGACCCCGATAAACCAGACCCGGGCACGGCGATGCAGATGGGGTTGGTGCCCAGCCGCGGGCGCCCGCCGCCGTGGGGGGCCGCCAGCGGCCGGCTGACCACATTGACGAAGAAGATGCCGATCAGCCCGGCGGCGATGCATTGCTCGCCATAGGCGCCGACCCGGCCGATGTGGTGGGCGTTGCGCAGCGACAGGATGCAGGCGCCGCCGGCCCTGGCCCGCGCGATCGCCATGTCCGTCGCCTCGCGCGCGATCACCTGGCCATAGCCGACGTCGCCGTCCACCGCCAGAAAGGGCGGGGCGTCGCGCAGGACGCGGGCATGGCGGTTGGGCTGGAGGTGGCCCAGCTCCAGGCTGCGGGCATAGACCGCGATCTGGCAGACGCCGTGGCTGGCGTGGCCGCGCGCGTCGGCCTCCACCAGGTTGGCGGCGACGATCGCCGCCTCCTCCGCCGAACTGCCGCTGCGGCGGAGGATGGCGTCGAGCAGGGCGACCAGCCTGCCGTGCCGGAACAGGGGGCGGCTCCCGGGAAGGGGGCTCATCGGAAGGCCGCGTAGTCGATCGGCTTGGTGCGGTCGAGCACGCGGTCCACCGGCGGCAGCGGGTATTTCAGCCCGCTGGCACAGTTGAACAGCACCGCCCGCTCCTCCGGGCCGACCCGCCCGTCGGCCAGCGCCTGCCGGTAGGCGGCGTAGGTCGCCGCTCCCTCAGGGCAGAGCAGGAAGCCCTCCTCGCGCGCCACCTCGGTCAGGGCCGCCTGGATCGCCTCGTCCGGTACGGCGATGGCGAAGCCGCCGCTGTCGCGCACCGCCCGCAGGATCAGGAAATCGCCGACCGCCTGCGGCACGCGGATGCCCGACGCGATGGTGTGGGCGTCCGGCCACCGTGGGGCGTGCTCCTCCCCCTGTTCCCAGGCCCGGACCATCGGCGCGCAGCCGGCCGCCTGCACCGCCACCATGCGTGGGCGCTTGGACCCGATGAAGCCGATGGCCTCCAGCTCGTCGAACGCCTTCCACATGCCGATCAGGCCGGTGCCGCCGCCGGTGGGGTAGAAGATGACGTCCGGCACCTCCCAGCCGAGCTGCTCCGCCAGCTCCAGCCCCATCGTCTTCTTGCCCTCGATCCGGTAGGGCTCCTTGAGGGTGGAGACGTCGAACCAGCCGGCTTCGGCCTTGCCCTCGCCGACGATCCTGCCGCAATCGTCGATCAGCCCGTTGACGCGGTAGACGGTGGCGCCCTGCAGCTCGATCTCCGAGACGTTCACCTCCGGGGTGTCGGCCGGGCAGAAGATGGTGGCGCGGATGCCGGCGCGCGTCGCGTAGGCGGCCAGCGCCGCACCGGCGTTGCCGTTGGTCGGCATCGCCATGTGGGTGATGCCGAAGGCCTTGGCCATCGACACCGCCATTACCAGCCCGCGCGCCTTGAACGACCCAGTCGGCAGCCGGCCCTCGTCCTTCACCAGCAGCTCCGCCGCGCCCAGTTTCCGGGCGAGGCGGGGCAGCGGCACCAGCGGGGTCACCGCCTCCCCCAGGCTGACGATGTCCTCGATGCGGCGGACCGGCAGCAGCTCGCGGTAGCGCCACAGGTCCTGCGGGCGTTCCGACAGCGAGCCCTTGGTCAGCGCATGCTTCACCCCGGCCAGGTCGTAGCGGACCAGCAGCGGCTTGCCGGCACGCGACAGGTTGTGGACGGTGTCGGCCTCGTACCGTTCGCCGGTATAGGCGCATTCCAGGTGGGTGACGAAGGTCGGGCGCTCGACGGTCAGGTTCGAATCGAAGCGCACCGGATTGATGTCGGCGAATGCCATCAGCGGACCATGCCCCATTTGCGGACCGTGTGAACTTCGATCCAGCGGAAGACGACGTTCTCGACCAGAAGGCCGATCAGGATGACGGTGACGAGGCCGGCGAAGACCTTGTCGATGTAGAGTTCGTTGCGGTTCTGGAAGATGAACCAGCCGAGCCCGCCCTTGCCCGACGACACGCCGAACACCAGCTCGGCGGCGATCAGCGTGCGCCAGGCGAAGGCCCAGCCGACCTTCAGGCCGGTCAGGATCGCCGGGAAGGCCGCCGGGATCAGCAGCGTCAGGACGTAGCGCAGCCCCGACAGGCCGTAGTTGCGCCCGGCCATCCGCAGCGTCTCCGACACCGAGGTGAAGCCGGCATGGGTGTTCAGCGCCAGCGGCCACAGCACCGCGTGCACCAGCACGAAGATCAGGCTCACCTCGCCCAGTCCGAACCACAGCATGGCGATCGGCAGCAGGGCGATTGCCGGCAGCGGGTTGAACATCGAGGTCAGGGTCGACAGCAGGTCGTTGCCGACCCGCGTGGTCACCGCCACCGCGGTCAGCAGGACGGCCGCCGCCACCGCCACCGCGTAGCCCTTCAGCAGCACCGCCAGCGAGGTCCAGGCCATTGCCGGCAGCCCGTCGCTGCGGATGCCGTCCCACAGCGCCGCCATGGTGGCGGTGAAGGTCGGGAACATCAGCGGGTTGTTCTGCCAGCCGGCCAGGGCCTGCCACAGCGCGGCGATCGCCGCCAGGATGACCAGCCGGCGCAGCGCGGCGACGTTGCCGAGCCGCTCCCACAACGACAGCGGCCGTGCGACGTCGCCGATCGGGCCGGTGGCGGCCACGGCGCGCTCGTACTCCGGCCGTACCGGCGGCTCGCGCCGCACCGCCGTCGCCGGCGGGCGGCCGGCGGTGCGGCCGGGAGAGCGGGGAGAATAGGACAGGTCGGTCATCGGGTTCCTCCCGCCGCCGCGTCCGACACGCCGTCCGTGACGGCTCCCTCGACATCCTCGGCGAACAGCATGGTGTGGATGCGGTTGGCCAATGCCTGGAACTCGGCGCCGCCGACCGACCCGTGGTCGTGGACGGCGCAGTTCAGCTCGGCCTTCACCTGTCCGGGATGTGGCGACAGCACCAGGATGCGCGACCCCACGACCAGCGCCTCCTCGATGGAGTGGGTGACGAACAGCACGGTGAAGCGCAGGTCGTCCCACAGCGCGAGCAGCTCCTCCTGCATCTTGCGGCGGGTCAGCGCGTCCAGCGCGGCGAAGGGTTCGTCCATCAGCAGGATGTCGGGCTCCATCGCCATCGCCCGCGCGATGGCGACGCGCTGCTTCATGCCGCCGGACAGCATGTGCGGGTGGACGTCGGCGAACTTCGTCAGGTTGACCCGGGCGATGCAATCGAGCGCCTTCTCCTCCGCCTCGCGCCGACCGGCCTTGCCGCTGGCGAGCAGCGGGAACATGACGTTCTGCTTGACCGTCTTCCAGGGCGGGAGCTGGTCGAACTCCTGGAACACCATCATGCGGTCGGGACCGGGGCGGGTCACCTTGCGGCCGTTCAGGCGGATCGCGCCCTCCACCGGCTGCAGGAAGCCGCCGACCGCCTTCAGCAGCGAGGACTTGCCGCAGCCCGACGGCCCGAGCAGGATATAGCGCTCGGCCTGGAACACCTGGAAATCGACCCGGTAGGTCGCGGTCACCAGGTGGCGGCGCGTCTTGTACTGCAGGGTCACGCCCGACACGTCGAGCAGCGGGCGCTCCGACGCCCCCGCGGTGTCGATGCCCTGCGGAAAGGTCAGCGCGTTCATCGCGTCAGCTCCCGGTTTCGCCATGGAGGTCGTCGAAGAAATAGTCCTTCCAGGAGGCCGGCTTGTTCCTGATCGCGCCGACCTTGTACATGAAGTCGGCGAAGGCCTCGGTGCGGTTGGGGGTGACCGTGAAGCGGATGTCGGGGTCCTGCAGCAGGCGCAGGACGTAGGCGCGGTCGAGGCTGCCCTTGTTCTGCGCCAGGTAGGCGTCGGCCGCCCCCTCGTGATTGCTGTTGATGTAGTCCATCGCCTCCTTCAGCGCGTCGAGGAACGCCCTGTAGGTCTTGGGATTCCCGTCGCGGAAGGACTGCTTGCTCCAGATCAGGTTGAAGCTGTGCGGGCCGCCCAGCACGTCGTAGGAGCTGAAGACCCGGTGGATCTTCGGGTCGTCGAGCTGCTGGTACTGGAAGGGCGGGCCGGAGAGGTGGGCGGTGATGCCGCCGCTGCCCGACAGCAGCGCGGCCGTGGCGTCCGGATGGGGCAGGGCGACGGTCAGCTTGTCCAGCGCGTCGAACCTGCCGGCGCCCAGTTCCTTTTCCGCCGCCATCTGCAGCACCCGCGCCTGCACCCCGACCTTCGGCGCCGGCAGCGCGATCTTGTCGGCGTCGGTGAAGTCCTTCAGCGTGGTGACCTTGGGATTGCTGGTGGTGAGGAACAGCGGCATGTCGTTCAGCGAGGCGATCGCCTTGACGTCGGCATTCCCCTTGGTGCGGTCCCAGATGGTCAGCAACGGACCGACGCCGGCCGACCCGAGGTCGATGCTGCCCGACAGCAGCGCGTCGTTCATCGCCGCCCCGCCGGACAGTTGCACCCACTCGACCGTGACGTCGACGCCGAGCGCCTTGCCATGCTTCTCGATCAACTGGTTCTGGCGCAGCACATGCAGCGGCAGATAGCCCAGCCCATATTGCTCGGCGATGCGGATGCGCCCTTCGGCGGCAGCCGGGGTCGCGACGGCCGTCGCCATCAGCAGCCCGATCGCCGCCGCCATCACCGGACCCGCCACCCACTTGGCGATGGCCGCGACCCGGCGTCCGGGGCTTCCTGGTTGTCCCATGGCGGTGCTCCCCACATACCTATAAATCTAGTATGTTTTAGGGGAACATGATTCTTCCTGTACGTCAACGCTGTAAAATCGGAGGACGCTCCGGTCAAATTTTACTAATCAGTTTGGATATTCTGGCCGCTGGGTGTTGCCTCTTCTGCATCCGGGGTGCGCCGGCCCCACGGGGGGCGACGCTGTGCCGGGCCTTGCCGGGACGGGGACTGGATCACCCCGCCCCCCGTGCCTCACTTGCCGCCGGTGACGTCGAGGAAGGTCCCGGTGATGAAGGAGGCCCCGGCGCCAGCCAGCCAGAGGATCGCCCGCGCGACCTCTTCGGCCTGGCCTCCCCGTCCCATCGGGATCGACTCCTTGACGCGGTCCACCCGTCCCGGCTCGCCGCCGCTGGCATGCATGTCGGTGTAGATGTGCCCGGGGCGGACGCAGTTGACGCGGATCCCCTCACGCGCGACTTCCTTGGCGAAGCCGGTGGTGAAGGTCTCGACCGCGCCCTTCGACGCGGCGTAGTCGACATATTCGTTCGGGCTGCCGAGCCGGGCCGACGCCGACGAGACGTTGATCACCGCACCTCCCCGCCCGTTGTGGCGGTAGGACATCCGCCGCGCCGCCTGCTGGGCGCAGAGGATCGGGCCGATCGAATTGACCGCGAAGATGCGCTGCATCCGCTCGAAGCCGAGATCCTCCAGCCTGGACTGCCTCGCCAGCATCGCGGCGTTGTTCACCAGGACGTCGATCCGGCCGAACTCGCGGTCGATCGCGGCGAACAGTTGGGCGACCTGTTCCGGATCCGCGCTGTCGGCGCGCATGGGCAGGGCGCGGCGCCCGGCGGCTTCCACGTCGGCCGCCACCGCAAAGGCGGCGGCCTCGTCGGAAACGAAGCTGATCGCCACGTCGTAGCCTTGCTTGGCTGCGAGCCGCGCGGTGGCCGCGCCGATGCCGCGGCTTCCGCCCGTGACCAGGATGACGGGTGCTTCGGTGAGCTTATCCATTCGGTTGATCCTTCCTGTTTGTGGCGCGGCCAGGGCTGGGGTCGGCCGGAGGCCGGCGTCTCAGAGCCCGTCCGGTGCTTATTGAAGCGCCGGACAGGCTCTAAGCTCTTGGTCTTTCGTGCGATTCACGGTTCAAGCGATACCGCTTGAAACGATCACACTCTAGGGCCGGCTGTCGCGGACCGGCTCCAGCGGGCGGTGCCGGGATGGGGCTGCCGCCTCCAGCGGCTCCGCGCCGGATCGGCGCAGATGGGGTTTCAGCGTCAGGACGAGCGGGACGATCACGGCGGCGGTCGCCGCCGCGGCCAGCACGCCGACCGTCTGGCTGCTGTGATCGGCGACCGCGCCGTAGAGGATCGGCGCAAGGCCGCCGGAACCGATGACGCTGGTGTAGAAGACCGCGAAGGCGCGGCCGGCATCGCCCTTGGACAGCTCCGGCACGGTGCCGTAGAGCACCGAGGAGGTGCCGTTCAGCACGATGCCGAGCAGCGGCAGCAGGACCAGCGTCGGCGTCAGGGGGGTGACCAGCGTCACCGCGATCAGCAGGGCCGTCGCGCTTTCGGTCGCCACGACGCTCCCGACGACGCCGAGCCGGTCCCCGAGCCAACTGCACGTCGCCTTCCCGAAGGCGCCGCCGATGAACAGCAGGGCGAGTGCGATCCCGACGGTCCCCGTGTCTCCCCCCTGTCCATGGATGAGGAAGGGCAGGAACAGCAGGTAGCCCATGCGCGTCGCCGTATCGAGCGCCCCGATCGTCGTGAGGATGGCGAAGCCGCCGCCGCCACGGTTGGACGAGGTTTCCGCCGCCTCGGTCCTGGCAATGGGAACTGCCGGCACCATCGCCACCAGGGCGACCGACACGGCGAGCCCGAGCCCCGCCATCAGGCACAGGACCGGCTGCCAGGCGAGGAGCGGCAGCAGCACCGCGATCACTGCCGGCAGGGCGGCTTTCCCGAGATCGCCGGAGAAGTTGTAGATGCCGAGCGGGCGCCGCAGGGCATCGCCGTAGCTGGCGGTGACGAGCAGCGAGCCGCAGGGGTGCTGGATGCTCGATCCGATCCCCGCCACGACGAGGCCGATGCAAAGGCCGGCGAAGCCGAACGGCAGCGCCATGACCAGCAGGCCCGCCGACGCCAGGACGGTCGACAGGGCCAGGGCCGCCCGCGGCGACAAGCCGCGCAGCGCCCGGTCGGCCGGGATCTGCAGCCCTCCCATCGTCGCATAGTAGAGCGCACGAACGGCGGCGAGTGCCGCATAGGAAAGGCCGAACTGTGTCTGCCAAACCGGCAGGAAGACATAGAGTCCATCAGTGAAACCGTCATGGAGCGCGTGGGCGAGGCACGCGCCGGTCAGGCTTCTCTTCCGTTGGGTCTTTGACGTCACTGGGTCCATCTTCCACGCAAGTCTCGGGAGGGCCATGGACATTGCCCGGCAAGGCCCGGCACGCAGGGATGCTATACGCGTGAGGAATCATCGACTAGTATGCTTTTCCTCACCAATACCGTGCATTTTTCTCACGGATTTTCGATGCGCCGCCTCCCTCCCCTGAACGCCCTCCGCATCTTCGAGGTCGCGGCCCGGACGGGCAGCTATGCCGAGGCCGCGGCCGAGCTCGGCCTGACCCACGGCGCGGTGAGCCGGCAGATCGCCACGCTGGAGGGCTGGCTGGGGCAGAGGCTGTTCGCGAAGGACGGCCGCCGGATGGTCGCGACGCCGATGGCCAGGATTTTCGCCGCGGAGGTCGGCCTGTCGTTCGATCGTCTGGCTGTCGCGGCGGAAGCCTGCGGCCGGCCCGGTGCGCGCCGCATCCTGCGGGTCAGCGCCCCGACCAGCTTCGCGATGCGCTGGCTGATCCCGCGGCTCGGCGGCTACCACGCCGGCCACCCGCAGGTCGAGGTTGCGGTGACGACGGTCTCGACGGTGTTGGAGGACCTGCGCGGCGGCGTCGACGTGGCGATCCGGCGCGGGGTGGCCCGCGCGGACGACTGGCCCCAGCATCGCGTCGTTCCGGTGCTCGACGATGTCGACACGCTGATCATGAGCCCGGCGCTGTTCGCGTCCCGGCCGATCCTGAGGCCGGACGACATTGCGGAGCATGCCCTGCTCGCCAGTGAAACCCGCGCCGGCGACTGGGCCGACTGGCTGGAGGCCGCGGGGCTGCAGCACCTTGCCGGACGTCCCCGCCGGATCTTCGATCACTTCTTCGTGACGCGCCAGGCGGTGGAGGACGGGCTCGGCATCGGCATCGGTCCGTTGCCGATGCTGGAGATCGACGTCGCCGCCGGGAAGCTGATGACGCCGCTGCCGGCGATCCGGGTCCCGAGGACCGGCTACGTTGCGATCATTCCCCGGCAGGTCGATGCCGGAAACCTGGCTGCCGGCTTCGTCGATTGGCTTGCTGCCGAGGGGCGCGAACCGCGGTGAGCCATCGGGCGGAGCCCCGGCCCCTCCCGGCTGCGGCAGGCGGGGGCGCCGCCGATCCGTGGCGGGGCCACGTCAGCGCGATGTCAGCGCGATGATCCCGCCGGTTCCACCGGCTGCCCCTCCGGCGGACCGAGGTATAGCCGCCGGTCGACCCCGACGGCGGCCAGGAACGCCTCATCGTGGCTGACCAGCAGAAGCGCGCCGTCATAGGCCCTCAGCCCGGCCTCGACCGCCTCGATCGATTCGATGTCCAGATGGTTGGTCGGTTCATCGAGGAGCAGCAGCGCCGGTGGCCGCGGCCCGCCCAGCGTGCAGGCGAGGCCGGCGCGCAGCATCTGCCCGCCGCTCAGCGTCCCCACACGCTGCAGCGCCGCGTCCGCCCGGAACAGGAAGCGGGCGAGCGCCGCCCGGCAGGCGTTGTCGGTCGCGCCGGGATTGAGGCGCATGAAGTTGTCGAGGATCGACGCCGCGGGATCGACGATTTCCATCCGCTGGTCCAGCAGGGCGCACTCCACCGCGACGGTCACCGTTCCGCGGAGGGGAGCGAGGCGGCCCGCGACCAGCGTCACCAGCGTCGTCTTGCCCGATCCGTTGGGGCCGACGACGGCGACCCGCTCCGGCCCCTCGATGGTGAAGGACAGGTCGCGGATCACCGGCCGGCTGCGGTCATGGCCGGCGGTGACGCCGTCGAGCCGGAGAACCGTCCTGTTCGCCGGAAGCCCGGTGGGCGGCAGCGCCACCGACAGCTCCTGCAGGATCTCGACGCGCGCCCGTGCCGACGCCAGCGCCGCCTCCGCCTCGGCGCGCTGGCGGTCGGCGAGCTTGGCGCCGGCACCCCGGCTGGCCTCGGCGCCGCTCTTTCGTGCGCCCAGCAGGATGCGGGGCATGTCGCCCCGTGACGCCCGGCGCGTCCCGGCGGCGTCGCGGCGATCCTTCCGCTCGGCCGCGAGATGCACCTTGCGCCGGATCTCCGCCGCCTGCTTGCCGGCATGGGCCAGATCCTGTTGCGCCGCCTCCAGCTCCGTCGCCTTGCGTTCGCGGTAGCGTGTCCAGTTGCCGCCGTAACGCGTCGCACCCAGCGAGGTCAGCTCGACGATGGCGTCCATCCGGTCGAGAAGCTCGCGGTCGTGGCTGACCACGATCGCGCCGGCCCGCCAGCTTTCGAGCAGCGCGATCACCGCCTCGCGGCCGGAGCGGTCGAGGTTGTTGGTCGGCTCGTCCAGCAGCAGGAAATCCGGTGCGGCGAACACCGCCGCCGCGAGGCTGGCCCGCGTCCGCTGGCCGCCGGAAAGCTCGGTCAGCCGGGTGTCGGGGCCGGCGTCGACACCGAGGCGCGCCAGCACGGCGGTGATGCGGTCCGCCAGCGTCCAGTCGGCCTCGGCCAGATCCTCGGCGCTCGCCGCGCCGGCCTCGGCGCGCCGCAGGAGGTCGAGCGCCGCGGCCGCACCGAACAGGCCGGCCACCGTTTCATGCGCGCCGGGTCGGACCGTCTGTTTCAACAGGCCGAGCGAGCCGCTGACCGTGACGCCGCCGGTGGCCGGCTGAAGCTCCCCGGCGATGAGCTTCAGCAGCGTCGTCTTGCCGGTGCCGTTCCGCCCGACGAGGCCGGCGCGCTCCCGGCCGAAGGCGAGGTCTAGGCCGTTCAGCACGCTGCGGCCGTCGGGCGTCGACCAGGAGAGGCCGGTCAGGGTGATGGACGCCATGCGGCAACCCTCGCGGGACAGGGAAAATCAGCACGACATCGTGCCGTTAAATCGAATGGATGGCAAGTGCACCGCAACTGTGCTGTCTTCGCCGTGCCGTGCGGTATCGTGGCTGACCGGGAATCCAGGGGGCGAAGGTGACGGGGCTGGACAGGGAAGCCAACGCGCGCAAGCCCGGCGGACGGCCGACCAGGGAGCAGGCTGCCGCCATCGATGCGCGCATCCTGGACGAGGCGCGGTCCGTCTTCTGCCGCAGGGGCATCGCCAACAGCAGCATGGAGGAGATCGTGCTCGGCCTCGGCGTTTCCAAGCACACCCTCTACCGCCGCTATCCAAACCGGGCAGCGCTTCTTGACGCCGTCGTCGCGCGCGACATCGACCGGTTCCGCCACGCCCTGTCGACGGCGGCCGGCGGCGGCGGCCATGGCGGGGCGGAAGCGCTCGACGCAGTCCGCCGCGCCGCGCTCCGCTATGTCGAGATCGGATCATCGCGCGACTACGCCGCCTTCTACCTGTCCGTCAGCGCCGAGGCGGCCGTCTCGCCGACGCTCCGCGCCCGGCTGGCGGCCTGGTCGCAGGGCGCGCTGGAGCCGCTGGTCGCGGCCGTCGCGTCCGCGCAGGCGGCGGGCGGCCTGCGGCCCGGCGACCCGGCGGCGGTCTGCGCGATCCTGGTGGACCTGCTGGAAGGCGCCAACAACCGCCTCCGTCTCGACGACGATGCGCCGTCTCCCGACCGGCTGTTTGCGGAGCGTTGGGCCGTGTTCACCACCGCCTTCGGCGGGCACGGCTGAGCCCGCCGCGCTCCCGCGCGCGCCGCCTGAGCGTCGATCCCGGTGGCAACTCCATCGGATGCGTCCGCGAAGCTGAAAGACGGGTGCGGTCGGACCGCGGGGCCGGGGTGAGGCTCAGGATCCGCGGCGTCGCGTCGGAACGAGACCATTGCCCCCGCACCGGCCGTCCGCCGCCTCCGCACCAAACCCAACCTCGTATAACGGCCTGATGCCGGACTCGTTTCATTGGCTGGGGGAATAGCCCCCATCACCGTGCGAGGGCTGATCGCGCGCGACGATCGACTTAGCTTGTGGGAGATGCGCCGGCGTCTGCGGACGCCCGGACGATGAACGCTGTCATGACGAACAGGAGGGAAGCGCGTGATGATCAATCCCGGCGACCTCGAGATGACGCGCCGCGGGCTGCTGATGGGAACGGCAGCCACGGTCGCGTTGACGGCAGGTGCCTTTCCGATGCCTGCCGAGGCGGTCGTCGGAGCGGCTGCACCGCAATCGGTCCCGCAGCCGGACCTTGCCCCGGTGACCTCGGCCGTGTCCTTCACGGTGAACGGCACCTCCCATGACCTGACGCTGGACACCCGGACCACGCTGCTCGACGCCCTGCGCGAGCATGTCCATCTGACCGGCCCCAAGAAGGGCTGCGACCATGGCCAATGCGGCGCCTGCACCGTGCTGGTGGACGGGCGGCGGATCAACTCCTGCCTGTCGCTGGCCGTCATGCACCAGGGCGACAGCATCACCACCATCGAGGGGCTGGGCAACCCCAAGTCCATGCACCCGATGCAGGCCGCCTTCGTCAAGCATGACGGCTACCAGTGCGGCTATTGCACGCCGGGCCAGATCTGCTCGGCCGTCGCCGTGCTGAAGGAGATCGAGGCCGGCATCCCCAGCCATGTGAGCGCCGATCTGACGGCGCGGCCCCAGTTCACGGCCGACGAGCTGCGCGAGCGCATGAGCGGCAACATCTGCCGCTGCGGCGCCTACTCCAACATCGTGGATGCGATCACCGAGGTTGCCGGGAGGCAGGCATGAGGCCCTTCACCTACGAGCGTGCCGGCAGCCCGGCCGAGGCGGCGGCGGCGGCGGCGCGCAACCCGGGCGCCAAATTCATCGCCGGCGGCACCAACCTGCTCGACCTGATGAAGCTGGAGATCGAGACGCCCGCCCACCTGATCGACGTCAACGGCCTGTCGCTCGACCGCATGGAGGCGACGCCGGACGGGGGGCTGCGGATCGGCGCGCTGGTGCGCAACACCGACCTCGCCGCCGACGAGCGGGTCCGGCGCGACTACGGGCTGCTGTCGCGGGCGCTGCTGGCAGGCGCCTCGGGCCAGTTGCGCAACAAGGCGACGACCGCCGGCAACCTGCTGCAGCGCACCCGCTGCCCCTATTTCTACGACACCGCGCAGCCCTGCAACAAGCGCCAGCCCGGCAGCGGCTGCGCCGCCATCGGCGGCTTCAGCCGCCAGCTCGCGGTGATCGGCGGCAGCGAGTCCTGCATCGCCACCCATCCCAGCGACATGGCGGTGGCGATGCTGGCCTTGGACGCCACGGTGGAGACCGTGCGGCCCGACGGCGCCACCCGCGCCATCCCGATCGCCGACTTCCACCGCCTGCCCGGCGACACCCCGCACATCGAGACCAGCCTGGAGCCGGGCGAGCTGATCACCGCGGTGACGCTGCCGCAGCCGCTCGGCGGCACCCACATCTACCGCAAGGTCCGCGACCGTGCCTCCTACGCCTTCGCGCTGGTCGCGGTGGGTGCGGTCGTGCAGCCCGACGGCAGCGGGCGGGTGGCGCTGGGCGGCGTGGCGCACAAGCCGTGGCGCGTCGCCGAGGCCGACGCGGAGCTGCCCAAGGGCGCGAGGGCCGTCACGACCCGATTGCTCGCCGGCGCCGCGCCGACGCCCGAGAACGCCTTCAAGCTGCCGCTGGTCGAGCGCACGCTCGGCTCGGTCCTGGCCGAAGCGAAAGGCTGAGCCATGAAATTCGATACCCCCGCCGCGACCAACCCGATCGACCAGCTCAAGGTGGTCGGCAAGCCGACCAGCCGCATCGACGGGCCGCTGAAGACCACCGGCACCGCACCCTACGCCTACGAACGGCACGACGTGGTGCCGAACCAGGCCTACGGCTATGTGGTCGCCTCCACCATCGCCAAGGGCCGCATCGCCTCCATCGCGGTGGAGGAGGCGAAGGCGGCGCCCGGCGTGCTGGCCGTCGTCACCCATGGCAACGCCGGGAAGCTCGGCAAGGGCGACCGCAACGCCGCCCCGCTGCTCGGCGGGCCGGA
This sequence comes from Azospirillum picis, assembly GCF_017876115.1. GTDB lineage: Bacteria > Pseudomonadota > Alphaproteobacteria > Azospirillales > Azospirillaceae > Azospirillum > Azospirillum picis. The sequence goes on from NZ_JAGINO010000024.1 coordinate 20,701, forward strand.
GATCGACCATTACCACCAGGCCGTCGCCCTGGTCGTCGCCGAGAGCTTCGAGCAGGCCCGAGCCGCCGCCCAGCGCATCCATGTCGAGTACGAGCGCGCCGAGGGCGCCTTCGACCTGGCGCATGCCAGGGAGACGATGGGCGACGATCCCGAGCAGAAGAAGGAGGACAAGACCGTCGGCGATTTCGCCGCCGCCTTCGACGCGGCGCCGGTCAAGCTGGACGAGACCTACACCACGCCCGACCAGAGCCACATGATGATGGAGCCGCACGCCACCATCGCCGCCTGGCAGGGCGACCGGCTGACGGTGTGGACCTCCAACCAGATGATCGCCTGGGCCGCCGCCGACCTGGCCAAGACGCTGGAGATGCCGCGCGAGAAGGTCCGCGTGATTTCCCCCTTCATCGGCGGCGGCTTCGGCGGCAAGCTGTTCCTGCGCGCCGACACCCTGCTGGCGGCGCTCGGCGCCCGCGAGGCCGGGCGGCCGGTCAAGGTGGCGCTTCCCCGGCCGATGATGGCCAACAACACCACGCACCGGCCGGCGACGATCCAGCGCATCCGCATCGGCGCCGGCCAGGACGGCCGGATCACCGCCATCGCGCATGAGAGCTGGTCCGGCAACCTGGAGGACGGCAAGCCGGAAACCGCGGTCGACCAGACCCGCCTGCTCTATGCCGGCGCCAACCGGCTGACCGGGCTGCGGCTGGCCCATCTCGACCTGCCGGAAGGCAACGCCATGCGGGCGCCCGGCGAGGCGCCGGGCCTGATGGCGCTTGAGATCGCCATGGACGAGATGGCGGAACGCCTGAAGGTCGACCCGGTGGAGTTCCGCATCCTCAACGACACCCAGGTCGACCCGGAGAACCCCGAGCGCCCCTTCTCGCAGCGCCAGCTCGTCCAGTGCCTGCGCACCGGGGCCGAGCGCTTCGGCTGGAGCAAGCGCAATGCCGAGCCGGCGCGGGTCCGCGACGGCCGCTGGCTGGTCGGCATCGGCATGGCGGCCGCCTTCCGCAACAACCTGCTGACCAAGTCGGCGGCGCGGGTCCGGCTCGACAACCGCGGCGTGGTGACGGTCGAGACCGACATGACCGACATCGGCACCGGGAGCTACACCATCATCGCCCAGACCGCGGCGGAGATGATGGGCGTCGGGCTGGACAAGGTCGTGGTGCGGCTGGGCGATTCCGGCTATCCGGCCTCGGCCGGATCGGGCGGCCAATGGGGCGCCAACAACTCCACCGCCGGCGTCTATGCCGCCTGCGTCAAGCTGCGCGAGGCGGTGGCGCAGAAGCTCGGCTTCAACTCTGCCCCCGACCTTGCCGGCGTGCAGTTCGCCGACGGCCAAGTGCGCTCGGGCAACCGCAGCGTCCCGCTGGCCCAGGCGGCGGGCGAGGCCGGGTTGTCGGCAGAGGACGGCATCGAGTATGGCGACATCGCCAAGCGGGCGCAGCAATCGACCTTCGGCGCCCATTTCGTCGAGGTCGGCGTCGATGCCGCCACGGCCGAGGTCCGCGTGCGGCGGATGCTGGCGGTCTGCGCCGCCGGCCGCATCCTGAACCCGCTGTCGGCGCGCAGCCAGGTGATCGGCGCCATGACCATGGGCGTCGGCGCGGCGCTGATGGAGGAACTGGCGGTCGATACCCGCACCGGCTTCTTCGTCAACCACGACCTTGCCGGCTACGAGGTGCCCGTGCATGCCGACATCCCGCACCAGGAGGTGATCTTCCTGGATGAGACCGACCCGATGTCCTCGCCGATGAAGGCCAAGGGCGTCGGCGAGCTCGGCCTCTGCGGCGTCGGTGCCGCCATCGCCAACGCCGTCTACAACGCCACCGGCTTGCGGGTGCGGGACTACCCGGTCACGCTCGACAAGCTGCTCGACGGCATGCCGCCGGTCACCTGAGCTGCGGGAGCGGGGGAGGCGATGTCGACCGGACCCCCGCTCCCCACCGAGCCCGCCCATGCGTGGGCCGAGTTGGGAAAACCTGCTTGGACGAAAGGCAATACCGAAGGGGAGGCTACGGCGCCCCTTACCGGAACAGCCTTGAAAAGAATCCCTTCCGCTTCCTGGCCAGCCCCTTCGCCAGTTCGTAGTTTCCGCGAATGCCGGGCCGGTCGATGAGAGAAAGGCAGCGCTCGTAGACGGGCAGGGAGGCTTCGTAGTCCCCGAGGTCGAACAGCGTGTCGGCCTGCATCATGAGGAGCTGGCCGAAGGAGAGGCGGTCGTTTGTCGCGATGCCGTCGGTCAGGTGCTGCAACGCGCGCTCGCACGCCTCCAGCGTTTCGTGCGGCTGCTTCAAGCGGAAATGGCAGTCGGCGAGATAGTAATGGACATAGAAATCCTCTGGCGTCAGCGCCCGCAGCGCTTGGTAATCCTCCAGCGCACGGTCCGGCTGGTCCAGATGATACAGGCGCAGGTAGCCCCGTGCTTTCAGAGCCTTGCGCAGGATGTCCCGATCGTCCTTCTCATGGGCGCGGGCGATCAGCTCGCCATAGGCGTCGCCGGATGACCGGAATTCCGCCAGATCCGTCAGAAACCGCGCCCGGATCAGCGCGAATTCCAGCTCGTCCGGATGGAGGGAGATCGCCCGATCGACCAGTGCCATGTCGATGTCGCTTCGTGCCAGCCGGGCCTGTGCCGAAAGAGCCGAAACCTTGTGCGCCTGCAAGGTCAGGAAGTAGCGGAGGTTGTCCGCCTCCATCCGCTCGTCGTCGCCCATCTCCCCATAGGCCTCGTCGGCGGCTTCGACGAGGTCCAGCACGTCCTCGCTACGGCCGATGCGGTTGAGATGGCTGCATGCGGTCTGGGCGCAGTCGAGAAACAGCGAGGGCTCCAGTTCGAAGTCTTCCAGCAATGTCAGCGACGTTTCGGTGGCCTCCTCCGTTCGCCCGAGCGCGCGATAGGACCAGCGCAGGTTCTCGTACAACTCCCGAAAGCGGCTGTATTGCAGCCCCGTTTCCAGGATGCGCGCCGCGTCCTCGACGCGGGAGGCGCGATTGTACTCGATGCCGAGATTGTTGCAGCACATGGCGAAGCTGTGCACATCGACGGGGGCATCGCCGGCACGCCCGATCCGCTCCTGGAACAGGACGATGCTCCGTTCATACAGCCCCCGCATCAGGGCATGCACCGTTTCGCTCTGCGTGCCGTCCGGCAGCCGCCATTTCCCGACCGTGACGCCGGCGCCGTAATAATGCGCCGGCTCATCGTCTGACGGATCGGACCTGAAATGCGCCGCCTGCGCGGCCGGCTGTTCATGCTCCATCTCGAACAGCCGCACCTGCAGATCGATCTGCGGCCTCAGCGCGTTCGAGCGCCGGTAGAACTCGGCGGCAGTGTCGCGCTCGTCCAGCCAGAAATGGGCGCTGCCGACCAGCCGATGGGCCTTGGCATTCGACGGCTCCAGCGTGATCGCCCGGCGTCCCAGCCCGGACGCCTCCCGCAGAGCCGCCGCGCGGTCGGCACGAAGCACGGCGCTGCAATCGAGAAGGATCGCGCCGAGCACAAGGTGCGGCGCTTCGCCCTGCTCCCCCGCCTCGATCGCCTTGCGGCAGCGGTCGGCGATGTCGGCGACGGTGTCGTCGGGCAGCATGCTCCAGACGCAGGTGGCGTCCCAGAGCCGGTGCAGGCGGGCCAGATCCCCGTTGGCGAGGGCTTCATAGCCGGCTTCGATCAATCGCTCCATGTCCGCCAATGGCTCCCTGTCCGCCTGTCTCGCCTGTTTCCGCCTGGCTGCCGGGGGGAATGCGGACGGCCGTCAATTGCCGTTCTTGACCCGCAGGTTGTAATCGTCCACCAGGCCGTTGAACGATTCGGTGATCCGCTTCATATCCGGCCCGAGCTTGCGGGTGTCGCCGCCGGCCGTGTCGCGCCGCAGCGTCTTGAGCGCCGTCAGGAAATCGACGGCCCGCGACTCGATGTAGAACAGCACCGGCTTGTTGCCGAGCCTCGTGGTGACCGTCGGATTGGCCGCAATGTAGGCGCGGGCGCCATCGAGCGCCTGTCCGAAGCTCTGCTCGGCCGCCTCGATCTCCGCCGTCTCGACCTTGCCGTTCTGAACCGCCCGTTCGGTCCTGTCGAGGCTGAGGCGGGCGCGATGCATCACGTTCAGTTCATGCCAGCGGTAGGCGCGGCCGTCCTGCTTCTCGATGTCGTTCAGCCGCTGTTCGGCGACCATGAGGTTTGCAGACTCGACGGCCGCGCGCATCCGGTCGGAGGCATCGAAGAAGGTTGCGAAGGAGGCGGTGATTTTCGGATGCAGCTCCTCGCGCATCCGGCGCCAGCCGTCGTCGCGGTAATTCTGCTGGTTCAGATAGTCGTCGGTTTCGTTCAGCAGCGGAACCAGCGACGTCAGGGCCTCGGCGTAGCGCAGGCCGGCGCCGTCCAGTTCGGAGTTCGCCGGTGCGGTCTTGCTGGCCGTGACCAGGCCCGCCGCACAGTCCTTCGTGAAGCTGTTGTCCACCTCGTAGGGCGCGATTTTGAAGCTGCGGTGATAGATCGTGCCGCCGTTGAAGGCCGCCGGAAAGGAACGGCTGTATGGCTCGTAATTGTTGTGCATGGCGACATCGACGCGGTTCAGGCAGGTGATGTACGCCGTGAGCTTGGCGGCCAGCGCGTTCGTCGCCGTGGCCGACGGCGCCGAACCGTTTTGGGCCGAACCGCTTTGGGCAGGGCCGCCTTGCGCCGGGCCGGACGCCGTGTTGGCTTGACCGTTCCCGGAAAGGCCGAGGTCGCGCAGCAGCGATTGGACGTCGCCGTCCTTCGCCAGGAAGATGACGGTCAGCAGGACGAGGCCGAGGAGGACGGAGCCGGCTTTCTTCAGGATGGGCATGGGGTCTCTTTCCGGGACGATGCCGCCGGCGGGTCGGGCCGGCGGGTCGGAGGGCGGGGAGTGTGGATCAGAGACCTTTCTCGAGCACGTCGGTGATCGCCTTCACGCGCGGATCGAAGTCGTCGACATTCGCGTAGGGTCTCCAGTTCAGCTTGAGCGCACCGTCCGTGAAGGTGACGCCCTCGCGGTAGTTCGACGCCGGTGCCGTCGCCTCGTCGTAGGAAATGGTGATCGACTTCAGCTTGTCCTTGAGCGCCTCCCGGCCCATCGCGTCGGAACCGACGTTGGAAAGCGCCTTGATCAGGGGGTCGATGATCGGCTTGCGCAGGTAATCGTCGTTCGCGTAGCTGTCCGCATAGCCGGGCAACGCCAGGCTCTTCAGGTCCAGCGTAACGGGGACCGCAAAGCCCGCGGCGTCCTGGATGGATTTTTCGAGCGGCGGCCAGACATCCTTGGAATAGGCGGCGATGGCGCGCCGTTCGGCGAGGCCGCCCTGGCCTTCCGCATGGACGCCGATTGCCGGCAGGACGAGGAGCGAGGCGAGGAGGAGAATGGAACGGGAGGTCGACATGGAAACTCCTTTGCCGTCCTGCCGCCGGGCGCGCGGCATGGCGGACGCCCGGCGGCGGGACGGGATCGGGCGATGCGGGATTGCGGTGCGGGATCGCGTTACGGTGATCGCGTTACCGGGATCGCGTGGGCGGGGCCGCGTTACGGAGTGCCCTCGAAGGCCTTGGCGTTCTCGTCGTAGGACTTGCAGAATTCCTCCGGCGTCTGGCTGGTGCCCTCCGCCATCTGCTCCAGGCGTATCTGGCTCGCCTCGCCGTTGTAGATCACGCCCTCCTGGCCCTTCCGGAGGTAGAGCGCCGCCTTGCCGGCATCCTTCGGCGCCGGCATCGCGGCCATGTATTTTTCATAGGTCGCAACCGCCTTTTCGGACGGGAAGCCCTTGCCCTTGCAATATTTGAGGATGCCGAGCTGGTTGCTCATCATCTGGTAGAAGGCGTCCGGGTCGGGCGTCTGGGCGCGTGCGGCGCCGGGCTGGAGCGAAAGCGCCGCAAAGGCGGTGACGGCCAGGAGAATGGCACGGACCGCGCCTCTCGACGGCGTGGAAGCAGCCTTCATCGAAGACCTCCTTGGATTTGTGAATTTCGACCGGCAGCGCCGGAATGGCGTCCGGTGGGCTTCGAGGTCATCGTCGCAGGGAGAGCCGGCCGTTCCGGCCATGGCCGCGAGCCCCTCTTGTCCCGCCGCGCCATGCCCCGAGCGTCTGAAGGGCAAAGCCGCCGTCCTTCCGACCATCCATCCCGACCGTCCATCAAGGGCAACGGACGCCCGCAGCCGGGCTGCGAAACACGGTAAGGGACCGTTGTCGGGTGGGTTACGCATGGACGGTGGAATGCCTGGGCCGGAGGTGGGGTTGATGGCGAACTCGATCCCCGGCTTATCCCGCTTTGCGTGCGCTTTCCAGTCTGCGAAAAGTAGAGGTCGGATGATTTGCCGTTACCCATGTTGAGACGGCGCCCTATCCCAACGATTTCCATGCGATGCAGTGTGCGGTGCGCCCTTTGGTCGCGCCCCGTGGCTCACCGGATCGCCGCGCGCAAAATCGCAATGGATGCGGGGGTGGGGCCGGCCCCCCTGGCGGATGGCGTCAGGACAGCGCGAAGCGCCGGTATTTGCCCGGCGAGAAGCCTGTCGCCTTCTGGAACGCTTTCGAGAAGTTGGCTTGGCTGGAAAAGCAGCAGGCATCGGCGACGTCGGCGAGTGCCATCGTGCCGTAGGCGAGCAGTTGCTTGGCCATGTCGAGCCGCCGCTCGGCCAGATAGGCGTGCGGCGACCGGCCGACCGAAATGTGGAAGGCCCTGGCGAAATGGTAGAGGCTGAAATTCGCCACGCGCGCGAGTTCGGCGACGGTGATGTCGCGGTCGAGGTTGGCGTTGATGTACTCGATCACCCGCCCCAGCCGGTTGCGGTCGAGCCCGCCGCGCACCTGGGGCATCGAACGCGCGCTTTCCTGCGTTTCGGCGTGCTCGCGCGCCAGCGTCCCGACGAGGGCGCAGGCCAGCGCGTCCATTCGCAAGCCGCCGGCGAAGCTCTCGGACCGCAGTTCGTCGATGATCGCCGCCATCATCCCGAGCACGTCGGGGTTCTCGACCTTGGCCTGGTAGCGCAGGTCGTTGGCCCGGAAGCTGAACCCGTCGAAATCCCTCATCCGGAAGAAGGTGTGCTGCGGGATGTAGACGTGCAGGACCTCGGGAATGTCGTCGGAGAGTCTGGTCGCCTCCTCGCAGATGCCGGCCGGGCACAGCCACGTCGTCTGCGGCAGCGCCGGCACGATCTGCTTCACGCCCCCCGACGCCCGGCTGGAAATCGCCGGCTTCGGTCCCTGGACGATCATGGTGATCTCGGCATTCTGCGGCACGAAGGCCGAGATCTCGCCGGCATTGTGGCTTCGCAGCTCGGCGGACAGCGCCGACCACGGCCTTTGCGCCGACGTCGCTATCAGGCTCGCGTCCTTGAACTTCTCTGCGCCGTGTCCCTGCATGCTCTGCCTGCCGCTACTGAAAGCCGCACCCCACGCTAGGGCAAAGCGGGTGGCGACGGCAAGCATTTAGCAAAGGAGGAAAAGACAGGCGTGAGGCATTCCCATTATAATGACCAAGATGATTTGACGAATTCCGGGCGTGATTGATGAAGCCGTAAAAATAGAATCTAAAATAAACAAACGATGGAGATTCCTGGGTCCGAAACGGAATCCGGTGACTTTCCACGAAAGTAGAAAGTGGAGATTTCCCGTTCTTTTCCGGTTGTGCTCTTGGCGTGTTTGCCATGCGATTGACAAAAGAGACGCTTTTCATCCAAGTCGAATGCTCTATTGATGACCGTGAACCAATATTTAGCCGATGCGTTAACCGTTGCCGGGCACGGCCCGGTCACTGCGGACGGTACGATCATCGACAGCCGCGGCGTCTTTCCGGACGCCATGCCGTTTGAAGGCGGGGGCGCCTGATGGAACCGAAGGCCCAGGACCAGAAACTCCAGGAGGCGGCGACCGTCGTGGTCATCGACGACGACGAATCCGTCCGTGAGGCCCTGGAGGGCCTGGTGGAATCCGTCGGGCTTGAGGTCAGGACCTTCGAATCCGTCCAGCATTATCTCGACGTCCGCCCCACGGTCGAGGTCGGCTGCATGGTGCTGGACGTCCGGCTGCCGGGGCGCAGCGGCCTCGATTACCATGCGGAACTTGTGAAATCCAAGAACAGCCTGCCGATCATCTTCATCAGCGGGCACGCCGACGTTCCGATGTCGGTCAGTGCCATGAAGGCGGGCGCGTTCGAGTTCCTGACCAAGCCCATCCATCACCAGAAGCTGCTGGACGCCATCCACGGCGCCATCGAACAGCATCGGCTGCGCCGCGGCCTCGAACAGGGGCTGACCGGCGAACGGGCGCGCTTCGAGACCCTGACAGCGCGGGAGCGCGAGGTGACGCTGCTGGTCGTGGCCGGCCAGCGCAACAAGCAGATTGCCGGCGCCCTCGGCCTCAGCGAGGCGACGGTCAAGCTCCACCGCGGGCAGGCGATGCGCAAGATGGAGGTAAACTCCGTCGTCGAGCTGGTTCGGGTCGTCGACCGGCTGATCGCCGAGGCGCCGCTCCAAATGCATCCGCGATCGGAACGTTCGGCCGACCCGGACACCATCGCCGGGCAACCGGGACCGTTGGGCATGCCCGGCCGGCCGGGCATATCCGTCAGGTGATGCGGGCCGCCGCCCGACCCGCACCGGGCATTGCCGGCGTTCGCCGTCACAAGCCGGTCGATCAGGCGCGGCGCCAGGCGGTCGCCGTTTCCTCCGCCCCGCGGCCGGGGACCACGCCCGCTTCCGCGGAGCCGGCCGAAGCACCCTTTGAAACGGTCGCGTTGCCCGCCGGGCTCGCCGCCGGTACCGCGCCGTCGCCGATGATCAGGCGGGCGCCGCGCTCGTAGGTCAGGTAGCGCCACAGCCACTGCATGCTGACCAGCAGCCGCTTCTCGAAGCCGACCAGCAGGTAGACATGGACGAAGGCCCAGAGGACCCAGGCGAACCAGCCCTTGAGCCGCCGCGTTCCGAAATCGAAGACGGCAGCGCTGCGGCCGACGATGGCGGTGTTGCCGCGGTTCCGGAAGCGGAAGGCCGGCATCGGCGCGTCACTCCCGATGCTCGCGGCCAGCGCCTGGGCCAGCGCCCGGCCCAGATGCTGGCCCTGCTGCTTGGCGACCTGTGCCAGCCCCGGCAGCGGCTTGCCGTCGTCGCCGGCCGCCAGCGCGGTGTCGCCCAGCGCGTAGACGCCGTCCAGCCCGGGGACGGAGAGGTCGGCATCGACGCGGATGCGGCCTGCCCGATCGGTTTCGACGCCGAGCCAGCGGCCGGCCGGCGAGGCCGCGACGCCCGCCCCCCACACGATGGTGCCCGCGGGTATGACGCGCCCGCCGATGGTGACGGCGTCCGGCTCGATCCTCTCGACCGCCTGTCCGGTCATCACCGTCACCCCGAGCCTGCCCAGCGCATCCGTCGCATAGCGTGACAGGTCCTCTGGGAAACTGGCGAGAAGCCGTGGCCCGGCCTCCACCAGCAGGATGCGGGCGGAGCGCGGATCGATGCGGCGGAAGTCGCGGGCCAGAGCGAAGCGGGTCAGTTCGGCGACGGCTCCGGCCAACTCGACGCCGGTGGGACCGCCGCCGACCACGACGATGGTCATCAGCATGGCCTGTTCTTCCGGGCTTTCCGACAGTTCCGCCCGTTCGAAACAGCCGAGCAGGCGCGCCCGGATCTGCTGGGCGTCCTCGATGGTCTTGACGCCGGGGGCGAACGCCGCCCACTCGTCATGGCCGAAATAGCTGTAGGACGAACCGGTGGCGACGACGAGGCGGTCGTAGGGCAGGGTGCTCGGCCGGTCGAGGCCGTCCGGCTCCAGCCGCACCATGCGCCGCTCGACGTCGATGCCCACCACCTCGCCCAGCACCACGGCGATGTTGGCGTGACGGCTGAGGATCCTCCGGATCGGCTGGGCGATGTCGGCGGGCGACAGCGCCGCCGTCGCCACCTGGTAGAGCAGCGGTACGAACAGGTGGTAGTTCCGCCGGTCGATCAGCGTCACCTGGACATCGGTGCCGCCCAGCGCCTCCGCGCAGGCGAGCCCGCCGAAGCCGGCGCCGATGATCACGACATGCGGGCGCCGCCGGGCGGCCGGCGGGCTGGTCAGGGGCTGTTGCTCCATGCTGAAAGGTCTCCCGATCGTTGCCGTTGTCAGTCGCCGGCCCTGTCGCCGGCCCGGATGCTGACTCCCTCGCTGGCTCAGGCTCCCGCCGGCGACGCCCTCGCCGCGGGCTGGGCGCCCCCGCCGGCCATCCGCACAGCACCTCATCCGACCGGATGCGAGATGTGCGCACTGGCCATAACGCGCAAGAGGCGGTGCCGGAACGCCGATGGCGGCATTGCCGGAAAGCGGCGCCTCCGGCCGGGGCCGGCGGGAACGTCGGCCGGCGGGCGCGGTTACCACCGGGCAACTCAACATACGGGTGATCGATGACCGTGCAGCAGTCCATGGCCTTCGGGTTGGTCGGCATCGTGGTCGCGATGCTGGTCTGGAACAGGCTGCGCTTCGACGTGGTCGCGCTGCTGGCCCTCCTGGCGGGCGTGTTTCTTGGGCTGATCCCGGCGGACAAGGCGTTCTCCGGCTTCGCCGACGACATCGTGGTGATCATCGCCTCCGCCCTCGTCGTCAGCGCGGGCATCGCCCGCTCGGGCGTTATCGACGCGCTGGTGCGCCCGGTGGCGGCCAAGCTCGACCGACCGGGCCGGCAGATCGCCTTCCTGGGCGGGGCGGTCGCCTTCATGTCGGCGCTGATGAAGAACATCGGGGCGCTGGCCATCTTCCTGCCGATCACCATGCAGCTCGCCCGCCGGCACCGGACCGGCGCGCACCGTGTCCTGATGCCGCTGGCCTTCGCCTCGCTGATGGGCGGGCTGATGACGCTGGTCGGCACCTCGCCGAACATCATCGTGTCCAGGGTGCGCGCCGAGATCGTCGGCCAGCCCTTCTCCATGTTCGACTACCTGCCGGTCGGGCTGGGGATCACGCTGGCCGGCCTAGCCTTCTTGGTCTTCGGCTGGCGCCTGCTGCCCCAGCACCGCAGCGGCGCCCGTTCGGCGGAGGACACCTTCGCCGTCGAGAACTACGCCAGCGAGATGAGGCTGCCGGCCGGTTCGCCCTTCGTCGGACGTACCGTCCGCGACGTCGAGGCGCTGGCCGAGGGCGAGGCCCAGGTGATCGGCATCATCCGCGAGCGCTTCCGCCGCTACGTGCCGGACCTGCACTGGACGCTGCTGGCGGATGACATCCTGGTGCTGGAGGGCGATGCGCCGGCCCTGCAGCGGATCGTCCAGGGCGCCGCGCTGGAACCGCTGGGCATCCTGGAGGACGCCGATGGCGAGCTGCTGGCGGTGGAGGCGGTGGTGACGCCGGACTCGCCGCTGGCCGGGCACTCCGCCAGCCGCCTCGACCTGCGCGGGCGCTTCGGCGTCAGCCTCCTGGCGGTCAGCCGGACCGCCGAGCGGATCGCCCAGCGCCTGCACCATGTCGTGTTCAGGAAGGGCGACCTGCTCCTCCTCCAGGTTCCGGCCGACCGCTATCCCGACGCCCTGGCCGACGCCAACCTCATCCCGCTGGCCGAGCGGCGCCTGCAGCTCGGCCGGCGCCGCCCGATGTGGGTCCCGGTGGGCATCGTCGTCGTCACGATGATCGTCGTCGGCTTCCACCTCGCGCCGCTGGCCGTCACCTTCCTGGCGGCGGCCACCGCGATGGTGGTCACCGGCGTGCTCAGCGTCGAGGACGCCTACCATGCGGTGGAATGGCCGATCATCATCCTGCTCGCCGCGCTGATCCCGGTCAGCGGCACGCTGGAGAGCACCGGCGCGACCGGGGTGATCTCGACGCTCCTCGCCGACGCCGCGCGCGGCCTGCCGGCGGTGGCCTGCGTGGCGCTGATCATGGCCGCCGCCATGGCGGTCACTCCCTTCCTCAACAACGCCGCGACGGTGCTGGTCATGGCCCCAATCGGCGCCGGCGTGGCCCAGCAGCTCGGGCTCAGCCCCGATCCCTTCCTGATGGCGGTCGCCGTCGGCGCCGGCAGCGACTTCCTGACGCCAATCGGCCACCAGTGCAACACCCTGGTCATGGGGCCGGGGGGCTACCGGTTCGGCGATTATCCGCGGTTGGGGGTGCCGCTGTCGCTGCTGATCCTGCTGCTGGGCACCTGGCTGATCGTCATGGTCTGGCCGCTGGCCGGCGCCTGACCGGCGATCCGAAACCGGAGTGGGGGCCGGAACAAGCCCCGCCGCCCCCCCGTTGCACATGCCGAGAAGAGCGAGGTCACGACCGTGCTGGTTTCCGAGATCATGGCCAAGGCGCTGGAGTTCATCCAGCCGGACGCCACCATTCAAGAAGCCGCCACGCTGATGGGCGAGCTGGACGTCGGTGCCCTGCCGGTCGGCGCGCCCGAGGATCTGCTGGGGATCCTCACCGATCGCGACATCCTGTTCCGCGTGGTGGCGGCCGGCGGCGACAACACGCGGGTACGGGTGCGCGACGTCATGTCCAGTTCGGTGTTCACCTGCCGCGACACCGACACGCTGGCGACGGCGATGGACATCATGGGCGCCTACCACGTGCGCCGCCTGCCGGTGCTGGACGCGGCGGACCGGGTGGTCGGCTGGGTGACCCTGACCGACGTATCGCGCCGCCTGCTTCTGGACACCGGCACCATCCGCACGGCGCTGGGCGAACTCAGCGGCGGCGCGCAGGACGGTTAGGCCGTGCCGGCAGAAGAGGCTTTCAGGCTTCCTCACGCGATAAGCGCGCTGCGGCACGGATTGTCGTGGTCGAGTGAGGGAAGTCCGCCCTGACGCGGGTTGCGATCAAGAGGGCCGCGAGGAGCATGACGGCGCTTCCTCCGATGAAGACGCCGGAGATTCCGCTCATGCCGTACATGACGCCGCCCGCGGCGGCCCCGGCGGCAATGGCGCCCTGCACCGACGCGACCACCATTCCGCCGGCGCTTTCGGCCTGATCGGGAACCGACCGTGCGACCCAAGTCGACCAAGCAACCGGAATGCCGCCGAACGCAAGCCCCCAGAAGGCCACGAGCAAGGCAAGCGCCCCTCCCGACGGCGCCGGCAGCACAAGCGTCAGCCCGGCGATACCGACGAGGGTGGGCATGATGATCAGCGTACCCCGCAGGCTACGCTCCATCAGCCACCCTCCCAGCAATGTCCCCGCGAAGTTCGCGACGCCGAAACCCAGCAGGATCATCGCCAGCCCTTCCGCTTGCACGCCGGCGGCATTTTCCAGGAATGGCCGGATGTAGGTGAACAATGCATAGTGTCCGGTATGCGCCAGCACGCAGCCGACCATGCCCATCGCGATGCCGGGGCGTAGGGCGACGTCCAGCACCGTCCTCAGCCGGGTCGTGCTTTTACGCGGCGCCAGCCGCGGAAGGGCGGCCAACTGAAAAGCCAGCGTCACCGACCCGATCACGGCGGCGGCAAGGAATGCACTGCGCCAGCCGAACAGCCCGCCGAGGTAGCTCCCCAGCGGCACCGCCACCACCGTCCCCGCGGCGATGCCGCTGAAGATGATCGAAAGAGCCCTGGGCAACAGCGCAGAGGGCACAAGGCGCATCGCGACGGCCGCCGCCATGCTCCAGAAGCCTCCAAGCGCGATGCCCAGAAAGACCCGCATCACCAGGAGGATGGCAAGGCTGGACGAAATCGCGACCAGCAGATTCGACGCGATCGTCAGTATGGAAAAGCCGAGGAGCACCCTGCGCCGATCCATATGCCGGGTGAGGACCGGGACAAGCAAACCGGAGAACAGCGCGACAACCGCCGTCACGGTTACGGCCTGTCCCGCCAAGGCCTCCGAAACCCCGAGGTCCACAGCCATCGGTGTCAGCAAGCTGGCCGGCAGATATTCTGCCGTCAACAACCCGAACACACCCATGGTGAGCGAGAAGATCGCCAACCATGCCGGGGAGGTGGGGTCTTCTTGTGCCAGAGTGTCGGGGATTTCATCGGGCACGGTATCGCAGGCGCAGCCAGTCATGGGGCAATTACCTTTCTCAACCATCGTTGCCACGAAACTAGACGTGCATCTCCGGACGGTCTATGATCCGACATCCTGTTTCTTTGATCGAAACTCCGGAATGGCCCTCCCAGACCAAGGCGCTCAGTCAACCGACCTCATCAGCGAGCTGCTGACTGGCATGAGGTTGCGGGGGGTCCAGTATCGTCGCCTGCAGACCGGCCCCGAGTTCGGCATAAGCTTCGGGAACCGGCCCGGCCACGTCTATTTCCACTACCTTGCGGTGGGGTCGGCGGTGCTCAGCACCGGCGGTGAATCGCATCACCTGTCGGCAGGCAATGCCGTGCTCCTGCCTCAGGGGCGTGAGCATGCATTGGTGTCCCATGGCGACGTTCCGCTGGCAGACATCGACAGCCTTGTTGCGGCTCCGCTCGGAGAACCGGTCTTCGGGGTCGATACCTGCCCCAGCACCGGCAGCGTTCCCAGCGCCGTTCTTTTTTACGGGTGCATGGAATTTGATCTTGGCGGGATGCAGGGACTTGGTCCGTTGATGCCACATGTCCTGCTGGCGGATACGGCGGGCGGCCGCTACCCCGGGTTGCCGCCGATCATCGCGGCGATGAAAGGGGAAATATGCTCGGGGCGCATTGGTTTCGCCGGCATCATGGCACGTCTCGCCGAAGTGGTGGCCGCGATGATGATCCGCGGCTGGATTGAAGGCGGATACGATGATGCGGTTGGTCTTCTGGCGGCATTGCGCGACCCGCGACTGGCGCGCGCGATCCTGGCATTGCACCGGGACCCTGGCCGCGAATGGACGGTGGAGGATCTGGCGAAGGAGTGCAACATCTCCCGCTCGGTTTTTGCCGAACGCTTTCAGGCAACCATTGGTGTCTCACCGTTGCGCTATGCCACGGAAGTGAGAATGCACTTGGCCCGCCGATGGCTGACGCAAGACAGGATGCCCATTGAAATCGTGTCGGACCGTCTCGGATATTCATCTCAGGCCGCTTTCAGCCGCGCTTTCAAAAGAATCACCGGAGCTCCGCCCGGTGCCAGCCGCCGAGCATCGGCCGGGCAGAAGCCCGTTTGAATCCTGCCCTGGCGTCAGGGTCGGTAACGATCAGGACGGTTCGGCGGTTTCAAAGCAGGGAGGCCACAGATCAGAGCGCCAACCATCTGTTCGCACGCCATCTGTTCGCACGCTCAGGCAGACGCTCCAATCTGCCGATCCAGGCGACGATGCCTGGAAAAGGGGAAGGTTATCTTTGGAGAAGATGCTTCAAAATGCGTTTCTGTTTAAAATTGCGGCCAACGGCCCCGCCGCCCCAAAAACCGTTCGGGGTACATAGCCTCGTAACTCAACGCAGCGCTCAGCACCGAGGAATCGGCTCCACGCGCGCCAACAATTTGCAAGCCGATCGGCAATCCGTTTTCGCTGAAGCCGCAAGGCACGGAACATGCGGGTTGTTGGCTCAGGTTGATCGGGAAACTGAACGAACACCATTCAATCCAGCTTTCAGCATCGCTTGCCGCTGGAATATCCGCGCCGGCTTCGAACGGCAGGATCGGAACGGTCGGTGACATGATGTAGTCGAACTGCGATAGCAACTCGTCCATCGCTGCGCCATACCGGCTCCGCTTCACTTCGGCATCCATTCGTTGAACGGCACTATACCTGTCTCCGATGCGGGCTGTTCGAAGAAAGTTTGGGTCGAGTTCGTTGTGGTGGGAAGGCTCGATGGATGAGACACGATTGGCGGCGCCTACGCACCAATGACGATTGTAGATATCGAGAAGATCATCCTGGTAGGGGAGTCGAACCTCGGTTACGTGAGCCCCTGCTTCTTCCAAATCCTTCAGAACAGCTTCTATCGAATCCGCCACGCATTCATCGACTGTTCCCACGCAGGGCGTCTTCCAATAGCCTATCCGTTTTCCATGCCATTGAATCTCGGCGGCGGTGACGGGAGGGAAGGGCAGTGGCGGCTGTGTCCAATCCCGCAAATCCCGCCCTGACATGACGTCGAGCATGATCGCGGCGTCGTCAACACTGCGTGTCATCGGCCCGATATGCGCCACCGTACCGAAGGAGCTCGGAGGATTGGCGGCAACCCGGCCATAGGTCGGTTTGTGACCGACCACTCCGGTGAAGGACGCAGGAATACGGATGGAGCCGCCGCCGTCGGTGCCGAGGTGTAGGACGCCGGCGCCACAAGCGGCTGCGACGGCGGCGCCCCCGGAAGAACCGCCGGGGGTCCGGGTGGGATCCCAGGGGTTGCGTGTTATGCCGAATGCCGGGCTATGGGTGACGGCTTTTCCACCATATTCGGGGGTCGTCGTCTGCGCGATGAACACGGCACCGGCCCGGCGTAGCCTGGAAACCGAAGGGGCGTCCTGCGTCGCAGGCGTATCGGGCATGGTCAGGCTGCCATACCGGACCGTCCATCCGTCGACGTCGACAATATCTTTGATCGTCGTCGGGATTCCATCGATCGTGGAGAGGTTTTCCCCGTTCCTCCAACGCTTTTCCGACTCTCTCGCGGCGCTGAGTGCGCCGGCGCGGTCGATGTGGGTGAAGGCGTTGAACGGGCCTTGGATTCTATCGGCACAATCAAGTGTTGCTTGTGCGACCTCGACAGGAGACAGGTCACGCTTCCGGTAGGCGCGGGCCAGCGTCGTGACGTCCAAACGACAGAGGTCGGTCTCGTCAAATCCGGCATTGATGAGATCTGAGGTGTTTTCCATGCTTCATTTCTCGTGACTTGTTGTGTGGAGTGATTGCGGCCCTTGGGTCGGCAGCGCGATGCATCACCGTCGATGCAAGTCCATTGTCCATGGGCGGCAGGGGCGTTACGGAGAAATGGTCGCGTCGGCCTTGATGATTTCCCTCTGCGGGGCGGCGCCGGGCGGGGTGATATCCGCGAGATCCACGCCCGCAGTCTCCCGGATCAGAAGTCCTGCGGCGATTGCGACCAGGCCCAAGGCAATCAGATAGTAGTGATAGAGATACTCATGGCCGATATCTGCAAGATACGTATTCAGATACGGCGCGGTCCCGCCGAATATGGCCACGGACACTGAAGAAATGAACCCGACACCTTGTGCGCGTGCCTGCGTTGGAACCTGCTCCGACAACACCGCCGGGAAAATGGAGGCGATGAAGCCCCAGGCACCCAACCCCATGATCTGTGCCCAGAAGAGCGTATGTGGCTCGGTCGTCAGTATATTGGCGATGGGGTAAGTCAAGATGACGACCAGTACGCCCCAGATGATCATCACGGGTTTACGGCCTATCCGATCCGAGATGATTCCACAGATCGGCAGCCAAGCCAGGCAAAAGGCCATGGCAAGCAAACTTGCCCGATAAGCGTCGCCCGCATCCATACCCCGTGCGATCGCAGTCGACGGACCGAAGGTTACCCATGTGTAATAGGCGACATTCGTAGTGCAGTTCAGCATGATGAGATTACGAGCGATGCGAAACATCTCGGGTCGAGATAGTTTCCGTGAGCAGCGCTGTTCATTCTGTTGTTCAAAGACGTGCGATTCCTCAACGGAGCGGCGCATGAAGAGGGCATAGATGCCCAGCAGGCCACCGACCGCGAAGCCTATGCGCCAGCCGTAATCGTTCATCGCCTCCGGACCGAGCAGCGAGGTCAGGCCGGCGGCAACCGCGGTCGCCGCCATCACCCCCAGGGTCACGCTTACAAACACCGAGCTTGACCACAATCCGCGATGTCTGCTGGGAGCGATTTCCGCAACATAAGTGTATGAAACGCCAGTTTCCCCACCATGGGCCAAGCCCTGCAAGGTGCGGAAGACCAGAAGCGCGATCGACGCGGACAGGCCGATGTCCTGGTAGTTCGGGATAAGCGCAATCCCAAGGCTGCTGATCGCGAGAAGCGATATGGTAACCACCATGATAGTCTTGCGGCCGACCCGATCGCCCATTCGACCAAATACCAGTCCGCCAATAGGACGAGCAAAGAAGCCCACCGCAAATACGGCAAGAGTGGAAAGCAAAGCGGAACGCGCGTCGGATTTTTCGAAAAGGTTCCGTGCCAGATAGACGGAGAATGTTGCGTAGAGCGTCCAGTCGAACCACTCGAGCGCATTGCCGACAGCCACGGCACGCAGAGACTTCAGGCGCCCTTTTCGGGACATGCTATCGTCCAAATCGTCCTCCTGCGGTTGGTGGTATTCGCAGCATAAGGCGCATGTTCCAGCCAGCCGGCGGCTTCACGCCGACAAGCGTGGTCCGATCCGGAAGCAGGATTTCTTCAGCCGCCCTCGCCGTGTTTGTTTTTGTTGGCGATCATCGCGGGTGAGCAATGCGGCGCATGAATACAAACAAAGAATTTGCTTTTGTGTCAAGCAGTGAATTATAGTGTCATCAGATGACACATTAGCGAAGCATGTTCCTCAAGGGAGAGCGGAGATGACCAATGGCAACAAGTCTTTACCGAAGGTGCGGGCGGTCGAGCGCGCGATGGCGCTCCTGCGCGCATTCGGGCCAGCCACACCCAGCTTGTCGCTGACGGACCTCGCACGGCTGACGGATCTTGACAAAGGCACGACCCGACGCCTGCTGCAGACGCTCGCAGCCGATGATTTCGTCGAATTCGACGAGGGGACCAAGACATATTCGCTCGGTCCAGGCGTTCTGCTGCTCTTCCCCGGAGTGCAGTTCGGGCGGGATTTGCGCGATGTCGCCGCACCCGTCTTGGGTCGGCTTGCCGAACAGACCGGGGCGACGTCGTTTATTTGGATCTTTTTCAACGGAAAGGCTCTCTGCCTCGACCGTGTAAAGGGCCCTAATCTTCACATCGATACACGCTGGTCGGCGATCGGCTCGCAGGTTTCACTCAACCGCAGCGGCGGGCCACGGGTTCTCCTGGCGTATCTGTCGCCCGAACAGCGCACCCAGGCGTTGCTCGGACCGCTGGAGCACCACACCGAATTCACGGTGACCGATAAAGCCGCATTGGAAACCGCCGCCGTCGAGATACGCAAGCGCGGTTGGGAATTTGCCGTGGACGACTACATTCTGGGGATGGCCGGGCTCGGTGCCCCTGTTTTCGACCAGAAGGGAACGGTGGTCGCAAGCGTCAGCATCACCACTCTGACACCTCAGTTCGAGATGGAGGATGGCCGCCCTCACGCCGTCTCTCTCGTTCTTGCAGCGGCTTCCGAGATCGGCGCGCGACTTCGCCCCGATTGTTGAAGCGACTTGCGCCATTCCGCAGGCGGTATCGGCGGATGATGGGGAGCGGCGGCCATCCCCATCGCCGCTGACCGTCCGCCCCCCTACCGGAAGCCGCGCCTTGCGGCTCAGTCGGCGTTGCTCGACCCGACGAAAACGGGGCGGAACGGAAGCCCGGGGGCCGTCCTACAGCCGCAGCCCCATCTGCCGGTTCAGCCGGACCACGAGGTCGGCGGGGAGACCGAGGCGCAGGGCGAGGTAGCGCAGGTAGGCCTGGTTGACCGCCGCGGACTTGTCGACCACGGCGAGCGAGACGGCGTAGACGCGCGACGCCAGGCGCGGCGTGTCGACCTGCCGGATCAGCTCCTCCAGGCAGTGCGGCTCACCGATCCGTTCCTCCATGCGGCCTCGCTCCTCCTCGTCCAGCGCGCTGGCCCGGATCACGCTGGCGATCCGCTGCCGCTCCTTCTCGTCGAGCCCGCCGTCGGCCTGCGCCGCGGCGGCCATGGCGCGGATCAGCAGCCGTGCTTCCGCGGCTTCGACCGTATGCAGTTCGATCGGACCGGCGTCCAGCAACTGGTGGCGGTTGCGCAGATGCGCGTCCAGGATTTGCCGCCCCAGCACCGCGTGCAGCACCGGCCGATGCCCGAACCGCGAGCCCGTCGGGCTGTCATCCCGGCGTTGCATCCCGTCCATCGCGGGTTCCTTCCCGATTGTCATGATGTTTCCCGCCTCGATCCGTCCTCGCTCCGGCGGGTCAGGGCGGGGGCACGGCCGCCCCTTCCGATCGCCGCTGCATCGCCTCGTCGATCTGGGTCAGCAGGCGGGAGAAGTCGATGGGCTTCGGGTGGTAGTCGTCGCATCCCGCCTGGAGGGTCTTCTCGCGGTCGCCGGACATGGCATGGGCGGTCAGCGCGATGATCGGGATCGCGGCGGTTTCCGCACCGTTTTTCAGCTCGCGCGCGGCGGTCCAGCCGTCGATGACCGGCAGGTTCATGTCGAGCAGGATGACGTCGGGCCGCTCGCCGCGCGCCATGTCGACGCCCTGGCGTCCGTCGAAGGCGAGGACCACGTCGTGGCCCCGCCGCTTCAGGCGGCGCGACAGGAAATCCCAGATCTCCTCATGGTCCTCGACCAGCAGCAGCTTAGCCATTCGTTCCTCCCTTTTCTTCCGGCCCGCCGGCCGGCGCGTCCCGCCCGCCCGGTTGCGACCGCAGGCGCGTGATCGCGTCCCTCAACTCCTCGATCATCCCGTCCGCTCCGTCCTCCGTCACCGGGATTATGTCGCGCACCCGGCCCCGCAGCTCCTCCGTCTCGTGCCGGCCGATCGCCTGCGAGGCGACGACGATGACGGGGATGCGGCTCCAGGCCGGGGTGCGGCCCAGCGCCCGCAGGAAGCCGAAGCCGTCCATGCCCGACATCAGCGGGTCCATCAGGATGACGGACGGCGTCGCCTTGTCGAGCTGGGCGAAGGCCTGCGCCTCCGTCTCGGCTTCCCGCACCATCCAGCCGTCCCGGCCCAGCTCGGCACCCAGCAGCGACCGCGTCTCGTCGGCGTCCAGCAGCACCAGGGCGGTGCCGGGTGCCGGCCCGCCGAGCGTGCCCAGCACCCGGTGCAGCCGCTGCCAGTCCACCGGCTTGGTGAAGTAGTCGGTGGCCCCCAGCGACAGGGCCAGCCCCTTTTCCCGGCGGGCGGAGATGATGATGACCGGGATGTCGGCCAGCTCCGGCTCCGCCTTCAGCATGGACAGCACGGACCAGCCGTCGGTGCGCGGCATCATCACGTCCAGCAGGATGGCGCGCGGCCGGATCTGGCGGGCGATGGACAGGCCGGTCTCGCCGTCGGCCGCCAGGGCGACGCCGAATCCTTCGCGATGGAGGAAGCGGGCGAGCAGCTCGCGCATCGCCTGTTCGTCGTCGATGATCAGGACGGTCTCGCGCGCCTCGGTCCGCGGCGGCAGGTCCCCGGCAACCGGGCCGGGCTCGCCATCCTGCGGGCCCTCCTGCGGGCCGGGCACCGGACCCCGGCGCAGGTCGGCCGGCAGCCGCAGGGTGAAGCAGGTCCCGCGGCCGGGCGCCGTGTCGACGGAGATGCCGCCGCCCAGCATCTCGGCAAAGGCCTTGGTGATCGCCAGCCCCAGCCCGGTCCCGCCGAAACGGCGGGTGGTCGAGCTGTCGGCCTGCATGAACCGCTCGAACAGGCGGTCGATCTGCTCTGTGGTCATGCCGATGCCGGTGTCGGCGACGCGGAAGACCAGCATGCCGCCCGTACCGCGCTCAGCCACGCCGCTGTCGCTGTCGCCGTCGCGGCGGGGGCCGGCCGGCTCGCGCTCCACCGCCAGCGTGACGGTGCCGCCCTGGGTGAATTTGGCGGCGTTGCTCAGCAGGTTGAACAGGCACTGGCGCACCTTCACCACGTCGCTGTGCATCCGTCCGGGATCGCCGGCGATCTCCACGGCCAGCCGGTTCCCCTTCTTGGCGACCAGCGCCTCGACGGTCGCGGCGACCTCGCGGGTCAGTTGGGCGACGTCGGCGTCCTCGCCATGCACCTCCATCTTGCCGGCCTCGATCTTGGAGATGTCGAGCACCCCGTTGATCAGGGTCAGCAGGTGGCGGGCGTTGGCCTCGATCTTCTCCAGGTCGGGCAGCATGCTGTCGACGCCGAGGTCGGCCAGCTCCTCCTCCAGCATCTCGGTGTAGCCGATCACGGCGCTCAGCGGCGTGCGCAGCTCATGGCTCATGTTGGCGATGAACAGGCTCTTGGCGCGGTTGGCCTCCTCGGCGGCGAACCGCGCGGCCTCCAGTTCCGCTTCCACCCGCTTGCGCCGGCTGATGTCCTGCATCGCCCCGATCATGCGCAGCGGCATCCCGGCGGCGTTGCGCAGGACGAAGCCGCGGTCGAGGATGCTGGCATAGCTTCCGTCGGCGCGGCGGAAGCGGTACTCGTCGTTCCAGCGCGTGCCGCCGCCGTCGATGACGGCATGGATGCCGCTCACCACATGGTCCTGGTCGTCGGGATGGATGTGGTCCATCCACCAGCTCCCGGTCGTCTCCGACATCTCCTCGCCATAGCCGAACAGCGTGTGCACGGCGTCGTTCCAGTGGATGCGGTCGTCGGCGAGGTTCCAGTCCCAGATGGCGTCGTTGGTGGCCCGCGCCGCCAGCCGGTAGCGCTCCTCCGTCTCGCGCAGCGCCTCCTCGGCGCGGCGGCGGGTCGTGATGTCGGTGTGGACGCCGACCCATTCCTGCACCTGGCCGTCGCCGTCCAGCAGCGGCACCGCCCGCACCAGCATGTCGCGGTAGTCGCCGTCATGCCGGCGCAGCCGGTGCTCGGCCTTGTAGACGGTGCGGCCGGCGCGGGCCGCGCGCCACGCCTCGGCGGTGTGGGGACGGTCGTCGGGATGGATCGCCGCGATCCAGCCGGCCCCCTTCAGCTCTTCGAAGCTCTGGCCGGTGAAGTCGCTCCAGCCCGGCTGCGGCACCTCGAAGCGGCCCTTCTCCGAGGTGTTCCAGACGATCGCCGCCGTCGCCTCGACCAACGAGCGGAAGCGCTCCTCTCCGATCCGCAGCCGGTCCTCCGCCCGCTTGCGGTCGGTGATGTCCCAGGTGACGCCGATCAGCGTCAGGCAACGGTCCGGTCGGCCGTCGGTCACGATGCCGCGGGCCACCGCCCAGCGCGTTTCGCCCGACGGCAGGACGACGCGGAACTCGGCGTCGTATTCGCCGCGTTCCCGCCGCGCCGTCTCGATGATCTCCTGGATGCGCAGCCGGTCGCCCGCATGCACCCGGTCGACCACCTGTGCGCCGCGGATCGGCTCCCCGGGCGCGAAGCCGAAGATCTCGCGCAGCCTGCCGTCCGCCTCGATCCGGTCGTCGTCGAGGTTCCAGGACCAGGCGCCGATGCGCGCGGCGCTGAGCGCGAGTTGCAGCCGGCGTTCCACCTCCGTCACCCGCGCCTCGGCGTTGCGTTGCTCGGTGACGTCGGTGTTGGTGCCAAGCCAGTGCAGGATGCGACCGGCGCCGTCGCGGACCGGCACGGCGCGCGACAGGAACCAGCGGTACGATCCGTCGCGCCCGCGCAGCGGGAAGGTGTCCTCCCACGGCTCGCCCTCGCGGATGGACCGCAGGAAGCCGGCGGTGGCGCGCTCGACATGGTCGGGGTGATGGACGATGCGCCAGTTCCAGCCCTCGGTCTCCCCCGGCTCGGTGCCGGTGAAGTCGTACCAGCGCTGGTTGTACCAGTAGATCGCGCCGCCGGCATCGGCCATCCAGGTGAGCTGCGGGATGGAGTTGGCCAGCGTGCGGAACTGCGCCTCGCTCTCGCGGAGCTGCTCCTCGGCGCGGCGGCGCTCGGTGGCGTCGCGCGCGATCTTCAGGAAGCCGCGCAGCGTGCCCCGCGCATCGTGCAGCGGCCGGACCGAGCCCTCGGCATAGAAGAGCGACCCGTCCTTGCGCACGCGCCAGCCGTCGTTGCGCGCGAAGCCGGTTTCGCGCGCGATGCTGCGCTCGGCCTGCGGGATCGCCTTGTCCCGATCCTCCGGCGTGAACAGGATGCCGGTGTCCCGCCCCAGGATCTCCTCGGGCGCCCACTGGAAGATCTCCTGGGCGCCGGCCGGCCAGGAGGTGATGCGGCCCTCGGGGTCGGTCATCAGGATGGCGTGGTCGCGGATGCCCTCCAGCATCAGCGTCTGCTGCTCGGTGCGCTCGTGGTAGGCGGCCTCGACGCGCGCCCGGTCGATCGCCCCGCCCAGCAGGTTGGCGACGCCCTGCAGGAAAGCGGCGTCCGCGGCGTTGAAGCGCCCGTCCTCCCGGCTGTCGACCTCCAGCACCCCGAAGGGCGTGCCCTCGCCCTGGATGATGACGTTGATCGCCCGCTTCACGCCGTGCTCGGCCAGCAGCCGCGGGCAGTGGAACCGCTTCTCGTCGGCGAGGTCGTTGGAGATGACCGGCTGCCCGGTCTTCAGCGCATAGCCGGCGGGCGAGGCGAGGTCCGCCTCGACGAAGCGCCGCCCGACCACGCCCGGCTGCCAGCCGACGCCGGCGCGGACCAGCAGCCGGTCTTCGCCGTCGGGACCCCGGCTCCATTCCAGCGCCTTGCACAGGCCGGTGCCGAGCCCTTCGGCGCACAGGCCGGTCGCCACCTGCAGCAGGGCGGCGATGTCGGTGCTTTTCAGCGCCGTCATGCCGAAGCGGGCCAGCAGGTCCTGCTGGCGCTCCCGCCGGGCGAGGTCCTCCGCCAGCCGGCGGGGCGGAGAGGGGTGGGTCTGCTGCGGGGAAGAGAGCGGAATGGGAGGCATGACCCTTGCGCGGCGGCCGGAACGGTGGGGAGAGGCGGCGCCGCTGCCGAAGAAGCGGCCGGAAGGACAACAGCCGGCGACGGCGATCGTCCACCATGGCGGGATGGGTACCGCCGGATACCCCTCGCTTCTCACACCGCGCCCGCCGCCGCTCCGTCCATCGCCACTCCGCCCACCGCCACTCCGCCCGCCGGCCTTTCGGTTTCCCCCCTCGGCCGGCTCGATTCTCAGCCGGTCTGCCGGGCCGCCGGGCCGCCGCCCAGGCCGTGCGCCTGCATCCGCCACAGGGCGTGGAAGGCGCCGCCGCGGGCGTGCAGCTCCGACGGCGGGCCGTCCTCGACGATGCGGCCGTCCGCCATCACCACGATCCGGTCGAAGCCGCCCAGGGTCGACAGCCTGTGCGCCACCGCCAGCACGGTGCGGCCATGGATCAGCCGTTCCAGCGCCTGCTGCACCTCGGCTTCGGAATGGCTGTCCAGGGCGGAGGTCGCCTCGTCCAGCACGATGATCGGGGCGTCCTTCAGGATGGCGCGGGCGATGCCGATGCGCTGGCGCTGGCCGCCCGACAGCTTGATGCCCCGCTCGCCGACCAGCGTGCCGTAGCCCTCCGGCAGGGCGCGGATGAAGTCGTCGCAGCGGGCGGCGTGCGCCGCCTCCATCACCTCTTCGTCGGTCGCGTCGGGCCGGCCGTAGCGGATGTTCTCCAGCACCGAGCGGTGGAACAGCACGATCTCCTGCGGCACCACGGCGATGGCGGCGCGCAGGCTGTCCTGGGTGACCGCGGTCAGCTCCTGTCCGTCGATCAGCACCCGGCCGGCCTGGGGATCGTCCAGCCGTTGCAGCAGTCCGACCAGCGTCGACTTGCCGGCGCCCGACGGCCCGACCACCCCGACGCGCTGGCCGGCCGGGACATGCAGGCTGAAGGCCCGGAACACCCGGCGCCCGTCGGGATACGCGAAGGAGACGGCCTCGAAATCGATGGCGCCGCCCAGTGGGACCAGCGGGCGGGCGTCCGGCGCGTCTGCGACGGCATGGCGCGGCCCGATGACCCGCAGGGTCTCGGCGATCATGCCGAACTGCTGGGTGGTGCCGACCAGCGCGAAGGCGAGGTCGCGCGAGCCGTGCAGGATGCGGAAGGTCAGGGTGGTGACAACCACCACGTCGCCGGGCGTGATGCGGCCCTGCGTCCACTGCCAGACCGCCCAGCTCAGCATGCCGCCCGCCATGACCCACAGGAAGGCGTCGTGCAGCATGCGGGTCTTCTCCAGGTACAGCCAGCTCCCGCGCTGGGCCTTCGCCTCGCGGCCGAACTTGCTTTCCAGCCGTTCCGCCTCGATGGCGCGGGCGGAGAAGGCCTTCACCGCCCACATGTTCGACACCACGTCCACCAGCTCGCCGCCGGCCTGCGCCGCCTGGTCGGAATAGGCGCGGTGCCGCGGCCGGCCCCGCACCCCGACGCCGCCGATCACCCCGGCCACGACCAGCACGAACAGCGCCAGCGCCGCCGCCATCTGCCACTGGATGGTGGACAGCACGATGACGGCGCCGATGAAGTCGATGCAGGGCGGCAGGATGTTCCAGGTGATGGTGTTGGTCAGGGCCCCCACCGCGCCGGCGGTCTGGGTGATGCGGTTGCCCAGCGCGCCGGAGAAATGCTCGGCGAAGTAATGGACCGGGTGCCCGGTCAGGTGGCGGAACAGGTCGAGCCGGATGTCCACCCCGACCCCCACCACCGTCCGGCAGGCGAGCCACCCGGCCGAGCGCCACAGCGCGTTCTCCGCCCCGATCAGCACGATGAACAGCAGCAGCGGCGACCACACCGACGAGCGGTCGGTGTCCGGGGCGGCCATCGCGTCGACCAGTAGCTTCATCCCGTACTGTACCGCCACGGCACAGGCCGCCGCCCCGACCACCAGCGCCAGCAACCCGCCGAAATGGGCGGGCCAGCGCCGGATATAGCCCCACAGGAAGGCGGCCGGGCGGCCGGGCAGCGGGTCGGAGGACCAGAGGGACGGATCTCCGGGGCCGCCGCTCATTCGGCGGCTCCGGCGATCCATTGTGTGACGGCTGCGGGATCGGGGGAGGTCATGCCGTCGAAAATGGCCTGCTGGCGCCGAAGTTCCGCCGCCATCGCCGCATTCTCCGGGCGGGCGCCCCGGGCATCGGGAAAGCCGAGCAGTCCGACCGGGCAGTGCCGGTCGTTGTCCCAGCCGGGATATTCCAGCACCGGATAGAGGCACATCCCCTCGACCGCCGCGCCGGCGGCCATCGCCGCCCGCGTCTCTTCCGCCACATAGGCGAACCAGGGCGCGCGCTCCTCGCCCTCGGCGCCGGTCTCGGCGATCAGCACCGGGCGGCCATAGCGCTCATGAACCTCCGCCAGCATCTCGCGGAAGGGGCGGAACTGCGGGTGGCCGCGCGGGATGGTGCCGCCGCCGATGTACCACTGGTTGTCGGGGTAGAAGTTGACGCCGACGATGTCCAGCAGCTCCGGCCGGCCGCCCAGTCCCGGCCACAGGTCGCCGCGGATCATGTCCCAGGACTGGAACTGCGCCATCCGGAAGGCGTCAGCCTCGCGGCGGTCGCGCGGCCGGTCGGGACGGGCGGCCGTGTGGATGACCGGGTCGACCAGCACGAAGCGGGCACGCGGATCGACCGCCCGCACCGCCTCGATCCCGGCGATGGCGGCGCGCACCAACTGGTGCTTCAACTCGAAGCCGCGGCCGCGCGCACCGGGATTGAACTGCGCCATGTCGCCGCCGGCCCACGACCAGTAGGCGATCTCGTTGACCGGGCAGTAGAAGGGAACGTCGTCGGTCTCGTCACGCACCAATGCCGCCGCGGCCGCGGCGAAACGGGCGAAGCGGTCGACGAACTCCGGCCGCCAGATGTCGATGCCGTCGGGCCAGCCATAGTGGCAGAGATCCCAGATCGGCTGCATGCCCTCGTCACGGGCGGCGTGCAGCATCGGCAGGAAGCTGGACCAGTCGTAGCGGCCGGGCGCCGTCTCGATCCGGTGCCAGCGCAGGCCGTCGCGCACGCTGCGCAGCCCGAAGCCGCGCAGTGTGTGGTAGTCGGTCTTCGCATGGGCATCGTGACCGGTCGCCTGAAGCAGGTCGAGCCGGCGGCCGTCGCTGCGGCGGTGGCTTGAGCATTCGAAGCCGCCCATGAGGAAGCTGGCGAAGAGGGTGGGAACGTGCATCGTCTGCGGACCGCGGTGTCGGGGACGGGGAGGGGCGGATGTCAGAGCGCGACCGGCTCGGTCGCGCTCCGTCCGCCGATGGCGGCGATGCGTTCGGCCGCGGCGCGGGTGCCGCCCCCGGTCCCGCCTTTGGCCTCGGCCTCGGCGAGACGGCCGTAGAGCGCCAGGGCCTGCCCCACCACCTGGTCCATGTTGTAGTAGCGGTAGGTCGCCAGCCGGCCGACGAAATGCACGCCCGGCGTGGCGTCCGCCAGCGCCTGGTACTGGCGGTACAGCGCGGCGTTCTCCGGCTTGGGCACCGGGTAATAGGGGTCGCCCTCCGCCGACGGGTATTCGTAGGTCAGGGCCGTGCGCGGATGGCTCTGACCGGTCAGGTGCTTGTACTCGGTGATGCGCGTGTGGGCCACCTCCTCCGCCGGGTAGTTCACTACCCCCACCGGCTGGAACCACTCCCGGTCCACCGTCTCGTGCCGGAAGCGCAGCGACCGGTAGGGCAGGCGCCCGAAGCGGAAGTCGAAATACTCGTCCACCGGGCCGGTGAAGATCAGGCGGTCGTAGCGCACCTCGCGCGCCACCGTCCGGTGGTCGCTGCCGAGCGCCAGGGTGATGTTGGGATGGTCGAGCATGGCCTCGAACATCCGCGTATAGCCGTGCAGCGGCATCATCTGGAACTTGTCGCCAAAATAGCGGTCGTCGTCGTTGGTCCGCGTCGGCACCCGCGCGGTGACGCTCCTGTCCAGCTCCGACGGGTCCAGCCCCCATTGCTTGCGGGTGTAGCCGCGGAAGAACGTCTCGTACAGCTCGCGCCCGACCGCCCCCACAACCACGTCCTCCGAGGTGCGGACCTCCGCCACCGGCTCGGCCTTCGATTTAAGGAAGGTCGCCACGCCCGCCTCGTCGAGGTCGAGGCCGTACAGCCGGTTGACCGTGGTGCGGTTGATCGGGATCGGCACCAGTTGCCCGGCGGCCTGCGCCAGAACGCGGTGCTCGTAGGGACGCCACCCGGTGAAGCGCGACAGGTAGTCGACCACCTGTTGGGAGTTGGTGTGGAAGATGTGCGGGCCGTAGCGGTGGATCAGCAGCCCGTCGTCGTTCAGATGGTCGTAGGCGTTGCCGCCGATGTGCGGCCGCCGGTCGATCAGCAGCACCCGCTTGTCCAGGCCGCGGGCCAGCCGCTCGGCCAGGACACTGCCGGCGAAGCCGGCGCCGACGATCAGGTAATCGAACCGGGCACGGCCGCCATGGGCCGGGGCACGCCCATCATGGCTGGGGGAGGCGACGGCGGGGCCGTTTCCGGCTTCGTCGTTCAGCGAACGCATTCGATCAGTCCCTTCATCCGGCTCCAGGTGCTGTCCCAGGACATGTCCGAGAGCGTGCGGTCGATGGCGGCCAGCCACTCCGGCGAGCCCCTGTCCACCGCCAGCGCCCATTCGCAGGCCTCCACGAAGGCTTCGGGTGTATCGGCGATGCGCACCACCCCGCTGTCGCCGTAGTGGCGGATCACGTCGGTGATGGGGGTGGAAACCACCGGCCGGCCGGCGGCGAGGTATTCCGGGGTCTTGGTCGGGCTGATGAAGCGGGTGGAGTCGTTCAGTGCGAAGGGCATCAGCGCCACGTCCCAGCCGGCCAGCCAGGCGGGCAGCTCGCCATAGCCGCGCATGCCGGGATAGTGGATGTTGGGCCGCTTCGGCAGGCTGTCCGGATCGATCTTCACCACCGGGCCCAGCATGACGAACTGCCAGTCGGGCCGCAGGGCGGCGACGGCGTCGAGCAGCCCGATGTCGAAGCGCTCGTCGATCACGCCGTAGAAGCCGAGGCGCGGGCGCGGGATGGACGCCTGGTCGGGCGCCTCCGCGACCCGGCGGGCGGTGGCGAAGTGGGGGATGTCGACGCTGCTGGGGAAGGGGTGGACATTGGCGTGCCGCCCGCGCTTGGCCTCCCACAGGCTGTAGCCGCCGGTGAAGACCAAGTCGGCCCGCGCCATCAGCGCCCGCTCGCGCTCCACCAGTTCGGGCGGGGCGCCGCGGAATCCCGACAGCTCGTCCATGCAGTCGTAGACGACGACCGCGGCGTCGAGCCGGTCGGCGAACTGCGGGCTCATCGGCGTGTAGTACCAGAGGATCGGCCGGCGGATGCCGAGGTCGCGGAATGCCTCATCGAGCACCGCCGTCTGCGCCGCCTCGGCCTCGGCACCGCGCATGCCCCGCGGCAGTTGGGGGACCAGCAGCTTGATGCTGCAACTGGTGCCGTAGACCGCCAGCCCGGGTTCGGAGACGTCCGCCTCCACCGGTTCCTCGACGTAGAACAGGCGGTGATGGCGGGAGAAGCGTTCCATCAGGTGCTGCGGGCGCTGGTGGACGAATCCCCAGCGCAGGTGTGAGAAGCACAGGAAATCTCCCGCCGGTCCGCCGGCCTTCTCTTCCCTGTCCTCCGACGTCGGCCGCAAGCGGGTAACCGGTTCGATGCCGGGCGGATCGTCCTGCAGGGCGAACACCTCGTCCTTGCCAGCATACTGCATGCTTGCTCCTGTGCCCGAAGGCGGTCTGGGTCGTTGGGGAGAGCGGGGTTATACCGTAATGAGCGACGTGATCGCCGGAAGGTTCTTAAAAGACAACATCCCATCCGATCGATTTCGTTAAAAAGGACGTAGATTTCCTAAGACGAATGCCCATGATGGCGTAATCGAATACTGGGCACACTTCGCTCCTCGGCGGTACAATTTCGACGCTAACATTGACGGTTTGCGGTCTTGCACTGAAAAAGCGACTTTATGCCAACGGAACAATGCCCGAACGATGGTCGCTGGCCGGTGTGGGGATGACCCAAAGGTCAGCGCGCGCCCGCCGGTCCTGTACCGATAGGCACAGCGTGAACAAAGCCCCGCCGGCGCACGTTGCCTTGTGTTCCCGGGTGTCGGCCGCAGCGGCCGGTGCGTCGCACGGGCGGGCGGAAAAGAAGACGGCCCCCCTCCCGGCGTGGGAGGGGGGCCGTCCTGCGTCCTGCGTCGATGGCCCGGCGCTCAGTGGTGATACGCCACTCCGGCCGAACCGGCATTGGGCCTCGCCGCCGGCTCGGTGATCCGCGCCCCGGCCATCCGGCGCAGCAGCACGTAGAAGACCGGGGTCAGCAGCAGGCCGAACAGCGTCACGCCCAGCATGCCGGCGAACACCGCGACACCCATGGCGTGCCGCATCTCCGCCCCGGCGCCGGTGGAGGTCACCAGCGGCACCACGCCCATGATGAAGGCGATGGAGGTCATCAGGATCGGCCGCAGCCGCAGGCGGCTGGCCTCGATGGCGGCCTGGACGGCGCTGCGGCCCTGCTCCTCCAACTCGCGGGCGAACTCGACGATCAGGATGGCGTTCTTGGCCGACAGGCCGACCAGCACCATGAAGCCGATCTGGGTGAAGATGTTGTTGTCGCCGCCGGTGATCCAGACGCCGGCCAGCGCCGACATCAGGCTCATCGGCACGATCATCAGGATGGCCAGCGGCAGGGTCAGGCTCTCGTACTGCGCCGCCAGCACCAGGAACACCAGCAGGATGCTGATCGGGAACACCCACAGCGCGGAGTTGCCGGCCAGGATCTGCTGGTAGGTCAGGTCGGTCCACTCGAAGCGCACCCCGCGCGGCAGCGTCTCCGCCGCGATGCGCTCGGCCGCCGCCTCGGCCTGGCCGGAGGAGAAGCCCGGCGCCGGCCCGCCGTTGATGTCGGCGGCGGTGTAGCCGTTGTAGCGCACCACCATCTCCGGCCCGTAGCTCTGCTTCACCTGCACCAGCGAGGACAGCGGCACCATGTCGCCGCGGTCGTTGCGGGTCTTCAGCAGGCCGATGTCGGCCGATTCGGCGCGGAACTGGGCGTCGGCCTGCACCCGCACCTGGTAGACGCGGCCGAAGCTGTTGAAGTCGTTGACGTAGAGCGATCCCAGATAGATCTGCATGGTGTCGAACACGTCGCCGACCGACACGCCCTGCTGCTTGGCCTTCACCCGGTCGAGGTCGACGTCGAGCTGCGGCACGTTGATCTGGTAGCTGGAGAAGGTCGGCCCCAGCTCCGGCGTCTGCATCGCCTTCTTCACGAACTCGCCGACCGCGGCGTTCAGCGCCTCGTAGCCCAGCGCGCCGCGGTCCTCGATCTGCATCTTGAAGCCGCCCAGCGTACCCAGCCCCATCACCGGCGGCGGCGGGAAGATGGCGACGAAGGCCTCCTTCATCGCGGCGTAGCGCCCCTGCAGGTCGGCGGCGATGGCGGCGGCCGACAGCGACGGGTCCTTGCGCTCCTCGAAGGGCTTCAGGGTGACGAAGACGATGCCGGCGCTGGAGCTGTTGGTGAAGCCGTTGACCGACAGCCCGGGGAAGGCGACGGCGCTCTGCACGCCCGGCCGCTTCAGCGCGATGTCGGTCATCTCGCGGATCACCGCCTCGGTGCGGTCGAGCGAGGCGCCGTTGGGAAGCTGGGCGAAGCTGATGAGGTATTCCTTGTCCTGCGCCGGGACGAAGCCCATCGGCACCGCGCGGCCGAGCAGCACCGTCACCCCCAGCAGCAGGACATAGACCAGCATCATCATGCCCTTGTGCCGCACCACCCCGCCGACGCCGCGGCCGTAGCCGGTGGAGGCGCGGTGGAACACCCGGTTGAACAGGCGGAAGAAGCCGCCGAACACCCGGTTCATGCCGCGGGTCAGCCAGTCCTGCGGCTGGTCGTGGCCGCGCAGCAGCACCGCCGACAGCGCCGGCGACAGCGTCAGCGAGTTGAAGGCCGAGATGACGGTGGAGATCGCGATGGTCATCGCGAACTGCTTGTAGAACTCGCCCGACAGGCCGGTCATCGCCGCCAGCGGCACGAAGACCGCGACCAGCGTCAGCGCGATGGCGATGATCGGCCCGCTGACCTCGCGCATCGCCTTGTAGGTGGCTTCCTTGGCCGACAGGCCGGATTCGATGTTGCGCTCGACGTTCTCGACCACGACGATGGCGTCGTCGACGACGATGCCGATGGCCAGCACCATGCCGAACAGCGACAGCGCGTTGATCGAATAGCCCAGCAGGAACATCAGCGAGAAGGTGCCGACGATCGACACCGGCACCGCCAGCAGCGGGATGATGGAGGCGCGCCAGGTCTGCAGGAAGACGATCACCACCAGCACCACCAGGGCGACCGCCTCCAGCAGCGTGTGGATCACCGCCTCGATGCTCGACTCCACGAAGCGCGTCGGGTCGTAGACGATGCTGTAGTTGACCCCCTCGGGCATCTCGGCCTGCAGTTCGGCCATGGTGGCGCGGACGTTGTTGGCGATGTTCAGCGCGTTGGCGCCCGGCGCCTGGTTGATCGCCAGTGCCACCGCCGGCTTGTTGTCCAGCAGCGAGCGCAACCCGTACTGCGCCGCCGCCAGCTCCACCCGCGCCACGTCCTGCAGGTAGGTGACGCCGCCGTCCTTGCCGATCTTCAGCACGATGCGGCCGAACTCGTCGACCGTCTTCAGCCGGCCCTGGGCGTTGATCGAGAGCTGCAGCGGCGTGTCGGGCAGGCTGGGCGAGGCGCCGATCACGCCGGCCGCCACCTGGACGTTCTGCTCGCGGATCGCCGACACCACGTCGGCGGCGGTCAGGCCGCGCTCGGCCACCTTGTTGGGGTCGAGCCAGACGCGCATCGAATAGTCGCCGGAGCCCCACACCTGCACCTCGCCGACGCCCTGGATGCGGCTCAGCCGGTCCTTGACGTTGAGGATGGCGTAGTTGCGCAGGTAGGTCATGTCGTAGCGGTCGTTGGGCGACAGCAGGTGCACGACCATGGTCAGCGTCGGCGAGGACTTGACCGTGGTCACGCCCAGCCGCTGCACGTCCTCCGGCAGGCGGGGCAGCGCCTGGGCGACGCGGTTCTGGACGAGCTGCTGCGCCTTGTCCGGGTCGGTGCCGAGCCGGAAGGTGACGGTCAGCGCCATGTTGCCGTCGCTGTTCGCCTGCGACTGCATGTACAGCATGTTTTCCACGCCGTTGATCTGCTCCTCCAGCGGAGCGGCGACGGTCTCGGCGATGACCTTGGGGTTGGCGCCCGGATATTGCGCCCGGACGACGACGGAGGGGGGGACCACCTCCGGGTATTCGGAGATCGGCAACTGGAACAGCGAGATCATGCCCGCCAGGAACAGCGCCACGGACAGGACGCCCGCGAAGATCGGGCGGTCGATGAAGAATTTAGAGATGTTCATGACGGCTCTCCCGGCGGAACTCGGTCAGGGCGCCGGTTCAGGGTGCGGTCGAGGCGGTGCGGATGGCGCCCGGCGCCTCTCCCATCGCCACGACGTGCGGGGTGACGCGGCTGCCCGGACGGGCGTGCTGCAGTCCGTTGACGACGATGCGCTCGCCGGGCTCCAGCCCGCTGCGCACCACCCGCAGCCCGCCCTGGGCGGGGCCGGGGACGATGATGCGGTAGCCGACGGTGCCGTCCTCGCCGACCACCAGCACGAACTTCTTGTCCTGGTCGGTGCTGATGGCGCGGTCCTCGACCATCAGCGCCTCGTGCGGGTCGCTGCCGCCGACGCGGATGCGGGCGTAGAGGCCGGGGACCAGCTTCCCGTCGGCGTTGTCGAAGCGGGCGCGCACGCGGATGGTGCCGGACTGCGCGTCCATCCGGTTGTCGACATGCTCGACCGTGCCGGTGCGCGAATAGGCCGCCTCGTTGGCCAGGCCCAGCTCCACCGGCACGCCGGCGTTGTCCTTCACCCCGGCGATGTGGGTCAGGTAGGTCTGCTCGTCGACGTCGAAGGAGGCGTAGATGGGGGAGACCGAGACCAGCGTGGTCAGCGGCGCCGATGCGGCGCCCGCCGCCACCACGTTGCCCAGCGTCACCTCGGCGCGCGAGACGCGGCCGGAAACCGGGGCGCGCACCTGGCTGTGCTCCAGGTCGATGCGGGCGATCTCCAGGGCGGCCTGGGCCGCCTTCAGGTTGGCCGCCGCGGCGCGGGCGTCGTTCTCCTTGCTCTCCAGCGACTGGCGCGAAATGGTGTCGTCGCGCACCAGCCGGCGGGCGCGCTCCAGGTCGGACGCGGTGAAGCGGACGCGCGCCTCGGCGGCGGCGACCTGCGCCTCCTGGCGCGAGACCTCGGCCTCGAAGGGGCGCGGATCAATGGTGAACAGCACGTCGCCCTGGCGCACCAGCGCGCCGTTGCGGAAATGCACGGCGGTGATGGCGCCGGCGACCTGCGGCCGGATCTCCACCCGGTCGACGGCCTCCAGGCGTCCCGAATAGGACTGCCAGTCGGTGATCTTGCGCACCACCACCGGGGCCACGTCGACCTCCGGCGGCGGCGGGGCGGCGGCCGCGGCCTGCGGGGCGTCGGCATGGCCCTGGGTGACCAGGATCCCGGCGCCGCCGCCGGCGACGGCCACCGCGGCGAGGAGGAGAAGGGCGAACTTGGAACGGGACTTCGACATGGGAGGCGTCTCCGGTACGGGAGGAATTGAATGGGGGTCAGGCGCGCGCCGGCGTCAGCCGGCGGCGGAAGAAGCTGGTCACGGCGGCCAGCGCCGGCCGGTGGCCGGGCAGGGCGTCGTGGGAAATGGCGGGAAAGCGCGTCACCTCGGTCGGCACGCCGGCGGCGATCAGGCCGGCGGCGTACTGCTCGGCCTCGGTGCGCAGCAGGTCGTTCTGGGCGGTGACGATCAAGGCCGGCGGCAGGCCGGCCAGCCGGCAGGACTCCAGCGGTGCCGCGTAGGGGTGCATCCGCTGCGCCGCCTCCGGCAGGTAGGCGCGGTAGCAGCGCGCGCAGTCGGCCATGGTGGGGTCGAACAGCCGCGACACCTCGTCGCCGACCGGGTTGCGGCTCGCCCGCGTCAGGCTGGGGTCGAGCATCGGGCCGAGCAGGGCCTGGGCGGAGATGGCGACGCCGCCGAGGTCGCGGGCCAGGAAGGTCAGCGAGGTGGCGACATGCCCGCCGGCGTCGTAGCCGGCGACGCCCAGGCCGCCGCGGGCGATCCCCAGGCCGCGCGCCTCGCCGGTGGTCCACAGCGCGGCGCGGTAGGCATCATGGGCGGCGGTGGGGAAGGGGTGGGCGGGGGCCAGCGAATAGCCGACCGACACCACCACCGCCGGCGTCGCCGCGGCGATCGCCGAGGCCGTCTCGTCGGCCTCCTCCGGCGAGCCGGAGGTGAAGCCGCCGCCGTGCAGGTAGAGCAGGGCCGGCACCGCCAGCCCGATCAGCGGACGGTACAGCCGCAGGCGGATGTCCTGGGCGTGGCCGGCGATGGTGCGGTCGTCGACCGCCAGCGGGCAGGGCGCGCCCGCCGCCAGATCCTCGCCCTTCGCCCGAGAAGACCGTCCCGTGACCCGTCCCATCGCCTGCCGGTGCCGCAGCACCCCTCCCGCATTGCACTGCGGTAGAGTGTCGCGTCTCGGGGCGTACGAATAAATACCGCGTCAACGGCAACACAATTCGCCGGATACGAACAATGGACGGTGAGTGTTCGCCCCCTCCTAACCTCCCCCGCTCCGCGGGAGAGGGACTGCCGCCGCCCTTCCGAACAAGCGCTTACCCCCTCTCCCGCGAAGCGGGGGAGGTTAGGAGGGGGCAAGGTCAGCGCGTGATGTGCTCTCAAACCACGCACAGGCAGGCGCCGTCGGCGTCCATGGCGACGGAGTCCACCGCGACCGGCACCGCCTTCTCCATCCGCCCGCTCCGCTTGGCCTCGCCGCGGCAGGCGTCGAGCGGCACGTCCTCGCCCTGCATCAGCGGGCAGCGCTCGAAAAGCTCGGCGATCCAGTCGACGAACACCCGCACCTTCGGCGACAGGTGGCGGTTCTGCGGATAGAGGGCGGAGATCGGCATCAGCGCCGGCCGCCATTCCGGCAGGATCTCCACCAGGGCGCCGCTGCGCAGGTGGGGAAGGGCCATGAAGCGGGCGGCCTGGACGATGCCCAGCCCCTCGACGCCGCAGGTGACGTAGGCGTCGGCGTCGTTGACCGACACGGTGCCGGCCATCTTGACCTCGACCTCCTCGCCGTCGCGCTCGAAGCTCAGTTCGTGGACCTTGCCGGTGCGGGTGAAATACTTGACGGCGACGTGACGCTCCAGCTCCTCCAGGCTCCGCGGCATGCCATGGGCGGCGAGATAGTCGGGACTGGCGCAGGTCACCGGGCGGAAGGCGCCGACGCGCCGGGCGATCAGGCTGGAATCCTGCAGCTCGCCGACGCGCAGCACGCAGTCCACCCCCTCCTGGATGAGGTCGATCGGCCGGTCGCTGAGGCCCAGCATCAGCTCGATGTCGGGATAGGCGTTGTGGAACTCGTGGATCGCCGGGATGATCACCAGCCGGCCGATCGACCCCGGCATGTCGACGCGCAGCCGCCCGCGCGGCGTCTTGCGCGCGCTGGTGAAGGAGGATTCGACCTCCTCGATCTCCTGCAGGATGCGGGTGGCCCCTTCCAGGTAGGCGGCGCCGTCCAGCGTCAGGTTCAGCTTGCGCGTCGTCCGCTGCAGCAGCCGCACCCCCAGAGACGCCTCCAGGTTCTGGATCGTCGTGGTGACCGAGGCCCGCGGCAGGCCCAGCGTGTCCGCCGCCTTGGAGAAGCTGTTGACCTCCACCACCCGAACGAAGACGCGCATCGCGTGAAGCTTGTCCATGTCCGACCTGTCCCGTCCTGTCTGTCCTGCCGCCACCCGCGGCGACTGCCTGCCGGCGACCGCGGTGCGGCCGATGCATCCCGCCGTCACCGGTGGCGAAGCCGCTATTTAACCACGGGTGACGCCGCTGTCGATCATCCGGACGGACATGGCTGGTGTCGCGACGGGTACCGGCACTGCGTCCGGGCGGGGCGGCCGCCACGGCTATCGCATATGGCGATAATCGCCCTCTCCCGCCCCGGGAGAGGGAGGGGACCCACGAAGTGGGGAGGGTGAGGGGGTGTTCCAAGACCCCGGAACCGCAGGGTTTCTTGCATCACCCCTCACCCTTCCCATGCTCCGCATGGGCCCCGAGGTCGCTCGCAAGGCTCGCGACCGCATTCCACCTACGACTGCCTTGCAGTCGTCCGGCCTGCGGCCGTCGGTTCCATGCCCTCTCCCGGGGCGGGAGAGGGAGCCATATGCGATTGCCCTGGGGCGGGGCGCTATGGTTCGTTGTATCCGCTCGGGGTGATGTGCAACTCGTAGCGGCTGGGGTCGTTCTCGAAGATCAGGCCGCCGTAGCGCGACGAATAGGGCGGCAGGTAGTCGAAGGTGGTCTCCGCCGTCTCGACCACCCTGTCGCCCGACTTCAGTTCGCCCTGGACGCGCAGGCCGGCGGCGGTGGCGCTGGTCTCGTTCTTCACCTTGAAGCGGACCGTGAAGGCATGGCTGCCCGCCTGGGTTCCCACCGCAGCGACGCTGATGTCCCCGGGCACGGCGCTGCCTTCCCGCAGGCCGTACTGCACCATGTAGCCGATCATCGCCGCGATCAGCAGCACGCCGAAACCGGCCGCCACCCATTCCCAGGGCGAGGTCGGCGGCGCATGCTCCTGCTGCCCGTCGCCCCGGGAAGCATCCTCCTGCCGGCGGGCGCCGGCCGACTCGCTGTGCATCGCCATGGAAGGCACTCCCGTCTTGCCGTCACAGTATCAGGCGGGCCGACGCGGCCCCGATGGCGCAGGGGAAGCCGAGCACCACGGTGGCGCTCAGGATCTCCGCGACGCCGGTGCCGTCGGTCCGGCCGAAGGTCCAGAGCAGAAAGAGGCAGATCGCCAGCACCAGGACGTAGCCGACGACGGTGAAGCGCAGGAACAGGCTCCAGAAGCCGACGCCGGGGCGCGGCTTCGACCCGCCGGGAAACTCCACCGCATAGACGAAGCCGTGCATCAGCACCAGCGACAGCACCAGAAGCGCGATCTCGCGCCACGGGTCCATCATGTAGGACAGCAGCACCATTTCCTCGGTCGGGGCGACGTTGAAGCCGAGGAACAGCGCCCCGACGCCCATCAGGAACAGCTCCTGCCCGTAGGTCATCGACGCCTGGCGCTGCGTGCTCTCGGGCGTCTTCTCGCCGAGCTGGTCGCGGGCCAGCATGGCGCCGATGGCGGCCGGGAAGCTCTGCAAGGCGATCTTGCCGACGATCTCGCGCGCCGGCATGTCGACGGTCAGCACCTTGAAGATGAACAGGATGACAGTCGACATCACCACAGCCACCGCGATGGCGACGAAGGCGTCGGCGACGTCGTCGCGCAGGCTGGCGTTGACCTTGAAGCCGCTGACCACCGACAGGCCGACCAGCAGCGGAATCATGAGCGTCAGCAGCAGGGCCAGCCGCCAGGGGCTCATGTAGAAGCCGATCCACCACATCTCCATGGTCATCAGCATGGGCAGCGAGAAGATCAGCGCGCCGGCGAAGGCCCGCGCCAGCCCGACCAGGAAGGACCGGTTGTCCTCGTAGGACGGTTTCTCCCCTGCCGCGTCACCGGCGGTCATGCGTCGCCTCCGGACGGTTCTGCCATCGTCGCTTTCGACAACGCCGCGGACGGCCGGCAGGTTTCCCGGAGAAAGTCGGACGGGCGGGATAGAAAGGCGGACCCCGAAAGGCGGAGGGGCCGTCCCTCACCGGTCCTGC
The DNA here is from genome assembly GCF_017876115.1 of Azospirillum picis. Lineage (GTDB taxonomy): Bacteria > Pseudomonadota > Alphaproteobacteria > Azospirillales > Azospirillaceae > Azospirillum > Azospirillum picis. The sequence continues at coordinate 59,932 of NZ_JAGINO010000024.1, forward strand.
CGAACTTGCGCATGGTTGATCAGCGCCACCAGCCCGACGCCACCCAGCACGTTCCCGATCAGCGACGGCAGCAGGAAGCCGAAGGCGTAATCGCCCCAGCCGATCGGGCCGGCCATGACCGCGAGGGACACCTCCGCCGACCCGGCGACGACATGGGCGAACTTGCCGAGCGCGATCAGCCAGGTCAGGGCGACGATGACGAAGAAGCGCGCCTGCCCGACGGCCGGCGTGATCCACACGAGCAGCGCGATCAGCCAGCCGGCGAGCACGCCGTGCAGCAGCGTCGTCATGAAGCCGGAGCGTGCGGCGGTCTTCCCGAGCTCGACGAAGGCGGCGCGCATGGGTTCGGAAAAGGCCTCCGTCCCGGCGGCGAAGGCGGCGAACAGCAGCGTGCCGGCGATGTTCGCCGCGAACACCAGGACCCACAGCCGCAGCACCTGCAGCAGCGACCGCGTCGACCAGCGGTGGAGCAGCGGCAGGATCACCGTCAGCGTGTTCTCGGTGAACAGTTGCTGGCGGCCGAGGATGACGATCAGGAAGCCGAAGCAGTAGCCGAAGCTGGCGATCAGCGGCCGCCACGGCTCGTCGGGCAGATGGGTCGTGATCAGCGCCTCGCCGACCATCGAGAACCCCATCGACAAGCCGGCGGCCAGCCCCGACCACAGCAGCGAGGAGGCCGGCCGTTCCAGTTCCTGCTGCCCTTCGACGCGGATGGCCTCGTGCAGGATCAGGGCGGGGGGATTGGACCGCTCCTTGACCTCGTCCTGCTGGTCCCGGTCGAGGCCGCTGTCGCTGGCGTCTGGCACTGGTGTTGTCTCCCGTTCCGGCTGGGGCGCGGCGGATCGATCCGGCAGCCGCCGTCACGGTAAACAAAAAAACGGTGGAAAGTGGCCAATCGCCTCTTCCACCGCGTCAGAAATCTGTTGGGAAGACGGAAAATAAACTTTCGTAAAGTCAGTGCGCCCGTTGGGTGTGGAGCCCGCCATTGTTGGAGTCTGCGAGGCCGCGCCGTCCATTCGGCGACAGTGCCGCCAACAGGCCCAATCGTCTTGCGACGTCGTCGATCCGGGCATCGAGCATCTTGCGGAGATACGGTGAAGTTTCGGCCCTGACAAGTAGGGATTCCTGCTCCAGCTTTTGCAGCAGCATCTCCAGACGCTTGCATTCTTCGGCGGAATAAGTGGTGTAGCCTCCGCTAATAGGAATCATTCCCCCCTCCTATACAATGAACTGTCTTTGAAACATTAGTGTCTGAACAATGTGTCGTTGCACAGGCGTGGAGCATGGTTACTGCCGAAGCGTGTGCTCCCACCTCCAATTTGGAGGCTTTTCTCGCGCTCAAGCTGTCCTTCCGTGGCCTTGCGGGAGGGGCGTCAGCCCTGCATCGCCTTGGCAAGGAACTCGTCGACCAGCCGGGCGACGGTTTCGCTGTGCAGGTCGTCGAGGCGGAGGGTCGCCACATCGGTCGTCTTCACCGGGGTCAGGAAGTTCTGCGAGACCGAGGTGGTCCCGTCCTCCCCGACATGGATGGTCATGTAGGCGCGCGGCGCCGCCTTGTCGGTATCGCGTGACACGAAATGGACCACCGCCCGCGGCATCTCGTGGAGCAGGTTGACGTCCTCCTGGAACCAGACGGTCCCGACCTCGCGGACGATCGGCTGCCGGGAGTCGACGATCGGCAGGATGATGCGGTCGTGCAGGTCGCGGATCTGCTCCAGCACCGTCCGCTTGCGGCCATCGCGGTCGCCGTCGTCGTCGCAGAAGCGTGCGGTGGCCTCCTGCCGGCCGGCGGCCATCATCCGCCGGGTTCGCACCACGGCATCGACCAGTCGGCTGGTGGCATCGGAGCGCATGGGGGACCATCCTTTCGTCGAACCGGCTGCAACGCCCGCGTCACCGGCCCTCCGCCGGCAGGTTGCGCCCCGTCGGGGCGGACAGCTCGCCCGCCGGCTCCACCGTCCTGGTCAGGTAGTCGGTCGCCGCGAGGGCGAACAGGATGCCCAGCCAGAACAGCCCGGCCGCGGCGGCGGCGCGGGTGAGGGCGGAGGCGCGGAACAGCTTCATGAACACCGCCAGCACCAGCAGCGCCTTCCCCGCCGAGATGCCGAGCGCCACCGCGACGTTCAGCGGGCCGCTCATCGGCACGTAGGCGAGGGCCAGCGTCGCCGCCAGCAGCGCCAGCAGTGCCACCCAGGTGAGCAGCAGCGCGCGCGGCAGGCCCTTCGGAGACGGTGACTTCATGGGCCGCTCCGTCCGACCAGATAGATCAGCGGGTAGAGGAAGATCCAGACGATGTCGACGAAGTGCCAGTAGAGCCCGGTGACCTCCACCGGCGTGTAATAACGCTCGGAAAAGGCGCCGCGCCAAGCCCGCACCATCGTGACGGCGATCAGGCCGATGCCGATCGTGACGTGGATGCCATGGATGCCGGTCAACATGAAATAGAGGAAGTAGAACAGCTCGACCGCATGCGCGTTCGGGCCCTCCTCGCGGAAGTTCAGCCCCGGCACCAGATGCTCGGTCCACTCCTGGTGGTACTCGACGCCCTTCAGCGCCAGGAACAGCAGCGCCAGCAGCGCGGTGGCCGCCAGCAGCCACGCCGTCGGCCGGCGCCGCCCGTGCTCGGCGGCATTCACCGCCCAGGCCATGGTGAAGCTGCTGGTCAGGAGCACCACGGTGTTCACCGACCCGATGAAGATCTTGGTGTGGCGGCCGGCCTCGGCGAAGCCCGCGGGAAAGCTGCCGCGCGCCCAGGCATAGGCGAGCAGCATCCCGCCGAAGAACAGCACCTCGGTGGCCAGGAACACCCACATGCCGAAGGACGCCGCTTCCGCCTGCTGCGCCATCGTCGCGTACTGGGGTTCGGGCGAGGGATCGGGCCAGGGCTCCCGCCGTGCGTCAGACATCCTGGGGCTCCGGCTCCGGCCGGTACTGGTAGGGTGGCCGCGTGACGGTGGGCGTCCGGTCGAAATTGTGGGTGGGCGGTGGCGAGCTGGTCTGCCACTCCAGGCCGGTCGCCGCCCACGGGTTGGCGCCGGCGCGCTGGCCGCGGAACAGCGACCAGCCCAGGTAGAAGAAGGGCAGGACGTAGCCGACCGCCAGCACCGAGGCGCCGGCCGAGGAGAAGATGTTCCAGAGCTGGAATTCCGGCGCGTAGGAGAAGTAGCGCCGCTGCATGCCGAGATAGCCGAGGATGAACTGCGGGAAGAAGGTCAGGTTGAAGCCGAAGAAGATCAGCAATGCCGCGATGCGCGCCCACCATTCATGGTAGAGCCGCCCCGTCACCTTGGGCCACCAGTAATGCAGCCCGGCGAAATAGGCGCTGACCATGCCGCCGACCATGATGTAGTGGAAATGGGCGACGACGAAGTAGGTGTCGGTGACGTGGACGTCGAAGGCCAGGTTGGCGAGGAACAGCCCGGTCAGCCCGCCGATGGTGAACAGCCCGATGAACCCCAGCGCATAGAGCATCGGCGCGTCGAAGCTGATCCAGCCCTTGTGCAGGGTGGCGGTCCAGTTGAACACCTTGATCGCCGACGGCACCGCGATGACGTAGCTCAGCAGCGAGAAGACCAGCCCGGCGTAGAGCGAGATGCCCGCGACGAACATGTGGTGCGCCCACACGAAGAAGCCGATCACCGAGATGGTGATGCTCGACCACACCACGAACTTGTAGCCGAACAGCGGCTTGCGGGCGAAGCAGGGCACCACCTCGCTGATCACGCCGAAGCCCGGCAGGATCATGATGTAGACCGCGGGGTGGGAGTAGAACCAGAACAGGTGCTGGAACAGTAGCGGGTCGCCGCCCAGCGCCGGGTCGAAGATGCCCACCTGCAGCAGCCGCTCCACCGCCACCAGCGCCAGCGTGATCGCCAGCACCGGTGTCGCCAGCACCATGATGATCGAGGTCGCGTAGTTCGACCAGACGAACACCGGCAGCCGGTACCAGGTCATGCCCGGCGCCCGCATCCTGTGGGTGGTGACGATGAAGTTCAGCCCGGTCAGGATCGACGAGAAGCCGGCGGTGAACACCGCCGCCAGCGCCAGCACGACGTAGCCGTTGGAGTACATCGACGAGAAGGGCGTGTAGAAGGTCCAGCCGGTGTCGACCCCGCCGATGACGATGGCGAACAGCGCCAGCAGCCCGGCCGCCATGTAGAGGTACCAGCTCAGCAGGTTCAGGCGTGGAAAGGCCAGGTCCTTGGCCCCGATCATCAGCGGGATCAGGAAATTGCCCATCGTGTTGGGGATCGACGGGATCAGGAAGAACCAGACCATCACGATGCCGTGCAGCGTGAACAGCCGGTTGTAGACGTCCGGCGTGAAGATGCCGGGCGGCGTCACCAGGTTCAGCCGGATCAGCGTCGCCGCGGCGCCGCCGACGAAGAAGAACAGGGTGATCGACAGGGTGTAGAGGATGGCGATCCGCTTGTGGTCCCTGGTCAGCAGCCAGGACCGCAGGGTGACGCCGCCCTCGGTCAGGTAGTTCCTGGTTCCGACGACGGGCTCGTCCGTCTTTCCGGTCACGGTCGCGGTGGTCATCGGGCGTCCTTTTCCGCGCTGCCGGCCGGGGGGCCGGCCTGCTTGCCGCCGGCCGGGGGGCCGGCTTCTGTGTTTCCGGCCGTCCTGTCGGCCAGCGACTTGATGTAGGCGACCAGCTTCAGCAGCTCGTCCTCGCCGATCTGCCCGGCGAAGGACGGCATGACCGGCGGATAGCCGGCGGCGATCTCCGACCTCGGCAGCAGGATCGAATCCCGGATGTAGCGGTCGTCGGCGATGACGGTGCCGCCGCCCTCCAGCGGGACCGGGCGGCCGAACAGGCCCTCCAGCCGCGGTGCGTGGACGGTGCTGGCGGCACCATGGCAGCCGCTGCAGCCATACTGCCGGAACAGCGCCTCGCCCTCCTGGGCGAGGCTGGGCCCGGCGCCCTGGCCGTCCAGCCAGCGCTGGAAATCGGACGGCTCCATCACGACGACGCTGCCGCCCATCCGGGCATGGTAGGTGCCGCAGAACTCGGCGCAGTACAGCGGGTATTCGCCGACCTCGGTCGGGGTGAACCACAGCGTCTCGTAGCGGCCGGGCACGGCGTCCTGGCGGATGCGGAAGGCCGGGATGGCGAAGTCGTGGATCACGTCCTGCGAGGTCAGCACCAGCCGCACCGGCCGGCCGACGGGCACATGCAGGCTGTCGATCTCGCGCTGGCCGCCGGCATGCTCGATCTTCCACATCCACTGCTTGCCGACGACATAGACGTCGGTGGCGTCCGGCGGCGGCCGGTGGATGCGGATGTAGAGGTCGGCACCCCAGAAATAGAGGGCGAGGAAGGCGGCGAAGGTGGCGGCGGTCCAGGCGGCCTCCAGCCGCCAGGTGCGGCCCAGCCGGTTGCCGCGCTCGACCTTGCTGTTCGCCCGGTAGCGGACGCAGAAGGTGATCATCAGCCCGAAGACCAGCAGCAGGATGAAGCCGCTGGTGCCGACCAGCGCCGCGAACAGCCAGTCCATGTCGGCGGCATGGCTCGACGCGGTGGCGGGGAGGATCTGCATGCTTCCCATGGCGGCGGTCACGGCCTCCCCGTCCGGCGGGCGGCGCGGGCGATCACCAGCCCCAGCGCCAGCACCGACAGCGCGCCGGTCGCCTGCATCAGGCGGCCCACCGCGGCGTTGTATCTGCCCTCTGCCGGATCGTAGCCGTAGCACAGCAGCAGGATATGGTCGGCGACCGAGCCGACGGCCCCGCCCGCGGCGTCGACCAGCCCGAGCCGCAGGTCCATCGGGTCGTAGCCGACGCCCAGGATGTAGCGGGAGACGGTTCCCCCCGGCGATACCAGCACCACGCCCGCCGGATGGGCGTACTGGCCGGTCGCCTCGTCGCGGCGGTAGGGGAAGCCGGCCGCCCCGGCGAGGCGCGCCACCTCCCGCGGCTCGCCGACCAGCGCGTGGATGGCGCCGGCCAGCCGCGGGTCGCGGTCGAAATGCCGGTCCAACAGGGCCCGGGCGTCGGCCGGCCGATCCTCCGGGTCGATGCTGACCGCCATCACCTCGTAGTCCTTGCCAGGGGACAGCGGCACGGTCCGCAGCGCCGCCGCCAGGTCGCCCAGCACCACGCCGCACAGCGTGGTGCAGCGGAAATAGTCGAACACCAGCACCAGCGGCCGCCCGCGGTCGAACAGGCTGCCGGTCGCGACCTCGCGCCCGCCGCCGTCGCGCAGCACGACGTCCCGCGGCAGCCGCGCGCCCGGATGCTGGTCGAAGGCCAGATCCGCGAAGCCGGACGGCAGCAGGGCGGACGGCGTGCCGAGCGCCGCCGCCGGAGCGGCCGGCATCCAGGCGGCCAGCATCCAGAGGGCCAGGGCAAGGGCCTGGATCGTCCTCATCGCCGCCCCTCCCGCCCCGCATCCGCCCGCGCATCCCGTCGCGCATCCGCCGGCCAATCGGGGATGCCCCGCTCGGCGATCCGACGCATCGCGTCGGCGATCGGGACATGGACGATGCCGCGCCCGCGGTCGATCCAGCCGAAGCCCGCCAGCCGGTCCATCGCCTGCGCCTTGTAGCGCTGGAAGTCGGCGGGGGGATCGACCTGCAGCGCCGGCTCCGGCATCGGGACGGATAGCGCCTTATGCTCCTTCCCGGTGGCGTCCGGGAAGATCAGCAGCAGCGCCACCACCACCAGCCCGAGCAGCCCGGCCGCCAGCGCGCCCAGCAGCAGGATCAGCCAGGGCGGCGTGTCGCGCGTCTCGAAGCGGGTGGCGGGGGTGTGCCGCTCCGCCTCCCCGGCGTCGGGCGGGCGTCCACCGCCCCGGCGGCGGCCGGGCAGCAGGGCCGCCGCCAGCGCGGCGATGCCGGTGCGCCTCGGGCGGTTCATGCGCGCGGACTCATCCATGGCGGGCTCCGTCCGGCAAGGCCGCGGGGGCGGCGACGTGGCCGTCCGCCGCCCGGGCCGGCGCACGCCCTGCTCCCCGGCGGCCCAGCCGCCGGAGGAACACCGCCGCCCCGGCCCCGCCCATCGCCAGCGCGGCGGCCGGGGCGAACCAGGTGAAGCCGCCCTCCAGCCCCGGCAGGATCAGCCACCAGCATTCCATCAGGTGCGCCGCCAGCAGCAGGGCGCAGACCGCGGCCAGACCGCGGCGGCTGCGCTTCACCGGCCACCAGACCAGGGCGAGGAAGGGCACCGCCCCCTGCGCCAGCGCACCCAGCACCGCCGTCCAGCCCCAGCCGCCGGCCAGCCGCCGGACGTACCAGGTGATCTCCTGCGGCAGGTTCTCCTGCCAGACGATCAGGAACTGCATGAAGGACAGGTAGAACCACAGCAGGACCGCCGCGATCAGCAGGCTGCCCAGGTCGTTCCTTTGGCCAGGATCCACCCGCCCGCCATCCACCCTTCCTCCATCCGGCCGCCCGCCAAGAACGGCCGCCAGCGTCGCCAGCGCCAGCGCGCCCAGCAACTGCCCGCTGATGATCATCATCCCGTAGATGCTGGAGCCCCAGTCCGGCTCGACCGACATCATCCAGTCGACGGCGGCGAAGCTGCCGGTCAGGCCCAGCAGGATCAGCCCCGGTGCCGCGACGGGGTTGGCGCCGGTGCCCGGGCGCCGCAGCGCCGCCCACGCCAGCAGCAGCCACACCACCGCGTAGGTCGCCGCGCGCGCAAGGAAGAACGGCGTGTTCAGGTAGAACTGGTTCCTCAGATGCGCCGCCTCCTCGGGGCGCGCCCAGGGATAGATCTGGGGGAGCCAGACCAGGACCGGCAGCAGCAGCAGCAGCGCCAGCGGCAGCGCCGCGACCATGGCGCGCAGCGGCGGCACCGCCGCGGCACCCCAGCGCCCGCCGGTCAGGTCGTGGGCGAACAGCAGCATCATGGCGCCGAGCGGCAGCCCGATCCAGAAGGCGAGCGAGGCGAGCCAGCCCCGCAGCACCGCCTGCGGATCGACCAGCGCACCGGCGGCGCAGGCCGCCCCACCGGCCGCCGCCAGCAGGAGGGAGAGGGCGAGGGACGACCGGCATCTCATTTCAGCGCCTCCCGTGCCGCTGGCGGCAGGCCGGGCGGCAGGTCGGCCGCCGCGGTGTTCTGGCTGGCCTGCAACGCCCGGATATAGGCGGCGATGGCCCAGCGGTCATCCGGCCCGACGCGGTCGGCGTAGGAGTACATGGCACCCCAGCCGTTGGTGACGACGTCGTAGAAATGCCGGGTCGGCGCCGTGCGCAGGGCGTCGCCGTGGAAGGAGGGTGGGTGCGGGAAGCCGCGCCGCACGATCATGCCGTCGCCGTCGCCGGCATAGCCGTGGCAGGGCGTGCAGTAGATTTCGTAGCGCTCGCGGCCGCGTTCCAGCAGCGCCGGCGTCAGGGCGGGGGGCGGCTGCGCCACGTCCTCCCGCGCGATGGCGTCGGCGGGCGGCACCGGCGGCCAGGACTTGCGGTCCGGGTCGCCGTCCGCCGTCCGCCCGGCCGGGGTCCATGTCTTGTCGCGCGGCTGTTTGGCCATGTTGTCGCAAGCCCCCAGCAGCGCCGCGGCCAATAGGAGTACGGCCGGCAGGAGGATGGCCGTCAGGAGGGCGGGCGCGGCCCGCGCGGTCATGCCGGCACCTCGTCGATGCGGACGCCCTGGCCCTCGGGCAGCAGGGTGTGCAGAAGCGCGCGGTCGTCGCGGCCCTCGCGTGCGGCGATCCAGATCAGGAAACGGTCCTGCGAGGCTTGCTCGAACCCCGGCACGTCGAAGATCGGGTCGTAGGGGCGGGGCAGGCGGCAGGCGGCGCAGAAGGCCAGCAGCCCGGCCAGCAGCATGCACAGCGCCGAGATCTCGAAGGTGCTGGTGCTGAAGGCCGGCCAACTGTTCAGCGGCCGTCCGCCGATGTTCAGCGGATAGCTCACCGCCATGCCCCAGTATTGCAGGAAGAAGCCGCCGATCCCGCCCAGCACGCCGGCGGCCGCGACCACCAGCGGCAGGGCCGCCCGCTTGCGGCCCAGCAGCTCGTCCACCTCCTCCACCGCATAGGGGCTGTAGACCTCCAGCCGCGAGAAGCCGGCCTGCCGCAGGCGGCGCAGCGCCTCCAGCATGGCGTCGGGATGGTCGAAGGCCGCGACCGTCCCGCGGAGCGCATGGCCGGTGCCCCGGCCGGTGTGGTCGCGGTGCGATGCGGGGCGGGCGGTCATCGGCCGTCTCCCGCCGTCTTCTTGTGGATCAGCTCGCGCAGTTCGAACATCGAGACCATCGGGATGAAGCGCAGCAGCAGGAAGAAGCCGGTCAGGAACAGCCCGACCGACCCGGCCAGCGTCGCCCAGTCCCAGACGGTGGGGACGAAGATGAACCAGCTCGATTCCGAATGGTTGCGGTGCAGGCTGCCGACGACGATGACGAACCGCTCGATCCACATGCCGACGACCACGCCCAGCGCCACCAGGAACAGCAGCGGCTGGTTCCGGCGCACCCGGCGGAACCACAGGAGTTGGGGGATCACGCCGTTGAGGACGATCTTCGCCCAGTACCAGGGGGCGTAGTAGCCGCCGAGCTGCGCCATCACCTGGATGATGTCGGCCCTCTCCCCCCGGTAGAAGGGCATGAACACTTCCATCAGGTAGCAGTAGGACAGCAGCAGGCTGGCGGTCAGCATCAGCCGGGCCAGGACGTCGACATGGCGCGGCGTGATGACGCCGTGGAGATCGAGCGCGCGGCGCAGCGGCATCACCAGCATCAGCACCACCGCGAAGCCCGACAGCGCGGCGCCGAAGACGAAATAGGGCGGGAACTGCGTCTCGTGCCAGCCCGGCGTCAGGCCGCCGGCGAAGTCCAGCCCGACGATGCTGTGGATGGAGCAGACCAGCGGCGCCATCAGCGCGGCCAGGATCAGGTACAGCATCTTGAACTGGCGCCAGTGGCCCGACGATCCCTGCCAGCCCATCGCCATCACGCCGTACAGCAGCCGCTGCCAGCGCCGCCGCGCCCGGTCGCGCAGGGTGGCGAGGTCGGGGATCAGCCCGACATACCAGAACAGCACCGACCCCATCACATAGGCCAGGATGGCGACGAAATCCCAGTGCAGCGGGCTGCGGAACTGCGGCCACAGCGACATGGTGTTGGGATAGGGGAACAGCCAGTAGAAATACCACCAGCGCCCGAGATGGATGACCGGCATGATGCCGGCGCAGGCGACGCAGAAGACCGTCATCGATTCCGCGATGCGGCTGGTGGCGCTGCGCCAGTCCGACCGGGTCAGGAAGAACAGGGCGGAGATCAGCGTCCCGCCGCTGGCCATCCCCACCCACCAGACATAGTTGCCGATGGCGAAGCCCCAGGAGATCGGCCAGTCGATCCCCCAGATGCCGACGCCGCGGATGAACAGCCAGCCCAGTGCCACGGCGAACACGCCGAGCAGCGCCAGCGAAAGGCCGAACCCGACCCACCACCACAGCGGCGTGCGCCGTTCCAGCACAAGGTCGCTGACATGCGCGGTCACCGACATCGCCGTCACGCCGGGTTCGATCACCGGGTGCGCGCTGTCCGGCCCGGCGACCGCGTCAGGAGTGGGAGGCATCGTCCCGGCCCTCCGCGATCTCGGGGTTCGGGTTGCGCAGCCGCGCCTGGTAGCTGGTGCGCGGCCGGGTGTTCAGCTCGGTCAGCACGCCGTAGTCGAGCGGGCTCGCCTGGCGCCGGCTGACCGCGCTGTCGGGATCGTTGGCGTCGCCGAAGACGATGGCCTCGGCCGGGCAGGCCTGCTGGCAGGCGGTCTTCACCTCGCCGTCGCGGATCGGCCGGTTCTCGCGGTCGGCGGCGATGCGGGCCTCGCGGATGCGCTGGATGCAGTAGGTGCATTTCTCCATGACGCCGCGCGGGCGCACCGACACGTCGGGGTTCCAGGACAGCGACAGGCGGCTGTCGTCCTCCGAATAGTTGAAGTAGTTGAACCGCCGTACCTTGTAGGGGCAGTTGTTCGAGCAGAAGCGGGTGCCGACGCAGCGGTTGTAGACCATCACGTTCAGCCCGTCGGTGTCGTGCATGGTGGCGCCGACCGGGCAGACCACCTCGCAGGGCGCGTTCTCGCAATGCATGCAGGTCATCGGCTGGAACAGCGTCTGTTCCGGTTCGCCGCGCCCTGCCGCGCCGCCCTCCGTGCCGCTCTCGTACCAGGTGTCGATGCGGATCCAGTGCATCTGCCGGTTCCGCAGCACCTCCTCCTTGCCGACGACCGCGATGTTGTTCTCGGCCTGGCAGGCGGCGGTGCAGGCGTTGCAGCCGATGCAGGAGTCCAGGTTGATCGCCATCGCCCAGGCATTGCGGGGATACTCGTAGGCGGGATAGAGCGACTGCTCCGGCTCCGGGCGCTTGGCGAAGGTCGGGTTCCGCCGGAACTCGTCCAGCGTCGCATGGCGCACGAGGTCGGGGGAATCGATCATCTGGTGGTGCTGGGTCACCGCGAGGCGCCGGATCTTCCCGGTCCGGCGCAGCTCGACCCCCGGCAGTTCCCAGGGATGGTCGCTCGTGCGCAGCCGGAAGGCGTCGAACCCGACGCCGCGGCCGACGCGGCCGGCCACCTTGCGGCCGAAGCCGAAGGGCAGGGTGATGCAATCCTCGGCATGGCCGGGCACCGTCCAGACAGGGGCCTCGACGCTGCCGGCCGCCCCCGTCATCGCCGCCGTCACTGCCACCACGTCCTCGTTGGCGAGGCCGAGCCGCGCGGCGGTGGCCGGGGCCATCAGCACGGCGTTGTCCCAGGTCAGGGTGGTGAAGGGCCGCGGCAGCTCCTGCAGCCAGCCGAGATTGGCGTAGCGCCCGTCGCGCAGCCAGGGGTCGGGGCGGAACAGCGCGGTCGGCGCGCCGCCCTCCGGACCGACCGATGCCGGCGGCAGGCGCCCGGCGAGGCCCGGCGCCACGGACACCGCCGCCTCGGCCGCGGCACTGTCCGGCACCACGCCGCTGCGCACGGCGTCCGCCCAGCGGCGCCCGTCCGCCTCGTCCGTCCCGCCGCCGCTTCCGTCGAACCGCCGCGCCCAGGCGGCGCGGACGATGGCATGGCCGTCCGGCCGCGTCTCTCCGCCCAGCACGGCCAGCAGCTCGTGCGGCGACCAGCCGCCCCACAGCGGCTTCACCTGCGGCTGCAGGATGGTGACGGTGCCATCGAAGGCCCGCGCGTCGCCCCAGCGCTCGAACTCGTGCGCCTCCGGCACATGCCAGGTGCAGTGCATGGCCGTCTCGTCGACCGCGGTGCCGAGATGGACCGAGACCGGCACCGCCGCCAGCGCGGCGGCGAAGTCCAGGTCGGCCGGCGCGGTGAAGACCGGGTTGCACCCCAGGACCAGCAGGGTGTCGACCCGCCCGCCGATCATGTCGGCGGCGAGGCGGTCCAGCGACTCCCCATGGTCGACCGGCTCCGCCTCCACCGGCTCGATGTAGGTCACCGTCCGGCCCGGCGCGCCGAGTGCGGCGTTGATGGCATGGACCAGGGCATGGGTCGCCGCCGGCTGGGCCGGCCCGGCATGGACCAGGACGGCGCCGCGGTTGGCGGCGAGGTCGCGGGCCATGGCGTCGACGGCGGTCGCCATCCGTCCGGGCGCGCCCTGGCGCCACTCCGCCGGCCCGGCGCCCAGCGTGGCGGCGAGCGCCCGCACCACCGCCTCCACCTCGTGCGGGCGCAGGGCGAATCGGTGGTCGGCGCGGGCGCCGGCCAGCGTCGGCACGCTTTCCACCGCGTAGAGGCGGCTCATGCCGCCGACATCGCCCTCCTCCGCGGCGCGGCGGCGGCGCGCGAAGTCGCGGGCGTAGCGCAGGTGGCCGGGGGCGCCGTCGAGGATATCGCTCTCCACCGCCAGGATCACCCTCGCCTGGTCCAGATGCAGCACGCTGTCGACCGGCCGGCCGAAGGCGAGCATGGCGCCGGCCCGCAGCGTGTCGCGCCCGTCCGCTTCCCAGCGGTGCCACTGCAGCGCGGGGAAGCGCTGCCGCAGCGCCCCGATCTGGCCGGCCAGGGTGGGGGAGGTGACGGTGCCGCTGAGGATGCGCAACCCCTCGCCGCCGCGTGCCGCAAGCGCGGCGGCGCGGTCGGACAGCGCCTTCACCAGCGCGTCGGCACCGGCGATCCGCCCGGCCTTCAGCACGGTGCGCGAGCGGTCGGGGTCGTAGAGGTCGAGGATGCTGGCCTGGATGATCGGGTCGAGTGCCCCCAGGCTGGCGGGATGCTCGGGATTGCCCTCCACCTGCACCGGGCGGCCCATCTGGTGGGTGACGATCACGCCGTCGGCATAGCCGCCGCGGGTGACGGCGGTTGCGAAATGCCGGGCGACTCCCGGCACCACGCCGGGGGGGGCCACGACATAGGGGATGGCTTCGTCCGGCGCCTCTCCCCCGCCGCAGCCCGACAGGCCGGCCAGCGCGAAGGAGGCGCCCATCAGCTCCAGGATCCGGCGCCGGCCGACCCGCGCCTCGGCCAGGTCGGGCAGGCCGGGGAACTCGTTGCGCAGCATCTCCAGCACGCGCGGTTCGCCCGCCAGCTCGTCCAGGCTGCGCCACAGCGCCCGGCCGCTCTTTCCGGCCAGCCGCCCCGCGACGTCCCGCGCCAGCCCTGCGGACCGCGCTCCGCCGCGGTCGTCTGCGTCCCGCCGGCTCATCGGTGGCATACCGAGCAGTCGGTCAGGCTTTCGGGATGGATGTGGTAGCGCGCCATCAGCGTCTCGCCCGTGGGCGTCGCGGCGGTCCGCCGCCAGTCGGTGTCGAACACCTCCTCCCGCGGGCGCAGGTTGGGGGCCGGGTTGCGATGGCAGTCGAGGCACCAGCTCATCCGCAGGCTCGCTCCCTTCCAGGTCAGGGGCATGGTGTCGACCGGCCCGTGGCAGGTCGTGCAGCCGACGCCCTTGGCGACATGGATGCTGTGGTTGAAGAAGACGTAGTCGGGCAGGGTGTTGACGCGGTTCCAGCGGATCGGCTCGCCGTCGGCCAGGCTCCGCCGCACCGGCGCCAGGATCTCCGCGTTCGTCCAGATCTGCGAATGGCAGGTCATGCAGGTGTGGGTCGGCGGCAGGCCGGCGTTGGCCGAGACCTCGACCGCGCTGTGGCAGTAGCGGCAGTCCAGCCCGAGGCCGGAGACATGGTGGTCGTGGCTGAACGGCACCGGCTGCGGCACCGCGATGCCCTGCCGCGTCGCGTAGGTGGTGTTGGGAAAGAACCAGGCGCCGCCGGCCAGCGTGACCAGCCCCGCGAGCAGCGCGTACAGCACCAGCTTGGTCGCGATGTTCGCGGCCGGACTGAAGACCCCGGGCATCGCTCAGGCCCCGGCCGGGCCGGCTCCGGCTACGGCTACGGCGGTGGCCTCCCGACGGCCCCAATCCGACCTCTGGCCCGACCTCCGGCCCCAACCCCGGTTCCCATCCCGGTCCTGGCCCATGCCTGCTCTCCCTGTCCTTGCCTGCACCGCCGCAGCGGGCATGGGTGAGGAACGGCTTTGCCGCCGCGTCCCGCCGGTTTCGATCCGGGTCCATCCGCCGGTCACGGTCCAGGCGCCTCTCCCGCGGCCGGGAGCTGCGCAAACGCTTGTTCAGCTTTGCACCGGGCGGCCGATTGGCAATGCCACAGATGGACGACCCTTTTCGGGCCGGGAATTCCGGCACCATCCTTTTTCCCGTCTTCCCGACCGGACGCCTGGAGCCATCCCCCTGCAATCCGCGGGAAATCGGCGCTCCCCGATGAAACCGCCCAGCCCATGCTGCGTTGAACCGGGGAGGCATCGGGTCAACGGCACGGCGGAACGGGACGCATGGCGGTGGGACGGACCGGACGCTACCTCTTGCGGGCCTGCATGCTCGCCGGCCTGCCGGCCGTCCTCGCTGCCTGCGAGGGGCGGCAGTCGGCGCTGGACGCCGCCGGGGCCGCCGCCCGCGACATCCTGGTGACCGGCTGGGCTCTGTTCGTCGGCGGCACGGTCATCTTCCTGGCGGTGATGGGGCTGGCGCTCTACGCCGCCCTGGCGCGGCCGGAACGCTTTCCCGGCCGCCTGTCCTGGGTGGTCGGCGGCGGCCTGCTGTTCCCGGTGGTCACGCTGACGGCGTTGCAGATCCACGAATTCGGGCTGGCCCGTCGCCTCGCCGTCCTGGCGCCCGACCCGGCGCTGGTGGTCGAGGTCACCGGCGTCATGTGGTGGTGGGACGTCCGCTATCATGCGGACGGCGCCGATCCGGTGCGGGGCGCCAACGAGATCGTGCTGCCGGCCGGCCGGCCGGTCGAGCTGCGGGTGACGAGCGCCGACGTCATCCACAGCTTCTGGGTGCCGTCGCTGGCCGGCAAGATCGACATGATCCCCGGCCATGTGAACCGGCTGCCGGTCGTCGCCGAGAGGCCCGGCCTCTACCGCGGCCAGTGCGCCGAATATTGCGGCGCCCAGCACGCCCTGATGGCCTTCGACGTCCGCGTCCTGCCGGCCGGCGAGTTCGACGCCTGGCTCGCCGCCCGCCGCCGCCCGCCGCCCGAGCCGGCGACGCCCGAACTGGCCCGCGGGCGCGACGCCTTCTTCGCCGTCGGCTGCCATGCGTGCCACGCCGTGCACGGCACGGCCGCCGACGGCCTCGTCGGCCCGGACCTCAGCGGCATCGGCGCCCGGCCGTCGCTGGCCGCCGGAACGCTGCCCAACCGGGTGGAGACGATCGCCGCCTGGATCCAGGCCGCCCAGCACATCAAGCCCGAAAGCCGCATGCCGTCCTTCGACGTGATGGACGGCGACACCCTGCATGCCATGGCCGCCTGGCTGGAGAGCCTGAAATGAGCGTGAATCCCACCGGCGGCCGCGACGGCATGCCCAGCCCGCTTCCCCGCCCGGCGGGGGAGGAGACGGCCCTGCGCCGCGTCTGGCGGATGCCGCGCGGCCTGTCGCTGCTGACCGAGCTGAACAACAACATCGTCGGCGTCTGGTACATCGGCACCGCCCTGCTGTTCTTCGCGGTCGCCGGGCTGCTGGCGCTGGTCATGCGGGTCCAGCTCGCGGTGCCGGAGAACGGGCTGCTCGACCACGGCACCTACAACCAGTTCTTCACCGTCCACGGCACCGGCATGATGTTCCTGTTCGCCGTGCCGATCGTCGAGGCCATCGGCGTCTACATGCTGCCGGCGATGCTGGCGGCGCGCGACCTTCCCTTTCCCCGGCTGTCGGCCTTCGCCTTCTGGGCCTATTTCTTCGGCGGGGTCGCCTTCTTCTGCTCGCTGGTCTTCGACGCCGCCCCGGACGGCGGCTGGTTCATGTACCCGCCGCTGACCAGCTACGAATTCTCGCCCGGCATCAACGCCGACTTCTGGCTGCTGGGCATCGGCTTCATCGAGATTTCCGCCATCGCCGGCGCCATCGAGATCGTGGTCGGCATCCTGCGCACCCGCCCGCCCGGCATGACGCTGGACAAGCTGCCGATCTACGCCTGGTCGATGCTGGTGATGGCGGGGATGATCATCTTCGCCTTCCCCGCGGTCATCGTCGCCACCGGGCTGCTGGAGATCGAGCGCGCCTTCCACTGGCCCTTCTTCATCGCCGCCAAGGGCGGCGACCCGCTGCTCTGGCAGCACCTGTTCTGGTTCTTCGGGCACCCGGAGGTCTATATCATCTTCCTGCCGGCCGCCGGCCTGGTGTCGATGATGGTGCCGACGCTGGCCCGCCGGCCGCTGGTCGGCCACAACTGGGTGGTGCTGGCGCTGGTGGGGACCGGCTTCTTCAGCTTCGGGCTGTGGGTCCACCACATGTTCGCCACCGGCATCCCGTCGCTGTCCCTCAGCTTCTTCTCCGCCGCCAGCATGGCGGTAGCGGTGCCGAGCGGCATCCAGGTCTTCGCCTGGATCGCCACGCTTGGGGCCGGCCGCGTGCAATGGACGGCGGCGGCCCACTTCCTGTTCGGCTTCCTCTTCATCTTCGTCCTCGGCGGGCTGACCGGGGTGATGGTGGCGGTGGTGCCCTTCGACTGGCAGGTGCACGACAGCTACTTCATCGTCGCCCACCTCCATTATGTGCTGATCGGCGGCATGGTCTTCCCGGTCTTCGCCGGCCTCTACCACTGGTGGCCGACGCTGAACGGCCGCCTGCTGTCGGAGCGGCTGGGGCGCTGGGCCTTCTGGCTGATGTTCGTCGGCTTCAACGTCGCCTTCTTCCCCATGCACCTCAGCGGCCTGCTCGGCATGCCGCGGCGCGTCTACACCTATCCCGGCGACCTCGGCTGGAACGTGCTGAACCTCGTCTCGACCGTCGGCGCCTTCGTCCTGGCGCTGGGGGTGCTGCTGGTCTTCGCCGACATGGCGCGCAGCGCCTTCGGCGGCGGCCGCAAGTCGCCGCCCAACCCCTGGAACGCCGGCACGCTGGAATGGCTGCCCAACGAGAACTACGCCACCCGCAGCATCCCGCACGTCACCGGCCTCTACCCGCTGTGGGACAATCCGGACCTGCCGCGCGAGGTGGCGGAAGGCGCGCATTTCCTGCCCGGCGCCCCGACCGGCCGGCGCGAGACGATCGTCACCAGCCCGATCGAGGCCAAGCCGCAGTACCTGATGCCGCTGCCCGGCCCCCACTGGGCGCATTTCCTGGCCGGCCTGTTCACCGCGGCGCATTTCCTCTGCCTGACCGTGCAATGGTACTACGCGTCCCTGGTCCCGGCGGTGCTGGCCGTCGCCATGGTGATGTGGTGGCTGTGGGAGCTGGACAAGGGCGCCGACAGCCCGCCGCAGGACGTCGGCGGCGGCTGGCGCGTGCCGGTCTACGTGCAGGGGCCGGCCAACCATTCCTGGTGGGCGATGGTGGTGCTGCTGCTGGTGGACGGCACCGCCTTCGCCTGCCTGGTCTTCACCTATGTCTTCCTGTGGACCGTCAGCCCCGACGTCTGGCCGCAAGCCGGCCAACTGGCCGCTCTCCCCGGCCTGCCCTGGCTGGCCGGCGGGCTGGCGTTGTGGGGGCTGTCGGCGCTGGCCATCGGCTGGGCACGGCGTTCGGTCGACCGCAACCGCCACGGCGGGGTCCGCCTCGGCCTCGGCCTCGCCTGGATCGCCATGGTGGCGGGGGTGGTGGTGGACGCCTGGGCCCAGATCGGCACCGGCCTCAGCGGCTCGGCCAGCGCCTATGGGGCGATCACCTACATGCTGGTGGGCTGGCAGGGCTTCCATGTCGGGGTGATGACGCTCATGCTGGGCTATACGCTGGCGCGGTCCCTTGCCGGGCTGCTGCACGCCGAGCGGCGGGTGACGCTCGACAACACCATGCTGATGGGCTGGTACAGCGCGGCGCAGGGCGGGGCCGCCCTGCTGCTTCTCCACCTGTTTCCCCGCCTCGCCATATGACCCTGCCGTGTGAGGACCGTCATGGCGCATCGCAGCTTCGCCGTCACCTTCGCCGCCCTGATGTCGCCCTTCCTGGTCTGGGCGGCCCATTTCGGGCTGGTCTACGGCATCAACGGCATCATCTGTGCCCGCCACCTGCAGGACGCCCGCCTGCTGGGATACCCGCTGTCGCCGGCCCTGATCGGCATCGTGACCGTTCTGGCCCTGCTCTGGGTCGCGATGCTGATGGCGCGGGCGCTGGGCGGCCATGGCCCCGCCGACCATGTCGCCGCCGAGGATCCCCGCCGCTTCGCCCGCTGGTTCGTGGCGGCCGGCGCCGGGACGGCGCTGGTCGCCATCCTGTGGGTCGCCCTGCCGGCGCTGATGGTGCCGGCCTGCGGCTGAGGCGGGAGGCGGCCGGGGCCGCCCCCCGTGCGGCCTCCTTCGAACCGTCAGGCCGTACCGCCGGTCCACCCCCCCGATGGTGGAGGCAGATGCCGTGCCAAGCGGGGGGTACACCTTGGTGCAGTGACCTTTCCCCCCGGACTTTGCGTAGGGTCGGCAGGCTGAAACCGCTCCGCCCGACCCGGGCCGCAGCGCCGGAGGCGCCGTTTTCAGTAGGCCGACCTGGAGGGAGTGTCCCGCATGACCGACGCCGCCGCGCCACCGCAGATCTCGGGGCACCAGCCGTCCCAACCTCCTCCTCCTCCTCCGCCGCCGCCGCCGCCGCCCGCCGCCGCCCCGCCGGTGGCCTGGAGCCCCTGGCTGGTGCGGCTGGCCGTGCTGGGGCTGGCGGTGGTGCTGGTGGTCGCCCTGGCGACGCGCTGGGACCTGTGGGTGGGCTCGGCCAAGCGCCAGACCACCAACGACGCCTACCTGCAATCCGACATCACGCCGCTGTCGTCCCAGGTGTCGGGCGTGGTCCGCGACATGCCGGTCGTCGACTTCCAGCGGGTGCGGGCCGGCGATCCGGTCGCGGTGGTGGTGGACGACGACTACCGCGCCCGCGTCGAACAGGCGGAGGCGGCACTGGCGGCGGCCGATGCGGCCATCGCCCAGCTCGACATCCAGAAGCGCACCCAGCGCGCCCTGGTCGATCAGGCCGAGGCGAACGTCCATGGGCTGGAGGCCGAGGCCTGGAGGGCGCGGCTGGAGGAGGCGCGGCAGCGCTCGCTGACCGAGCAGGGGGTGGCCGGCACCCTGCAGGCGCTGCAGCAGGCCCAGGCCACCGCCCGCCGCGCCCAGGCGGCGCTGGAGGGCGGCCAGGCCCAGGTCGACCAGCAGAAGGCGGCGCTCGACGGCATCGACGTCCAGGTGCGGCAGGCCGAGGCCACCCGGCAGCAGCGTCAGGCCGACCTCGATCTCGCCCGCATCACGCTGGAGCGCACGACCATCCGCGCGCCGGCCGACGGCATGGTCGGGCAGCGGCAGGTCCGCCCTGGGCAGTATGTCGGCCAGGGCAGCCAGATCATCACGCTGGTGCCGCTCCCGTCCGTATGGGTGATCGCCAACTTCAAGGAGACCCAGATGACCCGCATCCGCGCCGGGCAGCCGGCGACGATCCGGGTCGACACCTTTCCCGACACCGCGCTCACCGGCCGGGTTTCCGGCGAATCACCGGCCAGCGGCAGCCAGTTCGCCCTGCTGCCGCCGGAGAACGCCACCGGCAACTTCACCAAGATCGTCCAGCGCATCCCGGTGAAGATCGTCCTCGACAGCCCCAACCCGCTGCAGGACCGGCTGCGGCCCGGCATGTCGGTGGTCGTCACCGTCGACACCGAAAGCACGGCCGGGGAAAGCACGGCCGGGGAGGGCGGATCGTGAGCGCCGATGCCGCCGGGGAACCGGCCGCCCGCCGTTTCCCGCTGCTGCCGCTGCGGCGTCCGGCCCAGGCCGCCCCGCCGGTCCTGACGCATCATCCGCTCATCGGCCTGCTGGGGGTGCTGCTCGGGGCGCTGGTCTCCACCCTGACCTCGCGCATCACCACCTTCGGGTTGGCCGACATCCGCGGGGCGATCGGCGCCGGCTTCGACGAGGGGGCGTGGATCACCACCGCCTACACGGTGGCGCAGATGCTGGTGGCGCCGGCCGCCGCCTTCCTCGGCGTGGTCTTCGGGCCGCGGCGGGTGCTGCTGGTCTCCTCCGTCACCTACGGGCTGGCGACGCTGGCCCTGCCGCTGACCGGGACGCTGACCGGGGTGCTGACCTTCCAGGTGCTGGCCGGGCTGTCGTCGGGCACCTTCATCCCGCTGACCATCGGCTTCATCGTCCGCAACCTGCCGCCGCGCTATCTGGTCTACGGCATCGCCATCTACGCGATGAACGTCGAGCTGTCGCTGAACTTCTCCGCCTCCATCGAGGGGTGGGTGATCGAGAATCTCGACTGGCGCTGGCTGTTCTGGGACACGGCGATGCTGGCGCCGCTGATGGCGCTGTGCGTCCATTTCGGCATGCCGGCCGAACCGGTGCGCCGCGACCTGCTCAAGGACGGGGACTGGTGGGGGATCGGCTACGCCAGCCTCGGCTTCGCGCTGCTCTATGCCGCGCTCGACCAGGGCAACCGGCTGGACTGGTTCAACTCCGGCCTCATCATCGGGCTGTTCCTCGGCGGCGCGCTGCTGATCGCCGCCTTCATCGTGCAGGAGCTGACCTGTCCCAAGCCCTGGATCACCTTCAGCGTCCTGTTCCGCGGCAACATCCCGCTGCTGTGCCTGCTGCTGGTGCTGCTGCGGCTGATCATGCTGTCGACCGCCTATCTCGTGCCGCAGTTCCTCATCACGGTGAACAACTACCGGGCGCTGGAGGTGGGGGACACGCTGCTGCTGATCGCATTGCCGCAATTCCTGTTGGCGCCCCTGGTCGGCACGCTGCTGCGGCATGCCGATCCCCGCGTGGTGATGGCCGCCGGCTTCGTCGCGGTCGGGCTGGCCTGCTGGCTCGCCTCGCACCTGACGGCGGACTGGATCGGCGCCGACTTCCTGCCCTCGCAGATGCTCCAGGCCTTCGGCCAGTCCTTCGCGATGACCTCGCTGATCTTCTTCAACGTCAAGAACCTGTCGCCCGCCCACATCCTGGCGCTCGGCGCGCTGATGCAGACCGCGCGCCTGCTGGGCGGCGAGCTGGGGGCCGCCTTCATGCAGACCTTCGTCCGCATGCGCGAGCAGTTCCACAGCTTCCGGCTGGTCTCCGACGTGGTGGTGGGCGATGTCGACACCGTCCAGCGGGTGGCCGGCACCGTCGCGCGGGTGGCGGCCCGCTCGACCGGGAACGAGGAGGCGACGCAGCGGGCGCTGTCGCTGCTGTCGGCGACGGTGCGCAAGCAGGCCTATGTGCTGACCTACATCGACGGCTTCCTGGTCATCGCCTGGTTCATCGTCGGCGGCCTGCTGCTGATCGCCCTGCTGCGCCCGGCGCCGAAGCCTTGAAGGTTGGGTCCTGAGAGCCGGGTCTTTGAAGGTCGGGCCTTTGAAGGTTGGGCCGTGCAGGTCGCGCCGCGAAGCCCGGCGGCGTGAGGCCCCCGCCGGGCTTCACGCCGCCGGCGGGCGGTCAGCGGACCAGGACGTGCGCCGCCTCCTTGGTGCGGCCGACGGCGCCGGCCACCTGCTGCACCGCGGCCGAGATGGCGGTGATGTTGGAAGTGACCGTCGACACCGCGGCGGACGCGCTCTGCATGCCCGACGACATGGTCTGGGTCACGGCGCTCTGCTCCTCGACCGCCGACGCCGTGCCGGTCACATGCTCCCGCACGGTCGCGACGGCCTCGCGGATGGCGGCGAGCGCGTTGGCGACCTCGGTGGAGGTGGTCTGGATGCCCTCGATCTCGGCGGAGATCTGCTCGGTCGCCTTGCCGGCCTGGTTGGCGAGGTTCTTCACCTCCGACGCCACGACGGCGAAGCCCTTGCCGGCCTCGCCGGCCCGCGCCGCCTCGATGGTGGCATTCAGCGCCAGCAGGTTGATCTGGCCGGCGATGCTGTTGATCAGCCCGACGATCCCGTTCATCGCCTGGGCGGCGGCCGCCAGCCGGTCGGTGCTTTCCGCCACCGTGACGGTGCGGTCGAAGGCGCCGTCGGTCGCCGCGCGGGCGCGGGTCATGCTCTGCGCGATCTCGCCGATCGAGGCCACCAGCTCCTCCGCGCTGGCCGCGACCATCTGCACGCTGGCCGAGGTGGAATCCGCGGCGGCGGCGGCGGTGGCGGCCTCGCTAGTCGACTGGTGGAGCGCCTGATCCACCTCGCCGAAATTCCTGTCGATCAGGAGCTTCAGGTTGTTCAGCAGCGTGACCTGCGCGGTGACGTCCACCGCGAACTTCACGACCTTCGCCACCTTCCCCGTCTCGTCGAAGATCGGGTTGTAGGCGCCTTCGATCCAGACCGCCTCGCCGGCCTTGGTGATCCGCTTGTACTGCGCCGCCTGGAACTCGCCCCGCTTCAGGGTGTCCCAGAACAGGGCGTATTCGGAACTGCTGCGGTAGGACGCCTCGACGAACATGCTGTGGTGCTTGCCGACCACCTCGTCCAGGCGGTAGCCCATCGCCCGCAGGAAGTTCTCGTTGGCCCTGGTGATGATGCCGTCGGTGGTGAACTCGATCACCGCCTGCGACCGGCTGATCGCCGCCATCTGCGCCGCATAGTCGAGGTTTTCGAGCCGCTCCTTGGCGTCGGCCCATTCGACCACGAAGCCGATGCGCTTGCCGTTCTCGGTCAGCGGCGTGACCAGCAGGTCGAACTGGTGGCCGCCGACCTTGATGGTGGCGCCGTAAGGCTTGGTCAATCGGCCCAGCAACTGGCGCTGGTGGCCCGGATTCTTGTGGAAGATGTCGATGTTGCTGCCGACCAGACGGCTGACGTCGAGCCGCGGAAGCTCCTTGCGCAGGTCCGCCTCCGCCTCGCGCAGCAGCGCCACCACCGCGGGATTGACGTGGACGATGGTCAAATCCTCGTCCGCGACCATCACCTTCGCCCGCAAGGCATCGAGCGCCGCCATCTTGCGGGCCAATGCCTGATTGTTTCTTGCGCGCCCGAACATCTCCAACCGCCTCGCCGATGCCTGCCAGATACCGGCCATAGTACATACGACCATTTCCCGCGGCAGCAGAAAAAATTCGCTAAATTGTGATATTATAAGGAGTGGCCCTGATTGCTACCTCGGTCATCCAGTGCAGGCACAGTGACGCGGCTCCCTCTGCTCAATGAACACCAGCATATTCAAAGACGATAATATGAAATCTTAACGAAAGGTTTGCGGCTATGCTCTGGAAGGTTGTCGAGGGCATGGACGACGTCCTGCCGATCAGTAAGACGCCGAACCTTTCCTATGGCAGGGGCTGCGGCGTCCGGCAACGGAGCGCTATCGCCCCACCGCCCACCGCCCACCGCCCACCGCCTATCAGCCATGGCCCAGCCTGCCGCGAAGCGTCGTGGGCTGCGTTGAAGACTCGCCTCCATCGGAAGGTTGCCCGCTCTCCCCGGCGTGGCCGGTGGAGCGTGCATCACATACCTCCACCTGAAGCTTAAATGTCTCCGTGATTTCCCCTAATGGTACGTGTATCGTTGCCTCGCACCAATTCCAAAACAGGTGATCATAAGCTCGCCGACATCCAGGAGGCTCCATGACCAGGGTCGCTCGTCTCGCCGCCATCGCTATCATGCTCGGCAATACCGCCCTTGTGTTCCCCGCTTTTTCCCAGGCCCCGGCCTGCACCGTATCTCCGACCGGCCGTTCGATCGCGCTGCAGGCGACGGGCGTCGACGGGACGGTGTTCTCCGTCGCCGGCGGCTATCATCTGGCCGTCAGTGTCAACGGCAGCGATCCTGCCGGGGTGATGGTGGACACCGGTTCGAATGCCCTGATCGTGCCCTCCTGGAAGATCAAGGGCTTCCCCAAGGATCCGGACAACGACCACTCCGGCATGGTGGTTTCCGGCAAGCTGCCCTACGGGTATTCCAGCAGCGGCAATTCCTACAATGGCTACCTGATCCAGGTCCCGGTGAGGGTGCACGGTGCCGGCGGCACCTCGGTTGACGCGGAAGACGTACAGGTTTTCGCCATCACCGAGGTCTGCGGCTCGGACAAGCACTGTGTCGCCGCCACATCCATCAACAGCCGCAGCGTGGGCATGATGGGCGTGGGCTTCCAGCCGACGCCGAACCTGGTGGTCAAGGTCGCCGGCGGTGGTACCGCTCCGGCCACCCACACCAACGTCTTCCAGCAGGTGCACGGCGTGGCGACGCAAGGCTGGATATTCGAGCCGGGCGGCCGCATCGTCGTCGGTCTCAACACCGAGACGACGCAGGGCTTCTCCGCCTGGGCGCCGATGGTTCCCGCAAGCAGGGGCGGGATGTCGCCCGAGGGCTGCGTGCGTGTGACCGAACCGGGCAAGCCGGAATCCCGGCCGCTGTGCGGCACCATGCTGTTGGACACCGGCATGTCCACCATGAACCTATGGGTCTACAGCGGCGAGCAGGGGCAGGCCCCCTTCTGCCCGCCTCCGCCGGCCTCGAAGGCCGGCTTCGATGGCGCGACCTTCCCGCCGGGGACCACGGTCACACTCGCCTCACCGGGCAAGGCGGCTGCGCTCGACTATCGCTTCGACACCGCCGGCGGGACGGGCAAGGGTGCGCCGGAAGCCACCTACTGCACCAATGTGAAGGGCGCTTCGGCGTCCGAGAACGCCTTCTTCAACACCGGGCGCATGCCCCTCGAACTCTACAGCTTCGCCCGCAACGAGACCTGCGGCACCTTCGCCTACCGGCCCCGGCAGTAACGGACCTGAGTCGCACGGGAAAGGCAGAAGCCCGGAGTCCGTCAGCCGCTTCAGCAAGCATCTGACGGACTCCGGGCTTTTGTTTCCCACCTTGAGTCACGGTTCGAGCGAGTCCGCTCGAACCGTGACTCACACTCTAGGGTCCGGATCCATAAAGAGCCTTTCCGGCAGGGAGCCGTTGTGATTCAACGGCCTGGAAAGGGGCTTTGCGATGAGCGACGGTGAGTTCTGGTTGACGGTGGAGCAGTTTGGGCGCCTTGAGCCGCACCTTCCGCGCGCCACCCGCGGCAAGCCGCGCGTGGACGATCGCCGTGTGATCAGCGGGATCGTCCATGTGCTGAAGTCGGGCGGGCGCTGGACGGATGCTCCACCGGTCTACGGCCCCTGCAAGACGCTGTACAACCGCTTCGTCCGCTGGGCGTCCAAGGGCGTGTGGGAGGACATCTTCCATGCCTTGGCGGCGGCGGGTGGCCCACCGGCCCAGGTGATGATCGACTCCACGGCCGTGCGCGCCCATCGTTCGGCAAGCGGCGGCAAAGGGGGGAGCGTGCCCAGGCCATCGGACGGTCCCGTGGCGGACGAACCACCAAAATCCATGCCCTGAGCGATCCGCGTGGGCGGCCACTCGCCTTCCTGCTGACCGGCGGTCAGGTCGCCGACTGCACCGCCGCCGACCGTCTGCTCGACCGGATGCCTGCCACCGACCTCCTGCACGGCGACAAGGGCTACGACAGTGCCGCTGTTCGCCGGAAGATCGAAGAGGCAGGGGCCGCACCCAACATCCCGCCACGCGCCAACAAGCGCTGGAAAAACTGCTTCTCTCCCTACCTCTACCGGAACCGCAACGTCATCGAGCGTATCTTCGGACGCCTCAAGGACTTCCGGCGCATCGCCACCCGCTATGACCGCTCCGCTACCAACTTCATGGCGGCCGTCCACATCGCCGCAACCGTCGCCTACTGGTTATGAGTCCAGACCCTAGTGATGTGCGCCAGACGGAGCTATCTGCTAAGCGAAAGTCACGAGATTATTTTGATATAATGGTCAGCCGCCCCATGAAATATCCGCCCTATTTGCATTTTAATAGCATTTTCATCGATGGGAAGGGAGGTGATGTCGTAATTGATAATCAGCTTAGCTATAATCCTATCCGGCGTAATCGCCTCGTGTACGAGAACCGCCTTTGTCACGCTGTCGTATCGTTGCCGCTGAATGCCTTTGAGATTTACGGCGTATATTACCGGATGCCTTGACCTTATCTCTTTTATAATGTTGTCGATTTTATCAGCAAGTTCCCTATCTTCATCCTTTAGTGGCTTATCGCGAAGCGCGTTGATGGCGTTGGATATAATTCCAAGTCCCTGACCGCCTAATTTTGATGCAGAGCAATATGAAAGGCAAAGCTCTGAGACCGGAGAAAAACTTACTGACCTAAGTTTCTTAAAGCTATCAATACCCGAATGGTCCATTCCATATTTTTGAAGTGTTTGCTTGAGGGCGTCCAAAAGCTCTTCTGGGACAGGCTTAGTATTGGAAAATCCGCCATTTTCAATGTTATCGGAATAAAAGGATGAGGTTCCGTGATAGCCGATCCAATCCTGAGCTTCGATCTCGTTCGGGAAAATCTTTCCGGTGCCGACTGTTGCAGGATCAAAAGCAAATGTTTCCACGGTGATCGCTCCCATCATGTTTGCGCCCACCAACTTGGTAAATTGGGGACCACGCGGTGATAGCAGAAAGCCACTGATCGCAAAAGTTCGCCGCTGGCGAGCGGTATCCTAGGATTGGACCAGCCAGTATGCCAGTTGCCTTGCGATGCGCCGGCAACCTCCTTTGCGTTGTAGCGCCATCCACCGTCAACCAGAACTGATCGTCGCTCATCACAATGCCCCTTTCTAGGGCGTTGAATCACAAAGGCTCCCTCTAGAAAAGGACTTTTATAGGTCCGGACCCTAGCACCAGGGTATACAGATCCTGTGGTTGCCGATCTTGCCGACCTCGATGGGGGGAGGCGAGGGCACTCCCCTGAGAAGCTGGTTCGGCACCGAGTTTGGTCCTCCGAGAACCTGCCTCGGATTGTTGAACACCGAACCGGGCCCACCAAGCACCTGCAGCGGGTCACGGACCATGGAGTTGGGACCGCCTGCAAGACCGGCGACGTTGCGGACCAGAAAGCCGTTCTTTCCAACCAGATCATTGTTGTCGCCAAAGCAGCCGTCGCTGCCGCCGAAGCCATTCTGTGCGCATTTTTCCAATTCGCGCGCGGTCAACCGCGACGCGGCACACCCTGCCGCCACATAAGGCTGGCCGCCACTGGAAACGACGCACTCGAGCGCGATCTGCTGCTCGGGATTGAGGCCGAGGTCGAGAAATTTGTTAACCGCGCAGCCACCGAATTGCTGTATATCCCCCTGTGATTCGACTGCGCAGCCGATGGCTGCCTGTGCCTCCGGTGAGAGGTTGTCCCCGAGCAACGCCTCTCCTGCGCAGATGGCGAAGTCACTGCTGTCACCACTGTTTTCCGCTGCGCAAGTCAGTACAGCGCGTTGCTGGGTGTTCAGTCGCCTTCCAATGAATTCATTGCCGAGGCAGCCCAGGAAGTTATCCCTGTCGTCATAGTTTTCGGACGCACAGCTTATCGTCCTGATCTGATCTTCGCTGAGCTTTCCCGCGATGACGCCGCGAGCGGCGCATTCCGCCAATTGGTCTTTGCTGCCGTCGGATTGCTCCGCACAGTTCACCAACGTCATGCTGTCACGATCCAGCACGATGGCGCCGCGAGTACAGCTCAGGAAGCTATCGACATCCGGTTGACGGTCTTGCTGGGTCATCTGCGCGCACTGTAGCGCACCGTCCAGCCCGTTGACCGGAACAGTCGCTTCCAATGGCGGAATGTCCGAGGGGTTTGGAATGGGGTCGCCAGGCAGTATCCTGGTTCGCTGCCCTCCGCGACGCTCCACCCGCGGCACCGCGCCGCCAAACGGATTCCCACCCATCTGCGGTTCGGCCATCATTGGGGGAGGTGGGTGTGTGGCCAACCATTGTGCGACCACGGCGCATGGCCCCGGCCCCAGCGGTCCGGCGCAAATCGGGCCTGCAACGGGATCGACCCACAGCACCATCAACCCTTGTGCCGGAGCCTCGCGCGATGTGCCTGCCAACAGGAGCACGGCAGCAACAGCAAGAGCAAATGAGCGAAGCATTTTACGCCTCCTCGCTGATTTATCGCTCATTATGAAGAAAAATAGAAAAAGATGTCAGGTATGAGTCGTATATATTCATGCGGGACACGCATGGACGACCAAGGAGGGAGTAAATTAATCCGTGTGGGCGCCGGTTGCGGATTTCGGTGAAGCGCCATTCCGTCCTATTGAGTAATCGCCCTTCCATCGGCGGCCGGGACCGTTCCGCTGAAACTGGCCCCTCGACGCCTGTCTCAGCCGGGCGCGATGGCCGGCCCGGGGCCGGCTCGCTTTTGACGGGCTTGACCCGGCCGTCCGGGTCCAGCGCCCGCCGGACCTCGACTGCCGGCTACCGGCACTTGGCCGCCCAGTTCTCCCGCTCGGCGAAGACCCGGTTGACCTCCTCCAGATGCTCCGTGCCCCAGGAGCAGAGCGGGACGAGCGCCCCGGCCAGGCTGCGGCCCAGCGGGGTGAGGTCGTAGTCGACCCGCGGCGGGACCTCCTTGTAGTCGGTCCGCTTCACCAGCCCGTCGGCCTCAAGTTCCTTGAGCTGCTGGATCAGCATCTTGTCGCTGGCGTCGCGCACCGCCCGTCGGAGTTCGCCGTAGCGGTACGGGCCGCCCTGGGCGAGGAAATACAGGATCAGCGGCTTCCACTTGCCGGCGATCAGCCGCAGGGTCGCGTCGAGGCCGCAGGTGAAGCCCGCCAGGGTGGGGGTGCAATTGCCCTCCACAGGCCTTGCCCGCTCCGAAGGCGGCGTCAGGGGCGGGGAGGGGTCGGATCGGTCGTTCGTCATTTTCGGGGCACTTACAAAAAGGTGCATACTTGTCGATAGGTGGGTAGCTCGCCAGCTCTGTGCAATCTCTATGAAGGAGCACATCATGAGCAGGCTACAAGGAAAGACGGCGGTGGTGACCGGCGGCGGAACCGGCATCGGCCTCGGCGCCGCAAAGCGCTTCGTCGAGGAGGGGGCGTTCGTCTACCTCTTCGGCCGCAGGCAGGAGGCGCTTGATGCCGCGGTGGCGCAGTTGGGCTCCTCGGCGCGGGCGGTCAGGGGCTCGGTGACCGACCCGGCCGACCTCGACCGGCTGTACGATGCGGTGAAGGCCGAGCGCGGCGGGCTCGACATCCTGTTCGCCAACGCCGGCACCGGGTCCTTCGCCGCGCTCGGCGAGATCACGCCCGAGCATTACGACCAGACCTTCGACGTCAACGTGAAGGGGGTGGTGTTCACGGTGCAGAAGGCCCTGCCGCTGATGGGCAAGGGGGCGTCGATCATCCTGACCGGCTCGACCACCGGGGTGATGGGCACGCCGCAGTTCAGCATCTACAGCGCCACCAAGGCCGCGGTCCGCAACCTGGCGCGCAGTTGGGCGATGGACCTGCGCGGCACTGGCATCCGCGTCAACGTGCTCTCTCCCGGCCCGACCAGGACGGAGCTGGCCCTGGAGGTGGTGGGCGAGGAGGCGATGGAGTCGCTCGGCGGCACGACGCCCATCGGGCGCGTCGGCGACCCGGCGGAAACCGGTGCGGTCGCCGCCTTCCTGGCGTCCTCCGACAGCAGCTTCATGACCGGCGGCGAGGTCTTCGTCGACGGCGGGTTCGCCCAGGTCTGATCCCCGGCGGGCGCTAGGCGAGGGCTTCGGCACCCGGGGCCGGAGCCCTCCGGCGTCTCCGCCGCGACACCCGCTCTCCGCCCCCGCCCTCCGCCCCCGCCCTCCGCCTTCGGCCACCTCGCTTCCGACCGAAGACGGCTGACGCTGCGCCCGATCCGGTCTAGGATCGCCGTCCGGCATCGGCGGTAACGGACCCCCAGGCATGGCGCGCGTTTCGAAGGACGTTCATCGCTTCTGGCGCGATCCCGCCCTTCCGCATCTGGAGGCGCGCAGCATCCAGGACGGGCGCGAGGTCTGCTACGACTGGCACAGCCACTCGACCTTCTCCATCGGTCTGGTGACCGGCGGCGTCAGCGAGTTCCGCATCGGCCTCGACCGCCACCGGGTGTCCGCCGGCACCACCGTGCTGATGAACCCCGACGAGCCGCACGCCTGCAACCCGCTGGACGGTCTGCCCTGGTCCTACAGGATGCTGTATGTCGACACCGCATGGCTGGCGCACATCCAGGGCGAACCGGCGTTCCGGCCCTACGCCCCGCCGTTGAGCCGCGACCCGGCGTTGGGGCGCCGGATGGCCCGCCTGTTCGGGTTGCTGTTCGATCCGGCCGCCGGCAGCCCGGAAAAGGAGGCGGCCGTCGGCGATCTCTTCGCCACGTTGCGGCTGGCGCTTGGTGGCCTCCCGGCCGGACCGGCCGCCGCGGCGCAGGACGCCGGCGGCCATGCGGCGCTGGAGCGGGCGGCCGATTTCATCACCGCCCATTGCACGCAGCCCCTGCGGCTCGCCGACATCGCCGGGGCGGCCGGCCTGTCGCCCTCCTATCTGGTGCGGTCGTTCAAGGCCCGCTTCGGCCTGACGCCGCATGCCTACCAGATCAACCGGCGCATCCAGTTCGGACAGCGGGAGCTGCGGCTGGGGCGGCCCATCGTTGAGGTCGCGCTCGACGCCGGCTTCGCCGACCAGGCCCACTTCCAGCGCGCCTTCAAGCGGCATGTCGCCGCCACGCCCGGCCAGTACATGCGGCGGGACCTCCCGGCGTGACGATCAGCCCGCCAGCCCGACTTGGACGGCGCTCGCCGCCAGGACGGCGGCCATTGCGCGGTTGAACAGGCGCATCCGCCGCCGGTCCGCGAGCAGATGGCGCATCCGTGCGCCGGCATAGGCCCAGGCGCCGACCGAGAGGTAGCAGATCACGAAATACAGCGCCGCGAAGCTCCACAGCCGCGCCGGATCGTCGCCGGCATAGGCGCCCACCCCCGCCAGCGCCGCGATCCACGCCTTCGGGTTCAGCCACTGCATCGCCGCACCCTGCAGGAAGGAGGGGCTGGGGGCCACCGCATCGGCCGCCACGTCGCCGCCTCCGCCCCACAGCCTCCACGCCATCCACGCCAGGAAGGCCGCGCCCAGCCAGCGGGTGAGCGCCTCGACGGCCGGCCAGCCGCGCAGCAGCTCCGCCAGCCCCAGTCCGGCCAGCACCAGCAGCACGGTGAAGCCGACCGTGGCGCCGGCGACATGGTGCAGGGATGCACGCAGCCCATGGGCCAGCCCGCTGGCCAGCGCCACCATGTTGACCGGACCGGGCGAGATCGAGGCGGCCAGCGCGAAGCCCGCCATCGACAGGTAAAGCGTCGGCATCCGCCGTCCCCTACGTCATCACCGGCAGCGAACCCGCCAGCGCGCGCACCGGCGCCGCCGGGGTGCAGGCGATCGGCCCAGGTGGCGGGGGGCTGTCGATGATGAAGGTGCCGCGTGTCATGTCCGGTTCCCTTTCCTGGAGATGGGTGAAGCCGGCGGACTTTCGCCGGTCGCCAGGGCAGGGGTATTGAAGGAAATTGCCCGGGGTCCCGGCCGATTCTGCAATCGGCCCGATACGCCCGGACCGCCCTCAGCTCCGCAACTGGCCGTCGACCTGCCGGCGCACCTCGTCCGCCAGCGGGTGCAGCCTCTCCGCCGGGGCGGTCGCCATCAGGCTGTAGCCGAGCCCCTGGTCCGCCCAGGCGAAGCCGGCCAGCGTGCCCTGCTCGTGCGCCGACATCGGGGTGTCGCGCTCGAAGGCCATCGGCCGCACCAGCATGGCGACGCGGGTGCCACGGTCGTCGTCGTAGAGGAACAGCCCGGCCGGCCCATGCGCCGTCGCCACCAGCCGGCCGCCCATGAAGCGGTAGCCCGACGCCGACAGGTCGGGCAGGGCGACCGGCCGCTTCAGCCGCTTTGATACCCAGGCCAGCAGCTCGTCCCGGTCGGCGGCGCGGAGTTCGACCGGACGGACGCGATCCGATGCGTAGACCGCGTAGTTCGCCGCCGCCTCCTCCTTGAGCGCCGCGATGCCGGTCGCCTCGGGCGACAGGAGGTGGGCAAACCAGCCGCCGAGGCCGCCGAGCCCCAGCAGCAGCAGCGCCGCCGCCGCCGACCGCCAGGAGCCCTGCCACGGCGCCAGCCAGGAGCGCCGCCGCTTCTCGATCAGCCAGGGCAGGCTCAACCCGGACGGCACCGGCTCCTCGGCGACCGGCGCGAAGGCGGCGCGGAGCGCCCGGCGCTGCTCCGCCATCGCCGCGACGCGGCGGGCGACGTCGGCATGGCCGTCCAGATAGGCCTGGACCTCGTCCCGCCGCACCGGGTCCAGCGCATCGTCGATGTAGGCGTGCAGATCCTCTTCCGCGATCGGACGACCGGTCATTTCACCCTCCGCAACGACGTGCCGCGGCCGGTGGCCGGCGCCTCCGCCTCCGTGGCACGCAACAGCTTTTCCCGGGCGCGCGCCAGGCGCGACATCACCGTCCCGATGGGAATGTCCAGCACCCGCGCCGCCTCGGCGTAGCTCAGATCCTCGACCGACACCAGCAGCAGGACGCTGCGCTGCTCCTCCGGCAGGGTCTCCAGCGCGCGCATCAGGTCCCGGTGCATCACGCCATGCTCCTGCGTCGGCGGGGCAGCGGTGGCGGTCTCATCGGCATCCTCCAGCGCCACGTGCCAGCGCCGCCGCGCCCGGCTGAGGCGCGTCATCGCGAGGTTGTGCAGGATCGAGAACACCCAGGTGCGGGCGTCGCCGTCGGCGCGCCGCTGGTGCCAGCGGGCGATCACCCGTTCCAGGCAATCCTGCACCAGGTCGTCGGCCCCGGCGGGATCGCGCAGCAGCGCCTTGGCGTAGCGGCGCAGCGCGGGGATCAGCGGCTCGACGAGGAGCATCATGTCCTTCATCTTCCAACGCTCCCGAAGGCCGCCCGGATGCGCCGGTTCAAGACCGCATCCGGGCGGCGGCACCTCATGGCAACTGCAGTTGGACGGGCTCGCCCGGCTGGTCGGCGGTCCCCGAGGCGATCGTCAGGTACCGGCGGTCGTCCTTGGCCGGACCCTGCACGATCTGCCGGATCGGGCCGACCGTGTTGACGATCGCCGCACCCGCCGGGTTGGTCGTGAAGGCGGTCAGCGGTTCCAGCTTGCCCTTGCCGTCGGGCCGGTCGGACAGTGCCAGGACATAGCCGGTCTTCGGCTCCAGCCCGGTGACCGACGCCTGCAGCACCTGGGTCAGGCCCTGGCTGAACAGGGTGACGCTCGACGCCGGTTTGGCGTCCCTGCCGCCTGCGCCGTCTGCGCCGGCCGCGCCGCCCTCACCGACCGCGCCGAGCGCGAGGTGGGCGGTATCGCCGGCCGTCCCCAGCGGCTGCAGGTTCGCCGTGCCGTCCCCGTCGGGGACCGCGTTCGGAACATAGGCGATGGCCTGCGGCGCCTGCCCGATGGGAACGGTCGCGACCACCCTGTTGGTGCTGGTGTCGATGGCGGCCAGGGCGTCGGCGTTCTCCAGCCCGACATAGACGCGGCTGCCGTCGCCGGACGGCCAGACGCCATGCGGCAGGTTGCCGACGGGCACCGTCGCCACCGGCTCGAACGTGTCGGTCCGGAACACCTTCACCTCGTTCAGCCCGCCGATCGTCACGTAGGCGAAGGTGCCGCCGGCGGTGGCGGCGAAGTTGACGTGGTTGGTGATCGGGCCGGTGTCGAGCGTCTTGATCAGGTCGAAGGGCGGTCGGGCATCGAAGACCTGGGTCTTGCCGACGTCCTTCAGCGTGAACCACACCTGCTTGCCGTCCGGCGTCGCCGCGATGTTCGGGCAGAAGGGGCTGGCCTGCTTCACCCGCCCGACGACCTGATGGTCGGCGACGGAGACGACCAGCGTTTCCGGGTTGAAGGAGGAGCAGATGTAGCCGTACTTGCCGTCCGGCGAGAAGATCTGCATGCCCGGCCCGGCCGGGGTCTTGATGCGCCCCGTCTCCTCGAAGGTCTTGCCGTCGAGCACGGCGACATAGTCCTCGCCGCGCACGGTGACCCACACCTCGCGCCCGTCGGGGGTGTAGAAGGCCTCGTGCGGGGCGCGGCCGACATAGGTCGTGTGCTTGACCGTGTTGGTGGCGGTGTCGATGAAGGAGACCGCGTTGGTGCCGATCGACACGACGGCCAGCGTCTTGTGGTCGGGCGAGAAGCCCATGCCGTGCACCAGCACCTGCCCGCGGTAGAGCGGGCTGAGGTTGCCCGGCTGGGGATCGCCCAGCCGGATGACGCCGAGCAGCCTGTTGTCGGCCGGGTCGGTGACCGAGACGGTGTTGGAAAACTGTTCGGCGGCATAGACGCGGTCGCGGTGGCTCACCGGCACGTCGGGCTGGGAGACCATGCCGGGGGCCTGGCCGGCCCGGGCGGCAGCGAGCGGGAATATCGCCGTGGTGGCAACCAGCACGGCGGCGAAAAGGGAGCGGGTCACGTCAGGGCTCCTGGTGTGTGGACATCATGTGCGGATGGTGGGCGGCGGCCTCCGGCGCAGCGGCGTCCGGTGCAGCGGCCTCCGGTGCGGGGGGCGGCGTTTGCGTGGGCACCGCCGCCTGGGGCGGCAGGGGGGCGCCGATGGCCAACTGCATGGCGGCGATCTCCTGCTGCTGCTCGACGATGATCTCCTGGGCGATGCGGCGGAGCTGCTCGTTGCGCCCGTACCGCAGTTCGGCGACCGCCATGTCGATGGCGCCCTGGTGGTGGGGGATCATCATCGCGACGAAATCGCGGTCCACGTCGCCCGTGGGCTTGACGGCCATGTCCTGCATCATCCGGGTCATGGCCGCATCGTTTTCGGCCAGGAACGGAGCCTCCTGGGGGTCGGCCGCGAAGGCCGGCGCCACCGGCGCCAGCGTGGCGCCGAACAGGAGGGCCCGTGCGAGGGCGAGCGTGCGTGGCGGCTTGGGCATGAGGCCTCCGGGAGGGGGATGGTCAATCGCAGCGAGGGTTTGGACTCGCGGCGGACCGGTTTATTCCGGGGCCTTCCGATTTTTCTCTCGGCGTGGGCGGTGGCCCGCCGGTCCGGGCTGCAAAATCCCGATCGGGCGGAACGGCGGCGCCTTCTTCCTACGGCACCGGGGCGGCCGGGGCCGCCCCTCCGTGCGCAGCAGCCCCGTGCGCAGCAGCCGGGAGCCGGCCTTTCCCCGCAGTCAGATGTGCCTGATCACGTCCCGCCAGTGACGGTGAAGCGAAGCGACGTCGCCGCTGGTCAGGATCGGCATGGCACCCCGCAACTGGTCGTCGGTCCAGGCCCACCACTCCATCTCCAGCAGCAAGTCGATGACGTCTTCGGCGAAGCGCTTCCGGATCACCCTGGCGGGGTTGCCGCCGACGATCGCATAGGGCTCGACGTCCCGCGTCACCAGCGACCTCGTGCCGATCACGGCACCGTCGCCGATGGTGACGCCGGGCATGATGATGGCCTCCGAACCGATCCAGACGTCATTGCCGATCACCGTGTCGCCCGCGGGCATATAGCCGTTCCGCGCGCCGGCGAATGCCGGGACCTCGGGCATCCAGAAGAAGGGGAACGTGCTGACCCAGTCGTTCCGGTGGCCTTGGTTGCCCGCCATGATGAAGGCCGCGCCGGACCCGATCGAGCAGAAGCTGCCGATCACCAGCTTGTCGGCACCCTCGTCCGGGAGAAGGAAGCGGGCGCAGTCATCGAAGCCGTGACCATGATAATAGCCGGAATAGTAGCTGTACCGGCCGACGATGATGTTCGGGTTGGCGACCTGTCTTTCCAACAGGACGCCCTTGAAGGGGCTTTCGAAAAAATTGGTCATCGAGTCGCTCGCTGCGTGAGGGCCGCCGAGTCGGCGGCTTCCTGCCTGCGCCCGGGCGCAGGCGGACACCGCGGGCCACCGTTACGGTGGCTCGCGCTCAGCTCCCGGCGTCAGGCGCGCGGGAGCACGATGCAGGTGGTACTTGGACTCGCCTTCATGACTGGGATCCTACAGCAGCGGAGGCCGGTTGCCAATGAAGGGCTTGCGGCCGGGCCGTACCGGGGCGGCGACGCCGCGGCCGCAGCGCTCAGGGCGCCGTGTGCGGCACCGCCTGCAGGCAGGCATCCCATGGCGCCGGCGACGGGAACACCTCGTCGAGGAAGGCGAGGAAGGCCCGGACGTTCGGGCTGCCGCGCCGGCTTTCTGGCCACAGGGCG
Organism: Azospirillum picis; assembly: GCF_017876115.1. GTDB lineage: Bacteria > Pseudomonadota > Alphaproteobacteria > Azospirillales > Azospirillaceae > Azospirillum > Azospirillum picis. The sequence continues at coordinate 96,227 of NZ_JAGINO010000024.1, forward strand.
GTGATGGTGAAGCGGTCGACCGCGAAGGCGGTGAGGATCGGCACCAGGTGCCCGCGGGCGACATAGGGGGCGGCGATGTAGGTCGGCGAGATGCCGATGCCGCCCCCGGCGGCCAGGGTCGAGGCGACGGCGTCGCTGACGTCGATCACGATCCCCGTCGGCGGCGTGATCTCGACGACGCGGTCGCCGATCCGGAAGGGCCAGCGGAGCGCCTGGCCGGAGCTCTGGTAGCGGAAGTTCACGCAGTCGTGGTTCACCAGCTCGTCCGGATGTTGCGGCACGCCGCGCCGGGCGAGATAGTCGGGCGACGCGAAGGCGCAGAGCCGCTGCGAGGCAAGCCGGCGTGAGATCAGGCGCGAATCCGCGAGATCGCCGACACGGATCGCGACGTCGATCCCGGCCTCGATGATGTCGAAGACCTGGTCTCCGAGCCGCAGGTCGATCGCCAGCTTGGGGTAGCGCGCCCGAAAGCGTGGAAGCGCCGGTGACAGGACATGCACGCCGATCGGCAGGGGGGCCGTGATCTTCAACGTGCCCGCCGGCTCGGCACGCGCCGCCATCGCGGCCTGCTCGATGTCCTCGGCATACTGAAGCAGGCGCAAGGCACGCTCGTGCAGGTCGCGTCCTTCGGCCGTCAGGGTCAGGGACCGCGTGGTGCGCGTGAACAGCGACAGTCCAAGCTGCTGCTCCAGCCGCTGAACGCTCTTGCTGACTGCCGACGGCGACACGGACAGCGCCCGCGCCGCCGCCGTGTAGCTGCCCAACGACGCGGCGCGGGCGAAGGCGATGAGGCCGGTCAGCCTCTCCAAACCAATTTGTTCCGTCATGGAATGAGTAAAGCGAAATCAGGCGCGATTATCAACCTGGACTCACTCGGCTAGGGTTCTTCCAACAGCCCCACCGGGGCGCCCCGCCATCCAGGAGCATAGCATGTCCACACTGTCCCCCGCCGCCCCGCCGCTCCCGCCGGCCGGCCTTGCCGCACTTCGCGACCGCAAGGTCGTGGTCATCGGCGGCACGTCGGGGATCGGCCTGTCGACCGCGATCCAGGCGAAGGCCGCCGGTGCCCGGGTCATCGTCATCGGCGTCGACCCCGACCGTGCCGCCCAGGCGGCCGCCGACCATGGGTTCGACGGCTGGCGCGCTGCCGACGTGACGGACGGCCGGGCCATCGAGGCGGCCCTGGCCGACATTCCCCACGTCGACCATCTCGTGCTGCTGGCCGGGACCTTCGTCGCCGGCAAGATCCTGGACGCCGACGTCGCCCACCTGCGCCGGGCGTTCGAAGAGCGCATCTGGGCGGCGGTGACGACGATCCGCACCCTCGGCGACCGTCTCGCGGCGGACGCCTCCATCACCCTGGTGTCCGGTGTGCTCGCCGACCGCCCGAACGCCTACGGCACCGCCATCCTGGCGGCGGCGTCGGCCGCCATGGAGGCCTTCGCCCGGGGGCTGGCGCTCGAACTGGCGCCGCGCCGCGTCAACACCTTGTCGCCCGGCACCACCGACACGCCGCTTCTGCGGCGGACGCTCGGTGACGGGCGAGACGCCTATGTGGCGGGCCTGAAGGAGAAGCTGCCGCTTCGCCGCCTGGGAACGCCGGACGAGGTCGGCGCGGCGGCGGTGTTCCTGATGGGCAACGGCTTCATGAACGGCGAGACGCTGCACATCGACGGCGGTGCCCGCCTCGTCTGACGGCAAGGGGCCGGTGTCGCTCACCGTCGATCTCGGTGCCGCGTGGGCTCGGGCCGACCTCGGCGCCGGCAAGGCCGCGCCACCCATGCGGCGACAGGATAAGGACAGGATCATGACGCAAACGCTTTCGGGCAAGGTTGCCCTCGTCACCGGTGGTTCGCGGGGCATCGGCGCCGCAATCGTCCGCCGGCTCGCCGCCGACGGTGCGGACATCGTGTTCAGCTACGGCTCGTCGACGGAGCAGGCCGGGCGCATGGTCGGGGAGGTCGAGGCCCTCGGCCGCCGGGCCGTCGCCATCAGGGCCGATCAGGCGGTCGGCTCGGAGGTCGAGGGATTGGTGAAGGCCGCCCATGGGGCGTTCAACCGGCTCGACATCCTGGTCAAATCGGCGGGCGTGTTCATAACGGGCGTCGCCGGCGATCCCGCCACCGACCCGGCGGCGCTCGACCGCCAGTTGGACATCAACCTGAAGGCCGTGGTCGGAGCCGTCCGGGCCGCCATCCCCCTGCTCGGCGACGGTGGCCGCATCGTGTCCATCGGCACGGCCGGCGCCAGCCATCGCGCGGCCTTTCCGGGGATCGCCGATTACGTCGCCTCGAAAGCGGCGGTCGCGGCCTACAGCCGCGGCTGGGCGCGCGACCTCGGCGCGCGCGGCATCACCGTCAACGTCGTCCAGCCCGGCCCCATCAACACCGACATGGCCCCCAAGGAGGGTCCTGTCGCGGATATCCTGAAAGGCATGTCCGCGCTCGGCCGCTACGGCGAGCCGGAGGACGTTGCCGCCGCGGTCGCCTTCCTTGTCGGGCCGGAGGCCGGCTATATCACCGGCGCGACGCTGACCGTCGATGGTGGCCTGTCCCTGTGAACGCGGGATGGCGGCGACCTCGACGGCGGATGCCGGGCGCCGCTTTGAGCCAAGAGGTGGGGTGGGGCCGTGAAATGCCGGTGGAAGACGCCGGATGCCTGATTTCGATGCCGGGCGCGATATCCTCTTCCATCACCGCGGTTGCCGTGCATAAATGTTCGTCGGACGCCGTGTCTGCTTGTGACAAGACTTGAAGAGTCGTTTGTTTTTACATGTTCGGCGCAGGTTCGCCGCATGGAAGATGCGCTTTCGACAAAATGGCGGACAGATCGCCTAGCTTCGCTTCAGTGGCGCCGTTACGGAACATAGCGCGGGTATTCGTTGCGCCTGCTCCTTCGGGAGGGCACGGAACCGGCAAGCCGACCAGATCCAACTGGAAAGGAGTCATGATGATGGACGTCATCAGCCTCACGGATGGAGCCAGGATCGCGTACCACGGCCGGGGCCGGGGCCGGGGCCGGGGCCGGGGCCGGGGCGCCTCATACTGTCCTCCCACGGCCGGCGGCCGTCCGGCGATGTCCGGGAGGCCCGGATGCCGGTCGTCGGCATGAAGGGTTTCCGGGGCGATGGCCCGGCCCAGGTCTGTCCCCGGCGTTTCAACGCCGATGTCCCGGGCGTCATCGGCACCCGATGCAACCGGCACCAGCGGAATGGGGAAAAAGCGATGGCTCACGACATAGGGACCGGCCTCCCAGCGGGCGGGGGCGCGCCATGATCGCGGCACCGGCGTCCAACACCGCCCCGGCCCGGCCGGCGGCGGCCGGCCGCGGCGGGCTGCTCCTGGCCGCCGCCGCGGCCGCCGGCCTGTGGCTGGCCGGCCCGGCCGGCGGCGGTCCGGCTCCGGCCCGTGCCCAGGCGGCCGGCGCCCCGCCGGTGACGGTCAGCCGGCCGTTGCGCCAGGACATCATCGAGTGGGACGAGTTCACGGGCCAGTTCCAGGCCGTGGATTCCGTGGCGATCCGCGCCCGGGTCAGCGGGTATCTCGATTCCGTCAATTTCCGTGACGGCCAGATGGTCAAGGCCGGCGACCTGCTGTTCGTCATCGACCCGCGCCCCTTCGAGGCGACGCTTGCCTCGGTGCGGGCCGAGTTGCAGCAGGCCGAGGCCAGGCTGGACCTGTCGAACCGCCAGCTCGCCCGTGCCGCCGAACTGCGGCGGAGCGACAATGTCGCCGCCAGCGTCTTCGACGAGCGCCAGCAGCAGGTCCGCGTCGACGCCGCCGGGGTCGAAGTCGCCAAGGCAGCCGTCCGCACCGCCGAACTGAACCTCAGCTTCACCCGCATCCTGGCGCCGCTTTCCGGCCGCATCAGCCGGCGCGAGGTCAGCGTGGGCAACCTGATCGCCGGCGGCGAGGCCGGGGCGGCGACGCTGCTGACCACCATCGTGTCGCTCGACCCGATCTATTTCACCTTCGACATGAGCGAAGCCGACTTCCTCGCCTATGTCCGTGCGGCCCAGAACGGCAGGTTGCGCTCGCAGCGCGACGGCGGGATCGAGGTCGAGGCCCGCCTGTTCGACGAGCGCGACTGGACGCTGAAAGGCACGCTCGACTTCGTCGACAACCAGGTGAATGCCGGGTCCGGCACCATCCGGGCGCGCGCCGTCTTCAGCAACCCCACCGGCGTCCTGACGCCCGGCCAGTTCGGGCGGTTGCGGCTGCCGGGGTCCGACCGCTACACCGCGACGCTGATCCCGGACCAGGCGGTGGTCAGCGACCAGGCCAGCAAGATCGTGCTGACCGTGGGCGACGACGGCACCGTGGTGCCAAAGCCGGTACGGCTCGGCCCGATGGAAAACGGCCTGCGCGTCGTTCGCTCCGGACTGGCGGAAACCGACCGGGTGATCATCAACGGGCTGGTCCGTGCCCGGCCCGGCGCCAAGGTGACCCCGCAGGAAGGATCGATCGAGCCGCCAAAACCTCCGGCCGGGTGAGGGGCGACAGCCATGAACATCTCGCACTTCTTCATCAACCGGCCGATCTTCGCGGCGGTCCTGTCCATCGTCATCACCCTCGTCGGCATCTTCGCCTACCTGACCCTGCCCGTGGCGCAGTATCCCGAGATCGCGCCGCCGACCATCGTGGTGAACACGACATACCCCGGCGCCTCGGCGCAGGTCGTCGCCGACACCGTCTCCGCTCCCATGGAGCAGGAGATCAACGGCGTCGAGAACATGCTCTACATGACCTCGCAGGCGACCAGCGACGGCCGCCTGCAACTGACCATCACCTTCAGGCTCGGCACCGATCTCGACACCGCCCAGGTGCTCGTGCAGAACCGCCTTGCCGTCGCCGAGCCGCGGTTGCCGGAAGAGGTGCGGCGCATCGGCGTGACCGTGCGCAAGAATTCGCCCGACATGCTGATGGTGATCCACCTGAATTCGCCGGGCGGCGAGCGCGACCAGCTCTACATGTCGAACTACGCGCTGCTGCAGATCAAGGACGTGCTGGCACGCCTGGACGGCGTCGGCGACGTGCAGGTGTTCGGCGCCCGCGACTACGCCATGCGCGTCTGGCTCGACCCCGACAGGGTGGCGGCGCGCGGGCTCACCGCGGGCGACGTCGTCCGCGCCATCCAGGCGCAGAACGTCCAGGTGTCGGGCGGCGTCATCAACCAGCCGCCGGTCCCGACGCCCGGAGCCTTCCAGCTCAATGTCGAGACGCTGGGCCGCCTCACCGACGCCCGCGAATTCGGCAACATCATCGTGAAGACCGACGGCGCCGCCGTCACCCGCCTGCGCGACGTGGCCCGCATCGAGCTCGGCGCCCAGGACTACAACCTGAACGCCTACCTCGACCGCCAGTCCGCGGTGCCGCTGGTGGTCTTCCAGCGGCCCGGCTCCAACGCCCTGGACACCGCCAACCGCATCCTGACGACCATGGCCGACCTCTCCAAGGGCTTCCCCGAGGGCATGCGCTACGACGTCGTCTACAACCCCACCGAGTTCATCGCCCAGTCGGTCGAGGAGGTCTACAAGACGATCTACGAAGCGGTCATCCTGGTCGTCATCGTCGTCATCCTGTTCCTCCAGTCCTGGCGCGCCTCGATCGTCCCGATCCTGGCCATCCCGGTCTCGCTGGTCGGCACCTTCGCCGTGCTGGCGGCGTTGGGCTATTCGCTGAACACGCTGTCGCTGTTCGGCCTGGTGCTGGCGATCGGCATCGTGGTCGACGACGCCATCGTCGTGGTGGAGAATGTGGAGCGCTTCATCAGCCGCGGCATGAAGCCCAAGGATGCCGCGCACGAGACGATGAACGAGGTCGGCGGGGCGCTGATCGCCATCGCCCTGGTGCTGACCGCGGTGTTCGTTCCCGCCGCCCTGGTCAGCGGCATTTCCGGCCAGTTCTTCCGGCAGTTCGCGGTGACGATCGCCAGCGCCACGGTGATCTCCTGCCTCGTCTCCCTGACGCTCAGCCCGGCGCTCTGCGCCCTGCTGTTCAAGCCGCACCGGGAAAACCCGCCCAGGCCGTCGCTGCCGATGCGGCCGGTCGCCGCCTTCTTCCGCGGCTTCAACCGCGGGTTCGACCGGCTGTCCAACGGCTATGCCGGGCTGACGCGGCGGCTGGTGCGGCTGCCGTTCATCGTCCTGCCGGTCTATCTGCTGCTGCTCGGCGTGACCGGCTGGCAGTTCAGCCGGGCACCGACCGGCTTCATCCCCAACCAGGACCAGGGCTACCTGATCACCGTGGTGCAACTGCCGCCGGGGTCTTCGCTCGCCCGGACCGACGAGGTGGTGCGCAAGTCGGTGGACGTGCTGCTGAAGACGCCGGGAGTCGCCCATGCCGTCCCCTTCGCCGGCTTCGACGGCGCCACCTTCACCAACGCGCCGAACGCCGGGGCGATCTTCGTGACCCTCGCCCCCTTCGAGGATCGCATCAGGAACGGTCATTCCGCCGATGCGGTGCTGGCCGACCTGAGGCAGCGGCTGGCCTCGATCGAGGACGCCTTCATCATCACCATCCCGCCGCCGCCGGTCCGCGGCATCGGCAGCGCCGGCGGCTTCAAGATGATGGTGGAGGACAAGCGCGGCCGCGGCCTGCCGGCCCTCGATGCGGCGGTGTCCGAACTGTCCGCCGCGGCCAACAAGATCCCGGGACTGGTCGGCGTGTTCACGCTGTTCAACACCAAGACACCCAAGATCTACGCGGATATCGACCGGCAGCGGGCGGAGATGCTGGGGGTGACCGCCGATCAGGTGTTCGAGGCGCTGCAGATCTATGTCGGCTCGGCCTTCGTCAACGAGTTCAACCTCCTGGGACGCACCTACCGGGTCACCGCGCAGGCCGACGGCCGTTTCCGCCAGGACCCGCGAGACCTCGCCAACCTGAAGACGCGCAACGAGCGCGGCGAGATGGTGCCGATCGGTGCGGTGGCGGCGCTGACCGACATCACCGGCCCCTACCGCGCCGCCCGCTACAACCTCTACCCGGCGGCGGAGCTGCAGGGCAACACGCTGCCCGGCGTCTCCACCGGCTACGCCCTGGCCGCCATGGAAAAGGCGGCCGCCGAGGTGCTGCCGGACGGCTTCGGCTTCGAGTGGACGGAGCTGGCCTACCAGGAACGGGCTGCGGGAAACAGCGGCCTGATGGTCTTCGGCCTGTCGGTTCTGTTCGTCTTCCTGGTGCTTGCCGCCCAGTATGAGAGCTGGACCATGCCGCTGTCGGTCATCCTGATCGTGCCGATGTGCCTGCTGGCGGCGGTGACCGGCCTGATGATGCGCGGCATGGCCGTCGACATCCTGGCCCAGGTCGGCTTCGTCGTCCTGGTCGGCCTTGCCGCCAAGAACGCCATTCTCATCGTCGAGTTCGCCCGCCAGAACGAATTGTTCGAGGGGAAGAACCGCTTCGAGGCGGCGGTGGAGGCGGCGCGCACGCGGCTTCGCCCGATCCTGATGACCTCCCTCGCCTTCATCCTCGGCGTCGTGCCGCTGATGATCGCGCAGGGAGCCGGGGCGGAGATGCGGCAGACCCTGGGAACCGCGGTGTTCACGGGAATGCTGGGCGTCACCATCTTCGGCCTGATCTACACCCCGGTGTTCTACACGGTCGTCCGCCGCCTCTTCAGCGGACCGCTGGCGGTCAACCAGCACCCCGCCGCAGCCGAGGAAGAGGTCGGCCTGCAATCGCGGCATCAGCCTGGGGAGTGATGGCTTGGCGGGGCAGGGCGGGGCAGGGCATCGTCCCCGCCGCCCGCCGCCCGCCGCCCGCCAAGCCGAATCGGCCGATCGGCCGTCATCCGGTTCGACCGACGACACGCCTTCATTGTTCGACAGGCATCGGGCCTGCTGCCTGGAAGCAGCAGGCCCCGCTTTCGCAACGCTTCGGCGTCAATCCTGCCCGCGGGAGACGCGGAACCAATGCTCGGCATACTGCCGGCACAGCTCGGCCTCGATGCCGTCGCCGACGCGTTCGGCGTCGGCAGCGCGGGCGAGCCACTGGGACTGTTTTTGAAGCGCCGACCCGTTTACACGGGCGGGTGCTGGCCGCCCCCCGGAGGAGGCGGCAGTGGTGTGGCGGGACTTGCTGAAATTCGGTCGCGGCACTGGTACGCGGGGCCTGGAGGGTGGCATGGGGCCTACCGACTTCCTTGAAAGAGTACGGGGTCATCCGTGACCCGGCAGAGTCTACGCTGCAATTTGCCAGGATGCGCGAAAATTCTCCGGTGACGCGGCGGCGCCAACGCCTGCCGACGCGCCGGCCGACATCGAGGGCACGGCCGGCCGCCCAGGCACCGATTGCTCCCGCCATCCGGACCCTCACCGCCGGCATCCGGATCGCCAAACGGACACCGGCGTTCGTGGAGAGTTTCGGGCATGTGCGGATCGGCCCGGCGACGTGTATGCTCCAGAAAACAGGCGAGGATGACGGATGATCCACCATGTGTCGCTCGGCACCAACGATGTCGAGAGAGCCAGACGGTTCTATGATGCCGTGCTGCCCGTCGTCGGCATGATGCCGATGACCAGCACCGGAGAAGGTCTGGCTTATGGGAGCGGTACGTTTCATTTCAGTGTTCAACCCCCCATCGACGGCAAGCCGGCCACGGTCGGTAACGGCACCCACATTGCGTTCGCGGTAGAGGAACGCGATATGGTTGACCGCTTCTACTCAACGGCACTTGCCAATGGCGGGGTCGGCGACGGGGAACCTGGGCTGCGGCCGGAATACGACGCTCACTATTATGGGGCGTTCGTCCGCGATCCTGACGGACACAAGCTGGAAGCTGTCACCTACTCCGCGAAATAGCCTTTCCGATGGGGACGGTGCCGCGAGAATGCGGCGACCCGCCGGGATCGTCCCCGACGCGCTCGAAGGCCGCTCGGAGGCCGTCCTGGCACTGGAGGCCGCCGCCAACCCCACCCTCCAACGCCGTGCCCGAACGCCGCCAAGCATCAGCGTCCTGACCCAGGGAGGGCGGGATCGTCGGTTTCCGGTGTTTCCAGCCGATTGCCCGGAGACGCTTGCCGCCTTGATCCTTGGTCAAGCCGATGCCCGTCAGCCGGCCAAGCAACTGCCGTTTCGCATCCGGTGGCGACAGATCGATGTTCAGGAAATCGGACAGGGCAGTTCCGAAACTGTCCGGATCCACCCGCGCGGCAAGCCGGCCCGACATCTGCTCATCGGAGATGTTTCCCGCCGGATCGTGCGAGATCTTCGCGAAGAGTGCATCGGCATCCCGCAATGTCCCTTGCCGCTGGCGACGCTCTGCTCCGTTTCGGGACCGTGGAACGGCATGCATCTGAAAGCTGACCGCCGTGTGGCGGTGCCCCGCCCCTGCACTTGATAGTCAGATCGAGCGTCCGTCGGCAAGACCCGGCGACAGTCGTGGGCTGCTGAGCTGGTTTCCGCAGGTGTGATCGTCGGATGAGGGCTCTGGAAAGCGCCTCTGAAAGGCGGCTGTCGTCACTTGTCGGCATGCCCTTGGCATCGGACACATAGCCGGTAAACCGGCGGTCGGTGAATGAGGGCTTCGCTTGGGCTCACGCTGTCGGATCAGGCGGCGGCCGGCAAGGTAAATCCCGGGAGTGCACGGATGGCCGCCGTCATCGACTGAAGGAACACCTGGGTCCGGCGCGGGAGGTAGCGCCTTGTCGGGTACAGCAGATGGACACGTTGGGAGGGCAATGTCCATTCCGGTAGCAGTTGAACGAGGTCACCTTTTTCTATCAAGTCCTGAACCAGCCAAGCCGGCGCACTGCCGATTCCAATGCCATCGAGAAAGCACTGCCGCAACGACAGGGAGCTGTTGACCCGATAGGGGCCGACGGTGGCCACCGAAACATGCTCTGCACCGTTGGTGAAGGTGAGGGTCCCGCGGGGCTCCAGCCCGGCGTACCCGATATAGGGGTGGCTTTCAACGTCATCGGGGTGGCGTAGAACCGGCGCTCCCGCGAGGTAGACAGCCGAGGCGACCAATATACGCGGAGAGGTCGCGACCTCGCGCGCCACGGCTTCCGGCGGCAATGGCCCCCCTAGCCGGACCGCGACATCGACGCCCTCCTCGACGAGATCGACCATCCGATCGTTCAGGATCAGCTCGACTTCGAGTCCCGGATGTTGGCTTAGAAAGGCCGTCACCAGCGCGTTGAGCCGGAGTTCGCCGAAGCCCAGGGGAGCGCTGACCGTGAGCTTGCCGATCACCTGCTGCACTTGCCCGCGCACCTCCGCGATGGCGTCGGCATAGTCGTCGGCGATTTGCCGACAGCGCTGATAGAAACGCCGGCCTTCGTTGGTCGTGGAGAGGCTGGTCGTCGTGCGCTCGATCAGCCGCACGCCGATATCCCGCTCCAGGGCGGCAATGATCTTGCTCACCGTTGGCTGGGAAACGCCCGCTTCACGGGCGACAGCGGAAAAACTGCCGAGTTCGACGGCGCGGGTGAACAGCCGCAGGGCGTGAAGCCGATCCAACTCATGCCTCCTTGGCATAAGGCCTAGTCAGCTATACCCAGTTCTGAGAAGAATTGGAATGGCCTATTCCAGCAGCCGTCAACTCCGCTCGAAAGGCCCTTGCATGAACCCGACTGCTCCCGACCCTTTGAAAGGTGCACACGTCGTCGTATTTGGCGGCGCCACAGGGATCGGCCTTGCCACTGCCACCGCGGCACACGCCCGCGGCGCTCGTGTGACCCTGGTTGGACGCACCCCGGCCAAACTCGCCGCCGCTGCAGCACCTCTTGGCGCGCGGACCGCCATTGCCGATATCACCGATCGTCGCGCGGTAGAGGCCGTGTTCGTTGAGAGCGATCCGATCGACCATCTGGTTATCACCGCCGGTGCCCTGGGCGGCGGCCCCATCGCCGTCACCGACCCGGACGTCCTGCTGGCCGCGTTGCAGGAGCGGATCGCCGGGCCGCTCTACGCCATCAAGGCCGCCTTGCCGCTCATGTCGCCGACCGGATCCATCGTTCTGACCGGTGGCCAGTTCTCCGACCGTCCGTCCGCCGGCTTCTCAGTGGTGGCCGCAGCGGTGCGCGGGATCGAGGCTCTCGCGCAGGCTCTGGCGTTGGAGTTGAAGCCCATCCGCGTAAACGTCATCGCGCCCGGCTTCGTGGACACCCCGCTGTTCAACGTCATGGGCGAGGCTGCGCGCAACGGCTTGTTGGTCCAGGCCGCTCGCAGCCTGCCCGGCGGCCGGATTGGCCAAGCCGACGAGGTCGCTCAGGCGATCCTGCTGTTGCTCGTGAACGGCCATATGAACGGCGAGGTCTTGCATGTCGATGGTGGCGGACGTCTGGTGTGACGGACCAGCGCGGCGGGCGCAGGTACCGGCCTGATGAACACTTGGCGGTGATCCGCCGTCAGCTTTCCGGCATCGGCCCATGGGCGATGGTTTGGAAAACCACCTCTAAACTTGGCCTGCCGCGCGCGTAGCGGCAGGCCTTTCCCATCGCGAAGAGCACCGTGATGCCGGCGATAGCTGGTCCGTCGACCAGCATGGATCGGTCCGGCACCACGGGAAAACAACCGCCGCTCACACCAGTTCGGCGAGGTCCTTGGCGTCGAACCCCTTCAAACCCTCGGTATCGCCGCTCCGGATTTTCCTGACCCAGGCCGGGTCGCTGATGAGGGCGCGGCCGACCGCGATGAGGTCGAACTCGTCACGCTCCATCCGCTCGACGAGCGCGTCGAGGCCGACGCTGGTCGAGCCCTCGCCGCTGAAGGCGGTCATGACGTCGCCGGTCAAGCCGACCGAGCCGACGCTGATCGTGGCGGCACCGGTCAGTTTCTTGGCCCAGCCGGCGAAGTTGAGCCCCTGCGTGCCGTCGATCCCGGGGAACTCGGGCTCCCAGAAGCGGCGCTGCGAGCAGTGCAGCACGTCGACGCCCGCCTCGACCAACGGCTGCAGCCAGTCGGCCATCAGATCGGGGGTCTCGGCGATGCGCGCGGCATAGTCCTGCGGCTTCCACTGGCTGACGCGCAGGATGATCGGGAAGCCCGGCCCGACGCTGGCGCGGATCGCGGCGACGATCTCCGCGGCGAAGCGGGACCGCTCGCGGATCGTGGCGCCGCCGTAGCGGTCGCCGCGCAGGTTGGTTCCGCTCCAGAAGAATTGATCGATCAGGTAGCCGTGGGCGCCATGGAGTTCGATCGTGTCGAAGCCGAGCCGCTTCGCGTCGGCCGCCGCCTTGGCGAAGGCGGCGATCGTATCGGCGATGTCCGCGTCACTCATCGCTTTCCCGCGCGCGATGCCGGGCGCATCGAGCCCCGAGGGGCTTTCCACCGCCGCGTCGGGGACCCAGTCGGTGAGGAAGCTCTTGACCCCGCCGGTGTGCCACAACTGCGGTCCCATGCGGCCACCCGCCGTGTGGACGGCGTCGACCACGCCTTTCCAGCCGGCAAGCGCCCGTTCGCCGTGGAAGAACGGGATCCCCGGGTCATTGCGGGAGGCGGGCCGGTCGATCACCGTGCCCTCCGAAAGAATCAGGCCGACGCCGCCTTCGGCCCGCCGCCGGTAATAGGCGGCATGCGCCGGGCCGGGAATGCCGTCGGGTGCGAAGCTGCGCGTCATCGGGGCCATGACGATGCGGTTCGCCAGCTCCATCGAGCCGATGCGAAAAGGGCGGAACAGGACGTCTGTCGAAGACATGGGGAAGCCTCGCTCGTTGATTTGCGTGAAAGGTATACATGTGATACCAAGGTGCAAGAACGCACTTGCGATCGCCTAGGTATCGCCGAGGAAACCCCCATGCCCGTCTGCCAGCACTTCGACGTGAACTGTCCCAGCCGCCTGCTGTTCGACCAGATCGCCGACAAGTGGTCGATGATGGTGCTCACCGTGCTGGACGCCGGGCCGATGCGATTCAACGAGATCAAGCGGCACCTGGAGGGCGTGACGCAGAAGGCGCTGACGCAATGCCTGCGGCGGCTGGAACGCAACGGCCTCATTTCCCGCCGGGTCATCATGGCCTCGCCGATCGGGGTGGAATACGCCATCACACCGCTCGGGCGCTCGCTGCAACCGCCGTTCAAGGCGCTTTATGCCTGGATGATTGCGCATCTGGATGAGGTGGAGCAGGCGCGCCAGGCGTTCGACGCCCGCGCCGCCGAGTGACCTGAGGCGCCGCCGATCTCGCCTCCACGGCCGGACGTCCCCCCACCGAAGATGGCGGGACGCGGCAGGTTGACGATGAAGCAGGAGTCGAGCCTGGGCAGCATCCCCGCCGCGACCATGCACGCCTGCTGTTCGGAGCACAGCACGATGCCCAGCGCGGCCGAATTCTCGCGCAGATGTTCCGCCCGGCTGGCGCCGATCAGGCGTTAGGCGCCACCCGGACACCGAACGGCCCGGCCGGACGCTCGATCGGGGAACAGCGGAGGGCGACCGTCGGCCGGCAGGGCGGCGGTCGGGTCTTCCTGTTCCTTGAGGCGGACGACTTCGCCCGCGATCATGCCCGTCACCTCGCGGTGGGCGTCGTATTCCGCGAACCACCGCGATCGGAGCCGTACGGGATGGTCGCCAAGTTCGAGCGCCTCTACGGAAATCGCTGGGACCTGATCGAACCCCGCACGTCCGAAAGATCCAAGACATCAACAAAGGCGGATCGTCCGCTTTCCACCCCGGCCGGGGTGGTGCAGGGATGCGGGAATGGCGGCGGCCTACGAATCGGCGTAGAAGCCATGGCCCTTTGATGCCTGTCCCCATCTATTCGCGGCAGCGAAGCCGCCGGCGCTCAGCCGCCGATCTTTGCCGTTTCCCAGGCACGGGCCGACCCCTGGCCCGTTTCTGAGGGGCTGCATGCACTATATCTCGATGATGCGCGGGATTTAGGGCCTCATTCTTCCTCTGAAGATGCGGGTAGCAGCGGAGCAATATGGAGCCGATGGCCGCACGGCGTCTTTACAGCCCCCGCTCGGTTTCCCATTTCACGCCTTCTTCCATGAGCCGGGACTGACGTCTTGCCTGGTTGGGCTTGAGTTGGCCCATACCGGCTCACCATCCGGCGTACCAACGAGATCGGACGCGATGCACGGCAGCCTTGGACCGAACGGCAGACTGGACTTCCTCTCTGGTGGGGACGGCATGGCGTCGCTCATCCGTGCCCATGACTGGACGGCAACGCCACTCGGGGAGCCCGCCGGCTGGCCCTCCAGCCTCAAGACCCTGGTCGGGGTCATGCTGGGGTCCATCCAGCCGATGTTCGTCACCTGGGGTCCGGACCGCACGCTGCTCTACAACGATGCTTATGCCGAAATCCTTGCCCGGAAGCATCCGGCTGCCTTGGGCCGCGACTTTCTGGAGGTCTGGCATGAAATCCGGACCGACCTGCTGCCCATCGTCGAGCAGGCCTATGGTGGTGAGCCGGTCCACATGGATGACATCACCCTCATGATGGAACGCCGCGGCTATCTGGAGGAGGCACACTTCGCCTTTTCCTACAGGCCGGTGCGCGACGAGGCCGGAGCCATCACCGGTTTCTTCTGCCCCTGCAACGAAATCACGGGTCAGATCATGGCCGAGCGGCGGCTTGCAGCAGAGACCGAGCGGCAGCAACGGCTGTTCGAACAGGCGCCGGGCTTCGTGGCGGTGCTGGCTCAGCCGGATCACACCTTCGAGTTCGTCAACCAGGCTTACAGGCGCCTGTTCGGCGACCGTGACTTCGTCGGCAGGACCGTGCGCGAGGTCTTCCCCGAACTCGTCGGGCAAGGCTTCTTCGAGCAGCTCGACGACGTTTACACCAGCGGCAAGCGCTTCGCTGCCCATCACCAGCCGGTCCGTTTCCGGCGCTCGCCCGGTTCGATGGCGGAGGAGCGCTTCCTCGACTTCATCTACGAGCCCGTGCGGGACGAGGCCGGTCGCGTCACCGGGATCTTCTGCGAGGGCCACGATGTCACCGAGGCGCATCTGGCCCAGCCTGCCATCGACGCCAGCAACGCACGATACGGCGGCGTGCTGGCGGCGATGAGCGAGGGCTTCCTTGTTCTCGACGAGGATTACCGCGTCACCGAGATCAATGCCGAAGGCCTGCGGATCGACGGCCGACCCAAGAGCGAGATCCTGGGAAAGAGCCACTGGGAGTTGTTCCCCGCCTCGATCGGAACCCCGGTCCAGGCGGCCTACCACCGGGTCATGGCCGAGCGCGTGCCGGTGGAATTGAACCACCACTACCAGGATGCGGCGACCGGACACGACCTCTGGCTCGCGCTGCGCATCTACCCGGTGCCGGGCGGAGTGGCGGTCTTCTACCGCGACATCAGCGAGCGGGTGCGCGCCGAGGAGGCGTTGCGCCGCAGCGAGGAGCGCCTCAGGACAGCCATGGGAATCAGCACCGTCGGGGTACTGTTCTGGGGGCCGGGTTTCGGGCTCACCGAGGTGAATGACGCGTTCCTGGCGATGACCGGCTTCAGCCGCGAGGAGGCGCTCGGCAAGACCTGGCAGGAGCTCACGCCGGAAGAGTTCTTCCCGGAGTCCTTGCGGGCGGTCGAGCAGGTGATGACGAAGGGCGAGGCCACACCTTACGAGAAGCAGTATTTCCGCAAGGACGGCTCGCGCTGGTGGGGGCTGTTCGCGCCGCGCAAGGTCGGCGACGAAGTGGTGGAGTTCGTTCTCGACGTCACCGACCGTCGCGAGGCCGAGGCAGCCCTGCGCGCCCTCAATGAGGACTTGGAAACCCGCGTGCTCCACGCGGTCGCCGAGCGTGAGAAGACCGAGGCCGCCCTGCGCCAATCGCAGAAACTCGAAGCGGTGGGGCAGCTCACGGGGGGTGTGGCTCACGACTTCAACAACCTGCTCACCATCATCCGGTCGTCGGTTGAGTTCCTGCGCCGTCCCAATCTCCCGGAGGATCGCCGCCGCCGCTACATCGATGCGATCACCGACACCGTGGACCGTGCTGCCAAGCTTACCGGACAGTTGCTGGCCTTTGCCCGGCGGCAGGCGCTCAAGCCCGAGGTATTCGACGTGCCTGAGCGGATCCAGGCCATCACCGACATGTTGCGCACCATCGTCGGAGGCCGCATCCAGATCGTAATCGACGCCACATGCCTTCGGTGCTTTGCCGAAGCGGATGTCGTCCAGTTCGAAACGGCTGTCGTGAACATGGTGGTGAACGCCCGTGATGCCATGAATGGCGAGGGGATCCTGACGGTTCATGTCAATCCCCAGGCGCAGATGCCGCCGATCCGCGGGCATGCCGGCGGCTCCGGCAAATTCGTGGCGCTGTCCATCGGCGATACCGGGTCGGGCGTCCCGGCGGATCGGCTCGGCCAGATTTTCGAACCGTTCTTCACGGCAAAGGAAATCGGCAAGGGCACGGGATTGGGCCTGAGCCAGGTTTACGGCTTTGCCAAACAGTCCGGGGGCGACGTCGCCGTTGCGAGCGAACTCGGGAAAGGCACGACCTTTACCCTCTACCTGCCGATGGTCGAGCGGGACGTCGAACCGGGCGGCGCCCCGGACCACTGCCGTGATGCCGGGCAGGACGAGGATGGCGGTGGACGGCGCGTGCTGGTGGTCGAGGACAACATCGAGGTGGGGCGTTTCTCGACACAGCTTCTCCAGGACCTCGGCTATGAACCGACCTGGGCGGCGAATGCGCGCGAGGCCCTCACACTCCTTGATAAGGATGCTGCTCGCTTCGACGTGGTATTCTCGGACGTCGTAATGCCTGGGATGAATGGCATTGAGCTGGGACGGGAGATACGGCAGCGCTTTCCAGGTCTCCCGGTGGTGCTGACCTCCGGCTACAGCCATGTCTTGGCCGAAGAGGGGCGGCACGGCTTCGAACTGCTGCAAAAGCCCTACGCCGTTGACGATGTATCGCGTGTGCTCCGCCGATTGACACGACGGCGTATGTAGCAGCAACGGCTGGAGATCATCGGCGACACCATCTGGGCGGCCGACGGGTTTGGTTCTGCTTGTGGACGATCTTGGGGGCACTTGCTCCCGAGAGCTTTCATTGAACGTGCTTGGTGTCAAACAGCCGCTTTCCCCGCAATGCAATGGGCACTCTCGCGAGAACGACAGCTTGGTTCATGAGTTCTGTCTACGGCTTCTCTGGCGCTCTCCTGACCCGCTGGCCTCCCAAACGGCACCGCTTTGCGCACTCCTCTTGCACTTGCGTCACTTCTCTCGGCCGCCTCAAGCTCCAGCCTTCGGTGCTTTTTAAAACCAGGCATTGCGGCCGATTCCATCCTATAATAGGAATTATAACCTCATTCCAGCCGCGGAGGTTTCTATGTCCCCCGATTGCCTTCATCCCGCCGGCCAGGCCGCCACCCCGCCCGCCGGCAGCTTTCCGCATTGGGCCGATGAGCCGCCGGTGCCGCCCGAAGGGTCGCTGGTTCCTGGCTCGCGCTTCCATGAGGAACAGTGGGTCATGGCCGCCGGGATGCTGGCTCGCGGGGCTTCCTTTCTCGCCGTGTCACGCTCCATGGGCTGCAGCCGCACCACCTTGTGGCGGGCCTATTACGGCTCGCAGGCATTCCGGCATCGCGTCTGGTGGGAACGGCAGGCCTTGAACCGGGAAGCCGATCTGCGGCTGGCCTCGCTGCGCGCCCTGGTGGCCGAGCAGGTCGAACGGCTGGTGTCGGCCGGCGACCCGGCCACGGTGCGCTGGCTGGCCGACAAGCTCGGGCTCTTCGCACTCCCCGACGGGCGCGACGCTTCCGCGGCGTCCCCGATGCCCTCGCCGGTTCCACCCGCCCGCGACCGGGACGCCATCCCCGCCCCCATCCCCGGCCCCATCCCGGAAACGCCGGCCGCCGCTGCCGACATCGCCGCCGCCGTCGTTGCAGCAGCCGCTGCCGAAACCGCCTTCCTCGACGACGAGGACGACATCCCCGGCGCCCTGCGCGAGCGCAACCCGCCCGATCCGCGGGTCATCGCCGCCATCCTCGCCCGGCCGGAGGCCGAGGGGCCGAAGGGGGTCTTTCCCTGGACCCACAACCCGGACGACCTCTTCCCCAGCCTCGGCTCGGCGGGGGAGCGCAGGGGCGGGCAGGGGGCGTTCGGCCGGTCCGGCTGGCGATAGCCGCCGCTCCCGCGGGTGAACGGTGAACAGGGGGCCGGCGATGGTTCACACGGTTTCAAACGTTCCATCCCATCCACCGCCTGCCGGCCGGCCCCAGGGCGTCACGGCAGCGCGACCGGCGCCGCTCCCGCCCCGCCGCCTATTTGTCGCCGTTCGACCGGGCCTTCTCCCGGCCCTGGCCGGTGTCCGGGTCGACGCCCAGCACCTCCGCGGCGATCCGGGCGACGTTGCCGTCGATCGGCGGCGGCGCGACGTTCACCCCGGCCTTCAGCGCGCCGGTCACGATCTCCAGCACCCGCAGGCGGGCGAACCACTTGGAATTGGCCGGCACCGCATGCCAGGGGGCGGCGGCGGTGGAGGTCTTGTCGAACATCGACTCCGCGGCATCGACATAATCGTCCCATTTGGCGCGGTTGCGCAGGTCCTCCTCCGTCAGCTTCCAGCGCTTGTAGGGGTTCTTCATGCGCTCGCGGAAACGCTCCAGTTGCTCTTCCGGCGTGATGTGCAGGAACAGCTTGATGATGCGCACGCCGTCGTCGGTCAGCAGCCGCTCGAACTCGTTGATCTCGTCATAGGCGCGCTTCCACTGCTCCTTGCTCGCCAGCTTCTCCACCCGCTCGACCAGCACGCGGCCGTACCAGGAGCGGTCGAAGATGGCGAAGGTGCCGACGGCCGGCAGCTTGGTCCAGAAGCGGTAGAGGTAATGCTTGCCCTGGTCCTCGGCGCTGGGGGCGGAGATCGGCCAGACATGGAAGCCGCGGGGGTCGAGCGGCTCGGTCATGCGGCGGATGGCGCCGCCCTTGCCGGCGGCGTCCCAGCCCTCGAACACCACGATCGCCCGGCGCTTCTCGTGCCAGTAGGTCTGCTGGATGTGCAGCAGCTCCTTCTGCAGCTTGCCGAGCCGGCGGTCATAGTCCTCGGCCGTGTCGATCCGCGAATCGTCCTGGTCAAGCTTGCCCAGGCGGATCTTTGGGGGTTTGCCGGACTTGTCGGCCATGCGGGCGGTTCCTTCGTCGTGGTGGGGATGGGTGTGGGGGGGAGCGGAAAGGGGAGGCGAGAGCGAATGGGTGGGTGGGTTGCCGGTTGTGGGCGGAACCTTCGCCGCTCCACCGGGTTTGTGCGGCGGGGGCGTGGCGCCCGACGCGGCCGGCGTCCCCTGATGAAACGGCGTCGATATCCAACCAGCGATCCCACAACGGGGACGGGCGGGCTGTCAACGGTGGAAGCCGCGGAATTGGGCACCCATCTAGCGGGACAACCAGCCGCGGCTTCGGACACGGAGAACCAGCGCCAAGGAAGGGGGTTCCATGAGCATCGTCGGACCGCGCATCTATAACCTGTTTCCGACCCTGGTCGGGCCCGTCCGTGACTGGGCGGCCCACCTGCCGCGGATCCAGGGGATGGGATTCGACTGGATTTTCCTGAACCCGATCCACCAGCCGGGCTTCTCCGGCAGCCTCTATGCCGTCAAGGATCCCTACCGGCTGCACGACGCCCTGCGCGGCGGCGCGCAGGAAGGCGATGACGAGCTGCTGCGCCGCTTCATCGACGAGGCCGGGCGCCACGGGCAGTCGGTGATGATGGATTTCGTCATCAACCACACCTCGCGCGACGCCCTGCTGGTCGACCAGCATCCGGACTGGTACAAGCGCGGCCCCGACGGCGACCTGCACCGTCCCGGCGCCGTCGACCCCGCCAACACCGCCAACGTCACGGTGTGGGGCGACCTCGCCTCGCTCGACTACGACCGGGCGGACTCGCGCGCCGGGCTGATCGGCTACTGGACCGACTACCTGAACCACTATATCGGGCTCGGGGTGAAGGGCTTCCGCTGCGACGCCGCCTATCAGGTCCCGGCCGAGGTGTGGAAGAGCCTGATCGACGCCGCCCGCGCCCGCAATCCCGAGGTCACCTTCTTCGCCGAAACCCTCGGCTGCACCGTGGAACAGGTGCGCGAGCTGTGCGGCGCCGGCTTCGACTTCCTGTTCAACAGCGCCAAATGGTGGGACTTCAAGGCCGACTGGCTGCTCGACCAGTATGAGGATTTCCGCTGGATCGCGCCGTCGGTCTCCTTCCCGGAAAGCCACGACACCGACCGGCTGGCGGCGGAGGTCGGCAGCCAGGATTCGGTGCGGCTCGCCGCCCAGCTCAAGATGCATTACCTGTTCGCCGCCAGCTTCTCCACCGGCGTGATGATGCCGGTCGGCTTCGAGTACGGCTTCACCCGCAAGCTCGACGTGGTGCGGATGAGCCCGGCCGACTGGGAGCCGGCCAAGCTCGACCTCACCGGCTTCATCGGCGCCGTCAACGCCATGAAGGCCGCCACCCCGGCGCTGAACGTCGAGGGGCCGCAGCGCCGCGTCACCTCGCCGAACAGCCCGGTGCTCGGCCTGATCCGCCGGGTCGACGGCGCCGCGCTCGACCAGCCCGACGGCTGCGCCATCCTGCTGCTGAACCCCGACGAGAACCGTCCGCAGGATGTCGACGTCGGCCCGGTGCTGGCCGCCACCGGCGGCACCTTCGAGGCGTTCGAGGACGTGACGCCGGAGGCCGAGCCGCTGCCGCTGGAACCCGGCGCGCCGATGACCCTGCGCCCGATGGAGCTGCGCGTCTTCCGTGCCCGCGCGGCGCAGAGCCGGCCGGTCGAGCTGCACGACGTCGAAGAGCGGGAGTGGATGGACTCCATCGCCGCCGGCCGCATGACCATCGAGAACGTCTACCCCGAACTCGACGGCGGCCGCTTCGCCATCAAGCGCGCGGTCGGCGACGTGATGGAGGTGTGGGCCGACATCTACACCGACGGCACCTTCGTGCTCGCCGCCTCGGTCATGTACAAGGCGGACGGCGACGAGGAGTGGCGCGAGGCGCCGATGCGCCTCCACGAGAACGACCGCTGGGTCGGGCGGGTGCCGCTGACCCGCAACGCCCGCTACACCTACAGCATCGAGGCCTGGCGCGACGTCTGGGAAAGCTGGCGCGCCGACTTCAAGAAGAAGGTCGACGTCGGCATGACCGTCGACCTGGAGCTGGTGGAAGGCCGCCGCTTCGTCGAGCAGGCGCTCGACCTGAACCATGGTGACGGCCGCGCCGCGCTGGGGGCGGTGATCGAGCGCATGCAGGCGCTGTCCGGCCGCGAGGCGATCGACTATGCGCTGTCGGACGAGCCGCGCCGCGTCATGGCGCTCTACGGCGAGCGCCAGTACAAGTCGCGCTATGTCCGCGAACTGGAGGTCTATGTCGACCGCACCGCCGGCGCCTATTCCGCCTGGTTCGAGATCTTCCCGCGCTCGGCCTCGCCGGACCCGTCGCGGCCCGGCACCTTCGACGATGTGGTCAACCTGCTGCCCATGGTGCGCGACATGGGCTTCGACGTGCTCTATTTCCCGCCGATCCACCCGATCGGCCGCGCCTTCCGCAAGGGCAGGAACAACACGCTGAACCCCGGTCCCGACGATCCCGGCGTGCCCTACGCCATCGGCGCCGAGGAGGGCGGGCACGATGCCATCGATCCGATGATCGGCGATTTCGACAGCTTCCGCCGGCTGGTGCGCGAGGCCAAGCGCCACGGGCTGGAGATCGCGCTCGACTTCGCGGTCCAGTGCTCGCCCGACCATCCCTGGGTGAAGGAGCATCCGCACTGGTTCTACTGGCGGCCCGACGGCACCATCCGCTATGCCGAGAATCCGCCGAAGAAGTACCAGGACATCGTCAACGTCAGCTTCTACCGCCAGTCCTACCCGGACCTGTGGTACGCGCTGCGCGACGTCGTGCTGCTGTGGTGCCGGGAAGGCGTGCGCATCTTCCGCGTCGACAATCCGCACACCAAGCCCTTCCCCTTCTGGGAATGGATGATCCGCGAGGTGCAGGACCGCTACCCCGACGCGCTGTTCCTGGCCGAGGCCTTCACCCGGCCCAAGCTGATGAAGCGTTTGGCCAAGGTCGGCTTCACCCAGTCCTACAGCTACTTCACCTGGCGCACCACCAAGCCGGAGCTGACCGAGTATCTCACCGAGCTGACGCAGGGTGAATCCAGGGAGTACATGCGCCCCAACTTCTTCGCCAACACCCCCGACATCCTGCCGCCGATCCTCACCCATGGCGGCCGGCCGGCCCACATGATGCGGGCGGCGCTGGCGGCGACGCTGGCCGGCGTCTACGGCCTCTACGGCCCCTATCTGCTGTGCGAGGCCGAGGCCTATCCCGGCAAGGAAGAATACAACCACTCGGAGAAGTACGAGATCCGGCACTGGGACTGGGACAAGCCCGGCAACATCCGCGACTACGTCACGGCGCTGAACCGCATCCGGCAAGAGAACCCGGCGCTGCAGCAGTTCACCAACCTGCGCTTCTACAACGCCTACGACGACAACATCCTGCTCTATGGCAAGATGACGGCGGCCAAGGACAACGTGATCCTGATCGCGGTGAACCTCGACCCCCACAATGGCCATGGCGGGACCATCGAGGTGCCGCTGTGGGAGCTCGGCCTCCCCGACGGCGCCCATGTCCAGGTCGAGGACCTGTTCAGCGGCCACCGGTTCACCTGGATCGGCAAGTACCAGCATGTCTGGCTCGACCCGACCCACAACCCCGCCGCCATCTGGCGCATCATCCCCCCGGGCGTGTAACGCCCCTTCTTCCTCCTTCATCCCACTCCCTCTCCCGCGAAAGCGGGGGAGGGTCGGGGAGGGGGCAGCAGCGCCAGGGACCCCAAAAACGAAACGGCCTCGCGGGCACCCGCCCGCAAGGCCGTTTTTTCCGAAATCCCTGTGCTGTCCGTCAGCGCCGGCGTATCATCGTGACGCCGCCGACGGTCTTGTCGAGAAAGGCGATCATCGCCTCCGGCTTATGACCGACGGAACAGGACGCGAAGCTCATCCACCAGCGGGCCATCGGCGTCGACCAGCCGTAGCGGTCGGCAATGACCTGGACATTGTCCATACCCTGGATCGGCGAAGGCTGGGCGGTGGCGATATGGGCGGGTGTCGACGGACTTACCTTGGGTTCGACGCTGTGCATGGTTCCTCCCGACGGCGGCGCTCGGTGCCCGCTTATGCGGTACCTTATCCTTCAACAGTCGGGAGCGGCAGAGGTGCTTTGGTGCTAAGGGATACTGCACTTTCGGCGATGCGGTCCAACCCATGTAAGGCATAGATCAGGTAGGCGGAACGGGCAATCCACAGGCCCAGACGACCAGTGCCACCAGGGCGGTTCGGTTTGCCGGACGAAACAGAAGCGCCATCCGGACCCAGAATGGCGACACTTTCAACTCGTCGGCTATATCCCGGACTTCCGTCGGGGACAGCCGCAAGGCGGGAGCGGTGTTGTCGTTCATCATCGCCATCCGTCATTGCAGTCAGCGGGGTGGTGTGAGAACAGCAACGGTCAAGAAATCATCACAGATGCGGGTGTGATAATACTGTGACGTAAGGGGCGCTGGACGGGCGTTACTTCGCGGCCAGCAGGGCACGCGGCGCGCGGTCGGCGCCGCTGGCGAGCGGCTGCTTCGGGTTGCCGATCCAGGCGACGATGTCGTCGACGACCAGCTTCCCCTTCAGGTCGCGCAGCAGCATGTGATACCCGTCAGGGTAGACGGCGACGACATGCCGGCCGCCGGCCTCGAAATCCTGCAGCGCCCGCTCGACCGGGCGGGGCGGCAGCACCTCCTCGTGGGCGCCGTACAGAACCATGGAGGGCACCCGGAGGTGCGGGCAGGCGTCCAGCGCCGCGCCCATCAGCTCGGTCAGCCCCTCCAGCGCATCGACGCGCGAGCCCTTGATGACCATCGGGTCGCGGCCGAGCGCCCGCAGCATCTCGATGTTGTCGGACGGATGGATGTCGAGGTCGCGGGGCGGGTGCACCACCATCCCCGGCACCAGGTTGTAGGTGATCCACAGGGCGGCGCGCGGGAAGAAGCCCATCGCCTGCCGGCCCCACACGGCGGGGGCGACCAGGATGGTGCCGGCGACGTCGGGCGGGTTCTCGCCCGCCATCGCGGTCAGCACCACCGCCCCGCCCATGCTCTCGCCCATCAGGTACACCGGCACCCCGGGGTGCCGGCGGTGGGCGGTCTCCACCGCGGTGCGGGCGTCGGCGACCAGCGTGGCGGTCCCGGCCCACACGCCGCGCTCGCGGGTGGCGCCGAAGCCGCGCTGGTCATAGGCATAGGTGGCGATGCCGTTGGCAGCGAAGTCGCGGCCGGCGCCATCGAAGGCATTGGAGTAGTCATTGAAGCCGTGCAGCGCCACCACCACTGCCCGCACCCGGCCATCCTGCGGCAGCCAGGAGCGCAGCGGCAGCTCGAACCCGTCCGCGGCGATCAGGGTGCGCTCGGTCATCCGCGGCTGGACGACGGCCGTTCCCATCGGTTGGAAATCCGCGGCACAGCCGCCAAGCAGTAGCCCCAACCCCAGAACAGCCGCCAATCCGCTATGCCGCATGGATTACTCCCGTGTCGCCGTGCGCACCACCCGTCAGTTGGAGGAATATATCCTCCAAATCCGACTCCTCGGTCGTGACATCGACGATCCCGACTCCCGAGGCGGCGAGCGCCGACAGGATGGCCCCGGCCTTCTGCCGGCTCGGCTGGTAGCGCACCACCATCCGCCGCGGCTCCGGCAGCTCGACGGTGTAGCCCTCCAGCGAGGCCGGCGCCGCCGTCAGGTCACGGTCGAGCGTCAGGCACAGCGCCTTGTTGTCCACCCGGCGCAGCAGGGTCGTCTTCGGCTCGCACGCCACCACCTGGCCATGGTTGATGATCGCAATGGTGTCGCACAGCTCCTCCGCCTCCTGGAGGTAGTGGGTGGTCAGCAGCACCGTGGTGCCCGCCTTGTTGAGCTGCCGGACATAGTCCCAGAGCTGGCGGCGCAGCTCGACGTCGACGCCGGCGGTCGGCTCGTCGAGGATCAGCACCGGCGGGGTATGGACCATCGCCTTGGCCACCATCAGCCGCCGCTTCATGCCGCCCGACAGCGAGCGGGCGTGGGCGTCGGCCTTGTCGGACAGCCCGACGGCGGCCAGCAGCTCGTCGGTCCGCCGTTCGCCCTTCGGCACGCCGTAGAGGCCGGCCTGCAGCTCCAGCATCTCGCGCGGGGTGAAGAAGGGGTCCATGTTCAGCTCCTGCGGCACCACGCCGATCGAGGCGCGGGCGCGGCGCGGGTGGTCCGCCACCTCATGGCCCCAGATGCTGGCGGTGCCGCCGGTCTTGTTCACCAGCCCGGCCAGGATGTTGATCATCGTCGACTTGCCGGCGCCGTTGGGGCCGAGCAGCCCGAACAGCGAGCCGCGCGGGATTGCGAGGTCGATGCCCTTCAGCGCATGCTTCGGGCCGGCCTTGCCGGTCGGCTGGTAGACCTTGGTCAGTCCGCGCAGCTCGACCGCGTTGGCGGGGAGCGGAATGGACGTCGGGGTGTCGGTGGGCGCGGCCATTGGTCTCGAACCATGATGATTGCGGTTGGCGAAAAAGGTCCGCCGCTCCGTGGTTCCCCCGTTGATCCGCGTCGCGCGATGGGTATCATCCGGCCCGCGCGCGCGGCACCCTTCCGGGGATCCGGGAAGCGGGCGCGTCCACGATGGCGTGAACCGGCGCGCCTGTCAAAACAGAGGATGACTGCCATGCAGGCGACCCAGCAGCCGACCGAGACGATCCTTGTTGAAACCTCGACCGTAGGCTGCGACGGCGGCGGCGGTGCTCTCGGCCATCCGCTGGTCTATCTGACGCTGGACCGCGAGGGGCAGGTCGAATGCCCGTACTGCTCGCGCCTCTACAAGCTGAAGGAAGGCGCCAAGCTCTCCCACTGCCACTGAGCGCACGGTCGCCGGCCGGCCCGCCAGGTCACGGGCGGCCGGCAGCGGCCGCCGTGCCGGCCAGGAGAACCGAGCACTTGGCATTGCGATATAAAGCCGCAGGGGCAAATTGCCTGTCTTCAGTCTTGATGGAATACTGCTGGCCGAAAATGCCCAATAGCTGTGCGGGACTGAACAAAAAAAAGACACTCCGCACTGTGATGAAGACGAGGTGGAGGCGCTGAGGGTACTGTCCTGTGACGGCAGCGCAGCAAGCTCGGCAATCGGTGGCTCTCCCGAAAAGATAACGGATTTTCAGAGGCTTGCTTCGGGCGTGTCACGGAAATACGCTCGCATGCGGCCTCGAAGTTACCTTTTTGTTATATTTTCAGTTCATCCTATGAGACAGTGCAGGTGCTGATGCTTGATGGCTGTCGTCGCAACGGCGTCTGCTTTGACGCAGTGCGAAAGGCTGGCAGTTCCACACTTGTTGTCTGAGTAGTAGGCTGATGTTGTTTCTGGATACTTCCGGTTTGGCGTCGGACGAGGCGCGCATGATGAGTCAGGACAGGGAAGAGCAGTATCGAAGTATTTTTGAGAATGCCGTCGAAGGCATTTATCAGACCACCGTCGACGGCCGTTATCTGCGGGTCAACCCCGCGCTGGCGGACATCTACGGCTACGATTCACCCAAGGACCTGACCGACAACCTCACGGATATCGCCTGCCAGCTTTATGTGGACCCCGGAAAGCGTGAAGCCTTTGCCGAACTGATGGCGCGTCAGGATCGTGTCCATAGCTTCGAGGCCCGGGTTTTCCGACGCGACGGATCGATCATCTGGATCGCGGAAAGTGCCCGGTGCGTCCGTGATGCCGATGGGCACATCCGGTACTATGAAGGTACCGTTCAAGACATCACGGAGCGTAAGCAGCACGAAGAGAAAATCAGGTTGCTCGCCACGGTCTTCGACAGCGTCGCCGACGGAATCCTGATCGTCGATCCGGAACTGACGGTCCAGGCGATCAATCCCGCCTACGAGGCGATGACCGGGTTCCAGCGTGAGGCGTTGCTGCGGCGCCCGCTGGTGCTCTTTGCTCCCGGCTCACACGAACGCGATTTCATCGACACCATCTGGACCACTGCGCGCCAAGCCGGGCGCTGGCAGGGCGAGGTCACCAGCTTCCGCCATTCGGGCGATGCTTTCGCGGCAGCATTGTCGGTGACCTCGGTACGCGCGCCCAACGGCGTGCTGGAGCATTACGTGCTCACCATTGCCGATATCAGCCAGCGGAAGTCCCAGGAACACCAGATCCGTTACCAAGCGAGTTTCGATCGGCTGACCGACCTGCCCAACCGCTGGCTGGTATGCGAGCGGCTTGAGGAGGCCATCGCGCGGGCCCAGCGAAACCACAGCAAAGTTGCCGTGGCGTTTCTAGACCTCAATCGCTTCAAGCAGGTCAACGACACGCTCGGCCATCATGCCGGTGACGACCTGCTGAAGCTCGTGGCGCGCCGGTTGCGGAACTGCACCCGCATGTCCGATACCGTCGGGCGCCTGGGGGGTGACGAGTTCCTGATCGTGGCGCCCGATGCGGCCGACCAGTCCGCCGGCGCTCGGTTGGTCGAGAAGATCCTCTACTCGATGGACGAGCCGTTTGCCGTTCATAACCAGGAGTTGTTTTGCGGCGCGTCGATCGGTTTGGCCTTCTATCCGGATGATGGGGAAACCGCGGACCAGTTGCTGCGCAATGCCGACCTCGCCATGTACCATGCCAAGCGCAACCCGGAGCATAGGTACGTTTTCTACGACGGGGGCATGCGTGAGCGCTCCGGCTTCACCTTGGGGCTGGAGAGCGACCTGCGACGGGCTGGTGGCGGTGAGGAGTTCGAACTGCATTTTCAGCCGAAGATGGACCTTGTCGGCAACCGGCTCATCGGGGCGGAGGCGCTGATCCGCTGGCGTCATCCCATCCGCGGGATCGTCAGTCCGGCCGAATTCATCCCCCTGGCGGAAGAAACCGGCCTGATATGGGACATTGGCGCCTGGACGCTCGTTGAGGCATGCCGTCGGCTTTCCGATTGGATTCGCCGTGGCCTGCCCGTTCCTTCCGTCTCGGTCAACCTTTCTCCACGCCAGTTCCAGGATGCTCGCCTTGTCGGCTTCGTGCGCAGTGTCGTCGAGGCGGCCGGCATCCCTCCCGACAGGCTGGAGTTGGAACTGACCGAGGGCGCCATGATCGGCGATATCGAAAAGGCCGTGCTGATCCTCAATGGCTTGAAGGATATCGGTGTCAGGCTGTCGATCGATGATTTCGGGACCGGCTACTCGTCATTGGCTTACCTGAAGCGCTTTCCGATCGACACCCTGAAAATCGACCGCAGCTTTGTCCGTGACATCGTCAAATCCACCACCGACCCGGCGATTGTCGGCACCATCGTCAATCTTGCCGGCAGCTTGGGGTTCGATACCATTGCCGAAGGTGTGGAGACCGAAGAGCAGGCAGACATGCTGTGCCGGCAAGGCTGTACCCGCATCCAGGGTTATCTGATCAGCCGTCCGTTGCCGGTTGTCGACTTCGAACGCTTCATGACGGCCGCAATGGCTCCAACCTGATACGACGCTCGCGAGTCGCGCGGTACTGCCGCTGTCGCGCCCGGGAAGGGCGTATTGAGGGCCGTCCTCCAGGTGGCGGCGGTGCATATCCCGCGGAGCCTTTTTCTGCTCTTTTGCCTTGATGGAAAAGCGATCGAAGACTTTTGACTGTCTACCGGTGCAGCGACCTTCACTCGACCTGTGGGATGGAGGTTTGCTGTTCAGTGTGGCGCGCGCTCCCGTTGCTGCACGACACGCTCCAGATGATGGCTCCTTCCGAAGCGAACCATCTCGACCCGGCTGGCGGCCAAGCTATAGACTTGCGGCCGCGGTAGTGTTTCCTTTACGTTTAAAATGCGAACGTTCAGTAGACTGAAAAGGCTGTGGCCATCCCACCGGAGATGCAGCCATCTTCACCCGCCAACCGCCGATCTCTGACTGAGGCACTATGACATCGGACGTCGCACGGTTTCTCGGCTTCGCATTCGCCAATGCCGACGTGTTGATCGAGGTCGATGCACAAGGTGTCATCACATTCGCCGCAGGCGCGCTGCAAAACCTGCTGGGCACCACCGATGCCGAGTTGATCGGGCACTCGATTGAGCGTGTGTTGGCGACCGGTGATCGCGGTCTGGTGCGACGTCTGTTGCGGACTGCCGGGTCCAACCGGCGCCTGGAAACCTGGGGAGTGACCTTGACCGGCGGCGTGGCCGCCATGTTGTCGGGCTATCGCCTTGGATTGTCGCCCAACGTGCAACTGACCCTGACGCGGTCAGAAAGCCAGGGGAAGGAAACAGCCCAACCGAACCGCGATGCGGAAACCGGTCTGGTCGATGCCGACGCCTTCCAGGCGGAGCTCGGCGAGCGGTTTGGCGTGGATGTCGGTGATGCTCCTCCGAAACTGACATTGATCAAGATCGCCGACTTCGGCGAGGTCAAATCGCGACTGGGATCGGAGATGACGCTCCGCCTGTTGAGCGAGGTGGGAGCGCTGTTGCGTATGCACGCTGCCGATGACACGTTGGCCACCAGACTGGGAGAGGACCGGTTCGGGTTGGTTCACGGCAAAGGTGTGGATGCGAATACGCTGGCAGGAGAAATCGCGATTGCCGCGACCGGCCTCTCGCCCGATGCTCTTCCGGTGCATGCGCAAAATCTGACGCTCGACATGTCGGCACCGGGCTTGAGCCGCGAAGATGCTGGCCGCGTTCTGATGTTCACGGTGAAGAGCTTCGCCGAGGAGACGGCCAGTCTGGACATCACGACCATGCACGACGCCGTCAAGCTGCTGGTTGACCAGACGGTGACTCGGGTGACCAGTTTGCGCTCCACCTTGACGGACGACCGCCTGAAGCTGCAGTTCCAGCCGATCGTTACGCTGGCGACGCGCGGGTTGCATCATTACGAAGCATTGGCCCGCTTTCCGCATGGGGCGCCGGGGCCTACCATCGCCTTCGCCGAACAGGTGGGCATGGTTCATGACGTCGATTTGCTGGTCTGCGAGAAGGCGCTGGACGTGCTGGCAGGCAATAAGTCCCTGCAGATCGCGATCAACATGTCGGCAGCCTCGCTCAGCAGCGACCTGTTCATCGTAGCCTTCCAGAGATTGGTGGGACGGCAGCCAGGATTGCGATCGCGCCTGCTGGTCGAGGTCACGGAGTCCACCGACCTCACAGACCTGCCAAGGGCCGCTCGCATCCTGGAAGATCTGCGCCGTGCAGGTCACCGCATCTGCCTGGACGATTTCGGCGCCGGTGCCGCATCCTTCCCCTACATCCAGGCCTTGCCCGTCGATTTCGTGAAGATCGACGGCAGTTATGTCAAGCGTCTGGGCGGAAGCCCCCGAGACGACGCGATCCTGCGGGCGATGGTCGCCCTCTGCAAGGAGATCCGCGTCCAGGTCATAGCCGAGATGGTCGAAACGGCGGATCAAGCCGGGCAGCTCAATGCCTGGGGGTTCGAACTCGCACAAGGCTACCATTTTGGACGGCCCACCGACCGCCCCTCCTATGAGGCGCCGAGTCTGTTCGCTGCGCCGGCGAAGCGACAGGGTTTCCAAGATAGCTGGTCGTAAAGCTCTGGCGAAAGTCATAGGTCAAAATCTTTTCATCTGGAATGGAATGAAATTTCCGGTGGCCACGTTCATTCGGGCATGGGGTGAGGAAAGCTCCCCGATTGCAGGAGGAAGCCGGGATGTCTGGCAGATTTTCTTTTGGTTTGAAGGCCGTCATGCTGGGCGCGCTGGTCGCCGGATCGATGCTGGGTGCTTCCATCAGCCCTGCAGCGGCTCATGATGATCGTTACTGGGGCCGTGATCATGGCCGCGAGTGGTACGGGCCTGGACGTGGGCCTGAGTGGCGCCGTTGGGATCGCCCACGGCATCATCACTGGCGCGAGCGCGGCGTTGTCTACGCGCCGGGTCCGGTCATCATCGCTCCGCCGCCGCCACCGCGTGTGATCTACGCTCCGCCCCCGGTCATCTATGCCCCGCCGGTGGCGCCGGGCTTCGGCTTCAGCGTCAACATCCGCTGATGCCCGGCTCACCTCCAGGCGGCTCGGTGCAAAGGACGGCTTCCGGATGATCGTGCGGCGCATTATGGTGCCCCCCGTTCGGAACGCCGCCCCGCCGGGGCGCGGGAGCCAGGGAGACGGCCTTTGCGGGTTTGGAGTTTGTGCGCCACGGTGGCGGGAAGCCTTTTGATCGCCGCACTGCCGGCGCAGGCGGCCGAGCCGCGCCTGACCGCGGCATTGGGCAATACCATCCTGACGATGACCGACGTCGGTCCTAAGCACGTCCGGGTGTCGGTGGATGATACGCCCATCTTCGACGATACCGAAAGCGAAGCGCTGTCCTTCGTCGGTGCCTACTCCCTGAAGGACCGCTGGATCGCCTTGTTCCAGGCCGACAGCGGCACCAAGGATTGCCCGACCCGGTTCCGGATCATCGAGATTGGCGGCCCGAAGCCGGTGGTATCCTATCCCTTCGGATCCTGCAGCGATGCCGCGCAGGTGACGATCGACGGCGATACGCTGACGGTGTCGATGCCGGTGCCGGCCGGCGGCGGCGATGCCGCCTGGACCTACCGTGGCGGACGCATCGCCCGGACGCGCTGACCGGGCCGATCCCGGCCCGATGACGCCCGGTTGATTGACGGACGAGCAAGCAGCTTCTAAGGTCGCGACCTCCGAACCATCGCGATTCCGGGTCCGACTCCCGGAAGGAAGCCAGCCATGAAGCCCAGCCTCCGCCCGTCCAACCCGCTGTTTTCCTCCGGCCCCTGCGCCAAGCGTCCGGGCTGGTCGCTCGATGCGCTGGATGGCGCGCTGCTCGGCCGGTCCCACCGCTCCAAGCCGGGCAAGGCCAAGCTGAAGGAGGTGATCGACCTTACCCGCGCCGTGCTCGGCATTCCCGGCGACTACCGGATCGGCATCGTGCCGGCTTCCGACACCGGTGCGGTGGAAATGGCGTTGTGGTCGATGCTCGGCGCGCGAGGCGTCGACATGCTGGCTTGGGAAAGCTTCGGCAAGGAGTGGGTCACCGACGTGTCCAAGCAGCTCAAGCTGCCGGACGTGCGGACCATGATCGCTCCCTACGGCGAACTGCCGGACCTGTCGGCGGTGGACTTCAGCCGTGACGTCGTCTTTCCCTGGAACGGCACCACCGCCGGCGTGCGCGTGCCCGACGGAGACTGGATTCCCGAGAATCGCCAGGGTCTGTCCATTTGCGACGCCACCTCGGCGGCCTTCGCCATGGATCTGCCCTGGAGCAAGATCGATGTGGCGACATGGTCCTGGCAGAAGGTCCTCGGCGGCGAAGCGGCGCATGGCATGCTGGTGCTGAGCCCCCGTGCGGTCGAACGGCTCGAGAGCTACCAGCCCGACCGGCCGCTGCCCAAGATCTTCCGGATGACCAAGAACGGCAAGCTGATCGAAGGCATCTTCGAGGGCGATACCATCAACACGCCTTCGATGCTGTGTGTGGAGGATGCCATCGACGGGCTGCGCTGGGCGTTGTCGGTCGGCGGCCTGACCCAGCTCATCCGCCGCTCGGAGCAGAACCTGCGCATCGTCGCCGAGTGGGAAGAGGCAAGCCCCTGGGCCGCCTTCCTCGCCAAGGAGCCTGCCACCCGGTCCTGCACCTCGATCTGCCTGCGCTTCACCGACCCGGAGGTCATGGCCCTGCCGGAGGAGGCGCAGGCCGCCTTTGCTAAGAAGATGTCGGCCGTCCTCGAGAAGGAGGAGGCCGCCTTCGATGCCGGCTCCTACCGCGATGCCCCTCCAGGTCTGCGCCTGTGGGGTGGCGCCACGGTGGAGAACGAGGACATGGAGGCCATACTTCCCTGGCTTGACTGGGCGTTCTCCACCGTCAAGGCCGAGATGATCGGTGGCAAGCCGGGATAAGCGCTTTTCACGCCGGCTGTTCCCCAAGGCCCGTCCAGTGGCAGAAATGCCACCAGACGGGCCTTTTGCATTCCTGTTTTTGTGCTGTGCAACATAAACCAGGGCCCATTTCGCAGCAAATCTGCACCACTGTGGCCTTGCCGACGCGACGCCCGAGCGCGGCTGCTTGACCGGGGTTATCCACAGAACCGTGGACAACATGGTGGATAAGCCTGTTGAACAAGCGGTCCTGCCTGTCCGGAAACCGTCATGCTGTCGGACGGTTCGATTCGGCTGATGCAGGCTCCGAAGGAGGTGCGGACCTAGCCGGTTGCGGCCGACTCTATCCCGAAGATGGTCTGGTGATTGCCCGGCTGCCCGCCGAACCTTACGCACTGACTTCGCGGCGTTGCCGCATCCGCTGGCGCAGCCATTGCACGGGCAAGGGGACGGGGGCCGATCATGGCGCATTATCTCATTACCGGCGGCTGCGGATTCATCGGCTCGCATCTGGCGGACCGGTTGCTCGCCGATGGGCACCGGGTGACGATCCTCGACAACCTCTCCAGCGGGCTGCTTGAGAACAAGCCGTCGGCGGCACGCTTGGTGGTGGGGGACGTCGCCGACCCGGATGCGGTGCGTGACGCCATGGCAGGCGACCAGGGCGAAGGGGTGGATGGCGTCTTCCATCTGGCCGCCGTGGCGTCGGTCCAGAGGTCGCGTGAGCTTTGGGCGGAAACCCATCGCACCAATCTTCTCGGCACCGTCACCGTGTTCGAGGCGGCGCGCGACGCCAAGCGGGGAGGAGCGGTGCCGGTCATCTATGCCTCCTCCGCGGCGGTGTATGGCGACAACAGCAACACGCCGCTGAAGGAGGATGACCTGCCGCGACCGCTGTCGGCCTATGGCGTCGACAAGCTGGGCTGCGAGATGCATGCCCGCGTTGCCTGGTCGATCCAGGGTGTGCCGACGGTGGGCTTCCGCTTCTTCAATGTGTATGGTCCCAGACAGGATCCGATGTCGCCCTATTCCGGCGTGATATCGATCTTCGCCCGGCGGGTGGCTCGCGGCGAGGCGGTCGAAATCCATGGCGACGGCCAGCAGGTTCGCGACTTCGTCTTCGTCGGCGATGTGGTGCGGATCATGGCGCTGGCGATGGAGCGCCGCTTCTGCGGCGCGGAGGTTTACAATCTCTGCACCGGCCGTGCGACGTCGCTGGTGATGCTCCTCGAAGTCCTGCAGGAGCTTTGCGGCAGCACCGTCCGCCGCCGCCATGCCGAACCGCGGGCCGGCGACATCCGGATTTCGATCGGCGATCCGTCGCTGATGCGCATGACCTTCGATACAGCCTGTCAGATCGGCCTGCTCCAAGGGCTGAGCGCAACGCTGACCGGCCGGATGCCGTGAGGTTGTGATCCGTGCCTCCAACGGGTATGACATCCTCCAGTATGCGGCATCCGGGGAGTGCGGGATTTGACGTGCGTGCGGTGCATGGTTTTCCGTCAGGTCCCCGGAAAGGCCGGCCATAAGGGCGCGGGTCGCGGAACGGAGGAGCGGTAGATGGCCCGCCGCCGTTCCCTGACCCTGCGGGGCCTGTTCATCGTGCTGGCGGCTCTCGCCGTCATCGCTTTGGCGGAGCGCGTGCACCTGCTGCCGCCCGGGACGCTCGACCGCCTGCTTGGGCAGGACTCCCACCGGCAGCGCCCGCCCCGCAAGGAACCCGGCGAGCCGCCGCCGCCGGTGGTGGCCCGGCCCGGCGATCGTATCGACTATGCGGAGGTCACCCGCCAGCTCGACACCGTCACGGTCGAGCCCGAGCGGCGGACGGGGTATGACCGCGACGAGTGGCCTCACTGGCTGGCGTTGGACGGCGGCTGCCTCAATGCGCGCGAGAAGGTGCTGATCCGCGACTCTCGGCGCCCGGCGACGCTGGATGCGAAAGGCTGCGGCGTTAAATCCGGCGACTGGGTCGATCCCTACACCGGCGAGCGCTATACCGATCCTGGACAACTGGACATCGATCACCGCGTGCCGCTTGAGGAAGCCTATGCCAGCGGCGGTTATGACTGGAGCCGCGAGCGGCGCGCTGCCTATGCCAACGACTTGAGCGATCCGCTGACATTGCTGGTGTCGAGCCGCGAGGCCAACCGGGCCAAAGGTTCCAAGGGGCCGGAGGAGTGGCTGCCGCCCAAGCGCGACGCGATCTGCCTCTATGTCGCCGACTGGGTTCTGGTGAAGGCGCGCTGGCGATTGAGCATGGATGAGCGCGAGCGGGTCACCATAGGCAACATCCTGGACGACTGCCGGACCTCCGCCGCATCGCAACACTGACCAGCCCAACCCTTCGCATGCGCCGGCGAATGGAACGTTTGAAACCGGATGAAACAGGAATGAGGTCCTGGAGTGCCCCCCGAAACTGAGACAGAGTTAAAGTGTTCCGGTTCTCTGATGGAGAGGACCGATGGGAGAGAAGCGAAGTTTGGAGTTCAAGG
>NZ_JAGINO010000025.1 GCF_017876115.1 Azospirillum picis
CGCTTCGGCCATCGCCAGGCGGTCGGCTTCGATCAGCCCGTCCTTGAACACCTGCACCGCCCGCGCCATGGCGCCCAGTTCGTCCTTGCGCTCGGCGCCCTCGACCGCGACCGAAAGCTCGCGGGCGGCAAGGCGCCCCATGATGCCGGTGAGGGTATGGACGGGGCGGACCACCGCCCGCAGGATCAGCAGGGCCGCAGCGGAGCCGATGGCCGTGGCAACCAGGATGGCGGCGGCGATCCAGTTCCAGGAGGCGGCGTAGATCTCGCCGCCGCGGTCGGCGGCCTTCACACCTTCGTCGCGGTTGTAACGCACCAGTTCTTCCAGCAGCGCCTTGGCAGCCTGGAATTCGCTGCGGGACTCACCGACGAACAGATCGGACAGCGCCACCGTCTCGTTCCGCCGGGCAAGCGGGCGCAGCTTCTCACGGCTGATGACCATGTAACGATCGAACGTCTCACGGAATTTCCGATAGGTGTCGGCTTCCCACCCGGTATCCAGCAGCCTCTCATAGGCCGCACGGCGCTTGTCCAGGTCAGCGATGGTGGTGTCGAGGCTTTCCTCTTCCTTGCGGATGCGCGCGTCATCCTGGACGGCGATCAAGGCCCCCTCGATGTTGCGATAGGAGGAAAAGGCCGTGAAGAGGTCGGACACCGCCACCACGGAGGGTAGACGGTTGTTCCGCAACTCCATCGTTTCCTCGTTCATGGAAGAAAGACGGCTGATTGAAAAAGCACCCAAAAGAACAGTGCAAATCAGGAGGATTGCGAAAGCCGCAATCACTTTCAGCCGTACAGACGCGTTCATCAAAGAAGCCATCACCACACCCTCGTGTATCCGTTCGGATACGAATTTTCATAGTGCGAAGGTGGGGTGAAGTAGGGGATTACCCTTATTCGAAAGGGCAGTGGCCATGGCCGGCCGCTTTGTCAAATTTAAGCAACAAGCGTACCAAAGGAAGCGCGCGCAACGAGGTGGCGCAAGAAACTTGTTCCTTTTGTTTTTCAATGATTTAGGAAGAAGTGCAGCAGCATGGACAGCCGCGGTGCAGCGCAGTTCCGATCATGCGATGCATTCTGCAATTGGCGGGGGGCGCGGCTTTCGTCGGCAGCATGACTGGTCCGCAAATTCCCGACATGCCGGAAATTGCGAGAACTGAACCAGTTCATTCATTTCGGGACTTAAAGGGAAATGGTGATCCGGGTGGGATTCGAACCCACGGCCACATGATTAAAAGTCATATACGCTGGTGATACTTACCATAACCAGACATCACATTAAAGCCTTGATAGGTATGGGGTATCTGGTTTTTGATAATACCTGCCATAACCCAACATATACCGGAAGCACACTGCTCTCTGTGCCCCCTGTGTGCCCCACGTAGCCACCCCTGGTCTGGGGCACAATTGAACGAGGACTCCCATGCCTAGCGAGAAACTAACCGACAGACGCATCAAGACGGCACGAGCAGAAGGCGAGCGCCTGGAGCTGTGGGATTTGAACATGCCTGGGCTCGGGCTCCGCATCGCGCCTGACAGCGCGCAAGGGCCGGGCGTCAAGACATGGTTCGTGCGCTACCGCTTTCAGGGCGCTCAGCGGCGGTTGAAGCTGGGGCTCTACCCAGCACTGCAGCTTTCGGACGCCCACAAGGCGGCCCGCGAGGTTTTCAAGCTGATCGCTGCCGGCACTGATCCGGCGGCCGAAAAGCAGGCGGAGCCAGCGCAAGAGGCGGACACCTTCCAGCAAGTGGCCGAGTCGTTCATCAGCCGGCACGTCAAGGTCAAGAACCGTCCGACCACGGCGAAGGCGGTTGAGCGAACTATCATGGTGGAACTCATCAAGCCGTGGGGGAAGCGACCGGTGCAGTCAATCACCCGTCGTGACGTAATCGAGCTGTTGGATGCCATCGTAGACAGTGGCCGGCCAGTGATGGCGAACCGCACGCTCGCAGCCGCCCGCAAGCTGTTCAACTGGGCGATCGAGCGCGACATCATCCAGGCCTCGCCCTGTGACCGGGTGAAGCCGCCGGGGAACGAGACAGAGCGCCAGCGCGTGCTGACCGACGAAGAGCTGCGGATCATCTGGCGGGCATCCGGCGCGGTGAAAGGCGCCTTCGGTGGGTTCGTTCGGATCTGCATGTTGACCGCCCAGCGCCGCAGCGAAACTGCCGCGATGCGGTGGCAGGATCTGGACTTGGATAAAGGCCTATGGACGATCCCGCGCGAGGTGACCAAGGGTGATCGCGCCCATGAGGTGCCGCTGTCAAGCTTGGCGCTGGAGGTGCTGATCGCGCTACCGCGCATCGGCGATTATGTGTTCCCCGGTCGCGAGGCGAAGGCAAAGGAGAGCGAGCCGAAGGCAAAGCCCAAGGTGGAGGGCAAGCCCATCAACGGATTCACCAGCGCAAAAGCCCGCCTGGACGCACAGGTTCTGAAGGAACTGCAGACCGCGGCGAAGAAGCGCGGCGACGATCCGGACGAGGTGCAACCGATGGACACATGGACGATCCATGATCTGCGACGGACCGCCGCCACCGGAATGGCCCGGCTGGGCGTGCCGCGCCTGGTCATCTCGAAGATCGAGAACCACGCCGAGGGCGGCGTGACGAAGCTGTATGACCGCTATGCCTATGAGGCAGAGAAGCGTGATGCGCTGGATCGGTGGGGGGCGAAGGTCAGATCCATGGTGTCGCCGACGCCGGATAATGTGGTGCAACTGCAGAAAGCTTGAACCTCCAAGCAATTCCTTCTGGAGTGCGTCAAGCGGTCGCACGGATTGTCACAAAGCGATGGATATTTAAGCGGATTTCGCGGATCGCTTTGCATTTTGCATAAGCGAATATGCAACTGTTACTGGCAGAAAATAAAATACCCTCTTTGAGGACGTTTTTGATCGCGCTATGGTGTGTTCGCGAGTTCGGCCTCTCTCGTAAGAGTGGGGCCGGGGGAGTGGGAGTTCCCCCGGCTCGCGAGCACACCGGTCTGGACCCGGCGCACCAACCATTATCCATCCCCCTCGTACGCGAGGGCTGGACGCCGCCCACTGTCGGCCGACGCCGATGTGTAGCAATTGGAGTGCCTACGTGTGTCCGGTTTTTGTCAGGTTTTCCCTACTTGTCGCGACGAATCCGCGCCCCAGGCGCACCGTCATTCAGCAACTCGACCCCCTGCGCCTGCAGAGTGCGGATCACGGCGGCAATTCCAGCGCTGGTTGCGTTGATGGCGCCGTCTATGCCCTCCCAACGTTTGATCGTGTCGGCTGACACCGGGTGGAGCTGTGATGTTTCGTCGGACAGCCGCCGCTGCGACCAGCGCAGCAGCGCTCGTGCCGCGCGAAGCTGTTCCCCCTGAAGCTCGATAATCACCGCACCCTCTAACTTAGCTGTTTGGCTAAAACTCCCACCGTAGGGGTTGACCGTCAAGCACACTTCGTATTAGCTAAACAGCTAATACATCCACTGATTAGCGAACGTGGGGAAGCCGATGTTGAGACGCCTCGTCCTTGCCGCCAGCGTTGCCAGCGCGATCCTGTCGGCAGTCGCCAGCCCTGCCCAGCCCGCCAAGCTCGTCATCGCTACTGAGGGGGCCTTCGCCCCGTGGAACAGTATCGCCTCCGATGGCGCGCTTGTGGGCTTCGAGATTGACCTTGGGCGCGAGCTGTGCCGGCGCATGGAAGCGTCCTGCGAGTTCGTCGCAGTCGATTGGGACGGGATCCTGCCGGGCCTGCAGCAGGGGCGCTATGACGCGGTGATGGCCGGTGTGACGGTGACGGCCGACCGGGCGCAGGCAGTCGACTTCTCGGCGCCCTACGCTGCCGATCCCGCGACATTTGCGGTGAGGGCCGGCACGCCCCTGCCATCGTTATTGCCGTCTCTGGGTGGGATCGACCTGTCGGCGCCGTCACGGGCTGCAACCGATGCGCTCGGCAGCATCAGAAAGGCGTTGGAAGGCAAGACGGTGGCGGTCCAGACATCGACCATCCACGCTCGCCTCATGTCTGAGACTTGGCCTGGCGTCGAGGTGCGGACCTACGACACGTTGGACCACGCCGCCCTGGACCTTGCTGCCGGCCGGGTCGATGCGCTGCTCGGCGCCCGCACGGTCGTTGAGGCGATGGTGAAAGCAGGCGCTGATATCACAGCCGCTGGGCCGACGCTTACGGGCGGCGTGCTGGGATCCGGCATAGGTGTCGCCACCAGGAAGGGCGAAGAGCTTTCGGCGCGCTTTTCACACGCTATCGACGCGGCAGCGGAGGATGGGGTGACCGCCGATCTATCCCGCCGCTGGTTTGGGTTTGACGTTTCCGCCCGGTAGCCACCGGACGGGGAGGGCGCCCAGCCTCGCCAAAGGCTGGGCGCCCGGCACCAGAGCGGCCCACCGCTCTGGTGCATTTGATCCACACGCCTTTGGAGAAGCCATGTTGATCGTGTCCGACCATACGCCACGCGATACCGAGCGCAAGCCTGACATCAGGGCCGCCATTGCTGTGTATGTGCAGCAGAGCGATGAGCTGCACGCCGCCTATGTGGGCCGGCCCTACGACTCCGTTAGTACGGCGAAGATCGACCAGTTGCACGCCGACCTGGACGCCGCTTTGACCGCAGCTCTCCCGATCACGGACGCCGCAGAGGCCGCGGCGTTGATAGAACTGGAGGTCAAGCTGTTCCGCGAGTTCGAGGGTGACGCTCCGGATGGCATCCATCTCACGCGCTTGACGATCCTGGAGGAGGCGCGCGACTTCTTGCGCAGATATGGGGAGCAGGTCGGCTCTCGACAGGCCGACCTGCAGGACATGGTCACGGCGTTCGGTGCCGAAGCGCCTGCCATGCTCGCCGTGCCAGCGGTGCCGGGGGACAAGCTCCTTGAAGCTTCCGCCGCCGCCGCCGGGATCACCACCGACCAAGCCCGCATCGTCTACGCCTCGATGCTGCAGCCGTTTGTCGGGAGGGCCGCGTGACCAAGATCCTCCAGTTCCGGCCGGCGGTGATCCAGCCGCCGGCTTGCGAGGTGGTCGTCCAGCGCCGCACAGTGCGACAGGCGCTGGACTGGCAGCAGGCCATAGTTGGTGAGGCCCGGCGCTACCCACACGGCAGCCCGGACCTTGTCCGCTATCTCAAGGACTCCGGGCTGCTGCCTCGCTGTAGCTTTCTCTCGTCCGAACAGAACGGCGGTCCGCTGCTTTTCCGGTTCATCGGTCGCCCAGCGCTGGACACGCTGGGCGAAGCCTGGGGCCGGATGGTGCTGGGCAAGCCGGAGGTGGAGGATCCCCATTGCGACTTCAGCGCCGCCATCGCACGGGAATACGCTGAAGCCATTGAGAGCGGGGAAGCAGTGGTCAACGAGGTGTCGGTGACCGGGATCGGCCGCCCATTCTCGTTCAGCCATGCGCTGGTCGGCTGGCGACAGGGTCAGCATCGAGCGATCCTGTCGGCTGTGAAGATGCACGACGTTGCAGGTCCGCGATCACTGCGGCCGGTTGAAACCGCATCAGATGCAGCGTGAGTCGGCCGGCGCCGGGCTGGTGGAACATGATGGTCGGGTGGCGATCGAGGTGGCGCTCCCCGACTGCCCGCTCCGTCCAGATGCGCGAGACATTGGTTTCGACCAGGGCCGCTAGATGATCGGGCTGCCAGCGATCAATCGCCTCCAAGCGGTTGAAGCGGCCCGACAGGTGGAATAGGTCGCGGTTGCCGCCGCGCCAGTCGGGATGCACCCACCCGCTGGACATCATCGCCACCGCGCCGCAGGTTTCGCGAGCCTCCGGAGAAGCGGCGAAGCAATAGGCATCGGCCGGTGCGGTGCCGGCGTCGTAGAAGGCCGTCAGATCGGTCAGGCGTGCGGCGTAGGTCCGAGTTCGGCAGTCCAGCAGGATGGAAGCCTGGACGGCCACCACCTGCCCGGCAGCGGTGACGAGTCCGACCCAAAAGCACGGCGCTTCTGCCGGCTTGGGAAGTAACTCAAACCAAGCGTCTCTGTGCCTGGCGTTCAGATTTTTCAGCGCGTACCAGTCGTCAGATATCACCGGCCGCAGTTGGTGCTTGGCGGCGACGGCGGTTAAGCTTGCGCGCATCGATGATATCCCGTCGCATTTCGTGCTCTGCGGCACTTCAGCGGACGTAATTTGTGCAACACGCATTTTGATATCCTCTCAAAGGTGTGAGCGCGGCCGGATCGCCATTCAGGAGTATGCAGTCTCGCGACGCTCATCAGCCACCCGTGGAGCAGCGATCCGCGACTCTTCTCCGCGAGCGGGCTGGGTGCGTTGCTAACGCCTTCCGCCACAAATGGCGGATTGACCCCGCCACCCGTTTCCGCTTCCCTGTATGAGAACGAAACGAGAACAGGCGTGGGCACAAAGCGATTCGACTGCGTCGGAGATTTCTGCCGGCACGATGTGGCCATCGCCCTGCTGTGTAAAATCTGCTGGCGGTATGCCGAGGTCGACCCGGCAACACTGATCCTGCGTCCGCGCACCTGGGGTCAGCACCCGGCCGCGCTACCCTGGCGCTGCTCACGCTGCGGGGCCTGTGGACGCCACATCTTGGTCGGCTACGATGCCCGGATGCAGAGCCATAGGGCGGTACCGTGATGCGGATGTACGGGGTCAAGGGTTATGCGGGCGCTGCCGAGGTGCCCTCAGTCGTCCTGAAGGTGCGTGCGCCGGGACCGGAGCGCGCGATCGCCCTGGCCAGCGAGCGGGAGATGGCCGCCGGCTTGCGCCTGGAGGCGATCGAGATCGGTGGCGCCCTGTCGATTGAAGGCGTTATGTATGAGGGGCCATGGCCCTGGCTAAACAAAAAGGCTTGATCTGCGTTTTGTGTATTGGTACAAAACTCGGGTCAGCAGGCGCTGACGCCGCGCCTCGGGCTTCAGCGGGCAGGAAACCATCATGACGCAGATCGGCACCTACGCCACCGTCAAGGGCACCCCATTTTCCGTCGAAACCCTCGGCGACCGATTCATCGCCGTCATCGCAGACCGGCGCGTGACCTTCTGCGAGATTGAGGACGCTGGGCACTTCAGCGCTGAGCTGCGCGCCAATGGCGCCTCCCACCTCATCCGCTCCGGGACAGACCGCGCCATCCTCCTCCTCGACACCGCCACCGCCGACCGTCTTGCCGCTGACATCGCGACCGCCCAGGACGCCACCCGCTCCGCCCAATTAACCTCCGCCTGGGCTCAACCCGGCGCCCGTCTTGCTGTCAATGTCGCGGATAGCCAGCCGGCTACCATCGGAATCGCCTATCCGGCCGAGGATCGCCGTGCCGGCATCTACTACTTCTTCACCACCGACACCCTGTCCGGCCTGTGCCGCAGCGACATCGTCGGCGGCGTGGCCTTCGGGCAGACCACGCAGGGGGGTGAGCTGATCGAGCTGACCCCGGCGCAGGCCGACGCACTGCGTGCCCGCAACGCTGGGGTGACCGAGGCCAAGGCCGCCGCAGACGCCGCCGGGCTGGATCTGATCGCCGAATATGCGGCGGTGGTGAAAACCATCCCGGCCGACCTGGCCGCCGAGCGCGACCGCATGCGCGCCACTTATGTCCGCGGGCAGCTCGAAGGCGGGGAGGGCTATGACCCATACGACGGCTGGACCGGCCCTGCTTCCCTAGCCCTGCTGGATCAACATGCCCCCGACATCGCCGCCAGTATCCGCGATCTGCGGGCTCGGGGTCTGTAATGGGGCGCGGGCTCGATCCGCGCCACGACGATGCGCGGGGGCGTGACGCCCTCGCCTTCGAGCCGCTGCCCACCGCGACCTATCCCTGGTGCTTCGACGGTGGTCGGCGGATCGTCATCGTGGTGCAACCGCCCAATGCCGCTGTGGACAGGCTCCTGGCGCCGCTGGACGGCGCTACGCCTTACAAGCTGCCCTATGACCCGCGCCGCTGCATCTGGAGCCATACCGCTACCCATTGGCACATCCCGTGCCGCCACCTCGATGCTGTGCGCGCCCTGTTGCCGCCCATTTCCCGGCTGATGGAGCGCCGATGACTGCCGCCACCTATCTCGACCACGTCACACTGACCACCGGTCACAGCCGCCGCTCGCCGCGATCGGAGGTTAGCGAAGAGGTGGTGTCGTTGCTCGCCGCATGGCTGGATCGGGCGCTGCTGCCTGATGACCCGCTCAAAGCGCCACCGGTGCCGCTCCCGGTGCCCGAGTTGCAGGATTTCACCAGCCACGTCTTCACTCTGGCCGGTGGTTTGATCGTGACCGTGTACGGGCCGGATATCCTGACGGTACCGCCGGCAGCACCGGAGCCGATCCCGCTCGTGACCTTCGCCGTGGCCCGCCGGTCGCGCGGCGCCGATAAGCTGTGGGACACCCTGCTGCAGGCCGCGCCAGGTGTGGCGCCGCCGGTGATGCCCCGCACACCGTGGGTGGCTGTGGTGGAGCATCCGACCGAACCAATCTTCCCGGATGCTGTTGGGTGGCTGGGGGATTTCGAGCGGTGCGTCGCCTGGGCGTGGATCGAGCGGGTAGCCGGGTAATGGCGCGCCCTCGCAAGCACCCGGAAGGGACGACGGCCGCCGACCGCAATCGGGAGGCTCTGGCGCGCCTGCGCGAGGCCGGCGGGACGCGCAAGGTAATCGACCTATCGGGCGAGGCGGTGGCGGCTCTGGCGGCGATCCGGCAAGCGACGGCGGAGCGGTCGGACCGCGAGGTGATCGAGCGGTTACTGCTGGCGGAGCGCGAGCGCTTGGCGCGGGCCTAGGCGGTCACTTCCCCCGCAGCAGCTTGTCCTTGGCCGCACTGCCGGCGCTTGACCCGACCCAATAGGACACCACGGCGGTGGCCATCGTGGTCAGCGCCCCCAGCATCAGCGAGGCGTTCGGGTCCGCCTGCCCGGCCGGCACCGACAGCACCCGGTACAGCACGACGCCGAAGGTGATCAGCACCACCAGGGAAACCAGCGGCGCTCCCCAGCCGATCCGGCTGCCGGCCTTGGCCAGCTCTACCGTCTGCGACCTGGCCGACGCGCGGTCGCCGTTGTCGAGGGTCAGGAGGGCGAGCATCTGGTCGCCGACGGCCTTGCGGAACTCGGCCAGCGTGGCGGGATCGGCAGCGATGGAGGCGGCGAGCGGCGCGATGTCCT
Organism: Azospirillum picis; assembly: GCF_017876115.1. Classification (GTDB taxonomy): domain Bacteria; phylum Pseudomonadota; class Alphaproteobacteria; order Azospirillales; family Azospirillaceae; genus Azospirillum; species Azospirillum picis. The sequence continues at coordinate 9,100 of NZ_JAGINO010000025.1, forward strand.
CCGGGCGGGTGATGGACACCCCGGCAACGGTGCCGGCTGCGGTGACCAGCGCCTGGGCGACGGCTGCGCCCTTCGCGGTGGTGGCCGGGTCGTCGCCGGCGATCAGCTTGGCGATTTCCTCGCCGGCTAACTCAGCGAGCGGGGCGGCGGCAGCGATGAGCAGTGGGAGCATGGGGGCCTCCTTTCGGGCATGAAAAAGCCCGCGGCCGGGATGGCGCGGGCGGGTGGATTGTCAGGTGGATGGAGCGAGAGCATGCTGGCGTGTCGTAGGGAGGCCAGCATGCCCAAGCCGCAGTTCAGCGCCCGCGTCCATGTGCAGGAGACCTTGTCGCAGGATCAGATCCTCTGTCTTCTGACGGCGGATGCAGAGGGTGACGTCTACCCCGACGCTGCCGATATTCCGGGATGGCTGATCGGCGAGTGTCAGGACCTGGGGCTTATGATGCCAGGGCATTGTCCGGGTGTTAGGCGGCTCACCGACGATGGGCGGGACGCACGGGATGCGCTGTTGTCCGACTGAGCTAGTCAGCCGGTCTCGGAGTCGGCAAAAGGAAGGCCGCCCGGTGAGGGGCGGCCTTGATGCAGGAGAAGCTGGGGTCGACACCTCAGCATCCCTTCACTACCATCAGGTGCGTCATTAGCCTGATGGAGTAACCATGCGCTTTTCTAAGCCTCCCCCACCACCGCCAATAACTAGAGGAAACCCAGGTGCTGGCCCACCCCGGCCACCCATGCCCCCGCCCCCGCCACCTCAGCCACCCAAGAAATAAGGGCGGCGGCTGGAGCTAGCACGGCTAGTCGGATGGCCGTCATCATGTGACGGCCATTTCGGGCGAGGCACTCCTCATTGAAGTCAATGGAGTGCTGATAGGCCTCTGCATCCCAACCGAATGAGCGAGGCGCCGGACCAGCCATGTATTCGGCATCGCTATAAAGCAATCGGGGATGTTTGCCAGGAGCGTGAAGAGGAATAGGTCGAGCCTGCGTCACGCTCAAGATGCAACTGAGCCAGAAAAAGAGCGCTGCGGTGAAGGCAGGTACGGTTAAGCCAGCGAACAGTGGGGATCCAGACGCGGAGGCAATTCCGGCACCAACGGTGGCAGTAGTGGCGGTCGCCGTGATGCTGGCGAACGTCATTGCCCGCTGAACGGCTGCCAACGAGATCGTCATAAGAGCTGCGGTTCTAACCTCTCCTTGCCGAGAAATTTCTTTCGCAATTACTTCGGGAACGCCTGCCCAATCCGGTTCATTTGCGTCTTGTTCAGACATGGCTTAACCCTCGCTTCGCAAATGGAGTGTATCGCAGTCGGGTGGCTGCGTCCTCAAGTTCATTTGGATTGGGTAAGGTCTCGCAAAAACCCTCCCATCCGAGGACTCATGCCTCCATGAACTCAGCCAACCGGTTGAGCCAGCCGGCGGCATTGAGGGCGTCATCCTCGACCCGGCCGCGCTTGCGGGCGTCGCCGGTGATGATCTGCCCGTAGAACCGCATGCGGCTCGCGAAGACGGAGCGCCACAGCGCAGCCGCGTCGCCGGCATTGACCGCGGCGAGCGTCTTCGGCCCGACGGCGCCGTCGATCTGCAGGATCGACCGGCCGGCGAGGTCGTTGACGGCATCCTGCAGCCAGGTGCTCGCCCGGGCCGGGCCATGGTTGACGCCCGAGTCGATCACCAGGGCGCGCAGCTTGTCGTCGGCGATGCCGGCGAAGCCCGGCTTCTCGATGTAGTTGGCGCGGTAGATGGCCCGCACCTCGGCCTCGTCCAGCGCGGCAACGTCGGTCGCCGTGACCGGGCGCTTCCGCCAGCTCGTCAGCGTCTCAAGGGTGATGCCGCCCTTCGTCGGGCCGCCGCGGTCGCTGGACCTGTCGGTGTAGCGCGGCCAGCCCTCCCGGCGGAGGATGTTGTCGATGACGGCTTCGGTGGGGTCGCGCGGGATCGCCGCGCCGGTGGGCGTGGTGGACATGGGGGTTTCTCCCATCGGGATGAAGAGGAAATGGAAAGGCGGGCGGTGGATGCTGAGGCTGTCTGACGGATTCCTCGGACATTCCTCCCTCGACTCGGGGCGCCTGCTGGCGCCCTTTTTCTTTTCAGCGGTCGGGCTTCAGATCGGGCTGGCCGAGACGGAGGAAGCCGCCGCACATGGCGCGGCGAGCGTTGGTCAGGAGCTGGCCGAGCAAGAGCATGGCGGCGTCTCGATCGCCGCCGCAGGCATCCAGGGCCTGCTGCACCTCTTGCTCGGCGGGGGATGGGGCTTCGGTCATGGCGGTCAGGCCGCCAGACCGAGCACGACGACAACGCCGATCCCGCCGCCGGCCAGCACCTCGCCCCACTCCTGTTCGGTGCGCAGCCGCCAAGGCAGTGCCGGGGGCAGCAGCCCGAGCAGGTAGCCGGCCGGCATCGCCAACCCGCCCAGCACCGACCAGCCGGCGGAGAGCGGCACCCACGGCTCCAACGCCCAGGCTACCGCCAGCAGGCGGCCGAGCCCGGCCAGCCACAGGTACCCGAGCCGCTCGGGCCGGGCGATCCTGTCCATGCCGGTCGCGCTCTCCGGTGCTTTCCAGGGGATGCCGGCGAGGCCCTGGCCCGCGCCGTGGGGCAGTAGGACCATCCCCAGCAACCACGCCAGCCACACGCGCGCCAGGGCCTCCCACGGCACGTCCTGGCGCAGGTACCAGACGCAGAGGGTCATGGGGGTGGCCCAGAAGAGAGCGCGGGCGCCCTGGGTGCCGAGCCAGCTATGGGTGGCGCCGCGCTCGCGGTGACAGAGCGCTGCCAAGATGATGATGACCGCCTGGTCGAGGGCGTGCGCGGCCAGCCAGCCGGCGAGCGCCGGCAGGATGTGGTCGAACATGGTGGAACTCCAGATATGAGAAAGGCGCCTCGCGGGCGCCGGATCGATCAAGCTTGGAGTGTTGTCGCGACGTCAGCGCCGAACGCCTTCGTCCTCTTCGATGTGGGTCGCGCAGTGATCGGGCTGCCGGCACACCACGCGGAAGAAAGCGTCGACGGCCCAGCGCAAGGGCGCTGTCACGGCCTGCCAGCGGGGGCCATAGTCGCCGCGGCGGGCTTTGCCGAGCCGGGACGATATGGTTTCGTCCGGATCACCGAAGGCGATGGCGCTACCCAGTTGATCAAGCGCCACCAACAGGTTCAGCAGGTAGCGCTTCATGGGTCAGCCCTCCGGCCAGCCGGACAGATGGTCGATACTCTCTGGATCGTCAGACGCCAGGGCGGCATCTTTCACGTCTCGCGCATGCTGCACAATCGCGCTGTACGTCCCTGCCACCGCAGCAGCCAGAGCAACACCGTCCTGCGGCGTCGGCAGTGGCAAGCGGCTGTTGTCGCTGGCGATCCAGCCTTGGGCGTAGCTGTCGGGCCACGTCAGCGCGCCGGCCAGCACAAGGGCCGCGGTGGTGGCCATACCCCCAAGGTCCGTGCGGGTCTGGACGTCGGTCCCAAAGGTCTTGCCACCGTGCTCGACACCAAGCGCCAAGCGCCGGTCTCGCTCGGCGTTGATCGCGTCCACTTTGGCCGCCCGGCGTGCGTCCAGATTGGCGGCCAGCACCTCGTCCGGCAGGGGCACCACCTTGCGCGGCAGAGTGACGAGCTTGGCCTCTGTGTCCACCAGCGGCGCCCGATCAGGATCGGCGACGATCTGATGGGTGAGCGCCGACGGGAGCGCGACCGCCTCTTCCGTCACCGGCCAGTATCCGTAGCCGATAAGCTCTAGCGTGGGGTCGGTCCAGCCGAGATCGACCAAGGACTCCGGAAGCAGGCCCACGAGCGCCGCCGGCAGATCTTCCGGACCGCCGATAACGACGAGGGTTTCGAGGTTGATCTTGCAGTAAGCCATTAGCCGATACTCCGGAACATTATGAAAAAGACAGCAGCAGCGCCTCCGAGCTGTTGCCCGGTGCCCTCCCGGTAGGCTCCGCCGCCGGGAAAGGTCCCCGGATAGTTTGTGCGGGAGTTGAAGCTACCGGTCAGACGTGGACTCCCGTCAATACTTGGACCCACGACATTGCCGGTTAGGGAATAGATGTCGGAGGGGCCGCCGGTCGCCGCCAGAATTCCGGGGAAGTTCAAGTCCCCTCCCACGCCTGCGGATGCCGCCGCCCACCATGTTGCATTGGCGTCCGTAAGCGTCATCCCGTCCACAGTTACCGTGGCCCCGATGGAGCCTTGGATCACCTCTGCGGGGGTAACCGCTTTGCCCACCCTCACGGATACCGCTCCAGAGGAGCCAGACGTTGCGGCACCGGCTGTTACGGTGACCCCTGCGGAAACCGCTATAATGTCGATGGTGTCGATACCGGGAGGGACAGGCCAGTTAAATGCGCCTGCCGCCGTGATGTAGTCCATGCCGGCGAATTGTAGCGTGCCGGGCGCATTGCGCCGTGTGCGCTGAAGCCCTTGTCCGAGGAAACCCATCACACCACCTCCGTAACGTACCAGAAAAAGAAGATGCCGCCATTGCCTCCAGCAATATTGTTGTTGCTTGTGGTGCCAGAGCCGCCTCCACCGGGAGTGTTGCCGACAGTACCCCCCAAGGTTATACCCAGCCCTTTGAAGTTCGGGTGGATGTATGGCCCGCCATGATCTCCAGAGAATACTTTAGATGTCGGCCATGCAGGGCTTGGCAGTATTCCACTGGGGTATGATCCAAGCCCTCCGCTTAGGTTTACGTCACCCCCTGATGCTGTTCCTCCGGGTGCAGGCACACTGGCCGAGTCCGTGCGCCCGCCAGCCCCAGCGACCATGCCGTCTACTGTGGTGGCGCTGCCGGTTGCACCGGACCCCACGGTTCCAGGGATAGCTTGGCCGGGCTGCACTGCCTTATTGCGTCTGATTGCCAGTGCGCCGCCGCCGCCGTAGGTTGCATTGGGCGCTCCATAATCGAAGCCGCCCGTTCCGCCAGGGCCGGCGGCAATGATATCGCAGCTATCAACGCCAGCGGGCACGATGCAACTAATTACGCCCGAAAGCGAGGGACTGCAAAAGAAGGTGCTGCCGACAAAGCGTCGGCGCGAATTCCGTCCTCTTCCGAGAGGATCACGAATACTCATGGCTCACCTCACGCGGGCTTGGTCAGGTCGTACCAGCCGAGGTCCACCTCACAAGAGGCGGTCAGCGTGGCCCACGAGCCGATGCCGAGCACGTCACCCGCCTCGAAGTCCATTCCAGCGATGCTGGCGATGCTTTGGGGAACCGGGGCGGTGGTGGCGTTGATCGTGGTTGCACCGACATACTGAGCAGCGATCAGGTGCCAGATGTTCGCGGCTTCGCCGGCCTTGCGTTTGAGGACGCAAACGACGGCGGCCGTATTTGTGGCGAGCGGAGTGATCCGACACCACCCGCCCTGACCACCGGCCGCGCCGATGGTCCCGAGCGTGGTCACGCCCGTTGGAGTATTGCCGGCGGTGTTTGCCATTACTCCAGGGGGTAGCGTAATCGTGAAGCTCCGCGGCGCACCCGCAAAAACAGGGGAAGTGTTCGTAGCCATTATCTGATCCTTTACTCGCCGAGATAGGGGATGTTGATGCCGCCGCCGATTGCCATCAGCATTGCGAAGTCAAAGTTGCCGCCGCTCGCTGCAACTGGTTGCACAGCCACGGCTTGTCCACGTGGCGCAACGATCTGTTCGCGCCCGTTGATCTGCGGCGTGATGATGCCGGCCTCGGCCGACGTGCCGATAAGCAGCGTGTCGCCGCGCAGGCAGACGGACTTGACGTTATCGTTGCTGATGGCGCCCGCCTCGCGGATTGCCAGCTTTCCGAACTCCGCATATTCACCGGACGCGATGTTCCAGCCAGATCGCAGGACCACAGAGTGGCTAGTGGCAGTAGCGGTAAAACGCAGCAATAGCTCCACGTCCCCAGCCGCTTGGCTGTCTACCGAGACGCCAGTGCCGACAACGGACGCGACAACCCCCGACTGCGCATTGGCGCGCGAGCCCTTGTTACCGATCACACTGACCAAGTACGACTTGCCGACCGTCAGCCCGGTGAATGTCCGCGTTGCAGCGGGGTCGATTGCGCCGGTTCCAGTGACGCGCAGTCGCCCATTGACGACGGACAGCGCGCCGCCGTTCGAGGGGGTCCACCCGGTAGTGCTGGTAAAGGGGTCGCCATCGGTGACGAGGTTGGCGCCGACAGCCACCCCAGCCGCGTCTTTGTAATCGACCCGCCGCAGCCCGGCGAACACCGACACCCCGTCGCCAGTGCCCACGCCAAGCTTGCCCGTGGCATCGTCATAGCTGAGAGACTGCACAGACGATGACGTGCCGCCCAGGAAAGCCTTGGCGCCGCTGTCAAACAAGGGGCGTTCGTCGGCGTATATCTTGGCGATTTGCGCAGCAGAGGGGGCGTAGGCGCCCAGGCGCAGCATAGCCAAGTCGCCGGCCCAAGCATTTCCCCCACCGTACGAGCAACCTATGCGCAGGACCGCAGATGCGTTGGTCAGGTCCCCTACCGTGCCAGTTGCCAGTGTGACTTGCGTAGCGGCGTCAACCCAAACCTCGGACACGCCGCCACGCTGCACTAGCACGCCCATGTGCCAACTGCCGTCGGTATAAGTCGATGGCGTCGTCGCAAACCTGTCGGTAGCCCCATCCCGGACGTTCCAACTGAGCGCGCCCGTTGTGGTCAGGAACGCCCGGTATCGGTCGCCCGCGCCTGCGGTGTCCGCCCTGTCAAAGATAAAGCGGTTAGAAGCTCCTGTGTTCGAGTTGCGAAACCAGAAGATGGCGCAGCAATCGCCCGTGAAATCCAGATCCGTATTCCCTGCGGGCTGCTCCAGGTAATTGCTGGCCGAGAACCCCGACCACGCCACCACATCGCCACCATTGGCCGCAGTGCGCTGTAGCGTCCCGTTGACGATCAGCCCCTTGCCCTTGTAGCTGCGATCGGGGGTGGCGAGCTTGACCGACACATTGTCGATGGAGCCGCCGAAGGCTGCGTCCGGCGTGAACGCTACGCCCGATGTGTTCGTTGTGGTGATGTAGTCGGTGTATGTCCCGCTTGCGGTGCGGGGCGCGTTGCCGACCTTGCCGCCGAGCCAGACGTTCACAGCGCCCGCAGATACACCGGACAGCGTGTAGGTCACCGCATATGTCTGGTTCGCAACAAGTCCTGCGGAAACGCTGCCGGCCTGCTCCAAGCCCGCCGTTCCGCCGGGCGTTTTGGCCGCTACACCCCCGCCAATCGCCCAGCCGGTGCCTTTGGTCCAAGCCGTGTCGGTATCGAACCCACCATTGGCGACAAGCTCACCACTGCCAGTGATCGCGCCCGGCGTCCCATCACAGAGCCACGCGCCGACCGTTGCCCCCGGCATCCAGCCCGTGCAGTACGTGGAGGTCAGGTAGGCGACCATGCCGTTGGCCGGCGTGTTGGTGTCTTCGGCCAACAGGCACAGACCAGACACGCCGCCAATATACTTGTCGGTCGCGCCAGCGTTTGCGGACAGGGTGGGCAGCACGCCGCCGGCCTTTCCGGGATAGTACAGGTGCGTTTGCCACGCCAGCACACCAACGTCCGCAGACGGTATCGGCCCTACGCGCACGGCGTTGGCATCGCCGGCCATGACAGCGCGCAGGGTGGTATCGGTGAACGACACGCGAGAGGCGCCGGGAGAACTGATGGTGATGTCCCACACATTCCCATCATGCCGGATAACGCTCACGCCACCAGCCGTCGCCACCGCGACAGTCGGAACAGCGAGCCCGGCAGCGTCGAGAGGGGCGCCGGGGAGGACGCGGGCGGTGACGGCGTTTGCGACATTGGAGACAATGCCGATACCCCCCCAAGCGCCCCAAGCCCCGGACGAGCGCAGCGCAATGTTGCGCTGATGGACAGCCACCCCGCCAGACGCATAGAGCTTTGCCGCATCAAGCGAGAACGCCACTTCAAGGAGGCGGCCGTCAGTGCCGCCATTCCGGTCACAAACCCACACGCGGCCATTCATAGCCGTCACCGCTTTGGCGGAACCGAAACCGGGAAACATTCCGCCGCTGGGGAACGCCATCCAGAGCCGCGGCGCGCCGCTGGCATCCAGGTCCAAGGCGTCATAGATGGTCAACTTGGCCGTCTCAAGGACTAGCAGTGCCACCACCGGGAACTTCGCGCGCGGCCCTCTGGTCGCAGTGTTCAACGGCTCATTTTCCCAAGAGGTCGCGCCGCAGCGGTCGATCCAGGCACCGCCATCGGTGTCCGCCCTGGTATCGTAGATGTAGCAGTCCACCAGCGACCACGTGGCCACAACCTGCTTGGACAGGGCCGGGATGATGACGGAGCTGGCGGCGCCGATCCACTGCTGCGCCTGAACCGCAAATCCCTGCGCAAGGCTCACCTGCGCCTGTGCGAGGCCCACCTGGGTCTGTGCCTGCGCAAGGCCGTAGTAGGCCCAGCCCTTCGCCGACTTGCTGCCGGCGCCGCCCGGCTCGCCGTCACCCTCGGCCCAGTCCTTGGCCTTGTCGCGCGCCGTCTCGGAGGCGGCCTGCGCTTGTTGTGCAGCGCCCTTCGCTGTCGCTGTGGCAGAGGCACTGGTAGCCGCCGCGCCGGCTGCCGCCTGGCTCTCGTCCCGTGCCTGCTGGGCTTGCTCGTTGGCTTCCGTGATGTCGGTTACCCGGTCGTCCAGCTCGGCCACGCCGTCGACCCACATGTTCTCCCAGCGGTCGCGGGTGACGCCATCTGCGCCGGCCTTCGTCTTTTCTTTGTGGCCGAAGTTCGACCCCATGTTCTCGGCCGTGTATGGCTGACCCTTCAGCATCACCATTTAGAGGACTCCTTCATAGGCGAACGGCACCTCGTCGTGACGAGCCGCGACAATCGAATAGAGGCCGGGATCGGTGTTGCGCACGAAAGACACCATGCGCAGCCAGTCGATTTTCCGGCTCGGAAACGGGAAGAAAAGGAAAGGCGTATTCAGGTCGTTGTCTTCGAGCGCGTCATACATTCGCTGCCGGGCTTCATCCTGCGGCAGGTATTTCAGGGTGCCCTTCCACGTCTGCGGCGCGGGCAGCCGATCGAACTCTTTGTGCCCGGACACTGCTTCCACGCTGGTGGTGCGGAACCGCAGGCCGTACTGCATGCCGAATTCGGGGTTGATCGAGAACTGATAGCCGAGCGCGATCTCGAACATCCGGCACCGGAACGGCCCGGTGGTGGGGTCGAACTTGTGGACCGTGACCCTGATGCCCTTGCACATCACCGGCTGCGGGATCCACACCGGCCGGATCGGCACGCGCTTGCGTTGCTTCTGCCGCAGCGTGTATTTGCCGGTCCAGAAGCTCTCGTGCTCAATCGGCAAGCTGGCGCGGTCATAGACGGTGGGCCAGAACTCTTCGCCCATGATCTGGTGGACCGGCACCTCCAAGTCCTCGTCACCGAAGAACTCGACATCGAAGGTGTCGTCGTCATGCACGCTGTTGTGGCCGATGAAGGCCAGCAAGCCGACCGGACGAGGAGTCGGGCTGGTTGCCACGAACACCGTGTCCGCCTGGGAGCCGGTGAGCGTCTCGCCGACCCGATACAGCGGCATGCCCCCCAGGTTGGTCACCGGGCGGTCAGGTGACCAGTTTGCGCCGACGGCCGGGGCGAAGGTGAACTGGGAGGTCCAGCTATCGAGGCCAACGATGCCGCGGATGAGGGTCGTGTTGGTGGTCACTCGGGCGTCTCCAGCAGGTCGAGCTTCAGGGTCTTGCCTTCCAGGGTGCGACCGTTCACGCGGAGGGTTTGGCCGGCGTCCAGTCCGTACCGCCGGGACTGCAGCCCGACCACCGCGCCCGGCCGAGCGACGGCGGTTTCGGTGGTGAGGAAGCCCGTCGCGACGTATCGGTCGCGCAGCACGGAATGGACGGCGTGCAGCCGCTGGGCGTGCGTCAGGGCATGCTCGCGGTAGCGCAGGCTGGTTTTGACCGGCAGGCGCCGCTCGCCCCACAGGGCGATGACGGTTTCATCCTTGCCGCTGGCTGGCCAAGTGGCCGTCAGAGCCTCGCTGCCAAGCTGCTTGCGCGCATCGGCACCACCGACCGAGTCCGTGGTCGAGGTGGCGTCTCCCGCCATGTCGCCGTCGCTCAGCACCCGGTCACGCGGCGCGAACTGCACGTCGACGGCGCAGACCGGCAGACCCTTGGTATCGTCGGCGCTCGCGACCAGTTCGAGCGCCACATACGGGACCTCGCCGCCCATCGCATAATCGTCATTTTCAAGGAAATGCCGAAACACGATGACAGGATCGCCGCCGGCAGCGCCGTCGTATCGGATGCGCCAGCGGCCGAGGTCGTCGTCGTAGTAGCCGGCGACGCCGTCGACGAGCTCGTTCAGGGCATCACGCTTGGTCTTTTCCTGCGTGCCCGCCCAAACCCCGGCCTCCCATGGGCAAGTATCGTCCAAGGCCGCCACATCAGCGTCCGCGATTTCCGTGGCGGCGTATCCGCAATCCTCGATCAGGACGCGGCGCCAGACCTGCGCCAGCGTCCGGTCGGCCGCTGTCTCGCCCTCCCACGCCGCCAGGGTGAACACCCCGGCCTGCGACCCGACAGTGGTCACGCACCAGGCACCGTCACCGGCTTCGCCCGCATACCAGTTGAAGGTGCCGGCAGCCGGCGTAGCCGCCTTCAGCGCCGCAAGGCTGGCGTATCGGGTACCGACCGGGTTCGGAACACCACGGCAGCGTCCGTCTGCCACACCATGGATCCGGCGGTCGGAGATCTGCCGCAAGGTCCCGCTGACGTTGGTCGGTACCGGCTCGATCTGCGCCCGATAGCCGCGCAGCCGGGGGCGGGGCAAGTCCTTCAGCCCCTCGGCACCGTCCGTGCTCATGCCGGCGCCGGTACCACCCGGGAAGGTACTGCCCTGCCAGCGGCTGTCGAGATCCGCCAACCGCCCCCGCCACCGGAACAGCACGTCCTCATCCCCCACCACCGGCTGTTCCACGGTGCCGGTGCGCAGGACGACAGCCTCGGCATAGGGCGTGGCGGGGCCGTCGACCACCAACTCCCGCGCCACGCGGCCGAAATATGCATAGCGCCGGAGGTGGTCGCGTTCCCCCTTGTTGATGACCTTGATCAACCCCTTCTCGACATCACCGGCACCGAAGCTGCGGCCATCGCCGTGCAGGCTGACCTTGCCGCGCGCATAGCCCTCCGGCGCGATGACGGGCTCGTAGGGGCCGGGCGCGCCGGCTCCCCCGTATTCCGCCGTGCTGAAGCGCAGTTGGCCGGCGGCGAGCCGCCAGGACGAGACGGCGCCGGTCCCGGACCACGATTTTACGGAGAGGGTGAAGCCGGCGGACGATGCCTCGACCACCAGCCCCTCCATCCACTTCGACGGATCGCCCGCCGCCTCCACGCGCAGGGTCATGTCGGCCGTCGCGCGCGGACCCGACGCCATCAGGAAGGACCGCACGCCGCCCCCAACGGCGTGCGTGCTGGTCGACAGGCCGCCGACGTAGCAGCCGATTTCGACGAGGTGGATCATGCCGCTCTCTCCTTATCGCGCTGCACGTTCAAGGCCGACGCGGTGCGCCCGTGCCCGCGGGCGTTCTCCTCGATCCCGGCTTCCGTGAGCTTCGCCAGGATGCGGGCGTTGCGGGCCGCTTCCTGGCGGAGCTGGCTCACCTCACGGATGAGCGCGGCGTTCTGGGCGACCAGCGATGCCAGCAAAGCATTTCCGCCATCCGCCGGGGCGGCCTGGAAGGTCATGACGTTGCTGCCGGACCACCGGTCGTTGGCCGGCTGCCACGCGGCTTCCCACGACTTGGCCATGGCCACCGCCGCGCCGTTGGGAACAACGGGTTCGCCGCCCCGCATCATCATGAGTTCGGGGCCTTGCTCACCGACCCAGGCCCAGCCCGGCGGTGCCGCAGGCGTCCCCGATGCGAACCCGTTGATGCGCCACGCCTGTCCCATCTGAGTTAGGACTTGGCGGGCGATCGCCTTAGTGCTCTCCGGCTGCTGGGTGATCCACGCCTGCCACCCGCCGGCCCCGAAGTCGCCTTCGTACCCTGTCTTGAGGGCCAATTGCATGTTGGCGGTGACAGACTCCGTCGCTCCCCAATTGCGAGGAGTGGAGAGGATCTTCTCCATCTTCGCTTGGTCGGCGACGGTGCTGTCGAGGCTCTTCAGCGTCGCATCGAGGCTGGACAGGTAGGAGAGTTGCTGTTGGGCAGTCGACAACTGCCGGCTCGCCACGCTCTCGACGGTTCCCAGGCCGGCCTGAACCTCCTCGAAAGCCTTCGGGTTGGCGTTGGCCCAGAAGTCGTTGTTTGCCTTCAGATAGGCATCACCGAGCGCCGGCAGCTTCTCGGCCGCCGCCAAAGACTCCTTGTCCGTCGGGTCGTTGTCGTTCGCCACGGCCAGGGCGTCGCGGAACTGCTGCGCCGCCTCCGCCAGCTTGGCCTCGGGGCCGAGCGGGCTGTAGTCGCCGACGATGTTCGCCATGCGCTTGTTGTGCAGGGTGTCGTAGAGGCTCTGCCACTGCGTCACCAGCGACTGCGTCGTCTGCAAGGAGGACGACACCACAGAGGCCCAGGACTGCCTCGCGTTGTCGTTGGCCGTCTTGATCTTCTCCTGGCCGTCCTTGTAGGTCTGGGCAATGGTGCCGACGACGCTGTTGAACTGGTCGGCCGAGACTGTGCCTGCCGCCATCTCCGTATTCACGAAGTAGAAGGCGGTACGAAGGTCGTTTGCAGTGGCCGTCCCAGCATTGGCGGTGTCGAGGAAGCGCTGCAGGACCGCCGGGAAGTCGCTGTTCAGGAAGGTGGTGCCGGCATCCACCCCGGCTTGGCGCAGAACATCGGATGCCTTCGCCTTCCGGGTCGGGTCGATCGCCTGCTCGATGGTCAGCCAGCCGGACGACGAGTTCGCCGCTTGAGTGGCCTGTCGCATCGTGTCGGCCAGATCGCCAATAGCCCCGCCGAACGTTTTGGTGACGTCGGCGAGCTGCTTGATGGTCAGCGTCTTGAGGACGCCATCCAGCGACGAGTTGAAAAGTGTTGTTGCCCGGCTGCTGTCCAGCCCCACCGCCGCCAATTCGCGCTCCGCGACCGTCCGCTTCTTCGTCAGGTCCGTGATCTGGTCGACGTAGCCCCGGCCCTGCGCCTCATTGATCTGCTTGTCGTAGGAGGTGGCGGTATCGCGCTGGATCCTGGCGCGGGTCTCGGTCTCGATGGCGTTGACCGTGGTGACGAGCGCCGGGTCGAGTTGCATCGCCGCTTCCCGGATCGCGTCGAAGCGACCGGCGAGGGTGGCCATGTCCTGCTCGCCCTGCGTCCAGTCGATCGGGTTCTTGAGCTGCTGCAGGTAGGCTTCCAGTTGCCCCCTGGCGAGCGACACGTATTCGCCGCCGAGGTCCAGCGACTTCGCGCGCGCCAGCTCCTCCAGCATTGGCTTCAGTGCGTCGGCGGTCGTCTCCTTGGCCGAGCGGGTGATGCCGGCCAGGGATGTGTCCAGCTCCTTCAGCGCGGTCACGCCGGCATCAATGTTCGCGCCGAGGGCGAGATCTTTGGCGGACTCCTCGAAGTCCTTGGCGGTCGAGCGTTGAATGGCCTTGGTGACGGCCGGGCCGGCACCCTGCAGGCTGCCCTGCTCCAGCAGGACGTAGCGCATCAGGCCGGCAACGTCGTCGCCGAAGTCACGGTACGGCAGGCTTCCGGAGGCGTAGAGCCCTTTCCGCTCGGTCCTGCCGATGCCGAGATCGCGGGTCAGCGTGCCGCCGCCGATCAGGGCAGCATTGACGACGGTCGCCAAGGTATCGCCGAGCCGCTGTGCTTCCGCCGGATCGCCCTTGTTGTCGGTCAGATAGCCGCCACTGGTGACCGACTTGCCGTCGGCCGACCGGATGAGGCCGCTCGACACTGTCGGGCCAACTGTCGGCTTCTGAGTGCCCAGGGCCGCCATGATGCCGCCAATGACAGCCGCGGCGGCCAGTCCCCATGGCCCCATCATGGCACCGGTGGCGAGGTAGGAGCCCAGAGCGGCGGAGCCCGCCCCAAGCCCGGCGCCCGAGATTGCGCCTAGCGTCTTGCTACCGGTCGCGTTACCGATCAGCGAGCCTCCCAAGCCGCCGATCATCCCGTATGGCATGGCGCCGCCGATGGTGCTGGCGGCACCAGTCAGAGCCGTGCCAGTCTCGGTCAGCGTGGGGATCACCGGCCCCATCTCGCCGACAGCACTGGTGGCCAGCCCGAGCGACTGCCCGGTGGCGGACATCGCGAAGTTGGTGGCTGCGGTTCCCAGCGCGTTGGTGCCGGTGGCGACCTGATAGGCGCTTTGGGCCGCACTGACGAGGCTGCGACCGCTCGAAATCGCCCCGGCGGCTGTGCCGACTTGGTGGTTGCCCGCCATCGCACCGCCGCCAGCCGAAGAGCCGGCGCTGAACAGGCTGGTCACGGCATTCCAGACGCCGCTGATGACCGTGCTGAAGCCGCTGTAGACGGCCTGCGCGCCGGCCATCAACGTGCCGCCCGCCGAGTCCGAGGCATCCGCCAGGGCCTTGGCGCCGTCGGCCGCGTCGCCCATCTGCTCGGCGGCGCTGATGGCATTGGCGCCGATGCTGCTGATCGCCTGGGACTGCACGGTGATGGTGCCGGCGATGGTGTCGGCCGCGTTGTCGTTGGCGGTCGCGGTGCCCAGCACGGAGGCCACCAGCGCCGACTGCGCCGCGGTGAGGTCTTGCGCGCTGCCGGCGGCGACCTTCTGGGCGGCGACGGCGTCAAGCTGGACTTGGAGGGCATCCTCCTGCGCCTGGGTCACACCCCCGACGCGGGTGCCCATGGTCGCGACATCGGTGCTGACCGTCTGGACGGTCTTTCCGAAACGCTCGACGTAGGTCACCGTCTCCGTCGGCAGTGCCCGGCCGCTGGACAGGTAGTCCTGCACACGGCCAGGGCCGGCATTGTATGCGGCTGCCGCCCTCGTCCAGTCGCCGCCGAACTGGCGGCCGAGCATCGCCAGATACTTGATGCCGCCACGGACGTTCTCGCGCGTGTCGGTCGCGTCGACGCCAAGCCACTTCGCCGTGTCGGGCATGAGCTGCATGACGCCCATGGCCCCGGCACTGGAGGTCAGTACCCGCCCATCATCACGATACTGACGGAAGCCGCTCTCGATCTTCCCGATGGCGAGCGCCACCTCCTCCGGCACGCCCTGCGCGCGGGCCTCCGACCGGAGCATGTCGACGACCTGACCGCCGTCCTTGATGGCCACCGGCAAGGGGCCGCTGCTGGCCACAGCACCCAGGTCCAGCGCCGCAGCGCCGCCGGTGACCTGCACCCACATGGCGTTGGACGGCGACGAGCCGAGTCCACCGTTCACGCTGCTGACGATGCGATCCAGCGCGCCGGGGTCGTTGGCCGGTTTCGGCGTGTTGTCGTTCGCCACCTGGATCGGCCCGGACATCAGCTTGGTCAGGCTGCCGGACAGCCAAGTCTCGAAGGGCTTCGTGACCAACTGGCGGGCGGCGATGCGCTTCATGTCCTCGCCCAGCGCCTTCACCGCATCGCCAGCTTTCGAGGCGCCTACAAGCACGTCCTCGAAGGCGGTACCGATCGGCTGCACCACATTGGCGGCGTTCTGCGCCGCCTCCTGCAACTCGCTGTTCACGCGCGCCAGCTCGCCGGCCTGCCGGATGTAAGCCTGGGTGCCGGCGTCGGTCATGTCCGCGCCCTTCGCGCGCAGGTCGTTGGCGGCCTGGAGCATCGCCACCGACCGCGCGCGCTCGGCATTGGACTGGCCGAGCATGCTCCACTCGGCATTGGCGAGGTCCACCGCCTGCCGCTGCTCGGCGGCGATCTGCGCGAACTGCTGCGAGCGCTGCGCCACATCGCGCGCCAGGATGCCGGCGCTGAGGTTCTCGATCTCGCCGGCATCCCGGCTGGGGTCGAGCCCGCGCTTGCGCGCCTCTGCCAGCGCCTCGGCGGCGAGGGCCGCCTCCCGCGCCGCGCCGGCGCCCTTGCCCCAGGCTTCGGCCAGCCGCTCGGCGTCCTCCGTCTGCTGCCGGAGGGTCTGGTCGAACTGCGCCGTCGCCACCTCCCGCTGAGCATCATCCAGGGCGCGCAGGCGACCAACGATGGCGTCATAGGGCTCGATCGTGCCGCGGGCCGCCTCGGCGAGGGCCTTCGCTTGGATCTGCGCCTCGCGGACGGCCGCCGACGAGGCGCCGTAGGCTTGGGCCAACAGATGATTGCCCGCCACCTCGGCCGCCGATGCCCGGTTGTTGTCGTTGACGGCCACCTGAAGCTGCAGCATCGCCTCCCGCTGTCGGAGCAGGAGGAGGTTCTCTGCCGGGATCCCATCCAGGTGCTGATCGCGAATTTCGCTCTGCGCACGCATCGCGGCCGTCGCAAGAGCGCGGTCCACCGCATTCCCGCGCAGGGACTCTGACAGGCGGTCCACCTCATGGGTCTGCGCCTTCACATATTCCGTCGCCTTCTGGGTCTGCGCATTGAAGGCGATGGCATCGGCCGACAGGTCGTTCGCGGCTCGGTGCGCCGGCACATTGGCCGATGCGGCAGCCGTCGCCGTTTGAGCTGCGGCAGCCCGTTTGTTGATCCCGTCCAGCCGCCTTTCCAGCTCGGCGATGTCGTTGCGCGCCCGGTCGATCTCCAGGGCGGTCGCAGCCGGGTCGGCCAATCGGTCAGTTTCCAGCCCGTGCAGCCGGGCCTTCGCGCCCTCGATCTTCTTCTGCAGGTCAGCCTGAACGTCAGCGGGCGTCGGCGCGGCGATCTCGATCCGGTTCGGGGTGAGGCTCATAGCGCCCAGACCGGCACCGGCCAGCTTGCCGAACGTGACGATCCCGGGATCTTCGAAGAAATCTGCCAGCAGCTTGAACCGGTCGGAGAGCGCAATCTCCACGCTGATGACCAGCGACGACGAGGCCACCGCGTCCACCATCCGGTTGAACTGGACGCCCAGCTCGTGCATCGCCTCGCCGGCCGGCGTCATGCTGTCCTTGCGCAGCCCGTCGAAGCGGCGATGCAGGGCGCCCAGCGCCACAGCCAGGGCATCGGCCTGCCTGCCGTGCTCGGCCATCGTGCGGATTGCCTCGACCTCCGTCGGCGTCAGGAAGCCGATCGCCTCCTGCAGCTTCATGATGGCCGGATAGCCCTCGGTCATGAGGGTCACGACCTGTGCAGAGGCATCCTCCACGGACTTGCCCAGCCCGGCAGCCATGTCCGAGCCGAGCGTCGCTGCCTCGCGGCCCATCGCCGCCGATAGTCCGCGCGTGGAGGCCAGCATGCGGGCGGTGCCATAGGCGTCGCCGCGATCCGCACCGCCCTCGTACAGCGCCTTGGCGACCTCGCGCAGCCCGGCCGCTGTGGTCTGCGCCTCAGTGCCATAGGTCCGCATGGTGCTGGTGAGCTCGCGCGTTTGGCGGTTGATCTCCAGGGCGCGCGAGCCGATCAGGGCCAAGCCTCCGACGACCGTCAGCGCCCCGCCGGCCGCCAGGGCAAAGGGCGAGGTCAGCAACGCCACCGCTCGGCCAACACCACCCACGGCTCCGACAGCCTGGGGAGCCTGCTGCAGGAGAGGGGTCAGAAAGCCTTGCCCGCTGCCCACCTGCACCGCAAAGTCCTGGATCTGATAGCCCAAGTTCAGCGACTCGTGGGCGGCCAGCTTGGTGCTGGTGGCGCTCCGGGTGGCGATCTCGTGCTGGTCCTTCAGCGCGCGCGACAGGGCCTCGTGCTGCTCCTTCGTCAGCTTGATCCCGCCCACACCATCGGTCATGGCTTTGTCCAGCAGCCGCTGCTCCGCGACCAGCTTCTCTTCGGCCCCGAAGGTGCGGTCCAAGGTGCCCACCAGCGAGCGGAGGGCAGTCTCCTCCTGCTTCACTGCGGCGGCGGCCTCCTTCTCGGCGGCGATGATCATGGCCGCGTCCGCTTCGCGCTCGCGCACCGCCGCGTCCCAATCGGCCGACATGCGGGCGAGCGCGTCCCGTTCCTCCTGCGCCATCTTCCGGGCGGCGACGGCCTCGGCCTCCGCGAGATCCTTCGCCTTCTTGATGGCGGGATCGTGGGCGGCGGCGAAGGCGGTCAACAGCCGCGTCGCCTCGGCCTCCTCCATGCCGGCCCGGCGGATGGTCGCCTGCAGCTCCGCCAGCCCGGCGTCGTATTTCTGCTGGGCGGCATCGGTCAGCCCGAGCGAGGCGCGGTAGGCGTCCAGCTTGGCGTCGGCCTCGGCGAAAGCTGCCGTGATGTCGTCCAGGCGCTGGGCCGAGCCGTCATCCCCGAAGGTGATGGAGCCGGTCCCGCTCGATCCCCGTCCGGTGGTGGCGTAGCGCGTCGGGCCGATCACCGCGGTGTTCGCCGTCTGGCGCGACAGGCCGACCGAGTCGTTGATGGCCTTCTGCGCCGCTGACACGCCGCGCAGGCTGGCCTCCAACCCCTTCGCCCCGGCCGCCCAATCGGCCATGCTGGCGTGGCCGGACCGGAAATCAGCGTTCAGCGCCTGCAAGGCACGGGCGGCCTGGGTCAGGCCACCGCTCGCGCTGCCGGCCGTCTCGTAGACCTTGCCCAGCGCGCCGGCCCACGTGCCGGCCGAGGCGGTGGCGGCAGCCATGCCCGCCGACAGGCCGCCGGCCGCCGCGGTCGCTGCCGCAGCCCCAGCCTCCACGTCCTTGAAGTAGCGCGCCACTGCGGCGCGGGCTTTCCCGGTGGCGGCCTCCATCTTGGCCGTGATGGTGGCGCGAAGCTCCTCCTTCTCCGCCGCGCCCGCGCTGCTCGCCTCCAAGTCGTCCAGGGCGCGCTGATAGGGCGCGATGGCCTTGGCGACGGCGGCAGCCTCCCGCTTGGTCCGGTCGAACTTGTTGGCGAGCTGCTCGGCCGTCTGGCTGTGGCGCTTCACCCGCGCGTCGGCACGCTCGACCTGGCCGGCATAGGCGTCGATGGCCTCGCCGGCGGCGGCGGCACCGGCGGCGACTTCGTCGGTCGCCTTCTTCGTGCCCTTGCCGGCGCGGGCGGCCTTCGCCTCCGTGGCGGTGAAGGCGTCGCCCAGGCCCGTGACTGCATCGGTTGCCTTTTTGGCACCGGCCGATACGCCATCCTGGAAGCCTACGTCGAGGCTTTCGACTTGATCGGTCATGGCGGAACCTCAGCGACGGGGCTTGATGATGATGGCGGGGGACTCGACGCGCGTGCCTACCCGGCCGCGGGAGAGCCCCTTGCGCTTGCCGGTGGTCCAGACCTGCCGCTGCTTCAGCCGGTACTGGTTGGGGAAATCCATCGTGTAGACCCGGCGCACCTCGACCACGTCACCCCAGCGGGAGCGGATCGCCTTCACGGCGTCATCGAACAGGCCGGGCGGCACGCTGAAGGACAGCGCCTCGCCGCCGATCAACTGCACGTCCACCTTGCGG
Source organism: Azospirillum picis (assembly GCF_017876115.1). GTDB lineage: Bacteria > Pseudomonadota > Alphaproteobacteria > Azospirillales > Azospirillaceae > Azospirillum > Azospirillum picis. The sequence continues at coordinate 28,452 of NZ_JAGINO010000025.1, forward strand.
CTGTAGGGCAAGTTGTTGCCGATGATGATTTCGGTGACGGTGGGGGACAGCGCGGCGGCGTTGAACTGCGCCGCCGGGACGAACCGGCCTGCGGAGTCACCCTTGCCCGCGTGGGCGGACGAGCTGTCCTTGATGCCGAAATAGAAGCCATCCCGGTAATGCGCCGTCTTGCCCGTGGCCGGGTTCAGCGGGGCGGAGGACCGGGGCGGGCTGCGGTTGATGAGGAAGCTGAGGGCGAAGGTGCAGACCGCGCCCAGGATCGAGAACCGGTAGACGATCCGGCCGCCGTCGGCCGGCCGGACCGCCGTCTCCGGCGCACCCTCCACCCCGTCGACCCAGCGACGGTACCGACGGGTGGCCCGGCCGGCAGCTATGAGCCGGTCCCGCTCGGTGATGGCGATTTCCGCCAGCCGGCGGGACTGCGCCTCCGGAGACAACGCCCGGTCGGCGAAGACCCGAAGCCGGGCGTTGAATGCTGCCGCTTTGGCCATGGGTCACTCCGTCTCGGTCTTTCTCTGCCCCTCCTTCACCTTCTCCGCCCACCACTCGGCATAGACGCCGTCCATGGCGCGCAGCAGGCGGAGCAGGAGGTGGAGGTCGTGGCCATGGTCGGCGGCATAGGTGCGGGCCACCGACCAGGGGATGCCGCAGGGGGTGGCTGGCCCCATGCCGCCGCTGCGCCACTGCCGATCGTCGGAGAGCGCGTGCCAAGCACGCCACGCCCACCGGCACCACGGCAGCGGCTCGACCGCCTCGCCCTCGTCCTCCAGGCGGGAGGCCACCATCTCGGCCGCGTCGGGATCATCCTCTGCAAGGTCGGCCAGCAGGTCGTTGCTGTCCGCCTTGCGGGTGAGGTGGTCCCGAAGGGCCGCGGTCAGTTTCCCTCGGCTTCCTCCGCGTCGGCCTCGCGATCGGCGGTCGCCATGGTGGCGGCGGTGAAGGCCGCGTTGGAGATGTCCGGATACTCAGGGTCGCGGAGGAACTCCAGGAACTCCTCGAACGAGACATCGTTGCCGTCGTCGTCCTTGAACTTGACGTCGCGGATGCAGCAGGCGATCAGGCACTCGATGTTGATCTTGCGCTTCATCGCGGCCGGCAGCTTCTCGGTGTCGCCGCCGAAGCCCTTGGCCGCCTTGCGCTGTTTGGCAGCCTGCATGTCGAGGTAATCATCACCCATGCCGAGGGTGAGGATCTGCAGATCCATGTCGGGATCGGGGCGCTTCCAGACGCCGGCGGTGTAGGCGGTGGAGCTGCGCTTGCGGGAGGCGAGGTTCGCCATGGTCGTAAATCCTTGATTGGTCGATTGGTCGGAAGTGCGCGATGGATGGGCGGGCGCCGACCAAACGCCCGCCCGCGGCTCGCGCGCGCCGTCATGCCGCCGACGGGGCCGGCAGCCTCTTTCCCGTGGTCGTCGGGGTCTCGTCAGGGGGTCAGCGGACGAACTCGAGCCGGTTCACGATGATCTGCGCCCCGGTTAGGCTGTCCTTCGAGCCGGTCAGCTTGACCGGCAGCATGACGTCCTGGTTCTTGCCGCTGACGGCCGGATCGCCTTCCTTCGGGATCAGGCGGGGCGCCTCCCAGACCATCGCCTGGGTGCCCTTCTGCAGGCGGGTATTGATGGCGGTCGGCGTGGCCGCCCCCACCTTGGCGAGCAGGTCCGCGTTGCCGAAATAGGTGTCCAAGTCCACCGACACATCACAGGAGCCGTCCACCACATCCACCGGCGCCGGGGCGGTATCGTCACCGTCGGACGCCGCGTCGATGGCGCGCAGGTTGTTGCCGACGGTGAACTTCACACTCTTGGCCCAGTTGGGCTTACCGAGGGCCAAGCCCCCCTCACCGATGCGGCCGCAGTTGGCCGAAAACGCCATCACCGGATAGAGATTGGTGTCCGGCGCCTCGTCGGGCAGCGCGTCCAGCGTGGTGGGGCCGGGGGTGCCGGCCTTCATGCCGACGAAGGTGATGGAGCCTGTGGCCTTCTCCTTGGCCCCGCCGCCGAACTCGATACTCCCCACCCGCATGCTGGTCTGGGCAATGTAGGTCGGCGGCGTGTGGTCCATGAAGCCACGCTCCAGGGTCAAGCCCAGCTTGGCCACCCCGTTGACCAGCACATCGCCGAAAAACACCCGGATCGATTTCCCGGCTCCGGTGTCGGCCGCCCAGGCGCCCGGCAGGTTGTCCAGCGTCAGCTTGCGGGCGGCGATGCCGACGACGCGTGCAAAGCCGTTGGTGCCGGCGGTGGCGAAACGGTTGCCCGCGCCGATGTCGCCGGGCTTCACCCACTGGCCGATCCGCAGGCCGAGCGTAGTGAAGTCCAGCCCGCCCGTCTCAGAGGTCAGGCCATCGGCCACGGCCTTGATGTCGTCGGCCGCCCCTTCGAAGCCAACCACCTTCATGCGGGCACCAGCGGCCGGGCTCGGCTCGTCCACCAGCCCGGCGCCGACGAAGGCCGGGGCGGTGGGGCTGCCGGCCGTGACCTTCGCCAGCTTGCCCTTGTTGCCGGCGGCACCGAACCCGCTGAAGTAGACCAGATGGCCGGCGACAAAGGCGGCGGCACTCGCCACGGCGACCACCTGGGTGGCGGCGGTGACGGACTGGATGACGCTGCCGGCGCTGCCGTCGTTGTCGCGCGACGGGGTGTTGATCCAGGGGTTGCAGAAGGCCGACTCCATCTCGCTGGACAGCAGCGAACCGTCGACCGGGTAGTGCCATTCGATGCCGATGGAGCCGTCGTTGGTCTGGCCGACCAGGATCGAGTCGTTGTTCATGCGATCGTCGCGGATCTCGTCGGAGTCGACGGTCACCGGCTTGTTGGACAGGCTGATCGAGGCGACGCGCTGCTTGCGCATGCGCGGGGTGGTGGGGGTGGTGCCGTAGGTCGTCTCGGCGACGCCCGTCAGGCGAACACGGTTGGAACTGGACATGGTGGCGGCTCCTTTCAGCCGGGCATGAAAAAAGCCGCTCGGGCGGTGCCGGCGGCGGGGTGGTCTTCAGCGGAGGCGCTGAAGGTCAGAAGGTCGTGGGCTGGGCAATGCCGCGGATCAGGCTCATGAAGCCCGTCTGCAGGTCCGTCTTGCCGATGGAGACCCAGCGGCCGTCGATGCCGGGCGTGGCGGCGATCTTCTCGACCAGAGCGCCGACCTCCTCAGCCTTGGCCTTCGCCTCGTTCATCAGCGCGATCTCTTCGGCCGACAGGTCCCGGTAGCCCTTGATGTGCTTGTGCTGGTTGTCCATTGCGGTCTCCGTTGGTCAGCCGGCCGGCGTCTCGGCCTGGTCAGCGGCGGGCGCCGCCTTCGCGGCCTTCGCCGGCTTCGGCGCGGCGATCTGGCCGAGGCGGATGCGGTCATCCAGGGTCAGCGGACCCTCCAGTTCGGAGCCGTCGACCTTCTGGCCGGCGGCGAACCGGCGGGTCGGGGTGTTGAAGGGGGTGAGGACGGTGTATTCGGCCATGGTGGCTATCCTTTCCTGATCCAGTCGATGACGATGTGCATGCCCCACCAGTTGCCGGTGTCGTCCTTGGCGCCGATGGGGTCGAAACGGGTGTCCTGAAACTCGACGCTGCCGATGTCCTGCCCGCGGCACATCTCGGCGAAGGCGGTCAGCAGCTCGCGGTTCAGCCGGGAGCCGGAGCCGACGGGGCTAAAGGCGAACACCATCAGCGTACCGGTCTCGTCCCAGCGCTCTTCGGCCGGGTCGCCGCTGCCAATGGACTGCTGCGACCACAGGTCGCCATCCACCAGCACCTTGCCCCATGCGTTGATGACGGCTGCACCGTCGAGGCCGGTCGGACCAAATGGCTGCGGCAGCGCGATCGGCTCGTTGTCCCAGGCCAGCGGGCAGGCCTGCGGGGCGGCATCCGGCCAGCCGGCCTCGATGAAGCTCCGGATTGCGTCGAAGGCTTGGATTGTCGCCATGGGTTCAGCCCTTCGCTTCCATCCACCAGCCGCTGGGGCGCTCGCCGGGGGAGGAGACGGTCAGGGTCTGACCACCACCGGTCCAGGCGCCACCCACGATGGTGGGCTTGATGATGACGTGATCGCCCTTTGCCGGGCCGTCCGGCGGGAAGGCGGTCTCCGCCAGGGCGTCGGCGGCGACGATGATGGAAAAGGTCCTCTGCGCCGCGGAGCCGGTCAGGGTGTCGCTGCCGGTCTCCCGCCAGAACGCCTTCAGGACCACGTCGGTGAAGGTGGGGGGGATGGTGCCGGACGGCCGGCGCAACACCACTAGGGCGCCGCGGCGGTCGATCATGCGGGCTTCGCGGGAGCGGGCCATCAGGCGATCACCACGTTGACGTAGCCGGCCGCCTGAAGCGACGCCAGCACGTCGGCCGGCAGTGCGGAGCCGTTGGCCGACGTGCCGCCCACCCAATATTCGGTGCGCCCGACGCCATCGGTTTCTTCGGCCTTCACCAACTGGTCCCGGTCCTTGGCCTCCCAGCGCAGGCGCACCAGCCGCTTAACGGCATCCTGAAGAACGGTTGGCACCTTGCCGGGCTCCCACCCGGATACCACCGCCACCGAGGTCTCGGCACGAGCCCAGCAAGCGGGCCGCCCACAGGCGTCCACTCTGGAAATCAGCCCGGCCTTCGGCTGCGGCCGGTAAAGCGCAGGGGCCAGCATCTGCCCAGCCACGGTGACGCTCGTCACGCGGGCCGGGAAGCGCCAGGGAAGCTCCAGCACATTCCCGTTCGGGATATCGGCGGCGCCGAAGGTGATGGCCGCGATCTCCTGCACGAAGGTCGCGGGCGCCTCGCCGTCATCGTCGGCGGCCACGCCGCAGGCCTCGGCCACCCGGTCGGAGGCGGACAGGCATTCAGTCGACAGCCAGACATCAAACAGAGTGTCGTTCGCGTCAATGCCAAGCTCTGCCTTCAGGTCGGCGATGGAGCAGAGTCGCCGGTCGGCGGCCGGGGCGGTGACGGTGGTGATGGCCATCTTCAGCCCTCACACCGCTCGCCGACCCAGCGGGCCGGGTACACCACATAAAAGCAGCGAGGCGCCCTGAGTTCCTCAACGGCTTCGGCGAAGCCGACGCCCAATGGAACAAGAGCTACGAACCGGCCGCCATCACTTTGGCGACGCTGGAAGCGCTGCCTATTTCCCACAATCCCCCTGTAGGAATAGCCGGTCACCGCAGCAATCTGCGAACCCTGATCAACCATCTAGCCCTCCGTGGTTATCGGGCGACCCGGGCCGACCGAGCCCTATTCCCATGGGGGCCAGAAGCGCGGGCGGCCTCGGTGGGTTCCGTGGCAGGGTCGGCGTCTGAAACCGGGCCACCCACCTCCGCCACCGGGTCTGCGGCCTCGGTGGGTTCCGTGGCAGGGTCGCTCTGCCCTTCTTCCTCTGCGATGTGCGGCCGGCCCTCGTCGCTGTTGAGAAAAACGACGGCGCCAGCATTGCGAAGCCGGATTGCTTCCTTCTCCGGGAAGCCCGCCACCTCCCCCGCAGCATACGGGGGAGCGTGCCGGCGGAACCGGACGGTGATCATGGGAGCCGATCCGCACCGCCGAAGACAGCCAGACCGAACAGGCTGGCGGTGTCGGTGGCGGTGGCGGACAGGTCCGGCGTCACCTCCATCCGGACGAACTGCTTGCAGTATTCGAGCGAGATGCCGATCCGGCCAGTTCCAGCTTCGGTGGTGCCGCCCGCGCCGCCGGTCAGCACCAGGATGGAGGCGGACGCCACCGCTTCCGTCCAGACCGAGCCGTCGGGGCTGGTCAGGATGCGCGCGGCAACCGTCAGCGTCTTGGTGGCGGCGAGCGTCGCCTTGGCGCCGATCAGGAAGGCGATCGATTCGGCTCGCACGCCGCCAGGCAGCGCGGTCAGGTCGATGGTGACGCCGTTGGCGGCGGTGCCGTCGCCAGCCCCGCCGGCAGTGGCGGAAGTGGCGGGCAGAGCAAAGGCGCACGGCCCTAGCTCTGCCACGATGTCGCGGCCGAGAGAGAACATCAGGGTCTCCATGATGAATCGGGTGGAAGTGGAGAGGGCGCCTTGGGGCGCTCCGTCTTCAGACCAGATAGTCGGCGCCCCAGGTGATGCCCGTCATCACCACGAAGGCATTCTTGCGGCTGAGGCCGTATTCGTGCGCCGACATGGCGCGGATCACCGTCTGGTTCAGAGAGAACGCTGACTTCTGCGTCCCGCCGACCGAGTAGCTGGCCTCCTTGCTAATGTCGATGGACACCTTGTAGCTGTCCATCACCATGGAGAAGGAAAAGTCGCCCAGCGTGATTTCCGTCTCATTGTGCCCAGCGCCGAGGTTGGCCGGGATGCGGTTGTAGCGCTCGACCGGATAGCCCTTCCAGGTCGGCTGGAGCGCATCGAGCGACGGATAGACCTTGTTGCCATTGGCGTCCCGCAGGTTCTGGAGCCAGAGGAACACGCGGTCATGCATCAGCCACGCCGGACGGATCATGGGGATGTTGGCCAGCGATAGCTTCAGCACCATCTGCGCCGCGGCCTTGTCGATATCGGCAACGGTGCTGCCAGCCGGCGCCGCGATGACGTGCCTCGGATCGACCTGGAAGCGGAGCCCCTTCGGCGTCGCGTCGGTGCCGGGACCGCGGTAGAAGAACAGGTCCTCCGTTTGCGCGAAGCCGTCCAGGATCATGTTGCGGACGTACATGTCGATCGGACGGGAGGCGAGCCGCAGCAGCTTGTTGGAGATCGGCACCAGGGCGCCGATCTCGCGCTCCTTGGCGGAGAACAGGCCGAACTCGGGCTCCTCCGACAGCAGGTCCTGCCCCTCGCCGATGTAATGGGCGTTGATGCCCTTCTCGACCGTCGGGACGTTGTCGGAGCCACCGACCAGCGGAACTGCAGTGGAAATGCGGCGCATCGCCGTGCGCGGCAGCAGCAGCGGGATCAACGCTTCCGACAGGCGTTCGGGGATGAACACGCCGCCGCCGGTCATGTCGTTGCTCTGCATGGCCGCGCCGATCTCCTGCGCAACCGGATGACGCTCACCGAAGGTCTTGCCCGCCCATTTCGTCGCGACGGAATGGTCCTTGGCGTCGACGCCGATGGTGATGGCACGAACGGCGCGCGCGAAGTTGATGCCGGGATCCTCTTTCTCGGCGACCTGCGCCGGGACGGTCGCGGCCGAGTTGCCGCCCGACTCGCCGCCGAGGGATTCCTCCGTGCCGGTGGCGGTGGCGCCGCGCGCCTTCTGTTGGCGCTCGGCCAGCGCGAGGTGCTGGGCGACGCGCTCCAGATCGGCCGTCAGCTTCTCGGCCTTCGCCAGGACTTCGTCCGAGCTGTTGACGCCGAGGTTGAGCGCCTTCAGCTCACCCTCGATGCGGGCCTGCTCCTGCCGCAGGCTGGGGATGTCGAACATGTTGATGCTCCGTGTGAGGAAGGATGGGGCGGAGCCCCAGTTACCGCGCAGCCTGCTGGCCCTTGCGGAAGCTCTTGCCGACCCGCGCCATCCGGGTAAGCGCAGCGTCGATGGAGGAAATCCCGTCAACCATGCCGGCCGCCTGGGCGTCGGCGCCGACCCTGGTGCCGCCCCGCCCGAAGTCGGACGTCACCTTGTCGGCAGCCACGTTGCGGCCGCGGGAGACATCGGCGATGAACTGCCCCTCCAGGGCGTCCAGGGTTGCCACGATCTCGGCCATGCCGTCGTCTGTGCTGGGATCGGGGCGCTTGTTCGGGGCATTCGTCGAGACGATGTCGAACCAGACGTTCCCGTCGACATCTGCCTCCGTCTGCTTGGGCATGCAGACCACCACGCCAATCGAGCCGACGATGCCGGTGCGCTCGATGGTGAAGCGCTCCGCCTGTGAGCCGAGCCAGTAGGCACCGCTCGCCGCGGTGCCGGTGGCGTGGGCTGCCAGCGGCTTGACCGAGCGGGCGGCGAAAAGCTGGTCTGCCAGCCCGTTGACCCCGGATACCGCCCCGCCCGGACTGTCGATCACGAGCAGGCAGGCATTCACGTCGTCGGCCGCCAATGCGGCGAACAGGTCGCGCTGCACCCCGGTGATGGAGGTCGCATAGCCGTAGCGGGTCAGGAAGTTGTCGCGCGGGAAGATCGGGCCGATGACCGGGATGCAGGCGACGCCATCGACCACCATCGCTCGCCCCGATCCGCCATCCAGGCTGCGGGTGGCCGGGCCGGCGATGGGCATCAGCGCCTTGTTGCGGGCCGCAGCGTCGTTCTCGATCGGCAGCTTCTGCGCGAGGTCCGGGGTGCGGGCGAGTTCGCGCAGGGCGTGCTTAGTCATTGCCCACGGCTCCGCCGCGAGGCCCAGATAAGCCAGTGTCATGGATGGTTCCTCAGTTCGACGGTGGCGGCAGGAAGAGGGTTTCGCCGTGCGGCCCGACCAGGGAGGAGGTCAGCGCCTGCTGGCGCGCATCGTGGGCGGCCGCGTAGCGCGTCGGGGCGAACAGCACATCGGCTCCGGAGCCGTCCGGCCGCTGCTCGGTCCCGGCCGGCACCATGTTGAGCGGCGTCAGGTAGGTCTTTCCCTGGCCGTGCGGAAGCGGGTTCATGTCCTCCCACCCACGCACGTCGTCAGCCGACAACCAGCCCCATTGCCGGCCGATGGCGTAAGCCCGGTACCGGCTGGCGATGTCGCCGCGCAGAAGGTCGTCGAGATCGTGGCGGATCTCGTAATCCTCCCGCTCGGCCTCGGACAGGCAGGAGGTCTCCAGTGCCGCCTCGATGCCGCGAGCGAGCGCCGTCACCGGCCCGGTCACGTACTCGATGGCCTGGTGCTCGATGTTGGAGAAGGTGGCCCGGTCCAGGATACCGATCTTGTGCGGCGGCATGTTGAACATGGTCGCCTGCTCCAGGGCGGCCTGCTTGCGCACCTCGATCAATTGGCTGTCGCTGTTCTTGGCCGTCAGCTCCTTGAGCTTCATGCCCATTTCGAGAACGGCGATCTTGAAAGCGTTGTCCAGCCCACCCATCGCCCTCTCCAGCCCGGCCCGGACACGGTTCGCGACCTGATCGTTGGGCATCTTGCCCGACATCTCGACCACCACCGACGGGCGGGCGCCGTTGGCGAAGAAGCGCGCGGCGAAGCGTTCGGCAGCAATGGCGAGCGCCAACGACTCCCGGTGCATCTCCAGCGGCGATCTCCCCCACAACCCACCGTAATCGGCACCGTCGTTGCTCGCTCGGTAGGGGATGTGGAGCACCTCGTGGAAGGGCAGCCCCGTCACGGTGCGAGCACCGTCCATCACGTCGTAGAAGGGCTCCCCCTCCGTCGTCCAGCGGACCAGTGTCCGGCCGGGCTGGAGCGGGGAAATCCGGCCGACCTCTCCGCCACGGCGTTGGACCCGATTGAACTGGTTCCCCAGTGCCATGGCGTTGTGGATCATCGTACGGCGCCAATGAAACGCCGGCAGCCAAGGAGCTGGATGCCCGTTCAGCAACCGATAGAGCGGGTGGTCGGTTGCCTCCACCTTCTCGCCTCCGTGCTGCTTCCGGTAGACGACGAGCGGCACCTTGGCGAGGTCTTCGGACAGCACCTGGATGCAGGCGGCAACGCCCGGCAGGCGTAGTGCGTCCTGCACACCGACCCGCAGGCCGGTCGCCGTGACCATGCCGCCGAACAAGTCCACCAGCCAGCCAGCCGGGTCGGCAGAGCCGCTGGTCGTGCCGGGCAGCGAGGGAGCCGAGGCGGACGGCGATCCCACAGATCCGCCAAGAATGGCGGTTAGCCACCCGCCCATCAGCGCGCCCTCAACGCGCCGACCATGGCGACAGCGAACAGCAGGACGCCGGAGGTGACGAAGCCGGCCGGCGGGTAGTGGAGCCAAGCCCCGTACCCGATCAGCCCGACTCCGCTCGCGGCGAGAAGCAGGCGCACCCGATCCAACGCGGCATCCCGAACGGGCGCCGCGGGCTGTTGTTTCTGGTCGGCCATGCCTACCCCCAAACCTTGACGTCGAAATCCTCGGGAATGTCCTCGTCGTCGTTGGCTGGAGCCATCGAGACGCCGAGGGCGGAGATGAGGGCCACCGGCCCGTCGATCTTCTTCGAGTCCTTTTCCTTGGTCGGGTAGACGTTGTCCTTCTTGTCAGGCCGGGCCACGACGTTGGACATCATCCACTTCATGCCGGGGTCGCCGGCATGCTGCAATTTCCCGGCCCGGATCAGGGCGTCCAATTCCTTCATCGGCTCGCTGAAGGTCAACACCAACGGCCGGTACTCCGTCACCGGAGCGTTCCGTGCCTGTAGCCGCGTTACCAGCATCGTCGCCTGGTGCGGGTCGTAGGCAATGTTCTCGACCTGGAACCGGGCGCAGAGGTCGAGGATGTCCTCCTCGATCACCCCATAATCGATGATGTTGCCCTCGGTGACGATCAGCCAGCCGTCCGCGTCCCACGCCTGATAGTGCTCGTTCTCGGGCTGCAGGACGGTTTCCTCCGGCAGATAATGGAAGGTGAAGACCCGGTAGGGCTCATCTTCACTCTCCGGCAGGACCAGAACCTCCAGCGCTGCGACATCGATCTTGCTCGACAGGTCGAGCCCCAGAGCCACCCGCCGGCCAACGAAGTCGTCCAGCGATAGTCCACGCACCTCGCACCGATCCCAGGCCGCCATGTCGAAGTAGGCCGACCGGGCGTTCACCCACTTGTTCAGGTGCTTCGTCAGGAAGCGCCCGCGGTTGCGGGTGTTGTTGATCGCCTCCCGCTGGCGGGCCAGCAGGAATTCCTCGCTGACCGACACCCCCATGTTGGGGTTGGCCTTCCGCAATGCCTCGGCGGCGGTCCAGTCGTCGGCGTCGTCGACGGTGTAGATGATCCCGAACAGCTCGTCGTCGTTCGCGACCTTCTCCAGCACCTTCCGCACGACGTCGCGCATGTCGTAACAGGGGCCGGCGATGTTATCGCCTGCCGTGGTGATGACGATCGCCAGCGGCTGCTCGCGGGCGCCCATGCCGGTGACCATGGTGTCGTACTGATCGGACGTGGCGTGCTCGTGATACTCGTCCGTGATCGAACAGGAGGGCGAGGCGCCGTCGCCGGGCTTGCCGATGACGGGCTCGAACTTGCTGCTGTTGCCCAGGATCGAGATGTTCGAGGCGTTCACCTCCACCCCGAAATGCCGCTTCAGGTCCGGCCGGCCGTTCGCCATCTGCCGGGCCGGGCCGAACACCTCCCAGGCCTGCTTTTCCGTCGTGGCGCCCGAGTAGACCTCGGCGCCCTGTTCGCCGTCGGCGCACAGCATGTAGAGGCCGATGGCCGCCACCAGGGCCGACTTCCCGTTCTTGCGCGGCACCTCGATATAGACCTGCCGGAACCGGCGGAACCCGTCGGCCTTGCGCACCCACCCGAAGACCATGCAGACGATGAAGCATTGCCAGGGCTCCAGCCGGATCAGGTGGCCTTTCGGGTTCAGCGGATCCGGACGCGCCCACTTGCCCTTGGTATGGGGCATCAGCTCGATGAACTTGCACGCTTTCTCGGCCTTCACCGGATCGAAGCGGTACGGCCAGTCCGCGACGTTGTCGGCGCGTAGGTCGTTCCGGTGCCGCTGGCACGCCAGCCTGACCCATTTGCAGGCAGGCACCGTCCCGGACAGCACATCGTCGACGTAGCGCTCGGCCAGCTCCACATGCGGGTGCGCGACAGGGCCCAAGGTCTTGCCGCCACTGGCCGCGCCGCGGGTTCGACGGACGCCCGGCTGGTGCTGACGAGGCGCGCGGGGCATTACAGGTCCGCGAACGGGTTGCTGTCGCCGGGTAGCTGGCCGGCCACGCGGGTCCGATCCGCCGGCGTGAGGCCGAACTTCGCCAGCCAAGCGGCGAACCGCCGGTCAGCATCGGCGATGTCGGCGACCTCCGGGCGGGCGCGGCGCATGGGGCCGCCCTTGCCTATGGTCCAGTAATACCGCTCGCCTGCCTCGGCAAAGATGATGGTGCTGGCCTTCTCGCCGTCGGCACCCTCCGACACCATCGTCAGGGGCCGGGACAGCGACTCGCGCGCGGCCAGCAGGTCCGCGTAGGCCTCGCACAGCCCGACCATTGCCATGCCGTCGGCTTCGGTCAGCACGCCCATCTTGTCCAGGATCACCGAGACAGCGCCCCAAGTGGTCTTGGCCTTGTCGGTCAGGTGAGCCGGCGGCGACGGGATCGAGCGTTCGGGCTTCGGTTCCCGCTTGTTGGTGCGACATTTCTGCGCCGTGCCGGTGACCAGCTTCAGGTGCGTCGGCTTGGGGGGGCGTCCTGCCATTTTCAGCCTCCGAACCCTTTTGTTTTCGTTTTGCACGCGCGTGAATTTGACCACCCACCGGTGGACACCCTAAGCCCCTGTAGGGATTGACATCCCCCTACCCACCACGCTTGCCGTGCCGGCGATTATCGCAGGTGGGGCAAAGGGTTCGCAGGTTCGTCAGGGCGTCCTCGCCACCCTCTCGGCGCGGGATGATGTGGTCTGCGATCACCCGGCCACCGAACCCGCGGTCGGGGGTGGTGCAGTGCTCGGCCGTGCAGCGGTAGCCGTCCCGCTTCCAGCACGCCTCGCGGAGACGCTTCCATTCGGCGGAGCCGTAGTAGCTGTCCTGGACCTGTGGGCGCTTGCGTGGCGCAGGCCGCCAGCCGGGAGCGCGGAAGACCGGCGGACGGGACGGCATCAGCCCTCCGCCACCTGCGGCACGCCGATGCCATCCACCGCACCGGCCGACATGCGGCCGCCGACAAGCGCGAGGGCCGGCCCGATCAGCTCGGTGGCGCGGCGGTAAGCCTCCCGCTGGGCGGGGCAGTCGATCAGGTCCGCCACGGCGGGGCTGGCCTGCGGATAGGATTCGTGGTCGATCATCGCCAACCCCCTCCGATCAGAACGGCGAGGCTCAGGGCAGCAACGACTGCCCCGGCCCACCACAGCCCCTCGGCAAAGAACGCGGCCGTCATGGTCAGCCCTGCCCACCGGGCAGCTTGCCGGCCCGCCACGCCAGAAGCGTCTTGAGGATCTCCGACCCGGCGTAGCCGGCGCAGGTGCCGATGCCGGTGGCCGTCAGCGTGTCGGCGTTCATCTGCTGGGCGACCGAGCCGGCGGCGATGGTCAGCGCGCCCATGGTCGGCAGGTCCAGGATGATCATGCGCAGCAGGGCCTTCCAGCCGCTGTTGCGAGCCTCACGGGACCAGCGGGCGACCATGCCGGCAGCGACGCCGAGGGCGGTGGGGGAGAGGGACTTCGCCATCTGGACGAGGTCGTGAGCGGCAGGATCGGCCATTGGCGGGTTCTCCAAACGCAGAAAACCCGCCACGGCGAGGGCCGGGCGGGCGCAAGGCGGATCGCTACACGGCGTCCGCAGTGGACCCGGAAATCGGGTCCACCTGTCCGACCGTTGTAACCCTATCGTTTTCGCCCGTCAACTGGTTGTACCGCCTCCAGGCTGGTGGCCGGGATCGTGAGCGCTGATTCAGGACCGGCGACGGTCAACAGCACTCGACACCGCGCCCCTTGGTCCGCCTGGAAGAGGCCCTCCCAGCCAGTCAGGGTGCCGTCCGTGATGCGGACGAGTTGCCCAGGAATGAAGCCAGAGCCGACGGCCTTGGGTGGCGGAACCAGATTAATCACGCCGCCATCCCGACCCATGCGGTCCGCGATAGCCGACAGCACAGACACCGCGATGGTGACCGGCCGGCGGCGAGCATCGAGCGTCATGTGCTGGATACCCGGCACCCACCGAATCGCCCAGCTATCGCCGCCGGGGTCGACGCCGACGAACAGGTAGCGCCCGTACATCGGCCGCTCGACGATCTCCTGCTGGCCGGACTGGATGACGATCTCCCGGCACATCGGCAGGAACACCGCGTATCCACGGGCACGAAGGGCCTTCTTCGCCATCTCGCGGTACTGGGCCAGTGGCTTCACCACCGCGATGTACCAGACCTTCCCCCCGAAGGTCGGGATTTCGGCAGGCGCGTCGCCACTATCGACGCGCGCCACCTCGGGGGCCTTGCCTTCGCTCATTTCGAGGCCTCCGCGACGACGGTCGCTGGATGGGGGATGATGGCGGCGGACGCCCTCTTGCGCCGGGCGGAGACCACGACTTCGACCGCGTCCACATCGAGGCAGTCGCGCAGGTCCTGGTCGTGGTGCTGGCGCAGGCGGTCAGCGATGACGAGGGTGGGCGCGGTGATGGTGGCGACCCGATCCTCGACGGCAACCGAGCAGGGTTTCAGCCAGGTGGTCCACTGCGTCGCGGTGAAGCGGGAGGCGTAGGGTTCGGGAGCGCGGACCTCATCCGCCACTTTTGACGGATTGCGCCGGGCGGCGGTGATGGCGGTCCGAACGTCCTTGTCGATCAGCTCCAGGGAGACCGGCATGCCGACACGGGGTCGCTTGGACAGCCGCTCGAACTGGCGGTCGATGGCCTCGGCGATGGCCTGGACGGCGTCTGCGTCCGACAATCCAGCGTTTCCGGCCAGTCCCAGCCAGCCTCGGATGACCACCTCGTCGCCGTCGTGGCGGTCGCGCTCGGTCACATCGAACCAGTTTTCCGCAGCCTTGGCAACAGCGGAAAACACGGCGTCGACGGAATCAGTCAAGTCATCGACAGAAATTCCGGCCGGCTGGCAAAGCGCGGCCTCGCGCGCCTTAGCCGCCGCCGAAGGAGATTTATCTCCTGAGGCAAGGCTAAGATCTCCCTGTCTCTGTCCCTGTCCCTGTCTCTTGCGATCCTGACGGGACTCCTGACCGACATCCCGTCGGGAGTCCTGACGGGATTGCTGATCATCATCTTGCGGGACTTCGCTCGGGAGTTCTGGCGGGATATCCTGCGGGACTGCCTGCTGGTTTCCCGTCGGGATTGCCGGCGGCTTCCGTTTGGTCAGTGCCTTGGACTGCGGATCGAGTGCCGTCAGGAAGCGCCGCGCGGTCGCAACCTGTTCATTTATCTGGCTTGCGTCGAACTCGATGCCCCAACGCTTGGCGTTGCCCGCACCGCTGCTCAAGCGCTGCGCCAGTTTCTCCAGCCACGCCTCCAGAGCCTTCGCGGCAACAATGGGATGATAGAGGCGCCCATCAGCGCAGAGTATCCAGCCACGCAGCGCGCCGGCCCTACGCAGCTTTGCCCAGGTTTTCAGGTCCCGGCCGTAACCCAGCATCTTGCACAGCGCGCCGTCGTCATTCGGCAGGCTCGCGGCGGGGATTTGGTGCCATCCCTTGCACCATGACGCGACGCCGGCCCGGAACGCTTCCGCGTCCTCAAGCGCCATGATCTCGCTATCCAGCAGGCGGGCGACCTCCAGGGGCATGAATTTGAAGTCGGTCAGGTCCACTTCGGTTGGGACCAGGGGCTCCGGGAGGGTCGTTTCGGCCATATCAGCCTCCCACGGTGATGGGCGCCGGCTCCCTGGCCGGCGCGGTGTTGGTGACGACGGAGGGGGTGAGGACGACGCCGAGGACAGAACACCACCGGAACAGCGCGAAGCCGGGCGGCTCCGAGTCGCCGTTCTCCCAACGCTCCAGGGTGCGCAGGGCGAAGGCGCCCATGCGGGCGACATCTTCCTGTCGCAAGCCCATCTCCAGGCGGCGGCGGTGCAGCAGGCGGCGCAGCTCACACCAGGCAGTGAGCGGGTTGGTGGGGCCGTCGATAGCCATGTCAGTCCACCATCCCCAGGGCTTCCTTGTAGAGTTCCAGGATGGCTTTCTGTTCCTGGCGGTCTTCCTTGTCCATCTTCCGCAGACGGATGATCTGCCGGATGATCTTGGTGTCGAAGCCGGTGCCCTTGGCCTCGGCATAGACTTCCTTGATGTCTTCCTGCAGACCGCGCTTTTCCTCTTCGAGACGCTCGATGCGCTCGACGAAGGATTTCAGGCGATCCGCCGCGATGCCGCCGACGTCCACGCCAGCGCTTCCGGAGTTGTGCCCCATGCCGGTCATAGCGACAGCTCCGCTTCCATCGGCGAGAGGTCACCCTCCATCGCCTCGTCCATGTCGTTGAGCATCTCGTCGATCTCGTCCTGGGTGACGGGCTTGGTGCGGGTGATCCGCTGCGCCAGCGCCCATTCGGCCTCTGTCATGGTCGCCGGCTTGTCGGACCAGCGGATGCACTCCGCCAACTCCTCCAGGGCCGTCCGTTCCTCCCATTCGGGCTCCTCGTAGCCGGACATGCGTCCGACCATCGGCGTGCCCTTGAGGGGGTGAGAGGGCGGGGTCATGTAGACCCACCCGTTGCCGTCGGCCGCGGGCTTCTTGCGCTCGCACTGCCTGATGCAATCGTCATGGACCGAACGGCCGCGGTCCCAGCAGGTGCGGTCGAGGATCAGGAGCCCCGTGTAGCTCTCGCTCTTTTCGGCCAGGAAGAGGTCGTCCGGGCCGATGTCGAAGTGGGCCAGCAGCGGGGCGGCGCGCTTCGAGAGCTTCTTCAGGATCCGGAGGTTCATGCCAGCGCCTCCGACTTGGCATTGTCGCCGGCCAGCTTCTTGCGGGCGCAGTCGATAGCGCGTTGCACGTCGTCCAGCGCGTCGAGGGCGCTCTCCGTGGCGGTGCTGGCGTCCAGACGGGACAGGCGGGCCTCCGCCTCCTTGATGTCCCGGAAGCCCGGCCAGCGCGACTCCATGCCCAGCAAGCCGGCCAGCTTCTGCCAGACCTCGGCCGTCTGCTTGGCGTAATAGGCCAAGTTTCGAACCTGCCACACATCGGAGCGGTTGAAGGTGAAACCGTCGGTGTCCATCCCCAGCGCCGCGGCGATCTCGCTGGCGGCCTTGGCGATCGCTTCCCGGTTGGTGAAGACGGCAGCAACGTCGGCGCCCAGCTCCTTCGCCAGACGGTCACGAAGACGCCAGTCGTCGGCCTTGCGCGGCTCGCACCGGCGGAAGCGCTCGGCCCTCTCGATCCCGTCGAACAGCAGCTTCTGCCAGACCTGGAGGGGAAGGTTTTCGACCGGACGGAGGGTTGGCGCCTTCACGGTGCGCCAGCCATTCGGGCCGCGGGCCATGAGGCCAC
This sequence comes from Azospirillum picis, assembly GCF_017876115.1. Classification (GTDB taxonomy): domain Bacteria; phylum Pseudomonadota; class Alphaproteobacteria; order Azospirillales; family Azospirillaceae; genus Azospirillum; species Azospirillum picis. The sequence continues at coordinate 45,360 of NZ_JAGINO010000025.1, forward strand.
AGCCGGCCGGGATGTCCTGCTTGCCGATCAGCCCGGCCGGGGTCGCGAAGACGACGGCCGCCGCGAACGGCAGGTAGGTCTGCCACTTGCCGTGCGTGACGTCGGCGCGGAAGTCGGAGACGGACACCTTGCACTCGAAGGCAACCGGGCAGAACCGGCTGTAGGTCGTGGGCAGACAGTAGACGTCCGGCCGGGGAGAGCCAGAGGGGCCAAGCTGCATGTCCGTGAAGGTCAGGCGGTTTCTGTAGCCGACATGGCCCGCCAGATCGTCAGCAAGGGCGTCGTGGGTCCATTCGGTGGTGGGAGCGGTCACCATGACGCCTCCACCAGGTCGAACAGCGACCCGTAAGCGCTGACCTTCTCCTCCTCGGCCAGGAACTTGGCCCCTTGGCGGAAGTAGGTCGGATTCAACTCGGTCCCGATGAACTTGCGCCCCATGGACAGTGCGGAGACGCCCTCGGAGCCAATACCGGCATAGGGGGACCACACGACGTCGCCCTTGTTGGTGTAGAGCTCCAGGGCGCGCTTGGTGATGTTCAGGGGCATGGGGCAGAGGTGGCGCTCGGCCCGGTCGTCCTTGGCCACAGCCACGTTCAGCACGTCGGTCGTAGACAGGTCACCATCACCTCGGCCGGGCTCCTGGAGGTTCCAGACCTGGGAATTCGGGGTTGCGCGGGGATCGCCGTAGGGCAGCCACAGGTCAATGTCGGCGGTCCGCCAGACCGGAGACGCAAGGTCCTGCCACCGGGCGAGCGGGACCGAGGCCTTCGGGTGGGTGACCGGGCGGACGAGGTCCTCCTCCCCCGGCTTGGCCCATTTCCGGTAGACCATCAGGTACTCGGGCATGCCGACACGGCAGAAGCTGGCGTCGGTCTGGAAGGTCTTCCACAGCAGGCCGTGGGCGTTGGTCTTGGCGCGCTCGAGGACCGGGTCGCGGTGGATCGTGATCCGGCAGTGGAAGGTGAAACCCTCCTCCTGGTGGACGCGGGTGCAGCCGTCGGAGAAGGCGCGGAGGCCGGCGGAACCGTCGTCAGAGCTGTTCTGGTAGTAGACCAGGTCCTTGACGTGGATGGCGGTCAGTCGGCCGGGGCGCAGGACCCGGAACTTCTCCCGGACGAGGTGGCGGTAGTGGTCGAAGAACTCGGCGTCGGTGGCGCAGTTGCCGTGGTCAGCGACCGATTCGCTGTAGACGTAGAGGTTCGAGAACGGCGGGCTGTAGACGGCCAGGTCGACGCTGTTGTCCGGCAGATTGCGGGCGAAGCTGACGCAGTCGGCGTTGTAGAGGCTCCAGGCTTCGCCGGCGGCCTGATCGAGGACGAGGGGTGGCACCTCTGGGGCGGACGGGGCGCGAACCTGGGGCTCGGGCCGGGCGACGGGTTCCACCGAGGCATTCGGAGCCTTGGTGTAGCGCCGGTGTCCGTCCATGCCGGCATAGACGACGAGGCCCGCCTCGAGGAGGTCGAACAGGGCGCGGGAGACATTGCCGGATTTCAGACCAAGCTGCAGGGCGATGTCGGCCGGCCGGGCGCCCGATGCGGGATCGCCGGCCGGGAGGGCGTCCAGCACCTTCTGGTGCCGGGGCTTCAGGTCAGGCATGGGTGAGGGTCTCCTTGCTGACGGCGGACCAGTCGGCGGTGACGCCGAGCAGGCGGGCGAAGCGGGCGATCCCCTTCGTCGTCACCATGGGCTGGTCAGAGCTGCCCTCGGTGCCGTCGGCTTTCTTGAAGGTGCGGAGCTTGTGCTCGATGAGGCCGGACTGGATGGCGTCCTGGTAGGCCAGGAGCCGGGACGATCCGACGCGGCGGTAGATGTAGCGGCCGGCGGTCAGCCACCTGATGAAGGCCTTGGGTTGCTGACCCAGCACCTTGGCGGCGTCGGTCAGGCAGAGGAGGCCCTCGGTGCCGGCGATCCGGTCCAACGCGCTCGTGGCGGCCGAGGCCTCCACCTGGGCGGCGGCCAGCGCCTTCTTGGTCGTTTCGACTTCGGCCGAGTAGTTCAGCAGCAGGGCGCGGAGCTGCGCCGGGTCGTTGAGGTCGACCTGGGACGTGCCGTAGCCGCCGGTCTTCCGGATGGCCGGAAGCACCTCGGAGGTGATCCACTTCTTGAACCGCTTGGCCGACGGCTTCCGGCTGGTAAGGGTCAGGCTGTAGAGGCCCGACTCGTTGATGACCGTCACCTCCTGGGGGCCGCCAAGGGTGTCGGTAATGCCGACACCCTTCTCGTCGTCGTCGAGCCGGCCGGCGGCGTCGCGGGGGTTGGCGATGCCCAGCACGACACAGACGTCGACCAGCACCCACCAGGGCGTGCCGTTGATCTCCAGCACCCGGACGGTGGTGTCCTCGAAGCTGAACTCGAAGCGGGCGGGAACGGGATGCTCACCAACCATGAGCGTAACCTCCCATCAGGTCGCCGATCCGGATGTCGTCCGCGAACGGCTTGCGTGAGGCCTTTTCGGAGCGCCGGTAGTCGGAGAAGTCGGGGCACTTCCGCCAGATCCGGCGGTTGGCCCAGCGCGCCATGTCGGTCAGCGCTTGCCGCGTCCAGTCGAACCGAACGTGTGGTACCTTCTCCATGGCATTGAGCTTGATGTACGGCTGGACGTGCGGCTCGCCGCCCCAGGCGATCACCTCCTTGATGCGCTCAAGGCAGGCCGCCATTGGCTCGTTGCCGATCAGGACGTAGACGCGCTTCCGCTTGGCCGGCAGGCTGCGAAGCATCTGCATGACCCGCTCGACATCAGAGCGCTCGCCCTGCTCGTCGTACGCGAAGCGCCAAGGCCCCTTGTTGATGTCTCGCCAGCGCGCATAGACATCCGCGTCGAAGGTCTTCGGCTCGAAGCCGCTATTGGCATCAAGCAGCGGGACCTCGGCTTTGCGGTACCGGTCGACGATGAAGTCCTGATAGTCCGCAGGCAGGCCCGAGAGGTTGTTGTCGCAGAGGATCGGGCGCGGCGTGAAATCAGGCAGGAGCGTGAAGCTTCTCCCCTCCATCTTGGGCACGATGCAGAAGTAGCAGCCGACCGGGCATCCCCGGCTCGCGAAGGTCGCCAATGGGTTGTGGCGCGCGACGGCGTCCGGGAAATCGGCTCCCCGAACCACCTCCCGGCCGTCGACCGTCACTCGCTTCACCGGGATTTCGGCCACGCCGTGCAGAATGTGGCTCACCTTTTCCTGAAACAGCGCGGGTCCGCCAGCCACCACCCGGCGACCGCAGGCGCGGTGCCAGATGGCGAGCCGATAGGCCTCGTCGAGCAGCCACGTGAAGGCGATCGAGAGGTAGGCGGTATCCCCATCCACCCATTCAGCGAGGCCCTTGCTCCACTTGGGGGCTTTAGCCATGAGGCGCCTCCGATCCCTCGGGGGAAAGGGCGCGGGCGACGCGGGTCAGCTCTTCAGCCAGAGCCAGCGCAGCCGCGGGCGTGTAGAGGAGGCGCACGAACTCCCCCGATGGACCCGGGGCGTGTGAGCGCGGGCGGCGGTAGCACAGCAGGACCTGGTCGCCATACGAATCGACGACGGTGTGTCCGGGCAGGTGGTCAGCGGACATGCGGCAACCCCTTCCACGGCTGTGGGACGAGCGTTGCCGGCAGATAGAGGGGGTGCCAGGGTTGGCTGGTCTTCTCTGACTGGCGCAGGGCCTGGGGCTCCAAGCCGGCGGCGCGGATGATCGTGACTACCTCCTCCACCACCTGGGAAATGTACTTGCGGCTGCTGGCCTTGCTCTGGCCGGCCGAACCCCAGCCGCACACCATCCGGCCACCCTGCGCGGCCATCGCTTGCGCCGCGTAGTGGATCACCGGCCGATTGCTGGGACCGATCGGGTCCGGGCAGGCCGTGCAATCGAACAAGACGCCCGGATCCGTCGAGCGGTAGGCGAACAGGTTGACCACCCCAAACCAGGGCGCAGACCAGCGCTCGGCGAAGTCGGCGCACCGGCGGATGGTGGGATCGTCCTCCGTCGCGTCGGCCGTGCTGGGGTTCAGCATGCAGAACACGACGGGCGGCTTGCCCAGGTTGAGCATGCCAAGGTCCCGGCGGAGCCAGTAGCGGTAGGAGCCGCTGGGGGAGATCGCGGCCGAGGCCTCGATGTTCCAGGCGGTGATGGCGTGGGGGTTAGCCATGGATCGCGGCCTCCCCGCCCTGAGAGGAGGCGCGTCGCTGCTCCCGCCGGAGCCGTTGGGCGGCGCGGTGCTCCCGGTATTCCTCCTCCGTCATCTGGGCCAGTCGGGTGGAGCCGACGGGCTTCTCCCGGCTAAGGGCTGTGATCTTGGGGATTTCGGTCAGGTCCCGGGCTTTGATCAGCAGGTCCCGGCGCAGAGCGGGTCCGATCCGGCCGGCCACGAACAGGGACTCGATGGCGGTCACGCGGGCCTGGAAGGAGGCAAGGCGGGCAGCCTGGGCGAGGAGGTTAGCCATGGCTCACCTCCGCCGTCGGGCAGGAGGGCGCGCTCGCCGCCTGCTCCAGGGCGCGGAGCGGGATCATGTCCTTTACGGCGAAATCCCGATAGGCGCCCTTGTCGCAGTCGATCCCGAACATCAGCCACTGGCGCTCCGGGTGATAATCGGACGCGCCGAAGTAGACGAACTTCGGGATCGCGCGACGGATGGCGTATTCTCCGCGCCAGTTGGTGTAGCCGAACACCAGGGGCTCGGCGTCGAAGGCGGGGCCGAGCACCTTCTCCGGGTCGATGTACCGGCCAGACTGGGCTTCGGACCGAGCCCGCGACCGGGCGAGGCCGACTGCGACCAGGACCTCTCCTGCAGCTTTCTCATGCGGCTCCACCAGAGGCTGATTGCTCAGTGCCTTGGAGGCGGCGGCACGGATGGCCGAGAAGGCGCCGGTCAACCAGCCCTCAGTCGCCTGGATTTCGCGGAGCCGGGTCTCGGCAGAGCGGCGACGCTCCACCTCCCGGTTGTTGGCTTCCAGCAGCTCGATCACGCGCCGGTTCAGGCGCTCGATCTCGATCCGCTGCTGCGCCCACTCGACGGGGATACGGGTGTTAAGGGAGGTCATCTCAGATGTCCTCCTCTTCGTCGTCCTCGTAGGCTTCCATGGAGTCGTTGATGTCCATGGTGTCGATCACGACCTTCGTGCCGGCGGCCATCATCTGGAACAGGTCGCGGGGGAAACCGTATAGGGACTTGGACATGATGGTGTTCTTCATGTCGCGGCTGCTATCGTTCAAGCTGAAGACTTTTCCGTCTGAGTTGATGCCAATCTGGAACCGGCACCGGTACTTTTCCTGATAGGACTTCGCGTCGAGGTGGACCCAATGAAACCCGTGGGAATTCTCAATGATCACGGTGCAGTTCCCGGACACTTCGATCCGATCCTCACGCACCCACTTCTTGAAGTCGGTCACCAGCTTGGTGATGCTGATTTCCTTTGGCGCATTCGCAAGCAGGGCGTCCATGTGCTTGGACAACTGCTCGCGGAGTTGCTCGTCCACGATGTTCTCCAGCTTGGCCTTGATGATGGCCAGCACAGCGGCGTTGTAGCCGGGCAGGCCCAGACCACCGGCGTCAATCTGCAGGGTGGAGGCGACCACCTCCTTCAACTGCTTGCCGAACGGGCTGTACTCACTCGTCGCATCGCGGATCACGGACTCCAGCGTCTTCCGGATGTTGGTTTCGATGGCGTTCTGGATGGTGTCGCCTTCCGCGATCTTGGCGACGGCGTCGGTGGCGAGCTTGGTCAGGTCGATGGTGGTCATGGGGGATGGTCTCCTGGCGCTCAGCGCGCCGCGGTGTGGGTGGGCGCGGAGCCGGCCAGCCAGGACGGCAGGGCGGGCGCGATGGTGGGGGCGTAGTTGAGCTTGACGCCGCGGCGCTCGCCGACGCGGGACATGGCGGCCGCCATCTCGCGCTTCATGGCGATGTGGTCGGCTTCCTTGCGGGCGATCGCCGCGGCGGCGTGGGACTCGGTATCAGCCTCCGCCGTGTGGACGTGGACCGGGCGCTTCTGGCCGAACCGCCAGAAACGGCGGATCGCTTGGTAATAGTCCTCGTAGCTGTAGGACCGGCCGACGAAGGCTGTGCGGGCGCAGTGCTGCCAGTTGAGGCCGTAGCCGGCGATCGACGGCTTAGTGACGAGGCGGAGGACCTGTCCCCGACCGAACTGGAGAAGGCGCTCCTTCTTCATGTCGGGGTGCATAGTGCCGCGCACCGCCACCGCGTCGGGGATGAGGGCGGTGAGGGCCTCCTCCTCGTAATCGGTATCGCACCAGATCACCCACGGCTCGTCTGGTTCGCCCATGACGACGTCGGCGATCAGCCGGGCTCGCGCATCGACCGTGTGGCGCTTCTCCCGGTGCAGCTCGGTCGCCGAGGTGCCCGGCATGCGCAGGAGCTGAAGCTGGCCCTCTCGGTCCTCGCCGGCCCCCTTGGTCAGGTCGGCGCGGACGGTGTGGTTGAAGGTCAGCAGCTCCGGCATTTCGAAGCCGGCATCGCTGTATCCCAGGTCCGACGGCTTGGAGATGCAACGCGCCCAGGTGCCAACCCAGGACCAGTAATCCTCCACCGCGAAGCGCTTGAGCCGGTACCGGCCCATATGCTTCTGGTCGTTGATGAACCAGCGGGTCAGCATCTCCACCGAGTCCATCACCCCCAGGAACTGCGCGTGCTGCCCCAGCTCGGTGTGGTCGTTCGGGGCGGGCGTGGCGGAGAAGCAGGTCCGGAAGGGGATCGCCGATCCGAAGGCCATCAGCTTGCGCGTGGTGACGCCGCTGAAGCTCTTGAGGATCGACGATTCGTCCAGGATCAGGGCGCCGAAAACCTCGGGCTGGAAGTGGTGGAGGCGCTCGTAGTTGGTGATGTTGATGCCTGGCCGGACATCGTCCTGGGATCGGACTTCGCGGACGTCGTCCAGCCCCATGTCCCGCGCCTCGGCGACATGCTGGGGGCCGACGGCCAATGGGGCGAACAGCAGCACGGGCTTGCCGGTGTGCTCGGCCAGGACGCGCCCGTATTCCAGCTCGATCCGCGTCTTGCCCAGCCCGGTATCCAGGAAGCCGGCGCCGCAGCCGGCCTGCAGGAGGAATTCGGTCACGTCGCGCTGATAGCCAAACAGACTGGAGGACAGGGCCGGAACGCTTTCCAGGCCCCGCATGGGGGCGGAGACCAGCTTTCGGGCCAGGACGTCGGCGTATGAGGGGGTGTGGGTCATGATGCCGCCCTCACTCACAGAGGCCGTAGGAGGAGCTGCAGACCGCGCCCTCCGTGTCCGCGGCCAGCGCCATCAGGTCGTAGACACGCCCCCCCGCGGGTGGTGCGGGACCAAGCGACCATGGAGTCGATGTTGCTATGGCGATAAGCGTGCTCGGCATCGCCGCCTTCGCCATCGGCGTGGTGGAGAAGCGTCGAGAAGCCCCGCTTGCAGGCCATGCCCACCAGCCGCTCCCATTCGCGAATGCGCTCGATATGCTCCGGCCAGCGCCGGGCGGCATTGACGATCTCGTCCTTGCCGGCGTTGATGCAGAGCATGCAGCCGACGCGGTCGCAGCCCTGGGAATAGAGGGGGTTCAGGTCGACGCCGTGTGAGCGGACGAAGTCCACCACCTCCCGTGCGGTCCAGGTGACGATGGGCCGGACGATCTCCCACCCCTCGGGGGTCATCTCTCGTTCAGCCGCGTTCCGGCGGGCGTGGCTTTCGTCCCGGCGGACACCCTGCCAACTCTCCAACCGGCGGCCCTGGCTGGCGAGATCGATCATGTAGCGGTCCAGCGGGAACCGCTTCAGCATCTGGGTGCAGAATTGCGCCTTGCGACTGGGGAAGCGGCCTTTCCACAGGCACAGATCGAGGAACGCGATGCCGGTGGGATGAAGCACGCTCAGGGCGCGAGCCACCACCTCAGCAGCTTCGTCGGCCGACATGGGGCGGACAGCCGGGGACCAGACCCATCCACCGATCACGGCGCCGAGATAGGGGTTACCTGGGGTCGGCGGCTCGGCCTCCTCTTCGACGGAGCCAAGGCGCACCCACTTCCCGGGCTTCCCGTTGACCAGCTTCGCCGGCCACTTCTCAGCCACATAGACCCGCTTCCGGGCAATGTCGGCGCTGAAGTCGGCCTTCACGACGTCGATCTGGATGTTCAGCCGGCGCGGGAGATAGTCGGACAGGTGGGCGATGGTCAGCTCGTGCTCATGGCCGGTATCGGCGGTCACGAAGCGGCAGCGGTCGTGCCCATACTCGTCGATTGCCTTCAAGGCCGTAGCGAGGCTGTCCTTGCCGCCGGACATCGAGACGACGGCGATGGGGGCGGTGGTGTTCATGACTTGGCAGCCTCCTTCCGACGGGCGGCCTCACGCTTCTGGGCGGCGCGCACTTCGGCTCCGCGACGAGCTGCGGCGCGGCGCTTCTTCGAGAGCGCTGCGGCGTTGCGCTCGGCGCTGTCTCGCAGGTCCTGGGCGGTGACCGGCTTGACCGTAGCCTCACCGGCGGCCAGCGCTTGGGCGACGAGGGCGGAGAGGTCCTGGGCGCCGTGGTGCTGCCGGGCCTCCTTGTCGCTGCGGAGGGGATTGGGGTGGGTGTAGCGGGTCATTCGAGCACCTGCGACGAGGTGTCGACGGCCAGCGCAATTGTGATCGGCTGAACCCAGACTGGGTCGCAGCTCATGACGAAGCTCTCTCCGGACCAGGCAAGCAGCAGCGTCCGGGCGATCACGCCCATCATCGCCGTGGCGGCATCGGGCGGAACCATGTTGCCGATGTGCTCGCGCCACAGGCTGTCGGAACTGCCGGCCAGCTCGAGGGCTGGCTGATCGAAGTCCACCAGGGACTGTAGGGCCGCCAATTCGAGCGTCGTGAAAGGGCGATGCCACGTCCCATCCATGGCGCGGATCACGGCGACGAGTTGCTGGTTTGCGGCAGGAAGCTCCTCCGCCTCGTCACCCATGGCCGGCCGGGGATCGGCGACCGACCAGCACCCGTTGTTGTTTTTCGGGTGACCGATCACGGCGCCGCTGGTTTCGCCCCAACCCAGCACACCGAAGTGACCGCCGGTGACGTAGCTCTCACGGCCGTCGCGGAATGCATCCGGGCGGGGGTCGGCAACGGACAGGGCGCCACTTCCCACTCGGTCGGAGCCGGTCACCACCGGGGATGAGTCATCCCAGCCGCAGACCTTCATCTTGTTCCGGTGCGAGTTCGGGCCGAACCCGGTGCGCGGGTCCGCCAGCGCGAAAGCGCCCTGGCCTGTGGTGGAGGCGCCGATCACCGTGCCGGCCGCCTCGCCGTAGCTGGTGACCCGGTACTTGCTCGCGTGGGAGCCGGCCGGTGCGCGCGGATCGGCCACGGCCATGCCGCCAGAGGTCGGGCCTTGCCCGGCCGTGACCGTCGGGGCAGGTTCCCGGAGGTCCACCACCCGATAGACGTTGTTGAATCGGGGCTTCTCACCATAGCGAGGATCAGCGACCGAGAACCCACCTTGACCGGGTGCCTTCACGTTGATGACGGAGCCGGTCGACTCGCCCCAGCGACGGACGCCATACTGCTGGTAGTCGGCGTGACCTTCCCGCATGCGGGGATCAGCGACGGAGAAGGAGCCGGTCATCGGGCGGGCATTGCCGGTGACGGTGCCCGAGGCCTCATCCCAGGCGTTTACGCCGAGGATGCCGTTGTGGCGGGCGCCGAACTCGCGCGGGTCCGCCACGCTGAATCGGCCGGTGGTCGCCTCTGCAGATCCAGTGATGGTACCGGCCGGCACCTCCCAGGGGAGCACACCCAAAACGCCGTCCTGCCAGCGACCTTCCGGGATGATCCCGTAATCGGTCAGCACGCCGTCAGCGACATTCAGCCGATTGAGGCTGCGCCAGTCCGATCCAGCTTCGACAAAGGCCAGCCGGACCCAGGTCTTCCACTGGAGGCGCGGGACGCGATGCATCGGTCCGCCCAGCGGATCGCCCGGGAGCGGCAGCCGTTCCAGTACCTCGCCGACGGAAAGCAGCTTCCGCTTGGGCGGCTCGTAGAGGAAGGGCGGCACCTTTGCCATGTGCCGCGCGACCAGGAGGAAACGCTTGCGGCTCTGTGCCAGCCCGCCGATCTCCCCACAGTCGTGGGCGGTCTCGGCGACGGCATAGCCATAGTGCCGGAGCATGCCGCCGATGCGATCAAGCAGCCGGCGGGAGCGCGTCGCAATCCTGGGGACATTTTCGAAAAGCAGGATTTCGGGCGGATCGTCCGCCCAAGCCTCCATGGTCAGGAAGACTGCGCGGAGGGCCAGCTCATTGAGTGCGATGTACTTCGGCGCCTCGCTGGTCTTCGTGCTGATGAGGCCTGAGTTGCCCTTGCAGGGCGTCGACATGAAGACGACATGCGGGCGCTCGCCGCCGGCAGCCCGGCGGAAGTCCTCGCCGGTCGCCTCGCGCCAGCCGGACGGCGGCTCGTGGCCATGGAAGGCGGCGTACTGCTGACGATCGAACAGGTCGAGCAGCGTGCCCTTGGCGCCCGCCACCTTCTCCAAGCTGGCCAAGGCGGTCGGATCGACATCGACGCCGCCGATGAACCTGGGGGCGGCCACCATGTTGCCGACGCGGGCTGAGCCGCGATTGAACCCCTTCACGCCGCCGCCGATGCCACAGCAAACATGGAAGTGCCGGATCTCGCGAACATCCATCGCCATGATCAGGCCCCCGTCCGGGCGGTCAGGCGATACGGCATCACCACGACCAGGTGCTCGGCCACGGCGACGTCCTCCTCCTGCTCGGCCCGCCAGAAGGTCGGCGTGGCGGGGTCGCCCAGCTCGCAGGACAGCCGGGTGGCGTTGAGGGCCTCGATCGCCGGCACGAACAGCCCGGAGGCGAATCCGATGTCCAGGGAGCCGCCTCCGTAGCCGGTGGGCGCTTCGATGATGTCGGTGGCGTCGGTGGCGGTGCGTTCGGCCGTCTCCACCCGGACGCCCTCGGCGGTGATCGACAGCGCGAGCGCGCGGTTCTTGTCACCGGCCATGGCCCGGACGCGGCGGACCGTCGCCAGGAAGTCGGCGCGGGTGACGGTCATCCGCTGTTTCGTCTGGCCGAGCGCGAAGTCGATGGTCCGCTCGTAGCCGATGAAGGGGGCGGCCGAGAGCGTGGTCCCAAAGCGGTAAGGGAACAGGTCGAGGTCGACGCGCCGCGAGCCGACGGTGAGGCGCGCCTCGGTTTCGTCGCCGACGGCGTCCAGCAGCCGGCGCAGGGCGGCGACTGAGACGTTGGGGATCAGGATGCCGGGAGGACCTTCAGTGCCGGAGAATGTCGCCGCGAACTCGGGGGCACCGGAGGCGACAATCAGGTCAGTCCGGGACATCACATTGGTGGTGCAGGCCACCACCCGCAGGCCTTCGGGCCGGGCGTGCAGGAACATGCCCATGAGGTTGGGCTTGGTCTCGTCCGAGCACATGGCCCACGACACGCGGTCGATGGCCTGCTTGAGGGCGGAGACCTGCACCACCAGCTCGGCGCCAGCGGGCTGGGCGAAGGCCGGGAAGTCCTCGGCCAGGTAGGTGGGCAGATGGAAGCGGGTCTTCCCGCACAGGATCCGCAGGCGGCAGCCCTCGGCCTTGGCGTCGACCGCCTCCAGGGAGAGCTGCGCGCCGTCGGGCATGGCGTCCACCGCGGTCGCCAGGGCCGATCCGGGGACGGCCAGCCGGCCGGGCTGTGCGCCGAGGCCGATCGGCAGCTTGACCTGCACGTCCATGGCGAGGTCCGTGGCGGAGATGGTCAGGGCCGTGTCGGAGACGTCGAGGAGGACGCACTCCAAGATGGGCATGGTGGTCTTCTTGCCGACCATGGCGACGGCACGCTTCAAGGCCGAGAGGAGCGGCCCCTTGTCGACGGTGAATTGCATGGGGGTATTGCCCTTGGGCTGGGAGGCGGCGGCCGGTTCGGGCGCGCTCGCGGGCTGCGCCGCGGCGGGCGCCTCGATCGGGCGGAGCGGAGCGACGTTGGTGGGAGTGGGTTCAGGCTCGGGGGGGACCTGCTTCACAGCCTCAGCGATGGCGGCGGCATCGGTAGCGGCTGTCGGCGAGGCGTCCGCCCCGTCGGCATCGTCATCCTCGTCATCGCCGAGGAACGCGAAGTCGGGATTGTTCTCTGCCAGCTCACCCAGATAGTCGAACGTCCCGAACATCGGCTGGTCCGGGAACTCCCTGGCGCTCTTGTCGTAGACAGCGCGCGCCACGCGGTTCGCCGCGGAGTGCGGGTCGAAGTGGTTGGCGAGCAGGGCCTCGGCCTCGGTGCCTTCGCCCCGCTCCCGCAGTTCCGCCACTTGGTCCATCAGCGTCTGATAGCCGTCGGGATCCACGTCACGAGCACCCCACAGAGGGTCGATCTTGTCTCGGACGAGCCGGCCGAATGCGCCGTGGGGGAGGTCCTGGGGCCGGGCGCTGACCTCCACCTTTGCCCCACCCTTGACGAGCGTGAGTTTGGTGGCTGTGACCAAGCCTGCAGAGCCGGTCAGCTTGGCATAGAGCGGGGCGTCCCTGACGCAGGTTGCGGGGATGCGCATGCCTCATGCTCCCGGTGCGGGACGGCGGTCGACCGGCGTGCCGATGTCGTCCAGGCGGACGCGGTGCCCGATCTCCAGCAGGCCGCGGGCCTTCAGCGCGTCGTACGCCGGCAGGTCGTGGACGACGGCCACGTAGGGGAGCGACACCGGGAGGGCGCCCTTGCCGGATCGGGCAGCCATGGCGGCAGCATTGGCGTCCGGGTGGCTTTCGGCCGTCGGTGGCAGCGGCATCAGCGGGCCGACAGGACGATAGACGCCCGTCTCGGGATCAGCTTCCTTGACTTGGTACCGCACCACCTCGGGATAGCTGGTCCGGCCATCGGCGTGGAGGCAGGCCCGGAGGCGGTTGCGGGCAGCCTCGGCCGGGGAGATGGTGGCGACCGCGGCGGCGACGCGCGCCGCAGCCCGTCGGAGGAGATCGGCCGCCATCAGATCGCACCCTGGTGATAGCCGTGGCCGGTGCCGTCCAGGGTCCACTTGCGACCACGGTTGATCGCCATCTTGGCGTCGATTGCCAGCTTGAGATCGTGGCCGTAGCAGCCGACCAGCTCCTGCAGGGCGCCGATGACGGCGCGCAGGGCGGACAGAGCCATGGACTGGCTGCGACCCGCGTCGCCGGAGGAGATCATCTCCACCTCGTGGGCCAGCAGCCCGAGCTGGGTGACGGTGTAGGTCACCAGGCGCACCGGGCGGCTGATCCGCGGCGGGCGGGCGCCGAACAACCAGTCGGCCGTCCCGAGCAAGACGCCGATATCGGCGAGGATCAGGGCGACGTCGGCCGCCTCGATGACGATCTTCTCCGGCGCAGCGTCGGAGGTGATGGCGCGGAAAAGTTCGCCCAACTCTTCGGTGGCGCGGGCCATTTGCCTGATCGGCGTCGAGCGGCCGAAGGTCGAGAGTTTCCATTCCATGATGGAAGCCTGGGTCTCCTTCCGGAGGCCGGACGGACTGGTGGCGAGGGCGTTCATCGGACCTCACAGGGCTGGGAATCGGGCGCGGCGGCTGCGAGGATGAAGATCACCTCGGCGAAGTGCTTTGCGTCCGCGTGGCGGTATTCGAGGCGAGGGTCCGCAGCGATGGCCTCGGCGCGCGGGACCTTGCGGACCTGCACGAGGGTGCCCTCGAAGTGCGGATGGCCAGGCCCCCGGGCGTGAGGGTTGCGGATCAGCACCCGTCGGCCCTCAGGGCAGGCGCGGCGCGAGTAGCGCAGGGCGTGCGGGTAGCGCAGGACCCGACATCCGCTCTCGGCGATCTCCCGCAGCTCGCCGGGCGTGGCCTCCAGGTGGAGCACGCCCCAGTCGGCGTCCGGGTTGTGCCGGCGGAGCACGTCCGTGACCTTGTTGGTGACCATCTTGATCACCTCGGGCAGCAGGGCGGACTTGTGATAGCCGGCCCGGTGGCCCAGGACGTCCGTCAGGTGGGCAGCCCACACCATGCGCGATTCGTCCGGCTCGCGCTTAAGCGTGCCGATCGGCATGCCGTCCAGCGTGATGGTGTCGGAGGCGGCGGAGATGCACAGGCGCGCTGCGGTCGTCTTGTAGTTGATGACCGGGCGCGCGGCCTGGGTGGCGGGAGCGCCGATCACCGCTGCGCCTCCGTCTTCTGGAGGTGGCGCCGCCATGCCGGACTTGCGGCGGCGAACTCCTGGGCGAGGCCCCTCATGCTGATCCGGTGGCGGGCCTCGAAAGCCGGCTCGCCAATGGCGTGCTGCTCCTGGTGGTGGTCGCGGCACAAGCTGATGGTCCAGTTGTCCGACGGCTTCAGGCCGGTGCCGCCATCGGTGCCGGTGCGGACATGGGCGACCTCAATGGGCATGCCCTTGCAGCCCGGGATAGAGCACTCATGCGACCGGATGAACGACAGGTGGGCGGGGCAGCGGGCGCGCTTTTGGCGGCCGGTATCGGCGGTCTCGCGCTTTCTGCGGGCGGGGAGAGCCATGGCGGGCAATCTCTGCTTCGAGCGCCGCGCGATTTCGGAGAGCGGCTTGCCGGCGGGCTACTCCGTTTGAGTCTGGCGCCCGCAACGGCTTGTGGCCCCACCCAGCCGGCAGGCATGGGTCAGGGGCTTGGAAAGGTACCGCCGGGCCGGGGGATGGCCCGGCGGCCAAGTCGGAGGAAGTGCCGAGCGCGGAACTGGGTGCTCCCGGCATCAGGACGCGGCGCTCGCCGCGAAGCTGGTCAGTGGTTGGTCAGCTCTCCAATCCGGCCGGCTGCCCACAACCAGGCAGCGGCCGGGGTAGCGAAGTGCTGGGCGGACGCTTCCAAAGCGAGCGTACCAGCGACGTCGTCAGGAACGCTGTCGATGCCGTGGCAACGGCCACTGGCACATACGATGGCCACCGCCACTCGGCCGGCCTGGGTGTCCCGCGCGATCCGGAGGGTTGCGGCGCCCATGGGGCGGATAAGGTGGTCGTTCATCGCCTGGTCCGAGGGGTTGTGCGCGGCGGAGAAGGCGGCGCACATGCTGGCGAGGCCGTTTCCGTCTGCGGAATGGGCGAATAGAGCGAGACGCAGCAACTGTGTTGCGTCATTGGGATGATTATTCAGTCGATTGCGACTCATGTGGTCACCTCGAACATTGATGTTGATTTATCGATGTGCTCGGCACTCACTGAGTTGCGTTGATTTGACCTTCTGTCCGCTTCTTGGCGCTCGCCCTCGCTCGAGCTTCCGCAAGACTCCGGCCGATCTCCTTGTTTTTGGTGGCAACCTCCTCGCGGCTGTCCATCTTGCGCCGCAGCCAATCCTCAATCTCGGACTCAACCCAGGCGACGGCCCGTGCGCCGATCTGAACGCGTTTCGGAAACCGTCCGCCACGTTCCAGCCGGTCGATGTGGACGCGGGTGTAGCCGACGCGGGCCTGCACATCAGGGAAGCGCAGTAGTTTCGTGGGCACCGACATTCCTCACCCCTCAATCGGTCTGCGGCGGGGCAATCAGCGCCGCACCGTCATGCTTTGTTTTAACAGGTTGAAACAAAACCAGCGGGCAGGCAAGGGAATTTGTTTGGTTTTATCGTGACAAAACGAAATTTCTATGAAATGTTATGTGCGGTTATGTCTGGTTATATCCGACAGGAACGCACCAATGATCTCTACGTCCCGCGCTGTAGAAATTCTGAAAAAGACGACGCATGTGCCAGAGCCGCAAATCCGCGGAATGGCCAGGAGGTTGATCGATGAAGGATTTCTTCCGAAGAGCCGAGGTCGTCGGGTCGCTGAGATGGATGTCGAGCAGTTTGCTCTATTGCTAATTGCCGTCCATGTGACAACTCCGAAGAAAGGCGCTTGCGAAATCGCTCAGTCGTACTTCGATCTTGAAGGGTATTATCCGGGTGCGGCGCCATTTCGCACGGCAGGGAAGCACATCGCGGCTGCGTTGCGGGCCTACATAGAGAATGGCGAAACAGCAGTGGCGCACGGCCTATGGGGGAGCATCAGCGTGATGGTTATGCTGGCTCACCCTTATGTCACCGTCACGTCGCTACGCGAGGTTGCCAAGACAGAGTACGGCCGCCGGTCAACGGACGAGAAACCCAAAACTTACGTCGAATTTCCGGCGGGGACGTTCGCGCGAATTGCCCAGCTCTGGCATTTGCCCGCAGCGCCAGGGGGCGGGGAGGGCGAAAAGTAAAGCCTTGTGCCCTGTGCCCCAAAGCGTGCCCCATAAAGCAAACAGACCGCTTGAGCGGCCCTACGTAAGCCTTGAAATCCTTGAGGGGATTGGTGATCCGGGTGGGATTCGAACCCACGGCCACATGATTAAAAGTCACGTGCTCTACCGACTGAGCTACCGGATCATCCTGCATGGCGGTGGAGGAACTGTCCCCGCCGAAGGTGGGCGCACCATAGAAAGACACGACCCAAAGGTCAACAATGGGCTTGAAGGGAAAGGCGGAAAATTGCCGCCCTTCATTCCTCAAGCCCACGGTGCAGGACCCATGATGACCAAGCCGTCATGCCGGGCCCGCCGGCATGCCGATCAGGTCTGGTTGGTCGTCGGGGCGGTGCCGTTGCCGGCCTCCAGCGCGAAGCGTTCCGCCAGGCGCTGCGCGACACGGGCGGAGACGAAGTGACGGATATCGCCGCCGAGCCGCCCGATTTCCTTCACGAAGCGCGACGAGATGAACTGATGCTTTTCCGAAGACATCAGGAAGATCGTCTCGACCTTCGGATTCAGCCGCGCGTTCATTCCGGCCATCTGGAATTCATATTCGAAATCCGAGACGGCGCGCAGTCCGCGGATGATGACGCTCGCGTTCATCTCCACGGCGAAATGCATCAGCAGGTTGTCGAACGCCCGAACCTCGATGCTGGCTCCGGTCTCGTTCAACGCGGCGACGTCCTCACGCACCATGCCGACCCGCTCGTCCGTCGAATAGAGCGGGCCTTTGCCGGCGTTCCGTGCAACGCCGATGATCAGGTGGTCGACCTGGCGGGCGGCACGCTGGATGATGTCCATGTGACCGTTGGTGATCGGATCGAAGGTGCCGGGATAGACACCGATTCGACGACCCTTGCTGGTTTCGGTCTGGCTGGTCGCCATGAAGGTTCCCCCCTTACACCCTTCCGTTAGTCGTTCGGCGACGCGGCGTTTCCGGCATCTCCGCCGGTTTCGACCTGGCCGCCGTTCTCACCGCTTTCGCCGCCGTTCGCATCGCCGCCATTGCCATCAATGGGGCTGTCGCCGGTCTCGCCGTCTTCCTCGGCGATGGTGGCGACGGACACCACGCGCTCGTCCGCCCCCACGCGGAACAGCGTGACGCCCAGCGTCTTGCGGCCGGCCACCCGCACGTCGTGCAGCGGCATGCGGATCACCTGCCCGCCGTTGGTGACCATCATCACCTGATGGTTCGCCTCGACCGGGAAGGTGGCGACGATCGAGCCGTTGCGGTCGCCCATCTCCATGTTCCAGATGCCCTGGCCGCCGCGGCCGGTCACCCGGTATTCGTAGGACGAGCTGCGCTTGCCGTATCCCTTGTCGGAGACGGTGAGGATGTACTGCTCGAGCCGCTTCAGTTCCTCGTAGCGTTCCGGTGGCAGCGTGACGGTTTCGGCGGAGACCTCGTCGGCTTCCGGGGCCGCCTCGCCCACCATCTCCAACCCTTCGTCGCGCTTCATCTTGAAGAAGGCGGCGCGCTCCTCGGCGGTGGCGTCGACATGGGTCAGGATCGACATCGAAACCACCTCGTCGCCATCGGCCAGCCTGATGCCGCGCACGCCGGTGGAAGTGCGGCCGGCGAAGACGCGCACGTCGTCCACGGCGAAGCGGATGCATTTGCCGCCGCGGGTCGCCAGCAGGATGTCGTCGGTCTCCGAACAGGTGTGGACGCCGATCAGCCGCTCGCCTTCCTCTTCCAGCTTCATGGCGATCAGGCCGTTGGAGCGGATGTTGGCGAAGTCCGACATGCGGTTGCGGCGGACGTTGCCGCGCGACGTCGCGAAGACGACGTGCAGGTCGGCCCAGGCCGCTTCGTCCTCCGGCAGCGGCAGCACGGTGGTGATGGTTTCCCCGTCGATCAGCGGCAGCAGGTTGACGAAGGCCTTGCCGCGGGCCTGCGGATTGCCAAGCGGCAGGCGGTAGACCTTCAGCTTGTACACCATGCCGCGGTTGGAGAAGAGCAGCAGCGGCGTGTGGGTGTTTGCGACGAACAGGTCGCTGACCGCGTCCTCCGCCTTCATCGACATGCCGGACCGGCCCTTGCCGCCGCGCTTCTGTGCCCGGTAGGTCGACAGCGGGACCCGCTTGACGTAGCCGGACTGGCTGACGGTGACGACCATCTCCTCTCGCTGGATCAGGTCCTCGATGTCGGCCTCGAATTCCAGGTCCTGGATCTCGGTGCGGCGCGGGGTGCCGAACCGCTCCTTCATCTCCACCAGCTCGTCGCGCAGGATCCCCATCAGCTTCGGCCGGTTGGCGAGCGTGGCGAGGAAATCGGCGATCTGGTCGGTGACGTCGGTCAGCTCGGCGCCGATCTTGTCGCGTTCCAGCCCGGTCAGGCGGTGAAGGCGCAGATCCAGGATGGCGCGGGCCTGGACCTCCGACAGGCGGTAGGTGCCTTGCTCGCTGACGCCGCGGCCGGGTTCGTCGATCAGTTCTATCAGCGGGCCGACGTCATGAACCGGCCATTCGCGGTTCATCATCTCCTCGCGCGCCCAGACGGGGTCGGGGGCGCTGCGGATCAGCTCGATCATCGCGTCGAGGTTGGCGACGGCGACCGCCAGGCCGACCAAGGTGTGCGCCCGCTCGCGCGCCTTGCCCAGCAGGAACTCGGTCCGCCGCGTGATGACCTGCTCGCGGAAGCGGATGAAGGCGGCGATGATCTGCTGCAGGTGCATCAGCTCCGGACGCCCGCCGTTCAGCGCCAGCATGTTGACGCCGAAGGAGGTCTGGAGCTGGGTGTGGCGGAAGAGCTGGGCCAGCACGACGTCGGGAACGGAGTCGCGCTTCAGCTCGATCACCACGCGCACGCCGTCGCGGTCCGACTCGTCGCGCAGGTCGGCGATGCCCTCGATGGTCTTGTCGTTCACGACCTCGCCGATGCGCTCCATCAGCTTGGCCTTGTTGACCTGATAGGGGATCTCGGTCGCGATGATGGCGGTGCGGTCCTTGCGCACCTCTTCGAAATGCGTCCTGGCGCGCAGGATGATCGACCCGCGCCCGGTCTGCAGCGCCGCCCGGCTGCCCGACCGGCCGAGGATCAGGCCGCCCGTCGGGAAATCGGGGCCGGGCACATGCTCCATCAGCTCTTCGAGCGTGATGTCGGGATTGTCGATGTAGGCGCAGCAGGCGTCGATCACCTCGCCCAGATTGTGGGTCGGGATGTTGGTGGCCATGCCGACGGCGATGCCGCCGGCGCCGTTCACCAGCAGGTTCGGGAAGCGCGCCGGGACGACGGTCGGCTCGCGGCCCGAATCGTCGTAGCTGGCCTGGAAGTCGATCGTGTCCTTGTCGATGTCGTCCAGCAGCGATTCGGCTGCCTTGGCCAGGCGCGCCTCGGTGTAGCGCATGGCCGCCGGCGGGTCGCCGTCCATCGAACCGAAGTTGCCCTGGCCGTCGATCAGCGGCAGGCGCATCGAGAAGTCCTGCGCCATGCGGACCATGGCGTCGTAGATCGCGCTGTCGCCGTGCGGGTGGTATTTACCCATCACGTCGCCGACGATGCGCGCCGACTTCTTGTAGGGCTTGGTCGAATCGTACCCGCCCTCCTTCATCGCGTAGAGGATGCGCCGATGAACCGGCTTCAGCCCGTCGCGGACGTCGGGCAGGGCACGGCTCACGATCACGCTCATCGCGTAGTCGAGATACGATTTGCGCATCTCGTCTTCGATGTTGATCGGCGCGATGTCGGAGGCGGGAGGAAGGGGCGTATTGCTCAAGCAGGACACTCATTCTTCGAAGGCGCCGCCGCTAACGAATCCGCGACGGACACTGGCCTTGCGGGCCGAAGGTTTTGCCCAGGAAATATAGCAACTCTCGCAATTGCACACAATGATTCGGGCCGGAAAACACCGGCCCGCGACCGATTGCCGGCCATCTCCGGCGCGGTTTCAGCGCCGGCTCAGGTAGGCGAACCGCAGCGACAGGATGGTCACGGACACCAGGCTGGCGATGAGGATTCCCTCGAACAGGCCGTGGACGCCGTGGCCGAATCCGAAGGCGAGCAGCGCCGATACGGGGATCATCACCACGGCGTACGAGAAGAAGTGCAGCGCCGTCGGGACCCAGGCATCGTGCCGGCCGCGCAGCGCGTTGGCCATCACCGTCTGGCCGCCATCGGCGATCAGGATCCAGGCGGCGAACGCGATCAGCGGCACGACCGCCTCCAGCAGTTCGGGGTTGCCGGTGTAGATGGCGCCCAGGGCGTCCGGCAGGCTGCGGTAGACCACGCCGACCACCGCCAGGATCGCGCTGGTGACGCCCAGTCCGGTCCAGCCTGCCAGCGCCATGTCGCTGCGGTCGCCGCGGCCGTAGGCGACGCCCACCCGTACGGCGGTGGCCGATGCCAGGCCGACCGCCGCCATGAAAGGCAGGGCCGTCAGGTTCAACCCGATGGTGTAGGCACCGAGCGCCAGCGGCGAGATCATGCCGGCGAACAGGCCGAGGCCGGCGAAGGCGCCGCTCTCCACGCCGATGCTGAGGCCTGCGGCGAACCCGAGGTGGCGCTGCCGCGCCGCGCCGCGCCACCAGTCGGCGACCGGCCGGCGGAGGTGCCAGCGTTCATGGTCGTGCATCCACCAGACATAGGCGACCAGCCCGAGGCCCATGCCCCAGCGGACGATGGTGGTCGCCCAGGCCGAGCCCACGGCCCCCAGCGGATCCAGGCCCACATGACCCCAGACCAGCGCCCAGGCCAGCCCGGCATTCGCGAGGTTGCCGATCAGCATGGCGACCATGCCAGGCAGGGGGCGCTTGATTCCCTCCAGAAAGAAGCCGGTGGTGATGTAGAGCATCATGCCGGGCGCGCCGAGCCCGAGGACCGCCAGCACATGGGCGCCGCCTTGCGCCATCTCGTCGGTCTGGCCGCCCCAGCGGAAGATCGGGCCACCCGGCAGCGACAGCAGGGCGAACAGGACGCCCAGCAGCAGGGCGTAGGGCACCGAGCGCCGCCAGGCCCGCCCGCACTCCGCATCGCTGCCGGCGCCGAAGGCATGGGCGGTGATCATCACGGTTCCCATCAGAAGCCCGACGCCGGTACCGACCATGATGTTGCCGGGCAGGTGGGCCAGCCCGTAATAGGCCAGCTCCTGCGCCGAGAAGCGGCCGACGATGGCGGTGTCCACCGCCATCATCACCATCAGCCCGGCGCGCGAGACGATGACCGGCGCCGCCAGCCCCAGCAGTTCCCCGATGTGCGCGAGCAGGCGCACCCGCAGCGGTTCGGGCGTCGGCTCGGGGACGGGGAGGGTGGCGGTGCTCATGGTGCTTGAACCCGTGGGAAATGGAGGCGATGACCGGAAAACATGCAGGCTGCGCAAAAGCTGGTCATCTTGCCCGGCGGGTGTACTGCGTCAAGGCTTTAGGACCTACCGAAAGGACCGTTGCATACAACGCATGGCGCAGCGGAACCAAGCGGGCGCCATGCCGTTGTCAGGATCAGAGACCAACGTCGGATCCGGGCACTATCCAGTATCCACTCAGTTCCAGACACGGAGACACACCATGCACCACGCCAAGCATCGTGCCCAGCGCCGCGCCATGGCTCGCGCTATTCCGTTCCCCGCGCGCGAGGTGGTGCTGCTGACCTTCCTGATGGCCCTGGCGGCGATGCTGACCGGCTGCAACACGGTCGAAGGCGTGGGGCAGGATGTCCAGTCGGGCGGGCGTGCGATTGAACGAACGGCCCAATGACGCGTTGTCCTTCAGGGCTGTCCTTCGATGGCCCTCGCCGACCAGCGCCCTTCGACCATCAGGGAGTTTCCGTATGAGCGATCAGCAGAAGCCCAGCACGCCCGGCGAGATTCCGCCGCCATCCAATCCCAATCCGCCGCAGCCCGACCGGCCGACCACCCCGGATCCCTATCCGGTACCCGACAACCCCGGCGTCCTGCCGGAGGTTCCGCCGCCGGCGGACGAACCGATGCCGGGAATGCCGAACCCGACAACGGCGTAAATTCTGGGGCGTAAATTCTGGGGCGTAAGTCCGGGGGCGCGACCCCTGGCCGGGTCTTCCCCGCCAGTCGGGGAAGGCCGGCGGCCCTTCAGGCCGCCGCGGCCGCCACCGTCCGTTCGACCCAGGCTTCGACCGTTTCGGCGGCCGCCACCCAATCGCGTTCCAGCATCATCGCGTGGCCCATGCCGGGCATGAACACCGGCTTGGTGCCCAGCGCGGCCGCGGTGGCGACGACCTCCGCACGGGGAAACAGCAGGTCCTCCTCCGCCCCCATGACGAGGACGGGGACATCCCGTGGCGGAAGCACGGGAAAGGGGACCCAGCCGCCGATGTCCAGAAGGACCCGGCGCGACTCCTCCTGGAGGAACGATTCGTATTTCGCCGCCTCGACACGCGGCATCGCGTCGGAGAACATGGCGCGGCGAACGGCCTCCGGATCGATCGCGTCCTCTCCGAACGCCATGAGCATCGACATCTGCTGGTAGACGTAGGGTGACCGCCAGGCCAGCCCCATGGTCGAGGACCAGAGGCCGTAGGGAGGCGCGGACGCCATCAGAACGCCCGCCGGGAAGCGGCGCCTGGCCAAGGCGCGCTGGACCACGATGCCGCCCATCGAATGGCCGATCAGGACCGGCGGGGCCGACAGCCGGCCGGCGGCCTCCAGCACATCCTCCACATAATCGGCGATGCCGAAGCCGTGCAGGCGGTCGCGCCCTTCGCTGCCGCCATGGCCGCGCAGCGAGACGGCGTGCGCCTCCCAGCCGCGGTCCGCGAACCAGGGAAGAAACTTGGCGTCCCAGATCCAGGCGCCGCTGAAGGCGCCATGCACGAACAGGAGCGGAGGTGTCTTCGCGACCGCCGCCGGGCGGCGGCTGATGATTTCCAGATTGGACATCTGACCGCAGGTTGTGGTTTCGCTTTGCAAAAAGCATGGGGCGCGAAGGCGGGGTTGTCCAGCGGCTGGCCGGGCAACCCTGATCCGCATCCCGGCAGGCGCCGTTTGACGCCGCCCGTGCGCTTTGCGACAGTCCGCTCGCGACCGACCAAAACCCGATCCGGAGACGGCCTGTGCCCGACAAAGCCCGATCGCCGAACCCGCGGCAGACCTCGCGCCCTAATCCGCCGGTTCTCGATTCCGCTGCCCTCGACGCGGAAACCGGAGCCACCGATTACCCACAGCCGTTCCGGGCGCAAGTCGCCGGCCGGCACCGGGCCGCGTTGGGCGACCCGCTGGGGCTGACGAATTTCGGCGTCAACCTGACGCGGCTGGCGCCCGGTGCGTCCTCCGCCCTCCGGCACTGGCACAGCCGGCAGGACGAGTTCGTCTATGTGGTGGAGGGCGAACTGACCCTGGTCACCGACGCCGGGGAAACCCTGCTGACGCCCGGGATGTGCGCCGGCTTCCCGGCCGGGGTGGCTGACGGCCACCGGCTGGTCAACCGCAGCGGCCGGCCGGCCAGCTACCTGGAGGTCGGGGACCGCAGCGCCGGCGACGAGATCGACTATTCCGACGAGGACATGGTCTGGCGCGACGGCGCCTATCACCACCGCGACGGAACGCCCTGGTGACGACAGCCCCGGCGATGGCCGCCGACCTGACGCTGGTGCTGGGCGGCGCCCGCTCCGGCAAGAGCCGCTATGCCGAGGGGTTGGTGACGGCACTGGGCGGACCGCGCGTCTATGTCGCAACCTCGCGGATCTGGGACGCCGAAATGGCTGAGCGGGTGGCGCGGCACCGCGAGGACCGCGGTCCCGGCTGGACGACGGTGGAGGAACCACGCGACCTGACCGGCATGCTCCGCCGCCATGCCGCCGCCGGGACCGGGCTCCTGGTCGATTGCCTTACCCTATGGCTGACCAACCTGATGATGGCCGAAGAGGAGGGGTTGGCCGACGTCGCTGCGGAAACCGTGGCGCTGGTCGACCTGCTGCCGGCCTTGCCCGGCCGGGTCGTGCTCGTCTCCAACGAGGTCGGGCTCGGCATCGTGCCGGACAATGCGATGGCACGCCGCTTCCGCGACCATGCCGGCCGCCTGCATCAATCCATCGCGGCCGTCGCGCCGCGCGTCGTGCTGACCGTCGCCGGTCTGCCGATGTTCGTTAAGGGAACCCCTGCATGAGCGATACTCCCCCCTCCGGCAACGGGCCGGACGGCCAGGACGAGATCAACCGCCGCCACGCCGAGAAGATGAAGCGCCGCAAGGCGCTGCAGGAGCGCACGCTGGCCGCCAAGACGGTGGAGAAGGGCCTGCTGATGGTCCACACCGGGAAGGGCAAGGGCAAGTCGACCGCCGCCTTCGGGTTGATGATGCGGGCCGTCGGCCATGGCATGCGCGTCGGCATGGTACAGTTCGTCAAGGGTGCCTGGTCCACCGGCGAAACCGTGGCGCTGGAGCGTTTCGAAGACCTGGTGGACTTCCACACGATGGGGGAGGGCTTCACCTGGGACACCCAGGACCGGGCCCGCGACATCGCCGCCGCCGAGGCCGCCTGGACCAAGACGAAGGAGATGATGGCCGATCCGCGCTATGGCCTGATCGTGCTGGACGAGCTGAACATCGTGCTGCGGATGGACTATCTGCCGTTGGACGAGGTGCTGGCGACGCTGGCCGCCCGCCGGCCCGAGCTGCATGTCTGCATCACCGGGCGCAACGCCAAGCCGGAACTGATCGCCGCCGCCGACCTCGTGACCGAGATGACGCTGGTGAAGCATCCCTTCGAGGCCGGGGTGAAAGCCCAGGCCGGCATCGAGTTCTGACGCGATGACCTTCGGAGCGCCGGCATCGCGCGCGATCATGCTGCAGGGCACCGGATCGGACGTCGGCAAGTCGCTGCTGGTGGCCGGGCTGTGCCGGGCGCTGGTGCGGCGCGGGCTGACCGTCCGGCCCTTCAAGCCGCAGAACATGTCCAACAACGCCGCCGTGACGGCCGACGGCGGCGAGATCGGCCGCGCCCAGGCGCTGCAGGCGCGGGCCTGCGGCGTGGCGCCGAGCGTCCACATGAACCCGGTGCTGCTGAAGCCGCAGTCGGACATCGGATCGCAGGTGGTGGTGCGCGGCGTCGTCGTCGGCACGGCCAGGGCCGCCGACTACCAGGCGCGCAAGCGCGAGCTTCTCGGCACCGTGCTCGACAGCTTCGGCCGGCTGAAGGCCGAGGCCGACATCGTGGTGGTCGAGGGGGCGGGGAGCCCGGCGGAGGTCAACCTGCGTGCCGGCGACATCGCCAACATGGGCTTCGCCACCGCCGCCGGCGTGCCGGTGCTGCTGGTCGGCGACATCGACCGCGGGGGGGTGATCGCCAGTCTCGTCGGCACCCACGCGCTGCTGCCGCCGGACGAGCGGGAGCGGATCAAGGGATTCCTGATCAACAAGTTCCGTGGCGACGTCCGCCTGTTCGACGAGGGCCTGCGGGTGATCGAGCGCCACACCGGCTGGCGCGGCTTCGGCGTCGTGCCCTGGCTGGGAGAGGCGGCGACGCTGCCGGCGGAGGACGCGGTGGCGCTCGACCGGCCGCGGGGCAACGGGGAGGGTGGCGGGGCGGCGATCCGCATCGCCGTGCCGATGCTGTCGCGCATCGCCAACTTCGACGATTTCGATCCGCTCGCGCAGGAGCCCGGCGTCGCCCTGACGATGGTGCCGCCGGGGCAGCCGCTGCCTGCCGACGCGGACGTGGTGATCCTGCCCGGCACCAAGGCGACCATCGCCGACCTCGTCTTCCTGCGCGCGCAGGGGTGGGACATCGACCTGCTGGCCCATTGGCGGCGCGGCGGCCGGGTGCTCGGCATCTGCGGCGGCTACCAGATGCTCGGCCGCCGCATCGCCGATCCCGACGGCATCGAAGGGCCGCCGGGCGAGATCGCCGGGCTTGGGCTCCTCGATGTCGAGACCGTGATGAAGGGTCCGAAGGTGCTGGAGGAGGCGCGCGGCACCGAGCGCCGGAGCGGCGAGGCGGTCGCCGGTTACGAGATGCATATGGGCCGCACGGACGGGCCGGACCGGGTTCGGCCGATGCTCGATCTGGCCGGTGGCGTCACGGATGGGGCCGGGACGGCGGACGGCCGGGTTGCCGGCTGCTACCTGCATGGGCTGTTCACGGCCGACGGCTTCCGCGCCGTCTGGCTGCGCGCGCTGGGCGGCGGGTCGGATTTGGCCTACGGCGTCGCCGTGGAACGGGCGCTCGACGCCATCGCCGACCGGCTGGAAGGCGTGGTCGACGTGGACGGATTGCTGGCGGTGGCGGAGTGAGGCGGGCCCTGGCGGCTAAGCCCCTTCCTTAGCCCTCCCCCGCCCATGGCGGTGAAGTGACCTGCCGCCGCTTCGCAAGAGGCACCCTCTCCCGCGGCTTCCTGTTCCGCGGCCCCCTCTGCCGCGGAATGCGGGGGAGGGTTGGAGAGGGGCGAGGCGTTACACTTCCTCGGCCGCCACCCGGTCCTCCAATAACGCGCGCGGCAGCTTGAAGACGATGTTCTCGGTCGCCGTGCGCAACTCCTCGACCGTCACGTCGAACCGGGCACGGGCGGCCTCGATGACCTCCTCCACGAGGATTTCGGGGGCGGAGGCCCCGGCGGTGATGCCGAGCATGCGCACGCCCGCCAGCGCTGACCAGTCGATGTCGGCGGCGCGCTGGACCAGTTGGGCGGCCGGGCAGCCATGGGTCTTCGCCACCTCCACCAGACGCTTGGAGTTCGACGAGTTGGGGGCGCCCAGCACCAGCAGTGCCTCCACCTTCGGCGCAATGGCCTTCACCGCCGCCTGGCGGTTGGTGGTGGCGTAGCAGATGTCCTCCTTCTTCGGACCGGCGATGGCCGGGAAGCGCGCCTGCAGCGCCGCCAGGATCTCGGTGGTCTCGTCGACCGACAGCGTGGTCTGGGTGGCGTAGGCGAGGTTGTCCGGATCCCGGACCTGCAGCCCGGCGACGTCCGCGACCGTTTCAACCAGCACCACGGCGCCCTCGGGCAACTGGCCCATGGTGCCGATCACCTCCGGGTGGCCGGCATGGCCGATCAGCACGATCTGGCGGCCCTCCTCGTAATGGCGCTCGGCCTCGCGATGGACCTTGCTGACCAGCGGGCAGGTGGCGTCGAGATAGAACAGGCCGCGGGCGTCCGCCGCCTTCGGCACCGATTTCGGCACGCCGTGGGCGGAGAAGACGACCGGGCGGCCGTCCGGCACCTCGGTCAACTCGTCGACGAAGACGGCACCCTTGGCCTCCAGGCTCTGGACGACGAAGCGGTTGTGGACGATCTCGTGCCGGACATAGACCGGCGGGCCGTAGCGGTCGAGCGCCGTCTCGACGATCTGGATCGCCCGGTCGACCCCGGCGCAGAAGCCCCGCGGGGCGGCCAGCAGAATCGTCAAGGGCAGGGTGGTGGAAGGTGTGCTCGTGGTCATATGCGCTGTTCCGCCCTTGCCGTTGTGTGCTGCGCCCAACCGCCACAGCCGGCCCGCCACAGGGGATAGCCCCCCGCGCGGTCTTGTGCCGGTCAAGCTGGGACACTAATGTCTCGATCCAACAGCCCGTTAACCGATCAGGCCGAACCGATGGACCGCCGCGACCGTAATATAGGAACCCCTGCCCGGAAAAGCCCGCTGGCGTCCCTCTTCGGGATGAGCCGCCCTGCGCTGCTGGCGGCCGGGGCCGTGCTGGCGCTCTCAGGCTGCTCCAGCGGGTCGAACAGCCCGGCCGATCTGGCGTTGGCCTGTCCCAAGGTCAACATCGTGCGAGACCTGCAGGAGGTCACGGTCTTCCGCCCCGGCGGCAAGGACCTGACCGACATGGAGTCGCGGGCCGCCCTGGTCGACTTCACCGGCAACTGCGAATACACCAGCAACGGCGTCACGGTGAACGTGAATGCCTTCCTGGTCGCGGAACGCGGGCCGGCGCTGAAGGGCGACGGGGCGAAGTACCAGTATTTCGTGGCGCTGGCGCAGCCCGACGGCACGCTGGTGTCCAAGGCGTTCTTCGACACCGACGTCACCTTCCAGCCCGGCCAGCAGCGTGCCGGCAGCAGGGAGGAGCTGACGCCGAAGATTCCGCTGCCCAAGGACGGCAACGCCAAGGACTGGAAGGTTTATCTCGGCTTCCAACTGACGCCGGAGCAACTGGCGTTC
This sequence comes from Azospirillum picis, assembly GCF_017876115.1. Classification (GTDB taxonomy): domain Bacteria; phylum Pseudomonadota; class Alphaproteobacteria; order Azospirillales; family Azospirillaceae; genus Azospirillum; species Azospirillum picis. The sequence goes on from NZ_JAGINO010000025.1 coordinate 73,560, forward strand.
AATCGGGCGCAGGTGAGGAAGTAAGGGAAGGGCAGCACCGGTCCAATGGCCGGCCTCTGGTCGATCCCGTCGATTGACAAAGCCATCCGATAGCGACAGTGTGCCGCTATCACGCCGATGATCCCTCGCGGGAGAGATCGCCGCGGGCCGGCCGGAAACGGAGGGTCCGCAGGCGGCGCCGAAGGAGCAACCGCCCCCGGAAACTCTCAGGCAAAAGGACCGCAAGGGGATAAGGCAACTCTGGAAAGCAGCCTCGGCGCTTACCCGCCGCGACTCACCGAAGGAGTAAACCAGCCGTCCGGCTCGACCGGCGGCGGTGAATCTCTCAGGTCCAAGACAGAGGGGGCATCGTCCTGCACCGATCCCGGTGCGGGCGTGCAAACCCTGTTGGAGGACCCGCGTGACCGAGGCTGCATCCGCGCTCAAGACCACCCCGCTGCACGCGCTCCATGTCGAGCTTGGCGCCCGCATGGTTCCCTTCGCCGGCTACGACATGCCGGTGCAATACCCGCTGGGCATCCTGAAGGAGCACCAGCACACCCGCGAGAAGGCCGGGCTGTTCGACGTGTCGCATATGGGGCAGGTCCGCCTGACCGGCGAGGACCCCGCGGCGGCGCTGGAGACCCTGGTCCCCGGCGACATCAAGGGGCTGGCCCGCGGCCGCATGCGCTACACGCTGTTCCTCAACGAACAGGGCGGCATCCTCGACGACCTGATGGTGACGAATGCCGGCGACCACCTGTTCCTGGTGGTCAATGCCGCCTGCAAGGAGCAGGACGTCGCCCATCTGCGGGAGAAGCTCGCCGGGAAGGCCGAGGTGGAACTGCTCGACGATCTGGCGCTGATGGCGCTGCAGGGGCCGATGGCTGCCGCGGTAATGGCCCGCTTCGTGCCGGAAGCCGCCACCATGAAGTTCATGAGCTACCTGCCCGCGACCTTCAAGGGCGTGCCGGTGGTGCTCACCCGCTCCGGCTACACCGGCGAGGACGGCTACGAGATCTCCTGCGACAAGGCCGATGCGGAGATGATCGCCCGTGCCCTGCTGGCCGAGGCGGAGGTCGAGGCGATCGGGCTGGGTGCCCGCGATTCGCTGCGGCTGGAGGCGGGGCTGTGCCTCTACGGCCACGACATCGACACCACCACCACGCCGGTCGAAGGCGCGCTGGAATGGACGCTGCCGAAGCGCCGCCGCGCCGAGGGCGGGTTCCCCGGCTATGACATCATCCACCGGCAACTGACCGAAGGGGCCACCCGCCGCCGCGTCGGCATCCAGCCCGACGGCCGTCAGCCCGCCCGCGAGCACACCGAAATCCAGGACGCCGCCGGGAACCGCATCGGTGAGGTCACCAGCGGCGGCTTCGGGCCGACCGCCGGGGCACCGGTCGCCATGGGCTATGTCGATATCGCGAACTCCGCGGTGGACACGCCGCTGACGCTGGTGGTGCGCGGCAAGCCACTGGCCGCCCGCGTCGCCGCCACGCCCTTCGTGCCGCAGCGTTACTACCGCGGCTGATCCGACCGACGCTGCGTCGACCATCATCCCCGTCTTCGCGGGGACGATCGTCCCAGGACGTTTCGAACCGCTTGCCAACGAACGATCTTCAGGAACAGGGAAGACCCAGATGACCAGGAAATTCACCAAGGACCACGAGTGGGTGCTCGTCGAGGGCGACGTTGCCACCGTCGGCGTCAGCGACTTCGCGCAGAGCCAGCTCGGCGACGTGGTGTTCGTCGAGCTGCCCGAGGCCGGCCGCGTGCTGGAGCAGGGCAAGGAAGCCGCCGTCGTCGAATCGGTGAAGGCCGCCAGCGACGTCTACGCCCCGATCTCCGGCACCGTCGTCGAGGCCAACCAGGCGCTGGTCGATGATCCGGCCATGGTCAACAGCGCCGCCGAGACCGACGGCTGGTTCTTCAAGATCCAGATCAAGGACGCCTCGGAACTGGACGGGCTGATGGACGAAGCGGCCTACAAGTCCTTCCTGGAGGAAGCGCACTGACATGCGGTACCTGCCCCTGACCGAGGCCGACCGGCAGTCGATGCTGGAGGCCATCCGCGCGGAGACGGTGGACGTCCTGTTCCGCGACGTACCCGAGGCGGCCCGTCTGGCCGGCCCGATCGGGGGCTTGCCCAACCATATGGGCGAGCTCGAGGTCGAGCGGCTGCTGGGCGCCATGGCGGCCAAGAACCTGCCGGCCGGCGCGGTGCCGAGCTTCCTCGGCGCCGGCGCCTACCGCCATCATGTCCCGGCCACCGTCGACCACCTGGTCCAGCGCGGCGAGTTCCTGACCGCCTACACCCCCTACCAGCCGGAGGTGAGCCAGGGCACGCTGCAGGTGCTGTTCGAGTTCCAGACCCAGGTCGCGCTGCTGACCGGCATGGATGTCGCCAACGCCTCGATGTATGACGGCGCCACCTCCTGCGCCGAGGCGGTGATGATGGCCAACCGCATCACCCGGCGGAAGAAGGCCATCCTGTCCGGTGGCCTGCACCCGCATTACCGCGACGTCACCACCACCGACGCCCGCTTCATCGGCTTCGAGGCGGTGGCCATGCCGCCGGCCCCGACCGGCGGCGAGGACCTGCTGGCGCTGGTCGACGACAAGACCGCCTGCGTGGTCGTGCAGAATCCCGACGTCTTCGGCCATGTCCGCGACCACAGCGATCTCGCCGCCGCCTGTCAGGCCAAGGGCGCCCTGCTGGTGGTGGTGGTGACGGAAGCGCTGTCGCTCGGCCTGCTGACGCCGCCGGGCGACATGGGCGCCGACATCGTCGCGGCGGAGGGCCAGTCCTTCGGCAACGCCCTGAACTTCGGCGGCCCCTATGTCGGGCTGTTCGCGGTGAAGGACAAGTATGTCCGCCAGATGCCGGGCCGCCTGTGCGGCGAGACGGTGGACGCCGACGGCCGCCGCGGCTTCGTGCTGACGCTCTCCACCCGCGAGCAGCACATCCGCCGCGAGAAGGCGACGTCCAACATCTGCACCAATTCCGGCCTGTGCGCGCTGGCCTTCTCGATCCATGTCAGCCTGCTCGGCGAGGCCGGGATCACCCGGCTCGCCCAGTTGAACCACGCCAAGGCGGTGCAGATGGCCGACAGGCTGGCCGCCGTCCCCGGCGTCGAACTGCTGAACGACGGCTTCTTCAACGAGTTCACGGTGAAGCTGCCGAAGCCGGCCGCCGCGGTGGTCGAGGACCTCGCCAAGCGCCGCATCCTGGGCGGCGTGCCGGTGTCGCGCCTCTATCCGGGCGAGATGGAGGACCTGCTGCTGGTCGCGGTGACGGAAACCAACACCGAGGCCGACATGGACGCCTTCGCGGCTGCGCTCACTGAAATCCTTGGGGCTGAGGTTCCGGCATGAGCATGAACAACCAGGGCCGTCCCTCGGCCATTCCCGCCGCCAGCGCCGGGTTCGACGGCGTGACCGGCACCGTCACCGGCAACCGCGGCCTGCAGATCGAAGAACCGCTGATCTTCGAGCAGGACAGCGCCGGCCGCACCGGCGTCGACCTGCCCGAGGTGCCGAAGGTCGCCAGCCGCCTCGGCGCGGTGAAGCCGCGCGCCGGGGTCGGCTTGCCGGGTCTTGCCGAGCCGCAGGTGGTCCGCCACTACACCCGGCTGTCGCAGAAGAACTATGCGATCGACAGCGGCTTCTATCCGCTCGGCTCCTGCACGATGAAGCACAACCCGCGCCTGAACGAGAAGATGGCGCGGCTTCCCGGCTTCTCGGACGTCCACCCGCTCCAGCCCGTCAGCACCGTGCAGGGGGCGCTGGAACTGATGGACCAGTTGGCCTACTGGCTGAAGACGCTGACCGGGATGGCGGCGGTGACGCTGGCGCCGGCTGCCGGCGCCCATGGCGAGATGTGCGGGATCATGGCGATCCGCGCCGCGCACGAGGCCAGGGGTGACAAGGCCCGCACCAAGATCCTGGTGCCGGAGAGCGCCCACGGCACCAACCCGGCGACCGCCGCCGCATGCGGCTACGCCGTCGATGCCATTCCCGCGACCGCCGACGGCCGCGTCGACCTGGAAGCGCTGAAGGCCAAGCTCGGCCCCGACGTCGCCGGACTGATGCTGACCAACCCCAACACCTGCGGCCTGTTCGAGCGCGACATCATCGCCATCGCCGAGGCGGTGCATGCGGCGGGGGCCTATTTCTACTGCGATGGCGCCAACTTCAACGCCATCGTCGGGCGGGTACGTCCGGCCGACCTCGGCATCGACGTCATGCACATCAACCTGCACAAGACCTTCTCCACCCCGCATGGCGGCGGCGGGCCGGGGTCGGGGCCGGTGGTGTTCGCGGACTCGCTGGCGCCCTACATCCCGGTGCCCTACGTCACCCATGGGACGGACGGCTTCGCGCTGGTGGAGAACGCCGGTGACGGCCCGGCCTTCGGCCGCATGAAAGCGTTCCACGGCCAGATGGGCATGTTCGTGCGCGCCCTGTCCTACATGCTCAGCCACGGTGCCGACGGGCTGTGGCAGGCATCGTCCGACGCCGTGCTGAACGCGAACTACGTGATGGCGCGGCTGCAGGACGTGATGACGGCCTCGTTCGAAGGTCCGTGCATGCACGAGTGCCTGTTCGACGACCGCTTCCTGAAGGGGACGGGGGTCACGACGCTGGACATGGCGAAGGCCCTGATCGACGAGGGCTTCCACCCGATGACCATGTATTTCCCGCTGGTCGTCCACGGAGCCCTGCTGATCGAGCCGACGGAGACGGAGAGCAAGGCCAGTCTCGACCAGTTCGTCGACGCCCTGCGGGCGCTTGCCGAGCGGGCGAAGTCGGGAGACGCCGCCTACTTCCAGGCGGCACCGCGCCTGACCCCGCGCCGCCGGCTGGACGAGACCGCCGCTGCGCGCAAGCCGGTCCTGCGCTGGACGCCGCCGGTGGCCAAGGAGGCCGTGGCGGCGGAATAAGGGCTGCCGAACGGTGCCCCCTCCCTGGTTCCCCGCTCTTGGCGGGAGGGCCGGAGAGGGGGTGCCGCTTACTTGTCGGTCTTCTTCACGTACTTGTCGGCCTGCCGCTGCTCTTCGGCGGCTTCGCGGGACATTTCCTCGCCGATCTTCGGGTCGATGCTCTTGGCCTCCTCGATCAGGTCGCGCGCCTTGCGGGCATCGCCGTCGGCGGCCTTGTCCAGGGCCTGCTCGGCGAGGTCGTGGGCCTTCTTGTGCTCCGGACTGTCTTCGTGGCGGGTTGCCATGGGTGACTCTCCTCGGTTGAGCGACTGTGTGATCGGGACGTTTTCCAACAGGATCCGTCCGGCCGAGTTCCGGTCACCGCAGCGCACAAAAAATTTTTGAATGGCATGGAATAGGGAAGTCGGTCTGCCCGTTTGTGGGGACGTTCGATGGCGCAGCGGCCAGCGGACGGACCCGGTGGCCCAGGCCACCCTGCAACAGGGCAACGCGAACTCCCCATGAGCAACCCGAAGAACTCGATCCGGCGCGCAGCCATTGCCGCCGCCATGCTGGCCGTGACCGCCGGCCACGCGTCCTTCTGGTCCTGGCGCAATGCGCCGACGCCGGTGGGGGCGGAGCCTGGACGCATCGAATCCGTCTCCTATTCGCCCTCGGGCCGCGACTACGATCCCAACCACCAGCCGGTGGTGCCGCGCAGGGAGATCGAGAAGGACATGACCGCCATCGCCGGCTTCGCCGACGGCGTGCGGACCTACTCGACCCTCGGCTCCCAGGGCGAGGTGCCGGAGATCGCGGTGTCGAAGGGCCTCGACGTCACGCTCGGCATCTGGCTGAGCAAGGACAAGCTGCGCAACGAGCGCGAGGTGATGCACGGCATCGCGCTGGCCAAGGAATTCCGCGGGATCAAGCGCATCGTCGTCGGCAACGAGACGCTGCTGCGCGCCGAGCTGACCGACGCCGAGCTGGCCGGCTACATCAAGCGCGTCCGCGCCGCGGTGCCGGCCGGCGTCAAGGTCGGCACCGCCGACGTCTGGTCGGAGATGGTCAAGGCCGACGCCACGGTGAAGGCGTCCGACTTCATGGGCGTCCACGTCCTGCCCTACTGGGAAGGCGTGCCGGTGTCCGACGCGCTGACCTGGATCCGCGACCGGCTCGACACCGTGCGCAAGGCGCATCCGGGCAAGCAGCTCTTCGTCGGCGAGGTCGGCTGGCCGTCGGGCGGCGAGAACTTCCACGACGCCTACCCGACGCCCGAGGCGCAGGCCGCGGTCGTCCGCGGCTTCGCCGCCGAGGCGAACGCGCTGGGCATCCACTACAACGTCGTCGAAGCGTTCGACGGCATCTGGAAGTCGACGATCGAAGGCTCGCCGGGCCCGAGCTGGGGCGTGCTCGACGCCGATCGCCAGCCGAAATGGGCGATGACCGGCGACGTCGCCGCGCCCTACGGCGACCGCGTCGGCGCCGCCGTGGCGCTGGCCGTCGGCCTCGCGCTGTCCGCCTTCGCGGCGTTCCGCCGCCGGACCAACACCGCCTTCGCGCTGGCCGCCTCGCTCGGCGGCAACATCATCGGCTTCGCCATCGGTTCCGCCGTCGCCGGCGCCTTCGCCGAGTACCTGACCTTCGGCGCCGTCACCACCTGGGGCTCCGCCTTCGCGCTGGGCGCCCTGATGATGAGCGTCGCCTTCGCCGACCTCGTGGATGTCGCCCGCCGCCTGCTGACCGGCCGCGCCCCGGCGCTGCTGCCGCACGCCGTGCCGGAGACCGACCACAAGCCGATGGTGTCGGTGCATGTCGCCGCCTGCCGCGAGCAGCCGGACGTGCTGAATGCCACGCTGGCCTCGCTGTCGCGGCTCGACTACCCGAACTACGAGGTCGTCGTCCTGGTCAACAACACCGAGGAGGAGCATCTGGTCCGCCCGGTGGAGGAGATGTGCCGGGCGCTCGGCCCCAAGTTCAAGTTCCACTGGTACAAGAAGATCTCCGGCTTCAAGGCCGGCGCCCTGAACGCCGCGCTGCGCCACACCGACCCGGCCGCCGAGATCGTCGCCGTGCTGGACGCCGACTATACCGTGTCCCCCGACTGGCTCTCGAAGCTGGCCCCGGTGTTCGCCGATCCGTCGGTCGGCATCGTCCAGGCCCCGCAGGAGCACCGCGACGGCCATGAGACGGCGCTGAAGGCCGCCATGACCGCCGAATACCGTCCCTTCTTCGACGTCGGCATGCAGGAGGGCCTGTCGAGCCAGGCCTTCATCTGCCACGGCACCATGATCATGCTGCGCCGTTCCGCCATGGACCGGGTCGGCGGCTGGTCGGAAGCCGGCATCTGCGAGGACACCGAACTGGGGCTGCGCATCCTGTCGGCCGGCTATCGCGCCGCCTACACCGACGAGCGCCTCGGCGCCGGCCTGGCTCCGGACAACTTCATGCAGTTCCGCAAGCAGCGTGACCGCTGGGTGTTCGGGTCGACCCAGATCGTCCGGGCCCACTGGAGGAAGTTCCTGCCGGGTGCTGGCGAACTGACCGTCGGGCAGAAGCTGGGCTACGTCACCAACTGGATCCGCTGGTGGTCGGATGCCGTCGGCCTGTTCGCCGCCGCCGCCGCCGTGGTCTGGACCTTCGCCTCGCTGGTGCTGCCGCTGCACCTGCCGCCGGTCGCCGCCACCGCCGCGGTGCTGGGCGCCCTGGTGCTGCGTGCCGGCTCCAGCCTGCTGGCCTCGCGCTATGCCTCGGGCAACTCGTGGAGCCACAGCCTGGGCGCCTGCGCCGTCGGCATGGCGCTGTCCACCACGGTGGCGCTCGCCGTCGTCCGCGGCCTGTTCCGCAGCCAAGACGCCTTCCGGGTGACCGCCAAGGGCGGCAAGCGGACCAAGGGCGCCTTCTGCGCCCGGCCCGAGGCCTGGCTGTCCGGCGCCCTGGTCGCCGCCTCCGCCACCGCGGCACTGGTCAACCCGCTGGGCACCCTGTCGCTGGAGCTGTGGTCGGTCCTGCTGGCGGCCATGGCGGTGCCCAACCTGATGGCCGTCTTCTTCGCGGTCGGCGACATGCTGCCGGTCCGCGAGGCCAAGCCGGCGCCGGTTCCCGCGGTCCAGCAGGCCGTTCCGGCCGGCCAGGAGCAGGGGGCGAACAGCCCGATCGCCGCCTGATCCGTCGGCGCATCCGCAGCAGCAACGGCCCCTCTCCCGCCCGTCCGGCGGGGGAGGGGCCGTCTTTTTCGGAGTGGTTCGGGAGTCCCACAAAGGTCAATCTTGTGGGCCGGCCTTCTTCGTGCCTACCATCGGCGGCAAAATAATCCGCGAGGCAACGCGTCCGTAACCGCCAGATCCGGGAGGCAACCATGCATGTCGTCACCGCGTCCGACCAGCCGTCGCACCCGTTGCTGGCGGGGGACAGCCGTAGCCGCCTGGAACGATGGCTCGCCGCCGAGGCAGGGGCATCGCGCGTCACGGTGAGCGAGGACGGCCGCCTCGGCGGCGGCGCCATCTCCCTGAACCTCGCGGTGACCCTGGAGGTCGAGGGCGGCCCCTTCGCCGGCAGCCACGCCTGCGTGCTGCGTGCGGAGGGCGGCGGCCGCATCTCCGCCAGCATCGGCAAACTGCGCGAATTCGCCGTCCTGCGCGTCGCCTTCGAGGCGGGGGTAATGGCGCCGGAGCCGCTGATCGCCTGCGACGATCCGGCGATCCTTGGACGCGACTTCTACATCATGCGCCGCGCCGAAGGGCTGGGTGCCGGCCATGCCGTGACGCGGACGGAGGCGGCGCAGCCGGAGCTGGCGCGCGCGCTCGGCCGTCAACTCGGCCTTCTGCATCGCGTCGGGCCGGAGACGCCCGGCCTGGAGCGACTGGCCGAAGCGCCGGACTGCCCGGCGCAGGCCACGCTGTCACAGTTCCGCCAGTGGTTCGGGGAACTGGCCCGCCGCGACCCGGTCATAGCCTGGGGCCTGCGCTGGATGGAGATCAACGCGCCGGCCCCCGGTGCGGTGGTGCTCTGCCACCGCGACTACCGCACCGGCAACTATCTGGTGAAGGACGGCGCGCTGACCGCGATCCTCGACTGGGAGTTCGCCGGCTTCAGCGATCCGATGGAGGATCTCGGCTGGTTCTGTGCGCGGTCCTGGCGGTTCCGCCGCCCCGACCGCGAGGCCGGGGGCATCGCCGACCGCGAGGATTTCTATGCCGGCTATGAGGAAACCTCGGGCCGCCGCATCGATCCGGTCCGTGTCGCCTACTGGGAAACCGCCGCCTACCTGCGCTGGGCAGCGGTGGCGGTCGAGCAGGGGAACCGCCACAGCTCCGGCGCGGAGCCGTCGCTGGAACTGGCGCTGACCGGCCGCATGCTGCCGGAAATCGAGATGGACCTGCTGCGCCATCTGCGCGCCATCGGCAGAACGGCTTCGGGCGCGGTGGAGAAGGTGGCCTGATGCGGAACACGTCCGACGCCTGCGGCCTGCTGGAGATCGCCGCCGCCACCTTCCGGACCGACGTGCTTGCGCATGTCGCGCCCGAGGCACGCTATGCCGCCCTGATGGTCGCCAATGCGCTGGCCATCGTCGAACGGGAACTCAAGGGTGGGGACGCCGCCGGCCGTTCCATGCTGGCGGCGCTGGCGCCGTTCTATGGCGAGGATGCCGACGACGGCCTGTCCGGCGAGGACCTGCGCCAGCGTGTCGAAGCCCTGCAGCACCGCCTGTGCATCGAGATCGCGGCGGGCGATTTCGACCATGACGGCCGGGACCTGCTGGCGGACTCGCTGGAAGCCATGGTCCAGGCCCAACTGGGCATCTCGAACCCGAAGGCGCTGGGATAGGGGCGCTGGAACGGCCGGGGGAATGGCTGTGTACAAATCGGGACCGTTCCCGGGATGGCACGCTCCACTGGAACCGCCGCCATCTTGCGCCATATAATCGGTTCCCGTTCCGTACCCCTCTCCTGATCCGGATCGCCGCCCCATGGCCAGTCCCGTCCTGTCCGCCATTCCAGCCAAGCCGCTCGCGAAGCTGGAAGCCGGAAAGCCCTTCGTCATTTCGTCGGACTTCAAGCCGTCGGGCGACCAGCCGAACGCCATCGTCGAATTGACCGGCGGCCTGCGCCAGGGCGAGCGCGACCAGGTCCTGCTCGGCGTGACGGGGTCGGGCAAGACCTTCACCATGGCGCACGTCATCCAGACGGTGCAGCGGCCGACGCTGATCCTGGCGCCGAACAAGACGCTGGCCGCCCAGCTCTACGGCGAGATGAAGTCCTTCTTCCCCAACAACGCGGTAGAGTACTTCGTCTCCTACTACGACTACTACCAGCCGGAAGCCTACGTCCCGCGGACCGACACCTACATCGAGAAGGAATCCTCGATCAACGAGCAGATCGACCGCATGCGCCATTCGGCCACGCGCGCCCTGCTGGAGCGCGACGACGTCATCATCGTCGCCTCGGTGTCCTGCATCTACGGTATCGGCTCGGTCGAGACCTATTCCGAGATGACGGTCGACCTGCGCAAGGGCGAGGTGATCGCCCAGCCGGAACTTCTGCGCAAGCTGACCGAGCTGCAATACAAGCGCAACGACGCCGCCTTCGGCCGCGGCCTGTTCCGCGTGCGTGGCGACACGGTGGAGCTGTTCCCGGCCCACATGGAGGACCGCGCCTGGCGCATCTCGCTGTTCGGCGACGAGATCGAGGGCATCCACGAGATCGACCCGCTGACCGGCGAGAAGCTGGCGGCGCTGGAGGCGGTGCGCGTCTATCCCAACAGCCACTATGTGACGCCGAAGCCGACGCTCAACCAGGCGATCGCGCAGATCAAGAAGGACTTGAAGGACAGGTTGGAGGAGTTCGCCGCCGAGGGCAAGCTGCTGGAGGCCCAGCGGCTGGAGCAGCGGACGACCTTCGACATCGAGATGATGGCGGCAACCGGTTCCTGCGCCGGCATCGAGAACTATTCCCGCTACCTGACCGGTCGGGCGCCGGGCGAGCCGCCGCCGACGCTGTTCGAGTATCTTCCCGGTGACGCCCTGCTGATCGTCGACGAGAGCCACGTGATGGTGCCGCAGATCGGCGGCATGTACCGGGGCGACCTGATGCGCAAATCGACGCTGTCGGACTACGGCTTCCGCCTGCCGAGCGCCAAGGACAACCGCCCGCTGAAGTTCGAGGAGTGGGAGGGGATGCGGCCGCAGACGGTCTTCGTCTCCGCCACGCCCGGCCCATGGGAGCTGGAGCGCACCGGCGGCGTCTTCACCGAGCAGTTGGTGCGTCCGACCGGCCTGATCGACCCGCCGGTGATCATCCGGCCGACCGAGACGCAGGTCGACGACCTGATCGGCGAATGCAAGGAGGTGGTCGCCAAGGGCTATCGCGTGCTGGTCACCACCCTGACCAAGAAGATGGCCGAGGCGCTGACCGAATACATGCACGAGGCGGGCCTGCGCGTGCGCTACATCCACTCCGACGTCGAGACGCTGGAGCGCATTGAGATCATCCGCGACCTGCGGCTCGGCGCCTACGACGTGCTGGTCGGCATCAACCTGCTGCGCGAGGGGCTGGACATCCCGGAATGCGCGCTGGTGGCGATCCTTGATGCCGACAAGGAAGGCTATCTGCGCTCGAAGACCTCGCTGATCCAGACCATCGGACGCGCGGCGCGCAATGTCGACGGGCGGGCGATCCTCTACGCCGACAAGATCACCGATAGCATGAAGTACGCCATCGACGAGACGGCGCGCCGCCGCGAGAAGCAGATGGCCTACAACCTCGAACACGGCATCACGCCGGAATCGGTGAAGAAGGCGATTGGCGACATCCTGGAGAGCGTGTTCGAGCGCGGCGACCATGTGACGGTGAAGACCGGCCTGAACTCCACCGAACTGGTCGGCCACAACCTCAAGACCGTCATCGCCGACCTGGAGAAGCGGATGCGCGCCGCCGCTGCCGACCTCGAATTCGAGGAGGCCGCCCGCCTGCGCGACGAGCTGCGCCGGCTGGAGGCGATGGACCTCGGGCTGGAAACCCCCGGAAGCATCGGCATCAGCAGCGCTCGCCAGGGGCGCGGCATTCCGGAGGGGGCGCCGAAGAAGCAGGGCCGCCGCCGGCGCGGGCCGTGAGCGATTCCATCAGGGTCCGCCCGGCTTGCCGCCGGCCGGTTGCATGCCCACATTGCTGTTCCCGTGGCGTGACGCCGGTGCGAAGGAGGCATGAGGTGCTCGGTCCTGTCCTGAAGGGTCCGCTGGCAGCGTTGGCGCTGTTCGCCGCCTGCGCCATGGCGGTTCCGGCAGTCCAGGCGGCCGAGCGCAAGCCGGCCGCCAAGGCGGAGGCGGTCGCCGAGCTTCCGGTCCCGCCGGTGAAGGCCGCACCCGCCAAGGCTGTCTCCGGCGACTGCGAGCTCGCCGAGCAGGGCGACGCGAACGCGGCGTTCCGGCTGGCCCGCCGCTACCTGTTCGGCAAGGGGGTGCGCAAGGACCAGCGGCTCGGCACCGCCTGGTTGCGGGCCGCCGCCTCCCGCGGGCATCCGGACGCGCGCCGGCTGGTCAACTACGTGCCGGGCCGCATGGGCCGCATCCGTCCATGGTGCCGCCCGGGTGCCGGTCCGGTGCGGGAAGCCGGGCCGCCGCCCGCCGAGGTGGTGGCGATGGTGAATGCGGTCGCTCCCAAATACGGCATCGATCCGGCCCTCGTGCTCGCGGTGATCCAGGCCGAGAGCGCCTTCCGCACGAATGCCGTCTCGCCGAAGGATGCCGCCGGCCTGATGCAACTGATCCCCGACACCGCGGACCGCTTTGGCGTCGGCGACGTCTTCGATCCCCGCCAGAACATCACCGGCGGCGTGAAGTACCTGCGCTGGCTGCTGGCCTATTTCCAGGGTGACGTGACGCTGGCGCTCGCCGGCTACAACGCCGGCGAGAGGGCGGTCGACCGCTACAAGGGGGTTCCGCCCTACGATGAGACGCGCAATTACATCCGCGTCATCCGCCGCATCTACGGCAATCTCAACCATCCCTATGACGACAGCGTCGCCAATCCGTCGCCGGCCCTTCCGGCCATCCGCGACGCGGCCGCCACGCTGACCGAACAGGAATTGCCACGCCCGGCCAAATCGCCCAAGAAAGGGTGACCACCCCCACAACCCGGAACACAGGAGTCACCGCCCGTGCCGATGTCCGAACGCACCGTTCTCGGCCTCAGCGCCGCCGGGTTCCACAGAGTCGCCTATACCCAGTGGGGCCGTGACGATGCGGCGCGCACCGCCGTCTGCGTCCATGGCCTGACCCGCAACGGACGCGACTTCGACCGGCTGGCGCTGGCGCTTGCCGACGGCTGGCGGGTCGCCTGTCCCGACGTGGTCGGGCGGGGGCGGAGCGATTGGCTGCCCGCGCCCGCCCTCTACGGCTACCCGCAATACTGCGCCGACATGGTGGCCCTGATCGCCCGGATGGGAACGGAGACGGTCGACTGGGTCGGCACCTCCATGGGAGGGCTGATCGGCATGACGCTGGCGGCCCAGGCGAACAGCCCGATCCGCCGGATGGTGATCAACGACGTCGGCCCGTTCATCGCCCAGGCGGGCCTGCAGCGCATCGCCGATTACGTCGGCAAGGATCCCGTCTTCGAGGACATCGCGGCGGTCGAAGCCTATCTGCGTTTCATCCTGATGGGCTTCGGGACGATCAGCGACGAGTGCTGGCGCCATATGGCCGTGCACGGCGCACGGCCGCTGCCCGACGGCCGTTTCCGTCTGGCCTACGATCCCGCCATCGGCGAGGCGTTCAAGAACGGCCCGATCGCCGATGTCGACCTGTGGTCGCTGTGGGACCGTGTCCGCTGCCCCGTCCTCGTCCTGCGGGGGGCGAAGTCGGATCTGCTCAGCGCCGCAACCGCCGAGGAAATGACGCGGCGGGGACCGGGTGCGGCAGGGCTGGTGCGGGTGGTCGAGATCGCCGGGGCCGGCCACGCGCCGTCGCTGATGTCGGACGACCAGATCGCGGTCGTCCGCAAGTTCCTGGCGGAGGACTGACCCCCACCGGGAGTGCCGTGACGGCCGGGGATCAGTTCACCCGGCGCAGCACGGTGTCGAGCCGGCCATGGCCGTCGCGGTCGAGCCAGGAGGCGGCGACGCGGCCGTCCGGGCGCAGGCGGTAGCGCAGGACGTTACGGCCGCGTTCGTCGAACACCAGTTCGCCGTCCTCGATCCGGCCCTTGCGGCGCACGCGCTCGAAGGGCTGGTCGGACTCCATGCCGGCACCAAGGACATAATCGGCATAGATGGTGTCGCCTTCGGCCTTCTCGACCGAGAGCGCCACCTCGCGCCCATTGATGTAGCTGCCGTACCAGAGCCCCAGGTAGGGGCGCGCGGCGGTCGTCGAACTGACGGCGTCCGTCGCCGAGCCCGAACCGGTGGAGGGAAGGGCCGCCTGCATCAGCTCGGCGCTCGGGCTGCGGCCCCAGGAGTCGTCGCACGGCGGATCGTTCGCGGTTGGCGGCGCCTCTGCGAAGCGGAGGATGCAGGTTCCGAAGCGGCGGACGAACAAACCGGTGTTGGCCGCGCCGTGACCGGTCAGCAGCGAGGGCTGGTCGACGATCAGGCTGCTCAGGCCGCGCTGCGCCAGGATGCTGCGTGCCGGCTCGGCCCGCCCACCCGGATCGAAGTCGTCACCGTGAAAGAAGAACATCATGACGCGCGCGCGGCGGACGTCGCGAAGGATCGGCCAGAGCTGCGCCGCGTTCTCGCGGTAGCTGTCATAGGCTTCGCTGAAGTTGCCGAAGGCGGCGGGGGCGGTGGCGACGATGGCGTCGACGGCGTCGGTGCGGCCGGCGGCGATCAGCGAGATGAAGGCGCCGAAGGACTGGCCGGTCAGTGTGACCTTGCGATAGCCCTTGGCCTTCAGTGACTCGGCATAGCCGGCGAGGGCGCGGGAACTGTTGGGCAGGGTATCGCTGACGCGCATGCGGTCCAGCCGGTACACGTCCCAGCCGGCATCGCGCATCACTTTCATGTAGAGGGGGGTCGGGGCTTCCGAATCTTCGGAATCGACCGAACGGCCGTGGCTCCAGACCACCGCTCCGCGTGCCTTCGCCGGGCCTATCAGCGACGTGTCGCCATAGGCCGGCTTGAGGACGATCTGTGCCGCCGCCGGGCGGGCCGCCGTTGCCATCCCTCCGGCAACCGAGATCCCGACAATCGCGACCAATCCGTAGAAAGCACCTCGTAGCGTCCGAATCATCCCCACCGGTCCCCCCTAGCTGCGAGTCTTTTCAGGATTGATGCGGGTGGTTAACGGGACCTTTCCGAGTCGTTGCGGCCACTTTTTGTCACAGGATACACAATGAAAATAAGAATGACTCGCAATTACTCGGCCGATGTTCTAAGGTGCGCAGACAATCGAACGAAGGAGCTTCAGCATGTGCGGGACGGTGGGAGAGGGGCGTCCGTCGCCCTGGACGGTATCGGACCTGACCGCGGCCGAACGAGCCCTGCTGACCGGGATACGCCAGTGGTTCCGCGCCGGGACGGCCGGCGCGATGGCGTCGATGCGGATCGGGTTGAACGTCGCAGGGGTGCCGAACACCGCACTGCTGCCGCTGTTCGCCGTGCTCGGCACGTTCGCCGTTTCCGGTGTGCGGTCTCCGGAAATCCGCTGCCCGGCCTGTAGCCGCATCAGCACCGACGAAGCCGCGCTTCTTGATGCGCTGGCAGCGGTGCAGGGCGGCGACGCCGAGGTCGCGAACCAGGTTCTCGACCGCTGGCTGCCGATGGTGGCCTTGTGCATGGCCAGCGACGCCATGCGCGAACTCGCGGCGATTCTGGACGGTGCGCGGATCTACCTGCCGCGGCGCCGGGCGGCGCGGCTGGCGCCGATGCCGGCCGCGCTGGCCGCAGAGTGAAGGACCGGCTACTCGGCGGCGAGACGGAGACCGGCGCCATCCGCCGGTAGCCGCTTGGACAGCAGCCATTGATCGATGGCGACGCGGACCAGACGCCCCTCGGGCGTGTGGTAAAGGAAGTGGCCGCGCTCCCGGCCGCAATGGTCGTAGCCGAGGCGTTCATAGAAGGGCAGCACGCCCGCATTGTCGCGGTCGACTCCCAGCTCCGCAATCGCGACGCCGCGCTGGATCACCGTGCGTTCGGCCGCAGCGACCAGCAGGGCGCCAAGTCCCAACCCGCGGAACGGCTGGAAAACCCGCAAGGCCCACAGGGTCGCACGGCCGCTCGGCCGTTTGCGGAGGAAATCGATACAGATTTGACCGACGGGGAAGCCGTTGACTTCGGCGAGCAGCATGGCGCCGTCGCCGCGTTCCTGAAGGCGATAGGCGCCGGCTATGATCTCCCGGTGCGGAGTATGAAGCCCGTACCATTCCAGGCTCGGCAGATCCTCCTGTCGGGCCGCCCTGATGATCGCGGGCAATTTCAGGATGGTGGCCGTTCCGGTCTGCGGCCCGGAATGCGCCGTCCCCCCTGCGCCACGACCAAAGACGCTGTTTGCAACCGTGCCCTTCGCATCGCCGCGCCGGTTTGCCGTTGCCATGGTGCCGCTGCCTCACACGAAAATTTCGCGCTCACGGTGCCGACACAGGCACCGGTTGCCGAGATAACCGTACATGGCGCGCGGGCGTTCCGGTGTCGTGCGGAGGGTATAGAGCTTTCGGGTGGGTCTGGCCGGATAGGGAAAGGCTCTTAAGATCATTTTATGTAAAAATTTAGATTATTACTGAACCTCTCGTTTCCGGGTGTTGATCTTGTGTGAACCGTCCAGCAACGGTCGGGCATTGCGAACCACCGTGACCATGAAGAGCGCAGAAACGAGCTTCCCGTGGCAGCGAGCGGCCTCTTGAGCGACGTACCCATTTGTCGGTATCATCCGTTCGGATGTGGTAGAGCTCTTGTTTTCCCTAAAATATTAAATAATGACGGGGCGGACTATGATGAGGATCATTAAGCTTTCCCGCACAGGGGTATTCGTCGCGCTCCGCGGCGGTGTTCTGGCTGATCTTGGAGGTCGTAGCCACTGGCACTCGGCCGAGGAAGTCCGACTTGCGGCTCGGGCCGAGAACATCCCTGTCAGCGATCTCGTGGTACGTACCGTCTCCTGACGGCTATCGGCTGCGGTCGGCTTAAGGGCGCGCCCAGCCAAGCGCGCCCCTCAATCCCCCACTCTGACGCTGACGGAAAACTCAGGCAGGACCTCCATGGTCCTGCGCAAGGTGGTCACCCGGCGCGCACGCGGGCCAGGAAGCGGTCGACTTCCGTGTGAAGGGTGGCAGACTGGCACGACAGCTCGACGGTCGCCTCCAGCACTTGGCGGGCCTCTCCGCCGGCATTGTTGGCCGACGCGTTGACCGCGACGATGGTTTCACTCACCTCGCGCGTGCCGATGGACGCCTGCTGGACGTTGCGGGCGATCTCCGTCGTCGCCGCACCCTGCTCCTCCATCGCGGTGGCGATGGACGTCGAGATCTCGTTGATGCGGGCGATCGTGCCGGAAATCGAGCGGATGGCGCCGACCGCCTCCTGCGTTGCCCTCTGAACGGCACCGATCTGTGCATTGATCTCGTCGGTCGCCTTGGCCGTCTGGTTTGCCAGGCTCTTCACCTCGCCGGCGACGACGGCGAAGCCCTTGCCCGCTTCGCCGGCACGGGCCGCTTCGATGGTGGCGTTCAAGGCCAGCAGGTTGGTCTGGCTTGCAATATCGTGGATCAGCTTCACCACCTGGCCGATGCGGCTGGCGGCGTCCGCAAGTCCCTGGACCGTGGCATTGGTCCGTTCTGCCTCGGTCATCGCCGCGTTGGCGATGGCCGCCGACTGTGTGACCTGATGGCTGATCTCGCCGATCGAGGCGGTGAGTTCCTCCGCGGCCGCGGCGACCGTCTGGATATTGACCGAGGCCTCCTCCGCCGCTGCGGCGACCTGCGTCGACTGTTCGCTGGTCGCCTCGGCGGTCCGGCTCATCGCCAGCGCCGTGACGTGGAGCTGCTGGGACGCCGACGCGACGGCCTGCACGACGCTTTTCACTTCCAGCTCGAAGCTGTCGGCCGTGGTGCCCAGCTCGCGGCTGATGATGGCCGCCGTGTTCAGGTCCATGTAGACGGAGGTGGCGAGATCCATGTCCAGGAACACCGCCTTGTTGATTGCCTGCAGGAGCTGCGACAGCTTCTCGGGCTTTTTGCGGTGGATGGTGGATGCCAGGTCGATCAATCTGTTCAGCGTGAAGCAATAGGCGCCGGTGTACCAGCGCGGCTCCAGGCCGATCCGCTGGTGGGTCTGGCCGATCTTCAGGACCTGATTGACATAGGCTTCGTCGAAGGTGCCGGTGAAGACGTTGCGCAGCCAGTGCTGCTTCTGCAACTCCCGCGCCCGCCCGGTGACGGCGGGGTTCGCCACCAGGGGCGCCACCTGCGGGACGCCATGCAGATAATTGTAGAAATCGTCCATGATCTGGTCGATGCGCTGCGCCAGATATGGCTGGAATTCCCGCAGGGTGGCTTTCGTCGCCTCATCGATGCGCAGGAAGGACATGCGTTCCAGCACCGACTGGGTTTGCGCACCGTACGACATGGAAGCCCTTTCCCCGTTTAAGCCTAAGACAAGGGTGCTGGGATTTTCTGCGGGGGCCAGCCTGTCCACCGGGAGGCACATCATGATCAGGCATTCGCATCTTTGAACCGGACAGTTTGTCGCAGGTGGCGCCCACCGAACGGCTCGATGGACGCCATCGCCGGTCCGGCTTGGCGCCCCACCCCGGTCCAGTCCCAGCCCCTGCCGCGGTGCAGGCAAAAAAAGGCCGGCGGTGCGATGGGCGCCGCCGGCGGACAAGGTGACAGGTCTGGAGGCAAAGGAACGGGCTGTCCGCCCGCCATGGACCCGTCCGGGGCTGCCGGCGCCGGACGGGAATGGACGTGGGTCAGGCGACCATCGGGGTGGCCGGACGGCGCAGGGCCTGCGCCGCGCTCAGCACCGCCTTCTGCAGCTTTTCGAAGGCCCGCACCTCGATCTGGCGAACGCGTTCGCGGGACACCGAGAACTGCTGGCTGAGCGCCTCCAGGGTGGAGGGGTCATCCTTCAGCCGGCGCTCGAACAGGATACGCCGCTCGCGTGCGTCGAGACGATCGAGAGCCTGCCCGACCAGCCGGCGGCGCAGCGCCAGTTCGTCGGCGTCGGCCAGCATGGTGTCCTGGGTCGGACGCTCGTCGGCAAGCAGCTCCAGCCAGTTGGTCTCGCCGTCGGTCGACAGCGTGGCATCGAGCGAGCTGTCGTTGGCGGCGAGGCGGCGGTTCATTTCCACCACCTCGTTCTCCGGAACATCCAGCTCGGCGGCGATGGTCGCCACCGTCTCGGGCGACAGGTCGCCCTGTTCCAACTCGGCCATCTGGCTCTTCAGGCGGCGCAGGTTGAAGAACAGCTTCTTCTGGGCTGCGGTGGTGCCCATCTTCACCAGCGACCAGCTATGCAGGATATATTCCTGGATCGCAGCCCGGATCCACCAGGTGGCATAGGTGGCGAAACGGAAGCCGCGCTGCGGATCGAATTTCTGGGCGGCCTGCATCAGGCCGACATTTCCCTCCGCCACCAGATCGACCAGGGGCAGGCCGTAGCCGCCGAAACCGCGGGCGATCTTGATGACGAGGCGCAGGTGGCTGCCCACAAGCTGCTCCAGTGCCTGTGCATCGCCGCGTTCGCGCCAGGCGATGGCAAGATCGCGTTCGTTGTCCGGCGCAAGGATCGGGAAGCGCTTGGACTCCTCGATGTAGCGGGTCAGGCTGGCGTTCTCACCGGTCAGCAGTTTCTTCAGCACGCGAATGCCTCCTCTTCTACGCTTCCAGTGGCAACCCGCGGGAGGTCTGCCCAACCGGATTCTGGCGCGGGGATCGCCTGAGGCGATGATCCGTCGTCGGACGTAGGATTCTCGTCCGCCGTTTCGGCTCTTGCTGTTGTGGGTTTTGGTTTTCACCGGGCTTCGAAAGGAACCGCGTCCTTCCGATAATGTTAATGTGGCCGGACACGCCAATTCGATCAAGCCGTTAAAGGGCATGTTCCGGGTGTTTTTCGGCGTATACCCCGGCTCTTCTTCCACCCGTACCCCCGGTCTGTGGGAGGGTGTGTGTCTATGACACCAGCCGATTCGCAGATCGCCTTTTGGGCAGGTCGCCCTTTCGCGGCCGGGCGTCCCAAGGTCCCCCGCATCGGACCCGCTGCCTGCCCCAGGGAATGCATCCACCAAAGTCTGGTCGGACAGGGCAGGGAGGTCTATGCCGATGCGGCGAGGAAGAGGATAGAGGATCGCCGAGCCTAGGAACCCTAGATGGGAAGGCCGACCGGCTTCGCCATTCGAACCTTGGTCATAGGCTGCCGGTTATGACTTCGGGGCAGACCGCCGTGCCGACGGCAGCGGCGATGCCCGGCAGACCGGTTGCAAGGACACCGGCCTGCCAAGCGCCACAAGAAAAGGGCGCGCCCCGCGGGCGCGCCCTCAATCGTCGTCCGTCGGCGCCCTTGGCCGGCGCCTTCAATCAACTTGGCCGCCGCTCAGTCCGCGGCAGCGCGCTTCCGGCCGAGGCCGAGCTTGGTCGCCATCTCCGAGCGCGCCTTGGCGTAGTTCGGCGCCACCATCGGATATTCCGGCGGCAGACCCCACTTGCTGCGGTATTCGTCCGGCGTCATGTCGTAGACGGTCTTCAGATGCCGCTTGAGCATCTTCAGCTTCTTTCCGTCCTCCAGGCAGACGATGAACTCGGGGGTCACCGATTTCTTGATCGCCACGGCAGGAACCAGTTCCGTCTTCGCCGGAGCCGGCTTCTCTTCGCCGAGGGAACGGAAAGCGGTCTGGACGCTGTTGATCAGCGTCGGCAGATCATGGACCGGCACGGAATTGTTGCCGACATAGGCGGCAACGACCCTGGCGGTCAGCGTCTGCAGTTCGGTTTGATCGATGGTCATGACTGCGCTCTCCAGTGAGGGTGGCGGCCGTCGGCTCAGCCGTTCACCAGATCGCGGAGCTGCTTGGCAGGCTTGAACTTCGGGGCCTTGGAGGCGGCAATGGCGACGACTTCGCCGGTGCGGGGGTTGCGACCCTCGCGTGCGGCGCGCTCGGCCACCTCGAAAATGCCGAAACCGGCCAGACGGACGTCATCGCCACGGCCCAGCGCGCCGGAGATGCCCTCGAACACCGCCTGGACGACCTTGGCTGCATCGGCCTTCTTGATGCCGGCATTGGTGGCGACGGTCTCGATCAGCTCGGCCTGGTTCATTCAAAACTCCATTTGGTCGGTTTGGTTTCGGTTTTTCGGAGTTATTGGCAGAACGGCTCCATCCGCACAAGAGCGAACAACGTTTTGGCAACCGACGGTGTTTTTCTTGCCCTCTGTTCTGTCCCGACCTGTGGCGAAGCTGCATCAAGACCGCGTGTTCGCAGCGCCGTGGCCGGCTGCAACCGCATCATCCCCGTATATTTCCAGGGATTCCGCTGCGACTCGTACTGTCTGTCGCACCGCGGTGCCCCAAGTGCCGTGGCGAGGACTTGGGCAGTCTTGACTGGTGCAAAGGAAACACCATCTGGCAAGGCATTCGGGTCCGGGCCCCTCTGGCGACCGAGGCGTCGGTCGTGATGTCGGAACCGCTTGATCTCTTCGCTGACGCAGCGTCATCAAGTGGGTTTTGCGATGGACAGTGTGATCGCACCGGTCTTTCTCGAATTTTTGGGAAAACCTGTCTGGATTTGGCTTGTTTTCGTCGGCGTCGTCCTCACGCTGCTTGCGCTCGACCTGGGAGTGCTGAACCGGCGCGACCACGAGATCGGCGTCGGGGAAAGCCTGAAGCTGTCTGCCTTCTATATCACCATCGCGGTGCTGTTCGGCGGTTGGATATGGTGGTCGATGGGCAGTGAAGCCGGATTGCAATATTACACCGGCTTCTTCGTCGAGAAGAGCCTGTCGCTCGACAACGTCTTCGTCATATCGCTGATATTCAGCTACTTCGCCGTGCCGCGAGCGCTGCAGCATCGGGTCCTGTTCTGGGGTATCCTGGGCGTCATCTTCCTGCGCGGCCTGATGATCGCCGCCGGCGCCGCCCTCGTGTCCGAGTTCCACTGGGTCCTCTACGTGTTCGGCGCCTTCCTGCTGCTGACCGGCGTGAAGATGCTGTTCGCGTCGTCCGACGAGCAGACGGACCTCGGCGACAACGTGGTGCTGCGCTTCCTGAAGCGGCACATCCGCGTCACCGACCGCTTCCACGGCCATCACTTCCTGGTCAAGGTCCCCAGTGACAACGGAAGCGGCAGCGGCAACGGAGGTGGCGGCGCGGCCCGCTGGGCGGCGACGCCGCTGCTGCTGGCGCTGATCATGGTGGAACTCGCCGACCTGGTCTTCGCGGTCGACAGCGTTCCGGCGATCTTCGCCATCACCACCGATCCCTACCTGGTCTACACCAGCAACATCTTCGCGATCCTCGGCCTGCGCGCCCTCTACTTCGCGCTGGCGGCCATGGTCCATCGCTTCCGCTACCTGAAATACGCGCTGGCCCTGGTTCTGGTCTTCATCGGCGGCAAGATCTTCTATACCCAGCTCGTCGCCAAGCCCGACCCGCTGATCGCGCTTGGCGTCACCTTCGCCCTGATCGGCGGCGGCGTGCTGGTCTCCCTGTGGAAGACCAGCCAGGAGAGGAAGGCGGCTCCCGCCGAGTAAGGCGAAGCCATAAGCGATGCACGATCGTGGAGGGGGCCGTCATGCCCCCTCCACGACGCCTTTTCAAAAGCCGAGCGCGACCAGCTCCGCGATGCTGCCGGCGGCGCTTCGGTGCAGGATGAAGTGCCCGCCCGCCGCTTCCCAGGGCGCGCGCGCCTTCTCCCGGTCGTCGACCAGCACCGATCCCGGTGTCGCATAGCGCGCCTTGTCGCGCGCCATGCAGGTGATGACCGGCACATGGGCGCCGAGCATCCGGGCGACCCATCGCTTCTTCTGCTCCGGTGCCCAACTGCCGAGCGGCAGCCCGGTCAGGATGGTCGGCCGGTGCGGCGCGCAGAATGCCCACAGCTCCTGCGCGTCGTGCATGAACTCCAGCGTTCCGAAGAAGTCGTCGTGGCGGGACAATGCCCGCCACATGTCCTTCATCGCCAATTGCTCGGGACGCTTGCCGGTGGTCGCGACGACGCCGCGGTCGAAGTCGGCGAGGACGCCGTCCAGGTCGAGGAACAGCGTCGGCTTGGAGCGGCCGGTCGTCACGTCCCGGTCAACTCGTCACGGTCGCGGAACTCGTCCAGCGCCTGCGGGTTGGCCAGCGCCTCGGTGTTCTTGATCGGCCGGCCATGGACGGCATCGCGGACCGCCAGCTCGGTGATCTTGCCGGACCGGGTGCGCGGGATGTCGGCGACCTGGACGATCTTCGCCGGGACGTGGCGGGGCGAGCAGTTGTCCTTGATCCGCTTGCGGATGGTCGCGGCCATCTCCTCGGTCAGCGTCATGCCCTCGCGCAGCACCACGAACAGGACGACGCGGACGTCGCCGTCCCACTCCTGGCCGATGCAGACCGCCTCCATGATCTCCGGAAGCTGTTCCACCTGCCGGTAGATCTCCGCGGTGCCGATGCGCACGCCGCCGGGGTTCAGAACGGCGTCGGAGCGTCCGTAGATCACCCAGCCGCCATGCTCGGTCTGCTCGATGAAGTCGCCGTGGACCCAGACGTTGGCGAAGCGGTCGAAATAGGCCGAACGATATTTCGACCCGTCCGGATCGGCCCAAAATCCGACGGGCATGCTGGGGAAGGGACGGGTGCAGACCAGTTCGCCCTTCTCTCCGCGCACCGCGTGGCCGTTGTCGTCGAACGCCTCCACCGCCATTCCCAGCCCGCGAGTCTGGATCTCGCCTTTCCAGACCGGGGCGATCGGGTTGCCGAGCACGAAGCAGGACATGATGTCGGTGCCGCCGCTGATGGAGGCGAGATGGAGATCCCGCTTGATGGCGCGGTAGACGAACTCGAAGTTCTCCGGCATCAGCGGCGAGCCGGTGGAGGTCAGGGTGCGCAGGCTGGCGAGCGAATGGGTCCGGACCGGCTCCAGCCCAGACTTCTCCAGCGACTGGATGAACTTCGCCGAGGTCCCGAACAGCGTGACCTTCTCCGCGTCGGCATAATCGAACAGGATGTTGCCGTCGGGCGCGAAGGGCGACCCGTCATACAGCACCAGGGTCGCGCCCGACGCGATGCCGGTCACCAGCCAGTTCCACATCATCCAGCCGCAGGTGGTGAAGTAGAAGAGGCGGTCGCCGGGCTTCAGGTCGCAGTGCAGCCGGTGCTCCTTCACATGCTGCAGAAGGGCGCCGCCGGTGCCGTGGACGATGCACTTGGGCTTGCCGGTGGTGCCGGACGAATAGAGGATGAACAGCGGATGGTCGAAGGCCACCCGCTCGAAGCTCGGCTCCATGGCCCGGTAGGGCGCCATGAAGTCCTCGAAGCCGACCGCGCCCGGGACCATCGACAGGTCGGGCGCCTTGTCGACGTAGGGCACGATCACCGTGGCGGCGACGGTCGGCAGGTCCGTCAGGACCTGCGCCACCTTGGCGCGGACGTCGTGGCTCTTGCCGTTGTACCAGTAGGCGTCGGGGGCGAAGACCACCTTCGGCTCGATCTGCCCGAAGCGGTCGGTGATGCCCTGCACGCCGAAGTCGGGCGAGCAGGAGGACCAGACCGCGCCCAGGCTGGCGGTGGCGATCATGGCCGCCAGGGTTTCCGGCATGTTCGGCATGATGGCGGCCACCCGGTCGCCCTTGCCGACGCCCGTGGCCTTCAGCGCCTGCTGGAGCCGGGACACCGTGTCCTTCAGCTCGGCCCCGCTCCAGCGGTACTTCACCTTGTCCTCGCCCCAGAAGACGACCGCATCGCCGTCCGGCGCGCCGGCGAGCAGGTTTTCGGCGTAGCTCAGGCTCGCCTCGGGAAACCAGCGGGCGCCCGGCATCCTGTCGCCGTCGAGCAGGTCGACCGCGCCGAGCTCGCCGGTCAGTCCGGCCCATTCCCACAGGTAACGCCAGAAGCGCTCCTTCTCGGCGATGGACCAGTTGTAGAGCGCCTCGTAGTCGTCCAGCCGCAGCCCGAAGCGCGCATTCGCCGCCTCGCGGAAGGCGGTCAGGTTGGACTGCGCGACGCGTTCCTCACTCGGGCTCCACAGCGGAGTGTCCATTCTCGGTTCCCTCAGGCTTCGTTGTCGGTCTTGCTGTCGATGCTCTTGGCCCATGCGGGTGCTTCGCCCCGCGGATTGCAGGGCAGCATAGCGCAGCTTCCCGCGGCTTGTCTGGTCTTAAGCGTTGCATTCGCTGAACAATCGTGCTGCCGCGGGCACAGGGAACTTCACCGCGACGCGCCGGGTTTTCCCTGGATGGCGCCGGCTGCAAGGGCGCGGAGCTGTCGGGGGGGGGCGTGATGGCGGTGATCGGAATATCGGGCTCCTACGGTGGCCTGAACCTCGGGGACGAAGCGATCCTGACCTCGGCGGTCGAGCAACTGCGCGCGACGGTGCCGGGGGTGGAAATCGTCGTCTTCACCCGCGATGCGGAGCACACGCGCGCCAACCATGCCGTCGACCGGGTCCTGAACCCGCGCGAGGCGATGCGCGACGAGATCATGCCCGAGGTGGAAAGGCTGGACCTGCTGCTGCTGGGCGGCGGAGGCATCCTCTACGACAGCGAGGCGCAGACCTACCTGCGCGAGGTCACCATCGCCCAGCGGCTGGGCATCCCGACCCGCACCTTCGCCATCGGCGTCGGGCCGCTGAAGCACCAGACGGAACGCGACGCCGTGCGCGCCGGCCTCGACCAGATGGACGGCATCACCGTGCGCGAGCCGTCGGCGAAGCGGCTGATCGAGGAGATTGGGGTCCGGGTGCCGGTGGAGGTCACTGCCGACCCGGCGCTGCTGCTGACGCCGGAGCCCTTCACCGCCGAGATGCTGGCGGAGGCCGGCATCCCGCGCGGCCGCCCGCTGGTCGGGCTGTCGGTGCGCGAACGCGGCGGGGCGGCACCGGAGCTGTCGGAGGCGGCCTACCACCAGCTTCTGGCCGAGGCCGCCGACTTCATCGTTGAGCGCTTCGACGCCGACGTCCTGTTCGTCCCGATGGAGCGCGCCGACGTCCGCGAGGCGCACCGCGTGATGGGCCATATGAGCATGGCCGAGCGCGCGCATCTGCTGAAGTACCAGTACAGCCCGCGGCAGATCATCGGGCTGATGGAGCATCTCCACCTCGTGCTGGGCATGCGCCTGCATTTCCTGATCTTCGCCGCCATCACCGGCACGCCGGTGATGGCGCTGCCCTATGCCTCCAAAGTGGCGGACTTCCTGGGGTCGCTGGGAATGGAGCCGCGCTCCACCGCCGCCCACACCACCGCCGGCACCTTCCTGGCCGACCTCGACCGGCTGTGGGACCACCGGGCCGACCAGCAGGCGCTGCTGCGCGACCGCGTCCCGCACCTGCAGGAGCTCGCCCGCCGGACCGCCCCCCTCGCCACGCGCGGCACCACCTGATCCGGCCGCCCCCTCGTCGCCAGGGGACGTAACGCCCTCGTCGCCAAGTGGCGCAACGAAACTGGGAGATCGACCCGTGCCCGTCCTGACGCTGCCCCACAACCCTGCCACCATCACGCTGCCGCCGCGTTCCGCCACCCGCGTCGGGCGCTGCGACGTGCTGGTCGTCGGCGGCGGCCCGGCGGGGATGGCGGCGGCGATCGGCGCGTCGCAGGCGGGCGCGGACACCATCCTGGTCGAGCGCTACGGCTTCCTCGGCGGCAACGCCACCGTGGCGCTGGTGATGCCCTGGATGAGCTTCTACACCCAGCGCGGCTCCGTCGCCGAGGTCGACAACACCAAGCTGATGCCGCAGGACCATGGTCCGGGCGAGCCGGTGGTGGGCGGGGCGCTGGCCGTGTTCCTCGGCCGGCTCTATGCCGCCCACGGGGCCATCCCGCCGTCCGCGGACACCGGCTTCACCGTGCCGTTCGATCCGGAAATCCTGAAGGCGGTGTCGCAGGAGGTTCTGGACGAGGCCGGCGTGCGGGTGCTGCTGCATGCCTTCGCATCGGGCATCGTCGGCGAGTGCGGCCGTCCGTCCGGCGTCGTCTTCGAGACCAAGTCCGGGCCGCTGGTGATCGAAGCGGCGACCATCGTCGACTGCACCGGAGACGGCGACATCGCCGCCCTGTCCGGCGCCGACTACGAGATCGGCCGCGAGGAGGACGGGCTGACCCAGCCGATGACGCTGATGTTCCGCATGGTCGGTTTCGACCATGGCCTCTTCTCCGCCTTCGTGCACGAGAACCCGACGCAATGGCGCGGCGTCCACGGGCTGTGGGACCTGGTGTCGAAGGCGACCGCCAACGGCGATCTGGCGCTCGCGCGCGAGGACATCCTGTTCTTCGGCACCACCCATCCCGACGAAGTGGCGCTGAACTGCACCCGCGTCACCGGCGTGCTCGGCACCGACGTCTTCGACCTGACGCGGGCGGAGTGGGAAAGCCGGCGGCAGGCGGCACAGATCGCCGCATTCATGAAGAGGTACGTGCCGGGCTTCGCCGAGTCCCACCTGTGCCAGACCGGCGTCGCCGCCGGCGTGCGCGAGACCCGCCGCATCGTCGGCCAGTACCGCATGAGCGTGGAGGACGTGCTGGGCGCCGCCAAGTTCGACGACGCGGTGGCGCGCGGCACCTACCCGGTCGATATCCACAGCCCGACCGGCAAGGGCACGACACTGAAGCGTGTGCCGTCCGGGGAGTGGTACGAAATCCCGATGGGCGCCCTGCTGCCCAAGGGCGTGGACAACCTGCTGGTCGCCGGCCGCTGCATCTCCGGCAGCCACGAGGCCCATTCCTCCTACCGCGTCACGCCCACCTGCATGGCGACGGGGCAGGCGGCCGGCGTCTGCGCGGCCTTCGCCAGCCGGCGGACCGAACAGCCGCGCGACATCCATCACCGGGCGGTGCAGGCGGAATTGCTGCGCCAGGGCGCGATGCTGCGGCCGGTGGAGTAGGCGGGTCAGGTCAGGTGGGCGTAGGCGCCGCGGAAATACAGCAGCGGCTCGCCGTCCTCGCGGGCCGTCAGGTTGCGCACCCTGCCGACGACGATGAGATGGTCGCCGCCGTCGTAGAGGTGCTCGCGGTCGCATTCCAGCGTGGCGAGGCAGCCGGGCAGCAGGCGGACGCCGCCGCGGCCGGTGATGATGTCCAGGCCGCTCCAACGCTCCTGCAGGTCGCGGCGGGAGAAGCGGGACGACATGTCCTGCTGGTCGGCGGCCAGGATGTTGACCGCGAAGTGCCGCGCCGTGGTGAAGGCCGCGAAGGACATCGCGGCCCGCCCGATGCAGAACTGCACCAGCGGCGGATCGAGAGACACCGAGGAGAAGGAGTTCACCGTCACGCCGATCGGAAGGCCGTCCGGTGCGATGGTGGTGATGACGGCGATCCCGGTGGCGAAGCAGCCGAGGGCGGAACGGAACGCCCGGGGATCGATCGGGTTTTCGGCAGCCGGGCTTTCGGAGGCCGGGCTTTCGGCGGTCAGGTTGTCGGCGGTCGCCTGTTCGGAGGTCGGCTGTTCAGGGGTCATGGGCGTCCTGTGGGCGTCCCGCGCTGTGGTCGCGCTGGCGGCGGTGGCGTGGCCGGGACGGCAGAGCCGGCCGGTGAACACTCAAGGTAGGAAATCCGGGGAATTAATCCAGCACGCACCCCGTGGCAAGCCCGGATCGCGCCCCAGACAACGTCATTAAACGGATCTTAATCAAACCCCTGCACGGTTCAGCGGCGGCGACAGCCGTGCCCTGGTGCGCGGGACGGCCGCCGGGGTGACAGGGCCTTCGGGCCCCGAACCTTTCGCCACGGCCAGGGCATGAGCGGGAATTCCGGCGGCAACGAGCGGCCGATCATCATCAAGAAGAAGAAGGGCGGGCACGGGGGCCATCATGGCGGCGCCTGGAAGGTGGCCTATGCCGACTTCGTGACCGCGATGATGGCATTCTTCCTGCTGCTGTGGCTGCTGAACGTCACCACCTCGGACCAGCGCAAGGGCATCGCCGACTATTTCTCGCCCGTGTCGGTCAGCCGCGAGCAGTCGGGCTCCGGCGGCATGCTCGGCGGCAAGACGATCACCGTGCCGGGCGCCCAGGTTTCGCCCAGTTCGCCCATGTCGGCCGACGTGCCGGTGTCCGGTCCGCCCGGCTATTCCGCCCAGCAGACGGAGGACGCCGACGATCCCACCGAGTCCGCCTCCGGCCCCGGGCAGGGGACCGGGCCCGGCCAGTCGGGAAGCAACGCCGCCGCCAACGGCAGCGCCTCGGCCGGCGAGGCCACCGACCTCGGCGACCAGAAGCCCAACGAGACGCGGGGCGAGTACCAGAAGCGGATGGAGGAGCTGGCCAAGCAGCTCGGCATTCCCGGGCAGAAGTCCGGCGAACGGCTGTCGGACTTCGCCGACCGCGTGAAGGAGGCGGCCGACAGCCTGCAGGGCGCCGCCAAGGAGGCGCGCCAGTTCCAGCAGGCGGCCAGCGAGATCCGCCAGGCCATCCAGTCGGTGCCGGAACTGGAGCCGCTGGCCCAGAACCTGATGATCGACCAGACCCCCGACGGCCTGCGCATCCAGATCGTCGACCAGGACCGGGTTTCGATGTTCCCGGGCGGTTCGGGCCAGATGTACCCGCAGACGCGCCAACTGGTGCAGCAGGTGGCCAAGGCGCTGTCGAAGCTGCCGAACCGGCTGTCGATCAGCGGCCACACCGACTCCACGCCGTTCGGGTCGGGGGCGGGACGCGACAACTGGGATCTCTCCACCGAACGGGCCAATGCGACCAGGCGCGCCCTGCTGGCCGGCGGCATCGATCCGACGAGAATCCAGGATGTCGTCGGCAAGGCCGACCGAGATCCGCTGGTGCCCGACCAGCCCAACAGCCCGCGCAACCGCCGCATAACGATGGTCCTGCTGCGCGAAACCCAGGCCGCGCCGGCGGCAGGCGGGCAATCCCCCGCAGCAACCGGCCCGACTTCCTCGCCGAATACGACCAAAGCACGGTAATAGCCGGACCAAGCCGGTACTTTGGCGCTAAAATCCTTAAGCTCTCCTGCTTGAATTCTTGCTTTACCATTGCGTCGCACAACAGAACGCTCGAATGCCCTGTTCAAATCGCGCGGCGATGGGTCATACTTCCTGCACAATGCGGCCGGGGCCGGCGCAATGCCGACCGGCCCACGACGATCGGTCAGATACAAGCGCGGGGGAGTCTGTGAGCGTACCCGAGGGCAAACCGTCCGACCTTTTGTCATCCTATGATCCCGGGCTGTACTTCGATGAACTGTTCGGATCGATGGATTTGCCGGCCGAACACACGGCGCTGATCCGACAGCGGCTGGCAGCGCTCGACTTCGAGGAGCTGCGCAGGCGCGCCCAGGATGCGGAGCGGGAGCTCTACAACCTCGGCATCACCTTCATCGTCTATTCCGACAAGGACGCCGTCGACCGCATCCTGCCGTTCGACGTGATCCCGCGCGTGATCTCCGCGCCGGAGTGGTCGCACCTGGAGGCGGGCGTCAAGCAGCGCGTGGCTGCGCTGAACCTGTTCCTGCACGACATCTATCACGACCAGAAGATCCTGCGGGACGGCATCATCCCGCGCGAGCTGGTGGAGGGAAACCATAATTTCCGGCCGCAGATGATCGGGCTGGACGTTCCCTTCGACACCTACATCCACATCATGGGCACCGACCTGGTGCGCGACCGGCACGGCACCTTCCGGGTGCTGGAGGACAACGGCCGCGTGCCCTCGGGCGTGTCCTACGTCGTGGAGAACCGGCACATGATGCAGCGGGTCTTCCCCGACCTGATGCAGGACATCGGCATCCGCCCCGTCGACAATTACGGCCACCGGCTGCTCGACGCCATGGTCGAGATCGCGCCGCAGGGCGTCGATGACCCGCAAGTTGTGCTGCTGTCGCCGGGCACCTACAATTCCGCCTATTTCGAGCACATCTTCCTTGCCCGCGAGATGGGCGTGCCGCTGGTGGAGGGGCGCGACCTCGTGGTGGAGAACGACCGCGTCTACATGAAGACCACCAACGGTCTGGCGCCGGTCCATTCGATCTACCGCAGGCTCGACGATGCCTTCCTCGATCCCCAGGCATTCAATCCCGACAGCCTGCTGGGCGTGCCGGGCATCCTGGAGGCCTACCGCAAGGGCAACGTGGCGCTGGCCAACGCGATCGGAACCGGCGTCGCCGACGACAAGGCGGTCTACTGCTACGTTCCCCGGATGATCAAGTACTACCTGGACCAGGACCCGATCATCCCCAACGTCGACACCCGCATCTGCCGCGAGGACGATGCGCTGCAATACACGCTCGACCACCTGAGCGAACTTGTGGTCAAGCCGGTCGGCGAGGCCGGCGGCTACGGCATCACCATCGGCCCGCGCGCCAGCAAGGCCGAGCTGGAGGATTGCCGGGCCAAGCTGCTCGCCGATCCGGCCAACTACATCAGCCAGCCGGTCGTCGACCTGTCGGTCTGCCCGACGGTCTGCGACGACGCCATCGAGCCGCGCCACGTCGACCTGCGTCCCTTCGCCATCACCGGCAAGAGCACCTGGGTCCTGCCGGGCGGCCTGTCGCGCGTGGCGCTGAAGAAGGGAACGCTGATCGTCAATTCGTCCCAGGGCGGCGGCTCGAAGGACACCTGGGTTCTGGAAGGTGGTGCGGCATGAACCTGCTCGCCCGTTATGCCGAGTGCATTTTCTGGATGGCCCGCTACATGGAGCGGGCCGAGAACATGGCCCGCATCCTCGACGTGCACGAGACCTTTGCGCGCGACACCCGCGGCGCCACCAACTGGTTCTCCATCGTCCAACTGAACGCGGACGAGAAGGACTTCTTCAGCCGCCACGACCGTCCGACGGCGGATGCGGTGGTCCACTACTACATGTTCGACGCGCAGAACCAGAACTCGCTGCTGTCGATGCTGCGCATGGCGCGGGAGAACGCGCGGACCCTGCGTCCCTGGATCTCGACCGAGATGTGGACGCAGATCAACGTGTTCCACAACAAGCTGCTTGAGATGTCCGTCAAGGACGTCGCGGCGCAGAACCTGTCCAAGATCTGCACCTGGATCAAGGAGGAGTGCCAGACCCACTCCGGCATCACCGAGGGCACCTTCTACCGCGACCAGGGCTGGTACTTCTACCAGATGGGCAAGTACATCGAGCGGGCCGACCAGACAACGCGCCTGCTCGACATCAAGTACCACACGCTGCTGCCCTCGCCGTTGGACGTCGGTTCGCCGCTGGACGCCAGCCAATGGATGACGGTGCTCCGCTCCACCGCCGGCTATCACGCCTTCCGCCGCGTCTATCCGCGCGGCATGTCGCCGGCCACGGTGGCGGGCTTCATGCTGTACAACGAAGGCTTCCCGCGCTCGCTGGTGATGTGCGTCCGCCAGATCGACGGCGTCCTCACCCGGATGCGTTCGCGCTACGAGATGCGGGGCGGGGCCGCGGCGATGGAGCAGGTGGACGAACTGCTGGCGGCGCTCATGTCGCGCCCCATCGACGCGGTGCTGCGGGATGGACTGCACGAATATCTCGATTGGATACAGCTTCAGTTGAGCCGCATCACCACGGAGATCGCGCAGGCGTTCTTCGGCTTCCAGCCGCCTCTGGCAGTTCAGAGCCAGTCGCAGTAAGCTGCCGCCGCGGAGGGGAAGCCCCCCTCCGCCTCCCGGTCACAGTCGTGATGGTTCGCGGTCAGAATGTCGGTCATCCAGCCGCCCCAGCGTCCCTTGCAGCAGTTCTTCCGGTCGGGGCCGATGCCGTGTCCCTACCTGCCCGGGCGCGTGGAGCGCAAGCTGTTCACCCGGCTGATCGGCCCCTACGCGACGGAGGTCAATTCCACCCTGTCGCGGGCCGGCTTCCGCCGCAGCCATGACATCGTCTACCGGCCGGTCTGTCCGAACTGCCAAGCCTGCGTGCCGGTTCGGGTGCCGGTCGGCGAATTCATCCCCTCGCGGTCGCAGCGGCGGGTGCTGAAGCTGAATGCCGGGCTGACGTTGAGCGAACGGCCGGCCTATGCCACATCGGAACAGTACCGGCTGTTCGCGCTCTACCAGAACTCCCGTCACGGCGATTCCGACATGGCCCGCATGGCGATGGGGGACTTCGCCGCCATGGTGGACGAGGGGCGGGCGGACACCAACCTGCTGGAGGCCCGCGACGAGCAGGGCCGGCTGATCGGCTGCATGCTGACCGACCGGCTGGCCGACGGGTATTCGGCGGTCTACAGCTTCTATGATGCCGCCCAGGATCGCCGCAGCCTCGGCACCTTCATGATCCTTGGCCTGATTGAGCGGGCCCGGCTTGCCGGCATGCCCTACGTCTATCTCGGTTACTGGATCGCTCACAGCCGCAAGATGGCCTACAAGGCCAAGTTCCACCCGCTGGAATGTCTCGGCGACGACGGCTGGCGCGCCATGCCGGTCGGGCCGGATGCCGGCGGACTGGATTAGGAGCGGGGCGGGGCGGCGACGCTCCCCGCTCCCTGCTGCCCCGCCCGGCGGTCAGGCGGCCTTGATGTCGCCGAGGAAGGTCTCGACGTCGCGTCGCATCATCTCGGCTTGGCGCGACAGCTCGCTTGCCGCGGTGAGCACCTGGCCGGCGGCGCTGCCGGCCTCGTCGGCGGCCTGATTGACCTGGACGATGCTGCCTGAGACCTCCTGCGTGCCGGAGGCGGCCTGCTGGACGTTGCGG